>NZ_LGDV01000038.1 GCF_001280015.1 Streptomyces sp. MMG1121
CCCCATTTCCGTCCGCCCCGCCCCCAGCCCCCTCCGCCCCCTGCGATACGAGATCCGGCGCGCCGGCGGAATCAGCGTCGGCTTCCTCACCTGCGGTGTCGTGCTGGCGGTGTCCGCGCTCACCGCCGTACTGCTGGCACGACTCGGCCACACCCCGCAGGCGCGGCTGTTCGCGGCGTGGCCGCGGGAGCTGCCGCTGCCGCCCGCGGCGCTCGCGGCGGGGCTGCTCGGTGCGCTGGCCTTCGGGGACGAGTTCCGCCACCCCGCGCTGGCGGCGGACCGCGGCACCGTGCCCCGCAGGCTGGGGCTTCTGACCGCGAAACTCCTCGTGTCCGGGGCCACCGCGCTGCTGCTCGCCTTCCTCACCGTGGGCTGCGACGCCGAAGTGCTCTACATCGTCTACGGACGGGATGTGACACAAGTTCCCGCGGACTGGCTTTCGACGGGGGCGAGTTGGTTCGGTCTCGTCGTCGGCTGCGCCTGGGCCGGTGTCCTCGCGGCCGGTGTCTTCCGGTCCACCACGGGAGGCTTGGCCGCCGTGCTCGCCGTACCCGTCCTTGTCGTCCCTGTCGTACACCAGACGATGCAGGGACCCGCTCTACGCCTGGCGGCCGGGTTTCCGGAGCGCATGAGGGAGGTCTTCCTGTCGCAGTGGCCCTTCGGAGGGGAGCGATACCTCCTGGGGTTGGCGCGGGTTCTGGCCCAACCCGTGGGCGGCGCACTGGCGTTGTCGCTGTCGGCACTGCTGTGCGCGTATCTGTTCACGACGCTGCGTACCAGGTTCCGGTAAGGAGTGTGCGTTCACTTCCGATCTCGCCATGTGTGCAACTCCCCACAGAAAGCCCATTTCTTTCCGATAAGGCGTCAATTGCGACGGGGTGAGCGATCACCCTTTCGTGTGCTTTTCACCAAAGACCTCAAGGGAGTTGGAGACGGCGCCGACAAAGGATCCGTGAGTACCCTTGCGCACACCATGATGACCGCCGCCCGCTCCGCCGACTCCGGTCTGGCCGGTCCGGGCGAACTCGACCGCTACCCCTACGCCGAGGCCCCGGTGGCCGACCGCGTGGGAACGCCTTCCTGGGACGGCGTGGACCCGGAGCTGGGCCGCGTCGGCAGGCGTGCCGCAGGCAGCCGCGGACGCGGACTGCACGGCCAACTCGTCCAGCAGCTGGGGCAGATGATCGTCTCGGGGGACCTGGGTGCGGACCGCCCGCTGGTGCCCGAGGAGATCGGCCAGCGCTTCGAGGTCTCCCGCACCGTCGTCCGTGAGTCCCTCCGTGTCCTCGAGGCCAAGGGCCTGGTCAGTGCCCGCCCGAACGTCGGCACGCGCGTGCGTCCCGTCAGCGACTGGAACCTGCTCGATCCGGACATCATCGAATGGCGGGCCTTCGGGCCCCAGCGGGACGACCAGCGCCGAGAGCTGAGCGAGCTGCGCTGGACCATCGAGCCGCTCGCCGCCCGCCTCGCCGCCGGGCACGGACGCGAGGAGGTGCAGCAGCGCCTCTGTGACATGGTCGAGATCATGAGCCACGCCATGGCCCAGGGCGACGCGCTGACCTATTCGCGTGCCGACAACGAGTTCCACGGCCTGCTCATCCAGATCGCCGGCAACCGCATGCTGGAGCACCTGTCCGGGATCGTCTCGGCCGCCCTCCAGGTGTCGGGCGGCCCGGTCACGGGCTGCGACCGGCCGAACGAGGCGTCCCTCGCGCAGCATGCGCGCATCGTCGACGCTCTCGGCACCGGCGACGGCGCGGCTGCGGAGGCGGCCATGCGTCAACTCCTCACGGTCCACCCCGAGGTCGAACGTGTGGTGCCCGCCCCGCGCGAGCACTGACTTCCGCGACGAGGACGGTGAGGTCGCCGGTGTGCGGCGTCAGCGTGGTTCTCGCGGTTCGCGTGTCGACGCCGGGCTCGGGTACCGGCCGCCGCCGGACCCCGCCGGTCCGCTCAGGATCCGGCGGGGTCCGGCGGTGCGACGGGCCGCCATGGTCCCGCGCGTGACCGGGGTCAGGCTGGTGGTGATCCCCTCTGCCCGTGTCTGACCGTTTTTGAATGCTTACGGGGTGTGACTCGGGCCACGTAGATTGGGCGTAACGCTTGTGGGAACAGCGCGATGACCTAAGAGGTGACAGCCGCGGAGGGAATACGGACGCCATCACAGGCGCTGTGTATCTTCCCGGCCCCCGCCCGCTCCGTCGGCCCATCCCCAGGCCGGTGGTCGGCTCCTGTCCACAGTGGACGGTGCCGGAAGCCGTTTTCCAACGTTCCGAGAGGTTGTTCGTGTCGGCCAGCACATCCCGTACGCTCCCGCCGGAGATCGCCGAGTCCGTCTCTGTCATGGCGCTCATTGAGCGGGGAAAGGCTGAGGGGCAGATCGCCGGCGACGATGTGCGTCGGGCCTTCGAAGCTGACCAGATTCCGGCCACTCAGTGGAAGAACGTACTGCGCAGCCTCAACCAGATCCTTGAGGAAGAGGGTGTGACGCTGATGGTCAGTGCCGCAGAGCCCAAGCGCACCCGCAAGAGCGTCGCAGCGAAGAGTCCGGCCAAGCGCACCGCCACCAAGACGGTCGCGGCGAAGACGGTGACGACCAGGAAGGCCACCGCCACCACGGCCGCTCCCGCGGCGCCCGCCGCGGCGGTCGCAGCCGATTCCCCCGAGGACGCCGCCTCCGCCAAGGTCGCCGCCAAGAAGACGACCGCCAAGAAGGCGGCAGCCAAGAAGACCGTCGCGAAGAAGACGGCCGCCAAGAAGACCACGGCCAAGAAGGACGACGTCGAGCTCCTCGAAGAAGAGGTCCTTGAGGAGACCAAGGCCACCGACGAGCCCGAGGGCGCCGAGAGCGCCGGCTTCGTCCTCTCGGACGAGGACGAGGACGACGCGCCCGCGCAGCAGGTCGCCGCGGCCGGTGCCACCGCCGACCCGGTCAAGGACTACCTGAAGCAGATCGGCAAGGTCCCCCTGCTCAACGCCGAGCAGGAAGTCGAGCTGGCCAAGCGCATCGAGGCGGGTCTCTTCGCCGAGGACAAGCTGGCCAACGCCGACAAGCTGGCGCCGAAGCTCAAGCGCGAGCTGGAGATCATCGCCGAGGACGGCCGCCGCGCCAAGAACCACCTCCTGGAGGCCAACCTCCGTCTGGTGGTCTCCCTGGCCAAGCGCTACACCGGCCGCGGCATGCTCTTCCTGGACCTCATCCAGGAGGGCAACCTCGGTCTGATCCGCGCGGTCGAGAAGTTCGACTACACCAAGGGCTACAAGTTCTCCACGTACGCCACCTGGTGGATCCGTCAGGCGATCACACGCGCCATGGCCGACCAGGCCCGCACCATCCGTATCCCGGTGCACATGGTCGAGGTCATCAACAAGCTCGCGCGCGTGCAGCGCCAGATGCTCCAGGACCTGGGCCGCGAGCCCACCCCGGAGGAGCTGGCCAAGGAACTCGACATGACCCCGGAGAAGGTCATCGAGGTCCAGAAGTACGGCCGCGAGCCGATCTCGCTGCACACCCCGCTGGGTGAGGACGGCGACAGCGAGTTCGGTGACCTCATCGAGGACTCCGAGGCCGTCGTCCCCGCCGACGCCGTCAGCTTCACGCTCCTGCAGGAGCAGCTGCACTCCGTTCTGGACACCCTGTCCGAGCGCGAGGCCGGCGTCGTCTCCATGCGGTTCGGTCTCACCGACGGTCAGCCGAAGACTCTCGACGAGATCGGCAAGGTCTACGGCGTGACGCGTGAGCGCATCCGCCAGATCGAGTCCAAGACCATGTCGAAGCTGCGCCACCCGTCGCGCTCGCAGGTGCTGCGCGACTACCTCGACTAGGTCGCGTCCGAACGACGCCGAAGGTCCGGTTCCCTGCGCGGGGGCCGGGCCTTCGTGCTGCGCGCAGCGGTGCAGTGAATCACTCTAGGTGTTCCGGAACCACCCGAGAGTGAGGATCCTGTATGCGCTCTTCTGTTGCCCGGGCACTGATCCGGCCGCTGGCCCTGGCGGCCATCATGACCGTCATACCCCTGGTGAGCGCGGCCCCCGTGGCCGCCGACAGCGTGGTGGTCGGGGGCTTTCCGATAGACGTCTCCCAGGCCCCGTGGACGGTCGCGCTGTCCAGCCGTGACCGGTTCGGGGGTACGCGGGCGGGCCAGTTCTGCGGCGGCGTGGTGGTCGCGCGGACCACGGTGCTCACTGCTGCCCACTGTCTGGGCGAGGACGTCCTGGGGGCTCCGCCGAATCGTGTACGCGACCTCCGGATCATCGCGGGCCGTACGGACCTGCTGTCGGGCAAGGGTGAGGAGATCGCCGTACAGGACGCCCGCGTCAACCCGGGGTACGACACCGCGACGAACACCGGTGACTTCGCCGTCCTCAGCCTCGCCAAGCCGCTGCCGCAGGGCGCGGTCGTGGCCATGGCCGGTGCGGGTGACCCGGCCTACAGGCCAGGCACCCAGGCCCTGGTCTCCGGATGGGGCGATACGAGCGGCAGCGGCGCCTACGCGCGCCGGCTCCATGCCGCACACGTGCGCGTGCTGTCCGACGATCTCTGCGCCCGCGCCTACCCGGGCGGCCCGGATGGTACCTACCGGTCGGGCAGCATGCTCTGCGCCGGAGAGTCCGCCGGCGGTCCGGACGCTTGTCAGGGCGACAGCGGTGGCCCGCTGGTGGCCGAGGGGCGGCTCATCGGTCTCGTGTCGTGGGGGAGTGGCTGCGGTAAGCCGGGAAGCCCCGGGGTCTACACGCGGGTCTCCGAGGTCGTACGAGCCCTGGACGGGTTCTGAGGGGGCCGGAAACGGCCCCGCATGCGCTTCTGAGGGCTCCCGTGGGTCGCGTGGGGGCACGCGTACGGGCGGCCGCTCCCGGTCCGGGAGCGGCCGCCCGTACACCGGCCTGTGCCGGGGCTGGCTCGTCGTGTGTGCGAGATATCAGCGCTCTTCGTCGGAAGCGGTGTTCGGAGCGGACGTCAGCCGCTCAGTCTCGTCCTGTATTTCAGCGGCGATCTTCTTGAGTTCCGGCTCGAACTTGCGACCGTGGTGGGCGCAGAAGAGCAGTTCTCCGCCGCTCAGCAGGACGACGCGCAGGTATGCCTGGGCGCCGCAGCGGTCGCAGCGATCGGCGGCCGTCAGCGGGCTCGCGGGGGTCAGAACAGTAGTCACGTCGCCTCTTCTCTAGCTCGACGAGCTGTCGTACCAGGGTCAACATCCAACCAGCCCGAAAACGTTCCCGCTCGTGGCTTTTCCTCGAAAAAAATCTTCCGTGGCGGCTGTCTGCTGCCGGTTGGCGGCGAATGGGCCGTAGTGCGTGTCTTGAGTGCTTACGGTTTCGCGCAGTGTTGTGTCTCGATCCTCCCGGCCGGGTTGCCGGTTGTTCATGAGGACGTGCCCGGAGCCTAAATGGTTCATGCCTCCAAGGGAACGTGATGTGTGCTTCACTCCATCGAGGGATCGAACATGCATACGAGTCTGGACTAGTCTGAGTTTGTGATGAGGGTGGCGTTACACCGGCTCTACCAGGCCTCGGTACCCTCTGAGCGGCGACCGAAGCCGCCCCCTCGCGCAAGAGGGGGTCAACTGAAATTCAGCGAGGAGCGAACCGCGTGACCGCCGATACGTCCGTGCCGTCCACAGCGCTGCTGGCAGGAGCAGACCGGGACGGTTCCAACTACACCGCGCGGCACCTGCTCGTCCTCGAGGGCCTCGAAGCCGTGCGCAAGCGTCCGGGCATGTACATCGGCTCGACCGACAGCCGCGGTCTGATGCACTGCCTGTGGGAGATCATCGACAACTCCGTGGACGAGGCCCTGGGCGGCTACTGCGACCACATCGAAGTGATCCTCCACGACGACGGCTCCGTCGAGGTGCGGGACAACGGCCGTGGCATCCCCGTGGACGTGGAGCCGAAGACGGGCCTGTCCGGCGTTGAGGTCGTCATGACCAAGCTGCACGCCGGCGGCAAGTTCGGCGGCGGTTCGTACGCCGCCTCCGGTGGTCTGCACGGCGTCGGTGCCTCCGTGGTCAACGCCCTCTCCGCCCGTCTCGACGTCGAGGTGGACCGGGGCGGCCACACGCACGCCATCAGTTTCCGCCGGGGCGTGCCGGGCGTCTTCGCCACCGAGGGCGCCGACGCGAAGTTCGAGGCCACGAGCGGCCTGCGCAAGACCAAGAAGGTCCCCAAGACCCGCAGCGGCACACGCGTGCGGTACTGGGCCGACCGGCAGATCTTCCTCAAGGACGCCAAGCTCGCCCTGGAGACCCTGCACCAGCGCGCCCGGCAGACCGCCTTCCTGGTACCCGGCCTGACGATCGTCGTCCGTGACGAGTTCGGCCTGGGCGAGGGCGGCAGCAAGGGCGAGGAGTCCTTCCGTTTCGACGGCGGCATCAGCGAGTTCTGCGAGTACCTGGCGAACGACAAGCCTGTCTGCGACGTCCTCCGCTTCTCGGGCCAGGGCACCTTCAAGGAGACCGTCCCGGTCCTCGACGAGCACGGCCAGATGACCCCCACCGAGGTCACCCGCGAACTCGGCGTGGACATCGCGCTGCGCTGGGGCACGGCCTACGACACGACGGTCAGGTCTTTCGTCAACATCATCGCCACCCCCAAGGGCGGCACCCACCTGACCGGCTTCGAGCAGGCCGTCACCCAGACGCTCAACGACGTGCTGCGTGCCAAGAAGATGCTGCGCGTGGCCGAGGACAACATCGTCAAGGACGACGCCCTGGAGGGCCTCACCGCAGTCGTCACCGTGCGACTGGCCGAACCGCAGTTCGAGGGCCAGACCAAGGAGGTCCTCGGTACCTCGGCGGCCCGCCGCATCGTGAACAACGTGGTGACCAAGGAACTGAAGGCGTTCCTGACCGCCACCAAGCGTGATGCCGCGGCGCAGGCCCGGGTCGTCATGGAGAAGGTGGTGGCCGCCGCACGTACGCGCGTCGCGGCCCGCCAGCACAAGGACGCCCAGCGGCGGAAGACCGCCTTGGAGTCCTCGTCCCTGCCGGCGAAGCTCGCCGACTGCCGCAGCGACGACGTCGACCGCAGCGAGCTGTTCATCGTCGAGGGCGACTCTGCGCTCGGTACGGCGAAGCTGGCGCGGAACTCCGAGTTCCAGGCCCTGCTGCCGATCCGAGGCAAGATCCTCAACGTGCAGCGGTCATCGGTGACCGACATGCTCAAGAACGCCGAGTGCGGCGCGATCATCCAGGTCATAGGAGCGGGCTCGGGCCGCACCTTCGACATCGACCAGGCCCGCTATGGCAAGATCATCATGATGACGGACGCCGATGTGGACGGCTCCCACATCCGCTGCCTGCTGCTCACGCTGTTCCAGCGCTACATGCGGCCCATGGTCGAGGCCGGCCGGGTCTTCGCCGCGGTGCCGCCGCTGCACCGGATCGAGGTCATCCAGCCCAAGAAGGGCCAGGACAAGTACGTCTACACGTACTCGGACCGCGAGTTGCGCGACCAACTGATGGAGTTCCAGAGCAAGGGAATCCGGTACAAGGACTCCATCCAGCGCTACAAGGGTCTGGGCGAGATGGACGCCGACCAGCTGGCCGAGACCACGATGGACCCGCGCCACCGCACCCTGCGCCGGATCAACCTCTCCGACCTGGACGCCGCGGAACAGGTCTTCGACCTGCTCATGGGCAACGACGTGGCACCCCGCAAGGAGTTCATCTCCAGCTCGGCGGCGACGCTGGACCGGTCACGCATCGACGCGTAGCCACTGCGCTGGGCCTCGGCCGACCGGGCGGGCTGGACGGGCCTGGCGGCCTCCGGTGCCGGTTCGGCGCTGGTCCGGGCCGAGGCGGCTGTAGGGTGCGTGCCCGGGCGGACAGCGGCCGTCGGGCGCGGACTTGGGCCCGACACCGGTCGCCGGGACGGACCCAGGAGGACGGTGGCAGTCGGGTGCGTGGCCCAGGGCGACGATGGCGGTTCGCCGCGCACCTGGACCGGCGGCAGCGAGGGAGAAGTACGCCTGCCCGGTCGCCGTGGCGTCCATAGGCGGTGTGTGTCGCACCTGCCCCGCCGGCCGCTATCCCACCTGCCCCCGGCCGGTCGCCGTCTCACCTGGCCCGTCAGTCGCTGACCGGTGACGCACCCGCTTCCGGCCGGCCGTCGACGCACGCACATGGACCGGGGGTTGCATCAGGCCCCGGGCCGGTTGGCGCGCTGCACCCGCCCTCCGAGCGGTGGGCCGCCTGATCGCCACGGCCGGTGGCCATTGCACGTGCCCTCAGCGAGTCAACGGTCGGACTGGTGCTGACAGCGCCGCCGGCGCATCGCAGCCCGGTCAGCGTCACCGGTCCCCGCGTTCCACGGGCGCGCCCGGCTATCGGCGGCCCACCAGGCTCCGACCGGCGTCTGAGACGTGGCCCCCGGCCCGTGACCCCGCCGTTCAACCCTTCCATCGCCCGGCGTCTGCACCCGTGGGTGGAGACGAGCGGCTCAAGGTTTCCACCCGTGATCCACCTCCGCTCCGATCTCCGGACCTGCCAATTTCCGTAACTTCGAAGGTGTCGGCAGCGCCTGCTCCGGCACCACCTTCTCCCTCACGGAGGCTCTGATGTCCGGGCTCGTCAACGCGCTGATGATCGTGGCCGTGGTCGCCATAGTGATCGTGCGGCAGTTCCGTGCCCGTCCGATCAACACCGACCGGCGCTGGTGGCTGGTTCCCGTGGTCCTCGCCGTCGTCGCGCTGCGCGAGCCCGGCCTCCTCGACGCCCACCACCGTGCCGAGTCCGCCACACTGCTCGCGGTGGAGCTGCTCATAGGTCTGGCCATCGGTGCCGGCTGGGCCTGGACGACCCGTGTCTGGACGGCTCAGGACGGCGTCGTGTGGACCAAGAGCACCAAGGCGAGCGGTGCCGTGTGGGCCGTGGGCATCGCCCTGCGGATCGGTGTCTACGCCCTCGGTTCCGTACTGGGGCTGCACCAGGACAGCTCCGCCCTGATGCTCGGCCTCGCCGGCACCCTGCTGGTCCGCAGCGGCTTCCTGGTCTATCGGGCCAAGGCCGTCGACACCGCGACCCGTCCCGCACCGGCGTACGGTGACGACATGCGGTCGGCCTGGAAGGAGCACGCGTGACGGACAACGCCTGGATCCGCTGGCCGTCGCGCGAGGCGCTCGGCCGAGCGGGCACCAGCCGGCCCCGGCGGATGCTCGCCTGGGCCGTGAGGCTCGTCGTGCTCGCCCTGCTGCTGTGGGGGGCGTTCCACCAGAGGCACGTAGGCACCTGGGGCGCCCTCGCGGCAGCGGCGACGGTCCTCGTCGCAGGTCTCGTCTCCTGGGCCTTCTTCCGGACCACCTACCAACACCGGCTGGTGCCGTCTCTCACGCTCATCGGTGTGCTCCTGGCCATCGCGGTCGCCGCCGAGGCCACAGGGTTCAGAGGACCGGCCCTGATGCTCTGGTGCGGCTGCGGAATCAGTGCCCTGGAGCGGCTGCCGCTTGCGGCGGCACTGCCTGTGACGTCGGTGGCCCTGGCCTCGTACTCCGCGTTCAACAACGACGTCTGGCTGACGACGGCCGCCACAGCGGCGGGCATGGCCCTGGCCGGATACGTCCTGCGGCTGGACGCGGAAGCCCGGGGCAGCGCCCAGCGGCTGCTCGCCCAGGAGCGGGCCGCGCGGGCCGCCGAGGCCGAGTCCGCGGCGCTGGCCGAGCGGGCTCGGATCGCGCGGGAGATTCATGATGTGCTGGCCCACAGCCTCTCGGCTCAGCTCGTGCACCTGGAGGCCGCCCGGCTGCTGATCGAGAACGGCGCCGACCGTGACAGGATCCTGGAGCGGGTGGTCGCCGCGCGCGGAATGGCCCGGGACGGGCTTGCGGAGACCCGGCAGGCGCTGTCCGCCCTGCGGGGCGAACTGACCCCGCTGGAGGACTTCCTGAGCGAACTCGTGACCGGAACCGACGGTGCCGAGGTCACCGTCACGGGTGAGCGCAGACCCCTGTCCGCCGAGGCCTCCCAGGCCGTGCGCAGGGTCGCGCAGGAGGCGCTCACGAACGTCCGAAAGCACGCCCAGGGCGCCAAGGTACGGCTGCGACTCGACTACAACGACCATGAAGTGACGCTGGACGTACGGGACTCGGGTGGGCCGCCGGGCGAACTCACGAGATCCGGAGGCGGGTACGGTCTGCTGGGTATGCGTGAGCGCGCTGAGCTGCTGGGCGGTTCGCTGGACGCGGGGCCGGACGAGGAGGGGTTCGTGGTGACGCTGAAGGTGCCTGTATGACCGAGACGGAAGGGGAGAAGAAGCCTGCACGCGTGGTGGTGGCCGATGACCAGACCGTGGTCCGGGAAGGCATCGTGATGCTGCTCGGACTGCTGCCCGGCGTGGAGGTCGTCGGTGCGGCGGGGGACGGTGAGGAGGCGGTCCAGCTGGTCGGGGAACTCGCCCCGGATGTCGTCCTGATGGACCTCAGGATGCCCCGATGCGACGGAGTTGAGGCCACCCGGCGGATCCGGGCACAGTATCCAAAGACCCAGGTCGTGGTGCTCACCACGTACGCGGACGACGAGTCGCTGTTCCCCGCGCTGCGCGCCGGCGCCCGGGGCTATCTGACCAAGGACGCGGGCGGCGACGAGATCGTGCGAGCCGTGGAGAGTGTGCTGTCGGGGGACGCGGGGCTGTCGCCGAGTGTCCAGCGCCGGTTGTTGGAGCGGCTGTCGCAGCCCGAGCCCGGCCCGTCCGCGGCCGCCGAGGAGCCGCCCGACGGGCTGACCATGCGCGAGACCGAGGTCCTGCTGCTGATCGCCGACGGCCTCAGCAACCAGGAGATCGCCCGCACGCTGCATGTGTCGACGGCGACGGTGAAGACGCACATCAACAACCTCTTCTCCAAGACGGGCCTCAAGGACCGTGCTCAGGCGGTGCGTTACGCCTACAGCAGGGGGTTGGTGAGACCGCCCACACAGGGAATCACCTGATGGGGTGAAGAGCCGGAGGAAGAAGAGTCAGGGATCTTCCCGGTCTGTCCATCCTTGGGCATGCAGTCAAGCAACGGTCGTGCCCGCGGAGCCGGGGACGGTTCCGAGAGTTCGGCCGAGAACCGGGAAGATCACGGCGCGCCCTCGCGCGACGCGACGCACGAGGACCCTTGGTACGACGCGCTGGCCTCCGGCTGGGGTGAGCTGGACGGTGCCGGTATGCCGGCGGCAGTGGTTCCGTCCGCTCGTGGGGAGCGAAGCGGACCGCAGGTTCGCGCCCGCGAGGTGTATGTCGAGGTGCAGAGCAGCGCCGCTTTCCAGGAAGTGCGCAGGAGGTACCGACGGTTCGTCGTGCCGGGAGCCGTCGCCTTCCTCGTCTGGTACGTGGGGTATGTGGTCGCCGCCACGACCGCGCCAGGCCTTATGGGCCGGCCCGTGGCGGGAGCGGTGAACGTGGGCATGCTGGCCGGGCTCGGGCAGTTCCTCACCACGTTCCTGCTCACCTGGGCCTACGCTCGGCATGCGCGGCTGCGCCGGGACCGGGCGGCGCTCGAGCTGCGCTGGGACACGCAGGAACTGACCCGCGGTGTGCGGGGAGGCGCTTCGTGACCGGGGGCCATCAGACGCTGGCGTTGGTGTTGTTCAGCGGCTTCGTGGCCGTCACGCTCGGGATCACGACATGGGTGAGTCGTCGTAGGCAGGGTTCGGCGGAGGAGTTCTACGCGGGCGGGCGGCTGTTCTCGCCTATGGAAAATGGTTTCGCCATCGCGGGGGACTACATGTCGGCCGCATCCTTCCTCGGGGTCACCGGGCTCATCGCGCTCTACGGGTACGACGGGCTGCTGTATGTCGTGGGGTTCCTGGTGGCGTGGCTGGTGGTGCTGTTCCTGGTGGCGGAACTGGTGCGCAACTGCGGGCGGTTCACACTGGCAGACGTGGTGGCCGCGCGGATGAGCGAGCGGCCGGTGCGGATCGCGGTGGGAACGTCCTCGGTCACGGTGTCCGTTCTGTATTTGGTGGCGCAGATGGTCGGCGCGGGCAGCCTGGTGGCGCTGCTGCTGGGGCGGTCGAGCGGGATGGCGCAGGCCTGGGCGGTCATCGGGGTCGGCGCGCTCATGGTGATCTATGTGTCGATGGGAGGGATGCGGGCCACGACCTGGATCCAGATCGTCAAGGCGGTCCTGCTGCTGGGCGGGACGGTCGTGCTGACCGTGCTCGTCCTGCTGCGCTTCCACGGTGACTTCGACCGGCTGCTGCTCGCGGCCGCGGAGCGCAGCGGCCACGGCAGGGCGTTCCTGGCGCCGGGCCTGAAGTACGGCGGGACCTGGACCGCGCGCCTCGACTTCATCAGCCTGGGTCTCGCCCTGGTGCTGGGTACGGCGGGGCTGCCGCACATCCTGTCCCGCTTCTACACCGTGCCCACCGCGCGCGCCGCCCGCCGCTCGGCGGTGTGGTCCATCGGGCTGATCGGCGGCTTCTACCTGATGACGATCGTCCTCGGTCTGGGCGCGGCCGCGGTGGTGGGGCCGGACGCCGTGCGTGGTTCGAACGCGGCCGGGAACACGGCGGTCCCGCTGCTCGCCCTGGACCTGGGCGGCGGCGCGGGCTCCACGGGTGGGACGGTTCTGTTCGCCGTCGTGGCCGCCGTAGCCTTCGCCACGATTCTCGCCGTGGTCGCCGGCATCACGCTCGCCTCGTCGGCCTCGGTGGCGCACGACCTGTACGCGTCGCTGCGACGGCGGCACGGCAAGCCGCGCAGCGAGGTCGCGGTGGCGCGGTTCGCGGCGTTCGGTATCGGCGTCGTGGCGATCGCGCTCGGCCTGCTGGCCCGCGATCTCAACGTCGCCTTCCTCGTCGGCCTCGCCTTCGCGGTCGCCGCGTCGGCGAACCTGCCCGTGCTGCTGTACTCGCTGTTCTGGCGTGGCTTCACCACCCGCGGCGCGGTGTGGGCCGTATACGGCGGGCTGGTCCCGGCGCTCGGGCTCGTGCTGCTGTCCCCGGTGGTCTCCGGCAGTCCGGGTGCATTGTTCCCGAGCGTCGACTTCCAGTACTTCCCGTTGCAGAACCCGGGCATCGTCTCCATCCCGCTCGGCTTCCTGGCCGGCTGGCTGGGCACGGTCACCTCGGACGAGGTCGCGGACGAGGCCAAGTACGCCGAGACCGAGGTGCGATCGCTGACCGGTGCCGGGGCCGTGTAGCGGACCGGGCGGATCGTTACGGCGCCGTCCAGGCGGACCGGTGCTCCGGCCGGCCTGTTCCTGACCGTCAGGTTGCGGCCGACCACCCGGTCCATGGTGCGGCGCAGCGCGGCGAAGGTGAACGGTAGACCGGTCTGGTCCGGCAGACAGTGGTCGGGCGTCGCACTCGACATCGACCTGCCGGGGCCCGCGCAGGCCGAATCGGTGCGCCTCGAGCCGCGGTGCATCGAGATCCACCGCGAGATCTGGGAGTCGCTCGGCGAAGAGGTCCGCACGCGCCCGGCGAGGTCGAGGCCGTCTCCGGCAAGGCGGGCGGGCAGCCTCAGGTCGCCCAGGACTTCGAGGGCCGCGAGCCGGAGATGACCGGGCTGGGTTCCTCCACCGGCCGGGGTGGCCTTCGTCGCGGCCCCGCAGAAGGGCGCGATCGACGGCGGCATGATCACCGACCCGATCGTCGCGACGATCCTGGTCGAGAAGGCGGCAAGGTCTGCAGAAGGTCCTCAAGTAACTTGCACACCTTGTCCGTTCAGACGCGCGTCGCCCACACGTAGCGGTGTTCCGGGCGGCCCGCGTCGCCGTACTTGAGGGTCAACCGGGCCCGTCCCGTGCGCTCCAGCAGTTTCAGATAGCGCTGGGCGGTCTGCCGGCTCACCCCGGTCCGCTCGGCGATCTCCTGTGCGGACAGCGGCCCCTGGGCGTTCATCAGTGCCTGGCGCACCAGCTCGGCCGTCGTGGGGGAGTGGCCCTTGGGCAGGCCGGGCTCCGACGGCGCGGACAGGGCGCCGAAGATCCGGTCCACCTCGGCCTGTTCGGCCTCGCCGCCGCCGTCCAGGGTGCGTCGCAGGTCGGCGTACGCCTCCAGCTTGGACCGCAGTCCGGCGAAGGCGAACGGCTTCACCAGGTACTGCAGTGCTCCGTGCCGCATGGCCGCCTGCACGGTCGACACGTCCCGCGCCGCCGTCACCATGATCACGTCGGTCTGGTGGCCGCGCCGGCGCATCTCCCGCACGACCGCGATACCGGTGTCGTCCGGCAGGTAGTGGTCCATGAGGACCAGGTCCAGCCGCGGCAGCGTCTCCACCAGGCGCAACGCCTCGGCGGCGTTGTGCGCCTCGCCGGCCACGTGGAAGCCCGGGACCTTCTCCACGTAGGCGGCGTTGACCCGGGCGACGCGGGTGTCGTCGTCCACGACCAGGACCTCGATCATCGCGTCTCCTCCTCGACGGCGGCGGGAACGCGCCCGGGGGCCGGCTCCGCCGCTCTTGTGAGCGCGGGCTCCGGCACCGGCTCCGGTTCTGACTCCGGTTCCGGTCTCGGCTCCGGCCCCGGCTCGGTGAGCGCGTCCGGCAGGACCACCGTGAACTCCGCGCCGCCGCCGTCCGCGGTGCCCACTGCCGCCGTGCCGCCCTGCCGTTCGGCCAGCCGGCGCACCAGGGAGAGTCCGATGCCCCGCTTGCCGTGCGCGGGCGGTTCCTTGGTGGACCAGCCCTCCGTGAAGACCAACTCCCGCTGGTCCGCCGGGACACCTGGGCCGGTGTCACGCACCCGGAGGACGACCGTACGGCCCTCGCTGCGCAACTCGACCTCCACGCGCGCGTGCAGCGTGCCCGCGACCGCGTCCAGGGCGTTGTCCACCAGGTTGCCCACGACCGTGACCAGGCCCCGGGGATCGATCAGCCGGTCCGGGAGCCGGGTGCGTTCCGACACCCACAGGGCGACTCCGCGCTCGGCCGCCACGGTCGCCTTGCCGACCAGCAGCGCGGCCAGCAGCGGGTCCTGGATCCTCTCGGTGACCTGCTCGGCGGTGACCCGGTGGTCGCCGACCACCTCGCCGACGAACTCCACGGCGTCGTCGTACATCTCCAGATCCAGCAGCCCGAGCAGGGTGTGCATGCGGTTGGCGTGCTCGTGGTCCTGGGCGCGCAGGGCGTCGATCAGCCCGCGCGTGGAGTCGAGTTCCCGCCCCAGCTGCTCCAGTTCGGTGCGGTCGCGCAGGGTGGCCACGGCGCCGCCGTCGTCGGTGGGCATACGGTTGGCGACCAGCACGCGCTGGCCGCGCACCGTGAGCAGATCGGTGCCGGTGACCCGGCCGGCCAGGACGTCCGTCGTGCGGCCCGCACCGAGCGCCTCGTCAGGCGTCCGGCCGACCGCTTCGTCACCGAGGCACAGCAGCCGCCGTGCCTCGTCGTTGAGCAGACGGACGCGGCCTTCGCGGTCGAGGGCGACCACGCCCTCCCGGATGCCGTGCAGCATCGCCTCGCGTTCCGCCAGCAGCGCCGAGATGTCGGAGAAGGCCAGGTCCCGGGTCTGCCGCTGGACCCGGCGCGAGATCAGCCAGGCGGCCAGCGCGCCCACCGCCAGAGCGCCGCCGGCGTACGCGAACAGCCCCGGGATCGCGCTGATCAGCCGCGCCCGCACGCTGTCGTAGGCGATACCCACCGAGACCGCCCCGACGATCCGGTGGCCGGCGTCGTACAGGGGCACCTTGCCGCGGGCCGAGCGGCCCAGGGTGCCCTTGTCGATCTCCATGACGTCGTTGCCGGCCAGGACGTCGCGGGGATCTGTCGAGACGGGTGCGCCGATCTCCGAGGCCGTCGGATGCGACCAGCGCATTCCGTGGGTGTCCATGACCACGATGTACTCGGCCTGGGTGGCCCGCCGGATCCGCTCGGCCTCCCGCTGTACCGGGCCGTTCCGGGTCGGCGGGGTGTTCTGGACGCCCTCGGCGATCTGCGGGTCCTGGGCCGTGGTCTGGGCGATGGCCAGTGCGCGGCGCATCGCCTCCTGGTCCAGTTGCTTGCTCAGCGGGGCGAGGAACAGTCCGGTCGCGAGTACCGCCACCCCTGCGGCGATGGCCACCTGCATGAGCAGTACCTGGGAGAACACCCGTCGGGGCAGGCCCAGGCGCAGGCGGCGTGCAGGGGGAGTGGGGCGCATGCCCACGACGGTACGTGCAGCAACGGGTGCGTCCCCAGAGGGTGTGGCGTGGATCTCTTGACCAATTCTTGAAGAAGTCGGGGTGGGTCGCGTGGAGTCAGCTCGCCAGTGCCGTCCGCCGTAGCTCGCGCACGGCCACTACGTCCATCCGCGCGGGCGTGCCGAGCACCGCGGCGCCGCAGCTCTCCGGGCGCGGCGGCAGCGACGTGCCCTGTGCCACGGTGACCCGCCACAGGCGACCGTCGCTGTGTCCGACGGTGACCTCCCAGCGCGGCCCCCCGCCGTCGGTCCGTACGACGCTCAGCATGCCCGCGCGGTCCTCGCGCGCCGCCGAGCGGACGGCCAGCTCGGCCGCCTGGCCGGGCCGTTCCCAGGCGGAGCACCCCCGGCACCCCTCGACCACCACGCGCCCCTCCTGGACGCCGTGCAGGGCCTCCTTGATGGTGTGCGCCTCGGCGCGGCCGTACGCGTATCCGTACGGCAGGACGAGCACCGTCGGCGAGAAGCGATGTCCACCCAGATGGGTGACCTCCCAGACTCCGGGCACTCCCGAAGCGGCCAGTTCGGTGGCGAGGGGACGGCCCAGGAGGGCGCAGCAACGGTCGCGCTTGCCGTTGGTGCACACGAGCGCGAGCGGGTCGTCCGTGTGCGGCCGGCCGTCGAGCGCGGCTGCGAAGGTCCGGTGGTCGCCCGCGCCGAGTGTGGCGAAGTCGAGGTCGAGCAGTCGGCCCGGATCGCGGACGGTGGCGGTATGAAGCCACACGTTTCCGGGAACGGTGTGGGCCGCGTACACATGCCGGAGCGGCGGCGTACCGGGGTCGGCGTGGCGCCCGGGGCGCCGGATGAGGGCGACGCGTACGCCGGTGCCCTCGGTGGCCTGCTCCAGCGCCCGGCCCACCCGGGGGTCCAGGTGGCTCGAAGTGAGCGCCTTGGCGCCCCACGGGCCGGGCTGTTCCAACAGCAGCCACGTCGTCGCCGTGGCCGCCGTACCGGAAACGGGCTCGTCGAGGCTCCGGGAGACGGTTGTGCACCTACTCACAGAGGTGAGCCTAACCTGACTCTGCGCGGGGCGACTTCCGGCCGGGGCGGAGTCTGCCCCGGGGCTTACTCCGGCAGGGGCTGCGGCGGGCGCGTGCCGACGTAGTGGCCGACGGGGCGCATGCGCAGCGGGCGCTCGCCGTACTCCTCCAGCGCGTGCGCGATCCAGCCCGCCGTCCGGGCCACGGCGAAGATCGTCTCGCCGGCTGTGGCGGGCATGCCGCTGGACGCCGTGAACACCGCCAGGGCCAGGTCGACGTTGGCGTGCAGCGGGGTGTGCCGGGCGGTCGTGGCGGCGATGTCCCGGGCGGCGAGCAGGGCGGACTCCGCGTGCGGGACCTCCTCCAGGAGTTCGAACAGCACGCGCGCGCGGGGGTCTTCACCGGTGTACAGCCGGTGGCCGAGCCCGGGGATGCGGCGGCCCGCGCGCAGTTCGTCGGCGATCACCGGGACCGCCGTGCCCTGGTCGAGCACGTCCAGCAGCATGCGGTGGGCCATCCCGCTCGCGGCGCCGTGCAGGGGGCCCTCCAGGACGCCGAGCCCGGCCGAGACGGCCGCGTAGGCGTGCGCGCGGGCCGAGGCGGCGACCCGGACGGCGAGCGTGGAGGCGGCCAGGTCGTGGTCGGCGAGCAGGGCGAGCGCGGTGTCCAGGACCCGCAGGGACGCCTCGTCGGCGGGGCGTCCGGTCAGCCGGGCCCACAGGCGGTGGGCCAGCGGGCCGTCGTCCCGGTGGTCGTACCGGACCGGCGGCAGCGCGGTGACGAGCGTGGGGATGAGGATCCGCGCAGTGTTCAGCACGGCGTCCTCGGAGAGGTCGAAACGCAGCGGGTCCTCGGCCGCCGCGGCGACCGCCGCCACCCGGAGCCGGTCGGTGGGGGAGGCGTGCTCGGACAGAGCGTTCACCGCGCGGCGGGCGACCTCGACCGTGGCCTCGGGCGCGGACAGCGTCGCCCCCGGGGTCAGCCGTCCCGTCCACAGCCACTCGGCGACCTCTTCGTAGGAGTGGCGCAGGGCCAGCTCGACGGCGTCCACGCCGCGGAAGAAGTACCGGTCCTGTTCGATCAGCGTGATGCGGGTCCGGACCGACAGGTCGCCGCCACTGCCCGGGCTGCCTGCGGCCTCGCGCCGGTTGCGGCGGGCGAGGGCCTCGACCTCCTTCGCCTCGAAGGTGCTGGCGCGCCCGCCGGGTTCGCGTCTGCTGCTGAGCAGACCGCGGCTCACGTACGCGTAGACCGTCTCGGGCTTCACACCGAGCAGTTCGGCGGTCTCCTTCGTGGTCAGCCTTCGTTCGGGACGGCCGGGAGCGGGTTCGTGATCGCGCATGGGGGCCACCGTAGTCGTCTCTGTACAGCTTGATAGAGGTGTATTGATTCAATCAATATTGACAGGGAATAAGTCAAGCATGGACAGTCGGATCAAGTCCAGGGAGGAAAACCATGTCCATCAACAGGACCGCCACCCCGCTCATCGACGCCCCGCGCGGCCTCGCGGGCGTCGTCGTCGCCGAGACCGAGATCGGTGACGTCCGGGGACGGCAGGGCTTCTACCACTACCGCCAGTACTCGGCCGTCGAGCTCGCGCAGACCCGCGGTTTCGAGGACGTCTGGCATCTCCTGGTCCACGGCGCGCTCCCGGACGCGGAGCGCCGAGCCGCCTTCACGGCGGAGACCGCCGTGCTGCGGCGGCTGCCCGAGGAGGTCCGCGCCGCGCTGCCCGCGATCGCCGCCGCGAGCCGCGTCTCCGGCCCACTGTCCGGGCTGCGCACGGCCTTGTCCCTGCTGGGCGCGGCACAGGGCATGCGGCCGGTGTACGACATCGACGCCGACCGGCGCCGGGCCGACACCCTGGCCGCCTGCGCGGCCGTACCCACACTGCTCACCGCGCTGTACCGGCTCGGGCAGGGCCTCGACCCGGTCGAGCCGCGCGAGGACCTGGCTCACGCGGCCAACTACCTGTACATGCTCACGGGCGAGGAGCCCGAGCCGCAGCGGGCCCGTGCTGTCGAGCAATACTTGATCTCAACCATTGATCACGGATTCAATCCGTCAACCTTCACGGCCCGTGTCATCGCCTCCACCGGCGCCGACGTGGTGGCTTGCCTGACCGGAGCGGTGGGTGCCCTGTCCGGGCCGCTGCACGGGGGAGCGCCCAGCCGGGCCCTCGAGACCCTGGACGCCATCGGCACGCCGGACCGGATCGATTCCTGGGTCCGCGAGCGGGTGCTCGACGGTGACCGGATCATGGGGTTCGGACATGCCGTCTACCGCACGGAGGACCCCCGTTCACGGATGCTGCGCGAGATCGCCCAGAGCTTCGGCGGCCCGCGCGTCGACTTCGCGGTGGAGGTCGAGCGCGGCGTCGAGGCGATCCTCGCCGAGCTGAAGCCCGGTCGCGCACTCCACACCAACGTCGAGTTCTACGCCGGCGTGGTCATGGAGCTGTGCGGCCTGCCCCGCGAGATGTTCACCCCCACCTTCGCCGCGGCCCGGGTGGTGGGCTGGAGCGCGAACATCCTGGAACAGGCGGCCGATTCGAAGATCATCCGCCCGGTCGCCCGCTATGTCGGACCGGAGCCCCCGGTGGCGGTACCGGCTCAGCCGTGAGCCCGCCCCAGGGTGCCGCTCTTATCCTGGTCCGGCAGTCGGTCCACGTGAGAGAGGTCGCCCGTTGGGGAACACCATGGCGAACAGCCCGGGCAGCAGCAGCGGTCCGCAGCAGATCCCGGTCGTCGTGCTCGCCGGGTTCCTGGGCTCCGGAAAGACCACGCTCCTCAACCACCTGCTGCACCGCAGCGGAGGCAGCCGGATCGGGGCGATCGTCAATGACTTCGGGGCCATCGAGATCGACGCGATGGCCGTCGCGGGCGCCCTCGGCGACTCGACCGTATCTCTCGGCAACGGCTGCCTGTGCTGCGCCGTCGACGCGAGCGAACTCGACGGCTACCTGGACCGGCTCGCCGCCCCCGGCACCGGCATCGACGTGATCGTCGTCGAGGCCAGCGGGCTCGCCGAGCCGCAGGAACTCGTGCGGATGGTGCTGGCCAGCGAGCACCCGAGGATCGTCTACGGCGGTCTGGTCGAGGTCGTGGACGCCGCCGAGTTCGACGACACCCGTGCCCGGCACCCCGAACTGGACCGGCATCTGGCCCTCGCCGACCTCGTGGTGGTCAACAAGCTCGACCGGGCCGCGGACGGCGACCGGGTGCTCGGCCTCGTGCGCTCCCTCGCGGACCGTGCCGCCGTCGTCCCCGCCACCTACGGCCGCATCGACCCGGAGTTCCTCTTCGACTGCAGGCCCAGCGAAGAGCGCATCGGGCAGCTGTCCTTCGACGACCTGCACGAACACGACCTGCACGAACACGACCCGCACGAGCACGACGCGCACGGCCACGCCGGTCACCTGCACACCGCCTACGACAGCCTGTCGTTCACCTCCGACCTGCCCCTGGACCCCCGCGCGCTCATGCGGTTCCTGGACAGCCGGCCCGAGGGGCTGTACCGGATCAAGGGGTACGTCGACTTCGGGCCGTACGACACCCTCAACCGGTACGCCGTGCACGCCGTCGGCCGGTTCCTGCGCTTCTACCCCGAGCCGTGGGCCGCGGCCGGTGCCCGGCTCACCCAGCTCGTGCTGATCGGTTCCGGCGTCGACACCGACGCCCTCGGCAAGGAGCTGGAGGCGTCCAGGAACGACGGCGCCCCACACGCCGACGAGCGCGGCATGTGGAGCGTCCTGCGCTACGTCCAGGGCTCCGAGGAGGAGCCCGACGCCGCGCCGTAGAGGCGTCGCACGAGCCCTAGAACACCGGCCCGGCGACGACGGACACCGTCTTCTGCAGTGATGTGCCCGAGCCGTCGCGGCGCGGGTCCAGTTCCGGCAGTTCGGCCGGGGTGCCGGTCTTCTGCGCCGCGCGTGCGGGAGCGGGTCCGGCCCAGCCGAGCGACAGGCAGTCCTCGCCCTTGAGGAACCGCTGGCAGCGCACGCCGCCCGTGGCCCGGCCCTTGCGCGGGTACTGGTCGAACGGGGTCAGCTTGGCCGTCGTCTGCACGGAGTCGTCCAGCGTGCCGCGCGAGCCCGCCACCGTGAACACCACCGCGTCGGCGGCCGGGTCGACCGCGGTGAAGGAGATCACCTTGGCGCCCTCGACGAGCTTGATGCCGGCCATACCGCCCGCCGGGCGGCCCTGCGGGCGCACGACGGACGCCTGGAAGCGCAGCAGTTGCGCGTCGTCCGAGATGAACACCAGATCCTCCTCGCCGGTGCGCAGCTCCACCGCGCCGACGATCCGGTCGCCCTCCTTGAGTGAGATGACCTCCAACTCGTCCTTGTTGGAGGGGTAGTCGGGCACCACGCGCTTGACGACACCCTGCTCGGTGCCGAGCGCCAGACCCGGGGACGACTCGTCCAGCGTGGTCAGGCAGACCACCGTCTCGTCGTCCTGCAGGGAGACGAACTCCGCCAGCGGGGCGCCCCCGGACAGGTTCGGGGCCGCCGCGGTGGGGGGCAGCTGGGGCAGGTCGACCACGTTGATCCGCAGCAGACGGCCCGCCGAGGTCACCGCGCCGATCTCGCCCCGCGCGGTCGCCGGGACCGCCGAGACGATCACGTCGTGCTTGACGCGCTTCGCGTCGGCCTCCTCCGGGAACGGCTCGTCCGTCGACGTACGCGCCAGCAGACCGGTCGAGGACAGCAGCACCCGGCACGGGTCGTCGGCGACCTGCAGCGAAACGGCGGCTACCGGGGTGCCCGCGGACTCCAACAGCACCGTGCGGCGGTCGGTGCCGAACTTCTTGGTCACGGCCGCCAGTTCCGCCGAGACCAGCTTGCGCAGCTCCGTGTCGGACTCCAGGATCCGGGTCAGCTCCTCGATCTCCGCAGTGAGCTTGTCCTTCTCCGCCTCCAGCTCGATGCGGTCGTACTTGGTGAGCCGGCGCAGCGGCGTGTCGAGGATGTACTGCGTCTGGATCTCGCTCAGCGAGAAGCGCTCCATCAGGCGCTCCTTGGCCTGAGCGGAGTTGTCGCTGGACCGGATCAGCCGGATGACCTCGTCGATGTCGACCAGCGCGGTCAGCAGACCCTCGACCAGATGCAGCCGGTCGCGGCGCTTGCCGCGGCGGAACTCGCTGCGGCGCCGGACGACGTCGAAGCGGTGGTCGAGGTAGACCTCCAGCAGCTCCTTCAGGCCCAGCGTGAGCGGCTGGCCGTCCACCAGCGCCACGTTGTTGATGCCGAAGGACTCCTCCATCGGGGTCAGCTTGTACAGCTGCTCGAGGACCGCCTCCGGCACGAAGCCGTTCTTGATCTCGATGACCAGCCGCAGGCCGTGCTCGCGGTCGGTGAGGTCCTTGACGTCGGCGATGCCCTGGATCTTCTTCGCGTTGACCAGGTCCTTGATCTTCGCGATGACCTTCTCGGGGCCGACCGTGAAGGGCAGTTCGGTGACCACCAGGCCCTTGCGGCGGGCGGTCACGGGCTCCACCGAGACCGTCGCGCGCATCTTGAACGTGCCGCGGCCCGTCGCGTACGCGTCCCGGATGCCGTCCAGGCCGACGATCCGGCCACCGGTGGGCAGATCGGGGCCCGGGACGTGCCGCATCAGCGTGTCCAGGTCGGCGTTCGGGTACTTGATCAGGTGGCGGGCGGCCGAGATGACCTCGCGCAGGTTGTGCGGCGGCATGTTCGTCGCCATACCGACCGCGATGCCCGAAGAGCCGTTGACCAGCAGGTTCGGGAAGGCGGCCGGGAGCGCCACCGGCTCCTGCTCCTGGCCGTCGTAGTTGGGTGTGAAGTCGACCGTGTCCTCGTCGATCGACTCGGTCATCAGGCTCGTGGCTTCCGCCATGCGGCACTCGGTGTACCGCATGGCGGCCGGCGGGTCGTCGTTGCCCAGCGAACCGAAGTTGCCGTGGCCGTCGACGAGCGGCACGCGCATGGAGAAGGGCTGCGCCATGCGCACCAGCGCGTCGTAGATCGACGCGTCGCCGTGCGGGTGCAGCTTGCCCATCACCTCGCCGACGACACGGGCGCACTTCACATACGCCCGGTCGGGGCGCACGCCCATCTCGTTCATCTGGTAGACGATCCGGCGGTGCACGGGCTTGAGCCCGTCGCGGGCGTCCGGCAGGGCACGCGAATAGATGACCGAGTACGCGTACTCGAGGTAGGAGCCACGCATCTCGTCCACGACGTCGATGTCGAGGATTCTCTCCTCGTACGAGTCGTCGGGCGGCGGGGTCTTCGTGCTGCGGCGGGCCATCGCTGCCGGCTCCTTGCTGAAGCGATTGACTGATCTGACGCGGACCATTGTGGACCGCGGCACTGACAACCCGTGCCACGACCCGGTTCCAGCCGCCCTGTCCGGTGTCGGCGGACCTTGCCGGGCAGGCTGGAGGCGGGCCGTGCAATCCGCTGTCGGCGTACGTCCCGCGGGAACTTCGCCGAGGGCCCGCACGCTGTGCATACAGTGGCAGGAACGGCAGGAAAACCGCGGTTCACAACCGCTCCGCTCGCGAAGGGACGTACATGCCCATGGGTCACACGACCACAGCCGAGGCAGGCTCCGGGGGCCTGACAGCGACCGAGCACCGCCTGGCCAACGGTCTGCGCGTGGTGCTCTCCGAGGACCACCTGACCCCGGTGGCGGCGGTCTGCCTCTGGTACGACGTCGGCTCCCGCCACGAAGTCAAGGGGCGTACCGGCCTGGCTCACCTTTTCGAGCACCTGATGTTCCAGGGCTCGGGGCAGGTCAAGGGCAACGGCCACTTCGAGCTGGTGCAGGGCGCCGGCGGCTCGCTCAACGGCACCACCAGCTTCGAGCGCACCAACTACTTCGAGACCATGCCCGCCCACCAGCTGGAGCTGGCGCTCTGGCTGGAGGCCGACCGCATGGGCTCGCTGCTGGCCGCCCTGGACGACGAGTCCATGGAGAACCAGCGGGACGTCGTCAAGAACGAGCGCCGCCAGCGCTACGACAACGTGCCCTACGGCACCGCCTTCGAGAAGCTGACCGCGCTCTCCTACCCGGAGGGCCATCCCTACCACCACACGCCGATCGGCTCGATGGCGGACCTGGACGCGGCCACCCTGGAGGACGCCCGCCACTTCTTCCGCACCTACTACGCGCCGAACAACGCGGTGCTCTCCGTGGTCGGCGACATCGACCCCGCGCAGACCCTCGCCTGGATCGAGAAGTACTTCGGCTCGATCCCCGCGCACGACGGCAAGCCCGCCCCCCGCGACGGCTCGCTGCCGCTGACCATCGGCGAGCAGCTGCGCGAGGTCGTCGTCGAGGAGGTCCCGGCGCGCGCCCTGATGGCCGCCTACCGCCTCCCGGAGGACGGCACGCGCGCGTGCGACGCGGCCGACCTCGCGCTGACCGTCCTCGGCGGCGGCGAGTCCTCCCGCCTGTACAACCGGCTGGTGCGCCGCGACCGTACGGCCGTCGCGGCCGGCTTCGGCCTGCTGCGCCTCGCCGGCGCGCCCTCGATGGGCTGGCTGGACGTGAAGACCTCCGGGGACGTCGAGGTGCCGGTCATCGAGGCCGCCATCGACGAGGAACTGGCCCGGTTCGCCGAGGAAGGCCCCACGCCGGAGGAAATGGAGCGCGCCCAGGCCCAGTTGGAGCGCGAGTGGCTGGACCGGCTCGGCACGGTCTCGGGCCGTGCCGACGAACTGTGCCGCTTCGCCGTCCTGTTCGGCGACCCGCAGCTCGCCCTCACCGCCGTCCAGCGCGTCCTGCAAGTGACCCCCGAGGAGGTCAAGGAGGTCGCCAAGGCCCGCCTGCGCCCGGACAACCGCGCGGTCCTCGTCTACGAGCCGAAGTCCCCGGAGGCCGTCGCGGATGCCGACGTCCCCGAGGACCCGGAGCAGGAAGCGACCGTAGAGGCCGGCAACGAGAACGAGGAGACGGCCAAGTGACCGAGCTCGCCACCATGGACTTCCATCCCCAGCCGCGTCCCGGCGAGGCCAAGCCGTGGGCGTTCCCGGCCCCCGAGCGCACCGCGCTCGACAACGGCCTGACGGTGCTGCGCTGCCACCGCCCCGGCCAGCAGGTCGTCGCCGTCGAGGTGCTGCTGGACGCGCCCTTGGAAGCCGAGCCGGCCGGTCTGGACGGCGTCGGCACGATCATGGCGCGGGCCTTCTCGGAGGGCACCGACAAGCACTCCGCCGAGGAGTTCGCCGCCGAGCTGGAGCGCGCGGGCGCCACGCTGGACGCGCACGCCGACCACCCGGGCGTCCGCATCAGCCTGGAGGTTCCCGCCTCCCGGCTGGCCAAGGGCCTCGGCCTGCTCGCCGACGCCCTGCGCGCGCCCGCGTTCGCCGAGAGCGAGGTCGAGCGGCTGGTCCGCAACCGCCTGGACGAGATCCCGCACGAGCTGGCCAACCCCTCCCGCCGGGCCGCCAAGGAACTCTCCAAGGAGCTGTTCCCGGCGACCTCGCGCATGTCGCGCCCGCGCCAGGGCACCGAGGAGACGGTCGAGAAGATCGACGCGTCGGCCGTACGCGCCTTCTACGACCGTCACGTGCGCCCCGCCACGGCCACCGCGGTCGTGGTCGGCGACCTCACCGGGATCGACCTGGACGCCCTGCTCGGCGACACCCTGGGCGCCTGGACCGGCACCCCGGGCCAGCCCCGGCCCGTCCCGGCGGTGAGCGCCGACGACACCGGGCGCGTGGTCATCGTGGACCGGCCCGGCGCCGTCCAGACACAGCTGCTCCTCGGCCGCGTCGGCCCCGACCGGCACGACCGCGTGTGGCCCGCTCAGGTGCTCGGCACCTACTGCCTCGGCGGCACCCTCACCTCCCGCCTGGACCGCGTCCTGCGCGAGGAGAAGGGCTACACCTACGGCGTGCGTGCCTTCGGGCAGGTCCTCAGGTCCGCCCCGGACGGCACGGGCGCCTCGATGCTCGCCATCAGCGGCTCGGTGGACACGCCGAACACCGGTCCCGCGCTCGACGACCTGTGGAAGGTGCTGCGCACCCTCGCGGCGGAGGGCCTGACCGACGCCGAGCGGGACGTGGCCGTGCAGAACCTCGTCGGGGTGGCGCCGCTCAAGTACGAGACGGCGGCGGCCGTGGCGAGCACGCTGGCCGACCAGGTCGAGCAGCACCTGCCCGACGACTTCCAGGCGACGCTGTACCAGCAGCTGGCCGCGACGGGCACGGTGGAGGCCACGGCCGCGGTCGTGAACGCCTTCCCGGTGGACCGCCTGGTGACCGTCCTCGTCGGTGACGCCTCCCAGATCAAGGCGCCGGTGGAGGCGCTCGGCATCGGCGAAGTCACCGTCGTCACCGCGGAGTAGCACCCGCGAAGCGCACGCGCGCGTGGGGCCCTGACGGCCTACAGGCTGTCAGGGCCCCTTGCTGTTCCACTCCCTTCCCCAGATGCCCGATTTAGGGCGTAGGTTGCCTTTCCTTGCTGTGGGATGCGCTACAAAAACCCGGATCCGTTTGGGGATTGCCGACGGGTCCGCCTAGCGTCGTCCGGGCTGTTCGTCAGACAGTGCGCCGCACCCGCGGCACCGGACAGTCATCGCCGAGTCCCCGTACGGCGCGAGCCAGGGGAGCCGGGGACCCAAACGCAGTCCCTGGGGTGAATCGGATGCCCACGCGTGCGCGTGGGGGTCCGTAGGAGACCTTCCTGCTCCGAACCCGTCAGCTAACCCGGTAGGCGAGAGGGAAGGAAAGGACCAGCCACTTCATGGCGTTCATGTGCGCCACCGGGAAGCATCGCAAGCCCGGCCGGGTCAAGCGCACCACCGCTCAGGCGGCCGGTATCGCGGCCCTCACCACCGGAGTCGTCGGCACCCTCGCGGCTGCCCCGGCGTTCGCCGCCGAGAACTCCGCCCAGCAGACCGGCCTCACCCCGGTGATCAGCGTGGGCGACGACATCGCCGAGCAGATCGACGCCCAGGCCGCCGCCCAGCGGCAGGCCGCCGAGCAGAGGGTCGCCGAGCAGGCCGCGGCGAAGAGGGCCCAGGAGGTCCGTGAGGCCAAGGTCCGCGCCGCCCGCGAGGCCGAGCGCGAGCGGCTGAACGCCTTCGTCGCCCCGATCGCGCACTCGTACGTCTCCACGGGCTACAAGGCCAGCAGTTCGCTGTGGTCCTCCGGCTCCCACACCGGCATCGACTTCCACGCGGCCAGCGGCACACCCGTCCACGCGGTCGGCTCCGGCACCGTCGTCTCCACCGGCTGGGGCGGCGCGTACGGCAACCAGATCGTGATCCGGATGGCCGACGGCATGTACACCCAGTACGGCCACCTGTCGTCCATCGGCGTCACGGTGGGCCAGCAGGTCACCCCGGGCGCGCAGATCGGCCTGTCCGGCGCGACCGGCAACGTCACCGGGCCGCACCTCCACTTC
Source organism: Streptomyces sp. MMG1121 (assembly GCF_001280015.1). Lineage (GTDB taxonomy): Bacteria > Actinomycetota > Actinomycetes > Streptomycetales > Streptomycetaceae > Streptomyces. Next base: position 27,459 of record NZ_LGDV01000038.1, read on the forward strand.
GAGGCCCGGACGACCCCCGACTACGGCTCGGACGTCGACCCCGTCGCCTATCTCCGCAAGCACGGCGTGAACGCCTGACGCACCCGCGCACGGCATCCGAAGCCCCGGCTCACGAGCCGGGGCTTTCGCCGTATTTCCGTGGTGTCCGCCGGATGTCCGCGAGAGTCGACGGCCAAAAAATATCCATGGATTCCGGCCCGCCGTCGGAAATTCCGGCTCATTGGAATAGAGTCACGGAACACGCGTCCATCGTCGACGTTTCACGGGGATTAAGGCGGAGGTCGGTCATGCGTATTCCGGCGCACTCGGTATGCACGGCGATCCGGGACGACATCGTCGGCGGTGTCTACGAACGCGGCGGCCGTCTCACCGAGGAAGTCCTCGCCCGTCGCTACGGCGTCTCGCGCGTTCCCGTCCGTGAGGCCCTGCGCACCCTGGAGGCGGAGGGTTTCGTGGTGACGCGCCGGCACGCGGGCGCGTGCGTGGCAGAGCCGACCGAACAGGAGGCCGCCGACCTGCTGGAGATGCGCATGCTCCTGGAGCCGCTCGGCGCCGCCCGGGCCGCACAGCGCCGTACGGAGGCGCATCTGAAGGTGCTGCGCGGCCTGGTCAGGCTGGGCCAGGAGCGGGCCAGACGGGGCAGTAGCGAGGATCTGCGCTCACTGGGCGGCTGGTTCCACGAGACGCTCGCCCAGGCCTGCGGCAGCCCCTCGCTCACCTCCATGCTGACCCAGTTGCGCCACAAGATCGCCTGGATGTACGCGGTGGAGGTACCGCCGAGTCCGGCCGAGTCCTGGGCGGAGCACGGCGCGATCGTGGACGCGGTGGCGCGCGGCGACGGCGAGCGCGCGCGGGCGCTCACGGCGCTGCACGGCGAGCGTACGACGGCCGCGCACCGGCTGCGCTTTTCCGGTTCCGGCGAGCGTGTGAGGACTTCGCAACATGCCGTAAACATGTCAGGGGTGCGGCATTAACACCGACGCCGTATACAAAGAAGAGTAATTCGGCGGGGGGTATTTCTGCTGCCCGAATTCGGGAGGCCTCAGATATTCCCGAGAAACGGCTGAGCCGCGTCGCCCCGAAAAGGGTGACGCGGCTCAGATGTGCCGTGCGCCGGTACTCAGACCGTCTCGGGCAGCTCTTCCAGGCCCTCGGCGACCAGCTTGGCCAGGCGGTCCAGGGCGACGTCCGCGCCCTCGGCGTCGGAGGCGAGGACGATCTCCTCACCGCCCTGGGCGCCCAGACCCAGGACGGCCAGCATCGAGGCCGCGTTGACGGGGTTGCCGTCAGCCTTGGCGATCGTCACCGGGACGCCTGCGGCCGTGGCGGCTCGGACGAAGATGGAGGCGGGACGGGCATGGAGGCCCTCGGCCCAGCCGACGTTGACGCGGCGCTCAGCCATGTGTTGCTGCCCTTCAGTGCTCAGGGTTGTCTAGACCAGTTTCCCATATCGTGAAGCATGCCCGGAGCGGACCTTCGTCCTGTCCCGGCGTGTCGTCGGACCGCGGCCTCGGTCCGGCTGACGTCCCCCACAGACTGCCTCGCGCCGTTGTCGTACGCGAGCCGTACTCTGGGGCCCATGCAGACCTCGGCGGGCCGGCAGGACCGGCACGAGTACCCCGCCCACTGGGAGGCGGACGTGGTGCTGCGCGACGGGGGCACCGCGCGCATCCGGCCCATCACCGTTGATGACGCCGACCGCCTGGTCAGCTTCTACGAGCAGGTCTCGGACGAGTCGAAGTACTACCGCTTCTTCGCGCCGTACCCCAGGCTCTCCGCCAAGGACGTCCACCGCTTCACGCATCACGATTTCGTGGACCGTGTGGGGCTCGCCGCCACCATCGGCGGCGAGTTCATCGCCACCGTACGCTATGACCGCATCGGCGCCGACGGCATGCCCGCCTCCGCGCCCGCCGACGAGGCCGAGGTCGCTTTCCTGGTGCAGGACGCCCACCAGGGCCGCGGCGTCGCCTCCGCCCTGCTGGAGCACATCGCGGCCGTCGCGCGCGAGCGGGACATCCGACGCTTCGCCGCCGAGGTGCTGCCCGCCAACGCCAAGATGATCAAGGTGTTCACGGACGCCGGGTACACCCAGCAACGCAGCTTCGAGGACGGCGTCGTCCGCCTGGAGTTCGACCTCGAACCCACCGACCGCTCGCTCGCCGTGCAGCGCGCGCGGGAGCAGCGCGCCGAGGCCCGCTCGGTACGGCGGCTGCTCGCGCCCGGCTCGGTAGCGGTCATCGGCGTCGGCCGCGCCCCCGGCGGGGTCGGCCGCAGCGTCCTCGGCAACATCCGGGACGCCGGCTACCCGGGCGTGCTGCACGCGGTGAACCAGGCCTTCCCCGAGGACCTCAAGGAGGTCGACGGGGCGCCCGCGCACCGCTCGGTGCGGGACATCGACGGCCCGGTCGACCTCGCCGTGATCGCCGTACCGGCCGACCACGTGCCGGCGGTGGTCGCGCAGTGCGGTGAACACGGGGTGCAGGGGCTCGTGGTCCTCTCCGCCGGATACGCCGAGAGCGGTTCCGAGGGCAGGGAGCGGCAGCGGGCCCTCGTACGGCACGCACGCGCGTACGGCATGCGGATCATCGGCCCGAACGCCTTCGGGGTCATCAACACCGCCCCGGACGTCCTGCTGAACGCCTCCCTGGCCCCGGAGATGCCCCGCCCCGGCCGCATCGGCATGTTCGCCCAGTCCGGCGCCATCGGCATCGCCCTGCTGTCCCGGCTGCACCGGCGCGGGGGAGGGGTCACCGGGACCACGGGCGTCTCCACCTTCGTCTCCGCCGGCAACCGCGCCGACGTCTCCGGCAACGACGTCCTCCAGTACTGGTACGACGACCCCGAGACCGACGTCGTCCTCATGTACCTGGAGTCCATCGGCAACCCGCGCAAGTTCACCCGCCTCGCGCGGCGGACGGCGGCGGCGAAGCCGCTGGTCGTGGTGCAGGGGGTCGGCTCCGCGCCGCAGGGGCACGCGGTACGGGCGACCAGGCTGCCGCACGCCACGGTCTCCGCGCTGCTGCGGCAGGCCGGGGTGCTGCGGGTCGACACGATCACCGAGCTGGTCGACACGGGTCTGCTGCTCGCCCGCCAGCCGCTGCCGGCCGGGCCCCGGGTGGCGATCCTCGGCAACTCCGAGTCGCTGGGCGTGCTGGCGTACGACCGCTGCCTCGCCGAGGGGCTGCGGCCGTCGCGGCCGCTGGACCTGACGACCGGGGCGACGGCGGAGGACTTCCACCGGGCGCTGGGTACCGCGCTGGCCGACGACACGTGCGACTCCGTCGTGGTGACCGCGATCCCCGCGATCGGGGAGGGGTCGCCGGGGGACGCCGAGCTGGCGGAGGCGTTGCGGTCTGCCGCGGCGGCGGTTCCGGGGAAGCCGGTGCTTGTCGTGCACGTGGAGCTCGGGGGGCTGGCCGAGGCGTTGTCGGCCGCGGCCAGTACGGCACCGCAGGCCGCCGACAAGACACCCGGCACCGCGGGCGGCGCCCGGCCGTTCCGCCTCGCGGAACGCCTGCCCGCCGCGGAACCGGCAGCTGAGAAGGCCATCCCCGCGTACCCCGCCGCCGAGCGCGCCGTTCGTGCCCTCGCCGAGGCCGTGAAGTACGGGCAGTGGCGGCGGGAGGCGGCCGAGCCCGGGAAGGTGCCCGAGTACGACGACATCGACGAGAAGGGGGCCGCGCGGCTGATCGCGGAGTTGCTCGCGCGCGGGGAGGGGCTCACGATCTCCGCCGGCGAGACCTGCGAGCTGCTCGGCAAGTACGGCATCCCCGTGCGCCGCGCGCTGCCCGGCCCCACCCCGGACACCGCCGCGAAGGCCGCCCGCACCCTCGGCTACCCGGTGGCCCTCAAGGCCACCGCCCCGCATCTCAGACACCGCGCCGACCTGGGCGGCGTGCGCCTCGACCTCGCGGACGAAGAGCAACTGCGCCGGGCGTACGCCGAGTTGACCGACCTGTTCGGGGCGCCGGAGGAACTGCGCCCGGTGGTGCAGGGCATGGCGCCCCGGGGGGTCGACACGGTCGTCCGCGCGGTGATCGATCCCGCCGCCGGCGCGGTGCTGTCCTTCGGGCTCGCCGGGGCCGCCTCCCAACTGCTCGGGGACATGGCGCACCGGCTGGTCCCGGTCACCGACCGCGAGGCGACCTCCCTGGTGCGGTCGATCCGCACGGCCCCGCTGCTGTTCGGCTGGCGCGGCTCCACCCCCGTCGACACCCCGGCGCTGGAGGAGCTGCTGCTGCGGGTGTCCCGGCTCGTCGACGATCATCCGGAGGTGGTCGCGGTCACCCTGGAACCGGTCGTCGTCGCCCCGCACGGCGTGAGCGTCCTCGGTGCCACCGTACGGCTCGCGCCACCACCGGCCCGCGACGACCTCGGGCCGCGCACGCTGCCGGCGTACTGAACGGGGAAGGGGGCCAGATGGAGATCGCCGGCCGGCGGCTGCCCGAGGGCAGCTGGTGGGACTGGGAGGTGATCATCTGGAACGGCGGGCACCTGCGGCTGGCCGCCGGGTACGACCTCGCGTACCACCACGGCCTGGAGGTGGTCTTCACCGACGCCGGCTTCGTCTCGTGCCCCGCCGCCTTCCAGGACCCCGTCTTCCGTGAGCCCACCGCCGGGGAGACGGCGCGGCTGCGGCGGGCGCTCGGCGAAGCACCTCCCGTCGTGGTGGCGTTCGAGGCGGACGCGGGCGGACCTGAACCCGTCTCCTGTCTGGTCGCGGCCGAGCGGCTGGACATCGTGCCGGGGTTCGTCCGGCACCACCCACCCGAGCACGCACGCGCGCGAAGAGGCCGCCCCCGGTCCCCGCGACTGGCCCGGAGCGCCCTTGCCCACGGATTAGGATGGACGTCATGGCCAAGACCAGTACGACGACCCAGGGGCTGCGCGCGGCGATCGAGCGCAGCGGCTACTACCCGGCCCTCGTGGCCGAGGCGGTGGAGGCCGCTGTGGGCGGCGAGCCGATCCGGTCGTACCTGGTCCACCAGGAGACCACGTTCGACCAGAACGAGGTGCGCCGGCATGTGACCGTCCTGGTCCTCACCGGCAACCGCTTCATCGTCAGCCACACCGACGAGCAGGCCGCCGACACCACCTCCCCGACGCCCTACGCCACCACCTCCACCGAGTCCGTGAAGATCGGCCGGATCTCCTCGGTCGTGGTCAGCCGGGTCGTCGCGAACCCCGAGCAGTACACGCCGGGCACCCTGCCCCGCGAGATCGTGCTGACCATCGGCTGGGGTGCCGTCAGCCGCATCGACCTGGAGCCCGCCGCCTGCGGCGACCCGAACTGCGACGCCGACCACGGCTACACGGGCAGCTCCACGGCGGACGACCTCAGCCTGCGCGTCAGCGAGGCCGGGGACGGCCCGGAGACGGTGCGCCAGGCGCTCGCCTTCGCGCAGGCCATCTCGGAGGCGACCGCGGACCTCACGCGCTGATGTCCCAGCTCTCCGCCTGGGACCACCCGGAACCACTCGCCCTGGACACCGCCCCGCTGCCCGAGTACGGCACCGGCTCCCTCGCCGACCTGCTGCCCACCCTGGCCGCCGGTCTGGGCGTACCCGGCCTGACCGCGACGATCGAGGAACTGACCGCTGCCGACCGGGTCTGCGTCTTCCTGGTCGACGGGCTCGGCTGGGAGCAGCTGAAGGCCCACCCCGACGAGGCCCCCTTCCTGACCTCGCTGCTCGGCAGCTCGCGCGGCGGCACCGGCCGTCCGCTCACCGCCGGCTACCCGGCGACCACCGCGACCTCCCTCGCCTCCGTCGGCACCGGCCTGCCGCCCGGCGCGCACGGCCTGCCCGGCTACACCGTCCGCAATCCGGCCACCGGCGAGCTGATGAACCAGCTCCGCTTCCAGCCGTACGCCGACCCGCGCCCCTGGCAGCCGTACCCCACCGTCTTCCAGTTGGCCCACGAGGCCGGGGTGCACGCCGCCCAGGTGTCCTCGCCGACCTTCCAGCACACCCCGCTCACCAAGATCGCGCTCAGCGGCGGCACCTTCCACGGCCGGCTGACCGGCGAGGAGCGCATGGATGTCGCGGCCGAGCAACTGGCCGCCGGGGACCGCTCGCTGGTCTACACGTACTACTCCGAGCTGGACGGCTCCGGACACCGCTACGGCGTCGCCTCCGACACCTGGCGCGGCCAGCTGATGTACGTCGACCGGCTCGCCCAGCGCCTGGCAGAGCAGCTGCCCCCGCGCAGCGCGCTCTACGTCACCGCCGACCACGGCATGGTCGACGTCCCGTTCGACGACGAGCACCGCTTCGACTTCGACACGGACTGGGAGCTGCGCGCCGGGGTCGCCCTGCTCGGCGGCGAGGGTCGGGCGCGGCACGTGTACGCGGTGCCGGGCGCCGAGAACGACGTACTGACCTGCTGGCGCGAGGTGCTCGGCGAGCAGTTCTGGGTGGCCTCGCGGGACGAGGCGATCGCCGCGGGCTGGTTCGGGCCGCACATCGACGAGCGGGTCTACGCACGGCTCGGCGACGTGATCGCGGCCGCGCACGACGACGTCCTGATCATCGCCACCGAGCGGGAGCCGAAGGAGTCGGCGCTGGTCGGCAACCACGGTTCGATGACTCCCGCCGAGCAGCTCGTCCCGCTGCTCGAAGTACGCTCCTGACCCCGCGGCCCCTGCCGACTCCTCGCCGAAAGGTGCTCAACTCCTCATGCCCGAGCTGGTGTTCTTCTCCGGAACGATGGACTGCGGGAAGTCGACGCTGGCTCTGCAGATAGAGCACAACCGGTCCGCTCGCGGCCTCGTCGGCATGATCTTCACCCGGAACGACCGTGCGGGCGAGGGCAAGCTGTCCTCCCGGCTCGGCCTGGTCACCGACGCGGTGGAGGTCGCCGACGACCAGGACCTCTACGCCTACCTCGTGGAGCACCTCTCGCAGGGCCGCCGGGCCGACTACGTGATCGCGGACGAGGCGCAGTTCCTCGCGCCCGGGCAGATCGACCAGCTCGCGCGCGTGGTGGACGATCTCGGCCTGGACGTGTACGCCTTCGGGATCACCACGGACTTCCGCTCCAAGCTCTTCCCCGGCTCGCAGCGGCTGGTCGAGCTGGCCGACCGCATCGAGGTGCTCCAGGTGGAGGCGCTGTGCTGGTGCGGCGCCCGCGCCACGCACAACGCCCGCACGGTCGGCGGCGAGATGGTGGTCGAGGGCGCCCAGGTGGTCGTGGGCGACGTCGACCACTCCACGAGCGAGGTCGGCTACGAGGTGCTGTGCCGCCGCCACCACCGGCGCCGGATGACCGCCGCGTCCGCCCGCGCGGCGGCCCTGTCCCCGGACGTCCTGCCCGTCTCACCCGCCTGAGCCGGTGCCCCGAGGGGCGCTCAGCGCGGGTCCTGGATCACCGAGAACTCCGCGCCTTCCGGGTCCGCCACCGTCGCCACCCGCCCGTGCGGACTGTCGTTCGCCTGCCGGACGACCCGGCCGCCCAGCTCCGCGACCTGGCGCAGCGTCAGGTCGGCGTCGGCGACCTCGAAGTACGTCTGCCAGTACGGCCCCCGGTCCCGGGGCAGGCCGTGGCCCACGCCGTGCAGTCCGGCGACCGGGCGGCCGCCGAGATGCAGGGTCACGTAGTCGAAGCCGGCGGACACCACCGGCTCCTCCTCGTAACCGAACACGGTCGCGTAGAACTTGGCGACGCTCTCGGTCTCGAACGTCACCAGCTCGTTCCAGGCGGGCGTCCCGGGCACACCGGTGATCGCCGTGCCGAGGTGCGCGGAGCCCTGCCAGATGCCGAACACCGCCCCGGAGGGGTCGGCGGCGATGGCCATCCGCCCGGCTTCTGCGGCATCCAGCGGACCGACCGCCAGCGTGCCGCCGCACAGCCGTACCGCGTCGGCCGTCTGGTCCACGTCGTCCGAGGCGAAGTACGGTGTCCAGGCGATCGGCAGCCGGTAGTCCGGCGGCAACTGGCCCATGCCGGCCACCTCGTGCCCGTCGAGCAGCGCCCGCACATACGGGCCGAGCTGCCGCGGGCCCGGCCGGAACTCCCAGCCGAACAGCTCGCCGTAGAACTCCTCGGTGGCGGTCAGCCCGTGCGCCATCAGGCTCACCCAGCAGGGCGTGCCGGGCGCGCGCCGCGCGTGCGGACCGGCCGACTCCCGTGCCTCGGTCATCGATCACTCTCTCCCCGGCCCCTTGCGGTGGCCGTGTCGCTTCCGCTCCCCGGAAGGGGTGTCCACGCCGGCGCCGGGTACGCCCGTGCCGGTGCCCGCATCCTCCACGCCGTGGCGGGCGATACCGCGCCGCCGCTCGGCGACACCTCCGGGAGGATGCCCGTTCTGCCGACTTTCGGCGCTTCCTGACGGTGCCCGGTGGGTGCCCGTCGGCTGTACAGCACGTGCTCGATCCCATACGCCTCGTGATCGAGCGTGCCCGGCCGAGCAGAGTAGCCGCACCTGGACGCCACGGCCACCCCTGGCGTATGCATGGACGCCATGACAGTCATCATCACCGCAACCGATCTCGCACATGAACTGACCGGCGACCGCCCGCCGGTGCTGTTGGACGTGCGCTGGCAGCTGAGCGTGGCGAAGGCGGCGGGCGGGCCGGCCTTCGACGGGCGGGCCGAGTACGCGGCCGGACACATTCCGGGCGCGGTCTTCGTCGATCTGGACCGGGAGCTCGCCTCCGCCCCCGGGGCAAGGGGCCGGCATCCGCTGCCGGACCTCGCGGAGTTCGGCGCCGCGATGCGCCGGGCGGGTGTGTCGGCTGGCCGGCCGGTCGTCGTGTACGACGGCGGCCAGGGCTGGGCCGCCGCGCGCGCGTGGTGGCTGCTGCGCTGGACGGGTCACCCGGACGTGCGGGTCCTCGACGGCGGGTTGCCGTCCTGGGAGGGCGAACTGTCCACGCGGGTGCCGGAAACGGCCGAGGGCGACTTCCGGCCCGCGCCGGCCGCGACGGGACTGCTGGACGCGGACGCGGCCGCGGCCCTGGCGCGCACGGGCGTGCTGCTGGACGCGCGCGCGGGGGAGCGCTACCGCGGGGAGGTGGAGCCGATCGACCGGGTCGGCGGGCACATCCCGGGCGCGGTGTCGGCCCCGACGACGGAGAACGTGGGCCCCGACGGCCGCTTCCTGCCCGCGGCCGAGCTGCGGGACCGCTTCAAGGCCCTGGGCGTCGCGTCGGACGCCGAGGTGGGCGTGTACTGCGGTTCGGGCGTCTCCGGCGCCCACCAGGTCCTCGCGCTGGCGGTGGCGGGCATCCCGGCGGCCCTGTACGCCGGTTCGTGGTCCGAGTGGTCCGCCGACCCGTCCCGCCCGGTGGCGGTGGGGGCGGACCCCCAGTAGCGGACACGAGAAACAGGGGCACGCGCGCGCGTGCCCCTGTTCCCCCGCGATCCCGTTACTCCTGCTTCTTGCGGCGCGTGCCGAACACGATCTCGTCCCAGCTCGGCACGGCGGCACGGCGGCCGGGGCGGACGCCGTCGGCCTCGGCCTGGCGGTCGGTGGCGCCGATGAGCCGGTCGCGGTGGCTGCCGACGGAGCGGGGCATGAGGACGTCCGCGTAGGCCGAACCGGCCGAGGCGGCGGGCGCCGGTGGCTCCTCCGCCTCCGGTTCGTCGACGGGCTCCTCCGGTGTCTCCGCCGGGCGCTCCGGGACCACCAGGTCGCCCCGGAAGCTCGGCACGGCCTCCAGGAGGCTGGTCAGCGAGTCGCGTTCGCTGCTGGTCTCCTCGGCGGGCTCGGCCGGCTGCGCGGGCAGGCTCGGCCGGTCGCGCTCGCCGCGGTCGCCCCGGTCGAGTGCGCGGTCCATCGAACGCTCGCGCGGCAGCCGGGCGATGCGCGGGACGAACGGGAAGCTCGGCTCGGGCGCGGCGAGATCGTCGGACTCGCCGATGAGCGAGCGCGCCTCGTTGTCCACGGCCTGTACGAGCCGCCGGGGCGGGTCGTACGTCCAGCTCGCCGCGTGCGGTTCGCCCGCGACCCGGTAGACGAGGAGCACCTCCCAGGTGCCGTCGTCGCGGCGCCAGGAGTCCCACTGCACGGTGTCCTTCTCCGCGCCGCGCAGCACCAGCCGCTCCTGGACGGCCTCGCCGAGCAGTGGACCGGAATTCTCGCCGGGGCGGCGGACGGGGGTCTTGCGGGCGCGCTCGGCCATGAAGGCGCGTTCGGCCAGCACCGGGCCCTCGAAGCGCCGTACCCGGTCGACGGGGATGCCGGCGAGCTGCGCGACCTCTTCCGCGCTGGCACCGGCACGTATCCGCGCCTGGATGTCGCGCGGGCGGAGATGGCTCTCGACCTCGATCTCGATCTGGCCGAGGCGGGGCCGGTCGCCGCGGACGGCGGCGCGGAGCCGCTCGTCGATCGGAAGCGTGTACTCCGTTGCGTCGGCAGCCTTCAGCACCAGCCGTGTGCCGTCATTCGAGACGGCCACGACACGCAGTTCGGGCATGGGGACCTCCCGGGTGGTGCCTGCCGACGTCACGTGCGTCGCTGCTTCCGCTAGTCGAGTGTGGCCTGCCCGGGTGCAGCCTGCCACAACCTTGCCGAGTTGCCCGGCGTGTCGGGCACGGGCCCTGGACCGCCGTTATGGCACGGTTACCTGTTCGCAACGCTAAGTGACCAAATCCGTCACCCTGTGCAACTAGCCCCCTCCCAGCGGTCCTGCAAGGACCCGGACACCCTGGTGGAGGACCGGGCCCAGGGCTCGCAACAGTACTCCATTTGGACCATGTGCGTGGATGGGCGCGCCGCCCAACTTCTGCCAAGAGCCGCGACTTGGCCCTCGGCAACCGGTTTTACCGATCATGAACGTGGCGAACTTCACGCAATCGCCAGAAACGGAACTAATGGTTTCGACCGTACGTCCCTTTCTCGTGCAGTGGGTCGGTCAATGTCGATCAAGTACGGGAAAGGCAGGCAAGTTCCGGGTATGCGTGAAACGCCCGACGCGGGTCGCAAGCGGATCGATCTGAGCGTCCCCCAGGTCGCGGGAAGTGCCCTGGCGGCGGTCTTCGCGGCCAAACTGGCGTCGTATTTCGGGGTGTACGGCACGATCCTCGGGGCCGGAGTCGTCAGCATCGTCGCCACCTGTGGCGGCACCCTGTTCCAGCACTTCTTCAAGCGGACCGGGGAGCAGCTGAAGGAGGCGACCGTCACGGTCCGTCCCCGGGAACAAGTGTCACCGGCTCCAGGGGAGTTCGGCGCGGGCACGGTCTACCGCGCGCGTGTCAGGAGCTGGCGGCGCCCGGTGGTCGCGGCCGCCCTCGTGTTCGGCGTGACCATGGCCGGCATCACGACGTACGAACTGGTCTCCGGCAGCAGCTTCAGCGGCGGCGGGGGTACGACGGTCAGCGACGCCGTCAGCGGCCGGGGCTCGTCCGCCTCGACGTCCGACACCCCCGCCACGCCCGGGCAGGCGCCGGCGCCCTCGGACTCGCGGTCCCCCGCGCACACGCCCGGCTCCGATGGCGGTACGACGCACAGCGCGACGCCGGCCCCCGGCGACTCCCCGAGCGGGCAGCCGAGCGACGGCCCGGACACCCCGACGCCGACCCCGACGCCCAGCGGGTCCGCCGCGACGCCTACGCCCCCAGAACCCTCCGCAAGTAGTCGTTCTGGAACAGCCGATCCGGGTCAAGGCGATCCCTCAGCGCAGTGAACTCACCGAAACGCGGGTACACGCGCGCGAAGTACTCGGCGTCCCGCGTGTGCACCTTGCCCCAGTGCGGCCGGCCCTCGTGCGCGGTGAAGATGCGCTCGGCGGCGGTGAAGTAGGCCTGGTACGGCGTGCCCCGGAACATGTGGACGGCGATGTAGGCGCTGTCCCGGCCGGAGGCGGTGGACAGGGTGATGTCGTCGGCCGGGGCCGTGCGCACCTCGACCGGGAAGCTGACGCGCAGGTCCGAGCGGTCGACCATGGTCTTCAGCTCGCGCAGTGTCTCCACCAGGGCCGCGCGCGGCACGGCGTACTCCATCTCCACGAAGCGCACCCGGCGCGGCGAGGTGAAGACCTTGTAGGGGATGTCGGTGTACGTCCGCGCGGACAGGGCCTTGCTGGAGACCTGGGCGATCGCGGGAACGGCGGCCGGGACGGCGCGGCCGACCCACTGGGCCACCTGGAAGACGCCGTTGGAGAGGAGCTCGTCCTCGAACCAGCCGGCCAGCTGTCCCACTGGTTGCTCCGGGCCGGCGCTGCGGTTGTTGCGCTTGGTGTTCGTGTTGCCGGTGTGCGGGAACCAGTAGAACTCGAAGTGCTCGTTCTCGGCCCACAGTTGATCGAACTCGGCCGCGACCCGCTCGAAGGGCATCGGTTCCTCGCGCGCGGTGAGCAGGAAGAGGGGCTCCACGGCGAACGTGATCGCGGTGACGATGCCGAGAGCGCCCAGGCCTATCCGCGCGGCGGCGAAGACGTCGGCGTGCTGCTTCTCGGAGCAGCTGAGCACCGATCCGTCCGCCGTGACCAGTTCGAGGCCCTTGATCTGGGCGGCGATGGAGGCGGACTCGCGGCCGGTGCCGTGCGTGCCGGTGCTGGTGGCCCCGGAGACGGTCTGCTCCATGATGTCGCCCATGTTGGTGAGCGACAGGCCCTCGCGCGCGAGAGCGGCATTGAGTCTCTTGAGCGGGGTGCCCGCCTCGACCGTGACGGTCATGGCCTCCCGGTCAATGTTGCGGATGCCGGTCAACAGTTGAGGGCGGATCAACACTCCGTCGGTCGCGGCGATCGAGGTGAACGAGTGCCCCGTACCGACCGCCTTCACCTTCAGGCCGTCCTCGCGGGCCCGGCGCATCGCCTCGGCCAGCTCCTCCACCGAGGCCGGCGCAACCTGCCGGGCGGGCCGGGCGGCCACGTTCCCGCACCAGTTACGCCAGGTGCCGTTCTTCCCGCTCGCTGTGCTGCTCAACGGTGCCTCCCCGCCCCGCGGCCGGCCTGCGCAGCCGGCGGTACCCGAGAAAACCGACCGCGACCGCGACGGCCCCGGACACGGCCGGAACCCCGTACCCGGCCCGCGCCCCGGCTGCGTCGATGACCCAGCCGGCCACGGAGGAGCCGAGCGCGACGCCGACCGCGAGGCCGGTGCTCACCCAGGTCATGCCCTCGGTGAGCTTCGCGCGAGGTACGTGCTCTTCTATGAGGGACATCGTCGTGATCATCGTCGGTGCGATGGACAGCCCCGCAACGAACAGCGCCACGGCCAGAAGCGGCAGGTTTCCGACCAGTAGGAGGGGGATCATACTCACGGCCATCGCCGCCACGCCCAGCAGCCAGCGACGTTCCGGCGCTCCGGCGAACCGCAGCAGCCCGAAGACCACCCCGGCCGCGCAGGAACCGGCCGCGTACACCGCCAGTACCAGGCTCGCGGCGCCCTTGTGGCCGCGCTCGTCGGCGAAGGCGACGGTGACCACGTCCACCGAGCCGAAGATCGCGCCGGTCGCCGTGAAGGTGGCCACCAGCACCTGCAGCCCGGCCGAGCGCAGGGCCGTGCCGCCGCCGTGCTTCTCGCGCGGGTGCGGCTGCGGCTCGGTGGCGCGCTGGGCCGTGAGCCAGAAGACGCCCACGGCCAGGAAGCAGGCGGCCAGCAGGGGCCCTGCCTCCGGGAACCAGACGGTGGACAGCCCGATGGAGATGATCGGTCCGAAGATGAAGCACACCTCGTCCACGACCGACTCGAACGAGTAGGCCGTGTGCAGCTTCGGGGTGCCCCGGTACAGGGCCGCCCAGCGGGCCCGGATCATCGCGCCGAGGCTCGGCACGGAACCGATCCCGGCGGCCGACACGAACAGCACCCAGTCCGGCCAGCGCAGATGCGCGGCGAGCAACAGGCCGGCCGCGGCCGCGAGCGCCACCAGCGTCGCCGGGCGCAGCACCCGGAGCTGCCCGTGCCGGTCGACCAGCCGGGATATCTGGGGTCCGATGGCCGCGGCGGACAGCGCGATGGTGGCCGACAGCGCGCCCGCGAGGCGGTAGCGCCCGGTGAGCTGGGAGACCATCGTGACCACGCCGATGCCCATCATCGACAGCGGCATCCGGCCGAGGAATCCCGCGGTGGAGAACGCCTTGGTGCCGGGCTCGGTGAACAGGGCTCTGTAGGGGCTGGGCACGGGGTCTCCGAAGCGGCTCGGTAAGGCGCGAATGCGGCCGATACAGCTTACGAGTCGGGCGCCCCTGAAAGCACCTGGTCCGGCCATCGGAAAGCGAGCGGAAAAACCGCCCTAAACCCACTGGAACCCGACTCGTCACCCGGCTGTTCCCCGGCTGTCAGTACCGGGTGGCAGGATCGAGTCATGCCAGACGCGCTCGATGCCACCCCGTACGACGCCCTGCTCCTGCTCTCCTTCGGCGGTCCCGAAGGCCCGGACGACGTGGTCCCCTTCCTGGAGAACGTCACGCGCGGGCGGGGCATCCCGAAGGAACGCCTCAAGGAAGTCGGTCAGCACTACTTCCTGTTCGGCGGGGTCAGCCCGATCAACGACCAGAACCGCGCCCTGCTGGACGCCCTGCGCAAGGACTTCGCCGAGCACGGCCTGGACCTGCCGGTCTACTGGGGCAACCGCAACTGGGCGCCGTACCTGACGGACACCCTGCGCGAGATGGTCGCCGACGGCCGCCGCCGCATCCTGGTCCTGGCCACCAGCGCCTACGCCTCCTACTCGGGCTGCCGGCAGTACCGGGAGAACCTGGCCGACGCGCTGGCGACCCTGGAAGCCGAGGGTCTCCAGCTGCCGAAGATCGACAAGCTGCGGCACTACTTCAACCACCCCGGCTTCGTCGAGCCCATGATCGACGGCGTGCTGCGCTCCCTCGCCGACCTCCCCGAGGACGTCCGCGCGGGCGCCCACATCGCCTTCACCACGCACTCCATCCCGACCGCCGCCGCCGACGCCTCCGGCCCCGTCGAGGCGCATGGCGAGGGCGGCGCCTACGTCGAGCAGCACCTGGACGTGGCCCAGCTGATCGCCGACGCCGTCCGCGAGCGCACCGGCGTGGACCACCCCTGGCGGCTCGTGTACCAGTCGCGTTCCGGCGCCCCGCACATCCCGTGGCTGGAGCCGGACATCTGCGACCACCTTCAGGAGCGGCACGCGGCGGGCGCCCCGGCCGTCGTCATGGCGCCCATCGGCTTCGTCTCCGACCACATGGAGGTCCTCTACGACCTCGACACCGAGGCCCTGGCCAAGGCCGAGGAACTGGGCCTGCCGGTGCGCCGCTCGGCCACGGTGGGCGCCGACCCGCGCTTCGCCGCCGCCGTCCGCGAGCTGATCACGGAGCGCGCCGCCGTGGAGCGCGGCCAGGAGGTCACCCCCTGCGCCCTGGGCGCCCTCGGCCCGAGCCACGACCTCTGCCCCGTCGGCTGCTGCCCGGCCCGCGCCCCGCGCCCGGCCGCCGCCGGCGCCGACAGCCCCTACGCGTGAGGAGCCCCGTGACCGACGCTCTGTACCGGGACCTGCTCGGGCTGGCCCAGGAGGCCGCCCGCCGCGCCGGAGAGCTGCTGCGGGACGGCCGCCCGGCCGACCTCGCCGTGGCGAAGACCAAGTCCAGCCCGATCGACGTCGTGACCGAGATGGACATCGCGGCGGAGAAGCTGATCACCGACCTGATCTCCGGCCGGCGGCCCGACGACGGCTTCCTCGGCGAGGAGGGCGCCTGTGCCGAGGGCACGAGCGGCGTCCGCTGGGTCATCGACCCGCTCGACGGCACCGTCAACTACCTGTACGGACTGCCCACTTGGGCGGTGTCCATCGCGGCGCAGCAGGACGGCGAGACCGTCGCCGGGGTCGTCGCGGCGCCGATGCGCGGCGAGACGTACCACGCCGTGCGCGGCGGCGGTGCGTGGGCGACCGGTGCGTGGGCGGGCGAGCGGGCGCTGGCCTGCCGCCCCGCGCCCCCGCTGGACCAGGCGCTGGTCTCCACCGGCTTCAACTACGTCACCGAGGTACGCGCCCGTCAGGCCGAGGTGGCCGCCCGGCTGATCCCGCTGCTGCGCGACATCCGGCGCGGGGGCTCGGCGGCGATCGACCTGTGCGACGTGGCCTGCGGCCGGCTGGACGGGTACTACGAGCGCGGGCTCAACGCGTGGGACTTCGCCGCGGGGGAGCTCATCGCCCGGGAGGCGGGCGCGCTGGCCGGTGGACGGCCCGGTGAGCGGCCGTCACGGGAACTGACGGTCGCCGGGTCGCCCGGAGTGTTCGAGCCGCTCCAGGGGCTGCTGGAGGACTTCGGGGCCTGGCACGACTAGCCGCACGGCCCCCACGCGAGATCGCGCACCCCGGACACACAGGACCCCCGGCGCTGGATTCGCCGGGGGTCCCGTGTGTGCGCTTGCGGGCCGATCAGACGCGTGACGCGCCGACCTCCACACCGTGTTCGGCGGCGAGGCGTCGCAGGTCGTCGAGCTCTGCCTGCTCCACCTCGACGAGGAAGTCGTCGCCCTCGTCACGAGCCCGCGACAGGTCGGACTCGGTCGTCCTTATGCGCTGCAGAAGTCCTGCGGTGAAAGCGTCCATGCTGCGCCCCCTCGTCCTGGGTCGTGGGTCGGTGGCACGGGGGTGTGCCGGTTGTGGGAAAGGGGCGATCACGTCTCTCGCGGGTGCCCGGCGCTGCCGTGCCGGGCGGCGACGGTGCCGGACATCCACGCCCACTCTGGAGAAGCGGATGGCGGAGTACCGCATGGTGCTGCGGCACATGCAGAGCGTGATCGCGGGGTGTACAGCCGTCCTCCCCCCGCTCCCTCACCCGGAAACCTCAACCGGAGGAGGAAATCTCGTATTCCCGCCCCGGAACGCCGATCCGTACGGTCCACAACCCGCCTTACAGCCGACTTACGGCCGAAAAGGGCAGGATGGAGGCCACACTCCACGAACACCCCTGCCCGCATGCGCCCACGGTGGCGCGGCGGGCGGACAGAGGAAGGACTTGCGACGTGCGCGTACTCGTCGTCGAGGACGAGCAGCTGCTCGCCGATGCGGTGGCCACCGGACTGCGCCGGGAGGCCATGGCCGTCGACGTCGTGTACGACGGTGCGGCCGCCCTGGAGCGCATCGGCGTCAACGACTACGACGTGGTCGTCCTCGACCGCGACCTCCCCCTCGTGCACGGGGACGACGTCTGCCGCAAGATCGTCGAGCTGGGCATGCCCACGCGCGTGCTCATGCTCACCGCGTCCGGCGACGTCAGCGACCGTGTCGAGGGCCTGGAGATCGGCGCCGACGACTATCTGCCCAAGCCCTTCGCGTTCAGCGAGCTGATCGCGCGCGTGCGCGCACTCGGCCGCCGTACGAGCGTGCCCCTGCCGCCCGTCCTGGAGCGCGCCGGCATCAAGCTCGACCCCAACCGCCGCGAGGTCTTCCGCGACGGCAAGGAGGTCCAGCTCGCGCCCAAGGAGTTCGCGGTCCTGGAGGTCCTCATGCGCAGCGAGGGCGCTGTCGTCTCGGCCGAGCAGCTGCTGGAGAAGGCCTGGGACGAGAACACCGACCCGTTCACCAACGTGGTGCGGGTGACGGTCATGACGCTGCGCCGCAAGCTGGGCGAGCCGCCGGTCATCGTCACCGTCCCCGGCTCCGGTTACCGGATCTGATCCGCCGTGGCCGCAACACCCGCGCCGGCTCAGGCGCCACCGAAGCCCACCTGGGACCCCAGGCGACCGCAGGCCCCGTTCCCGTGGCTGCGTCCCACCATCCGTATACGGCTCACGCTGCTGTACGGCGGCATGTTCCTGATCGCCGGCATCCTGCTGCTGTCGATCATCTACCTGCTGGCCGCGCAGGCGATCAGCACGGGAAACCAGCCGCTGTTCAAGATCGTCAGCTACCAGAGCCTGAAGGTCTCCAGCGACAACTGCCCGGCGATCAGCACGACCAGCCTGTCGCTCGCGGACTTCAACCACGCGATCAGCCAGTGTGTCGACGGACAGCGCCAGGCGGCCCTGGACGACCTGCTCAGCCGCTCGCTGCTGGCCCTGCTGGGCCTCGCCGTGATCGCCTTCGCGTTCGGTTACGCGATGGCCGGCCGCGTGCTGTCCCCGCTCGGCCGGATCACCCGCACCGCCCGGCAGGTGGCCGGTTCGGACCTGGCCCGCCGGATCGAGCTGGACGGCCCGGACGACGAGCTGAAGGAGCTGGCCGACACCTTCGACGACATGCTGGAGCGACTGCAACGGGCCTTCACCGCCCAGCAGCGCTTCGTGGGCAACGCCTCCCACGAGCTGCGCACCCCGCTGGCGATCAACCGCACGCTCCTCGAGGTGCACCTGTCCGACCCGAACGCGCCGATGGAGCTGCAACAGCTCGGCAAGACCCTGCTCGCCACCAACGAGCGCAGCGAGCAGCTGGTCGAGGGCCTGCTGCTGCTCGCCCGCAGTGACAACCAGATCGTCGAGCGCAAACCGGTCGACCTGGCCGAGGTCGCCACCCAGGCCATCGACCAGGTGCACGGCGAGGCCCAGGCCAAGGGCGTGGAGATCCGCGGCAGACGCAAGCCCGCCGTGGTGCAGGGCAACGGCGTGCTGCTGGAGCGGATCGCGCTGAACCTGGTGCAGAACGCCGTGCGGTACAACGTGTCCGAGGAAGGCTGGGTGGAGGTGAACACGGAGGTGCAGCACGGGCAGGCGGTGCTCACCGTCACGAACACCGGACCGGTGGTGCCGGCGTACGAGATCGACAACCTCTTCGAGCCCTTCCGGCGGCTCCGCACGGAGCGCACGGGCAGCGACAAGGGAGTCGGCCTCGGCCTGTCCATCGTCCGGTCCGTGGCCCGCGCGCACGGTGGCCTGATCGCGGCACGGCCTCGCGAGGGCGGCGGGCTGGTGATGCGTGTCACCCTGCCGCTGTGAGCCGCAATCGACACACGCGGAGGATGTTCGCTTTGCGCGGAATTTTCAGGACCCCGAATGCCGTTGTTGCTGTGTGATCAATCACATGGGCGGATTTTCAGCCATGCACTCTCTGTGATCATGACAGAAGGTGGAAAGCCGGGAAAGTCCGGGTTTTCAGGGCTCTTGATCACGGGAAGTACACGATGAGGCGCCTTTGAGGTGCGGCATTCGAACCGTGTACGGTCCTCACCGCCATCCAAGCCGATCACTCTTGAGAGATCGGGTTGGGTGTCGATTGAGTAACAGACCTTGATGTGAGGCAAAATCTCCGCCTCAGGTCGGGCACAAGTCCGGCCTCTCACGCGTTACGTGCGCTGGAGACACCGCAGACACCCAGAGGGGGAGAGCGATATGGCAACCGATTACGACACTCCACGCAAGACCGACGACGACGTCGACTCGGACAGCCTGGAAGAGCTGAAGGCTCGCCGGAACGACAAGACCACCTCGTCGGTGGACGTCGACGAGTTCGAGGCCGCAGAGGGCCTCGAACTGCCCGGCGCCGACCTCTCGAACGAGGAACTGGCAGTCCGTGTGCTGCCCAAGCAGCAGGACGAGTTCACCTGCATGAGCTGCTTCCTGGTGCACCACCGCAGCCAGCTGGCCCGCGAGAAGAACGGTCAGCCGATCTGCCGCGACTGCGACTGAGGACGGGTCGGCCATGTCTGGCTCGACCCCTCCCCGGAAGCGCCGCTTCCCGCTGGGGAAAGCGGACCAAGGGCCGTCCGGCGGCCCGCACGGCGCGCGTGAACAGGAGCGGGGCTCATCCGGCAGGGGAGCCTCGCTCGCACCGGCGGCCGACCGGGCGGACCACCCGGCGCCGGTGCGGCAGCCCGCGCCCGTCGCAAGGCGACGGGTCGCGGTGATGCGCGACAAAGCCCGGGAGATGGCCCGGGAAGGGGCCCGCAAGGGCGGCAGCCGCGCCCGCGCGGGGCTGGCGTACCTCGCGGACCGCATCATCGAGATCGCCCCCCGCATCCCCGTACGCGACCTCGCGGCCCTGCGTCGGCAGTTCCCGGGCCTCGGACCCGAGGAACTCGCCGACAAGCTCGTGGCCGGGGCGGCGGCAGGGACCTCGACGGTCGGAGCCGGGATCGGAGCGGCGGCGATGCTGCCGGTGCCGCCCGCCATGCCGACCGAACTGGCCGCGGAGATCACCGGGGTCGCCGCGATCGAGCTGAAGCTCATCGCCGAACTCCACGAGGTCTACGGCGTACGACCGCCGGGGAACCTCACGAACCGCAGCACCGCGTATCTGTCCTCCTGGTCGGGGGAGCGCGGGATCGACGTGATGAAGCCGTCGACGTACGACTCCGCCCTCGGCGGCCACATGAAGCGCGAACTGCGCCAGCAGATCATGAAGCGCATGGTGCGCGACCTGCCCAACCTCATGCCGTTCATGGTGGGCGCGGCGGTCGGCGCGGTCATGAACCGCCGGGACACCAGAAAGCTCGCCGCCCGCATCCGCACCGACCTGCGCAAGATCCAGGTGCCCTGGGACGAACTGCCCGAGCAGCCGCCGCTGGAGAAGCCGGCGGAGCCCCTGGAGGTCCGCGGGCTTCCCGGAGCGTTCTAGGCGTTCGCCTTCCGCGCCGCCTCGATCGCCGCCGCCAGCTGCTCCGGCTCACGCGTCGACAGGTACAGGTACGGCGTCGGGTCCTCGGGGTCGGTGACCTCCACCCGCAGCGCCTGCGGGATGTAGGCGCGCAGCAGCAGGAAGGCGCGGGTGTCGGCCTTGTACGTACGCCAGGCGCGGGCCTCCTCCGGATCCAGCACCTCCGACCCGCCGAGCGCCGACACCGGGATCTTCGCCTCGCCCGCGATCAGCGAGTCACCCACCACTCGGATGCGCGGCGAGCCGTACGCGCTGGCGACCACCGCCGCCGCCGCCGTACCGCCGACCAGGCCGCCGAGCAGCGGCAGGGTGCCGAAGGGGAGCAGGATCAGGGCGAACGAGACACCCACGAGAAAGCTGAGCAGCCACCACGAGCGGGGGGCGGTGAGGCGTTCTTCGTAGGGCGTGGCGGAAAGCTGCATGAAGCCAAGCTTGGCACGGGATCCGTACTTGGCCGACGCGCGGGTAAGGTCTGCGGCTGTGAGTGGTAGTTCCGCAGCTCTTCAGCCTCCCGCCGACGCGGTGAAACCGGTACGGCACCCCGACGCGCCCGCGCCCGGGGAACTCCTCGGCGCCCACTACGAACACTGTTTCGGATGTGGCCCCGGGCAGCCGCACGGGCTGCTCCTGGAGGCGCGCGCCGGCGAGGGTGTCTCGCTGACCGCCGAGTTCACCGTCCAGTCCGCCCACCAGGGCGCCCCGGGCCTCGCGCACGGCGGTGTGCTGGCCACGGCCCTGGACGAGACCCTCGGCTCGCTGAACTGGCTGCTGCGGACCATCGCCGTCACCGGCAGGCTGGAGACCGACTTCGCCCGGCCGGTCCCGGTGGGCACCACGCTGTACCTGGAGGCCGAGGTCACCGCCGTCGCCGGGCGGAAGATCTACTCCACCGCCACCGGACGCATCGGCGGCCCCGAGGGGCCCGTCGCCGTCCGCGCCGACGCCCTCTTCATCGAGGTGAAGGTCGACCACTTCATCGACCACGGCCGCAGGGAGGAGATCCAGGCGGCCATGAACGACCCGGACCAGATCCGGCGTGCCCGCGCTTTCGAGGTGAACCCGTGAGTCCCGTCAGTCCCGTGAGCCCCCTCGACGTGTTCATCCGGCGCGTCGATCCCGATGTACCGCTTCCGGGGTACGAGCACCCCGGGGACGCCGGAGCCGATCTGCGCACCACCGAGGCGCGCGAGCTGGCACCCGGCGAGCGGGCCGTGCTGCCCACGGGTGTGTCGATCGCCCTCCCGGACGGGTACGCGGCCTTCGTGCACCCGCGATCCGGTCTCGCCGCCCGCTGCGGTGTCGCCCTCGTGAATGCCCCGGGGACGGTTGATGCCGGGTACCGTGGGGAGATCAAGGTGATCGTGGTGAATCTCGACCCGCACGAGTCCGTGCGGTTCGAGCGCTTCGACCGGATCGCCCAACTGGTCGTCCAACGGGTCGAGAGGGTCCGCTTCCAGGAGGTGGCGGAACTTCCCGGCTCGGCGCGGGCCGAAGGGGGCTTCGGGTCCACCGGTGGTCATGCCGCGGTGGGCGGCGAGAGCGGCACAAGCGGTCAGGCCGCCGTAGGCGGTCCGACGGGTGGGAATCGATACGCTTCGGTCGTATCCGACCGGGAAGGACAGTGACGTGTTCGGACGTCGCAAGAAGAAGGGTGCCGCCGAGGATGCGGCCGGCGAGGCCGAGCAGGTCGTCGACAGCGTCGACACCGAGGCGGACGACGAAGAGGAGCAGGCCGAGCGCGAGCGCGTGCGGCTGGAGCCCGGGCCCCGGCCCGACGGGCCGTGGGACAGCACCGAGGTGGCCGACCCGAACGAGGGCCGCGTGGACCTCGGCGGGCTGTTCATCCCGGGCGTCGACGGCATGGAGCTGCGGGTCGAGGTCGCCGGTGACGCGATCGTCGCCGCGACCGTCGTGCTGCGTGACAGCGCCGTCCAGCTGCAGGCCTTCGCCGCGCCCAAGCGCGAGGGCATCTGGGGCGAGGTCCGCGAGGAGATCGGGGCCGGCATCACCCAGCAGGGTGGCATCATCGACGAGGTCGAGGGCCCGCTGGGCTGGGAGCTGCGGGCCCAGGTGCCGGTGCAGCTGCCGGACGGCACCGGTGGCTTCCAGGTCGTGCGGTTCGTCGGCGTGGACGGCCCGCGCTGGTTCCTGCGCGGAGTGATCTCCGGCCAGGGCGCCGTGCAGCCGCAGGCCGCCGGGCTGCTGGAGCAGATCTTCCGGGACACGGTCGTGGTCCGCGGCGAGGGCCCGATGGCGCCCCGCGACCCGATCGTCCTCAAGCTGCCCAACGACGCCCAGATGGTCCCCGAGGGCGTCCAGCAGGAGGAGTCCTCGCGCTTCTCCGGCGGTATGGGCCAGCTGCAGCGCGGACCGGAGATCACCGAGGTTCGCTGACCGGCGCTGCACCGGGTTCAGCAAGTCGTACACGGGCCGTACCTCGAGGGGTGCGGCCCGTTTCGCTGGTCGCGCCCACGCGGCGGAGCCGCACGGTGATGGAGCCTCGCGCCCCTTCGGGGTACGTCCCGTCAGAGTTGCGTCAAAGAGCCCCGTTGACCCGGCCCTCGTCCGTTTTGTCGGGATCGTTGGCCGTAAGGTCGACGCTGCGTAGACAGCAGTTACCGGAAGACAATGGAGCCATGGCACGCGGCAAGCTTCGGATCTACCTCGGCGCGGCACCGGGTGTGGGCAAGACCTATGCCATGCTCTCCGAGGCGCACCGCCGTGTGGAGCGTGGCACCGACTGCGTCGTGGCGTTCGTGGAGCACCACGAGCGGCCGCGCACCGAGGTGATGCTGCACGGCCTGGAGCAGGTCCCGCGCAAGCGGCTGGAGTACCGGGACGCCGTCTTCGGCGAGATGGACATCGACGCCGTGCTGCGCCGGGCGCCCGCCGTCGCCCTGGTGGACGAACTCGCCCACACCAACATCCCCGGCTCCCGCAACGCCAAGCGCTGGCAGGACGTCGAGGAACTGCTCGCCGCCGGCACCGACGTGATCTCGACCGTCAACATCCAGCACCTGGAGTCACTCGGCGACGTCGTGGAGTCGATCACGGGGGTGCGCCAGCGCGAGACCGTCCCGGACGAGGTCGTACGCCGGGCCGACCAGATCGAGCTGGTCGACATGTCCCCGCAGGCCCTGCGCCGGCGGATGGCCCACGGCAACATCTACCAGCCCGACAAGGTCGACGCGGCCCTGTCCAACTACTTCCGGCCCGGCAACCTCACCGCCCTGCGCGAGCTGGCGCTGCTGTGGGTGGCCGACCGGGTCGACGAGTACCTCAACGCCTATCGCAGCGAGCACCGGGTCTCCAAGATCTGGGGCTCCCGCGAGCGCATCGTGGTCGGCCTGACCGGCGGCCCCGAGGGACGCACCCTGATACGGCGCGCCGCCCGGCTCGCCGAGAAGGGCGCCGGCGGCGAGGTGCTCGCCGTGTACATAGCCCGCAGCGACGGCCTGACCTCGGGCTCCCCGAAGGAGCTGGCCGTCCAGCGCACCCTCGTGGAGGACCTGGGCGGCACCTTCCACCACGTGGTCGGCGACGACATACCGGCCGCCCTGCTGGACTTCGCACGCGGCGTCAACGCCACCCAGATCGTGCTCGGCTCCTCGCGGCGCAAGGCCTGGCAGTACGTCTTCGGGCCCGGCGTCGGCGCCACCGTCGCCCGGGAGTCCGGCCCCGACCTCGACGTCCACATCGTCACCCACGAGGCGGTCGCCAAGGGCCGTGGGCTGCCCGTCTCCCGGGGCGCCCGGCTCGGGCGGGCCCGGATCATCTCGGGCTGGCTGTCCGGACTCGGCGGCCCGGCCGCGCTCGCGGTGCTGCTGAACACCATCGACGTCGGCCTCGCCAACGACATGCTGCTGTTCCTGGCCGTCACGGTCGCCGCTGCCCTGCTCGGCGGCCTGCTGCCCGCACTGGCCTCGGTGGCCTTCGGCTCGCTGCTGCTGAACTACTTCTACACACCGCCGCTGCACAAGTGGACCATCGCCGACCCGAAGAACATCGTGGCCATCGCGATCTTCCTCTGCGTCGCCGTCTCGGTGGCCTCCGTGGTGGACCTCGCCGCCCGGCGCACCCATCAGGCGGCCCGGCTGCGCGCCGAGTCGGAGATCCTCTCCTTCCTCGCCGGGAACGTGCTGCGCGGCGAGACCAGCCTGGAGGAGCTGCTGGAACGGGTCCGGGAGACCTTCGCGATGGAGTCGGCCGCGCTGCTGGAACGCGCGAGCGACGTCGAGCCCTGGACCTGCGCGGGCCGTGCCGGATTCGGACGCCCGCTGGAGCGGCCCGAGGACGCGGACGTCGACATGCCCGTCGGCGACCACATGGCCCTCGCGCTCACCGGCCGGGTGCTGCCCGCCGAGGACCGCCGGGTGCTCGCGGCCTTCGCCGCGCAGGCCGCCGTGGCCCTGGACCGCCGGCGCCTTCAGGAGGAGGCCGACCAGGCCCGCACGCTCGCCGAGGGCAACCGCATCCGCACCGCCCTGCTGGCCGCCGTCAGCCACGACCTGCGTACACCCCTGGCCGGCATCAAGGCGGCGGTGTCGAGCCTGCGCTCCGACGACGTGGCCTGGTCCGAGGAGGACCGGGCGGAGCTGCTGGAGGGCATCGAGGAGGGCGCCGACCGGCTCGACCACCTCGTGGGCAACCTGCTCGACATGTCCCGCCTCCAGACCGGCACGGTCACACCGATCATCCGCGAGATCGACGTGGACGAGGTCGTCCCGATGGCCCTGGTCGGCGTGCCCGAGGACAGCGTCGAGCTGGAGGTCCCCGAGACGCTGCCCATGGTCGCGGTCGACCCCGGGCTGCTGGAGCGGTCCGTGGCCAACCTGGTGGAGAACGCCGTCAAGTACAGCCCGCGCGGGAAACGCGTGCTGGTCTCCGCGAGCGCCATGGCCGACCGGGTCGAGGTGCGCGTGGTGGACCGCGGCCCGGGCGTGCCGGACGAGGCGAAGGACCGGATATTCGAGCCCTTCCAGCGGTACGGTGACGCCCCGCGCGGCGCCGGGGTCGGGCTCGGACTCGCCGTCGCCCGGGGCTTCACGGAGGCCATGGGCGGGACCCTCAACGCCGAGGACACGCCGGGCGGCGGACTCACCATGGTCCTCAGCCTCCGCGCGGCAGGATCGCGTCCCGAGGCCCTTCCCGCCGGGGAGGACACCGGAGAGGACATCGAAGAACCAGAAAGGCAGACCCTATGACCCGGGTGCTCGTGGTCGACGACGAGCCGCAGATCGTGCGCGCCCTCGTGATCAACCTCAAGGCACGCAAGTACGAGGTGGACGCGGCCCCCGACGGCCGTACCGCCCTCGAACTCGCCGCGTCCCGCCACCCCGACGTCGTCGTGCTCGACCTGGGCCTGCCCGACATGGACGGCGTCGAGGTGATCAAGGGCCTGCGCGGCTGGACCCGCGTGCCCATCCTGGTGCTGTCCGCGCGGCACTCCTCCGACGAGAAGGTCGAGGCGCTGGACGCGGGCGCCGACGACTACGTCACCAAGCCCTTCGGCATGGACGAGCTGCTGGCCCGGCTGCGGGCCTCCGTGCGCCGGGCCGAGCCGGTCGGACCGGGGGAGGACGACCTGACGACCGTGGAGACGGAGGGCTTCGCCGTCGACCTGGCCGCCAAGAAGGTCAACCGCGCCGGCAAGGACGTCCGGCTCACCCCGACCGAGTGGCACCTGCTGGAGGTCCTGGTCCGCAACACCGGCCGCCTGGTCAGCCAGAAGCAGCTGCTCCAGGAGGTCTGGGGGCCGTCGTACGGCACCGAGACCAACTACCTGCGCGTGTACATGGCCCAGCTGCGCCGCAAGCTGGAGACGGACCCCTCGCACCCGAGGCACTTCATCACGGAGCCCGGGATGGGCTACCGGTTCGAGAAGTGAGCGGGGCCGATGTGAGCAGGCTCGATGTGAGCGGGGCTACGGCGCTGTCGGTGGGCCCCGGTACGCTTCAGGTATGAGTGCTGTTCCCCGTTCCGAGAAGCCGGCCGGCCGGTTCCGGCGCATGCTCGACCGGCTTTCCTCGTCGCAGGAGGACCTGGAGTCCGAGGAATTGCGGGAAGACGCCGAGACCACGGGCTGCACCAGGATCGGCGACTGCCAGGACCGGCAGATCGTCACCGTAACTGGTACCTTGCGCACGGTCACCCTGCGCCCGCGCGCCGGAGTCCCGGCCCTGGAGGCCGAGCTGTTCGACGGCTCCGCGGCGCTGGACGTGGTGTGGCTCGGCAGGCGTTCCATCGTGGGCATAGAACCGGGGCGCAAGCTGATCGCATCGGGCCGGATCTCGATGAGCCGGGGCCGCCGGGTGCTGTTCAACCCGAAATACGAACTGCGACCCCTCGGACGGGAGTAGCCGGTGACGTCCCTCGACAAGCCGACCGAAGACGCCGGTCAGGCGCCGACCGACGACGCCCGGGCGGTGACCGAGGCCGCGCTGTTCGAGGCGTTCGGCGGCGTCCGCGGCATGGTCGAGACGGTCGTGCCGGGCCTGCTCTTCGTCGCGATCTTCACGGTCAACAAGAACCTGCACGTCTCGGCGATCGCCGCGCTCGTCGTGTCCCTCGTTCTGGTGGTTGTCCGGCTCGCCATGAAGGACACCGTCAAGCACGCCTTCAGCGGCGTCTTCGGTGTGGCCTTCGGTGTCGTCTTCGCGATGTTCACCGGCAACGCCAAGGACTTCTACCTCCCCGGCATGCTCTACACACTGGGCCTGGCGCTGGCGTACATCGTCACCACGATCGCCGGTGTGCCCCTGATCGGCCTCATCCTGGGCCCGGTCTTCAAGGAGAACCTCTCCTGGCGCACCCGCAACCCCGGTCGCAAGAAGGCCTACGCGAAGGCCAGTTGGGCCTGGGGTCTGATCCTGCTCGCCAAGTGCGCGATCCTCTTCCCGCTGTACTGGTGGTCCGACACCACCAAGCTCGGCTGGGTCCTGGTAGCCCTGAAGATCCCGCCGTTCCTGCTGGCGGTCTGGCTCACCTGGGTCTTCCTCGCGAAGGCCCCGGCGCCCATCGACGTGTTCGCGGAGATGGAGGCGCAGGAGAAGGCCGAGGAGGAGCGCAAGGCCGCTCTGGCCGCCGAGAGCGGTGACGCGGCCGGCGGACGCCACCGCCGGGAGGCGTAGCGAGCCGTCGTACGACGACGAAGGGCGCCCTTGATCGTCAAGGGCGCCCTTCGTCGTCGTAGCGGCGAAAGCCGTCAGGCTTCCTCGCGGCGCACCGACAGCAGCTCCTCGAGCTGCTCCTCCCGGGCCTGGGCGGCCACGAAGAGCAGTTCGTCGCCCGCCTCCAGGGAGTCCTCCTTGGACGGGGTCAGCACGCGGGTGCCGCGGATGATCGTGACCAGGGAGGTGTCCTCGGGCCACTCGACGTCGCCGACCTGGGTACCGGCCAGCGCCGACTCCTCGGGCAGGGTCAGTTCGACGAGGTTGGCGTCGCCGTGGCTGAAGCGGAGCAGCCGGACCAGGTCGCCGACGCTCACCGCCTCCTCGACCAGGGCCGACATCAGGCGCGGGGTGGAGACGGCCACGTCCACGCCCCAGGCCTCGTTGAACAGCCACTCGTTCTTCGGGTTGTTGACACGGGCGACGACGCGCGGGACGCCGTACTCCGTCTTGGCGAGCAGCGAGACCACCAGGTTGACCTTGTCGTCGCCGGTCGCGGCGATGACGACGTTGCAGCGCTGGAGCGCCGCCTCGTCCAGGGACGTGATCTCACAGGCGTCGGCCAGCAGCCACTCCGCCTGCGGCACCCGCTCCACCGAGATGGCGGTCGGGGCCTTGTCGATGAGCAGGACCTCGTGGCCGTTCTCCAGCAGCTCGCCCGCGATCGAGCGGCCGACGGCGCCGGCTCCGGCAATGGCGACCCTCATCAGTGACCGCCCTCCTCTTCCGGACCCTGGGCGAAGGCGGCTTCGACCTTGTCCACGTCGTCGGGCCGCATCATCACGTGCACGAGGTCGCCCTCCTGCAACACCGTCTGCGAGGTCGGCAGAATCGCCTCGCCCAGGCGGGTCAGGAACGCCACGCGGACGCCCGTCTCCTCCTGCAGCTTGCTGATCTTGTGGCCGACCCACTTCGCGGACGTGTGCACCTCGGCGAGCTGCACCCCGCCGGTGGGGTCGCGCCACAGCGGCTCGGCGCCCGAGGGCAGCAGCCGGCGCAGCATCTGGTCGGCGGTCCAGCGGACCGTCGCCACGGTGGGGATGCCCAGGCGCTGGTAGACCTCGGCGCGGCGGGGGTCGTAAATCCGGGCCGCCACGTTCTCCACGCCGAACATCTCGCGGGCCACGCGGGCGGAGATGATGTTGGAGTTGTCACCACTGGAGACGGCGGCGAAGGCGCCGGCCTCCTCGATGCCCGCCTCGCGCAGCGTGTCCTGGTCGAAGCCGACGCCGGTGACCCGGCGACCGCCGAATCCGGGGCCGAGGCGGCGGAAGGCCGTGGGGTCCTGGTCGATCACGGCGACCGTGTGGCCCTGTTGCTCCAGGGTCTGGGCGAGAGCGGAACCCACTCTTCCGCAGCCCATGATGACGATGTGCACGACCGTCCTTCCGGTGTTCAAAAGTTACTGCTCAGCATCAGGGTCTCAGACCGACGCCCAAAGCTACACACGGGCGCCGGGGCGTGGGCACCCCCGTGCGGGGGTTCGCCGTGATCACCGTCCGCGATCACGCGCGTGAGCAGGGTCAGCGCTCGGCGTCGGCGGTCACCGGGCGCGGGCGCCGGCGAGTGATGCTGCGCACGCTGCACAGGGTCAGGATTCCGACGCCGAAGAGGGCGACCGTCGCCCCGATCAGCTCCGCGGTGGCGGGCATGGAACCTCCGAAGTGCGATAATGGGCGGGGTTTGCCATCTAGGCACGGGGAGCGCGCGGACCACGGAATCCGCAGTCGCGTGCGCCTGTGATTTCACTCGTGAGGCAGAACACCGACGCCGGGTGGGCGGCTGCCTGTTCGAAGGCCTACGATCCTCTGTCGTGTCCAAACTGACCGACGTGCCCAAACGGATTCTGATCGGGCGCGCACTGCGCAGTGACCGGCTGGGTGAAACGCTCCTGCCGAAGCGCATCGCACTCCCCGTCTTCGCCTCCGACCCGCTGTCCTCCGTCGCCTACGCGCCGGGGGAGGTCCTGCTGGTCCTGTCCATCGCGGGCGTGTCGGCCTACCACTTCAGCCCGTGGATCGCCCTCGCGGTCATCGTGCTGATGTTCACGGTGGTCGCCTCCTACCGCCAGAACGTCCACGCCTACCCGAGCGGCGGCGGCGACTACGAGGTCGCCACCACCAACCTGGGCCCCAAGGCCGGCCTGACCGTCGCCAGCGCCCTGCTCGTCGACTACGTCCTCACCGTCGCCGTCTCCATCGCCTCCGGCATCGAGAACCTCGGCTCCGCGGTCCCGTTCGTGGTCGAGCACAAGGTGCTGTGCGCGGTCGCCGTGATCGTGCTGCTGACGCTGATGAACCTGCGCGGGGTGAAGGAGTCCGGCAAGCTCTTCGCGATCCCGACGTACGTCTTCGTCGCCGGCGTCTTCATCATGATCGCCTGGGGTGCCTTCCGCGGCCTGGTCCTCGGCGACACCATGCGTGCCCCGACGGCCGACTACCACATCAGGGCCGAGCACCAGGGCCTCGCGGGCTTCGCGCTCGTCTTCCTGCTGCTGCGCGCCTTCTCCTCCGGCTGTGCCGCGCTCACCGGTGTGGAGGCCATCTCCAACGGCGTCCCCGCCTTCCGCAAGCCCAAGTCGAAGAACGCGGCGACCACGCTCGCGATGATGGGCCTGCTGGCCGTCACCATGTTCTGCGGCATCATCGCCCTCGCCATGACGACCAAGGTCCGCATGGCGGAGAACCCGGCCACCGACCTGATCCGGGGCGGCATCCCGATCGGCTCCGGATACGTCCAGAACCCGGTGATCTCCCAGGTCGCCGAGGCGGTCTTCGGCAAGGGCAGCTTCCTGTTCGTCGTCCTGGCGGCGGCGACGGCGCTGGTCCTGTTCCTGGCGGCGAACACGGCGTACAACGGCTTCCCGCTGCTCGGCTCGATCCTCGCCCAGGACCGCTACCTCCCGCGCCAGCTGCACACCCGCGGCGACCGTCTCGCCTTCTCCAACGGCATCGTGCTGCTCGCGGGCGCGGCGATGCTGCTGACCGTCATCTACGGCGCCGACTCCACCCGTCTGATCCAGCTGTACATCGTCGGCGTGTTCGTGTCCTTCACGCTCAGCCAGACCGGCATGGTCCGGCACTGGAACCGCCACCTGGCGGTCGAGAAGGACCCGGCCAAGCGCCGCCACATGGTCCGTTCCCGCGCGATCAACGCGTTCGGCGCGTTCTTCACCGGCCTCGTGCTGGTCGTCGTCCTGGTCACCAAGTTCACGCACGGCGCCTGGGTCGCCCTGCTGGGCATGTGCATCTTCTACGCGACCATGACCGCGATCCGTAAGCACTACGACCGGGTGGCCGAGGAGATCGCGGCTCCCGAAGACCCGGCCGACGACGACATGACCCGGCCGTCGCGGGTGCACTCGGTGGTGCTGATCTCCAAGATCCACCGCCCGACGCTGCGGGCCCTCGCCTACGCCAGGCTGATGCGCTCCGACACCCTGGAGGCGCTCACGGTCAACGTCGACGTGGCGGAGACCAAGGCGCTGCGCGAGGAGTGGGAGCGGCGCGGCATCGACGTACCGCTCAAGGTCCTGGACTCGCCGTACCGCGAGATCACCCGGCCGATCATCGAGTACGTCAAGGGCCTGCGCAAGGAGTCCCCGCGCGCCGCGGTCTCCGTGATCATCCCCGAGTACGTGGTCGGCCACTGGTACGAGCATCTGCTGCACAACCAGAGCGCCCTGCGCCTGAAGGGCCGCCTGCTCTTCACGCCCGGTGTGATGGTCACCTCCGTCCCGTACCAGCTGGCGTCCTCCGAGGCGGCCCGCAACCGCGCCCGGCGGCGCCAGGACTGGAGCGCCCCCGGCGCCGTCCGCCGCGGCCCGGCGGCGGAGCGGCCCAAGCAGCCGTCGGCGACGAAGGACTGAACCAGGGGGCTCGGCCTGTGGTGAGCGGCCGGACGACATCCACGTAGACTGGTGGGCTGTTGTCCGGCCGTTTCCCGTTCCTGATCTGGAGTCACCCCGCCATGCAGGCAGAACCGAAGAAGTCGCTGGTCGGGGAGGAGTACGAGGTCGAGATCGGCCCCGTAGCCCACGGCGGCCACTGCATCGCCCGTACGGCCGAGGGCCAGGTGCTGTTCGTCCGGCACGCGCTGCCGGGAGAGCGGGTGGTGGCCCGGGTGACGGAGGGCGAGGAGGGCGCGCGCTTCCTGCGCGCGGACGCCGTCGAGATCCTCGACGCCGCCAAGGACCGGGTAGCGGCCCCCTGTCCCTTCGCCGGCCCCGGCCGCTGCGGCGGCTGCGACTGGCAGCACGCCAAGCCGGGCGCCCAGCGCCGGCTGAAGGGCGAGGTGATCGAGGAGCAGCTGAGGCGCCTCGCCGGCCTCACGCCCGAGGAAGCGGGCTGGGACGGCACGGTGATGCCGGCCGAGGGCGACAAGCTGCCCGCAGGCGAGGTTCCGCAGTGGCGCACGCGCGTGCAGTACGCCGTGGACGCCGAGGGCCACGCAGGCCTGCGCCGCCACCGCTCGCACGAGGTGGAGCGCGTCGACCACTGCATGATCGCGGCGGCCGGGGTGTCCGAGCTGGGCATCGAGCAGCGCGACTGGACCGGCATGGAGTCGGTGGAGGCGATCGCGGCGACGGGTTCCCAGGACCGCCAGGTCATCCTCACCCCGCGCCCCGGCGGCCGCCTCCCGCTGGTGGAACTGGACAAGCCGGTCTCGGTCATGCGGGTGGACGAGAAGGCCGGCGGAGTGCACCGCGTCCACGGCCGCCCCTTCGTCCGCGAGCGCGCGGACGGCCGCACCTACCGCGTCGGCAGCGGCGGCTTCTGGCAGGTCCACCCGAGGGCGGCCGACACCCTGGTGACCGCCGTGATGCAGGGGCTGCTGCCCCGCAAGGGCGAGATGGCCCTGGACCTCTACTGCGGCGTCGGCCTCTTCGCCGGCGCCCTCGCCGACCGCCTCGGCGAGCAGGGCGCCGTCCTGGGCATCGAGTCCGGCAAACGAGCGGTCGAGGACGCCCGCCACAACCTCGCCGACTTCCCCCGGGTCCGCATCGAACAGGGCAAGGTCGAGTCGGTCCTCCCGCGCACCGGCATCACCGAGGTCGACCTGATCGTCCTCGACCCGCCCCGCGCGGGCGCGGGCCGCAACACGGTCGAACACCTCGCCTCCCTCGGCGCCCGCCGCATCGCGTACGTCGCCTGCGATCCCGCTGCGCTGGCTCGGGACCTCGGGTACTTCCGGGAGGGGGGGTACCGGGTGCGGATGCTTCGGGCGTTTGATCTGTTTCCGATGACGCATCATGTGGAGTGCGTGGCGATTCTGGAGCCGGCCGCGAAGGGCCTCTGACCTGCCGTTTTGCATTTCAGGTGGTCAGCTCGACCTGTTTTCGCTCGCGGAATGCGTCGACTCAGGTTCGCTTGTGCAGAACGCTCTGAGCTGCAGGTTCGAGGGCCGGCGTGGCTCTCGCGGCGACGTGGCGATGCGCAATGCAGATTTTTTGACGCTCGGATGACGCTCGAATATCGGAAGCCTCAACCTCGGACTTCTCCGGCCCTGGGCCGCAGACCGGGACCGTCGGCGCGGGGCAAGGACTCCGGCTCGGGGGGGGGCGACTGCACCTCGCCAGCGGCGGCGCGTGCTGCTACCTCGTCGCACGCACCTCGGAACCGAGACCGCGGCCCGACCGGGCCACGAAGGACGGCGTCGTGGTCCGATCTTGAGTGGCTGATATCACCTCGCCACCCAGATACCAGCCCGGTATCATTCCTGTATGGCGATGACACTCCGACTCCCCGAAGACCTTGACGCGAAGCTCACCGAGCGGGCTCGTCGGGAGGGTCGCAGCAAGCAGGAACTTGCCCTCGAGGCCATCCGTGACGCCCAGCACCGGGCCGAGCTGAAGGTTGATGACGTCCTGGCCGAGCTGATGGACAGCGATGCGGAGATCCTGGACTACCTGAAGTGACCCAAGTGCGCTACATCCATATCGACGAGATCCTGGCCATCGCCCGCACGGTCAACGATACCGAGCACAGCGTGCGTGACATGGGACTTTTGGTGTCAGCGATCGAACGGCCCCGGACGAACGTGTTCGGGGCCGAGCTGTATCCCACGCTGCACGAGAAGGCGGCGGCACTGCTGCACTCCGTCGCTCGCAATCACGCGCTGATCGACGGCAACAAGCGCACCGCCTGGCTTGCCATGCGTGTCTTCCTGCGGTTCAACGGCGTCAGCGCCAGTACCGCCCCGCCACCCGTCTCCGTGGCTGGCCCGTTCGTCGAGGAAGTCGCGCAGGACAACATCGATGTACCGGCTATTGCAAAGCGCCTGTCGGCCTGGTTCCCCGTTTCCTGACGTTCGACGTCGTGGGTAGGGACGGAATGAGGTTCTGGGGGCGGTGCTGGCTTCTGGCAGTCCGCCGGTGGACTGACCCGTTCGTTCAGCGGGTGGATTCGTATGGCGGTCGTGGCGAGCGATGCGTAGGGCTGGGCCGCCGGGCCGTTCAGATCCGTGCCCCGGCCGGGCGCGGCGATCATGACGCGGGCGCCGAAGCGTGCGTCGACGGCTCACCGGCAGGTTCGGGGTTGACGGGCGTGCTCGCCGTAGCTCGGGTCGGTGATCGCCGGCGCGTTCACGAACTGGCCGACGCGCCAGGGCTGTCGGCCGCCGAACCGCTCGGCGAAGAAGGAGGGCATCCCTTCGCCCTCCGATTGCCGAGCAGCCGTGGAGAACCGTGCGGCGCACGTCGGCGGCGAACGGCCCGTCGTAGGAGGCAGGGCCGTGCGGCTCCGTGGCCGATGCCACGGAGCCGCACGTTGGTTACCGTCAGAAGCCGACGCTCGGATCGTCCGTGTCCTCTTCCGGGTCCACGCTGTACAGCGGGCGGTCCTCGATCCCCAGGGCGCGCATCAGCTCGTTGGTCGGAATTCTGTACCTACGTCCGATGCGGAGGACGGGGCAGGGGAACTCGTGCTCGCGGATCAGCCGGTACGCGGTCGTCGAGCCGATTCCGAGTGCTCGGGCCGCCGTGCGCAGGTCCACTGCGACGGGCAGGTCGAACATCTCCGTGAAACTGAGGCGGCCCTCTACCGGGTCCTTCACCCTCGCCTCCCCGCAGGGCGGACCGGCCCGGTGTCCGCGCGGCGCCCGGGCCGTCGCCTCTTCCCAGGGCTGTGACCCGCCGAACGGTCCTGCGACCCGTCGTCGGTGTCGATGAAGATTCCCTGTCGGCGCAGATGCTCCGGGCGCACCCGGAAACGCAGCGGTGCGCACAGCCCGTCCGGGCCGTCCGGACGGTCGACCCGTACGTCCAGGCTCTCCGCCGCCGGAGCGTCCGCCCCCTCGCCGGACGCAGTGAGAGCGTGCTCCTCGGTGATGCGTTCGATCTGGGTGGAGGGAAGCTCCCGCAGCCCTTCCCGGGCGAGATGCCACGCCCTGGCGCGCGCCGCGTGCAGCAGGGAGGAGTCGGTGAGACAGCTCGCGCCGTCCCGATCCGCCAGCTTCTCCAGGAGAGCCAGGACCATCTCGGCCTCCACGTCCGACCAGTCGGCCCGCAGGCGCGTGCAGACCCGGTGGACCGTCCCGGTCAACCGGGGCAGGGCCAGCCAGATCGCCAGGAGTTTCCCCGTGCTGTCTGGAGTCAGGTCGCTCTGCGCCGTGCGGATGACCTCCTTCCAGACCGCGGTGGCGAACTGCGGGTCGGAGCCGGGGCCATACAAGGCCTCGTGCGTCTCGGCGGCGGTCAGCCAGACCGGACCAGCCTCGTCGGGGTCCGTGGGGACGAGCACGAAGACCGCGTCACTGGTCCGGGGATCGTCGAAGTGCCGCCTCACCGAGGCGAACGCACTGCTGTGCGGCGGATACATTAGGAAATGTCCTCTCTTTGGACTGCGGAAACCTGAGTCCGGAGGTGCTGGAGATACCGAGATGCTGGACGAGGTGTGTCCGTGGTGGGGGCGTACCGCCTCATATCCGCGTCAAGCGGAGACGAGTCCCACCAGCCTCACTTTGATGCGTGAGTATGCGGTAGTGGTCTTCTCGACCAGGTAACGCCGCCTTTGACCACGAGCGTGCAACAAGCGCGGCAGCCAGGCCGCGAGCTCGCCGGTGACGAAGTTCGCGAGGCTGGTGGGTGCCCGTACAGAACGGGCACCCACGAACTGTTGCGCTCAGGCGGTCTCGGAGGACGAGGTGTTCGGCGTCTCGGTGGGCGGGGTTGCCGGGGTGGTGTCCTCGGTCCGGACGGCCGCCCGCCGACGGCGGCTCGGCGGCCAGTCGGGGGACTGGCGCAGACGGGCTGCCCGGCGGTTCCGCTGACGGCTGTTCATCGGGTCCGCGATTCCTCTCTGATGAGTCGATGGATGACTAAGCCGCCGTTTCGTGCTTCTGCGAGCGGCTGGTGCCATCGTGCCTGGGGGTGAAACGGGGCCGCAGAGCGAAAACTGAGGGATAACTGAGTCCCTGGGGGGCGTGAAGAAGCAAGCGCGTGTGAAGCGGCACAGCGCAGCGCACAGATGAAGGAGCGCCGGCGAGGGGCCGGATCACTGACTGCGGCGCGGTGAGGGGGAGGGCGATGGAGGGGTACGTGCTGGGCCCGGTGCGAGTCGAAGGGGGCGGCGGCAGGTGGGTGGTCGAAGGGTCGAAGGTGGCGGCCCTGTTCGCGCTCCTGGTGACCTCGCCAGACTGCCGATGTAAGAGGAAGGACATAGCCGAAGTCCTCTGGGAGGGCGTCGAGGACGTCGGCGATCTGGTTAACCGCGTCGTCGCCGACCTGCGGAAGCGGCTGGGCCAGGAGTCCGTGCCCCATAGCGGCAAGTCGGGTTACTGCACGCTCCGCGTGCCGGTGGGAGACGTCGACCTGCTCCGTTTTCGCGAAAAGGTGAAGCAGGCTGAGGGACTGACCTGCAAAGCGCAGTTCGAGCTGCTCGGCGCGGCCTTGGAGGAGTGGGACGGCGAGGACGAACCGCTGCACGGACTGTCCGAGACCGGCTTCCACTTGCGTCGGGAGGAGCTACGGGCCGAGTTGATGGCCGCCGTTTACGCGCGGCTGGACGCAGCCTACAAGTCCAGGGAGGTCAAATGGCTGCGCGAGGAGACGGAGAAATGGTTCGAGCGCGCGCCGGAATTGCCCCAGATCTTTCGGTTCTACCTGCTCGCTCACGCAGACCTGCCGGAGTCCCGACGTGAGCGGCTCATCAAGAAGTGGGAGAAGCGCAACGGAAGAGCGGACGTCGATGTACAGAGCGCCATCGACCAGGTCCGGGGAGAGGGCCGCCGGCCGGGCGGGGCGCTCCTGCCCCCCGTTCCCGACCAGTTGCCCGGTGGCAGGCGCAAGCCGATCGGGCAGGACAAGTTGATCGGTGACCTCTTCGAGGCCGTGTGCGAGGAACAGGACGCCGGCAATCTGGCGCTGGTCCTGATCAGCGGCATGGCGGGCGTCGGGAAGACCACGGTGGCCGAGAACCTCGCCGGTCGGCTGCGGGAGCGGTTTCCCGACGGGGTGCTGCGCGGCGAACTGAACGGATTCGCCGACGGAGACGTGCGGCCCGCCGAACCGGACGAGATCCTGGACGGCTTTCTGGCCGCGCTGCCGCCCTACACCACGGTGACCGGAACGGAGAGCAAGAGCAACGCGCTGCGGTCGGCGCTGGCCCACCGGTCGGTGCTCATCGTCCTCGACGACGCGCTCAGCGCCCAGCAGGTGCTGCCGCTGCTTCCCGGAGACGGTACCTGCGCCGTGATCGTCACCAGTCGTAACGACCTCTTGCGGCTGCAGTCCGAGAGAAAGGTGCTGTTCCGCAAGATGGAGCCGCTGCACGAGGCGGACGCCCTGGAGGTACTCCAGGAGAAAGTGTCGGCCGAGGACCGGGCCAAGCACGCCGTGCCCTTCAGCAAGCTGGTCCACCTCTGCGGTCGGCTGCCGTTGGCCCTCGTGGTGGTGGCCCGGCTCTTGGAGGTGGGGGCGCGTCCGCTGCACACCCTCCCTGCCCTGGTGCGGGAGATGAAGAAGGAGCTGGAGCGGGCGAAGCTGGACACCCTGGACCTGCCCGAGCACGAACTGTCGGTCCGCGCCGCGCTCAACTGCTCCGTGCGCGTGCTGAATGAGGAAGCCCGGCTGCTGCTGTGGCAGCTCGCCGTCCACCCCGGGCCCAGCGCTTCCTGGGAGGCGGTGATGGATCTGGGACGGGCAGTGGACGAAGGGACGCGCACCGACCGGGCCCTGGTGGACCTCGTGGCGGCGAACCTGGTGGAACATCACGGCGACCGCTACGGGCTGCACGACCTCGTGCGGGCCTTCGCCCTTCGGCACGTGCGGCCGGTGCCGGACGGAGAGAACGCGGAGATCGAGCGGGCGACCGTACGACAGGTGCTGGAACACCAGCTGCACAACGTCCGCGCCTGCGACCGGGTGCTCGACCGCGAACGCACCCTGCCCACCGGCGAGCCCGGAGCGGTCAGGGTCACCGACCCCGCGGACCTCGCGGAGGCGATGGCGTTCCTGGACGAGGAGTACGCCACCGTCCAGCGAGGCATTCACTTGGCGATCAATCGGCGTATCGACCGGTACGTATGGCTGCTTCCGATGGCCCTGGTCATCTACCAGTGGCGCCGCCGCCTGCTCGATGATGCGCGGCAGAACCTCCGGTACGCCGCCGAGGCGGCGGAAACCGTCGCCGGTCCGGTCGATCGCGCCATGGTCCACCGGTCGCTGGCAGGGACCCACTGGCGGTTCGCTGAGTACGACTTGGCGGTGGGCGCCCTGCGCAGGGCCGTCCGGCTCAGCGAGGAGGACCGCAGCACGGAAGGCCGGCTGAGTCTGGCCCGTACGCTGCACCGGCTCGGGCTCACCCTGCGCAAGCAGGACGACCTGACCGGAGCGGAGGAAGTGCTCCGCCGTGCACTGGAGTTGTGTCGGGAGGTGTCCGACCGGGTCGGGGAAGCGGCTGTTCTGAACGCCCTCGGCGCGATCCACCTCGACCGGGGCGAGCACGAGCGGGCGCTCCGTCGGTGCGCCGACGCTCTGGGCGTGGTGGAGCGCACGACGGAGCGCAGCGGCCTGGCCGATGTGCTGTTCACCCTGGCCAAGGTGCACCTGGCCCGTTCCGAACGGGACGAGGCCATCACCCTGTACCGGCAGGCCTCCGACATCTACCGCGAACAGGAGAACTGGCCCAACGAGGACAAGGTACGGATGCTCTTCGCTGATGTCCTGGTGTCCGCCGGCGACACCGACGCGGCGGTGCGGGAGCTGGAGAGAGTCATCGTGCTGCGTGAGTTGATGGACGGTGAGGGGGTGCGGGAGGTCCGGGAGCGGCTGGAAGGGCTGAGGTGACCCGCCCGGTCGGCGGCCGTCGGCTCACCGTCAAAGCCGGGGCGGATGCGTGCGGTAGTACTCGGTCGGGTCCGGGCGCAGGGGCTTCGATGGCCGTTGCGAGCCGAGCTGGGGTAGGTAGCAGCGGAGCCGATCGAACACTTCACGGACATCCGCGGGGCGCTCCGCCGCCTTCCACCGGACCATCCACAGCGCCAGGGAGGCGAACTCCGGAAGTAGTTTGGCGAGCCGGTCGGCCGGCAGCACCGGGGTGCCCTCTTCCGCCCGCTCGTCCTGTCCGCCGTAGGGCAGGCGCATCACGGTCATCTCCAGCAGGATGCAGCCGAGCGCGAAGATGTCCGCTTGCCGCGTCAGACCTGACGGGCACGCGTCGGACTGCTCGGGGGAGGCCCAGCCGCGCGTGCCGCGTGCGTATTCCGTCTCCTGATCCGCCACGACCGCGTGGCCCATGTCAATGAGCCGGAGACGGCCGTCCGGCTGCACGATGACGTTCTCGGGCTTGAGATCGCAGTGCACCAGATGCCGGTCGTGGACTTCTGCCAGAATTTCGCACAGTTGGCCGATGACGGCCGCAACGGTCCCAGGATCCTTAACGGGTAGGGCCGCCGACAGGACCTTCTGCAGTTGGTGTCCTTCGACAAATTCCATGACCAGGCACCGGCGTCGCCGGTGTGTCCCCGTGGCGATGACTTCGGGAATCGCTTGCATTCCCGTCAGCATCATCATGCGTGATCCCTCTTTGAGGAGTTCATCGCCGGCCCAGTGGAAATCGCTCTCGGGTCCGAGGTCGCGGGCCTTCTGAAGCTTCAACGCCACCTTCTGCCCGCTGTTGCGGTCACGCCCGAGGAAAAGGTCGCCTTGGCCGCCGTCGCCGACCATGTCCAGCACTGCGTAGCGCCTCTCCACATCGCCGATCTCCTCGATCTCCCTCACGGCCATCCACCTTTCCTCCGTACGGAAATGGAGCACGAAATGTCACAGCCATGGCTGCCCCCCGACGGGGTGACCCGCACCTCCGAAGTCATCACGGTATCCGCCGGAATGTTCAAGCGGGGAGAGTTCCGATGCCCCGCCGCTGACGCTCTCAAGACCCGCGGCTACCACACCACCGACCCCGTACCGCGCCGCCGTGAGAGGCTGGAGCACTTCGCTCTGGGCCCCTTCATGGCTGCCTGCGACATCCGTTCGGGGCCTGCCGG
This sequence comes from Streptomyces sp. MMG1121, assembly GCF_001280015.1. GTDB lineage: Bacteria > Actinomycetota > Actinomycetes > Streptomycetales > Streptomycetaceae > Streptomyces. The sequence continues at coordinate 67,566 of NZ_LGDV01000038.1, forward strand.
CAGCCCGCCTCGGACACGTACCGGGCCCCTGCACGACGGTCTGCGGACCTGGTCGGAGCACGGCGTGCAGATGTACGAGTCGGCCTTCCCTCTCGACCCGGAACGTCCCCTGCACGAGGTGCCCGAGCCGTGGACGTACCGCTACCGGCCGTCCGGTCCCGACCCGCGCGACGCCCAGGAGTACCGCCTCACCGTGTGGGGCCGCTGCCTGGCTTCCCCGGACGGTGACTACCGCGAGCTTCGTCTGCCCGTGCACCGCCTGCGGGACTTGCCGCCCGACGGCTTCACCGCGGCCGTCGCCCTGGTGCTGGCCGAGGGCGCCCCCGGACCGCCGCCGGAGCACGTACGGATCGTGGAGTTCGCGCTCTTCGACGGCCGTACGCGGGAGCTCTTCGTGGGAAGCCGGGAAGAGGCGCGCGCTCGGTACCGCGAACACGGCCCCGCCGCCTTGGCCGGCGTACTGGACGGACGGGAATACCGCCCGGGGTCCGCCTGTGGCGGATGCCCCTACCTGTCGGTGTGCCCGGCCCTGCGCACAGCGCCCGGACTGCTGGGCATCGAGGCGCACGACCGGCCCCGCCGCACCTGGTCGGTCACCAGCGGGCGGGCCTACCGAGCCTGCCCGGCACGTGACCACATGCGCCGGCTGCACCTGCCCACGGCGGACTCCGTCGAACGCGAGGTGACGGCCGTGCGCGGCCGGGCCTTGCATGCCTACCTCGCCGAACGGCACGCCCACGGATCGCCTCGGCCCTGCACGGTCGAGGTCCCCGAGGAGTGGGTCCCGCAAGGATTCGACCTGCCCTCAGACGAACGCGCACTCGGCGCCCTGCTGTTGCGGCGGCACGCCGCGGTCTGCCCGCTGCGGTACGTCGGGGACGGCACGGATGTGCGGACCGAGCCCCGGGTGGTGCGGCACGACACCACCGCCGACGTGGTGGTCCTGGCCGCGCCCGACCTGCTCTACCGGGATGCCGGGTCATGGGTGTGGCGCGAGACTAAGACCTCCGTCACCGACCGGCAGTCCGACCGCCCCCTGCTGGAGCGTTATCCGCAGTTGGCCCTGGCCGTCGTGCTGATCGCCCGCGGTGACCTGGGCGGTGAATCGTTCCGCGCCCGGGTCGAGCTAGAGGTGCTGCGCCCCGGCGGCGCCGACCTGGAGGTCATCGATCCCTTCGCCCCAGCCAATCGGGTCACCGCCGAGAAGGTACTGCGGGCGATGGTGGCCGACTGGCACGGTGACGACCAGTACGCGGCCCGGCCAGGACGCTCCTGCGAGCGGTGCGAAGTGGCCCGCTGGTGCACGGCGTCGTCCGTCAGCGAGGCCGCGGCATGAGGGCGGGGTCGGCCGGCCGGGCCGATCGGCCGGACGCCGGCGAGGCGCCCGAGGGCGTGGGCAGCGACCTCTTCGGCGAACTCGCCCGCATGGTGGCGGCTCTCTCCGAGGTCCAAGGGCTCCGCTCCTTCACCCTGCCCTATCCCGGCCTCGCCCAGCGGGCGCTGGATCACACGGTGATGCGCTGCCTCGAAGCGGGGGAGTCACCGCCGAGGAGTCTTCCGGAGCTGTGGGAGTGGTGCCGGACCAGGCCGTCCGACGACTCACTCTTCGCGGTCCCCTCCTCCCTGGTCTCGCCGGGCACCACGCTGGTGCACCGGGTCGGCCGGATGCCGACCCGGTCGTGTCTCGAGGTGGCCTCGCACGGACCGGGTGGAGGCGTGGCGGCACACGCCCGCGCGCTCCTCGGGGACCTGCACGCGCGGAGTGGAACGGAAGAGCGCTACCGGCAGTGCCGGGCGTTCCTGGCGCGTCACCCGGTCGTCCACCAGCAGGACCGCTTCGCGCCGGGTTGGAACAGGGCGGTCTGGAGCCGGGTCAAGGATTTCTACGGTCCGTTGCCCGAGTTCCTGCTCGCCGACGGAGACTTCCTGTACTGCCCCTCGTGCAGGCTCCCCTCGCTGCCCCGGGACAGTGCCGTGCCCGTACCCGGACCGTCCGGCACCGGCGCGGAAGTCTGGTGCGAGGGGGAGGACTGCCCGCGCGACGCCCCTCCGCAGCTCATCCGTGAGCCGGACCAGGCGTGGATCCTGCAGCGCTCGCTGCGGTGGTACCTCGTACTGCCGCACCGCACCGACGAAGCCGCCCGGGAGGCACTGGAGCGCGCCGAAGTCGCGTACGAGACCCTGCCCGGTCTTCTGCCCGCCTACCGGCTCTGCGACACCGGCCCCCGCATCGTGGACATCCAGGTGTACGACCGTCTGCAGCCGGCGCTCCTCGCAGCCCATCTCACCGACAACACACCCCTCGCGGACCGCACCCTCGTCGTGGTCCCCGACGCGCTCGCCGGACGGGACGGCTACCGGCAGGCCTTCACCGACGCCCTTCCCGCGCTCCTGCGGGACCGGCTGGTGCTTACCACCCCCATGGACCTCGTGCCCGACCTGGGACAGGCCCGGCGAGAGGAGAAGGACGATGCGTAGCCTCACCCCGCCCTTGACCGACGTGTTCAACGCGCTCAAAGCATTTCTGGGGCCCTCCGTGCCCCAGCCCGCGCTGGAAGCCCTCTGCCAGGTCGAACTCGGCCTGTACCTCCAGCAGAAGATGATGCCGGGCAGCCCCGCGGGCAGTGCCTGGGTGCTGTTCAGCGGGTACGGGTTCGCCGAGGCGCACCGGGCACCGCTGCCATCCGACGCGGCGAAGACCCTGCGTATCGCCCGGTACTCGCTGTGGACGCTGCGCCGGAGCCGTACCTGGCTCGATGCGCTGGACACCTACCAGAGGTTCGACCCCAGGGTGCGCGCCTACGATGTACCGGACGCCGAGACACCTGCTGCCCGCCGCGACCTCTCCGTCGCCAGCGACCGCTTCTCCGTCTACGAACAACTGCTGCGTGCCGCACCGCCGCTGGCGGGCAAGCGGCTGCCGGTCGCGGGTCAGGGCCCGCATGCCTTCCCCGTCAGTCGCACCATGGCCGTCGTCGACCTGCCGCCGGTCCCCCGCACCCCCCTCGTCGCCCACGACATGGACCTGGAACCGGCCGGCGGCGGCGAGCCCCTTGTCTTCACCAGGGAGGGGCTGGAGCGCACGGCGGCGGAAATGGACGCACAGCACACCCGCTTCGGCGAGGGACGGGCGCCACGGTGGCTGGAGCGGTTACGGTCGTTCGACCTGTCCACCAAGGAGAACGGAACCTTCCACAAGACGAGGAAGGACGAGGACTTCACCTTCACGGTCGACGGCATCCAGCACCTGCTCGGCATCGTCGGCGCCGGCAAGAGCACACTGCGCGACATCATCGCCGTCCATCTCGCCAAGCTGGGTAAGCGCACCACCGTCGTCGTCACCGATGTCGCGGAGGTGCTGAAGCTCGTCCGGCTCTACGACCTCTATACCGACGGCGCCGCCGCACCCGTGCTCGGCTCCTCCGGCCGCGAGCGGCACACCCAGCGGCTGCACCGCCGGCTGGCGGGCCGGGGCGAGCACCGACTGCTCGCCCACGACGACCCCGCCTTCGCCTACCTCGGCACGTCCTGCCTGCTAAACGTCAGACGGCAGGGCGCCACATCGACGACCGAACCACTCGCCTACGGTGAGGCACCCTGCTCCCGGCTCCGACCCCCGTCGGCCCTGCGCCGTGACCCGAGCGACGGACGGCACTCCGAGTGGCAGAAGAGGGCGACGAGCTGCCCGTACTGGTCCGCCTGCCCCCGTCACCACGGAGCCCGCACGCTGGTCGACGCCTTGATCTGGGTGGCCACCCCGGCCGGACTGATCGACGCCTCGCCGCCCCGCCCTCAGAACGGCGAGCGCATCCGCTTCCTCGAACTCGCCTGCCGCCGTAGTGACCTCGTGATCATCGACGAGGCCGACCGTGTCCAGATGCAGCTCGACCGGACTTTCGCGCCCGCCGTGGTCCTCGCCAGCGATGAGGACAAGGGCCTCATCGACCAGCTGAGCCGGCACAAGATCCGGGAACTTGCGGCCAGCGGACGCACCCAGCTCTCCGAACGGGACGTCGAGACCTTCGCCGCCGCCCTCAACACCGCAGGCGCGGCCACCGACCGGCTGTACGCGATGCTCGTCGCCGGGTACGAGCTGCGCAAGTGGGTGCGGACGGGCTACTTCAGCGCCTGGACGCTCCAGCTGGGACTCCTCGACGAACGCTACGAACTCCCCGACGACAGCGGTCGGGACCACCCTCATCACGCCCCCCGCGAGGCTCTCGGGAAACTGCTCGACGCGTTCCGGGACAACCCGTTCGGTGACCGTCACCGTAGGACGGAGGAGGACTTCAGCCGGCTGACCGCCCTCCTCAACGAGCTGCTCCACACCGGCAACCCGGAGAACACCCGGCGCCGCCTCACCGAGGTCATGGACGAGGTCTTCGCCATCGACCCGAAGTACATGGCTGCCCGGCAGCGGAAGTACCAAGAGGCGTACGACGAGTGGCGGCGCGAGGAGGAGGAACAGGAGAAGAAGTGCGGACGCCGCAGGAAGCCCAAGCCTCCGCCGCAGACTCCCGAGGAATGGCGGAAGCAACTCGCGGAGCGCTTCGAGTTCACACTGTTGCTCAGCGCCCTGGAACCACGGCTCGCCATGATCAACGCCATGTGGCCCCGCGTCGAGGCCGCCCTCAGCCTGGGCTTCAACACGATGTACCGCCGGCCGCTCGACTACGGCCCGATGGTGCCCGAGGCCCCGATGGGCAATGTCCTCGGCTTCCAGTTCCGGGTCCCGGGTGAGGACAAGGGCGGAGTCCGCAGTGGCGAACTGACCTTCTTCCGGTGCAGCGGCGTCGGACGTGAGCTGCTGCGCGCCATCCCCGATCTCACCTCCGTCGACGGCAGGCCCGGTGCCCACTTGCTACTCATGTCGGGCAGCAGCTGGGCGGGCGCGTCCAGCCGCTACCACGTCTGCGTCCCGGTCGGTGTGGTCATCGAACCGCCGGCCGAGGTGACCGAACGCATCGCCAACGAGAGCTCCATGCGCTTCGAGTTCATCGACGACGGCGACGAGAAACTGCGCATGTCGGGAACCCATCCGGACGACCGCCCGGAGAAGTTGCGCCGTATCGCGTGCCATCTAGGTGAGGGCGGAGACGAGTACGAGGTCACTGAAGGTGGTCCGCTCCAGCAGGAGTTGCTCTCTCTTCCTCCAGGGCGCGACCAGATCCTTCTGCTGGTCGGCAGCTATGCCGAGGCACGTGTGGTGGCCGACACACTGCACAACCTCAACGTCCGCTGGCGCAACAAGGTGCTGTGCCTGGTGTCGGACGACGAGGAGATCACCGCGGAGGACGAGGCGCCGTCCGCCTACCACGCCCGATCACTGCGCCGGGGCGACGTCGAGCACCTGAAGGACCTCGAGGCGGACATCCTGGTGGCGCCCCTGCTCGCGCTGGAACGCGGCCACAACATCCTCAACGAGGACGACGAGGCGGCCATCGGCACGGTCTACTTCCTGGCACGGCCCCATCCGCACCCAGAGGACCTCCACCTGGCCGTCAATGCCGTCAACGACTGGGTCGTCCGCGCCGTCACCGGCGGTGACTTCGCCACCCTGGTACAGGGAAAACCCACCGTCGAGGAAGGAGCGGAGGAGTTCCGCCGCCTCGCCCGTTCGTACTGGTACCAGGTACTCGCCCGTTCGATGGCGTGGAGCCGTCTCGACGACGATGTACGGGAACAGGTCACCTGGGACATGCTGGTCCTGTTGTGGCAGGTGATCGGGCGACTGGTACGCGGTGGCGTACCGGCCCGGGTGGTCTTCGTCGATGCCGCCTTCGCCCCTAACCGCTGCGCCGTACCGGCGCAGCCCGACACCCCCGAATCCAGTCTGCTGCACAGCGTCCTCGCCGTCCTGGACCCGTATTTCAACGGCGGCACGACGACCGCGGAGGAACAGTTCATCGTCCGCGCCCTGTACGCGCCACTGCGCAGCATGCTCACCCGCCTGCTCGCCGCCGTACCCGCCCACCCGTAAGCGCCGAACCCCTGTCCCAGGAGGTAATTCCGTGTACCACCACATTCGCGTCGCGGCCTACGAACCCGACCCGCTCCACGGACCCTGGCGGGAGGAGATGAAAGTGCTGCGGCTCGGCGAGGACCTGCACGCCGAGCTCACCGGAATGCATGCCGAGGCGGACAAGAACTCCGTCCACCCCCACCGGCTCCCCGTGCGCAGGCTCAACTCCCTGCTCCAGGCGATGGCGCCAGGCGTCATCGCGACCGGCCGCAACGCCGGGACGGATGGCCGTCTGCCGTGGCTCTACGCGCGGGAAGCCGTCCCGCCGGACGTGCTGGCCCCGGTGGTAGGAGCGTGGGCGGCGGGAATGCACCGGGAGGACGACGACTCGGAGGGCGCCGATCTCGAGGAGAGGCTCCGCTCCGGTGACGCGGCCGAGACGGTACGTCTGCCCCACTGGGAGACGGAACCAGTCGACCTCGCCGAGAGCGTGCTCTCGGCGGGCGGAACCGCCGAACCCGCCGCGCGGCTCTACAGCCTGCTGCCCGAGTGGATCGCCTTCCGGCTGGCCGCCCGGACGTTCCGCACGGGCGGCACCACACTCCACTTCCGCGTCGAGAGCTCGGGTGACGGCGCGCGACTTGTCTCCTGGCCGCCTCAGCGATACGAGCGCCGACGGCAGACCTGGTACTACTCGGCCTGCCTCACCATCACCGTCCACACCGTGCCGTTCGCCCCGCGGTTCCGCGTCCATGTGTCCACCCAGGTACGCCGGTGGGCCACCCGACTGGACGTACGCCCCCACCAGCTCGGCGGTACGACCGTCCTGCTCGACGCTCCACTGCCGTGGCCGGAAGGGCCGGACCGGGGCCACCGGCTGATGGTGAACACGCTGGGTTACGACCGGCGATCGAAGGAACTGGCCTGGCGCCGGCACAGCCCCGCACCGCTCGTGCCCGAGCTGGACATCGTGCGCAACTATCCCCGGCCCGAAGCGCTCTTCTCCGACCCCGAACGCTGGATCAACGGTTCCGGGGACGTGGCCGCCGGCATCGTCTACCACCCGTCGATCGGCCCGCACGAGGTCGGACCCGGGCTGATGCCACGGGAGCGGGCGGATCTGGACGCCTGGGTCGAGGAAGGGCTGCGCCCCCTGCTGACCCGGGTCCCCGACCTCACGCGCGTCTCCCGGAGCAACACACCCTCCCTGCTGCCCCGTTCCGGCGCCGGACGCGTCCCGGGCGTCCGCGACGCCCAGCTGGCTCTGCAACGGCGGGCGGCGCTGACACGCGCACTGAACGGCCGCCCCCTGGAGATCGACGTCTTCTGGCAGTCCCCGGAAACCCGTGCGGCGCTGCTCGCCGAGCTGCCCAAGCTCATTGGTCTTCCCGCCGGGCAGCAAGTGCCGTCGGCCGACGGGGAGACCTGGCAGTGGCAGTGCGAGGGGGTCGACATCCGCGTCCGGGCCCGGCCCGCGGGGCCCTTGGCCGACGCCCTGCCGACCACCCGAGCCCGCGGGCGCCTCAGGGCCGTCCGGCTGGCCGAGGCCATCGAAGGGCGCTGCGGGCTCGTGGCGGACCGGGCGGACCCGCTCCTCGGCGGGGCCGGAGTCGTGATCACGGAGATCGCCGGCAAGGAGCGCTTCGCCGCCGTCCCGGACTCCGACCCCAAGCACGCGCTGCGCATCGCCTGGGCACGGCAGGGACGGCTGACCCAGTTCGTGAACTCGCCCGACGACATCGACAGCTCTCTGGAACACCGGGCCAGGTGGACCTGGCTGGACGCCTTCCGGCAGCTGGGCGCGATCAGCCCGCCCGCCCATCGGGTGGGAGCCGGCATTCCGGGCGACCTTCAGTACGCGGCACTCTGGCTCGTACGCCACACCAGGAAGGGGCCCACGCGATGCCCCGTCCACCGGCTGGTGGCGGTGCGGGTGCGCCCCGGGGACGGACCGGGCGTCATCGAGGGGTGGGACGCAGAACGAGCCGAATGGGTGCCGTATCCGAAGCTGTTGCTGCTGCTCTCCCAGGCACGGGAACCGGCGGCGAGCGGCGGGAAGGAGACCGGCACGGGGAAGCTCGTCGATGACTCGGCAGCCCCGGGAGGATCCCGGCCCGCTGCCCGCCCGGGCGTGGAGCAGGACAGGCAGCGGGAGACCGAGCGGGAGATCCGGGCACTGCTCTTCCAGCTCCGCGACCGCCCGACGCTGCTGCTGGCGGACGCCGGCAATCTGCGCCAGTGCTGGCCTGGCCTGCGCAACGGTGCACTGGACCGCGACACGCTCGGCTTCGGTGCCGAACCCGCCCAGCGGCACACGCTCTACGGCCACGACCTGCGGGTGCTGCTCGTACGGGACGCCAACGCCCGGGGTGAAGTGGCGGAGTGGTATGCCTACGACACCGAGGACGGGGTCGGCTTCGCCGAGGGTGTGTGGGGGACGGCGGATACGGAGGGCCGTGTCTTCGCGAGTACGGCCTCGAAGCCGCACACGGTGGCGAAACTGCCGAAGGGGCTCATGAAGCTGGTGCCCACGGCACAGGGCCGGACAGCGCCTGGGAAGACCGCGTGGAACCCCGGGCAACTGGAGATCACCGTGCTCGGCTGTCTGTCGGAGAAGGCGCTGACGGACTCGGGGCGTGCGGGTGACCCGCCCGACCGGCCGGCGGAGTGGGCGACACTCACGCACCAGCTGCGTTACCACGACGACTACCCGCCGCTCGCCCGGCCTCTCCCGCTGCACTGGGCGCGTCTCGCCGGTGAGTACGTGCTTCCGGTGGCCGGAACGAAGTCAGCGGGGAGTACGTCATCCGCTTCCTGAGCGAGGTGCCGCCTGAATGGGGCGTCCCAAACGATCGACGCTGATAAGGATCAATGCTTCCCTCGTCTGAGCGCCGAAGCCTGAACCTCACCACGGGGACGGCGTCTGGTGCACTCCTTGCTGGGATCACTTTGCTGGGATCACTGGGCGTCCGCCGTGACGCTCGTTTGACGCTCTTCGCACCTGGTGGCCCCAAGACGGAGACGAGGGACGGACCTGACCTGCGGTTTTCTCTGAGTTCACCCGGGTGACATGCTTCCGATGACGCATCACGTGGAGTGCGTGGCGATCCTTGAGCCCGCCGAGAAGGGCCGCTGATCTGCCGTTTCGTCGAATGCGCATGATGTGCGCCGTGGGCGCTACGAGCGATACCTTGACGCGTATTCGACGCAGGAAAGGCCCTTCCGGCGCACGTTCGACACACGCTCTGACGGGGTGTCAGGCGATCGTTCTCGCAGGTTGCAGTGCGTCGGGTGCCGCCTGTCAGCACTCCGTGTCCACCGCCTCTTGGTGAAGCCTGTCGGGTATGGCCTGATCTGGGGGTCAGTAGGGTCGAGGTCCGTAGGGGCTTCGGTGGCCGTCGACTTCAGCTCGCTGCGCGGCGATGGCCCGCCCGGAACGGACGGCTACGGCAGGCTGCATGATCAGGCGAAGCCGGGCGGCACGACAGCGGCGTCCCTGCGGGCGGGCGCTGTGCCATCGGGCCGGTCCCCCGTGTTGTTCAGGCGGATTCGAGGATCGGGCGGACCTCGACGGTCTCCGGGGTGGGGAGGCTCCTGGCCAGTTCGAGGGCTTCCGCGCGGTCGGCCACCTCGACGATGAACCAGCCGCCGAGGGTCGCCTCGCCGGCGTGCGCGGGTCCGTCGTTCACCGTCGACGTCCCGTCGGCTGCAGTGCGAACGGTCGCGGGAGCCGTGTGCTCGGTCTCCAGGGCGTCGCCGCCGACCAGCTTTCCGGCTGCGGCGAGGCTGCCGATCCAGCCTTCGTACTCCTTGCGGTATACGACGCGGTCGGCCTGGATGCGGCGGCGCGACTCGTCCGTCTCGAAGATGACGAGTGCGTATTTCATGGGACTTCCTCTCCAGCCGCCGTGCGGGCGACCGTTGCTGATGGTGTGGGAGGGGGTGGTTTGTCAGGTGGTGCTGTCGGCTGGGGCGATGCGGGCGAGCGCGCCGATCTCCAGCGCGGTCCACAGGGCGCCGTCGGGACCGACGGTGATGCCGTGCGGTTCGGAGCGCGGGGTGGGCAGGTCGTGGACGGTGACGCAACCGTCGGGGGTGATCGTGCCGACGCGGTTGTCTCCCCATTCGGTGAACCAGACGGTGCCCTGTCCGTTGACGGTGACGGCGTGCGGCCGGGCGGCGCGGTTGGGCAGCGGGAACTCGGTGATCTGCCCGTCGGGAGTGATCCGGCCGATCTGCCCGGCGCCGATCTCGACGAACCACAGCACACCGTCGCGGCCCGCGGCGATCCCCACCGGCGCCGCCTCCTCCGTCGGCAGGGAGTGGAGGGTGACCGCACCGTCCATGCCGATCCGGCCAACTGCGTTCGCCTGGTTGAGGGTGAACCACATCCCGCCGTCGCCGCCGGCGGTGATCGCGGACGGGAATGCGCCGGTGACGGGGAGTGGGAACTCGGTGACGCCGCCGTCGACGGTGATGCGGCCGATGCGGTCGGCGGCGGTTTCCGTGAACCACAGTGCTCCGTCGGGTCCCGCCGCGATACCGAACGGCCCGCAGCCGGGTGTGGGCACGTCGAATTCGTCGATGACGCCGTCGGTGGTGATCCGCCCGATCCGGCCCGCCCCGTACTCGGTGAACCACAGCGCGCCGTCGGGACCAGACGTGATGATGGTCGGCCCACAGGTGGGGTCGAGCGGGTGGCTCGTCGGCTCCTCGCCAGGCACGAGGCGGCCGATCCGGCCGCTGTGGACGAGGGTGAACCACAGCGCGCCGTCCGGGCCCGTGGCGAGGGCGTAGGGCCCGGCCGCACTGTCTGCCACCGCAAACTCTTCGATGGACACGTGAGTCAAAGGGACTTCCCCAAACCGTGCTCGGCGGCGATGCGTTCGATGTCGGCGGGCGTTCCGGCCATGATGGTCCGGGCGTGTTCGGTGACCAGGTCGGAGGGCCAGTCCCACCACGCGGCGCGCAGTAGCCGCTCGACGTCGGCGTCGTCGAAGCGCTGCCGGATCGGCCTGGCCGGGTTGCCTCCGACGATCGTGTACGGCGGGACGTCGGCGGTGACCATGGCGCCGGCCGCGACGATGGCGCCGTCGCCGATCCGTATGCCGGGCATGACGGTCGCCTGGTAGCCGAACCAGACGTCGTTGCCGACGACCGTGTCGCCGCGGCTGGGCATGGCGGTGACGATGTCCAGAGTCTGCTCGGTCCACCGGCCGCCGAACATGGTGAACGGGTACGTGGACACCCCCGTCGTCGGATGCTCGGCACCGGCCATCAGGAATGTGGTCCCCGAGGCGATCGCGCAGTACCTGCCGATGGTCAGACGCTCCGGACCGTAGGCGTACAGGACGTTGCGGCGCTCGAAGTCCGTGGCGCCGTCCGGTGCTCGGCGTGGCCGAGGTGGGTGGTGAAGAACCGCTGGACGCGGCGGCGTCGTCGACGGTGAGCGAGACGGAGGATGCGGTGATCTGCAAGGCGCTTCTCCTCTTGGAGGGGTGTGACCCGGGTACGGAAGAAACGAGCCATGGGGTGATCTTGATCTAGTTCGGGCTGTTCGCGGATACCTTGTTCGAGGTGGTGACCGCATCTGGACCGGTGGAACGTTGCGGGGCCGCGGAGCCTTCCGCGGGCTTGGACCGCGCCAGCCACAGGCCGGTGAACACGGCGGTGGCCAAGGTGATGGCGCCGGCAGCGAGGAAGGCGCTGTTGAGGCCGGTCTCGAAGGAGGCGCCGCCGGATTGCCGGGTGCGGACGATGGCTCCGAGTAGCGCCACGCCGAGCACCGCGCCGATCTGCCGGGTGGTGCTGCTGATGCCCGATGCGAGGCCGCCTTCCTGCGGGCTGACCGCTTGGATGGCGGCTCCCGTCAGGGGAGACATGGTCAGGGCGAAGCCGGTGCCGACGACTGCCAGCCGCCACCACACGTTCCCGTAGCCGGTGTCGGCGTGCACCGTGCCGAGCGCCAGCAGTCCCAGGCCGGCCAGGGCCAGACCGGTGGTGACCACGACGCGGAAGCCGTACCGGGCGGCGAGCCGGCCCGCGTACGGGCTGACGATCACCATGGCGAGGGATACCGGCAGGGTCTGCAGGCCGGCGCGCAGGATCGAGCTGCCCTGGACGTACACGAAGAACTGGGAGAAGAAGAACGACGAACCCATGAGCGCGAACCCCACCACGACCATGGCGGTGTTGGACACGGTGAACAGGCGCTGCCCGAACAGCCGCAGCGGCAGCATCGGTGCGGAACGACGCGCTTCGACGGCGACGAAGGCGGCGAGGAGCATCACCGCGGCGGCGAAGCTTCCCAGGATCACCGGCGATGTCCAGCCGCGGGCACCGCCCTCGATCAGTCCGTAGGTCAGCGTCCCCACCCCCAGAACGGACAGCACCGTCCCCGGGATGTCGATCGCGGGGGCGCTCGGATTGCGGGACTCGCCGAGGTGGCGCAGACCGACCACCAGCAGGACCACGCCGATGGGCAGATTGACCAGGAAGATGGCGGGCCAGCCGAAGGCATCTGCCAGCACGCCGCCGGCCACGGGGCCTGCGGCCAGACCGATTCCGCTGAATCCGGCCCACAGCCCGATCGCCTTGATGCGTTCCTGCGGCACGGGATAGGCGGCGACGAGCAGGGCCAGCGAGGCAGGGCTCAGCGCCGCGGCCCCGATGCCCTGCAGCACCCGGCCGGCGACCAGCCAGCCGAGCGAGGGCGCGAGGCTGCACAGCACCGACGCGACGGTGAACACCGCCACGCCGGTCAGGTACACACGCTTGCGGCCGAACCGGTCGGCGAAGACACCACCGGACAGCAGCAGCATGGCGACCAGCAGTACGTACGCGTCGACGATCCATTGCAGACCGGTCAACTGCGTGTGCAGCCGGTGCTGCATATCGGGCAGCGCCGCTCCAACGATCGTGTTGTCGAGCAGGACCATGAATTGGCCCAGGCAGGTCACCGTGAGCAGCACGGCCCGGTTTGATCGACTGCCTACGACCGCATGCGATGCAGCCATGGGATCCCCCTCAATCGCTGGTTGCGCCCGGTCGCGTTCGACATGGGTGGCGATACACCTGAGCGCCCTAAAGCAGTCAGTGACTGCGTTAGGTGACTATAGAGACGGTCGCCTCGCAAACGCAAGCCGCGACTGCGTTAAGGTGGGATGCATGAACGACCGACAGCGAGCCCGGCGGCCCGGCGGGCGCAGCGCCCGCGTCGGCGCGCAGGTGCACCAGGCCGTTACCGGCCTGATCAGTGAGCGCGGCTACGGCAACTTCACCGTCGGTGAGGTGGCGGCCCGCGCAGGCGTAGCCGACAGCAGCATCTACCGCCGGTGGGGCAGCCTGGAAACCCTGCTCACCGACGTGGCACTCACCCGCCTCAACGCGCAGTCGCCGATGCCCGACACCGGGAGCCTCGCCGGCGACCTGCGCACGTACGCGGCCCAAGTGGCTCGCGAGATCACCGGACCCGACGGCCCGGCGGTGCTGCACCTGGCCGTCGCTCTGTCGAGCAGCGGCCAGCAGGGCCTGCAGGCTGGTGCCGACCTCCGCGCCGAACGCACCCGGCAACTGCAGTCCATGCTCGATCGCTCCCGCGACCGTGGCGAGAACGCACCCGACGCGTTCGACGTGCTGGACCACATCCTGGCCCCGATGTACATCCGCGTCCTGTTCGGCATGGTCCCGCTCACCCCGGACTACATCGACGGGCTGGTCGACCGATTGCTGTGACCTCAACCCGGTTCCCGCGATCAGCTCTCGGACGCGGTGCCAGGGCTCCGCGAGGTGCTCGCCGACACGCGTCCGACCAGCTCGGGCATCCGGCCCTTGGCCGGCTCACGCGGCCTGGCCGACTCCGTCGGTCGGCGGGCCGTCGCCGCGGATCGGGGTGAAGCCGACGTCCAGGTGCGGGTCGTAGGCGTCAGCGGGTCGACCCTCTCGCCTTCGTCCTGCACCCGGCGGACGATCTCGGCCATGTCCAGCGCGTTGTGGAAGATGATCGCGTCGGTCGGCAGGGCGTTGAACTTCGCGGGTCTTCTCCTGCTCGCGGGGCGTTATCGGCGAGCGCGCCGCCGTTGCCGAAGCCGACCCGCTTCGCTTCAGAGCATTCGGGGATGCGTGATGCTACGGGTGTCGGTCTTCGTTGGTTGTCGGCCCGCATCGCCGACTGACACAAGACTTGATTCCGTCAGTCCGCGATCGTCTCGTCCTGGCGTCACTGTTGCTCGCCTGTCGCTGTCAAACGCCTCGATCGAATGACGGCGAAGAGCAACGGCCTGACGGCTCCGGACGGGCCGGGATCTGGAGCGCGCACAAGATCTGTTGCGGTTCAGCTGCACCGCGGCGTACCCGGGGCAACGACTGGAGCCTTCACCCCATGCCGGGACCGCTGCAGCGGACGGGTGTTGAGTCCCTGGTCCACGGGAGGGATCAACTGCCGTTGAAGGGAGAAGCCACGTGGAGGCAGGCCAGGGCAGGAGTGGCGAAGGTGCGTTGCTCATCGTGCGAGTAGAGGTGGCTCTCACAGGGCCGGCTGAGCACCGAAGAAGGGCACGCGCCTTGTTCGGGGCGGCGGGTTGGGAGGTACTTGGTGCTGATGAGGAGGCGTATCCGGAGGCTGGTACGCCAGGCGGAGTTCTTCCTGAGGAGACGGACCGCAAGTCGGTCTACGTGCTTGGCGTCCCGGTCGGGCGTGGTGCCGGTCGTCGACCTGAACGGTGGGCCGCCCAGGAGGTCAAGGACCTCGCGGACGGTGCTCAGTTGGATCTGCGGCCGGTGCGCTCGAGCATGATACGGAGGCAACGTCTGCAGGAACCTCACTGGTTCGTCTGTGCGGCGCGCAGCACGCATGCCAATCGCTGGGTCCGGTGGCTGTTCAACGTCGAGCGGTGTGTGGGGTTGCACGACACCGGGACGGTGCTGTTCGGCTCGCTCGAGGAGGCTCGGCTGCGCGCTGCCGCGCATAGCGTACGTGCGCCGTTCCCGCGTCGGGTGCGGGCGCACAACGGAATGCGCCGGACGGGAGCAGCCGAGAGCCACCAGTGGGTGGTGAAGACGACGGCGCTGAGTTGGACGGCGGGTGTGCTCGGCATCCCCGCTGCTTCCGGCCCTTGGTGGCTGGCCTTGCTTGCGCTGGTGGGCTGGACGCTGCTGACTTGGTGGTGCGCGACCGTCGTGCTTCCGTTTGTCCGCCTTTCCATGGCGGCCGGGGACGGGGGCCAATCCCCGCGGGACGAAGAAGTGATCGTCCACCGACGCCAGCGTGGTTACGCATGGCTGGCAGCGTTGGCCACCAGTGGGCCTCTCTTCGCGATGACGGCTTGTGGGACCCGGATCTTTGATGCCGATACAGTTCTGCGCCTGCACCTCCTCCTGGCAGGTGCGGTGTTCGTCACGGGCGGCGTTCGACGCTTGGCCCGCGCGGGCAGCCGGAGACCTTTCCTGGTGGCGGTGTTCGTCGCTGTACTACCGGTGGTGGTTCCGGCTCTCGGCGGGCTCAGCCCTGTGCTCTTCACCTTCTACGGCGCCGCGTTCCATGTCCGGGCGGAGGAGATAGGCGTTGCGGACGTGTGGCAGTTCGTGGCCTCGGCGTATGTGTTGGCGATCTCGGTAGCGCTGACGCTCTTCTTCCTGGCCTGCTGGGGCTATGTGCAGCCGCTGTTCCGCAACCGTACGCTGCGCCTGTTCCTCCCGATCGTTGCCCTGACCGGGGTCATGCCCCTCACCTTGGCATGGGCGGTGACTGTACTGGACGGGGCCCAGGCCGCTGGTGATGTGGCGGTACGGCAGTGGCAATCTGGCCGGGCGCCGGACTACTACTACGGCGCCAATCCCCGGCCGGTATGCGTCACCCCGATCGACTCTCTGGCCGAACTTCCGCTGTTCGGACACCGCTTGGACCCCGAGCAGGTGTACGGCTCGTTCGGCGTGGTCGGTGGTGAAGTCACCCTATGGGATCCCCTATCGGGCGATGCCTTCCCGGTACCTTCTGATGCGGTACGGGTGCTCCCCGCAGGCGAGGGAGATCCCGGTGCCGTCATTCCGCGTAGCTGTCGTTCCTGAGAGCCTCTGCTCAGCCGAGGCGACTGAGTCGGCAACGGTGGCCCCGGCGATGCCGCAGACACCGCCGAGGAGACGGGCGGAGGCGGTCCCTCTCAGGTGCCGGTGCTGTCGTCGACCTCGGCCGGAGCGCAGCGGGCAGTGGTGTCGGCAGGGAGCGGTCCGAAGCGCGTCTGGGGCATTCGGACGGCGACCGGCCTTCAGAATTCCGGAGCGCCGAACCAACGGCCGGCGGCCTGCTCGAACGCTTCACGGTCGGGTGCGCGGTCACCTGCCCAGGCGACCACGCCGTCGGGCCGGACCAGCACGGCACCGGATCCGAGGTCGTCTCTCGCCGGACCGGCCGCATACCGCATCCGGCTCTCCCAGCCCAGCGCTGCACCGCGCAGGCATCCGTCGGTGCTGAAATCGAGCGCGACGCCCCGTCCGTCCCGCATCAGGTCGCCGAGACGAGTGCCGTCTTCGAGGCGAAGGTCCGGGGCGTTGCGCCCGACCAGCAGGTGCTCGCTGCCGAGGTCGTAGCGGATCGACGATCCCGACATCCGCTCGAACACATAGGTCGTTCCGTCACGGGTCCCGATCAGCTCGCGAATCACTCCTTGGACCGCCTGGGCATGCGGGTCCGGCCGCATGGCCGCCACCTGGGCGCGCGACCAGTCGAGCACCGCTGCCCCGACCGGACGGCGCTCGCGGGTGTAGGTGTCGAGCAGCCCGTCCGGCGCCTCCCCGCGCACGGTCGCCCCGAGTTTCCAGCCCAGGTTCATGGCGTCGCCGATGCCGGTGTTGAGTCCCTGCCCGCCGAGGGGCGAGTGGATGTGAGCCGCGTCGCCCGCGAGCAGGACGCGTCCTTGCCGGTAGGTCGTCGTCTGCATCGCCCGGTCGGTGAAGCTCGACGCGAGCCGGACGTCGATCAGCGTCACGTCGGTGCCGGACACACGGCGCAGAACCGTCTGGAGATGCTCGCGAGTCGGCTGCTGCGAGCGATCGAACGCGCCCCCGTCGAAGTCCGTCATGCCGATGTAACCAGCCGTGGGCTGGAGGTACATGCCCGTCGGCGTCAGCTGGAACCCAGGGCCCAGCTTCTCGGGGTCGGCGACGGTGGCGAGCATGGTGTAGCCGGTGAACAGCGGCTCGGTCCCGACGAAGTCGAAGCCCGCGAGCCCACGCACCGTACTGCGTCCGCCGTCGCAGCCGACGAGCCAGCGTGCCGCGTATGCGTGCTCGCCGGCTTGTGCGACGACGCTCTCGTCGCTCTGGGCGATGGCTGAAACCGTGACACCGCGCTGGATTTCCACGCCGAGCTCGGACGCCTGCTCGGACAGCACCGTCTCGACGGCTTCGAGGTGTGTCAGCATGCCCTCAGGTGCCGGGCTGGGCAGCCGGTACGGCAGGGCGGCGACGTCGACGTTGGCCGGATCGAGCACCATGCCGGCGAAGTGGCCGCCGTGACGAGGAGGTGACGGCTCGTCGGCTTCGGGGTGCGCGCCGGGGTCGTCGTCGTGGACGCCCGATGCCGTCAGCAGCTGCGGCAGCATCCCGCGGCGGTAGAACGCCTGGACCGACGTGGAGGACAGGCCCCGCCTCCCGAGCGGCTCCGCCTTGAACGGCGAGCGGGGTTCCGGCTCCCGCTCCAGCACCAGGACAGAGCAGCCCGCGAGGCCAAGCTCGCAGGCAAGGAACAGACCCACCGGGCCGGCGCCCACGATCACTACGTCATGCACGAGAGATCCCCTTCCCGAATTCTCAGCCGGGTGAGCACCCGGCAGGACTTCTCGAAAGGTGTCAGACCCCGCCGACATCGGGCCGACAGTCCCCGACAGGCCGCCGACACGACGGTTCCGTGTCCTCCGGAGCCGATGCCCGTACCGAGGAGGCGGGAGCGCGCGCCGTGGCGGCGGCCGGGCGGCCGGTGGTCACGGTGCCGAGGAGGGCGATGGCCGTTCCGCAGCCGGCGATGATCCACCACGCGGCCGGGCGGGCGCCGGAGGCGACCGTGGCGCCGATCACCGCGATGCCGAGGGAGGAGCCGACCTGCCGGCTGGTGGCGGCGACCGCGGCGGCCACCCCGGCCTGGGCGCGCGGCATGCCGGACACCGCCGTGTACGTGATCGGTGCGTTGACGAAGCCGAAGCCGAGACCGAACAGGGCGTAGGTGACGTACAACAGGGTGTCGGACGGGTGGGCAGAGCGCGTGGCGGCCGCGGCCAGTACGCCGCTGGCGGTGATGCCCGCCCCCGCGAGCAGCAGCGGGATCCGCGGACCTCGGCTGCCCACGATCCGCCCGGACAGCGGTGGGCACACCAGGGACAGCACCGCCATCGGCAGCATGTGGAGTCCGGCGTCGAGGGCGCTCAGCCCCACCACGCTTTGCAGGTAGAGGGTGTTGGTGAAGAGGAAGCCACCGAGCGCGGCGAAGGCGAACACCGCTGTCGCGGTGGCCCCGCTGAAGGGTGCGCTGCGGAAGAGCCGCGGTTCGATCAGCGGTTCGGCGCGCCGGTTCTCGTACGGTACGAAGGCGGCCAGCGCGCCCGCCGCGGCGACCAGGCAGGCCACGATCGGGGGCGAGGTCCAGCCCTCGCCGGGTGCCTCGATGATCGCGTACGTCAGCGTGCCGAGCAGGACGGTCACCAGCAACTGGCCGACCGGGTCGGCCCGTCGGACCCGCTCCGCGCGGGATTCGGGGACGTAGCGTGCGGTGAGTGCCAGCGCGGCCGCCCCGATGGGCAGGTTCAGCCAGAAGACGGACCGCCACCCGGCCGACTCCACCAAGACGCCGCCGAGGACCGGCCCGGCCGCCATGCTGAGGCCGACGACCCCGCCCCATACACCGATGGCCCGTGCCCGGTCCCGGGGTTCGGTGAAGGTGTTGGCGAGGATGGCCATGGCGACGGGGGTGAGCATGCTGCCGCCCACCGCCTGCACCGTACGGAAGACCACCAGCCACCCCGTGGTGGGCGCCAGGCTGCACAGGCCGGACCCGGCGGTGAACAGCACGAGGCCGAGCTGGAAGATCCGCCGGCGTCCGACGCGGTCGGCGGTGGCACCGGCGAGGGTCAGCAGCGAGGCCAGTACGAGGGTGTACGCGTCGAGGGTCCACTGCAGGCCCGAGACGGAGGCGTCCAGGTCCCGCCGCATCGAGGGCAGGGCGACGTTGAGGATGGTGACATCGAGACTGACCAGCAGCACGCTCAGGCAGCAGACGGCCAGGACCGGGGCCCGCCGTCCTTGTCCCGGGACGGGCATGCGCGTTCCCCCGCTCAGCCGTTGGGCCGGTCGGCGGCGTGGGTGCCGGCGAAGTCCCATACCGCCGTGAGGAGTTGCTCGGGGGTCTCGATCTGGGGCATGTGGCCGGTGCGGAGGAGGAGTTCGAACCGGGCGCCGGGGATGGCGTCGGCGTACGCGAGTCCGTACGTGGTGTCGGTGACCTGGTCGCTCTCGCCCCATGCGACGAGGACCGGGTGCGTGATCTTGGCCAGGCGCTCGCGCAGGGTGGGGTCGGCCATGGCGTGCGGGCCCGAATAGACCTGCAGCGCGGCCCGGTTGGCGACGGCCGCCGCGCGCTGCTCGTCGGAGAACGCGCTGGGGTCGATGCGGAACTTCTCGACGTCGTGGAAGGAGAGAGCGGACAGCTCGGCGGGCGTCAGCGTGAAGGGGTCGGCGACCGGGTGGCCGGGGACGTGGATACCGGCGGCGTTGACGAGGACGACACCGCTGATCCGGTCGCTGCCGAGCAGGGCCATCTCGGCGGCGATCCAGCCGCCTATGGAGTTGCCGACGACGGTGACCTCGCTCAGGCCGAGTTCGTCCAGCAGCCGTACGTAGACCCGGGCGAGGGTGGGGACGTCGGTCAGCCAGTCGGGCCTGGCGGTGCCGCCGAAGCCTGGGTGGACCGGGGTGATGACGCGGGCCGGCCGCTGGTCGGCGAGGAACCCGGCGAAGGCGGCGACGGTCTGCGGGCCGCCGCCGCCGTGCAGGAGGAGGAAGGGGCGGCCCTCGCCCCGCTCGTCGATGCCGAGGTTCACGTCGACATCGCCGGAGTCGAGGGTCAGGGTGAGGGTGAGGGTGCGGGCGGTGCTGGTCATGCGGATCTCCGAATCGGTTGCGGGAGCGCGGGATGGGTGACCTGAGCGGTTACGCGTAGTCGGTGGCCGCAACGGTGGCGTACCGGCTCATCACCTCGACCGTCGCCTGCGGGGTCAGCTCCTGGCCGCCGGCGATCATGTCCCGCAGGTCGCGGAAGTACTGCACGTACAGGTCGGGCGTGAAGGTGTTGAGCATGACCGCGGGCTCGTCGCCGGGGTTGGCGAAGGTGTGCGGGGCGCCGGGCGGGATCATCGCGAGCGTGCCGGCGGGTGCGACGTGGGTCGTCTCGCCGACGGTGAAGTGCACGGTGCCGGAGACGACGTAGAAACCCTCGTCGTGCTGGGCGTGGCGGTGCTGCGGCGGCCCTTCGGTGTGCGGGGCGAGGGTGATCTCGCCGATCCCGAGGCGGTGCCCGGTGTGACTGCCGTCCTCAAGGATGCGGATCTGCGCCGGTCCCAGGCGGATCGCCTCGCCGTCGTCCGGGCCGACCACGGAAACCTCGTTCATTGCCATCTCCTTCGCGAGAGTCAGCTCTCACGAAGGAGACTAGAGAGTCGACTCTCTTTGTGCAAGTGAACTCTCATGATGAGGGTGGGCGGTGATAAAGTGCTGCGGACGCACGGGCACGAAAGGGGATGGACCGATGGCGACGACGCAGACCGACACCGGCCGCAGCAACCAGAAGAGGCGCACGCGTGCGGCCCTCGTCGAAGCCGCTCGCGAACTCATCGCCTCGGGCGGCGAGGTGACCATGCCCGCGATCGCGCGGGCCGCCCTGGTCTCCGAGGCCACCGCCTACCGCTACTTCCCCGACCTCCCCTCGCTGATCAGCGAGGCCCTGGCAGGCGCCTGGCCGCCCCCCGCCGAGGCGCTCGCGCCGGTCGCGGATTCCACCGACCCCGCCGAACGGGTCGCCTTCGCCTGCGAGTTCCTGCTGCGCGGCGTGCTCCTGCGTCAGGGCGCGGTGCGCGCCATGATCGCGGCCACCATCACCCGGCCCGAGGCGGTGACCGTGAGACCCGGTATCCGTTTCGGGCTGATCGACCATGCGCTCGCCCCTCTGGAGGGAACGCTGGGGGCGACGGATCCCGAAGCCCTCGCCCAGCTCAAGCGGGACCTGGCCGTGGTCGTCAGTGCCGAGGCCCTGTTCACGCTCACCGACCTGTGCGGCCTCGGACCCGATGACGCCGTCGCCAGCGCGGTGCGCACGGCGGCGACGCTGACCGAAGCCGCGGTGCGTGCGGTCGCGCGGGGGTGAGCCGCGCGTACGGGGAACGGCGTCATCGTCGGCTTCCGCGGCCACTGGAGTGTCAGTCCCGGGCGGGGTGCCAGTCCCGGGCCGGGGCGCCGGCGTCGACTTCGGGCCGGGCTCCCCGGCCACCAGCGGTGGTCGCCGGGCAAGCCGAGCGGTTCCCGCGGCGCTGACCGGTCTCAGCGGAACGCGGCGACATTGCGTGCGGCCCAGTCGGCGAAGGGGCGCGGGGCACTGCCGAGGACCCGCTCCACGTCCGGGCTGACGCGCGTCTCGGCCGGGCTCGGAGAACCGAGGATGTCCAGGGTGTCCTCGGCGAGTTCGACCGGCATGCTCTGGGACATGGCGGCCTTGGCCTCGTCGCGGGTGAGGTCGTGGAACCGTACCGGCGAGCCCAGTGCGGCGGCGATGGCCTCCGCCTGCCCGCGCGGCGTGATCACCTCCGGGCCGGTCAGTTCGTACACGCCGCCGGTGTGCCGGTCGTCCAGCAGGCAGGCCGCCGCGACCTCGGCGATGTCCACCGGGTCGATGACCGGCACCCCGACGTCGCCGAAGGGTGCGGCCACGACCCGCCGCGCGCGGACGGACTCGGCCCACCACAGGGCGTTGGAGGCGAAGCCGCCGGGCCGCAGGATCGCCCACTCCAGGCCCGACTCCCGCAGCGCGTCCTCCACCGCTCGCACCGCGATCCGCGTCGGGCCGAAGGGCCTGGTCGCCACGCCCTGCGAGGAGAGCAGGACGATCCGGCGGACCCCGCCGGCCGCGGCTCGGCCGATGATGTCGGCCGGGCCGGCTCCGGCGGCGTGCAGGTCGCCGGACAGCAGCAGAAACAGCGCCTTCGCCCCGGCCAGCGCGGGTGCGAGCCCGGCCGGCTCGGCCAGGTCCGCTGCCACGTGGCGGACACCTTCCGGCGTCGGTGCCGCGTGCCGCGACACCGCCGTCACCTGCTGCCCTGCCTCGGCCAGCACCCGCGTCAACGGCCGGCCCACGTTCCCGGTAGCCCCGGTCACCACGATCATGATCAGCTCCTTCTCCTGTGTGGATCTGACGCTAGGAGACGGGCTAACTTTTGGTAAGGGCATACCTCAAGGTAAGCTCATCACATGGTGGGAGGCGCGCAGCTCAGACAGGCCGAGGCGGGCGAGCGGTATGAGGTGTTTCACACCGACTGCCCCGCCCGCGATGTGGTCGACCATGTGACCAGCAGGTGGGGCATCTGGGTGTTGATCTCATTGCGGAGCAACGACCTCCGGTTCTACGAGCTGCGCGAGAGCATCCAGGGCATCAGCGAGAAGATGCTCGCCCAGACCCTGCGCGCGCTGGTCCAGGACGGTCTGGTCTGGCGGATGGTCGAGCCGACGACGCCGCCTCAGGTCACCTACGGGCTGACCGAGTTCGGCCGGGAGGTCGGCGAGCCGCTGACGGAGCTGTTCGACCGGATCACACGGTGGCTGCCGCCGCGCGGCGCGCGATAGCGTCGTGGCGGCCGGGTGCTGAGGCGCATCTAGCGTGACCTAGCACCCCGAGCACCCCGAGCGCGCCGACGACCTGGTGCGGCTGGTCCGCATCGCTCGGCCCGGCAGATCGCGCCGGCCGGGCTGCCGGCCATGCGCCGTGCTGACCGATCCGCCCTCGGGCGGATCCGGCGCGAAGGCCGGGCCTGTGGAACGGACTCTCCGGGTGCCCGCGTGGCGGATTCTGGGTGGGGGCGCCATGCCGAACCCGTTGTCCGGCGAGCCGCACCACGTGACGGAACTGACGGAGCCGGCACCCGGTGGCCGGCCATCGGGCAGGGGTGCCGAGGCCCCCCGCCGCATCCGCGAGCGGCCGGCCCGGCCCGAACCGGTCCGCTCAAGCCTCCGCAGCCGCCGCCGTACCCCCCTCGAACGCCCCCAGAATCCGCTCGGCGGCCAGTGTTGCCGTCAACCGCCCCTCCCTGACCTGCCGTTCCAGGCCGGGCGCGGCCTCCCGTACCGCCGCATCCGCGTGCAGTCGGCCGAGCAGTTCGTCGCGGACCATCGACCAGGTCCACTCGACCTGCTGGTCACGGCGTTTGGCGGTGAGGCGGTCGGTGGTGTCCAGGAGGGTGCGGTGTTGTTCCAGGCGTTCCCAGACCACCTCCAGGCCCATCGACTCCCTCGCACTGCAACTCAGCACCGGGGGAGTCCAGAAGGCGTCCTTGCCGTGCATCAGGCGCAGGGCGCCCGCCAGTTCGCGGGCCGCCGCCCGTGCGTCGCGTTCGTGCGGGCCGTCCGCCTTGTTGACGGCGATCACGTCGGCCAGCTCCAGGACGCCCTTCTTGATGCCCTGCAGCTGGTCGCCGGTGCGGGCCAGGGTCAGCAGGAGGAAGGTGTCGACCATGCCCGCGACCGCGGTCTCCGACTGGCCCACGCCGACCGTCTCCACGAGGATCACGTCGTAGCCGGCGGCCTCCATCACCACCATCGACTCCCGGGTGGCCTTCGCGACGCCGCCCAGTGTGCCCGCGCTGGGGGAGGGCCGGACGAAGGCCGCCGGGTCGACCGCCAGGCGCTCCATCCTCGTCTTGTCGCCCAGGATGGAGCCGCCGGTGCGGGTCGAGGAGGGGTCCACGGCCAGGACCGCCACCCGGTGGCCCAGCGACGTCAGCATCGTGCCGAACGCGTCGATGAACGTCGACTTGCCGACGCCCGGCACCCCGCTGATGCCGATCCGCCGTGCCCGGCCGCTGTGCGGAAGCAGTTCGGTGAGCAACTGCTGGGCCAGGGCGCGGTGTTGGGGGCGGGTGGACTCCACCAGTGTGATGGCGCGAGCCACCAGGGCCCGCCTGCCGTCCAGTACGCCCTTCACATACGTGTCGAGATCGATCGCAGGCATCGCGGCTCTACAGCTCGTGGCCGAGGTCGGCCGACAGCCGTTCCACCAGGTCGTACGCCGCGTCCGGGATCACCGTCCCGGGCGGGAACACGGCCGTGGCGCCCATCTCCAGCAGCGTCGGCACGTCCTGCGGCGGGATCACTCCGCCGACCACGATCATGATGTCCTCGCGGCCCTCCTCGGCCAGCTTCTCGCGCAGCGCCGGTACGAGGGTGAGGTGACCGGCGGCCAGCGAGGAGACCCCCACGACATGGACGTCCGCCTCGACCGCCTGGCGGGCGACCTCTTCCGGGGTCTGGAACAGCGGGCCGACGTCGACGTCGAAGCCGAGGTCGGCGAAGGCGGTCGCGATCACCTTCTGGCCGCGGTCGTGCCCGTCCTGGCCCATCTTGGCCACCAGGATGCGCGGGCGGCGGCCCTCGGCCTCCTCGAAGGCGTCCACCAGGGTGCGGGTACGGTCCACGTTCGGGGACTCGCCTGCTTCGTTGCGGTACACGCCGGAGATCGTACGGATCTGGCTCGCGTGCCGGCCGTACACCTTCTCCAGGGCGTCCGAGATCTCGCCGACCGTCGCCTTGGCGCGGGCCGCCCGCACGGCCAGCTCCAGCAGATTGCCCTCGCCCTCGGCGGCCCGGGTCAGCGCGTCCAGTGCGTCCCGGCACGCGGTCTCGTCCCGTTCCGCCCGCAGCCTGCGCAGCTTCTCGATCTGCTGGGCGCGTACGGAGGAGTTGTCGACCTTCAGGACCTCGATCTGCTCGTCGGAGTCCACCCGGTACTTGTTGACGCCGATCACCGGCTGCCGCCCGGAGTCGATGCGGGCCTGCGTGCGCGCCGCCGCCTCCTCGACGCGCAGCTTCGGGATGCCCGCGTCGATGGCCTGGGCCATGCCGCCCGCCTGCTCGACCTCCTGGATGTGCTGCCAGGCCTTGCGGGCGAGGTCGTAGGTGAGCCGCTCCACGTAGGCGCTGCCGCCCCAGGGGTCGATGACCCGGGTCGTGCCCGACTCCTGCTGGATGAGCAGCTGGGTGTTGCGGGCGATGCGCGCCGAGAAGTCCGTGGGCAGCGCGAGGGCCTCGTCGAGGGCGTTGGTGTGCAGCGACTGGGTGTGGCCCTGGGTCGCCGCCATCGCCTCCACGGCCGTACGCGTGACGTTGTTGAACACGTCCTGCGCGGTCAGCGACCAGCCCGAGGTCTGCGAATGGGTGCGCAGGGAAAGGGACTTGGTGTTCTCCGGCTCGAACTGGGAGACCAGCTTGGCCCACAGGAGCCGGGCCGCCCTCAGCTTCGCGATCTCCATGAAGAAGTTCATGCCGATCGCCCAGAAGAAGGACAGGCGAGGGGCGAACGCGTCCACGTCCAGGCCGGCCTCGCGGCCCGCGCGGATGTACTCCACGCCGTCCGCGAGCGTGTACGCGAGCTCCAGGTCGGCCGTCGCGCCCGCTTCCTGGATGTGGTAGCCGGAGATGGAGATCGAGTTGTAGCGGGGCATCCGCTGCGAGGTGTACGCGAAGATGTCGGAGATGATCCGCATCGACGGCTTCGGCGGATAGATGTAGGTGTTGCGGACCATGAACTCCTTGAGGATGTCGTTCTGGATGGTCCCGGCCAGCTTCTCGGGCGGTACGCCCTGTTCCTCCGCCGCCACGATGTAGAGCGCCAGCACCGGCAGGACGGCGCCGTTCATCGTCATCGACACCGTCATCCTGTCCAGCGGGATGCCGTCGAAGAGCTGGCGCATGTCGTAGATCGAGTCGATCGCCACGCCCGCCATGCCGACGTCACCGGTCACGCGCGGGTGGTCGCTGTCGTACCCCCGGTGCGTGGGCAGGTCGAAGGCGACCGACAGGCCCTTCTGGCCGGCGGCCAGGTTGCGCCGGTAGAACGCGTTGGACTCCTCGGCGGTGGAGAAGCCCGCGTACTGGCGGATCGTCCAGGGCTGGTTGACGTACATCGTCGGGTAGGGGCCGCGCAGATACGGGGCCATGCCCGGATAGGTGCCGAGGAAGTCCAGGCCCTCCAGGTCGCGCCCGGTGTACAGCGGCTTGACCCCGATGCCCTCCGGGGTCTCCCACAGCGGCTGGGTGCCCCCGGTCGCCCGCTTGACGGCCGCCTGCCACTCCTCGGCGCTGCCGTCGGCGACCGGGGTCCCCAGCTCGATGCCGGAGAAGTCGGGGATTCCCATCAGGACACTCCCATGCGGTCGAGGGTCGTGGACAGGACGTCTACGGCGTCGCAGCCCGCGAAGACGTACGCGTCGATGCCGGAGTAGTCGCCCCGGCCCGCGAGGAACACATGACCGGCACCGGCCGCGCGCAGCGACTCGGCCGTCCGCTCGGCCTGTTCGGCGTACAGGGCGTCGCTGGAGCACAGCACGGCCTCGGTGGCGCCGCTGTCCTCGAAGCCTCCCTCGGTGACGGCTTCGATGCCGCCCGCCTGGAAGAGGTTGGCGGCGAACGTCGCGCGCGCGGTGTACTCGGCGGCCGAGCCGAGGGTGGCGAGGAAGATCCGGGGGCGGGAGCCGGTCGCCGCGAGGTGCGCGTCGGAGCGGGCACGCAGTTCCTCGTACGCCTCGTCCCGGCGCACCCGCGGCAACCCGCCGGACAGCGGCTCGGGCGCGGGCTCGCGCTCCACCGGCTTCTCCGAGAGCAGCGGGAACTCGCTGACGCCGGTGATGGGTTCGCGGCGCTTGGCGAGCTTCTTGGAGCGCTCCGCCCAGGTCGTCGCCAGATCCGTGCGCAGCCGGCCGGAGCGCAGGACGGCGGCCAGGCCGCCGTCGCGCTCGATCGACCGGAAGAACTCCCAGGCGGCCTGGGCGAGTTCGTCGGTGAGCTTCTCGACGTACCAGGAGCCGCCGGCCGGGTCGATGACCCGGGCCAGATGCGACTCCTCCAGCAGAATGGTCGAGGTGTTGCGCGCGATACGGCGGGCGAAGGCGTCCGGCAGGCCGAGCGCGTGGTCGAACGGCAGCACGGTGACGGAGTCGGCGCCGCCCACCCCGGCGGCGAGCGTGGCGACCGTCGTGCGGAGCATGTTCACCCACGGGTCGCGGCGGCTCATCATCACCGGCGAGGTCACCGCGTGCTGCACCTGCGCGCCCGCGCCGGGCGCCCCGGACACCTCGGCGACCCGCGCCCACAGCCGGCGCGCGGCGCGCAGCTTGGCGACGGTCAGGAACTGGTCGGCGGTGGCCGCGTAGCGGAACTCCAGCTGTGTGGCAGCCTGTTCCACGCCGAGGCCCGCCTCGGTCAGCCCGCGCAGATAGGCGACACCGGTGGCGAGGGAGGCGCCCAGCTCCTGCGCGGCCGAGCCGCCCGCCTCGTGGTACGGCAGCGCGTCCACCGTCAGCGCGCGCAGGCCCGGGAACCGTCCGGCACAGCGCGCGGCCAGGGCGGCGTACGGCGCGATGTGCAGCGGGGTGCCGGTGCGGGCCTCGTACCCGAGCGGGTCACCGCCCAGGTTGCCGCGTACGTCCTTCGGGTCGACGCCCTTGTCCGCGTACAGGCGCAGCAGCGCCTCGGCGGCGGCCTCGGTGTCGCGGCCCGCGTCGAGCACGACCGGCGCCAGGTCGAGGTAGACACCGTCGAGGGCGCGGGGGAGTTCGGTGACCGGGAAGCCGCCCTCGCCCAGCACCAGCCACAGGGAGGTGCCGCCGTTCTCCAGGTCGGCCAGCACGGCGCCGTCGGTGAGTGCCGCGTGCCGCTGCCGTACGTCCCAGCCGCCCGCGATGGCGCCCTCGGGGCGACCGCCGCGCAGATACGGGGCGAAGCCGGGCAGTCCGGCGTCGGGCGCGGCGTCGCGCGCGGTGTAGAGGGGCCGGGTGCGCAGCCCGTCCTCCAGCGTCGTGGACAGGGCGTCCTCAGCTGCCGTGCCCGAGGCTTCCTTGCCCGACTTGCGCAGCACACCCTCGACCAGGCGTTGCCACTGCTCGTGCGTCGCGTCAGGGAACTCGGCGGCCAGTGTGAGCCCGTCGTCAGGCAGGACCGTCATGCTCGGATGCTAGGGCAGGGGGCTCAACCGAGAGTGAAGCGAGGCCTGTGAGGTTTCCCTCGTTGCGTTTGTGACCTGGGCCTCCCGGTCGCCGGCCGATGACCTTTCAGCCGGCGGAAGGCATCCGTTCAGCCGTCGGCCGGCGGCCGTTCAGCGGGCGGCGCGCCCGGCGTCGAGGCCCGCGAGGTCCGGTATCAGCGCGCACATGGCCGCGCGCTGGTCGGCGCCCATGGAGTCGGCGAGGGCCTGCCGGACGGTCCCGGCGAGCAGGGCGGAGGTCTCGCGCAGCAGCTCGCGTGCCCTGTCGGTGAGGACGACCTCCACGCCCCGCTTGTCGCCGCACACCGACCGGCGGTTGACGAGGCCGGCCCGCTGGAGGCAGGCGATCTGGTAGGTGAGCCGGGTCTTGGGGCGGCCGAGGAGGTCGGCGACCTGGGTCATGCGCAGCCCGGTGCGCGGCCGTTCGGCCAGCAGGCACAGGATCAGGAACTCGTCGTGGGAGACGTCGAGGGTCTCCTTGACGACCACACGCAGCCGCTGCTCCATCGCTCCGGTCGCGGCCAGCAGCACCATCCACGCGCGCAGTTCGTCCGGGAGGAGCCGCTCGCCGCTCTCGGCCGAGGGGCATGTGGGCTGGTCGGCGGGGTGGGCATCGGGCGCGGACATAGGTCGAGTCTACCTGTTGTCCATTTTTGGACGAGCAGGTTGTCCATATTTGGATGAGGCGCTAGCGTGGCGGAGTCATCCAAATTTGGACCACTGATGTCGGGAGTTACGACCATGACCGTCGCCGTGCAGACAGGCACCTGGCAGCTCGACCCGGCCGCGTCCACCGTGGGGCTGCAGCAACGGACCATGTGGGGTCTGGTCACCGTGAAGGGTGCGTTCACCGCCGTCAGCGGCGGGGGCGAGGTGCGGCCCGACGGTTCGGCCACCGGCACGGTGACCCTGGACGTCGCCTCCCTGGACACGAAACACGCCAAGCGGGACACGCATCTGCGCTCGGCCGACTTCTTCGACGCCGGCAACCACCCGGAGATCACCTTCGCCGCCCGGGGCGTCGACCGTCTCGACGACAACGGCGTACGGGTCACCGGTCAGCTGACCGTGCGGGGCGTCAGCAAGCCCCTGTCCTTCACCGCGCGGCTGACCGGGGCGAGCGCCGAGGCGCTCGCCCTGGACGCGGAGTTCACCGTGGACCGCGCCCAGTTCGGCATCGGCTGGAACCAGCTGGGCATGATGCGCGGCCTGACCACGGTGACGGCCGGGCTGCGCTTCACCCGTACCGCGGGCTGAGCGGAGCGCTCAGCCCTTCAGCCCCAGCGCGGCCCGCGACACGTCCTCGGTGGAGAGCGTCTGCGGGGTCGCCGTGAAGGCGCGCAGCCGGAAGTGGGTGCTCTTCTTCGCCGACAGCGCGTAGTGGCCCCCGGGCGCCCGCAGGACGACGGTCGCCGTGCCGTGCGCGGGGATCGTGGCCGGGCCGTGCGCGAGCGACCAGTACTTGCTCATGCCCTGGCCCGTCGTGACCATGTAGTGCGGGGTGAGCGCGCTGCTCCCGGAGTTGGTGACCTTCAGGGTCAGTGTGGACAGCGTGAGCGCCGAGACGTGCCGGGCCGCCGTGACCTCCATCCGCATCGGCCGCTTACCCGTCGCCGCCAGCGTCGCGCTCACCAGTGCGGGCAGCACCAGCAGCACCACGGCGGCGGCCAGCGCGGGCTTGCGGCGCTCGGCCGTCAGCCAGCGCGGCCGGGGCTGCCACGCGCCCGAGAAGTCCGACAGGGGCACGGTGATCGCCGCCGCGAGCCACAGCGGCGTCATCAGCAGGTAGTAGCCGTCCTGTGAACGGGTCGCCAGGAAGAAGGCGCACCAGGGCAGCACGGTCGCGGCCGGGCCGAGCCGCCGGACGAACAGCATGAACAGCGCGAGCAGGGCCGCGGCGAGCAGCATGCTCGCGTGGCCGTACCAGTCGAGCCGGTCGCTGCCGTGCGTGAAGTACAGGGAGATGTCCACCAGGCCCTGACCGTGGACCACCGCCCCCTGGGTCAGCGGCAGGGCGATGCCCCGGATCCAGGGGCCCGGTTCGGTCACGATGAAGTACGCGTTGATCAGCAGCCAGGTGAGGACCGCGATCCCCGCGATCCGCAGCACCACGCGCGCCGCCTCGCGACCGCCCAGTTCACCGCGGCGCACGGCGTAGAGGCCCGCCAGCAGGAACGGGGTCACGAACCAGGGCAGTTGCTGCGCCGCGCACGCGGCCCCCAGGCAGGCGGCCCGGGCGATCCCCGGGGCGCCCAGCCGGCCCTCGGCGCCGAGCCGGGGCCAGCGCACGACCACCGGTACCAGCAGGACCATGGCGACGATCGCCGGGTAGCCCTGGCGGGCGTACATCGGCAGGAAGCTGAAGCCCAGGCACACCATCGTGGCCGCCGAGCGCCACGGCGTCGGCAGCAGCCGCCACATCATGACCGCGCCCACGACCAGGACGACCGTCACCGCCGCCGTCGCCGGGGCGCCGCCGTGGCCGAGCCACAGGAATGGCAGGGTGAGCAGCGGGGTCAGCGGCGGATAGCCGTACGTGAAGTCGTACCCGCCGTCCACCGTCGGCGTCAGCGCGACGCCCTTGGCGTGGAACAGCCACGGCCAGGGCTGCCCGTAGACCGTGTGCCCGTTCGCGATCTCGCGCGCGGCCTGGGTGCTGAGGACCGCCTCGTCGCCGCCGGCGTGGTTCAGCGCCCACGTGCACGCGATGAGGACGATCGCCGTCACCAGTACGACCAGGTCCAGGCGGGCCAGCGAGCGCGCCCGGCGGACCGTGAGCGCGAGGACGCCGGTCACCAGGATGGAGGCGTAGCAGACGGAGATGAGCGCCGCGAGGACCGGCCGGTGTGTGGCCGCCTGGGTCCACACCGAACGGGTGCCGATGAACAGGCTGACGTCGGCGAGGAGGGTCAGCACGCGGTGCCACTGCGCGGGCGCCCCGGGGGCCTGCGCGCGTGGTCCCGGAGCGGCGGACACCGCCGACTGCGTCCGCCGGCCGGGCGTCACCTGCTGTGTTTCTGCCAAGTGCACGGCCCGGACGCTAGCGACGGGAGATGACCAAGACATGGCGGCATGTGAAGAGTCCGGTATGAGCGCGGTAAGAAGCGGGCGTACCTGGACATCTGCCGCAGGTCTCGTCGGATCGGGGGTCACCGGATCGGTCGCGGACCGTGTCGTTGTTGGGCCGAACGGGTGACTTGGCGTAAGAATTGGGTGGTGCAGCCATTGAGTGCGAGTCAGGTCGGGGGGAGCCGGTGAGCCGTTACGACGTCACCGATGAACAGTGGGAAGGGCTCGCCCAGGTCGTGCCGCTGCGGGGCCGGGACGCCTGGCCGTCCGCGGTGAGCCACCGCGCGCTGCCGGACGCCGAGACCGAGACCCGGCGCCGGTTCGTGGTCCTGCGGGTCAACGTCTTCGCGGACGCCCGGGATGTCGCCGAGACACTGATGGCCGGCGCGCCGGTCCTGCTCGACCTCTCCGGCGCGGAGGGCGACGTCGCCAAGCGCGTCCTCGACTTCAGTACGGGCGTCGTCTTCGGCCTGGGCAGCGGAATGCACCGCGTCGACCGGAACGTGTTCCTCCTCACCCCGCCCGGGACCGAGGTCAGCGGGCTGATGGAGGGGGCGGGGGCCTCCGGGGGCTGAGCCGCGAGTGTCGGCTCCTCGGCGTCGGCGGGACGTTCTTCATACCGGCGTCCCTGCGGGTCGTCCCCCGATCGTAGGAAGGTGCGCAGGGCAAAACGGTTCGCCGGTTCGGCGGAGTTCTACGGTCCGCACATGGCCGTGCCTTCCGTGTCCGCCGAGCCGCCGGCGGTCGCCGCGTCCGGCGGGACCGTCCCCGCGCAGTCCCGCGACTCCCGGGACCTTCCCGATGTGCGCGCCCGGATCACCGAGTTGCGGCTGTCGGCCTTCGCCGGACACCGGCGGGCCGGGTTCCGGCTCGGGCCCGTCACCCTGTTCGCCGGGCCCAGCGGAGCGGGGAAGACGACCGCCTTCATGGCGTACGAGGCGCTCGCCCGGCTCGGTGGCGGAGCCCCGCTCGCCGAGGCGTTCCCGGATCCGCTCGCCTGTGTGCCGCAGCGGGCCCGCCCCGACGCCGGGGGACGCCGGGGCTTCCGGATCGGATGCACGGCCGACGGCGTCGGGGGACCGGTCCGGCTCGACCTCGCCGTACAGGCCGAACCCGGCCTCAGGATCGTGGGGGAGCGGCTGACCGCGGGCGGGGTCGTCCTGCTGCAGACCGCTCTGCGCGATCCGTCCCGCCGGACCGTCCAGGCCGCCTGGCACACCGCGGGCTCCGCCCCGGTGACCCGCGCACCGCTGCCCGACGACCACCTCGGCACCGCCCTGCTGCCGCTGCGCGTGGCCGGCAAGACGGACGGGCAGCGGCATGTCCTCGCCGCCGCCGAGCAGATGGTGGTCGCCCTGCGCTCCGTCTTCCCCTGTGACCCCCGGCCCGAGTACATGCGCACGCCCGTCCCCCTCGGCTCCGGCCGGCTGCTGCCGGGCTGCGACAACCTCGCCGACGTGCTGTGGCGCACCCGTGCCGAGTGCGGGCGCCGGCACGGGCTGCTGGTCGAGGCGCTGCGCGCGGGCTGCGCCGGGCCGGTGACCGACCTGATCGCCGAGCCGCTGACCGACGGCACGGTACGGGCGCTGCTCGACCGCGGCGACGGCTTCCGCACCGAGCTGGCCCGGCTCGGCGACGGCGAACTGCGCTATCTGGCCCTGACGTTGGTGCTGCTGACCGGACCCGGCGTGCTGGACATGGACACCCCCGGCGAGGTGCCGGACGCGCTGCGCGCCCTCACCGTCCTGGCCGACGGCTTCGACCGCGGTCTCGACCCGGTCCAGCGCCTCGCACTGCTGCGGATGGCGGCCCGGATGGGCGAGCGCGGGCACATCCGGTGTCTGGGCGCGGTGAGCGACGCCTCATGGGCCACCGGGGCCGAGGGCGTCACAGTGGTACACCTGGACCGTGACGGAACCCCATGACCTGGCCCGACTCCAGCGCAGGCTCGCCGCGTTCGCGGCTGCGCGGAACTGGCAGCCCTACCACACGCCCAAGAACCTCGCCGCGGCCCTCTCCGTGGAGGCCTCCGAACTGGTCGAGATCTTCCAGTGGTTGACCCCGGAGGAGTCCGCGCGCGTGATGGACGACCCCGGCTCCGCACACCGCGTCGAGGACGAGGTCGCCGATGTCCTCGCCTATCTCCTCCAGTTCTGCGCGGCGCTCGGCATCGATCCGCTGACGGCTCTGGCCGCCAAGATCGACCGTAACGAACGGCGTTTTCCGGTCGCCGGGGACGAGGGCGAGGACGAACCGGGTCAACTGCCGGGCCCCTGAACCGCCTTGTCACTCTCCGTGGTCAAATCGGCTGTCGAATCCGAATTGTTGTCCACAAATTTCCGTTCACCTCTGGCTTTTCACCCGACAGACCCTCACTCTGGGTAGTGGAAAAGGGAGTTCAAGCCGATGTGCGAGAAAGCATGTGGAGGGACGGGGGCGACGTATGGATGCGATACGGCTCATCCTCACGAGCAGGCGAGCCCTGGCGAACGGCGCGGACGCAGGCGAAATCATGGCGGAGGTCTGGCAGGCACAGGCCCTGGCCCAGGCGATCGGCAGCCGGCTCGCGGTCTCCGGACCGCCGGAGCTGCGCGGCGAGGCGCTCGGCCTGACGGAACTGGCGGGCCGGGGCTGCGGCGTCCTGGACCCGCCCGAACTCGACCCCGGCGATCTGCGGGCCGCCCAGCTCACCCGGCTGGACGACGCCCGCGAGACCCTGCTCTGCCTCGGGGATCTGCTCGGCGAGGTCGGCATGGCCCTGGTCGGCATGGCGAGCGCCGCCGCCGACGAGACGACGTACTGGCAGTGCATGGAGGCCATCGACGCGGCCGACGAGTCCCGCGACCGCGTCCTGGAGATGCTGCGCAAGCTGGCGGCGCGGGAGGAGGTCTTACCGGACAGCGGAAGCGAGAACAGCCCGTCGGGTGCCTGGTGAGTGTGGCGCCCACAGCCCGTCCGGCTCCCGAGGCCGACCCGCGGAGCGGGGGCGGGCAGCTCAGCCGAGGCCGGCGTCCCGGAGAGGGCTCTGATCGCCCTGGAGATCGGCCAGCTCCGACAGATCCGCGTTCAACGCGGCCATCAGCTCTTCCATCTGCTCCAGCAACCCCTTCGGCCGGTCGGCGCAGCCGCCTTGCTGTGCAGCGGAGTCTTCGGACATGACGGCCTCCTCGGCTCCCGGCCCGGCAGGGCCGACGCGATGACGCGCGACGGCGGCCACCGCCCGGCGCGGGTGCCGGACGGCCCGGCTCCGACGTCCCAACGATCATCACCGGGGCCGGTCACTGGCCCGCACGGCGCCCGGCGCGCCCCACGCCCGATTTTCACCCGACCGGGGACGACGGTGCCTGGCGGTACCGGCGAGGTTGACGCGAGCCGTGGCGTGCAGGATGGGTGTATGGACCTTCGAATCTTCACCGAGCCCCAGCAGGGGGCCACCTACGACACCTTGCTCACCGTGGCGAAAGCCACCGAGGACCTCGGGTTCGACGCATTCTTCCGCTCGGACCACTATCTCCGCATGGGCGGCGC
Source organism: Streptomyces sp. MMG1121 (assembly GCF_001280015.1). Classification (GTDB taxonomy): domain Bacteria; phylum Actinomycetota; class Actinomycetes; order Streptomycetales; family Streptomycetaceae; genus Streptomyces. The sequence continues at coordinate 102,404 of NZ_LGDV01000038.1, forward strand.
GGACGGTCTGCCCGGCCCCACCGACGCCTGGATCACCCTGGCAGGCCTGGCCCGTGAGACCAAGCGCATCCGCCTCGGCACGCTGATGACGGCCGGCACCTTCCGGCTGCCCGGCGTGCTCGCCATCCAGGTCGCCCAGGTCGACCAGATGTCCGGCGGCCGCGTGGAGCTGGGCCTCGGCGCCGGCTGGTTCGAGGAAGAGCACAAGGCGTACGGCATCCCGTTCCCGAAGGAGAAGTTCGCCCGGCTGGAGGAACAGCTCGCGATCGTCACCGGGCTGTGGGCGACCGAGGCCGGCAAGACCTTCGACTTCCACGGCACGTTCTACGACCTCACCGAGTCGCCCGCGCTGCCCAAGCCCGCCCAGGGCAGGGTCCCGGTGCTCATCGGCGGCCACGGCGCGACCCGTACGCCACGGCTGGCCGCGAAGTACGCCGACGAGTTCAACATCCCCTTCGCCTCGGTCGAGGACAGCGAGCGGCAGTTCGCCCGGGTGCGGGCCGCCGCCGAGCAGGCCGGCCGCGGCGCGGACGACCTGACGTACTCCAACGCGCTCGTGGTCTGCGTCGGCAAGGACGACCAGGAGGTCGCCCGGCGCGCCGCCGCGATCGGCCGTGAGGCGGACGAGCTGAAGGCCAACGGTCTGGCGGGCTCCCCGGCCGAGGTCGTCGACAAGATCGGCCGTTACGCCGAGATCGGCTCCCGCCGCATCTACCTCCAGGTCCTGGACCTGGACGACCTGGACCACCTGGAGCTGATCTCGGCTCAGGTCCAGTCGCAGCTGTCCTAGGCCCCGGCCGGGTCGCAGCCGCCGTGGCACCGGCGGCGCGCGGCTGTGACCCGCAACCTCGGTGAGAGGTCCCTCCCGTGCTCACGGTCGTCTGCGCGAGTCCCGGGGATGCCGTCGCGGGGCCGGTGTGTGGTGGAGTAAGGGACATGGGATCCGGCATCTCCGTTCACGCGTTCCGCGACGGCGACGTCGTGCCGATGGACGCCTCGGCCGTGCGTGAGGTGCTGATGCCGTACGCCCCCTACGACGTTCCCGACGGCGAGCCGGTCGAGTGGGTGCGGGCCGCCGACGGCAGTGACGCCGATGTGTATCTGCATCTCGGGGTGTCGTTCGCCCGGCCGGGCCCCGGCGTTCTGGACATCGTCGCCGAACTGGCCCGCCGTACCGGCGCGGCGATCGTGCTGCTCGGGGACCCGACGGTGATCGTGACCGGTGAGGAGGACCTGCGGCACCTGCCCGGGGAGCTGCGGGCGCGGGCGGTCGTGGTGCCGGCCGCCGCGCTGACCGGGCAGGCGATCGAACAGGTCGTCAGGCCGCGGCCGGAGCCCCGGCGCCGGCCCATGCTGCCGCCGTTCCCCTACCACCCGGACCCGGTGGCCACCGGGTCGGTGACCGCCGCCGACGAGCCGTGCGCCTGCTGCGGGCGCGACCAGGGCTGGATCTACACCGGTCCGGTCCACGGCGAGGACGTACCGGACGGGCGCCTGTGCCCCTACTGCATCGCGTTCGGCACCGCGGCCGAGCGGTTCGGTGTGTTCTTCAACGACGTCGAGGCGGGTCCGATGCCGGACGAGGCGGCCCGCCAGATCTGCGAGCGCACGCCCGGTTTCGCCACCTGGCAGGACTGGGGCTGGCCCGAACACTGCGGCGACGGTGCGGTGTTCCTTGGGGCGGTGGGCGCGAAGCAGCTCAGGAGCCATCCGGACGCGCTCGACCGGCTGCGCCGGGAGTGTGCCGGATGGGGCTGGGCGGCCGGTCCCACGGAGGAGTTCCTCGGGGCGCTCGACAAGGACGGGCAGCCGACCGGATACCTCTTCCGCTGCCGCGTCTGCGGGACCCATCTGGCCCGGGCGGACTTCACCTGAGCTTCGGAGATGTGGGTCGACTGTGCGCTTTCTGTGGCGGAATTGTGGGCTCCGTCACGGCGCCCATGATCGGCTCCTGATCGGATGACCCCGTGCGCAAAGTCCTGCCTCTCGCTCTCGCCGGCCTGTTCGCCGTGTCGGCCTGCCAGTTCGCCGACGGGAACGACACCTCCGGCGAGGCCCACCGGCTCAACGCCATGACGGCGCTCCCGTTGCACGCGTACCTGCCGGACCCCGCCTCGGCCGACGGCAAGGCCGTCAGCAGGGCCCAGTGGATCCTCGCCAAGAAGTGCATGGTGCGGCTCGGTTTCTCCGGCTTCGCGGCGCTCGACACCCGAGGCCTCGAGTCGACCTACCCGGTCCGGCAGGGCACGCTCGGCCTCGGTGGCACGTTGGGCGACGACAGCCCGTACGGCGTGGACGACCCCGACGTGGCGTCCGAGCACGGCTATCACAACCAGGGGCAGGCCGGGTCGGCCCAGGGCCAGGAGTGGCCCGCCGACCAGTACGCCGCCCTCACCGGCGGGTTCGAGTCCGGCGACAGCCACGTCGTCCACGGGCACCGCATCCCCGAAGAAGGCTGCCTGGGCCAGGCGAACCGGACGATCTACGGCCCGCCGCCCAAGGCGGCCAAGATCGACGGCGTGAAGCTCACCGGCTACTACTCGCTCGCCCAACTGCTCTGGTTCCAGTCGCAGAAGGAGGCGCGCAAGGACCCGGCCTGGAAGAAGGCCGACCGTGCGTGGTCGGACTGCATGAAGAAGAAGGGATTCCGCTACACCGATCCGGACAAGGCGTCCGTGGACATCGCCTGGTACCGGACCGAGCGGCCCTCCGACAAGGAGAAGAAGACGGCGGCCGCCGACGCGACGTGCAAGCTCGACACCGGCTACATCCCGTCCGTCCACTCCCTCGAAGCGCGCCGCCAGAACGCCGCCATCGGCAGGAACAAGGCGCAGCTGGACGACCTGCGCACGGCGGAACGGCGGGCCGTGCACCATGCCCAAAGGATCGTCGCCGACGCATCGTGACGGGCACCGGCGCGCGGCCGTAGCAGGGGGCGGGCCGTACCGAAAACTGGTGGTCAACCGGGTGCGAGACCGGAAGAATCGGGCGGGTGTTCCTGACGATCTCGACGCGCGGCGACGCCGCCCACCCGGCCACCGACCTCGGGTTCCTGCTGCACAAGCACCCCGACAAGGCGCAGAAGTTCTCCACGTCCTACGGCACCGCCCATGTCTTCTACCCCGAAGCGGACGCCGGGCGCTGCACGGCCGCGCTGCTGCTGGAGATCGACACGGTCGCGCTGGTCCGGCGGGGCAAGGGCAAGGGGCGGGGCGGTGCGCCCGACGCGGCGCTCGCGCAGTACGTCAACGACCGGCCCTACGCGGCCTCCTCGCTGCTCGCGGTCGCGCTGAGCGGCGTCTTCTCCAGCGCCATGCGCGGGGTGTGCGCCACTCGTCCGGAACTGCCCGGGCAGGCACGGCCGTTGCGCGTCGAGGTGCCCGCGCTGCCCGCGCGCGGCGGCCCCGCCCTCGTGCACCGCCTCTTCGAGCCGCTCGGCTGGAGCGTGAGCGCCGAACCGGTGCCGCTGGACAGTGAGTTCCCCGAGTGGGGCGACTCGCGCTACGTCCGCCTGGTGCTGGAGTCGGACGGGCTGACCCTGGCCGAGGCGCTGCGCCACCTGTACGTCCTGCTGCCGGTCCTGGACGACGCCAAGCACTACTGGGTCTCCTCCGATGAGGTCGACAAGCTGCTGCGGGCGGGCGAGGGCTGGCTGCCCGGGCACCCCGAGCAGCGGCTCATCACCACCCGCTACCTCTCCCGCCGCTGGTCCCTGGCCCGGCAGGCGAGGGAGCGGCTGGAGCTGGTCCGGCTCGCCGAGGCCGACGACAGCGACGTCGGGGAACTGGACAACGCGGTCGCCGAGGAGACGGAGACCGAGCCGAGGCCGACCCCGCTCGCGGTGCAGCGCCGGGAGGCGATCCTCGCCACGCTGCGTGCCCGCGGCGCCTCGCGGGTGCTGGATCTCGGCTGCGGACAGGGCGAGTTGGTGCGGGAGCTGCTGAAGGACGCGCGGTTCACGGAGGTCGTCGGGCTCGACGTGTCCGTGCGGGCGCTCGCCATCGCCGCGCGGCGCCTGAAGCTGGACCGCATGGGGGAGCGCCAGGCGTCCCGGGTCAGGCTCGTGCAGGGCTCGCTCGCCTACACCGACAAGCGCCTCGCGGGCTACGACGCCGCCGTGCTCAGCGAGGTGATCGAGCACCTCGACCTGCCCCGGCTGCCCGCCCTGGAGTACGCGGTGTTCGGCGCCGCCCGCCCCCGCACGGTCCTCGTGACCACCCCGAACGTCGAGTACAACGTCCGCTGGGAGACCCTGCCCGCCGGACACGTCCGGCACGGCGACCACCGCTTCGAGTGGACCCGCGAGGAATTCCGCGCCTGGGCGGCCGACGTGGCCGAACGGCACGGCTACGAAGTGGAGTTCACCGCCGTGGGACCGGACGACCCGGAGGTCGGACCGCCCACCCAGATGGCCGTGTTCACCCTGACCACGACCGAGACCCCGAAGGAGGCGAAGGCCGCATGACCGAGGCCCGCACGGGACGGGCCCTGCCCGTCACCGACCTCTCCCTCGTCGTCCTCGTCGGCGCCTCCGGCTCCGGCAAGTCCACCTTCGCCCGCCGGCACTTCAAACCCACCGAGGTGATCTCCTCCGACTTCTGCCGCGGCCTGGTCTGCGACGACGAGAACGACCAGGGCGCGACCCGGGACGCCTTCGACGTCCTGCACTACATCGCCGGCAAGCGGCTGGCCGCCGGCCGCCGCACGGTCGTGGACGCCACCAGCGTGCAGCAGGACGCCCGCCGGCAGCTGATCGAGCTGGCGAGGAAGCACGACGTGCTGCCCATCGCCATCGTGCTCGACGTGCCCGAGGAGGTGTGCGCCGAGCGCAACGCGGCCCGCACCGACCGCGCCGACATGCCCCGCCGGGTCATCCAGCGGCACATCCGCGAACTGCGCCGCTCCCTGCGGCACCTGGAGCGCGAGGGCTTCCGCAAGGTGCACGTCCTGCGCGGGGTCGAGGAGGCGGAGAGCGCCACCGTCGTCACCGAGAAGCGCTTCAACGACCTGACCCACCTCACCGGCCCCTTCGACATCATCGGCGACGTCCACGGCTGCGCCGCAGAACTGGAGTCGCTGCTCGCGAGGTTGGGCTACACCGACGGCGTGCACCCGGCCGGCCGTACCGCCGTCTTCGTCGGCGACCTGGTCGACCGCGGCCCCGACTCCCCGGGTGTGCTGCGCCGGGTGATGTCCATGGTCGGGTCCGGGAACGCGCTGTGCGTGCCGGGCAACCACGAGAACAAGTACGGGCGTTACCTCAAGGGGCGCAGGGTCCAGCACACGCACGGCCTCGCCGAGACCATCGCGCAGATGGAGGGCGAGAGCGCGGAGTTCGAGGCGGAGGTGCGCCGCTTCCTGGACGGCCTGGTCAGCCACTACGTCCTCGACGGCGGCAAGCTGGTCGTGTGCCACGCCGGCCTGCCCGAGCGGTACCACGGCCGTACCTCCGGCCGGGTCCGCTCGCACGCCCTGTACGGCGACACCACCGGCGAGACCGACGAGTTCGGGCTGCCGGTGCGCTACCCCTGGGCGGAGGACTACCGGGGGCGCGCGGCCGTCGTCTACGGGCACACCCCGGTCCCGGAGGCGACCTGGCTCAACAACACCATCTGCCTGGACACCGGCGCCGTCTTCGGCGGCAAGCTGACCGCGCTGCGCTGGCCGGAGCGCGAGCTGGTGGACGTACCGGCGGAGCGGGTCTGGTACGCGCCCTCCCCCACTCTCGGCTTCGCTCGAGCGGGAGGTACCCCCAGCGCCGAGGCGCCCGGCGGACAGGACGGCCGGCCGCTGGATCTGGCGGACGTGTACGGCCGCAGGGCCGTGGAGACCCGGCACGCCGGCCGGGTCGCGGTGCGCGAGGAGAACGCGGCGGCGGCGCTGGAGGTCATGAGCCGGTTCGCGATCGACCCGCGTCTGCTGCCGTACCTGCCGCCGACCATGGCACCGACGGCGACCTCGCAGGGGGATGCCCGAGGCGGAGCCGCTGATGGACAGTTTCTGGAGCACCCCGTGGAGGCCTTCGCGCAGTACGCGCGGGACGGGGTAGCACGCGTCGTGTGCGAGGAGAAGCACATGGGCTCGCGGGCCGTGGCCCTGGTGTGCCGGGACGCGGCGGCGGCCGCGCGGCGATTCGGTGTGGACGGCCCGACCGGCTCGCTCCACACCCGCACCGGACGGCCCTTCTTCGACGACGAGTCGGTGACGGAGGAGATCCTCGGCCGGCTGCGCTCGGCGATCGCGGAGGCCGGACTGTGGGACGAACTCGCCACCGAATGGCTGCTGTTGGACGCCGAGCTGATGCCGTGGTCGCTGAAGGCCTCCGGTCTGCTGCGCGGCCAGTACGCGGCCGTGGGCGCCGCCTCCGGCGCGGTGTTCCCGGGCGCGCTCGGCGCGCTGGAGGCCGCCGCGGCACGCGGGGTGGACGTCGGCGGCCTGCTGGAGAGGCAGCGCGAACGCGCCTCGGACGCGGCCGCGTTCACGCGCGCCTACCGCCGCTACTGCTGGACCACGGACGGCCTGGACGGCGTACGCCTGGCCCCCTTCCAACTGCTGGCCGTCCAGGGCCGCAGCCTCGCCGCGCTGCCGCACGACCAGCAACTCGCCCTGATCGACCGGCTGGTGGAGCACGACGGCACCGGACTGCTCCGGACGACCAGAAGGCTGTACGTCGACACCGGCGAGGCGGAGTCGGTCCGCGCGGGCGTCGACTGGTGGCTGGAGATGACCGGCCGCGGCGGCGAGGGCATGGTGGTCAAGCCGGTCGGCGCGCTCGTCCGCGACCAGGAGGGCCGACTGGTGCAGCCCGGCATCAAGTGCCGGGGCCGTGAGTACCTGCGGATCATCTACGGCCCCGAGTACACCCGGCCGGACAACCTCGCCCGGCTGCGGCGGCGGTTCCTGAACCACAAGCGGTCCCTCGCCCTGCGCGAGTACGCCCTCGGCCTGGAGGCCCTGGACCGGCTCGCGGACGGGGAGCCGCTGTGGCGGGTGCACGAGGCGGTCTTCGGGGTGCTGGCCCTGGAGTCGGAGCCGGTGGACCCGCGGTTGTGAGGCCGGTCAGCCGACCAGCCTCAGCCGCTGCTCGCACACCCCGACGCGGACCGTCTGGCCCCAGGTCAGCTGGAGCGCGTCCGTCTCGATGCCGTCGCCGAAGGCGATGAGGCGGTCGGACTCGACGGTGACCGTCAGCGCCGCCGAGGACCCGAGTTCGCCGGCCACCAGGCTCGTACCGGTGGCCGGTGACGGCCAGGCCTCGCGGACGAACCACACCAGCCGGTCCTCGGTGGGGGAGGGCAGCGCGATCCGGCTGCCCCGCTCCTGCCACACCGAGCGGAGCCAGCCGGTCGCACCGGTGCCGGTCCCCACCAGCACCCCGGAGGAGGCCTGGGCCTCGACGACACCCCCGTCGTCCTCGAGGCCCAGGCGGTAGCGGGCGGTCTGATGACCGGACGTGCCCAGATAGATCTCGTTGAGCGCCAGCAGCCGCTGGGTGTCGTCGGCGACGGCCTCGACCATGGTGAGTTCGTCCGCCGCGCTGTCCGTCGCCGACGGCAGCAGCCTCGGCGCGTCGTCCGGGCGGTGCCGTACCAGCACACCGGGATTGCGGCCGGGATCGGTGTCGATGCCGATCACCGGCTGACCGGTCAGGTACTTGGCGGCGTTGGCCACCAGCCCGTCCTGCCCGATCACCACGACCACGTCCTCGGGCGCGAACAGGAACCGGTCCAGATCGCCCCGCTCCACCTGTGCCTGCCGCCAGGTCAGCGGCACCGCCGAGATGACCTCGGCCAGCGCGGCGCGGGCGCGGCGGTGGCGTGCGGCGACCTCCTCGATGTCCCGGCCCCGGGAGGCGAGGAAGAACGCGGCCTGGCCGTGCGTGCCGTGCCGGGCCACCAGCTCCTCGTACTCCGTGGTGCGGTGGACCAGCACGGCCCGCGGGGCGAGGCTCACTCGGCCGCCCCCGTACCCAGCCGGGCGAGCAGTCCGGTCAGCACGTCCGGCGAGACGGTCACGCTGTCGATGCGCGGCAGGTTCTCGGCCAGGCGGGTGGCGGTGAGCGCCCGCAGGGTCGTCGCCCCGTCGACGCCGGCCTCGGTGTGCACCCGCAGCCAGGCCGCCTGGGCCTCGGCCCGCGCCTCGCCCAGCTCGCGTGCGCCCTCGGCCTCGGCCCGGGCGACCCGTACGGCCCGCGCGGCCTCGGCGTCGGCCAGCACGGCCGTGCGCGCGGCCTCCGCCTCGGCGAGTTGCCGGGACCGGGCGGCCTCGGCCTCGGTGAGCGTGAGCGAGCGTGCCGCCTCCGCCTCGGCGAGCTTCACCGACCGCTCGGCCTCCGCCTCGGCGAGCAGCACCGAACGTGCCGCCTCCGCCCGGGCGCGCACCGCGTCCGCCGCGGCCGCCTCCTCGGCCTCGCGGCGGGCGTTGGTGCCCCGCTGCTCGACCAACTGCTCCTCGCGCCGGGCGAGTTCGATCTGGCTGGACAGCTCGTTCTCGGCGATGGTGCGCTCCCGCTCGACCGCCACGGCCCGCCGCTCGTAGGTCGCGCGGTCGGCCTCCTGCTGGATCTGTTCCCGGGCCGGGGTGCGCAGGGCCCGCTCGACCTCCGGTTCCGGCCGCAGCGCCATCACACGGACCGCGACGACCTCGATGCCGGTCGCCGGCAGCCGCGGTTCGGCGCCGAGCCCCGACGCGATGCGCTCGCGCACGGCCCGCACCCCGTCCGCCAGTGCCGCCGCGAGCGGGGTGCGGGCCAGGACGTCCAGCGCGTGCTGCTGCGCGGTCTCGGTGAGCAGGGTGCCCAGCTGCTCCAGCGGGGTGCCGCGCCAGGCGCCGGTGTCCGGGTCGATGGAGAAGTCCAGGCGGGCGGCGGCCACGGCCGGGTCGGCGACGCGGTAGGTGACCGTCGCCTGCACGGACACGTCCTGGAAGTCGGCGGTCCTGGCGTGGAAGGTCATGGCCAACTCCCGGTCGTCGACCGGGATTTCGGAGATCGCCGAGGTCAGTGCGCGGAACCAGAAGCTGAGCCCCGGCCCGTCGTGCAGCAGCTTCTCGCCGCGGTGGTGCCGGATGTGCGCCGTCGGTGCGCCGCGCAGGTGGCGCCCGCCCAGGCGCCGCGTGATGTCGGCCATGGAACCCCCCTCGTTCTGCGGACCCGTTGTCAGGACCCGCGTGTCGGCCTGTTGTTCCGGCTCCGTTTTTCGTCATCACGACGATAAGTGAAGGTTCCGCTTCTCGTCAATAGGACGAGAACAGGAAGGGGCGGGAAACGGCCGACAAGGGCGTGAAGGCGGTCGAGTGCGGCCAGGATGGAGGCATGACATACCGTGTCGACTCCGAGGCCGGGCGGCTGCGCCGCGTGATCCTGCACCGGCCCGACCTCGAGCTCAAAAGGCTCACCCCCAGCAACAAGGACGCCCTCCTCTTCGACGACGTCCTGTGGGTGCGCCGGGCGCGTGCCGAGCACGACGGGTTCGCCGACGTCCTGCGTGACCGCGGAGTCGTCGTCCACCTCTTCGGCGACCTGCTCACCGAGACCCTGGAACTGCCCGAAGCCCGCGCCCTCGTGCTCGACCGGGTCTTCCACGAGAAGGAGTACGGTCCCCTCGCCGCCGACCATCTGCGCGCCGCCTTCGCGGGCCTGCCCGCGCGGGAGCTGGCCGAGGCGCTGGTGGGCGGCATGACCAAGCGGGAGTTTCTCCAGGCGCACCCGGAGCCGGCGTCCGTCCGCTTCCATGTGATGGACCTCGACGACTTCCTCCTCGGCCCCCTTCCCAACCACCTGTTCACCCGCGACACCTCCGCCTGGGTCTACGACGGGGTCGCCATCAACGCCATGCGGCTGCCCGCCCGGCAGCGCGAGACCGTCCACTTCGAGGCGATCTACCGGCATCACCCGCTCTTCCGTGCCGAAACGTTCCACTTCTGGTCCCAGGGGCAGTCCGACCACCCCTCCACCATCGAGGGCGGCGACGTCCTGGTGATCGGCAACGGTGCCGTCCTGATCGGCATGAGCGAGCGCACCACGCCGCAGGCCGTGGAGATGCTCGCTTCCCGGCTCTTCGCGGCCGGCTCGGCGCGCACGATCGTCGCGCTCGACATGCCCAAGCGGCGCGCCTTCATGCACCTCGACACCGTGATGACCATGGTCGACGGCGACACGTTCACCCAGTACGCCGGCCTCGGCATGCTGCGCTCGTACACCATCGAGCCGGGCGTCGGTGACCGGGAGCTGAAGGTCACCGACCATCCGCCGGAGCACATGCACCGCGCCATCGCCGCCGCCCTCGGCCTCGGCGAGATCCGGGTGCTGACCGCCACCCAGGACGTGCACGCCGCCGAGCGCGAGCAGTGGGACGACGGCTGCAACGTGCTCGCCGTCGAGCCCGGCGTCGTCGTCGCCTACGAACGGAACGTGACCACCAACACGCATCTGCGCAAGCAGGGCATCGAGGTGATCGAGATCCCAGGCAGTGAACTGGGGCGGGGGCGGGGCGGCCCGCGGTGCATGAGCTGCCCCGTGGAGCGGGACCCCGTGTGAGCGGTGTGACCGAACGGACCCCGTGCGGCCGTATAGAAATTCTGGTCTTCGTATAGAATTCCAGTGTTCCTGTCCCCAGTACCCCCGGAGCGCCCCCATGGCGACAGTCCCGACCGCCCTCGCCGGCCGCCACTTCCTCAAGGAGCTCGACTTCACCGCGCAGGAGTTCCGCGGCCTGGTCGAGCTGGCAGCCGAGCTGAAGGCCGCCAAGAAGGCGGGGACCGAGACGCCGTACCTGCGGGGCAGGAACATCGCGCTGGTCTTCGAGAAGACCTCGACGCGCACCCGCTGCGCGTTCGAGGTCGCCGCCGCCGACCAGGGTGCCCGCACGGTCTATCTCGACCCCTCCGCCTCCCAGATCGGGCACAAGGAGTCCGTGAAGGACACCGCGCGGGTGCTCGGCCGGATGTTCGACGCCATCGAGTACCGCGGCGACAGCCAGGACAAGGTCGAGGAGCTGGCCGCGTACGCCGGCGTGCCCGTCTACAACGGCCTCACGGACGACTGGCACCCCACCCAGATGCTCGCCGACGTGCTCACCATGACCGAGCACAGTGCCAAGCCGCTCACCGCGACCGCCTTCGCCTACCTCGGCGACGCCCGCTTCAACATGGGCAACTCCTATCTGATCACCGGCGCGCTGCTCGGCATGGACGTGCGCATCGTCGCGCCGCGGGCCTACTGGCCCGCCGAGGAGATCGTCGCCCGGGCCCGCGAGCTGGCCGCGGGCAGCGGGGCCGTCGTCACCCTCACCGAGGACGTCACCGAGGGCGTCCGCGGGGCGGACTTCGTCGCGACCGACGTCTGGGTCTCCATGGGCGAGCCCAAGAACGTCTGGGCCGAGCGGATCAAGGCCCTCGCGCCGTACGCGGTGACCATGGACGTCCTGCGTGCGACGGACAACCCGGACGTGAGGTTCCTGCACTGCCTGCCCGCCTTCCACGACCTCGGCACGGCGGTGGGCCAGGAGATCCACGAGACCCATGGCCTGACCTCCCTGGAGGTCACCGACGAGGTCTTCGAGTCCGCCCACTCGGTCGTCTTCGACGAGGCCGAGAACCGTCTGCACACCATCAAGGCGGTGCTGATCGCCACACTCGCGCCGCGACCGTAGTCCACCGTCCCCACCAGGCCTTATCCTGACCGGCGGCCTCGGATCCACCCCCTTCCGAGGCCGTCGCCGCGGCCCTACGACGGTCGCCCGCACCACCAGAAACGAGCACCACCCGCATGCCCGCTCCCCGCATCAAGTCCCCGCACCTGCTCGTCGCCGAATCCGGTGCCGACCGCGAGGGCCACGGCCTGAAGCGCACGATGGGCCTCTTCCAGCTCATCTGCTTCGGCGTCGGCGCCATCGTCGGCACCGGCATCTTCGTCGGCCTGTCCGACTCCGTCGCCCAGGCCGGTCCGGCCGTCGTCGTCTCCTTCGTCCTCGCCGCGATCACCTGTGTCTTCACCGCCTTCTCCTTCGCGGAGCTGGGCGGCGCGATCCCGGTCTCCGGGTCCTCGTACTCCTTCGCCTACGCCGGGCTCGGCGAGTCCACCGCCTTCCTGGTCGGCTGGTGCCTGCTGCTGGAGTACGGCATCTCGATCTCGGCCGTCGCGGTCGGCTGGAGCCAGTACGTCAACGAGCTGCTGCACAGCCTCACCGGCGTCCAGCTCCCGGCCGCGCTGTCCGCCGGCCCCGGTGACGGCGGGATCATCAACCTGCCCGCCGTGATCGTCATCGCGATGGCGTCCTTGCTGCTGGTGCGGGGCGTGCGCGAGAGCGCCCGGGCGACGGCCGCCATGGCCGCGGTCAAGCTCGTCATCCTGCTCGCCTTCTGTGCCGTCGGCTACAGCGCCTTCAAGCACGGCAACCTCACCCCGTTCTCGCCGGCCGGCCTCGGCGGCATCGGCGCGGGCACCACCGCCGCGTTCTTCTCCTACATCGGCTTCGACGCGATCACCACGGCCGGTGAGGAGGCGAAGAACCCGCGCCGGGACATCCCGGTCGCGATCATGGTCTGCATGGGCCTGGTCACCCTGCTGTACTGCGCGGTCGCGCTCGCCGCGATCGGTGCCATCGGCGGCGACCAGGTCGCCGGCCGCCCCGCCGCGCTGTCGTACGTGGTCAACGAGGTCACCGGCTCGACCGTCGGTGGCGCGGTGATCGCCTTCGGCGCGGTCGTCGCCATCGCCTCGGTCGTCCTCGCGGTGATGTACGGCCAGACCCGCATCCTGATGTCGATGTCCCGCGACGGCCTGATCCCGCGCGTCTTCGAGAAGGTCAACCCGAAGACCTCCACCCCCGTCGCCGGCACCCTGATCGTCGCGGTCGTCTTCGCACTCCCGGCGGCCTTCGCCTCCCTGGACGCCGTGATGAACCTGTGCACCATCGGCACGCTCGCGATCATGGCGGTCGTCAACATCGTGGTGATCGCCCTGCGCCGCCGCGAACCGGGCCTCACCCGCAGCTTCCGCGTCCCGCTCTACCCGGTGGTCCCGCTGCTCGGCGTCGCCTTCTGCCTGTACCTGATCTACGAGACGGGCTGGCAGACCTGGCTCCAGTTCGCGGGCTTCCTCGCCGCCGGCCTGCTGGTCTACGTCGCCTACGGCCGCCGGCACTCCACGCTGGCCCGCCCCGCCGCCGAGACGTCTCCGCTCACGCCGAGCGCCGCCGCTGAGCGGGAACCGCAGGCAGTCTGAACCACACCGCCTTGCCCGACGGGGTGGGGCGGTGCCCGCAGGACGAGCTGAGGGCGCGGATCAGCAGCAGCCCGCGGCCGTCCTCCTGCCAGGGGTCGGGCACCTCGATCACGGGGCGGGTCAGGTGGCCGGGCGGCGCCGGGTCCGCGTCGTGCACCTCGACCTGGCAGCCGGTCGGCAGCAGCTCCACCACCAGCTCTATCGGGCCGCGCCCGGCGGTGTGCTCCACCGCGTTGGCCACCAGCTCGGCCGTGAGCAGCTCCGCGGTGTCGCTGCAAGCCGTGTGCTCCACCTCGGCGAGAGCCGTCCGGACCAGGGCGCGCGCCACCGGCACCGCCGCGGTGGTGTGCGGCAGCGCGATGCGCCAGGAGGCCGATTCGGCGGGGCGTTCGTGCACGGTGAGTCCGTTCATGGAGCAGGCTGTCCTGCTTTCGACTGTAGGAATGGTACGGGCCCCGGCCCCAGGGGCCGTGGACCGGGTTTCGCCCGGGACCTTCGGCCCCGGCAGCAGTCGGTCTACCCCGCCGAACGCCCCGCCTCGCACGCCGGTGCCCACTGTTACGGCCCTGTCGCCGACCGGTGACGCAGCGGACGGACCCCGCCCGATCGGCGTACAGCTGTCGCGCACTCGTGACGACAGTCACAAATGAGTGATAACTTCGGGGGACAGAGCAACGTACGGCACCGCCGACCCAGGAGGCCGCACGTCATGAGTCCCTTCACCGGCTCCGCCGCCCGCACCTCGGACTGGGAGCATCTGCGCGTCCATCTCGCCGACGGCGTCGCCACGGTCACCCTCGCCCGCCCCGACAAACTCAACGCCCTCACCTTCGGCGGCTACGCCGACCTGCGCGATCTGCTCGCCGAGCTGTCCCGGGAGCGCGCCGTGCGCGCCCTGGTGCTGGCCGGCGAGGGCCGCGGCTTCTGCTCCGGCGGTGACGTGGACGAGATCATCGGCGCCACCCTCGCCATGGACACCGCCCAGCTGCTCGACTTCAACCGGATGACCGGCCAGGTCGTGCGGGCGATCCGGGAGTGCCCGTTCCCGGTGGTCGCCGCCCTGCACGGGGTGGCGGCGGGCGCGGGAGCGGTGCTCGCCCTCGCGGCCGACTTCCGCGTGGCGGACCCCTCGGCCCGCTTCGCCTTCCTCTTCACCCGCGTCGGCCTGTCCGGCGGTGACATGGGCGCGGCCTATCTGCTGCCCCGGGTCGTCGGCCTCGGCCACGCCACCCGTCTGCTCATGCTGGGCGAGGCGGTCCGCGCCCCCGAGGCCGAGCGCATCGGCCTGATCAGCGAGCTGACCGAGGAAGGCCGGGCGGACGAGGCGGCCCAGCGGCTGGCCCGCCGGCTGGCCGACGGCCCGGCCCTGGCCCACGCCCAGACGAAGGCTCTGCTGACCGCCGAGCTGGACATGCCACTGGCCGCGTCGATCGAGCTGGACGCCTCGACCCAGGCCCTGCTGATGAACGGCGAGGACTACGCCGAGTTCCACGCGGCCTTCACGGAGAAGCGCCCGCCGAAGTGGCAGGGGAGGTGACATGAAGGTCGCCGTCATCGGTGGAGGCCCCGGTGGCCTGTACGCCGCCGCCCTGCTCAAACGCCTCGACCCGACCCGCGAGATCACCCTGTGGGAGCGCAACGCCCCCGACGACACCTTCGGCTTCGGCGTGGTCCTCTCCGACGAGACCCTCGGCGGCATCGAACACGCCGACCCCGTGGTCCACGAGGCCCTGCAGCGGGACTTCGTCCGCTGGGACGACATCGACATCGTGCACCGGGGCACCACGCACCGCTCCGGAGGACACGGTTTCGCGGCCCTGGGCAGGCGCCGCCTCCTGGAGATCCTGCACGAGCGCTGCCGCGCCCTCGGCGTGGACATCCGTTTCCGCACCGAGGCCCCGCCGCCGGACGTGCTGTCGGCGGAGTACGACCTCGTCGTCGCCGCCGACGGTGTGCACAGCACCACCCGCGACGCCTACGCCCATGTGTTCCGCCCCCATGTGGACGCACACCACTGCCGCTATATCTGGCTCGCCGCGGACTTCCCCTTCGACGCCTTCCGCTTCGAGATCGCCGAGACCGAGCACGGCGTGATGCAGCTGCACGGCTACCCCTACGCGGCCGACTCCTCCACCGTGATCGTCGAGATGCGCGAGGAGGTGTGGCGGGCGGCGGGATTCGAGGAACTGGACGCGCCGGAGTCCGTCGAGCGCTGCGCCAAGATCTTCGCCGAGGCGCTGCGCGGCCGCCCCCTGCGCTCCAACAAGTCGGCCTGGACGACCTTCCGTACGGTGGTCAACGACCGCTGGTCGCACGGCAACGTCGTCCTGCTCGGCGACGCCGCCCACACCGCGCACTTCTCCATCGGCTCCGGCACCAAACTCGCCGTGGAGGACGCGCTGGCGCTGGCCGCCTGCCTCGAGGAGCAACCGGACGTGCCGGGCGCGTTGGCCGCCTACGAGGAGGAGCGCAGGCCCGTCGTCGCCTCCACCCAGCGGGCCGCCCGGGCGAGCCTGGAGTGGTTCGAGGACCTGCGGCTCCATCTCGGCCAGCCGTCCCGCCAGTTCGCCTTCAACCTGCTCACCCGCAGCCGCCGGGTCACCCACGACAACCTCCGGCTGCGCGACGCCCGCTTCACCGACGCCGTCGAGCGCGAGTTCGGCTGCCCGCCCGGTACGCCCCCGATGTTCACCCCGTTCCGGCTGCGCGGTCTGACCCTGCGCAACCGGGTCGTCGTCTCGCCGATGGACATGTACTCGGCCACCGACGGCGTCCCCGGCGACTTCCACCTCGTCCACCTCGGCGCCCGGGCTCTCGGCGGGGCCGGTCTCGTCATGACCGAGATGGTGTGCGTGAGCGCGGAGGGCCGGATCACCCCGGGCTGCGCCGGTCTCTACACCGGCCGGCAGGCCGAGGCGTGGCGGCGGGTCACCGGCTTCGTGCACGCGCAGGCCCCCGGCACCGCGATCGGCGTCCAGCTCGGCCACTCGGGCCGCAAGGGCTCCACGAAGCTGATGTGGGAGGGCATCGACGAGCCGCTGCCCGAGGGCAACTGGCCGCTCGTCGCCGCCTCCCCGCTGCCGTACAAGCCCGGCAGCCAGACCCCGTGCGAGCTGTCACGGGCCCAGCTGACCGATGTCCGCGAGCAGTTCACGGCCGCCGCCTGGCGGGCCGCGCGGGCCGGGTTCGACCTGCTCGAACTGCACTGCGCGCACGGCTATCTGCTCTCCGGCTTCCTCTCCCCGCTCACGAACCGGCGCACCGACGCCTACGGCGGCTCGCCGGCGAAGCGGCTCCGGTTCCCGCTGGAGGTCTTCGACGCCGTCCGCGCGGTGTGGCCGGCCGAGCGGCCCATGACGGTCCGCATCTCCGCCACGGACTGGGCCGAGGGCGGTACGACCGCCGAGGACGCGGTCGGCATCGCCCGGGCCTTCGCCGCGCACGGCGCCGACGCGATCGACGTCTCCACCGGGCAGGTCGTGGCCGAGGAGCGACCGGAGTACGGGCGGTCGTACCAGACACCGTTCGCCGACCGGATCCGGCACGAGACGGGCGTCCCGGTGATCGCGGTGGGCGCGATCTCCTCGTGGGACGACGTCAACTCCCTGATCCTCGCCGGACGCACGGACCTGTGCGCGCTGGCCCGCCCGCATCTGTACGACCCGCACTGGACCCTGCACGCGGCGGCCGAGCAGGGCTACGACGGCCCGGGGGCCGGCTGGCCCGCGCCGTACCGGGCCGGCAGCCGCCGCCCGCAGACCGGCCGCACGGACGCCCCGAAGCCCCGGCTGACCCTCGATCGCTGACGTGTCAGTGCTGTCTGCTCTACTCGGAGGGGAGAGGCGAGGCGGACGGAGACATCATGGGTGTGCTGTACGACTACTTCCACGCCGCCGACCGGCGAACGGCGGTGGAGCGGGCCATCGGGCCGGACGGTGACTGGCTGAGCGAGGCGAGGCCGCGGGAGGCCGGCGCGGGCTGGCTGGAGACGAAGCACACGGACCCGGACGTGGTGGTGGCCAAGCTGGTCGTCTTCGCCGAGGGCATACCCTCCGGCGGCGCGGACCGGCCCGAACTGGTCTGGCCCGACCCGGACGAGGTGCCGTACGTGCAGGGGACGATGCCCGCGGCCGGTACCGCCTGGGACTCCGGGATGACCCTACGGGAACTGCCCGACGCCTGGCGGGACGCCCTCGCCGGTGTGGTGGAGGACGCGCTGCCGATGCTCGCGCTCCAGTGGTGGGACATCGAGGAGCTGGACTTCGCCGACTACCGGCACGCCGAGGGGACCGTTCGCGACTTCGTCGGCCTGGCCCGCCGGGCCCGGACGGCCGGGGAGCACCTGTACTGCCGGACGATCGTCTGACCAGGCGCCGGATCACACCCCGGCGAACCGGGCCCCCGTGTCCCGCAGCCGCGCGTGCAGCCCGCGGAAGACCTCCGCCGAGCGCACGCCCGGCCAGCCCGCGGGCAGCAGGTGGGTGGGCAGCCCGGGGTCGGTGTAGGGCAGATGGCGCCAGGAGTCGAGGGCGAGGAGGTAGTCGCGGTAGGCCTCCGCGGGCGGGGTGCCCGGGCGGTGCTCCCAGGCGTGCAGCGCCGGGGCGTGCGCGTCGAGGAAGCGCTCGTGCTCCTTGGCGATCGCGGTCAGGTCCCACCACCGGGCGACCGCCTCGGCCGTCGCCGCGAAGCCCAGGTGCTCGCCGCGGAAGAAGTCGACGTACGGGTCCAGGTGCAGCCGGCGCAGGGTGTGTTCCGTCTCGTCGTACAGCCGGGCCGGGGCGATCCACACCCCGGGGGCCGCCGTGCCGAAGCCCAGGCCGGACAGCCGGGAGCGCAGCACGTGCCGCTTCTGCCGCTCGGACTCGGGCACGGAGAAGACCGCCAGCACCCAGCCCTCGTCCTCGGGGGGTGCCGTCGCGTAGATACGGCGGTCGCCGTCGTCCAGCAACTGCCGTGCCTCCGCGGAGAGTTCATAACCGGCCGCGCCGTCGTCCGTGCGGGCCGGCACCAGCAGGCCGCGCCGTTTGAGCCGGGACACCGAAGAACGCACGGAGGGCGCGTCCACGCCGACCGCGGCCAGCAGTCTGATCAGCTCCGCGACGGGCACGGGGCCGGGCATGAAGCGGCCGTACGCGCCGTAGAGCGTGACGATGAGGGACCGGGGGGCGTGCTGCTCGGACACGTTGATCATTTTAGGTCTTCGGCATCACTGCCGGTCACCTTCGGTGCGCAGCCGGAACCGCTGCAACTTGCCGGTGGCCGTGCGGGGGAGCGCGTCGAGGAAGACGAACTCGCGCGGGCATTTGTAGGGCGCCAGTTCGGACAGCAGGAAGGCGCGCAGGGCCTCGGGGGCGCGCGGGGCTCCGTCGCGCAGCACCGTGTAGGCCACTGCCACCTGTCCGCGGGCTTCGTCGGGGCGGCCCACGACCGCCGTCTCCACCACGTCCGGATGCCGCAGCAGCGCGTCCTCCACCTCCGGCCCGGCGATGTTGTACCCGGCGGAGATGATCATGTCGTCGGCGCGGGCCACGTAGCGGAAGTAGCCGTCGGGGTCGCGGACGTAGGTGTCGCCGGTGATGTTCCAGCCGCCGCGTACGTAACCGCGCTGACGCGGGTCGGCCAGATAGCGGCAGCCGACCGGGCCGCGCACGGCCAGGAGACCGGGCTCGCCGTCGGGCACCGGCCGGCCGTCCGCGTCCTGCACCCGTGCCTGCCAGCCCGGTACCGGCACGCCCGTGGTTCCGGGTCTGATGTGCTCGTCGGCGGCGGAGACGAAGATGTGCAGCAGTTCGGTCGCGCCGATGCCGTTGATGACCCGTACGCCGGTGCGCTCGTGCCAGGCCCGCCAGGTGGCCGCGGGCAGGTTCTCGCCGGCCGACACACAGCGCCGCAGCGACGAGACGTCGTGCCCGTCCAGCTCGTCCAGCATGGCGCGGTAGGCGGTCGGGGCGGTGAACAGGACCGAGACCCGGTGACCGGCGATCGCGGGGAGCAGATGCCGGGGACCGGCCTGCTCCAGCAGGAGGCTGCTCGCGCCGGCCCGCATCGGGAAGATCACCAGCCCGCCGAGGCCGAAGGTGAAGCCGAGCGGGGGACTGCCGGCGAACACGTCGTCCGCATGGGGGCGCAGCACGTACCGGGAGAAGGTGTCGGCCGTCGCCAGCACATCCCGGTGGAAGTGCATGCACCCTTTCGGGCGACCCGTGGTGCCGGAGGTGAACGCGATCAGGGCGATGTCGTCGGCGGCGGTGTCGACCGCGGCGAAGGGGGTGCCGGGCGCCGGGCGGCGCAGCAGGTCGTCCGGGTCGTCGCCGCCGTAGGCGGTGATCCGCAGGTCCGGTATCGCGGCCTTCGCCAGGTCGTCCACGGCCCGGACGTCGCACAGCGCGTGCCGCACCCGGGCGATCTCGCAGATCGTCGCCAGCTCGTGCGGGCGCTGCTGGGCCAGCACGGTGACCGCTATCGCGCCCGCCTTCAGCACGGCCAGCCAGCACGCGGCGAGCCAGGGCGTGGTAGGGCCGCGCAGCAGGACCCGGTTGCCGGGGACCACGCCCAGTTCGCCGGTGAGCACGTGAGCGATCCGGTCGACGTGCGCGCGCAGCTCGCCGTACGTCCAGCTGGGGCCGGCCGGGGTGTGGAAGACCGGGCGGTCCGCCGCGGCGTGGTCCAGGAGTTCCGCCGCACAGTTCAGCCGGTCGGGGTAGCGCAGCTCCGGAAGGTCGAACCGCAGCTCGGGCCATTCGTCCGGCGGGGGCAGATGGTCGCGCGCGAAGGTGTCGACGTGGGCCGAGACGTGCATGGCGGTTCGCCCCCTTGCCGTGACAAACGTCGAGACGGGCGTCGTGGTGGCACCGGCGTCCTGGTGGGCTCGCAGATCGAGCGTATCGTGTTGGTGACGGCAGTCAACCTTGCGCGATAACGTCGGGGGTGACGGGGGACGGGCCGGGGTGGTCCGCCCCGGAGGGAGGACGGCAGTGCCCGCATTCTCACTCGAACCGGAACAGGCCGCCTGGTGTGCCGAGCTGCGCGCGCTCGCCGCCGAACGGCTGCGCCCGCTCGCCGACAAGGGCGAGCCGGGGCACGTCAACCGGCCGCTCCTCGCCGAACTCGGCCGGCTCGGACTGCTCGCGCGGCTGTTCACCTCCGGCGCGCTCGACCTGTGTCTGATGCGCGAGTCGCTCGCCCAGGCCTGCACCGAGGCCGAGACCGCCCTCGCGCTCCAGGGCCTCGGCGCCCACCCGGTGCACGCCCACGGCAGCTCGGCGCAGCGCGAGCGCTGGCTGCCCCGGGTCGCCGACGGCAGCGCGGTCGCCGCCTTCGCGCTGAGCGAGCCGGGGGCCGGTTCGGACGCGGCGGCCCTCGCCCTGGCGGCCGAGCCGGATGGCGCCGGCTGGCGGCTGACCGGCGAGAAGTGCTGGATCTCCAACGCTCCCGAGGCCGACTTCTACACCGTCTTCGCCCGCACCACCCCGGGCGCCGGCGCCCGCGGGGTGACCGCCTTCCTCGTCCCCGCCGACCGGCCCGGACTCACCGGCAACGCCCTGGAGATGCTCTCCCCGCACCCCATCGGCGCCCTCGATCTGGACGCCGTGCCCGTCACCGCCGACGACCTGCTCGGCGAGAGGGACCGCGGTTTCCGGGTCGCCATGGGCACCCTCAACCTCTTCCGCCCCAGCGTCGGCGCGTTCGCGGTCGGCATGGCCCAGGCCGCGCTCGACGCCACGGTCCGGCACACCCGCCGACGCGAGGCCTTCCGGGGCAGGTTGATGGATCTGCAGGCCGTCTCCCACCAGGTCGCCGAGATGGCGCTGCGCACCGAGGCGGCCCGGCTGATGGTGTACGCGGCGGCGACGGCGTACGACCAGGGCGCCCCCGGCGTCCCCGGGCGCGCCGCGATGGCCAAGCTGCTCGCCACCGAGACCGCGCAGTACGTCGTCGACACCGCGGTCCAACTGCACGGCGCCCGCGCCCTGCGCCGCGGCCACCTCCTCGAACACCTCTACCGCGAGGTACGCGCACCCCGCGTCTACGAGGGCGCGAGCGAGGTCCAACGGGGCATCATCGCCAAGGAGTTGTACGCCACCGCCCACGATCAGGAGGCCCGGTGACCACCGAGCGCGTCAATCCGCCCGAGCTGTCCCCGCCCACGGGCTTCTCGCACGCCGTCGTCGCGTCCGGCTCCCGCGTGGTGTTCCTCGCGGGGCAGACCTCCCTCGACGCCGACGGCAAGGTCACCGGCGGCACGCTCCCCGAGCAGTTCGAGAAGGCGCTCGGCAACCTCCTCACCGCCCTGCGCGCGGCTGGCGGCACCCCCGCCGACCTCGCCCGGGTCACCGTCTACGCCACGGATGTCGCCGCGTACCGCGCCGACGCCGGCCGACTGGGCCGCATCTGGCGGGAGCTGGCGGGCCGGGACTACCCGGCGATGGCCGTCGTGGAGGTCGTACGGCTGTGGGACGAGCAGGCGATGGTGGAGCTGGACGGGTTCGCCGTACTGCCGTAGCCGGTCAGGCCGCCACCGCGAGCCGGCCCGCCGGGAGCCGGCACGGCGGGACGACGCTGCCGTCCGGGTGCAGTTCGCCGCTGTCGTCGAAGACGATCGAGCCGTCGCACAGCAGGGTCCAGCCCTGTTCGGGGTGGGCGGCCACCCGGTGCCGGGGGGTCGGGTCGGACGCGGGGCACGAGGACCGGCAGGAGCACATGGCGCACCTCCACAGCGGAGTGTGAGGGGGCGGCGGGGTCGCCCGCCGCCCGTCATGCATAGACCATGCGACCGTCGTGAACGCGCCGGAACCGCTCGCCGTGAAGCGTGACAACACCCGGACAACTCCCGGACGGTTCCATGACGCGCCACCGATGGAGTGACGGTCACGCTCTGTGGCACGGCCGCCCGGTACCAGTGGTTCCCTCGACCCCATGGATCCGGGAGGTACCCCATGCCCGTTCGCCCCGCCCTCGCCGCGGCCCTCGGCGCCGCAGCCCTGCTGTGCACCGCCGTAGGCCCGGTCGCAGCCGACAACTCCGAGACCGTCACCGTCGACCCCACCGGCAAGCTCGCCTCCGACGGCACCGTCACGCTCTCCGGCACCTACCGCTGCACCGCCGGCACCGGACCGGTGTTCGTCAGCTCCTCGGTCAGCCAGGGCGACCCCCACGTCCACAACGGCATCGGCGGCAGCGACGCCCAGTGCGACGGCGCCAAGCACACCTGGCAGAACTCCGGCAAGGTCGACGACGAGACCCTCAAGGCCGGGTCGGCCCACGTCCAGGCCACCCTCCTGGAGCTGCGGCCCTCCGGCATCGTCCCGCTGCCCTTCTTCCATGCCGTCAAGGAGCAGGACGTCAAGCTCGTGAAGAAGTGAGCGTCGTCGTGCGCCGGGCGGCCCGGGCGTGGGGTGGGCCGGGCCGCCCGGCGCCGTGGCGGCACGCCCTCAGGAGTGCTGCCAGCTGTGCGGCGCGTGAAAGGCGTGCGGGCGCCAGGACGTGCTGCCGGGGGAGGCGGGGACGGTGCCGGGCGCGGCCAGGGCGCCGCGGCTGAGCAGCAGCACCGCGAGGACGGCCAGCTCCTCCGCGGAGGCCTGCCCGCGCTCGACGCGGATGGGCGGAACGGGGGACGTATCAGGGGATACGGGCATGGGGACCTCCGTCACTGTGGGGGATTGCCGTGCTTGCGGGCCGGGCGCTCGGCGTGCTTGGTGCGCAGCATCGCCAGCGACCCGACCAGGACGGCACGGGTGTCGGCCGGGTCGATCACGTCGTCGACCAGGCCGCGTTCGGCTGCGTAGTACGGGTGCATCAGCTCAGCCTTGTACTCCTTGACCAGCTCCGCACGCCGGGCCTCGGGGTCGTCGGCCTCGGCGATCTGCCGGCGGAAGATGACGTTGGCGGCGCCCTCGGCGCCCATCACCGCGATCTCGTTGGTGGGCCAGGCGTAGGTGAGGTCGGCGCCGATCGACTGGGAGTCCATGACGATGTAGGCGCCGCCGTAGGCCTTTCGCAGGATCAGCGAGATGCGCGGGACGGTCGCGTCGCAGTAGGCGTAGAGCAGCTTCGCGCCGTGCCGGATGATGCCGCCGTGCTCCTGGCCGACGCCCGGCAGGAAGCCGGGCACGTCGAGCAGGGTGACGATCGGGATGCTGAACGCGTCGCACAGCTGCACGAACCGGGCCGCCTTCTCGGACGCCTCGATGTCCAGCACACCGGCCAGTGTCTGCGGCTGGTTGGCGACGATCCCGACCACATGGCCGTCGAGCCGGGCCAGCGCGCAGATGATGTTCCGCGCCCAGCGCTGGTGCACCTCCAGATACTCGCCGTCGTCGACGATCTCCTCGATGACCTTGGTCATGTCGTAGGGCCGGTTGCCACAGGCCGGCACCAGGTCCGCGAACGTCTCGCAGCGCCGGTCGGCCGGGTCGTCGCAGGACACCGGGGGCGGGTTCTCGCGGTTGTTGCGGGGCAGCAGCGAGAGCAGATAGCGCACCTCCTCCAGACAGGTCTCCTCGTCGTCGTAGGCGAAGTGGCAGACGCCGCTGGTCTCGGCGTGGACGTCGGCGCCGCCGAGCCCGTTCTGGGTGATCTCCTCGCCGGTCACCGCCTTGACCACGTCCGGGCCGGTGATGAACATCCCATGAAGACGAAGTCGGTCAGGGCCGGGCTGTACGCGGCGCCGCCCGCGCACGGGCCGAGCATCACGCTGATCTGCGGGATCACCCCCGAGGCGGCGGTGTTGCGGCGGAAGATGCCGCCGTACCCGGCGAGCGCGGTCACGCCTTCCTGGATCCGGGCGCCCGCACCGTCGTTCAGTGAGACCAGGGGGGCGCCGGCCGCGATGGCCATGTCCATGATCTTGTGGATCTTGGCCGCGTGGGCCTCGCCCAGCGCACCGCCGAAGATCCGGAAGTCATGCGCGTAGACGAAGACCGTGCGACCCTCGACCGTGCCCCAGCCGGTGACCACCCCGTCGGTGTACGGCTTCTTGGCCTCCAGCCCGAACCCGCTCGCCCGGTGCCGGCGCAGCGGCTCGACCTCGTGGAACGAGCCCACGTCGAGGAGCAGGTCGATCCGTTCGCGCACGGTGAGCTTGCCCTTGGCCTTCTGGGCGGCCGTCGCCCTCTCGCTGGGGCCGGCGAGCACGCGTTCGCGCAGGCCGGCCAGTTCCGCGACGTGGGACTTCATGTCTTCCTGCCTCTGGGTGAGGTGACGTGACGTCAGGTCGTCAGGTGGCGTACTCGGCGTGGACCGACATGGACCGATCGTGACGACCTGGGCTGACCGTGTGCTGACGGGCCGCTTACGCGCGTCAACGTCCTTGCCGGTCACGCGAATTGGAGCGGACCTGGGATACGCGAGTCGCCGGTGAGGGCCGGGTCGTGGGAGAGGATCGCGCTCTCGACCCGGCGCAGCGCGGGGGAGGGCTGGATGCCGAGTTCGTCGTCCAACTGGCGGCGCATCCGGCGGAAGACGTCGAGGGCGTCGGCCTGTCGGCCCGCGCCGTACAGGGCGATCATCAGCTGCTCGCAGAACCGTTCCCGCAAGGGGTGGTTGGTGTGCGCCTCGGCCAGTTCCGCGAGCACGGCGGCGTGCCGCCCGAGGCGCAGCTCGGCGTCGAAACGCAGCTCCATGGCGCGCATCCGGTACTCCTCGAAGCGGGCGCCCGCCAGCTGGCACAGGGTGCCGCCGGGGAAGCCGCCGAAGACCGCCCCGCGCCACAGCGCCAGCGCGTCCCCGAGCAACCGGGCGGTGCGGCCGGCATCGCCCGCGCCGGCGGCCTCGGCCAGCCGCACCGCCCGGATGAACTCGGCGGCGTCCAGCTCGCCCTCGCCCACGGTGAGCCGGTAGCCGGCCGGATGGATCGTCACCCGCGAGGCCGGCCGGTCCGGCTCCAGGGCCCGGAGCCTGCGCCGCAGCCGGCTGATGTGCGCCTGCAGCGCGTTGGCCTGGTTGTCGGGTACGGCCTCGCCCCACATCTCCTCGGCCAGGCCCTCCCCGGAGACCGGCCGGCCCTCGCTGACCAGCAGTGTCTGCACGAGGATGCGCTGCAGATCGCCCGGGACGTCCGCCGGGCCGGCGGCGGTGCGTATCTCCAGCGGCCCGAGAACGGAGAACCTCAGCATGTCTTTCCCCCTTGATGACAATTCCTCGGCGACGGTGTTTCTGGGGTGGAGCTGCGGTGGCAGACAGGGTGACCGAAAACGCCGCGCCCCGGCGGGCCTCGAATTCCTTCAGCGGCCCGCCGGGGCGGTTGGTCCGCCGGGACGGGGGGCGACCGGCGGTTCCTGGAATCCGGTCATCCACCGCCGTCGGCGGAGTACCGGCTGAGGGGAAGTCTGTTTCCGGGCGCCGGATCGGTGAATTCCCATTCACTCACATACGGACAGCACGGTCCGGCGGCGATGCGGACTGCGGCGGCGACGGCAGGGGTCCGGATCCGGTGCCCCGTGCCGTTCACACCCACCACATTGGCAGTGCGCGCTGACGGAATGCTGACACGCTTCTGACGCAGGCAATGAATTTCCAACGACCCTTTTCCAGGACAGCCTTGCGGTGCTGTACTCCCTTCGACACTCCCTTGTCGCGAAAACGCTCCCGAAAGGGGTACGGGAATGACCGCCACCACCACCGATACCGGTACGGACGACCGGATTCTCTCGGCGATACGCGCCCACACCGAGAGCGAGAACCCGAGTGCGTTCCTGGCGCTCAACAGCGGAAACAGCATGTTCACCGTCCCGGGCGCGGACGGTGCCGTCGTCTACCGCCGCACCGGGCGCTGGGCCGTGCAGTTCGGCGGTCCCTTCGCCGCCGAGGAGGACTACGACACCCTCCTCGACGCGTTCCGCCGGTACGCACGCGACGAGGGCCTCGGCCTCGTCGGCGTCCAGCTCCAGCGGGCCGACGCCGAGCGCTACGCCCGGCGTGGCTTCACCGTCAACCAGGTCGGCGCCTCCTGGGCGGTGAGCCTTCCCGAATTCACCCTGCGCGGCACCAAGTTCATGCAGCTGCGCAACAAGATCTCCCGCGCCCACCGCAACGGCCTGACCGTCCGCGAGGCGGACGCCGCCGACGTACGGGACGCCATCGCCACCATCGACGCGGCCTGGCTCGGCTCCAAGGGCGGCGCCCAGCAACTGGAGTTCCTCGTCGGCCAGATCGGCGGCCCGGCCCAGGCCCACCGCCGGCTCTTCGTGGGCACCATCGAGGGCGCCCCGGTCGCCTACATCTCGTACTCGCCGGTCTACGGCAGCCGGGCCGGCTGGATGCACGACCTCAGCCGCCGCATCCCCGAGGGCTCCCCGGGTCTGATGGAGGCCATCAACGCGCACGCCGTCGAGGTGCTGCGGGGCGAGGGCGTCCAGTGGCTGCACTTCGGGTTCACGCCGTTCACCGGCCTGGACGCGAGCCACGAACTCGACGGCCACAGCCCCGCGTTCCAGTGGCTGATGCACGCCCTGTGGGCCGAGGGCGCGGCGCTGTACCCGGCGCAGACGCAGCTGTCGTACAAGCAGAAGTGGGCGCCCGACGTGGTCGTACCCGAGTACGTCGCCTTCGACGGACCGCAGGCCTCGCTCCCCGGCTTCGCACACGTCTTCCGTGCCTGCAAGGCCTTCTGACGTGCCATCAACACCACTCACCGAACAGGAGGGCACCGGCATGAGCCAGTCCACCGAGGAACTCCAGCACGCCATGGTCGAGCAGCTGATGGCCGTCATCGGGGCACCCGACGACCAGCAGGTCGCCGAGGCCGCCGACGCCGTCGTGCGCACCCTGGACGAGCGGATGCGCGCCGAGGCCACCGCCTGAACGCGGCATCTGGCTGGATCAGACCGGCATCAGTGCCACATCAGTGCGGCACGGAACGCTGGACACACGTTCGCCCGGCGATCCGGGCCCGGGAGCACCGCACTGTGCCCCCGTCGCCCGCATCCGCCGGGCGGACCCCGCGACGGTGACCGCACGCGGGAGCTTCGTCGACGCGCGGCGACCGCAGGTCCGCGGGGCAGCGGCGCCGCCGCCCGAACCGGGCACTTCTCCCAAGGAGAGCAACGCATGCAGCGTCCGCACGTACAACAAGCCGTGGCCGTACCGGACAGCGAACGCACCGGTGCCTCGGCGACCTTCGCCGAACTGCTCAAACGGGTCAGGGCCGAGGGTCTGCTCGACCTCGACCCGCGCTACTACGTGGGCAGGCTCGCCCTCAACACCACCCTGCTGCTGCTCGGGTTCGCCGCCTTCTTCGAGCTGGGCGACTCCTGGTGGCAGCTGGTCACGGCCCTGTGGATGGGGCTGTGCGGCGGCCAGTCGGCGTTCATGTGGCACGACGCCGGCCACAAGGCGATGTTCCGCAGCAAGAAGGCCGCCTCCGTGGTCGGCTATGTGCACGCCAACCTGGTCAACGGGGTCAGCTACGGCTGGTGGGTCAACCACCACAACCGGCACCACAGCAACCCCAACCATCTGGACATGGACCCGGACATAGCCCGGCGCACCGCCATCTTCGACATCAAGCAGTACCCCACCCGCAAGGGCACCCAGAAGTTCGTCGTGCGCTACCAGAGCGTGCTGTTCTTCGTGCTGCTCGTGCTGGAGGGCTTCAAGATGCTGAAGACGGCCGTCCTGTCCATCGCCCAGGGCAGGACCAAGCAGCCCGTGCTGGAGACCTTCCTGCTCCTGCTGCGCACCGCCGTCTACCTCACCTGCGTCTTCACCGTCCTGTCCCCGGCGCTCGCGGTCGCCTTCATCCTCGTCCAGCACGCCGCCCTCGGCGTCTACTTCGGGATGATCTTCGCTCCGAACCACAAGGGCATGCAGATCCGCGACGGCGAGGAGGAGACCCTGGACTGGCTGGAGCGCCAGGTCCTCACCTCCCGCAACATCCGGCCCAGCCTGCTCGTCGACTTCCTCTACGGCGGCCTCAACTACCAGGTGGAACACCATCTGTTCCCGGCCATGCCGCAGAAGAACCTGCCGCGCGCCCGCGAGCTGACCATGCGGTACTGCGCCGAACGCGGAGTGCCGTACCACGAGGTCGGGTTCTGGGCCTCGTACCGCGAGGTCGCCTCCTATCTGCACGAGGTCAGCGCGCCCGTGCGGCGCGGTGACGTGGCGGAGCAGATCCGGCGGCGGGCCGAGGCCGCCTGAGCCCCCGGTATCCGCCCGCCGAGTCGTTTCGACGTCCGCCCGCCCCAAGGAGCAAGCCTGATGTCCCAGACAACCGCGGCGGCGGGCGGTGTCACCGCTCCCGCCCCGATCGGCGCCCGCCTGGACCGGATGCCGATCCTTCCGCTGCACCGCAGACTCACCGCGGTCATCGGAGTCGGCCTGTTCTTCGACACCTTCGAGAACAACCTGTCGGGCACCCTCGGCAAGGTGCTGCAGAGCGACTTCGGCTTCGGCGCGACCTCGCTCAAACTCGTCCTGGCCTCCGGTTTCCTCGGCCAGTTCCTCGGTTCGCTGGTGCTCGGCAAGATCGCCGACCGCTTCGGCCGGCGCCGGGCCTTCCTCGTCAACCTCGCCCTCTACTCGGTGTTCTCGCTGCTCGGCGCCCTCTCCCCGAACGCCGCGTGGCTGATCGGCACCCGCTTCCTCGCCGGCCTCGGCATCGGCGCCGAACAGGCCCTGTCCGACTGCTACCTGGCCGACGTGCTGCCCGCGGGACAGCGCGGCCGGTTCATCGCCCGGGCCTACACCCTCGCCTTCTGCGGGGTGCCCGCCGTGGGCTTCGCCGCGCTGTGGCTGGTCCCGCGCACCCCCCTGGGCGTGGCCGGCTGGCGCTGGCTGTTCCTGCTCGGCGCGCTCGGCTCGGCCGTGGTGTGGATCCTGCGCCGGGGCCTGATCGAGTCCCCGCGCTGGCTCGCGGCGCACGGCCGCGCCGCCGAGGCCGAAAGGCTGGTCTCGCGCATGGAGGCCGAGGCGGCCGGCCGTGGCTGGTCGCGCCCCGCGGCGGAGCCGCATGCCGACGCCGCCCCGCGCCCCGGTGGGGCGCTGCGGCTGCGGGACGTCCTCGGGCCCGGGCTACGGCGCCGCACCCTCGTCCTCTGGCTCTTCTGCGTGCTCTCGGTCGTCGGCTACTACGGCTTCGGCACGCTCGCCCCGCAGATCGTCGCCGCCAAGGGCTACGGCCTTGTCGCCGGCCTCGGCTTCACCGCGCTGTCCTTCCTCGGCTACCCCGTGGGCTCCGCGCTCGCCCTGCCCGTCGTGGACCGCGTCGAGCGGCGCACCCTGATCGCGCTGTCGGCGGCCGCCATGGTCGTCGCCGGACTCGGCTTCGCCTACGCGGACTCGGCCGCGCAGATCGTGCTCTGCGGCTTCGCCTACACCCTTTTCAGCAACGTCTTCTCCAGCGTCTCGCACGTCTATCTGTCCGAGCAGTACCCGACCGCGATCAGGGCGAGCGCCGCCGGCGCCGCCTACTCGCTGTCCAAACTCAGCGCCGGCGCCCTGCCGTTCGTCCTGCTGCCGGTCCTCGACACCCATGGCCCCGGCGCCCTGTTCACCGTCATCGCCGCCGCCATGGCCGTCCTCGCCCTCACCGTGCTGACCCTCGGCGAACGCACCACCGGCACGGCCGTCGACTGAACACACCCCTCAACACAAGGAGTTGACCATGGCCTACGTCATCGGACTGCCCTGCGTCGACGTCAAGGACCGATCCTGCATCGACGAATGCCCCGTCGACTGCATCTACGAGGGCCGCCGCGCCCTCTACATCCACCCGGACGAATGCGTGGACTGCGGAGCCTGCGAACCGGTCTGCCCGGTCGACGCCATCTACTTCCAGGACGACCTGCCCGAGGAGTGGGGCGACGACCACGCGGCTTCCAACGCCGCCTTCTTCGCCCGCCTCGGCTCGCCCGGCGGTGGCAGCGTCCTCGGCCCGCAGGACCACGACTCGCCGCTGGTCGGCGGGCTGCCCCAGGGGGTGACGGTCGCGTGAGCGGCATCCTCGCCGGCAAGCGCGTCCTGGTCACCGGCGTGGTCACGGACGCGTCCATCGCCTTCCACGTGGCCCGGATCGCCCAGGAGGAGGGCGCGGAGGTGCTGCTCACCGGCTTCGGCCGGCTCTCCCTGATCGAGCGGTTCGCGAGCAGGCTCCCCAAGCCCGCACCCGTCATCGAGCTGGACGTCACCGACCCGGAGCACCTCGACAGCCTCGCCGAGCGGATCGGCGCGCACACCGACTCCCTCGACGGCGTCGTCCACTCCATCGCCTACGGCCCCCAGGGCGCCTTCTCCTTCCTCGACGGCACCTGGGACGACGTCTCGACCGCCGTGCACGTCTCGGCGTACTCCCTGAAGTCCCTCACCACGGCCTGTCTGCCGTTGCTCGAACGGCGCGGCGGCTCGGTCGTCGGCCTCACCTTCGACGCCAGCGTGGCCTGGCCGCACTACGACTGGATGGGCGTCGCCAAGGCCGCCCTGGAGTCCACCAGCCGCTATCTGGCCCGCGACCTCGGCGGCCACGGCATCCGCTGCAACCTGGTCGCGGCCGGACCGCTGCGCTCCATGGCCGCCAAGTCCATCCCCGGCTTCGCCGGCCTCGCCGACGTGTGGACCACCGACCGCGCCCCGGCCGGCTGGGACCTCACCGACCCCGGCCCGGCCGCCCGCGGGGTCGTCGCCCTGCTGTCGGACTTCTTCCCGCGCACCACGGGCGAGATCGTCCACGTCGACGGCGGAGTGCACATGACCGGCGCGTGAGCCGGGCACACGAAAGGGGCGGGAGCCGGACCGGCTCCCGCCCCTTTCGTCATGCCTCACTCGGTGCCGCCGCCCGGCAGGATCCGGCGGAACCCGGTGTACGCCGCCAGTGCCTCGGGCAGCAGGACGGATCCGTCGTCCTGGGCGCCCTGCTCCAGCAGCGCGGCCACCGTGCGGCCGATCGGCAGGGCCGAGCCGTTCAGGGTGGCCGCCGGCGACTTGCGACCGTCGGCCCGCCTGACCCGGATGTCGCCCCGGCGGGCCTGGAAGGTGCCGCAGTCGGAGACCGAGGAGATCTCCCGGTAGGCACCGCCGCCCGGCAGCCACACCTCGATGTCGTACGTCATCCGGGCCGAGAAGCCCATGTCCCCGGCTGGCAACAGCACGGTGCGGAAGGACAGTTCGAGCCGGCGCAGACACTCCTCGGCGTGCCAGACCATCAGCTCCAGCTGCTGCTGCGCCTGCTCCGGCGCGCAGATCCGCACCAGCTCCACCTTCTCGAACTGGTGCAGCCTGAGCACACCCCGGGTGTCCCGGCCGTACGCCCCCGCCTCCGCGCGGAAGCAGGGGGTGCGGGCGGTGAAGGCGTACGGCAGGCTCCGCGCGTCCAGCACCTCGCCGGCCACCAGGTTGGTCAGCGGCACCTCGGCCGTCGGGATCAGGAACAGCTCCCGCTCGCCGACCTGGGTGCGGAACAAGTCCTCCTCGAACTTGGGCAGTTGGCCGGTACCGGTCATCGTGTCGCGGCTGACCAGGAACGGCACGGACTGCTCCGTGTAGCCGTGTTCGCGGGTGTGCAGGTCGAGGAAGAAGTCGCCGAGGGCCCGCTCCAGCCGGGCGCCGGCGCCGTGGGACACGCTGAACCGGGCGCCGGAGAGCTTCGCGGCGGCGGGGGAGTCGAGAATGCCGAGCGCCTCACCGATCTCGGCGTGATGACGGGCCCCGTCCACCGGGCGCGGGGCCGGGCCGCCCCGCCGTATCTCCACGGCCTGCTTCTCGGAGTCGCCGTCCGGAACCGTGTCCAACGGCAGATTGGGGATCGACAGCAGCAGCGTGCACAGCTCGCCCGCGGCCTTCCGGGCGGCGGTCTCCGCCTGCTGCACCTCGGCCCGCAGCGACCGCGCGGCCTCCTTCTCGGCCTCGGTCGGCGGGCCCGAACGGCGGGCCTTGGCCGTGCGGTTCAGCTCGGTGCGCAGCCGGTTGACCTCGGCCTGGGTCCGCGAGCGGGCGCGCACCGCGCCGCTCAGGGCGTCCAGGTCGAGGTCGTGACGGCGGCGGGCCAGGCGCCGTACGGCGTCGGGGCCCGCCTCGATCAGCTCGTGCGGATCATGCATGGCGGTCTCCTGTCAGGGCGGGTGCGGGTGCGGGGGCGGGGGAGTCGAGGTGCCGGGTGCCGAGTTGCCGGTAGCGCAGCGGGTGCGCGGCACGCAGCCGGGTGGCGTACGCCAGGCCGCCCAGCGCGACCAGCGGCAGCAGCCAGGGCAGGGCGGCGATCACCCGGGAGGGCGAGCCGGTGAGCATGTCGAAGTTGCCGACGACCAGCCAGACCGAGGCGGCGAGCCCGGCGAAGCCGAGCAGCGGGGCGACGGCCGTACGCCACCAGTGCCCGCCGCCCCCGCGCAGCCGCAGACCGAGCACGGACAGCGCGGCCAGCGCCTGCAGCGCGACGATGCCGAGGGTGCCGAGCCCGAGCATGCTGGTCGTCAGATCGGCGTACGGGTCCAGGCCGGCGGCGGCGAAGGCGGCCACGACCAGCGCGGTCAGCGCGCTCTGCGCGAGGCTCGCCCGGTGCGGGGAGCGGTGCCTTCGGTGCTCGGCGGCCAGGGCGCCCGGCAGCAGCCCGTCCTCGGCAAGGACCTGCGCGTACCGGTTCGCGGCGCTGTGCAGGGCCAGCGTCGCCGCGAACAGGCTGGTGCAGAGCAGGATCTGCAGCCCCGTGCTGCCCGCCTTGCCGAGGAAGTCGTCGCCGAGCACGAAGAACAGATCGCCCATCTGCTTGCCGGCGACCTCCCGCACCCGGTCTCCGCCGACCGCACCCACCGCCAGCCAGCTGGTCAGCGCGTAGAAACCGGCGATCAGGACGACGGCCGCGTAGGTGGCCCGGGGCACGCTGCGCCGCGGGTCCTTCGCCTCCTTGCCGTACAGGGCGGCCGACTCGAAGCCGATGAAGGAGACGAACGCGAACATCAGCGAGACACCGGACCCGTGCCCGGCCGCGATGTGCGGCGAGAACGAGGCGGTGGGCAGGGCGTGCACCCCGTGCCGGGCGAGGATGGCGATGTCCAGCGCGGCCAGCACCCCGATCTCACCGAGCATCAGCAGGGCGAGGACCCGGGCACTGAGCGCGATCTCCCGGTACCCGAGCACGGCGGTCAGCACCAGCCCGACGGCCGCGCACCACTCCCACGGAACCGTCAACCCGTGGGCGGCCAGCACGAGGTGGGTGAAGTAGCCGAGCGCGCCCGCGAGACCGATGGTCGCGCAGTTGTAGGAGAGGAGGGCGACATACCCGGCCGCTACGGCGGGCGGTCTGCCCAGTCCGTCGGCGACGGAGGCGTAGAAACCACCGGACCCGCCGGTACGGCGGGCACTGACCGCGTACCCGACCGAGAAACACAGCAGCGTGACCCCGGCGAACAGGAACGCCGCCGGTACGCCCGGCCCGTCACCGAAGGCGAAGGCGAGCGGGACGGTGCCGACCATGGCGGACAGCGGGGCGGCGGCGGCGACGATGAGGAACAGGATGTGCCGGGTGCCGAGCCGGCCGGTGGGGGGAGGGGAACCACTGGTGGACATGGGGACTCCAGAGCAGGGAGGACCGGAAAAGGGGGAACAGCCGCCCGCGGAGGTCGCTCGGCGGACGGCTGCTGGAGAAAGGCTCAGGCGGGCGCGATCGCCAGTGCCGTGTTCTGCCCGCCGAAACCCAGCGAACTGCTCAGCGCCAGATCGATCGGCATCTCGGTCAGGGTCTGGGCCAGCTTGATCTCGATCCGGGGATCGGGCATGACCAGGCCCGCGACGGGCGGGATCAGTTCGTGCTCCACACTCAGCACGGCGAACGCGGCCTCCACCGCCCCCGCCGCGCCCAGCAGATGCCCGGTGACTCCCTTCGTGGAGGTGACCAGCGGATCCCCGCGCAGGGTCCGCTGGATCATGCGGGCCTCGGACAGATCGTTCAGCGGCGTCGACGTGCCATGGGCGTTCACGTGCTGCACGTCGTCGGGGTCGGCGCCCGCGTCCGCGAGAGCCGCCCGCACCGCCGCCTCGATGCCGACGCCGTCGGGATGCGGCGACGTCATGTGGTGGGCGTCGGCCGTGGCGCCGTAGCCGATGATCCGGCCGTGGACATGGGCGCCACGGGCACGGGCGTCGGCCACCCGCTCCATCACGAGGATCCCGGCGCCCTCGCCCGCGACGAACCCGTCCCGGTCGGAGTCGAACGGCCGGGACGCGGACGCGGGATCGTCGTGCCGTTTCGACAGCGCGCCCATCTGGGCGAAGCCGGCCATGACCAACGGGGTGATCATGGCCTCGCTGCCGCCCGCGAGGACGATGTCGCAGCGGCCGAGGGCGAGCAGGTCCCGGGCCGTGCCGATGGCGGTCGCGCCGGACGCGCACGCGGTGGCCACCACCAGGTTCGGACCCGTGGCCCCGAACTCGATGGCCGTCTGACCGGCCAGCATGTTCGGCAGCTGCATCGGCAGCAGCAGCGGCGACACCCGGTCGGCGCCCTGCTCGCGCAGCACATGGTGCTGGTCCTCGACCGTGCCCGGGCCGCCGTCGGCGCAGCCCAGCACCACACCCACCCGCGCGCCGTCCCAGGTCTGCGGGTCGAGGCCCGCGTCGGCCACCGCCTCGTGTGCGGCGACCAGCGCGAACTGCACGAACCGGTCCAGCCGGTGCGCGCGCCGCGCGCTCAGCAGGGTCTCGGGATCGAAGCCGGGCACCCGGCAGGAGATCTGTACGGGATTGTCCGCCAGTACCGGATCCAGGGCGGCGGCCGGCCTGCCGTCGCAGACCGCCGCCCAGCTCGGCCCGACCCCGATTCCGCCCGGGGTGACCAGACCGAGCCCGGTGACGGCGATGTCCATGCCGGCCATCAGACCTTCGCGCTCCGCTCCTCCATGAGCCGGACCATGTCCGCCACGGTCTCGGCCTCCAGGAGGTCGTCGTCGCTGATGTCCAGGTCCAGCTCGGACTTCAGCAGCAGCGACAGCTCCACCACGGCCAGCGAGTCCAGCTCGATGTCCTCCCGGGTGGCCTCCGGGGTGATGGCCTCGGGCGACACCTTGAGCTTGTTGGACAGGATTTCCTTGAGCTGCTCCAGCATGACGGTTCCCTTCGGAAGGTAGGAAAGGTGGGGCGTGAGAGAGGGTCAGGTGGTTTGCAGCTCCGGCCAGTCGACGGTGACCGCGCCCCAGGACAGGCCACCGCCGAACGCCGTGAGCAGCACCCGGTGGCCGGCCCTGAGCGTGCCGTCCGCGGTGGCCTCGGCGAGCAGCAGCGGGATGGAGGCGGCGCCGGTGTTGCCGACCCGCGCGATGTTGCTCAGGCGCCGCTCCTCGGGAACGCCGAGCCGGTCCGACACGGCCTCCAGGATCCGGGCGTTGGCCTGATGGGCCACGAACCGGTCGACGTCGTCGATCCGCCAGCCGGCCTGTTCGGCCGCCGCGGTGGACGCGGCGGTCATGTGCTCCACCGCGTGCCGGTAGGTGGTGCGGCCGAGCATCTGGAAGTAGTGGTCCTCCGGGGCGGCCGGGCGGCCCGTGGACCGCTGCCGGGAGCCGCCCGCGGGCACCGCGATCAGATGGCTCAGCTCACCGTCGCTGCCCAGCACCAGCGGGCCGATCGCCCCGGGCTCGGCGGCCGAGCCGGCCCGCAGCACCACCGCGCCCGCGCCGTCCGCGAAGATCACCGCGGTGGACCGGTCCTCGGGGTTGATGATCGTCGTGAAGGCGTCGGCGGCGATCAGCAGCACGCTGTCCGCGATCCCCGCCGCGATCAGCCCGGCGGCGGACGCGAGGCCGTAAAGGAACCCGGAGCAGACGGCAGCCACGTCGAAGGCCGGCACCTGCCCGAGCCCCAGCCGCGCGGCCACCTGCGGTGCGGTCGCCGGGCAGGGCTGGTCCGGGGTGGTGGTGGCCAGCACCACCGCCCCGACCCGCTCGGCACCGGCCGACTTCAGCGCCCTGAGGCCCGCCTCCACCGCCAGGTCACCGGTGGAGGTGCCCGGCGAGACCACGTACCGCCCGGCGATCCCGGTGCGGGACCGGATCCACTCGTCGGAGGTGTCCAGTCTGGCCGTCAGGTCGTCGTTGGTCACCAGGTTCGGCGGGACGTACGACCCGATGCCCGTGACGACGGCGGCCCGGCCGGTGCTCATGCGCCGCTCTCCGAGGCGAGGACCTCGACGGGCAGGCCCATGTAGGCCATGCGGACCTCGGCCATCTCGTCGGTCCACCGCTCCGCCATGTCGTAGCGCTGCTCGGCGGTGGTGTCGAGCAGCCGTACGCCGGGCCAGATCTCGTAGTCCCCGATCAGGTCCGCGTGCTCGTGCATGCCCTGCTGGAACAGCTTCTCGCGGTGGATGACGAACTCCCGGTCCGGGATCTCGTCCCACAGCCGCACGCCGGAGCGCAGGATCTCCAGCAGCCTCGGCCGGTACTCCGGGTGCTCGATGACGTGGTCGCGCAGGATGGTGCTGGCCACCGTGAGGTGCCGGATCTCGTCGATCGCGGTGCCGCGCGAGATCTCGCCGGTCGCCGGGGACAGCGGCGTCCACTTGCGCTCGCTCAGCTCGGCGGCCGGGGCGAGCACCCCCTCGATGACGATGGCGAACACGGCGACGCCGCCGGGGAAGTCGGCCTGGTCGCGGACGATGTCCAGGGTGAAGTCCACCACCGGGTCCAGGACCCGCCTGCGGTACTCCCGGGCCATCTCCTCGATGTCCTTGAGCAGCGTGCTCGCCGGAATGCCCAGCTCCACCAGGTGCTGCCGGAACACCCGGGCGTGCCGGGCCTCGTCGAGCAACTGCGTTGCGTAGAACTCCATCTGGGGGATGCCGGGGGCGATCGACACATAGTGGCCGAGCAGCCGGGTGGCCAGCTCCTCCGCCAGTGCCCGGAAGCCGAACTCCAGCACCAGGGCCTCGCGCAGCGGGCCGGGCGCCTTCAGGAAGCCGGGCGTGAGGGCGTTGTCGTGGTGGCCGGTCACCCCGCGGTCGCGCAGGGTGCCCTGGGCCACCGAGGTGATCCAGTAGGCGAGGTCGCACTCCTCGGGGCCGAGGGTGAGTTCCTTCGCGCCGTCCAGCAGACCGGGAGCCTTGTCCCAGTCGGCCTCGGGAGCGGTGGGTGCGGTCATGACGCGGCGGCCTCCTTCGCCGGACGCAGGGAGCCGGCGTACAGATCGCCGGCGTAGGAGAACAGCGGGAGCCCGTCGTCCGCCGTGGCGCGCACGACGTGGCCGAGCAGCAGTTCGCTGTCGCCCGCCGTGTGCGCGGAGTGGAAGCGGCAGACGTAGTGCGCGAGCGCGCCCGCGATCAGCGGGGCGTGCGCGTACCGGTCCGCCGTCCAGGCCAGTCCCGCGAAGGCCGCGGCACCGTCGGGCCGGCCGCTGTCGGCGAACCGGCGGGCCACGGCGGCCTGTTCACCGCCGAGCACGTTGATCGCGAACCGGCCCTCGGCGGCGGCCAGCCGGGCGAAGGACGAGCCCGCCCGCAGCACGACCCCGACGAGCAGGGGCGCACGCGAGACGAGGGTGACCGTGCTGGCCGTCGTGCCGTGCATCCGGTCCTCGGGGCCGGTCGTGAGCACCGACACCGGGGAGGCCAGGTGGTACAGGGCCCGGCGGCGCTCGGCCGGGTCCTGCCGGACCGGGCGGCGGACATCCGTGGCGGTGGTCATCGCACGGCCTCCGTCTCGCGTACCGGCGCTGTCCCGCGCGCGGCGCGTGCGGGCACGTGCCCGACCGGCACCGGATCCATGGCGTGCCCGACCGGCTTGGGGTGGGGCAGGCCCAGGTCGTCCATGAGCCTCAGGTAGCCGTCCTGGCGCACCGGTTCGAAGGGCAGCGCGAAGGACTTCATGAAGTTGCCGAACAGGCCGCGGTCGCCGAACAGATGGAACGGCAGCACCAGCAGCGCCCACTCCGGCTTGACCAGCCAGCACCACAGCGCGGCGACCGCGCCCTGGGTGATGAGGCTGTGCATGACGTTGTAGAGGACGTAGTACGCCTTGGGGATCGGCCGACCGCCGCTCCTGCGGAACGCGATCGCACCGGGGACGTAGCCGATCAGGTCGATGTAGAGGAACAGCCCGAGCGCCGGCAGCCAGCGGATGTCGCCGAAGTGGTAGACGATCAGGCCGGTGGTGACGGCGAGGCCCACCAGGTACTCGGCGCGGTGCAGCGAGTACGTGCGCGGGGTCTCGAAGGGGTTCGCCTGGTCCATGGTCAGCTCCTCGCCCGGTCCTAGGCGCCGACCGCGGCGGGCGTGGTGAGTTCGATGCCGCCGTTGATGCGCACGGCCGGGTACAGCCCGGTCAGCGCCCAGGCGACGGTCTCCTTGATGACCCGCTCGGCGATCGGGTCGAGGATCCCCTCCAGGCTCGGGATGCCGAAGTCGAAGTCGGCGTCGAAGCGGACCGTGACGTCGTCCCCGGACTGCCGGACCGACCAGGTCCCGGCGAAGGAGTCGAAGTCGCCGTCGGACTGTTCGAAGCGGATCTCACCGGCCGCCGGGTCGATCGTGTCGTCCTCGGTCCAGCGCAGCAGGCCGCTGCGGAAGTGCAGCTCCCAGCTGGAGGAGGCCCGCGGGTCGGGGTAGGAGGCGTGCACGGTGGTCGCGTTGACGTGGGGCGCGAGGTCGGGGTACTTCTCCCAGCGCCGTACGGCGTGCAGGACCGTGTCGGCCTGCTCCGCGGGTATCAGGGCATCGAGTTCGACGTGCCGCACGATCAGTTACCGCCTTCCGGCATCTTGGCCGCGCCCTTGATCAGGTCGCGGGTGGCCAGGTCGAAGGAGTCGACGAGGAAGTCCACGTCGGTGTGGGTCAGCACGGCGGGCGGGGTGAACCGCACCACCGAGCTGCCGTTCATGGAGTGGTTGGCGACCAC
The DNA here is from genome assembly GCF_001280015.1 of Streptomyces sp. MMG1121. Lineage (GTDB taxonomy): Bacteria > Actinomycetota > Actinomycetes > Streptomycetales > Streptomycetaceae > Streptomyces. The sequence goes on from NZ_LGDV01000038.1 coordinate 141,437, forward strand.
GCCGTGGTTGAACAGCTCGATCAGCAGCTCGCCGGCGAGGCCCGCCTCGACCAGCTCCACACCGATGAGCAGGCCCCGGCCGCGCACGTCCACGACCAGCTCGGGGATGTTGCGGCGGGCGACCTCCGCGATCCGCGGCAGCAGCCGGGAGCCGAGGTCCATGGCCCGGGTGACCAGGCGCTCCTCCTTCACGGCCCGGATCGCGCCCTGTACCGCGGCCATCAGCACCGGCTGCCCGGAGAAGGTGGCGGTGTGGACGTAGGGGTCCTTGTCGAAGGGGCGGAACGCCTTGCGGGTGGCGACGGCCGCCGACACCGGCATCACCCCACCGCCGAGCGCCTTGCCGGTGAGCAGGACGTCGGGGACGACGCCCTCGATGTCGGCGCCCCACCACTCGCCGAGCCGGCCGAAGCCGGACTGCACCTCGTCGAGGATGAGGAACCCCTCGTGCTCGCGGACCAGTTGCTCGACCCGCTTGAGGTAGCCCTTCGGCGGGATGATGACCCCGCCCTCGCCCTGGACCGGCTCCAGGATCACGCACACCTCGCCCGGGTGGGCCTTCAGCTCGGCCTCCAGGGCGTCGGCGTCGCCATAGGGCAGATGCCGGAAGTCGGGGACGAGCGGGCGGAAGGGGGCCTGGTAGACCTCCTTCGCCGTGGCTGACAGGGCGCCCAGGGTCTTGCCGTGGTAGCCGCCGCGCATCGAGATCGTCCGCTTGAAGCCGCCCGCGCGGGCCAGCTTCAGCCCGGTTTCCACGGCCTCCGCGCCGGACAGCGCGAAGTGCACGCGGTCAAGACCGGGCGGCAGTACGGAGACCAGCGCCTCGGCGGCGCGGGCCACCGTCGGCTCCAGCAGGATGCGGGTCGCGGTGGGGTGGGTGCGCAGCTGGCGCTCCACCTCCTCGATGACGATCGGGTGCCGGGCGCCCATGATGAACACCCCGTAGCCGCCCGCGTTCAGGAAACGCTCACCGTCACTGGTGGTGAGCCAGGCGCCCTCGGACGCCGTCTCCATATGGCTGCCGAACAACTCGGCGAGGGTGGCGCGGCCCTTGCTGAGGTGGGCCCGGTAGAGGTTGAGGATCTCCGCCTCGGAGTCGACGGAAGCCGCCGCCGGGGAGTCCTGGATAACGGTCACGTGTCACTCACTCCAGTCGTATGGCGCCCCGGAAGGGGCGCGGGGCCGTATCGGTGTGCGGCTCTGCCGTGTGAGCGCGACCAGCCGCGTCCGGCCCGCAGCCGCCCACTCGGCCGGACCGGCCGAGCTCTAGGCCAGAACCAGCGGCCCTCCGCCGAAATACGTGAGAAGCGGCTCCGCGGCAGCGATCCGGGACGGCGGATGAAAGGCCAGCGCACGCGTAGCGGCAGCGACCTGCGCGGACGCCGGATTGTTGATGAACTCCAGCCCGCCCAGCAGCTCCAGCGCCCGCCCCACGACGTCCGGCAGCGCGTTCTGCACCGCGTACCGGGCGACCAGCACCCGGGCCACCGACTCCTCGTCACCGGGCTCCGGGCCGGTGCCGGTGGCCGCACCCTCCAGCAGGGCGAGCGCGGCCTCCATGTCGACGGCCAGCGCGGCCCGCTCCTCGGCGCCGCCCCGCTCGCGCTCCAGCACCTGCTCCACCAGTGCGGCGGCACCGCCCGCGTACCCGGCCGAGATCAGCATCTCGAACCACACGAACCCGGCCGACTGCAGATCGTCCAGCCGGGTCGGATCGTCCGCGCCGGCCCGGACCACCATCTCGGCCGGGACGAACACGTCCTCCAGCCGCACCTCGTCGCTCTCCGCGCCGGCCAGCAGGCCGTTGCCCCAGAACGGGTGCACGGTCATGCCGGGCGCGTCGGCGGGCACGATCGCGAGCGCCAGCTCCGGCTCGCCGCCGTCCTCGCCGTGGATGGCGATGGACGCGGTCAGCAGGCTCATCGAACGGGACAGACTGCACGGCTTCTTCGCGCCGGACAGCAGGAACCCGCCCTCCACCGGACGCGCGGTCACGGCCGGCTTGAGGATGTTCTGCGCGGTACGGCCCTCGGCCCAGCCCGAGGCCATCACCTGCTGCTCGGGCACGATCCGGTACAGCAGATCGGTCTGCGCGGGCGTGAGCCGGCCCGACCTGATCGCCAGCGAGTACAGCATGGCGGCGGTGAAGTGGTGCATGGACACCGCTGCGACCAGCGACGGAGACAGGGCACCGAGGGCCAGCTGGACCCGCAGCGCCTCGAGCGGGGCGGCGCCGTGGCCGCCGTAGGCCTCGGGGATGAGCAGACCGACCCCGCCGTGGATGCGGAACAGGTCGATCACCGGGCTGCCGGGCCGCTCCCGTTCGGCGTACGGGATCTGCTCCAGCTCCTTGAGCAGTCCGGGGTGGAACCGCTCGCAGACGGACCGGGCGGCATCGAGGGAACGCACGGGGAACCTCCGGAAGGCTTCGAGGGCGGGCGGATCAGGCGCCGAACACCGCGTCGTACGGGCTGACGTCGTGGGCGATGCTGACTCCCTGCACGTGGGAGGTCTTGAGCATCGGGTAGTTGGCCTCGCCGAAGGCGCCGCCGGTGCGGCCGGTGCCGCCGTGGCTCGGCAGGTACGGCAGGAAGCCGATGTGGGAGTCGTTGACCTTCAGCAGACCGCCGTTGACGGTGCGCCGCACGAAGGTCTCGACGACGTGGTCCGAGCGCGACCACAGGGAGTTGCGCAGCCCGTAGTCGTTGCTGTTGACGAACTGGAGGAACGCCTCCAGGAGGGCGTCGTCGTTGTCGCGTTCGGCGACCACGATCGGGATCAGCGGGAAGAACGTCTCCTCGCGGACCACGTCGTAGGTGCGGGCCCGGTCCAGGCCGTCCACCCGCAGCACCGTCGGCTGGAGGAAGACACCGGTCTCCGACACGGTGCCGTCGACCTCGGTACGGTTGCCGCCGGTGATCAGCTCGGCGCCGTTGTCGAGGGCCTGGCGCAGCAGCCGGAAGAAGCGCTCGCTGCGCCGGACCGGCGACAGCAGCACGTCCTCCTCCTCGGGCAGGCCCGGCCTGATGCCCTTGACCTGCTCGCGCACCTCGGCGATCAGCGCCTCGGCGATCTCGGGGTGGACCAGGACGTAGTTGGGCACCATGCAGATCTGCCCGGAGCCGTAGAAGGCCTCCGTGATGGCCTCGGCCGCCCACTTCAGGTCGGCGTCCTTCCACACCACGATGCCGTCGTTGCCGGCGAGTTCGAGGATCGGCTTCTTGCCGTGCGCCACGCAGCTCTGCTCGAAGCGCAGGCCCTCCTGGCTGCCGCCGATGTAGAAGATGTCGTTGATCAGCGGGTCGGCGATCCAGCGGTCCATGGTCTGCTTCGGGTTGGAGCACACCGCGTTCAGCACACCGGCCGGCGCGTCGACCTCCTCCAGCAGCGGGGCGACGACGTCCCGCAGCAGCCACATGGTGGACAGCGCGATGCTGCGCGGGGCCCGCACCACCACGGCGTTGCCCGCCATGAGGGCCAGCACGCACAGCGCGGCGCTCGGCAGCGGGGCGTTCTGCGGCGGGTTGAAGGCGACCACGCCGTCCGGCTGGCGGTGCAGGATCAGCTTGCGGCCGTTGTACTCCTTCTCCACCCGCATCTGCTTCAGGTACCAGCGCAGGGAGCCGGGGGCGTAGATCTGCAGCAGGCAGCTCAGCTCCCAGCGGGCGAGCTTCACCGGGTGGGACTCGGCGACCAGCATGCGCAGGAACTCGTCCTGGTGCTTGATCAGTTCCTCGCGGAAGCGGGTGCCCAGCTTCATCCGCCGCTCCAGCGGTACGGCCGCCCAGTCGGGGGCGGCCGCGGCGGCGGCCTGTGAGGCCAGGTCGATGGCGGAGTCGTCCGCGATCGCGCAGCGCCCCACGACATACGGGTGCTGTGCCGCCTCGGACTCCGGGTCCTGTTCGAGGGAGCGCTTCAGGCTCACGCTGGTGAACACGTCTTCCAGCAGGGAGCGTCCGCTGACGGTGTAGACCCAGCCGTCCCCGGCGACGTCCTTGCCCGCGATGTAGAGGTCGTAGCTCTTCAATCCGGAAGGTGCCTCAGCACTCTCCTCCTGCGCGGCTTCGCGAAGCATCTTCAGCCTTTCGGATATGGCGAGTGGATTTCTTGAAGCAAGGCGAGCCTGGCAGCGGAATCTGACCCGGCGCTGACGCCCGACTGACCGGCCCGATCCGGCCAACCAGCCTGCGCGAAGCCGTCAGTGGGGCGTCAGCCGGCGCTGCTTGCATGAAGCGCATGCCACCTGTCGACAGCACGAGCCGGCGCCTGCGCGACCTCCCGCGCAGTGAACTCGCCGACGAAATCGAGTCGATCGTCACAGCGAAATTCCGGACCGTCCTCCTGATGGAGGAATCCGAGGATCTTCCCGTCGACATCAGCTATTTCGATCTCGGCCTCACCTCACTGCGGCTGACGGAGATACGGCAGAGCCTGGAGCAGCTCCTGGATCTGTCGATCAACGTCAGCGTGCTCTTCAACGAGCCGACGATCGCCCATCTCGTGGACCACCTGACCCAGGCCATCCAGGAAGCTTGAGGAGTCGCTCCATGCCGCGTACGGAGACAGAGCAGGCGCCCGAGCCGGTCGCGATCGTCGGAATCGGTCTGCGGTTCCCCGGCGGCAGCGGCTCGCCCGACGAGTTCGACGCCTTCCTTCGCGAGGGCCGCAGCGGGATCGGGCCGATCCCGCGGGACCGCTGGGACGTGGAGGCGTTCACCCCCGCGGGCCCCGACGACAAGGGCAAGATCGTCGCCTCGGCCGGCGGGTTTCTCGACCGCATCGACCTGTTCGACGCCGGCTTCTTCAACATCTCCCCGAAGGAAGCCCGCTACATGGATCCCCAGCAGCGGCTGCTGCTGGAGACCGCCTGGCAGGCGCTTGAGCACGCGGGCCTGGACCCGGCCCCGCTGCGCCGCGGCAACGGCGGCGTCTACATCGGCGCCAGCTCCATCGACTACGCGCTGGAGCTGGACGCGCTGCCGTACGAGGAACTGGACGGCCATCTGGCCTCCGGCATCACCATGTTCCCGCTCTCCGGGCGCCTGTCGTACTTCCTCGGCTGGCGCGGCCCGAGCATGAGCGTCGACACCGCCTGCTCCTCCTCGCTGGTCGCCCTGCACCTCGCCGTGCAGGCGCTGCGCGCCGGCGAGACCGACATCGCGCTGTGCGGCGGCGTCAACGCCCTGCACCACCCGCGCATCCCGGTGATGTTCTCCAACGCCCAGATGCTCGCCCCCGACGGGCGGTGCAAGACCTTCGACGAGGGAGCCGACGGCTACGCGCGCGCCGAGGGCTGCGGGATCGTCGTCCTCAAGCTGCTCTCCGCCGCCGAGCGCGACGGCGACCGGATCCTCGCCCTGGTGCGCGGTACGGCGGTCGGCCAGGACGGCGACAGCGCCGGACTCACCGTGCCCAACGGGCCCGCGCAGGAGAAGGTCATCCGCAGCGCGCTCGCCACCGCCCGGCTGGCGCCCGAGGACATCCAGTACGTCGAGGCGCACGGCACCGGCACGCCGCTCGGCGACCCCATCGAGTTCGGCGCCATCGGGGACGTCTTCGTGGACTCCCACACCAAGGACCGCCCGGTGCTGGTCGGCTCGGTGAAGACCAACCTCGGTCATATGGAGCCCGCCTCCGGCATCGTCGGCGTCATCAAGACGGTGCTCCAGCTGCGCGCCCGCACGGTCTACCCGCACCTCAACCTCGACACGCCCTCCGGACGCATCCCCTGGGACCTGTATCCGCTGCGCGTGCCCACCGCCTGCGAGCCCTGGCAGGCCGAGGTCCGGCGGGCGGTCGTCAACAGCTTCGGGTTCGCCGGCACCATCGGCGCGGTCGTGCTGGAGCAGGCGCCCGAACGGGAGCCGGTCACCGAAACGGCGGGCGCGGCACCGCTGTTCACCCTCTCCGCCAAGAGTGCCCCGGCGTTGCGCGAACTCGCCGGAAAATACCGGCGGTTACTCGACGAGCAGCCCGAACTCCCGCTCGGCGCGCTGTGCCACACCGCCAACGTGGCCCGCGCCCACCACCCCTACCGTGTGGCCGCCCCGGTCGCCGACCGCGCCGCTCTCGCGGGGCTCCTGGAGCGCACCGCCGCCACCGGGCACGAGGGTCCCTCGGGGCTGCGCAAGACCGCGTTCCTGTTCACCGGCCAGGGCTCCCAGTACGCCGGCATGGGCGCCGCCCTCTACGCGGCCCTCCCCGAGTTCCGCGCCCAGGTGGACACGTGCGACCGGCTGTTCGCCGAGCACCTCGGCCGCTCCGTGCGCGAGCTGCTGCTCGGCACCGCCGCCGACCCCGGGGCGATCGACCGCACCGAGTACACCCAGCCCGCCCTGTTCACCCTGGAGTACGCCCTCGCCCAGCAGTGGATGGCCTGGGGCGCCCGCCCCAACGTGCTGATCGGGCACAGCATCGGCGAGGTCGCCGCGGCCGCCGTGGCCGGCCTGTTCAGCCTGCCCGACGCCGTACGGCTGGTCGCCGCCCGCGCCCGCCTGATGCAGGCCGTGCGCACCGAGGGCGGGATGGCCGCCGTCGCCGCGCCCGTCGAGCGGGTCGCCCCGCTCCTGGAGGGCCGCGCAGACCTCGCGCTGGCCGGGATCAACGCCCCCGACCAGACAGTGATCTCGGGCGCCACCGCCGCCCTGGACGAGGTCACCGCCGCCCTGGCGGCGGACGGTGTCCGGGTGGAGCGGCTGAAGGTCTCCCACGCCTTCCACTCCCCGCTGATGACCGAGGTCCACGACGACTTCCGGGCCGCCCTCGACGGCATCACCTTCCACGAGCCGCGGATCAGCCTCGTCTCCAACGTCACCGGCCGGCTCGCCCGGCTGCGCGAGATCGGCGACATCGAGTACTGGGTACGGCACATCGCCGAGCCCGTCCGCTTCCTCGACGGCATCCGGGCCGTCGCCAAGCGCGGCCGGCACGCCATGGTCGAGATCGGCCCGCAGGCCGGGCTCACCGCGCTCGCCCGGCGCGGGGTCAGCGCCGAGGACCACCTGTGGCTGCCGAGCCTGCGCCGCCGCGACACCAGTACGGCCACCACCCTCACCGCCCTCGCCGACTACTACGCGGCCGGCCTCACCGTCTCCTGGACCGGCTACCACGCCGGGCACCAGGCGCCCGCCCGGGTGGACCTGCCGACGTACGCCTTCCAGCGCAAGCGGTACTGGCTGCCCTCCGTCACCCCGCGCCGCACCTCGGCGGGCGGCCCCGCACGCCACCCGCTGCTCGGCGTCGAGGAGCGGTTCGCCTGCGGGGTGCGGGAGTTCACCGCGGAGTTCACCGCCGAGGAACTCGGCGCGCTCGCCGACCTCGCCGACGGCGGCCGTACCGTCCTGCCCGCCGGCGCCTACGTCGACCTGCTGCTCGCCGTGCAGGACGCGGTCCAGGGCCACGCCCGCTCCGCCGTCCGCGACCTGAGGCTGCTCGCCCCGCTGGAGCTGCCCGCCGAGACGCTGACCGCGCTCACCACCCGCTGGCGGCCCCGGCACGGCGGCGGCGCCGAGGTCGAGGTGTTCACGACCGTCGGCGGCGAGGAGAACCTGCACGCCACCGCCGTCGTCGCCGCCGACCCCGAGCCCCTGGTACCCGTCTCGGAGCTGGCCGAACTGGACGCCACCCTCGCCCCGGCCGGGCAGCAGATCGACGACGAGGACATCTACACCGACCTCGCCTCCGTCGGCCGCCCCCAGGGCCCGAGGATGCGTCTGCTGCTGCGCGCCGCCCGGCACGGCGACGGCCTCGTCACCGGTGAGCTGACCGGCCGCGACGCCACCGCGGTCGAGCACGTCCCGGCCGAGCTGCTGGAGGCCGCCGTACAGGCGCTGGTCGTCCTCGACCCCGAGGGCCCGGTGTTCGTACCGCGCGAGATCGGCGCCGTACGGCACTTCCGCAAGCCGCGCGGCGCGAACCTGCGCGTCCTCGCCCGGGTCCGCGGCGAACAGGACCGGCGGCTGGCCGACGTGCTGCTGCTGGAGAACGGCGAGCCGGTCGCCGAGCTGCTAGGTGTGCGTATGGCCCGCCCCGAGGGCCGCGGCGGCCGGCGTCAGTTCCTGCACCGACCCGACTGGGTGCGCCGCGCCCTGCCCGCCGCGGAGCACACCCCGGCCCGGCACGTCGTCCTGCTCGACCCCTCCGCGGCACGCGCCGCCGAACTCGCCGCCGAACCCGGCCTGAAGGTCACCTGGCTGACCGACCCCACCGACCTCAAGGCCGCCCTCGACGACCCCACCGTCACCGACGTCTGCCGGCTCTGGCGGCAGCGCCCGGAGCCCATGTCCGCCGGCCGGCTGCGCGCCGAGTGCGAGGACAACTACCGCGAACTCCTGTCACTGGTGGGCGCGTTGGACGCGACCGGCGCACCCCGCCCGCCCCGGCTCTGGCTGGTCACCGAGGGCGCCCAGTGGCTGCCCGGCGACCCGGCCGGCGACGGCGGGCACCTCGGCGCCGCCACCCTGTGGGGCTTCGGCCGGGTGCTGCTCACCGAGTACCCGCAGTACCGGGCCACCCTGGTCGACCTCGCCCCGGGCAGCGGCCTCGCCCCGCTCGCCGCGGAGTGGCGGGCCGAACCGCCCGGCGAGTACCAGGTCGCCGTCCGTCCGGGCCGCCGTTACGTCCGCCGGCTGCTCGCCGGAGACACCTCGCTCACCTGGACCGGAGGCTTCGAGCTGCGCGCCCCCGACTCCGGCGACCTCTCCGACCTGGCGCTCGCCCCGGTCGCCGACCGGGCCCCGGGGGCCGACGAGGTCCAGGTACGCGTCCACCTCGTCGGCCTGACCGCCGACGACGCCCGCACCGCCCTGGACACCGGCCGGGCGGAACGCGCCGAAGAGGCTCAGGGCGAGGAGGAACCCCCGCCGCTGCTCGGCCAGTTGGCCCATGGAACGGTGCTCGCCACCGCCGAGGGCACCGGATTCGCACCGGGCGACGAGGTGCTCGTACGGTACGACGGCACATTCCGTGCCACGCTCACCGTGCCCGCCCCCGCCGTCGTCCACGCCACCGGCGCCGACGCCACCGCGCCCCGCTTCCGGCTGGACGAGACGGGCGAGGCGCTGCGCACCGCCCTGTCCGACCCGGCCGGCCGGGCCTGGGTCCACCTGCCCGAGGAACCGGCCGAGCAGCGGTCCGACCCGGCCGAGGAGGGCCCCGGCGGGCTCCGCGCCGACCGCACCTACCTGGTCACCGGCGGGCTCGGCGGCCTCGGTCTGGTCACCGCGCGCAAGCTGGCCGCGCTCGGCGCCCGGCATCTGACCCTGGTCAGCCGCAGCGGCCGGGCCACCGAGGAGGCCTCCCCGGTCCTCGCCGACCTCGCCGCCGACGTCGAGATCGACGTCGTACGCGCCGACATCTCCCGCCCCGAGGACGTACGGCGGCTGGTGCGGCAGCTCGCGGCCGGACCGTACCCGCTCGGCGGGATCGTGCACGCCGCCGGCTCCTACGACAAGAAGCTGATCTCCGAACTGACCTGGGAGTCCGTCGACGCCCAGCTCGCCGCGAAGGCCTACGGCGGCTGGCTGCTGCACGAGGCCGCCGAGGAGTCCTTCCCGGAGCTGGAGTTCTTCGTCACCTACTCCTCCATCGCCTCCGTCCTCGGCGGCGCCACCCAGGGCCACTACGCCGCCGCCAGCGCCGGCCTCGACGCGCTCGCCGAGTGGCGCGGCCGGCGCGGGGTGCCGGGCCTGTCGGTCAACTGGGGCGCCTGGGCGAGGGTCGGCATGTCGGCCCGCCTGGAGGAACACCTCAGCGAGGAGATCGAACGCAGCGGCGTCCGCTTCTTCTCCCCGACCCGCGCCCTGGACACCCTCGCCCGGCTGTGGGGGCGCCCGCGCACCCAGCGCATCGTCGGCGAGTTCGACTGGGACCGCTACGTCGCGGGCAGCGTCACCGGTGACCTGTTCTACGACCGCCTCGCCCGCCGCACCGACGGCGAGGACGGCAGCGGCCTCGACCTGGGCGCCCTCGCCGCTCTGCCCGAGGCCGAACGGCTCGCCGCCGTCACCGGCGTGGTCCGCGAGAAGGTCGCCGCCGCCCTGCACCTGGAGGAGGGCGACGAACTGGACGCCCACAGCGAGTTCGTCTCGCTGGGCCTGGACTCCCTGATGGCCCAGCAGGTCAAGGCCGCACTGGAGCAGGCGTTCCGGCTGCCCCTGCCGGCCTCCCTCACCCACGACCACCCCACGGTCCGCGCGCTGGCCCGGTTCGTCGACGGGCAGCTCGCCCCGGCAGCGTGAACAGTAAGGGACGGGAAACCACGATGACCGACATACCGAGGGAGCGCTGGACGCTCCACCACTCCGCCCGCGCGCACGCCGGCAGCCGCCCGGACCATCCGGCGATCGTCTGCGAGGGCCGGGTCACCACCTACGAAAAGCTCCACCGGGACAGCAACCGCGCCGCCCACGCCCTGCGCACCAGCGGGGTCCGGCGCGGCGACCGGGTCGCCTATCTGGGCCGCGAGTCCTCGAACTACTACCTCGTGATGATCGCCTGCGCCAAGGCGGGCGCCGTCCTGGTCCCGGTCAACTGGCGGCTCACCCCGACCGAGGTCGACCACATCCTGCGCGACTCCCGGGCCGCCCTGATCTTCGTGGACGACGAGTTCTGGGACACCGTCGCCACCGTCCGCCACCAACTGCGCGGACTACGCCGGGTGATCCGTGTCGACGGCACCGACGCCGACGGCGAACCCGCGCGCGGCGCCGGCCTGCTCGCCTGGGCCGCCGACCAGCCCGAGACCGACCTCACGCCCGGCACCGGCCCCGACGACGCCGTCGTCCAGATCTACACCAGTGGCACCACGGGCCTGCCCAAGGGCGCCGTCCTCGCCCACCGCAGCTTCTTCACCCTGCCGCACGCCGGGCGCGCCGCGGGCGTCGACTGGATCGACTGGCTGCCCGAGGACGTGGCCCTGATCTCGCTGCCGGGCTTCGGGGTCGCCGGCATCGGCTGGTTCCTGCACACCTTCAACGCCGGCGGCACGAACGTGGTCATGCCGCAGTTCGACCCGCAGGAAGCGGTCCGCCTCATCCGCGCCCACCGCGTGACGACCACCTTCGCCGCCCCGGCGATGCTCCAGGCGATGGCGGCCGAACGCGAGGCGGGGCCCGAGGCGTTCACCTCCCTCCGCAAGATCGCCTACGGCGCCGCCCCCATGTCCGAGACGCTGCTCAAGCAGTGCCTGGAGACCTACGACTGCGAGTTCGCCCAGATCTACGCGAGCACCGAGACCGGCAGCGTGGCGGTGTGCCTGCCGCCGGACGCCCACCACCCCGGCAGCAGCAGGCTGACCTCGGTGGGCAGGCCCTGCCCCGGCAACGAGGTCAAGGTGATCGGCCCGGACGGCGAGACCCTCCCGTCCGGCGCCGTCGGCCAGATCTGCGTCCGCGCGCCCTCCCGGATGCTCGGCTACTGGAACCTGCCCGAGGCCACCGCCCGCACCCTGGTGGGGGAGTGGCTGCACATGGGCGACGCCGGCTACCTCGACGAGGACGGCTACCTCCACCTCTGCGACCGCATCAACGACACGATCATCGTCGCCGGGCAGAACATCTACCCGGCCGAGGTCGAGAAGGCCCTCGCCGCGCACCCGGCCGTGGCCGAGGCGGCGGTGGTCGGCCTGCCGGACGACCGCTGGGGCGAGAGCGTGCACGCGGTGGTGGTCCTGCGCCCCGGCACGAACGCCACACCCCGGGAACTCCTGCTGTCCCTGCGCGGCCGCATCGCCGACTACAAGATCCCGGGCACCTACCACGTCACCGAGTCCCTGCCCCGCAACCCGTCGGGCAAGATCCTGCGCCGCGCGGTGCGGGACCAGCTGACGGCCCCGGCGAGGGACCCCCTTGGGAGCACGCTGTGACCTCACTGCGGATCGGCATCCTCCTGCCCACCCGGGAGCAGGCCATCAACGGCACCTACGCGGCAGCGCCGTTGCTGGACTTCGCCCGGCAGGCAGAAGCGCTCGGCTTCGACTCCCTGTGGGCCGGCGACTCCCTGACCGCCCGCCCCAGACTGGACCCTCTGGTCGTCCTGTCGGCCGCGGCGGCGGCGACCACGCGCATCACTGTCGGCACCGCCGCCCTCACCCCCGCCCTGCGCCACCCCCTCATCGGCGCCAACATGATCGCGAGCCTGAGCCACGTCGCCGCCGACCGGCTGGTCCTCGGTCTCGGTTCGGGCTTCCCGATGGCCGAGACGGAGGAGGAGTTCGCCTCGGTCGGTGCCTCCTTCGAGGGCCGCGTCGGCCGCCTCGACGAGATCACCGCGCTGTGGCGCACGGCCTGGCGCTCGGGGCGGGACGGCGAACCCACCGAGTTCGACGGCAGGTTCTGGCAGGCGGAGCACCTCGACCGGCTCCCCTCGCCCGCGGTCCCCGGCGGCCCGCCCCTGTGGCTGGCCGGCAGCGACACCCCCAAGGTCCTCGCCCGCGCGGCCACCCGCTACGACGGCTGGCTGCCGTTCCTGCCCGACGTCGAGGCCTACGGCCGGGCCCGCCGCCGGCTCGCCGGACTCGCCGCGGAGGCCGGCCGCACGGTCACCCCCGCGCTGTACGCCACGGTCACCGTGAACAGCGACGAGTCCGCCGCCAAGGCCGAACTGGAGCATTACATCAGCCACTACTACGGCCGCTCCCTGGAGCAGATGAGCGCCATCCAGGCCTACGCCTGGGGCAGCGCCGAGCAGTGCGCCGAGTGGCTCGGCGGTTACGTCCGGGCCGGCGCCCGGCACCTGGTCGTACGGATCGGATCCCTCGACCCCGAGCCGCAGTTGAAGGAGATCGCCGAGGTGCTGCTGCCCGCGGTACGCGCGCTCGGCCCGTCCACCACCGATGGGAGTACGCAGTCGTGACCACCGCCAACGCCGCCCTGGGCAGCCAGATGTCCAGCGAGGGACACTGGTTCCACCCCGTGGAGCCCTCGTCCGACGCCTCGATCAGGCTGTTCATGCTGCCCCACGCGGGCAGCGGCGCCATCATCTACCGCGACTGGGAACGTCTGCTGCCGCCGGACATCGCCCCGCAGGCCGTCACCCTGCCCGGCCGGCACAACCGCCGCGACGAGCCCACCTACGAGGAGTTCTGGCCGCTGCTCGACGCCCTGCACGAGGCGGTGCTGGACGACCTGGACGAGCGGCCGTTCGCCTTCTTCGGGCACTGCCTCGGCGCCCAGCTGGCGTTCCGGCTCGCGATCAAGATGGAGCAGGAGGGCGGGCCGGCACCGATCATGGTCGGCATGTCCGGCTGGTCGCCCGTCGGCTTCTTCCAGCCGACCGCGGAGCAGAGCCGGATGCCGGAGCCCGAACTCGTCGAATGGATAAAGAAGTTGGGCTCCTTCCCGGCCGAGATCTACGACAACCCGGAGATGCTCGCCCTGGTCGTGCCCGCGCTCCGCGCCGACCTGCGCGTCGCCGCCCAGTACGAGGACGACGGCGCCGGCGTCACCTGCCCGCTCGCCTCCTACGGCGGCCGCAGCGACCCGCTCCAGGAGGCCCCGGACGCCATGACCCACTGGGCCGACCGGACCCCGCGCCACCTCGGACACAACGAGTACGAGGGCGGCCACTTCTACATCGACACCCACGCCCAGGCCGTCACCGCGCACTTCGCGCACCGGCTCCAGCGGCTGGCCGCGGCGGCCGCGCGCTGAGCCGCCGGGCTCCGCGTCAGCGCCGTGTCAGCGGGGCGCGGGAAAGTGCTCGGGAGACTGTCGCACCGAGTGCCGCCCCGTGCCCCGTCGCGCTTGGCGGGCGCCCTTCGGCACGCCCCCCACCAGCACGAAACGACCTAGGAGGGTCGTCCATGACCACCGAAGCGGAACTGACCGGCAGCGCGGCCTCGGCCGCACCGCCCCCGGACATCGAGGAGGCCGAAGGCAAGCCCGCCTGGGGCGCGCTCCTGGTCGTGCTGGCCGGCCTGTTCATCGCCAACGTCGACTTCTTCATCGTCAACGTCGCCATCCCGTCGCTCCAGCGCAACATGCACGCGACCAGTGCCGAGATCCAGCTGGTGGCCGCGACCTTCAACATCGGCCTGTCCGCCATGCTCATCACCGGCGGCCGGCTCGGCGACCTCTACGGCCGCCGGAAGGTCTTCTCCATCGGCCTGGCCCTGTTCACGTTCTCCTCGCTGGCCTGCGGCATCGCCCCGAACATGGCCGAGCTGATCGTCGCGCGCGCGGTGCAGGGTGCCGCGGCCGCGCTGGTCATCCCACAGGTCCTCGGCATCCTGACCACCGCGTACAAGGGCAAGGCCCGGGCCACCGCGTTCAACGCCTACGGCATCACGATGGGTGCCTCGGCCGTGTTCGGGCAACTCATCGGCGGCCTGCTGATCAAGGCCGACATCTTCGGCTGGGACTGGCGGACCATCTTCCTGATCAACGCCCCGATCGGCGCCGTCGTCCTGCTGCTCAGCCCGAAGCTGGTGCCCGAGTCCCGGGCCGAGGGCCGCACCGGCCTCGACTGGACCGGCGTGGTCCTCGTGACCGCAGGGCTCACGGCCATCGTCCTGCCACTCGTCCAGGGCCGTGAGGAGGGCTGGCCGACCTGGACCTGGGAGTGCCTGATCGCGGCGGTGCCGCTGCTGGCCCTGTTCTGGTACACCCAGCGCCGCAAGGCGGCCCGCGACAAGTCGCCGCTGGTCCACCCGAGCCTGTTCGAGGACCGGTCGTTCGGTGTCGGCGTCGTCTCCCTGCTGGTGTTCTTCGCCGCGATGGCCTCCTTCTTCCTGGTCCTCGCGCTGTATCTGCAGGAGGGGCGCGGCCTGTCCGCGCTCCGGTCCGGTCTGCTGTTCATCCCGCTCGGCCTCGGCTTCTTCATCGGCTCCGCACAGGCGCCGAAGGCCGCGGCCAAGCTGGGCAAGCAGGTCCTGACCGTCGGCGCACTGATCCAGGCGGTCGGCAACGTGGCCCTGGCCGCGACCGCCTGGCACCTGGACAGCAGCGGTGGCGTCGCCTGGTGCATCCCGGCGATGGTGGTCTCCGGCTTCGGCATGGGCTTCGTCGTCGCCCCGCTCGCCTCGCTGGTCCTGGAGGGAGTGGCCCCGCACCACGCGGCCGCCGCCTCCGGCGTCTTCTCCACCGCCCAGGAGATGGGCAACGCCATCGGCATCGCGGTGATCGGCGTCGTCTTCTTCGGTGTCGCAGGCCACCACCCCGGCGCCCACACCTACGCCCACGCCTTCGCCACCAGCCTGGTGGTGCAGGCGGGGATCTGCGCCCTGGTGGCCGTACTGGTGCAACTGCTGCCGCGAAAGGCGGAAGCCTCCTGATCCTTTCAAGGAGGGGCAGATGCCTCGGGGACGCGGGGAACTGCGTGAACAACCACGATGAACCGGTAGCCGCCCACACCCCGAACCCCTACGGCGCATAGCACAACCCACCGGACGGGCACGCGAGAAGAAGCCCCGCGTGCCCGTCAGCCGTACCCAGCCGAACCCGACGGAGGACCCCATGCCAGAACTCCCCACCTGGCCCATGCCCCGCTCCTGCCCCTACGCGCCCCCGGACGCCTACACGGCCCTGCGCGAGCGACCCCCGCTGAGAGTGCGGATACGCGGTGGCGAGGCCTGGCTGGTCACCCGCCACGCGGACGTGCGCCAGGTGCTCAACGACGACCGCTTCAGCTCCGACGACCAGCAGCCCGGCTTCCCGATCCGGATCCAGCTGCCGCCAGAGCCCGGTGTGATGTCCTTCAGCCGCATGGACGACCCGGAGCACGGCCGGCTGCGCCGCATGGCGATGACCGAGTTCACCGCCCGCCGCACCCGCGCCCTGCGCCCCGAGGTCGAACTCCTGGTGCAGCAGCTGCTGGACGAGCTGGAGGCGGGCCCCCGCCCGGTCGACCTGGTGGAGAACTTCGCGGTCCGGCTGCCGGCGCTGGTGATCGCCCGGATGCTCGGCGTGCCGGAGGCGGACGAGGCGGACTTCACCGAGCAGAGCCGGGTCATCCTCTCCCAGGAGGCCGGCCCCGAGGAGACGTACGCGGCGTTCGTGGAGATGTCGCAGTTCCTCGACCGGCTCGCCGCGCAGCGCACCGCCGCACCGCGGGACGACTTGATCAGCCGGCTGGCCACCCGGTATGTCGCGAGCGGCGAGCTGACCCACGAGGACCTCGTGGCCATGGCCCGGTTCTTCCTCGTCGCCGGGCACGAGACCACGGCCCACCAGATCAGCCTCAGCGTGCTCAGCCTGCTGCGTGACCCGGCCCAGCTGGCCGAACTCCGGGCCGACACCACCCTGTTCAAGCCCGCTGTCGAGGAGCTGCTGCGCTACTGGTCCATCTCGCAGGACAACCAGGTGCGCGCGGCCGTGGACGACGTCGAGCTGAGCGGGGCGACGATCCGCAAGGGCGAGGGAGTGATCGTCGCGATCCCCGCCGCCAACCACGACGAGTCGGTCTACCCCGGTGCCGCCCGCCTCGACATCCACCGCAACGCCTCCGGCCACCTCGCCTTCGGTTTCGGCGCCCACCTGTGCCCCGGCGCCTCGCTGGCCCGCATGGAGCTGGAGGTGTGCCTGAGTGCCCTCTTCACCCGCTTCCCCACGCTCCGGCTGGCCGTGCCGGAGCAGGAGGTCCGTTTCCGCGAGAACACGATCGTCTACGGACTGGATGAGCTGCCGGTCACCTGGTGACCCCGTCCGGCAGGAAGGGCCCGGGGCCGTCGAGACATCTCGACGGCCCCGGGCCCTTCCTGCCGGCGCACGCCGGTGACCCTCGGTTCAGGAGATGGCGTGGCTCAACCAGAAGTCCAGCAGCGCACGGTCGCCCCGGACGGACACGCGAGGGTCCTGCGGCCGCAGCCGGCCCTTGACCACCAGCAGCAGATCTGCGGGCGTGGCCAGCACGCCGACGTCGGCACCCTCGCCGTCCTCGGCGTCGCGGGACACCCGCACCCCCTCGGGGGCACAGGTGATCAGCCAGTGGGAAGTGCCCTTCCCCGCCGCCTCGGTGGAGCGGAAGCACAGCGTCTCGCCGCCGCGCGGCACCTCGGAGAAGAGCGGGGACAGGAAGGGCCGGGCCTCCGGCACCCCGAAGGCGCTCAGGCAGAAGTCCACGCAGTCCAGGGCGACATCGGTGGCCGGTTCGAAGGGCACCCCGGTCATGAGCGAGACGTCGGCCCGGTGCACGGCCGTCTCGAAGAGTGCCCAGCGCGGCCAGAACTCCTTGTTCTGCTTGCCGTGCGGCGCCCAGATCGGCACCTCGGGCCCCACCCCGTCGATCGCTTCGACGAGCCGGTCCGCGCCCTCGGTGACGAACCGCGCCCGCAGGTCCGGGTCCGCGAGGTGGTCCTCCTCGGCGGCCCCCCGCGCTCCCAGCGCGGCCACCCGCTCGGTCCAGCTCCGGTCGCCGTCGTCCGCGCCCGAGTCGCCGGGCATGATGAACCCGGTGCTCCGGGTGGCCAGGATCGTCGTCGCCCAGTCATGCCCCTGACGCACGTGCCGTACCAGGTCGCCGAGCGTCCAGCCCGGGCAGGCCGGCACCTCCTCGGCCGGCGGGACAGTGCGCGCGATCTCCGCGAAACGATCCGCCTCCTGACGGAACTCAGCGGTGTAGCGGCTCAGGGGCAGGGTCGGATACGCCGGCGCTGTCATGGCGGCCTCACTCCGGTCGACGGGACGGGGAAGTCGGTGCCAACGCACCGCCGCCATGTGAACCCGGCCCGCTGATCGCCCGCTGACACCGCCTGCGCGTCAGCGCCGTGTCAGCGTCATGACAGCGGCCCTCGGCACAGTGGGTGACGCCGCGGCACCGGGGGCACATCGGACAGCCCGGTCGCCCAGGTGCCGTTCGACGAAGGAGTGAGCCCGACATGGCAGACACCGCAGCTCCGTCTCCGACCCGGGCCCTCGTCCTGGGCAACCCCGCATCCGGCAGCCACTCGCCCGAACTGGTCGACCAGGTACGGCAGTTGTGTGCCTCCTACCTGGAGCAGACGCAGGTGCACCTGACCACCGGTCCGGGCGACGCCACGCTCGCCGTACGCCGGGCGCTCCAGCGGTCCGGCGAGGCGTCACCCGGCACCCCCGACCTGGTCGTCGTCATCGGTGGCGACGGCACGGTCCGCGAGGCCGTGCAGGGACTCGTGCCGGCCGCCGGGAACGCCACCCTCGCGGTGGTGCCGGGCGGCACCGGCAACTCCGGCTACAAGATGCTCTGGGGCGACAGGCCCTGGACCGAGTCCCTGAAGGCGGTCCTGACCGACTCCGGCATCGGTGGCAGCGCCCGGCCGCGCCGGCTGGACCTGGCCCGGCTCGCCGAGACCCGCAACTACGTGTACCTGGGGGCCTGTTCGGGGGTGATCGCCGACGCGCTGATCACCGCCAAGGACCTGCCGCTGAAGGGCCGGGAGCGGTACGCCCGCGCCTACGCCGACACGGCCGCCGGCTACCGGCCGTACCCGGGCCGGGTCACCGTCGACGGCCGGGTGGTGCACGAGGGCCCCACGGTCCTCGCCAACGTCGGCGGCGGCCGGTACCGCGGCGGCCGGTTCCTGGTGCTGCCCGACTCGCTGCTGGACGACGGGCTGCTCGACGTCTGTGTGATCGGCGGCGGCGTCCCGGCGGCCGAGGTGCCCGAACTGACCCTGAACGCACGCCACATGGGTCATCCGGCGACCGTGTACGCCCGCGGGCGCACGATCACCGTCGAGCGCACCGACGGCCGCAGGCTCCCGCTGGAGCACGACGGCGAGTACCAGCACGGCATCGGCGCCACGGCCACCTTCGAGGTGCTCCCCGGAGCCCTCCCGGTGTGGGCGCCGGCCGCCCCCTGACCAGCCACCCACCGCAAGAAAACCGCTGAGCGACACAAGAGGAGAACGACCGCATGAGCGATCTGACCACCACCGTCACCCGCTACCTCGCCATCTGGAACGAGGCGGACGCCGACAAGCGTGCCGCGGCCATCGCCGAGCTGTTCACCGCCGACGCCCCGTACATCGACCCGCTCGTCGCGGTCGAGGGCCACGAGGGCTTCGGGGCCGTGGTGGCCGGCGCCCGCGACCAGTTCAAGGGCCTGACCTTCGAACTGCACGGCACCGTCGACGCCCACCACGACCAGGCCCGCTTCCAGTGGGGCCTGGTGACCGAGCCGGGCACCGAGCCGATCGCCATCGGCTTCGACGTCCTGGTCGCCGACGCCGCCGGCCGGATCAAGGGCGTCTACGGCTTCCTCGACAAGGTTCCGGCCGCGTAACACCACCGGGGACAGCGGGAGCACCGGGCGACGGTGCTCCCGCAGCCGTGTTCCCGCCCCCCCGACGCACGTACGGAAGGTGTCCGCCATGACCGCCGTCCTCGCGGAGAGCGTCGCCCGAGCGCTGTGCGCCGACTGGGGCGAGCCGTACCGCGGCCCGGCCCGGGCCGCCCGCGGCCGTGCCCTGGCCGACACCCCGCTCGGCGAACTCTCCCACTGGGCCGCGACGTTGCGGCCCGGCGACATCCCCTGCCGGGTGTTGAAGCTCGCCGCGAGCCAGGTGCTCTCGCAGATCGCCTCCATCCGCGCGGGCCTGCAACACCCGCTCGGCAGACGGCTGGTGGCCGCCTTCGGACACCCCATGCAGCGCGACCCGCGCCAGGCCGCCGGGGTCTTCGCCGCGCTCGGCTCCTGGCTCAACCTGGACGACACCGCGTACGCCGGGCATCTGTCCAACTCCACGGTCGCGGTGCCGCTCGCCTTCGCCTACGCCCGGCAGCTGGACGGGCTGTCCCTGCTCACCGCGGTGGTCGCGGCCAACGAGTGCGCGGCCCGGATCACCGCCTCCGCGACGCTCGGACCACTGCGCGGCCAGAGCGCCGTACACACCCATCTGGCCGGGGCGGTCGCCGGACGGCTGCACTGCGACAGGGCGCCGGCGACCCTGTTCGAGAACGCCTTCGGGCTGGCCTTCGCGATGCCCAACTGGCCGTTGATGCGCGCCTTCCTGGCCAGCGACGCCCGGTTGTTCAACACCTTCACCCCGGTGCGCACCGCGATGGACGCCTGCGACGCCGCGCACGCCGGGCTGCGCGGGGCGCCCGACATCATGGAGCACAGCGACGGCTTCCTGGCCCGGTTCGCGACCGTGCCGCTGCCGCAGGCGGTGGCCAAGGGGCTCGGCCGCCGCTGGCACACGGACACCCTGTCGTTCAAGATGCACCCGGGCGGCCCCGGCATCGACGCGGCCGTGGACTGCGCGGCCGAGATCCACCGGGAACTCGGGGCGCTGCGGCCACGGGACGTGGCCGAGGTGGTCGTCGAGGCGTCCCTGTACACGCTGTTCGCGGGTCAGCGGGCCGCCCAGTACGTCACCGGACCCGGCTCCCCGCTGGGCGCCCTGGTCCTCGACGTGCCCTACCCGGTCGCGACCACCCTGCTCACCGGCTCCTTCGGTGTGGACGACTTCTCCTCGCCGCACGTGGACGACCCCGACCGATGGGCACTGGCGCGGCGGATCCGGCTGGAGCACGACACGGAGATGACCCGCGAACTCTTCCTGTCCGACGCGCCGTTCGGCGAGGCGGTGCGCGAGGCCGGGCAGCTGGCCGTGCCGTGGCTGCGCGGCTTCGGTGGTGACGAGTTGGTCGACCTGGTGGGCACGCTGTCGGCCGACGGCCGGGACTTCTCCCGGTCCACCAAGGCGACCGGCGCCCGGGTCACCGTACGCCTGACCGACGGCCGCACGGTCTGCCGCACCCGCCTGATCCCGCTCGGCGCGGCCGGCCCGGAGACCCGGGCGGGCCATGCCGACCTGGTACGGGAGAAGTTCCTGTCGGTGGGCGGTGCGCAGGAGGTCGCCGACACGGTGGACCGGTTGCACCGGATGCGTCCGCGGGCGGTGCGGCGCTGGATCGAGACGGCGTTCCTGGACTGAGCGCGCCCGCCGGGCGGGGCCGGCGCGTTCACCCCTGCGCCGGGCGCGGCGCAGGGCGGCGCAGGGCGGCGACGAACTTGTAGCGGGAACCGCGGTACACCGAGCGCACCCACTCCACCGGGGTGCCCTCCGCGTCCCGGGAGTGCCGGGACAGCAGCAGCATCGGCAGGCCCACGTCGGTCGCGAGCAACTGCGCCTCGCGCGGGGTGGACAGCGAGGTCTCGATGGTCTCGTCGGCCTCGGCGAGATGGACGCCGTACACCTCGCCGAGCGCCGTGTACAGCGAGGGGTGGGTCGCCAGTGAGCGGCGCAGCCCGGGGAAGCGCCGGGCGGACAGATGGGTCGTCTCGATCGCCATCGGAGCGCCGCTGGCCAGCCGCAGCCGCTCGATGCGCAGCACCCGCTCGCCGAGCCCGATGCCGAGCAGGCCCGAGAGTTTCCCGTCCGCCGGGATCTCCCCGATGTCCAGCACCTGCGAGGCCGGCGTGAGGCCCTGGGCGCGCATGTCCTCGGTGTGCGAGGTGAGCTGGAGCGTGCGGTACAGCTTGGGCTGGGCGACGAAGGTGCCCTTGCCCTGGATCCGGTCGAGCCGGCCCTCGCCCACGAGTTCCGTGAGCGCTTGCCGGATCGTGGTCCGCGAGGTGTCGAACCGGACGGCGAGCAGACGCTCCGCGGGCATGGCCGAACCTGGCTCCAGCGCCTCGCTCATGGCGAGCAGCCGTTGCTTGATCCGGTAGTACTTCGGCACGCGCGCGGTGCGGCCGGGCGCCCCTCCGCGCGGCTGGGCGCTGCTGACGTCGGTGGTCATGCCTGCCTTCCCGGCTGTGTCGATGGGCTCCCGTTATAGCGACCAACTGCCCTATGGTCTAGTCCAACCGCCGAGCCGCGCCGGAAGCCGGGACGAAGGGGGCGGATGCGGACGGACGCCCTCCGGTGACGTTCTCGTAACGGCCGGAATCGGCTTCCCGGACCACCCTTGACACCCCGAAAGGTCTAGGCCAAGCTCCACCCTACTGGTCTACACCACTAGTGGCCAGGTCCCGAGCCCTACGTGCAACAGCGTCGTACGCAGGTCACCGCCGAGGGCGTGGGGGGTACGTGGCATCCCTGAGGAGGGTGGCGTGAAGCGCAAGCTCGCTTCCGCGATCGTGATCGCGGGCATGATGGTCTCCGTTGCGGCGTGTGGCGGAAACGACGGCAAGGACAGCGGCAAGGACGCGGGACCGGACAGCTGGAAGGGCCAGACGCTGACGGTCTGGACCATGGACGGCTCCGCGCCGCCGCAGTGGACCAAGGACGTCCAGGCCGCGTTCGAGAAGAAGACCGGCGCCAAGGTGAAGTTCGAGATCCAGAAGTGGGACGGGATCCAGCAGAAGATCACCACCGCCCTCTCCGAGGACAACCCGCCGGACGTCCTGGAGGTCGGCAACACCCAGACCCCCGCCTACGCGGCCACCGGCGGCCTCGCCGACCTCAGCGACGTCAAGAAGGACATCGGCGCCGACTGGACGCCGTCGGTCTCGGCGTCCTCCGTCTACGACGGCAAGCAGTACGCCGCCCCGTGGTACTTCGCCAACCGCGTCGTCATCTACAACAAGAAGATCTGGGCCCAGGCCGGCATCAAGGACACCCCGAAGACCCGGGACGAGTTCTTCAAGGACCTGGACACCATCGGCAAGAAGACCGACGCCGAGCCGATCTACCTGCCGGGCCAGAACTGGTACTTCCTCGACGGCCTGATCATCGGCCAGGGCGGCGACCTGGTGAAGAAGCAGGGCGACAAGTACGTCTCCAACCTCGCCGACCCGAAGGTCTCCGCGGCCATGGAGATCTACAAGAAGTACGCCTCCTACTCCAAGGCCCCCAAGGACAAGGACGAGGCCACCCCGCAGCAGGCCCAGGTCTTCGCCAAGGGCAAGACCGGCGCCTTCATCGGCATGGGCTGGGAGGCGGGCACCGCCGTCCAGGCCAACAAGGCCATCGAGAAGGACCTGGGCTACTTCACCATCCCCGGCGTCACCGCCGACAAGCCCGAGGGCGTCTTCCTCGGCGGCTCCAACCTCGCCGTCGCGCAGAACAGCAAGAAGCAGTCCCTGGCCAAGGAGTTCCTGAAGGTCGCCCTGTCCGACCAGTACGAGGGCGAACTGGCCAAGATCAGCGGCATCGTGCCGAACAAGACGTCGCTGCAGAGCAACCTCAAGGGCAACGCCGTCGCCGAGGCCGCCGCGCCCGGCGCCGCGGTCGGTGGCACCACCCCGCTGATCCCCGAGTGGGCCGCGGTGGAGAACACCCCGAACCCGATCAAGTCGTACATGACCGCGGTCCTGAACGGCAAGGCTCCGGCGGCCGCCGCCAAGGACGTCGAGTCCGAGATCGACAAGCGCCTGGCCCAGCAGAACTGATGACCCGCCGGGGGCGCCGCGGCAGGTGCCCCCGGCTCCCTGTGCCGTTCGCACATACGGCGCGGGGAGCTCGTACGGCCACGGAAGAGATGGCAACTCATGTCAGTGCAGACCAAAGGCACGGACACGGCCGGGGAGCCCGCTGTCCGCAAGGCCCGGATACCGGGGCCGCCGCGGGGAGCGGACCGTGACTCCGGGTCCCCGTCCCGCCGCGGTGCCGCCGCCCCCTACCTGCTCCTGCTGCCCGCACTGCTGGCCACCCTGGTCCTGCTCGGCTGGCCCCTGGTCAAGAACGGCATGCTGTCGTTCCAGAACCTCAACCCGCGCCAGCTCATCCAGCACCTCACCGAGTGGAACGGGGTCGACAACTACAAGGAAGTCCTGACCGGTTCGGACTTCTGGAAGGTCGTCGAGCGCTCGGTCTTCTTCACCGCGGCCAACGTCGCCCTGATCATGGTGTTCGGCACCCTGATCGGACTGCTGCTGGCCCGCCTCGGCAAGAAGATGCGGCTCACCCTTCTGGTGGGCGTCGTGCTCGCCTGGGCCATGCCCGTCATCGCCGCCACCACCGTCTACCAGTGGCTGTTCGCCCAGCGCTTCGGCGTCGTCAACTGGGTCCTGGACAAGCTCGGCTGGCACTCCATGGCCGACTACAACTGGCTCGGCACCCAGTTCTCCACCTTCTCCGTGGTCACGCTGCTCATCGTCTGGCAGTCGATCCCGTTCGTCGCGATCAACCTGTACGCCGCCACCACCACGATCCCCAAGGAGCTGTACGAGGCCGCCTCCCTCGACGGCGCCGGCGCCTGGCAGAGCTTCACCTCCGTGACCCTGCCGTTCCTGCGGCCCTTCCTGTACTCCACGACCTTCCTTGAGGTCATCTGGGTCTTCAAGGCGTTCCCGCAGATCTTCGCCATGAACGAGGGCGGCCCCGACCGCCTCACCGAGACCCTGCCGATCTACGCCTACGTCGAGGGCGTCGGCAACCAGCACTTCGGGGTCGGCGCGGCGATCTCCTTCCTCACCATCCTGGTGCTGCTCCTCCTTACCTCGTACTACCTGCGCATGGTTCTCAAGCAAGAGGAGGACGAGCTGTGAAGCGCTCGCTCTTCGGCCGTATCTGGCCCAACGCGACCGCCGTCGTCCTCTTCGTCGGCTTCGTGTTCCCCGTGTACTGGATGTTCGCCACGGCCTTCAAGCCGACCGGCGACATCATCGCCGACAACCCGGTGTGGTTCCCGACGGACGTCACCCTCAGCCACTTCAAGAAGGCGGTCCACGCGGACCACTTCTGGACGCTGGTCCTCAACTCCGTCACCGTCACCGTCTGTTCGGTACTGTTCTCGCTCGTCATCGCCCTGTTCGCCGCGTTCGCCCTCGCGCGGATGCGGTTCAAGGGCCGGCGCGGGCTCATCGTGACGTTCATGCTGGCGCAGATGGCCCCCTGGGAGGTCATGATCATCGCCATCTACATGATCGTCCGTGACAACGACATGCTGGACAGCCTCGTCCCGCTCACCGTCTTCTACACGATGATGGTGCTGCCCCTCACCATCCTGACGCTGCGCGGCTACGTCGCCGCCGTGCCGAAGGAGCTGGAGGAGTCGGCGATGGTCGACGGCTGCACCCGCGTCCAGGCCTTCCGCAAGGTCATCTTCCCGCTGCTGGCTCCCGGTCTGATGGCGACCTCGCTGTTCGGCTTCATCACCGCCTGGAACGAGTTCCCGCTCGTCCTGATCCTCAACAAGGACATCGAGAAGCAGACCCTGCCGCTGTGGCTGTCGCAGTTCCAGACCGCCTTCGGCGACGACTGGGGCGCCACCATGGCCGCCTCGTCCCTGTTCGCGCTGCCCATCCTGATCCTCTTCATCTTCCTGCAACGCAAGGCTGTCAGCGGTCTCACCGACGGCGCCGTGAAGGGATGACCCCGCCGATGACCACACTCGCCACCGGCCCTGACACCCTCACCCGGGACGCCCTCGCGGTGCTGCAGCCGGGGTTCGACGGCACCACCGCGCCCGAATGGGTACGCCGCCGTCTCGGTGAGGGCCTCGCCTCCGTCGCCCTGTTCGGCCGCAACGTCGTCACCGAGCAGCAAGTCACCGCACTCACCGGCCAGTTGCGCGCCGAGCGGGACGACCTGCTGGTCGCCATCGACGAGGAGAGCGGCGACGTCACCCGCCTCGACGTGCGCACCGGCTCCTCCTTCCCCGGCAACCACGCCCTCGGCGCCGTGGACGACCCCGACCTGACCCGGGCCGTCTCCCGCGAGCTCGGCCGGCGCCTGGCCGCCTGCGGCGTCAACTTCGACTGGGCGCCCTCCGCCGACGTCAACGCCAACCCCGACAACCCCGTCATCGGGGTGCGCTCCTTCGGCGCGAGCACCGACCTGGTCGCCCGGCACACCGCCGCCTGGGTCGAGGGCCTGCAGTCCACCGGCGTCGCCGCCTGCACCAAGCACTTCCCGGGCCACGGCGACACCAACGTCGACTCCCACCACGCCGTGCCCCGCATCGACGTCGACGCCGACACGCTGTACGAGCGCGAACTGCCCCCGTTCCGCGCGGCCATCGCCGCCGGCACCCGGGCGATCATGAGCGCGCACATCCTCGTCCCGGCCCTCGACCCCGACCGGCCGGGCACCCTCTCCTCCCGCATCCTCACCGACCTGCTGCGCGGCGAACTCGGCTACCAGGGCCTCATCGTCACCGACGGCATGGAGATGCGCGCGATCTCCGGCACCTACGGCCTGGAGCACGGCGTGGTCCTCGCCATCGCGGCCGGTGCCGACGCCATCTGTGTCGGCGGCGGACTGTGCGACGAGGGCACCGTACTGGGGCTGCGGGACGCGCTCGTGGCCGCCGTACGCTCCGGCGAACTCCCCGAGGAGCGCCTCGCCGACGCGGCCGCCCGGGTGCGCGACCTGGCCCGCTGGACGGCCCGGGCCCGCAGCGGCGGGGACACCGCTGCGCAGCCGGAGATCGGCCTCGTCGCGGCCCGCCGCGCGCTGCGCGTGACCCGCACCGGCGCCGCCGCACCGCTCGACACCCCCGTGTACGTCGCCCAGTTCGAGCCGGAGCGCAACATCGCCGTCGGCGACCAGACCCCGTGGGGCGTGGCCGCCGAGCTGGAGCGGCTGCTGCCCGGCACCACCGCCGGCTCCTTCACCGGCGACGGTGCGGGCACCGACGCCCTCACCGCGGCCGACGGCCGCCGCATCGTCGCCGTGGTCCGCGACGAGCACCGGCACCCCTGGATGGGCTCCGCCCTCGACACCCTGATCGCCGCCCGCTCCGACACGGTCGTCGTGGAGATGGGCCTGCCGCAGGCCGCACCGCGCGGCGCCACGCACATCGCCACGTACGGCGCCGCCCGGGTCTGCGGTGTGGCGGCGGCGGAGGCCGTCGTCGCGGGCTGACCCCAGCGGCCCCCACCGGCCGCCCGCACCTTTCGCGGGCGGCCTGCCCGATCTTGCTCTTTTCCCGGATCTCAACCGCCCTTGTGCTCCAGAGGAATCGCATGCAGACGCCCCACCCCTTCCTCCATCGAGCGGCATCCGCCCGCCCCTACTTCAGCGCCGACGGCGAGACCTACCTCGCCCCCACCCCGTTGCGCGACCTGGAGAAGACCCGCCCCCTGCGGGTGCTCTCCGAAGCGGACTTCGCCTTCTGGCAGACGTACGGCTACGTCGTCGTCCGCGAGGCCGTCACCCCCGGCGAGGCCAAGCAACTCCTCGACTTCGCCTGGCAGTTCCAGGGCCTCGACCCCGACGACCCCGAAACCTGGTACGAGGAACCGGAGTTCCGCTCCGAACTCGACCAACACCTGTTCATCTACGGCTTCGTCGAGGCCTACCACCACCAGCTGCTCTGGGACAACCGCCAGAACCGGCGCGTCTACGACGCCTTCGTGGACGTGTGGGACTGCGAGGAGCTGTGGGTCACCCTGGACCGGCTCAACCTCAACCCGCCCAACACACGCACCCGGTCCCGCTCCCTGATCGAGCCCACCGACGAGGGCTTCGACATCGAACTGCACTGGGACGTCGACACCACCCTCACCGTGCTCCCGCAGCGCGTGCAGGGCATCATCGCCCTGGGCGACACCCGGCCCGAACTCGGCGGCTTCCAGTGCGCCCCGGAACTCTTCCGCCGCCTGGAGGAGTGGCGGGTGGCCCAGCCCGCCGGCCGTGACCCGGTACGGCCCGGCGCCGACCGCGCCGAGTTCCCGGTGATCCGCCCCGACCTCCAGGCCGGCGACCTGCTGATCTTCAACGGGCTGCTGGCGCACGGAGTCGCCCCGAACCTCTCCGACAACGGTGTCCGGGCCGTCCAGTACCTGTCGATGATGCCCGCCCTGGAGGAGCACACCACCCTGCGCGACTCCCGGGTCGACTCCTGGCGCACCCTCGCGACCCCCGACTGGAACGGCACCCTCCTCGGCGACGCCCGCGAACCCGAGGCCCACCGCTATGGCCCCGCCACCCTCGACCCGCTCGGCAGAAGGCTGCTCGGCCTGGACTCCTGGGCCACGGAGGAAGCGGCACAGTGAACCGGATCTGCCTCTGCCTGCCCACCAACCGCGCCTGCTCCGCCACCCTCACCGCACTCCACGACGAAGCCGCCCACGCCGCCCGCCACCTCGGCGCCGACGTCCAGCTGCTGATCCTCGACTCCTCCGACGCCCGCACCCGCGCCGAACACGCCCGTGCCGTCGCCGCGCTGCCTCCGACGGCCCACGTCACCGTCCACCACCTCGACGAGAACGACCAACGGGCCTTCCTGCGCGACACGATCGAACGGGCGAACCTGCCCGGGCCCGATCGCCTGCTCCACCTCATGCTCCCGCCCGCCGTCTCCTACGGTGCCTGCACCAACCGCGCCTTCCTACTGGCCGCCGCCCTCGGCTGTCACTCGCTGCACCGCAGGGACTCCGACAGCGCCTACCAACTGCACGCCGGACAACCGGTGTTCCCCGTCCACCACGAACTCCCGCACCTCGGCCGACCGGCCACCGAGGCCGCCACCACGGTCACCCGCACCGACCTCGCCCCGGACCTGCTGCGCCGCCCGGTCTCCCTCGCCGGAGCCTCCTTCATCGGCGAACTCTCCGTCGACATCGCGGAGATACGACGGCTGGACGAGGGCGTCTACCACGACGTCGTCAGCCTCTGGGCGCCCGGCGACTGGTCCGAGGAGCGCAAACGGGACCTGGTGGACGAATCCTTCAGCGGCGCGGGCACGGCCCCCTTCACCGCCGACCACTCCACCCTCACCGTGGTCGACCCGATGCGCGTCGACATGTGCAACATCGCCTTCGACCGCGCCGTCTACGAACGGGTCCCGCTGCCGCCCGCCACCGACACCATCGGCAGCGACTACTTCCTCCTCCACCTGGTCCACGACGCCCGCCTGCCCGGCATCCTGCACAACCGCCACATCGAGAACTTCCACACCCCCGAACGCCGCACCGACGCCGGATTCCCCGCCTACCAGCGCAGGTTCGTGAAGTTCCTGCTGTCGATGCTCTACTTCCACGACGTCTACGACCGTATGGCCGCCCAGGGCGACCATTTGCTCGACGCGGACCAGCACGTCCGCCCCGCGGCGATCACGGCCCTCCTGCGCGAGAGCACCCGGCAAGACCGGGCCGAGAACATCTGGCGCCTGGACCGGGTGGACACCGCGTACCGCAAGCTGGGCGGCAGGTACGCGGCTTTCGCCGACCAACTGGCCCTGGAACGCGATGAGTTGCTGGACGAGGCCGAAGCGGACATCGAGGCGTTCGCCGACCTGGCAGAGGCCTGGCCCGCGCTGATGGAGGCGGCCCGGACATGAGTGCCCCGAAGCCCCGGGAACGGCGCGACCAGCCACAGTGGGCCCGCAGCCGACCGCTGAGCGAACCCCTCAGCACCGAACTCGCCGCAGCCGACACCGACCGCGTCATCTACGACCTCACCGGCATCGAGCACCAGTACGACGCCCTGCTCGGCGAGTTGCCCGACATCCGGGTCCGCTTCGCCTTGAAGGCCTGCCCCGAGGACGAAGTCCTGCGCTGCCTGGCGGACCGCGGCGCAGGCTTCGACACGGCGAGCCCCGCCGAGATGGCCCAGGCCCTGCGTACCGGTGTCGGCCCCGACCGCATCCACTACGGCAACACCGTCAAGTCCGACCACGACATCGCCGAAGCCCACCGCCTGGGTGTCCGCACCTTCGCCACCGACAGCGTCGAGGACGTCACCGCCATCGCCACGCACGCGCCCCGCGCCCGGGTCTTCTGCCGTCTCGCCACCAGCGGGGAGGGCGCCCTGTGGGGCCTGAACCGCAAGTTCGGCTGCGCCCCCGAAGACGCCGTCCGCGTGCTGGCCACGGCCCGCGCGGCAGGGCTCACCCCGGCCGGCCTGTCCGTGCACGTCGGCTCCCAGCAGATGACCTGCGAGGCCTGGCAACAGGCCCTCGACACCCTCGCCGAGACGCTGACGGCGCTCGCCGGGCGGGGGATCGTGATCGACCACGTCAACCTCGGCGGCGGCCTGCCCGCGCTCGGCTACCAGGACCGCCACGGCACCCCCCTCGACCCGCCCCTCGACAAGATCCTCGCGGTGCTCCGCGAAGGCATGGACCGCCTGCGCGCCCTCGCCCCCGCCCCCCTCGCCTTCGTCATGGAACCGGGTCGCCACCTGGTCGCCGACCACGGCGCCGTCCGCGCCCACGTCTCCCGGCTGACCCGCCGCCGAGGGCCCGACGGCTCCGACACCCACTGGCTCTACCTGAGCTGCGGCAAGTTCAACGGTCTGTATGAAATAGACCAGTTGACGCATCGGATGGTCTTCCCCGGCCACCCGGACGAACACGACCATGTGCCCGCGATCGTCGCCGGGCCCACCTGCGACAGCGACGACGCCTACGGCGACGGCCGGCACCCGGTGCGCGTCCCCGCGTCCGTCACCTCCGGCGACCCGGTCTGGATCCTGTCCGCCGGCGCCTACGCCACCAGCTACATGACCCAGGGGTTCAACGGCATCCGCCCGCTGCCCTGTGTCTGCGTACGCGGCCAGGAAGGACACCACTGACATGCGAGACCTCATACGGGGCGTCACCGAGGCCGACTGGCCCCAGGTCGCCGCCCTGGAGGCCGGGGCGTACGCGGGCACCGCGCTCACGGAGGGCGAGGCCGCGCTGCGGTCCCGGGCCGGGGCCGGCACCTGCTTCGTCCTGGACCGCGACGGCCGGATCGCGGGCTACGTACTGGCCCTGCCCTACCCGGAGTTCCACTACCCCGACCTGACCCACGCCGAGCAGACGCTTCACCGCTGCACCAACCTCCATCTGCACGACCTCGTCGTCAGCGCGCCTCTGCGGCGCAGAGGGCTCGGCACCCGCCTGGTCCGCCATCTGACGGACGTGGCCCGCGCCCGCGGTTTCGCGACCATGTCGCTGATCGCGGTCGCCGGCAAGGAACCCTTCTGGCGGGCCAACGGCTACCGCCCCCACCGCGAGGCGCGCCTGCCGGCCGGCTACGGCAGCGGCGCGGTGTACATGTCGGCGCGGGTGGCCGCGCTGCGGGAGGCGAGCTGATGACCGGCTCCTCCTTCGCCCGCGCCAAGTGGTCGATCGCCGCGCTCTTCTGCTTCCTCGGCTTCCAGTACGGCACCTGGGTCTCGCGCATTCCCGCGCTGAAGACCCGGCTGGACCTGGGCGCCGGGGAGGTCGGCCTGCTGCTGATGGCCTGCGGGGCCGGAGCGGCGGCCTCCTTCCCGCTGGTCGCCGCCCTGACGCGGCGCCTCGGCTCCCGGCTGCTGTCCCTCGCCTCCGCCCTGTGCCTCGTCGTCGTCCTGGCCGCCCTGTCGGCCGTCCCCAACTATCCGCTGGCGCTGCTGGCCGTGTGCGCGGACGGGGTCGCGGTGGGCTGCCTCAACGTCGCCATGAACGCACAGGGCGCCGCCCTGGAGAAGGCCTACGACCGCACCGCCATGTCCCAGCTGCACGCCACGTTCAGCGCCGGACTGCTCGCCGCCGCCCTGCTGACCTCCGGCGTGACCACCCTGACCGCGTCGGTACCCACCCATTTCGCGCTGGCCGGGGCCCTGTTGCTGCTCCTGCTGGCCGCCGCCCGCCCCGGACTGCTGACGCGTACGGAACCGGTCGCGTCCAACGAGCCGAAGCAGAGCTGTCGGTGGACCCTGCCCTCCGCCACCACCCTCCTCATGGGCTGCGCCATGGCCTTCGGCACGATCACCGAAGGCGCCATGAACGACTGGTCGACGCTCTACCTCAAGGACGTCGTCAGGGCGTCGGCGGCCGTGGCACCGCTCGGCATCGCCGTCGTCTCCGTGATGATGCTGCTGGCCCGGGTGTGCGCCGACCGCTGGCGCACCCGCTGGGGCGACGGACGGGTGGTCCGGGCCGGCAGTGCCGTGGCCGCCGCCGGGCTGGCCCTCGCGCTGCTCGCCGGCGGTGTCGTCCCGACCCTCCTCGGCTTCGCCTGCGTCGGTCTCGGCGCGGCCGCCGTCACCCCGTGCGTCTACGTCGCGGCCGCCGGCCACGGCTCGGACCCGCTGGCCCTCGTCGCCGCGATGGGCACCACGGGCCTGCTGGCCGGGCCGGCCCTGATCGGCTTCGTCGCGGGCACGGCGAGCCTCACCCTGGGCATGGCCGCCGTCGCCGCCTCCGTCCTGACCGTCACCCTGACGACGTTCTGGATCCCCTGGCGGGCCCGGGAATCCACCGCCGGGCAAGGGGAGGACCGGCCGTCAGTTCCGGCGGGCGAGCACGCGTAGGGTGCCCACCGGCGCCGGGCTCGCGGCACCGCGCAGCACCCCGGCGCCACGGGCCTCCACCGCGTCGGCGGTGAGCAGCTCGATCTCGACGAGGGCCCGCACCAGCCGCCGGTAGGGCGCCGGGGTCAGCGCCGGCAGCTCCCGCGCGGCCCGCAGCGAGGCACGCGCGGCGGCCACCTCGTGCGCCACCAGCGCGTCGAGCGCCGGTCCGCCGCGGCCGGCGGCGAGGTCGTCCACGGTCAGCGCGAACCGGTCCAGGGTGTCGACCGGGATGCCCACGTGTCCCTCCCGGAGGTCCTCGGCGAGGTCGTTGACGAAGTCGAGCCGCTGGCTGCCGTCGATGAACACCCGGCACGCGGCGCGATGGCGCCGGTCGTCGGCCTCCGGCCCGAGCAGGTCGGCCACCAGCATGAAGGCGGGGAACGCGTAGGCGTCGACATACTCCTGGTACGCCGCCTCGGTGGCGAAGCCCGCGAAGTCCAGTTCTGCGGTGGCCGTCGACAGATAGTCCTCCACCGTCCCGCGCAGCCGCGGGCGAGCGGCCACCGTGTGCGCGAGCACGCGGATCAGGGACTCCTCGCCCGCCCCCGTGGACAACGCCTCGCGCACCTGCCGCTCCCAGGACGCCCACGCCGCCGCCCGCCGCTCCATCGGCCCGGTGTCCAGCAGGTTGTCCCCGTGGTGCATCACAGCCGTCATCGCCACCACGTGCGGCAGCACGGCCCGGGGCAGCAGCAGCCTCGCCGCCAGATAGGCGGTACGCCGAAAGCGCCGCACCAGCCGCCGCTGGCTCCCGTAGTCCGCGCGCAGCCGCGGCTCGCTCACCCCGGCGGCATCCAGGCTCTTCGTCCAGGCGTTCATGGACCGATCGTAGAGACCCACGAGGCGGACGAACGCGGCCGGAGCTCCAGCACGTCGGCGACCACGCGTGCAGCGCCGAAGCCCCCGCCGGAGCGGGGGCTTCGGCGGGCGGCCGGTGGCCGCTCCCGGAGTGCTAGATGTCCCGGAAAATATCGATCTTCGCCCCGACCGAGTTCAGACGCTCGGCGAGATCCTCGTAACCCCGGTTGATGACGTACACGTTGCGCAGCACCGACGTACCCTCGGCCGCCATCATCGCCAGCAGGACGACCACGGCCGGGCGCAGGGCCGGTGGGCACATCATCTCGGCCGCGCGCCAGCGGGTCGGGCCCTCGACCAGCACCCGGTGCGGGTCCAGGAGTTGGAGGCGGCCGCCGAGGCGGTTGAGGTCGGTCAGATAGATCGCGCGGTTGTCGTAGACCCAGTCGTGGATGAGGGTCTGGCCCTGCGCCACCGCCGCGATGGCCGCGAAGAACGGGACGTTGTCGATGTTCAGGCCCGGGAAGGGCATGGGGTGGATCTTGTCGATCGGCGCCTCGAGCTTGGACGGGCGGACCGTGAGGTCGACCAGGCGGGTGCGGCCGTTGTCCGCGAAGTACTCCGGGGACCGGTCGTGGTCCAGGCCCATCTCCTCCAGGACCGCCAGTTCGATCTCCAGGAACTCGATGGGGACGCGGCGCACCGTCAGTTCCGACTCCGTGACCACGGCGGCGGCCAGCAGGCTCATCGCCTCGACCGGGTCCTCGGAGGGGGAGTAGTCGACGTCGACGTCGATGTTCGGCACGCCGTGCACGGTGAGCGTGGTGGTGCCGATGCCCTCGACCTTGACGCCCAGTGCCTCCAGGAAGAAGCACAGGTCCTGGACCATGTAGTTGGAGGAGGCGTTGCGGATGACGGTGACGCCGTCGTGCCGGGCGGCGGCCAGCAGCGCGTTCTCGGTCACGGTGTCGCCGCGCTCGGTCAGCACGATCGGGCGGTCGGGGCGGACCGCGCGGTCGACCCGCGCGTGGTACTGGCCCTCGGTGGCCGCGATGTCCAGACCGAACCGGCGCAGCGCGATCATGTGCGGCTCGATGGTCCGCGTGCCCAGGTCGCAGCCGCCGGCGTACGGCAGCTTGAAGCTGTCCATGCGGTGCAGCAGCGGGCCGAGGAACATGATGATCGAGCGGGTGCGTACGGCGGCGTCCGCGTCGATCGCCGCCATCTCCAGCTCGGCGGGCGGCACCAGCTCCAGGTCGACGCCGTCGTTGATCCAGCGGGTGCGCACGCCGATGGAGTTCAGCACCTCCAGCAGGCGGTACACCTCCTCGATCCGCGCGACCCGGCGCAGCACCGTGCGCCCCTTGTTGAGCAGCGAGGCGCACAGCAGCGCCACGCACGCGTTCTTGCTGGTCTTCACGTCGATGGCGCCGGACAGCCGGCGACCGCCGACGACTCGCAGATGCATCGGACCCGCGTATCCCAGCGACACGATCTCGCTGTCCAGGGCCTCGCCGATTCGGGCGATCATCTCAAGGCTGATGTTCTGGTTCCCCCGCTCGATGCGGTTGACCGCACTCTGGCTGGTGCCGAGCGCCTCCGCGAGCTGCGCCTGTGTCCAGCCACGGTGTTGCCGGGCATCACGGATGAGCTTGCCGATGCGTACGAGGTAGTCGTCTGCCATGAGGCTGAGGTTATCTCAGATATGAGATGGCGCCCGTCAGGGGGGTCCATTCGGGTGATGGCGCGTCAGTGACCAGTGGGTTTGCGGGGGATGTCGGATGCTTGGACGATTTGTCCGTTAGTTGCAGATAGTTATGAAGGCGGGGAATGCGGCCCGCGCTTCCCGCGGGCGGCCCCCGCACTGTGGCCCATGCCACCGTCCGGTCCGCCAAAAACGGCAGGCCTCGGCCCGGCCCGGCATGACCATCCGGCGGCCATGTACTAGAGTTATCTCGACATCGAGATATCTGCCAGGCGCACCGCACCCGCCACCCTGCTAAGGGTTACCTAACTTAGCCTTGCCTTAGTGGATTGGTCCAACCGGCGTGGCGGCACGATGACGGTGGTACGCGCACATCAATGAAGGAGACTGTCGTGTCGGCGAACAGCTTCGACGCCCGCAGCACGCTGCAGGTGGGCGACGAGTCGTACGAGATCTTCCGGCTGGACAAGGTGGAGGGCTCGGCCCGCCTGCCGTACAGCCTCAAGGTCCTGCTGGAGAACCTGCTCCGCACGGAGGACGGCGCGAACATCACCGCCGACCACATCCGTGCCCTCGGCGGCTGGGACTCGCAGGCCCAGCCCAGCCAGGAGATCCAGTTCACGCCGGCCCGCGTGATCATGCAGGACTTCACCGGCGTGCCTTGCGTCGTGGACCTCGCGACCATGCGCGAGGCCGTGAAGGAGCTGGGCGGCGACGCGGACAAGATCAACCCGCTGGCCCCGGCCGAGCTGGTCATCGACCACTCCGTCATCGCCGACAAGTTCGGCACGAACGACGCCTTCAAGCAGAACGTCGAGCTGGAGTACGGCCGCAACAAGGAGCGCTACCAGTTCCTGCGCTGGGGCCAGACCGCCTTCGACGAGTTCAAGGTCGTCCCGCCGGGCACCGGCATCGTCCACCAGGTGAACATCGAGCACCTGGCCCGCGTGGTCATGGTCCGCGACGGCAAGGCCTACCCGGACACCCTGGTCGGCACCGACTCGCACACCACCATGGTCAACGGCCTCGGTGTGCTGGGCTGGGGCGTCGGCGGCATCGAGGCCGAGGCCGCCATGCTCGGCCAGCCGGTCTCCATGCTCATCCCGCGCGTCGTCGGCTTCAAGCTCACCGGCGAGCTGCCGACGGGCACGACCGCCACGGACCTCGTGCTCACCATCACCGAGATGCTGCGGGGGCACGGCGTCGTCGGCAAGTTCGTCGAGTTCTACGGCGAGGGTGTCGCGGCCACGAGCCTCGCCAACCGCGCCACCATCGGCAACATGTCGCCGGAGTTCGGCTCCACCGCCGCGATCTTCCCGATCGACGACGAGACCCTGAACTACCTGCGCCTGACCGGCCGTTCCGCGCAGCAGGTCGCGCTCGTCGAGGCCTACGCCAAGGAGCAGGGCCTCTGGCTGGACCCGAAGGCCGAGCCCGACTTCTCCGAGAAGCTGGAGCTGGACCTCTCCACGGTCGTCCCGTCGATCGCCGGCCCGAAGCGCCCGCAGGACCGCATCGTCCTGGCCAACGCCGCCCAGCAGTTCGCGCTCGACGTCCGCAACTACGTCGACACCGCCGACGAGGCCGGCAAGGAGTCCTTCCCGGCGTCCGACGCCCCGGCCAGCGTCAACGGCGTTCCGTCGAACCCGGTCACCGTGACCGCCCCCGACGGCACGTCGTACGAGATCGACCACGGTGCGGTGACGGTCGCGGCCATCACCTCCTGCACCAACACCTCGAACCCGTACGTCATGGTCGCCGCCGCGCTCGTGGCCAAGAAGGCGGTCGAGAAGGGCCTGACCCGCAAGCCCTGGGTCAAGACCACCCTCGCCCCGGGTTCCAAGGTCGTCACCGACTACTTCGAGAAGGCGGGCCTGACCCCGTACCTCGACAAGGTCGGCTTCAACCTGGTCGGTTACGGCTGCACCACCTGCATCGGCAACTCCGGCCCGCTGCCGGAGGAGGTCTCCAAGGCGGTCAACGACCACGACCTCGCGGTCACCTCGGTCCTGTCCGGCAACCGCAACTTCGAGGGCCGGATCAACCCCGACGTCAAGATGAACTACCTGGCGTCCCCGCCACTGGTCGTCGCGTACGCCATCGCGGGCTCCATGAAGGTGGACATCACCCGCGACGCCCTCGGCATCGACCAGGACGGCAACCCGGTCTTCCTCAAGGACATCTGGCCGACCGAGGCCGAGGTCAACGAGGTCGTCGCGAACGCCATCGGCGAGGACATGTTCAACAAGTCCTACCAGGACGTCTTCGCCGGCGACGCCCAGTGGCAGTCGCTCCCGGTCCCGACCGGCAACACCTTCGAGTGGGACGCCGAGTCGACCTACGTCCGCAAGCCCCCGTACTTCGAGGGCATGGGCATGGAGCCGGCCCCGGTCACCGACATCGCCGGCGCCCGTGTGCTGGCCAAGCTCGGCGACTCGGTGACGACGGACCACATCTCGCCCGCCGGCGCCATCAAGGCCGACACCCCGGCCGGCAAGTACCTCACCGAGCACGGTGTGGAGCGTCGTGACTTCAACTCCTACGGCTCGCGCCGGGGCAACCACGAGGTCATGATCCGCGGCACGTTCGCCAACATCCGCCTGCGCAACCAGATCGCGCCGGGCACCGAGGGCGGCTACACCCGCGACTTCACCGTCGAGGGCGCGCCGGTGTCGTTCATCTACGACGCCTCGCAGAACTACCAGGCCGCCGGCACCCCGCTGGTCGTCCTGGCCGGCAAGGAGTACGGCTCCGGCTCGTCCCGCGACTGGGCGGCCAAGGGCACCGCGCTCCTCGGCGTCAAGGCCGTCATCGCCGAGTCGTACGAGCGCATCCACCGCTCGAACCTCATCGGCATGGGCGTCCTGCCGCTGCAGTTCCCGGAGGGCGCCTCCGCCGAGTCCCTCGGTCTGACCGGCGAGGAGACCTTCTCCTTCACCGGCGTCGAGGAGCTCAACAACGGCACCACGCCGCGCACGGTCAAGGTCACCACCGACACCGGTGTCGAGTTCGACGCGGTCGTCCGCATCGACACCCCCGGCGAGGCCGACTACTACCGCAACGGCGGCATCATGCAGTACGTGCTGCGCAACCTGATCCGCAAGTAAGCCCATCAGGTCAGGCAAGCGGTACGGCACAGCCGTCCAGGGCCGCATCCCCGCTCCCGGGGGTGCGGCCCTTCGCCGTCCCGTCGCCCGTCGTCCTGCGCCGTACCCATCGCCCTTCCCCAGACGGAGCACAGGCTTCCCCCAGCCAACCGGCACAGAATTGCTACATGTCAGGCACTCCCGGGCCCCGCGGTCGCCGTCTGCGCGGCCACCCCACGCGCGACCGCCGTACGCGGACACGGCCATTGCGCACCCGCCTGCTGCTCCTCGTCACCGCCACCCTCGCCGGCGGCTGCCTCGTCCTCGCCCTCACCGCCGTCCTCGCCCAACGCGCCTTCCTCATGGGCGCGTTGGACGAACGGGTAGACGCCGTCGCACACGGTGTGACCGGCGCCGCGCGCCACCGCGCGCACCCCGCCGACCTCGCCTTCCTCGGCACCGGCGGCCAGCCGGACGGGCTGCTCGCCGCCCGGTCCGACACCGGCGGAACCGTCCTGGCCGCCGCCGTCGTGCGCGGGGACGGCGGCCCCCGGCCGCTCACCGCGGACCAGCGTGCCGCCCTGTCCGGCGTCCCCGACGACGGCTCGCCCCACACCCGCACGGTCCCCGGCCTCGGCGCGTACCGCGTCACCGTCCTCGACACGGGCGGCATCCGCGTCCTGGCCGGTCTGCCCCTGGACGACGTACGGCACACCCTCGGCCGGCTGGTGCGGGCCGAGGCCGCGGCCACCGGCGTCGTCCTCCTCCTCGCGGGCGGCGGCTGCACCCTCGCCGTGCGGTGGCAGCTGCGCCCGCTCGAGCGGTTGGCCGCCACCGCGGCCGAGGTCGCCCGGGTGCCGCTCGCCCCGGACCGGCCCGCCCCCTTCGCCCGGGTCCCGGCCGCCGACGCCGACCCCGGCACCGAGACCGGTCAGGTCGGCGCCGCCCTCAACCGCATGGCCGACCAGGTCGAGGCCGCGCTCGCCGAACGCCGGCGCGGCGAGGAACGCGTGCGCCGCTTCATCGCCGACGCCGGCCATGAACTGCGCACCCCGCTCGCCTCCATCGCCGGCTACGCCGAGCTGATGGACCGCGCACCAGGACCCCTCGCCGCCGATCTCGCCCGGCGCCGGATCGGCACGGAGTCGGCCCGGATGACCGGCCTGGTCGAGAACCTGCTGCTGCTCGCCCGCCTCGCCGAGGGCCGGTCCCCGCGGACGGCCGAGGTGGACCTCGCCGTGCTGGTCGCGGAGGCGGTGCGGGACGCCCGCAGGTCCGGCCCGGACCATGTGTGGCACCTCGAACTCCCCCCGGAACCACCGATGTCGGTCAAGGGGGACGCGCCACGTCTGAGACAGGCGGTGTCCGCCCTGCTGGCCAACGCCCGTGTGCACACCCCGCCCGGTACGACGGTCACCGTCGCCGTCGTCACCACCGGCGGCCACCACGCCGTCAGGGTCCGCGACGACGGTCCCGGCATCCCGCACGACCTCCTCCCCGCGGTCTTCGACCCCTTCACCCGCGCCGACGCCTCCCGCACCCGCACGGGCCTCAGCGAGGGCGGCTCGGGACTGGGACTGGCCGTGGCGGCGGCGATCACCCGCGCACACGGTGGTGCCGCCCGTGCGGACAGCGTCCCGGGCCGGACCGAGTTCACGGTCGAGTTCCCCGCGGCGGCCGTGCCGCTGCAGGCCGCCTCCTCCGCGCCGGGTACCGGCCGAAGGGCTTCCCGGGTCCTGGGCAGCTCTGCCTGACCTGGTCAGCCGGCGAGGAGTGCGTCGAGGTCCGGCACGGCCAGCTCGGCCCAGATCACCTTGCCCTGCGGGGTGTACCGGGTGCCCCAGCGCTCGGCCAGCTGCGAGACCAGGAACAGGCCCCGGCCGCCCTCGTCGGTGGTCGCCGCGTACCGCAGATGCGGCGAGGTGCTGCTGCCGTCGGCCACCTCGCAGATCAGTGTGCGGTCATGGATCAGCCGCACATGGATCGGCTCGGAGCCGTAGCGGATGGCATTGGTGATCAGCTCGCTCAGTACGAGTTCCATGCCGAAGCCCAGCTCGGACAGGCCCCACTCGGCGAGCTTCTCGGACACGGCGGCGCGCATCCCCGACACGGCGGCCGGATCGCCCGGTACGTCCCAGTCGGCGACCCGTTCGGCCGGCAGCTCCCGGGTGCGTGCGATGAGCAGGGCGACGTCGTCCCCGGGCCGCTCGGGCAGCAGCTCCTCCAGCACCGCGGCGCAGCTCTCCTCCGGCGGCCGGTCGGGGTGACCCGCCAGCGACCGGCGCAGCAGCTCCATCCCCACGTCCAGGTCGCGCGAGCGGTCCTCGATGAGGCCGTCGGTGTACAGCACGAGTTGGCTGCCCTCCGCGAGCTCGAACTCCGCCGTCTGGAACGGCATGCCGCCCAGCCCCAGCGGTGGCCCGGTCGGCAGCTCGGGGAAGGTGACGCTGCCGTCGGGTGCGACCAGCGCGGGCGCCAGATGCCCGGCACGGGCCATCACGCAGCGGCGCGTCACCGGGTCGTAGATCGCGTACACACAGGTGGCGCCCACGATCTCGCCGGTCGTCTGCGGGCAGGCCTCGTCCTGGTCGATGCGGCCGACCAGGTCGTCCAGATGACTGAGCAGCTCGTCGGGCGGCAGGTCGAGGGTGGAGAAGTTGTGCACGGCGGTCCGCAGCCGGCCCATCGTCGCGGCGGCGTGCAGACCGTGACCGACCACATCGCCGACGACCAGCGCCACCCGGCTGCCCGGCAGCGGGATCACGTCGAACCAGTCACCGCTCACGCC
Source organism: Streptomyces sp. MMG1121 (assembly GCF_001280015.1). Taxonomy (GTDB): domain Bacteria; phylum Actinomycetota; class Actinomycetes; order Streptomycetales; family Streptomycetaceae; genus Streptomyces. The sequence goes on from NZ_LGDV01000038.1 coordinate 181,891, forward strand.
CGACTGGGCGGGCAGATAGCGGTAGGCCACGTCGAGGGCGCTCTGCTCGGGCAGCGACCTCGGCAGCAGACTGCGCTGGAGGGTCACGGCCACGGCGTGCTCGCGGGTGTACCGGCGGGCGTTGTCGATGCTGACCGCGGCGCGGGCCACCAGCTCCTCCGCCAGCGACAGCTCCTCCGCGTCGAAGGGCTCCCGCTTGGAACGCCAGAAGTTGGCCATGCCCAGCACGGTGCCGCGGGCCTGGATGGGAGCGGAGATGAGCGAGTGGATGCCGTAGTCCAGGATCTGCCGGGCGCGCAGCGGATCCTGCTCGCGCCAGCCCTCGGTGGTTGCCAGGTCGGTCACCAGCTCGGTGCGGCCGGCGCTGTAGCCGCGGGCCTGCGGGGTGGAGGGCAGGAAGTCGATCAGCCGGCCCTTCTCGTAGAGCGGGTGATCGTCCCGGATGCCGCCCACCGCGACACGCCGCATGTCCGTCGCCGTGGGAGCCGGTTCCTCGCCGTGCAGCACGGCGTCGGCCAGGTCCACGGTGACGAAGTCGGCGAACCGGGGTACGGCGACCCGCGCCAGCTCGTCGGCCGTGTGGACCACGTCGAGGCTGCTGCCGATGCCCAGGCCTGCGTCGTACAGCAGCTCCAGCCGCTCCCGCGTCACCTCCGCCCGGCCGGTGATGGCCTGGAGCTCGGTGCAGTCCCGGAGCGTCACCACGGTCACGCAGGGGCCGCCCGCGCGGTCCGTGAGCCGCTGGTTGACCGCCAGCAGCCGTCCGCCGGCGAAGTGCACCTCGTCGGAGGCCTCGCGCCCGGAGGCGAGCAGGTCCATGGTCGCGGGGTCGAGGCCCGGCAGCTCGCGCACGGTGCGCCCCTCGGCGTCGGGGGGCAGCTCCAGCAGCCTTCGGGCCTCGTCGTTGACCAGCATCAGCCGCCCGTCGCCGCCGACGATGAGCACGCCCTCACGCACCGAGTGCAGGACCGTGTCGTGGTGCTCGTACATACGGGCCATCTCGTCCGGCGCCAGGCTGTGCGTCTGCCGCCGCAGCCGCCGGCGCATCAGCGCCGCACCGCCGGTCGACATCACCAGCGCGCCGGCCCCGGCCGTCAGGATGATCGGCAGCTGACGGTCCATCTCGCTGGTCACGTGCTTCACCTTGAGTCCGGCGGAGACGAGGGCGACGACCTTGCCGTGGCTGTCGTAGACGGGCACGGTCGCCTGTTCCTCGTGGCCGAGCGGCCCATGGACCGTCTCGGTGTAGACCTTCCCGGCCAGCGACGGGCCGATCCGGCCCACGAACCGCTGCCCGATCTTGCTCGGCATGGGGTGGGTGTAGCGGATGCCCCGCGTGTTCATGATCACGATGAAGTCGACGCCCGCGGCCTTGCGACCCGCCTCGGTCAGCGGCTGGAGCACCTTGGACGGATCGGGGGCGTGCAGCGCCTGCACCACGCCGGGGGAGTGGGCGAAGGTCTGCGCGACGGCGATGGACCGGCGCCTGGCCTCTGTGCTGGTGTCATGTTCCGACTGCAGGACGAGAGCGATGACGCCGCAGGCCACGAGCAGTACCACGAGGGCCACCTGCAGAAGGAAAACCTGGCCGGCGACGCTGCGCCGACCGCGGTCGACCTTGAAGCGCCAGAAGATACGCCTGAATCGGGCGAATGCATCCGACATGCGGCATTTGTAGCACTGGTTGCCCCCGTTGCCTATGGCTGGTTCGGAGAGCGGACCGGTTTTGTTGCCTCACTCACCACAAAAGGCGACTTTCGCCCCTCGGGTCACAGCGGCGGCGAGATTGTGTGCGTTGATGCTCGATCGCTCGGGGCGGACCCGGTGGTCGTGCGCACCGGGTCCGCGAGCCGGGCGGGGAGGGGGGTGGTTGGGCACCCGCCCGGGTGGTGCTGGCTTGTGATGTCGGCCGGAGGTCGGCCAGGGTGCGCGACAACGTTGTCCTATGGTCTGTACATGACTCTACCGCTGCAACCGACAACGATGTCAACCCACTTGGGGTAGCCCGACCGGGTGATCCCGGAGGACGCCTACCGAGTGCACGCGGTCTTCCGTGGTACGGGTGGCGCACGTTAGTGTCCCTGCGGCTTGTGCGACCTGTGGTGCGCGACCCGACCGTATGGAGGAAGGGCCGCGTCATGCGTTTCAGACCCATGTCCCTGCTGCTGGCCGCGCTTCTCGCGACCAGCGGCGCCGCCACTCCCGCGCTCGCGGCGAGTCCCGCTTCCCCCGGCCTCGTCAAGGACCCGACGCCGTACGTCGATCCGCTGATCGGCACCAGGAACGGCGGCAACGTCTTCCCCGGCGCCGTCGTGCCCTTCGGGATGCTCTCCTGGAGCCCGGAGAACACCCGCGGCGACGCGACCCGCACCGCCGCGCCCGGCGGCTACCAGTACGACGCCACCCGCATCCGGGGCTTCAGCCTCACCCACATGTCCGGCACCGGCTGCGCGGGCGGCAGCGGCGACATCCCCTTCTTCCCGTACGCCGGCGAGGTCACCTCCTCCCCGGCGAGCGACACCAGGGACGCCGTCTACGCCTCGGACTTCGGCCACACCGACGAGACCGCCGAGCCCGGGCACTACCGGGTGGGCCTCGCCTCCGGGGTCACCGCCGACCTCACCGCCACCGCGCGCACCGGCTCGGCCCGGTTCACCTTCCCGTCCGGCAAGCCCGCCTCGCTGCTCGTGCGCACCGCCGGCTCCGAGCTGGGATCGCAGGACTCGGCCGTCACGATCGACCCCGCCACCCGCACCGTTTCCGGCTCGGTCACCTCCGGCGACTTCTGCGGCTACCTCGACCCCGAGGGCCGGCGCGCCTACTACACCCTGTACTTCACCGCGCGCTTCGACCGCGCCTTCAAGAGCGCCGGCACCTGGCAGGACGAGAGACTGAGCCCCGGCTCGCTGACCGCGTCCGGCGGCACCGGCGGCTTCTCGCACGGCGGACGGCCGCTCGCGGGCAAGGGCGCGGGCGGCTACGTCGAGTTCGCACCCGGCACCGGGCCGGTGAACGTCAAGGTCGGCATCTCCTATGTCAGCCGGCAGGCCGCCGCGGCCAACCTCGCCGCGGAGAACCCCGCGGGCCGCTCCTTCGGCGCCGTCGAGAGCGCGGCCCGCCGGGCCTGGCGCGAGCGGCTCGGCGCCGTCCGGGTCGGCGGTGGCACGGACGCCGACCGCACCACCTTCTACACCGCGCTGTACCACGCGCTGCTGCACCCGAACGTCATCAGCGACGCCGACGGCCGCTACCGGGGCAGCGACGGCGAGGTGCACCGGGTCGGGCACGGCCACCGCGCCCAGTACGGCACCTTCTCCGGCTGGGACGTCTACCGCGACCAGGTGCAGCTGCTCACCCTGCTCGACCCGCACACCGGCTCCGACATCGCCCAGTCGCTGTACGAGCTGGCGAGGCAGAACGGCGGGGTCTGGGACCGCTGGCTGCACGGCGCGAGCGGCACCCATGTCATGAACGGCGACCCCTCGCCGACGGCGCTGGCCGGCATCCGCGCCTTCGGCGGCACGGACTTCGACCTGCGCGGCGCACTGGACTCGCTGGTCGAGGCGGCCACCGTGCCGACCGAGCAGGACCTGTCCCCGTCGGGCAAGCCGGTGCTGTCCGTCGGCCAGCGGCCCTCGCTCGACAAGTACCTGAAGCTGCACTACATGCCGAGCGTCTCCAACGCCTGGGGCGGCGCCGCCGAGACCCTGGAGATGTCCACGGCCGACTTCTCGCTGTCCCAACTCGCCGCGGCGGCAGGGGAGAAGGACATCCGGGCCGACTTCGCCCGCCGTGCCCAGTGGTGGCAGAACAACTTCGACGTCGCCGCCGACCCCGGCGGCGGCTACGTCGCCGACCGCAAGGCCGACGGCAGCTGGGTCACCGGATTCGCCCCCGACACCGGCAACGGCTTCGTGGAGGGTACGGCCGCCCAGTACACCTGGATGGTCCAGCACGACCCGGCCGGGCTCTTCGCCGCGCTGGGCGGCCGGGAGGCGGCCCTCGCCCGGCTGGACGACTTCTTCCACACGGCCGACGGCGGCTGGGCCTTCACCGGCGACGGCGGCACCAAGTCCGAGCTGGACAACGAGCCGTCGATCAACGTGCCCTATCTGTACGACTACGCGGGCGCGCCGTACAAGACGCAGGAGACCGTGCGGGCCGCCATGCGGCAGCTGTGGTCGACCGACCCCGGCGGCATCCCCGGCAACGACGACCTCGGCGCGATGTCCTCCTGGTACGTCTTCTCGGCCCTCGGCATGTACCCCCAGGTGCCCTCCCGGGCCGAACTGGTCCTCGCCTCGCCGCTGTTCGAGCGTGTGGAGATCAGCCGGCCGCAGGGCAACGACATCTCCGTCCACGCGAGCGGAGCCGCGGCCGGCGCCCCGTACGTCCGGTCCCTGAAGGTCGACGGCCGAACCAGCGACCGCCCCTGGCTGCCGGCCTCCTTCGTCCGGGACGGCGGCCGGCTCGACTACACCCTGTCCGCCACCCCGGACCACGGCTGGGGCGCCGGCAGCCCGCCGCCGTCCTTCCGCGAGGGCGAGCAGCCGTACCAGATCGGCGTCGGCCCCACCACGGCCACGCTCGCGCCCGGTGAGAGCACGAAGACCGTCGTCCGCGCCCTGTCGATGAACGGCGGCGCCGGACCCGCGGTGCGCTTCACGGTGCGGACCCCGGCCGGGGTCACGGCCACCCCCGCCGAGGGCACGGTCACCGGCGGCGCCCAGGAGATCACGCTCACCGCCGCGAAGGACGCCACGCAGGGCTTCGCCGACGTCCGGATCTCGGTGACCTCGGGCGGCACCTCCTACCAGCAGCCCGTCGCGCTCACCGTGGCCGCCCCAGGCACCCTCCTCGCCGCCTACGACAACACCGCAACCTCCGACGACACCGGCGAGCACGACGAGGCGGACTACGACGGCGGTGGCTGGAGCTACTCCCGCCAGGCCCTCGCGGCCGCCGGACTCGCCCCCGGCGGCCGGGGCGGCGTCGACGGCCTCGCCTTCACCTGGCCGAACTCGCCCGCCGGCCGACCGGACAACGCCTCGGCGGCCGGCCAGACCATCCAACTGGACGAGCCCGCACGCAAGTTGTCCTTCGTCGGCAGCGCGGTCAACGGCAACCAGCAGAGCCAGGCGACCGTCACGTACACCGACGGCACGAGCGGCACCGTCGACCTCTCCTTCACCGACTGGACCGTCGGCGGCGGAGGGGGCACCGTCCAGTACGGCAACGAGGTCGTCGCCCGGACCGCGTACCGCAATGTCGCGGGCGCCGACAAGGACCCGGTGGCGGCCTACGTCTTCGCCACCGAGCCGTTCACGGCCCCGGCCGGCAAGGCCATCGCGAGCGTCCGGCTCCCGCACGACGGGGACCTGCACGTGTTCACCCTCGCCACGAGCTGAACCTCGGCAGGAGAACCGGCAAGGAAACGGCCGCCCCTCGCGCGAGGGGCGGCCGCTCTTCCTTCTGCCCGTCAGGCCAGCAGCTCCACCTCCGCGAGCGTCGACTGGCCGTCCAGGACCAGCCGGTACTTGCCGTACGTGCCCGGCGCGGCGATGGTGAACGCCCGGGTCTGGCGGTCCCAGGCGAACGTCTCGCCCGAGCGGTGGTCCAGGGTCTGCCAGGTGGTGCCGTCCGTAGAGCCCTGGAGGGTCCAGCCGGTCGGCGCCTTCGTATGGTCGGCCGAGGACGTCAGCGTGTACTGGACGGGCCTCACGGCATGGTCGACCGGCAGGTCCACCGAGCCGACCGTCGCGTCCGTCGCCGACGTGTTGTCGAACAGCGGCCCGTCCCCCTTCAGCACGTCCGTCCGGGGCGCCGGCACCTTGTCGTCCTGGGTGAGGGAGACCGGCGCCGCGTTCTTGCCCGTGCCCCAGGCCGACGGCTTGGCGCCCATGGAGAACTCCAGCACGCCGCCCTTGGACAGCAGCGAGTGGGGGAGCGAAGTGGACGTCCAGGGGCGGCCGTTGAAGGTCACACCCTGGACGTAGACGTTCTTCGCGCTGTTCGCCGGAGCCTTGACCACCAGGTCACGGCCGTTCTCCAGGTGCACGGTGACCTGCTTGAACAGCGGGGAGCCGATGGAGTAGTCGCCGCTGCCCATGACGAGCGGATAGAAGCCGAGCGCGGAGAAGAGGTACCAGCCCGACTGCTCGCCGTTGTCCTCGTCGCCGTGGTAGCCCTGTCCGATCTCGCTGCCGAGATAGAGCCGGGAGAGGATCTCGCGGACCGCCGCCTGGGTCTTCCAGGGCTGGCCGGCCGCGTCGTACATGTACGGGATGTGGTGCGCGGGCTGGTTGGACTGACCGAGCATGCCCATGCGGACGTCACGCGCCTCGGTCATCTCGTGGATGACACCGCCGTAGGAGCCGACGAAGTCGGGAGAGGCCGTCTCCGGGGTGGCGAAGAACGCGTCCAGCTTGTCCGCGAGCCCCTGCCGGCCGCCGTACAGATTGGCCAGCCCCCGGCTGTCCTGCGGGACGGTGAAGGCGTCGCCCCAGCCGTTGGTCTCGGTGTAGTCGTAACCCCACACGCGCGGGTCGTACTTCGAGGAGTCCACCCGCCAGTTCCCCTGCCCGTCACGGCCCTGGAAGAAGCCGGCCTTGGGGTCGAACAGGTTCACATAGTCCCGGGCACGGTTGAGGAAGTACTCGGACTCCTCCTTGTAGCGCTTCTCGCCCGTCTTCCTGTACAGCGCCGCGCCCATCTGCCCGATGCCGTAGTCGTTGACGTAGCCCTCCATCGCCCAGGACAGGCCCTCGGTCGTGTCGGTGCTGGTGTAGCCGAGGAACGGCGAGGTGGTCATGCCCTTGCGGCCCACGCCCGACATCGGCGGGACCACGGTCGCGTTCTTCAGCGCCGCCTGGTACGCGGCCTTCGCGTCGAACTTCACGCCCTTGACGTAGGCGTCGGCGAACGCCACGTCCGAGGAGGTGCCGGTCATCAGGTCGGCGTAACCGGGCGAGGACCAGCGGGAGGTCCAGCCGCCGTCCTTGTACTGCTGCACGAACCCGTCGACCATCTCGCCCGCCTGGGACGGTGTCAGGAAGGAGTACGCCGGCCAGGTGGTCCGGTAGGTGTCCCAGAAGCCGTTGTTGACGTACACCGTGCCGTCGACGATCTTCGCGCCGGTGTGCGTCGGGGTGTCCTGGCTCGGCATGGGCGAGAACGGCGAGGCGTACTGGGCCTTGCCGCCCACCTCCTCGAAGCCGGAGTTCGGGTACAGGTACAGCCGGTACATGCTGGAGTACAGCGTGGTCAGCTGGTCCTCGGTCGCGCCGCGCACCTCGACCTTGCCGAGCAACTGGTCCCAGGTGCGCTGCGCCCGCGCCTTGACCGTGTCGAAGGAGGTGCCGTCCGGGATCTCCTGGCGCAGGTTGTCCTTCGCCTGGTCGACGCTGATCAGCGAGGTCGCCAGGCGCAGCGTGACCGTGTGGTCGGCGCCCGCGTCGAAGCGCAGATAGCCCTTCACCCCGCTCGACGAGCCGTCCGTCACCGGCTTGTCGAACACGCCGTACACGAACAGCCGGGTGGCGCCGGCGGACAGGCCGGACTTCACGTCCGAGTAGCCCGTGACGATCCCGTGGTCCTTGTCGAGGGTCAGGCCCGCCTGCTCGGTGACGTTGTCGAACAGCACGCTCGCGTCGTTGCCGGGATAGGTGAAGCGCAGCACCGCCGCATGGTCGGTCGGGGTCATCTCGGCCTTGAGACCGTTCTCGAAACGGACCCCGTAGTAGTACGGCCGCGCGGTCTCGTTCTCGTGCCGGAACGGCAGCTCGCGCGCCTCGCGCCCGGTGTCCGGGGTGCCCGACGCCGCCGAGGGCATCAGCTGGAAGGTCTGCCGGTCACCCATCCACGGACTCGGCTCGTGGCTCGCGCTGAACGCCTGGATCGTCGGCAGGTTGTCGTCGTTGTTCGCGCGCGCGTACTCGTACAGCCAGCTCATCGAGGACGCGTTGGTCACCGGCGTCCAGAAGTTGAAACCGTGCGGCAGCGCGGTCGCCGGGAAGTTGTTGCCGCGCGAGAAGCTGCCGCTGGAGTTGGTGCCCCGGGTGGTCAGCGCGTAGTCCGACAGATGCGCCTTCGGCCGCTGCGGTGCCACCGGCCTGAGCGCCACGTCGTCGATCCAGCCCCGGAACTTCGCCGGCCCGCCGGGGGAGTCGTACGCCACCAGGATCCGGTCGACCGTCTTGCCGGCCGCCACCGAGCCGATCCGTGAGACGACGTTGTTCCACTGGTTGACGTAGAGCGACTTCGACGCGCCCTGCCCGCGCGGCGACAGCGGGAACCCGTGCTGGTCCAGCGCGCCCAGATCGCTGAGATAGGTGCCGTCGGTGAAGGCCAGGTCCAGGGAGACGTTCGTGGCGTCGTAGTCCCGGTCGCCGTCCGCCATCGACGGGAAGACGCGGTACGACAGCTGGGTGTCGCCGCCGACCTTGACGTTCACGTCGAAGACCTTGTTGTACGAGTACGCCCGGCCGCCCGCCGTGTGCCGCCCCGCGTAGCGCAGCGCCCTCTTGCCGGTGAACCCGGCCCGCGCCTTGGCCGTCGGCGAGGCGGTCGGACCCTGGTCGACCAGCGTCAGCATGTCCTGCGGCACCGGCCCGCCCCCGCCGCCGGTGGAGAACTGCACGTCGGCGAGCTGGAGGATGCCGGACGCGCCGTTGTTCCTGGTGATCTCCAGCCGGAAGTGCTGGTACTCGGCCGGCTGGGCCAGGTCGTACGACTTCGTCTGGAACCGTTCGGAGAAGCTCTCGTGCGAGCGGGTGTCGACGGTCTTCCAGTCCTTGCCGTCGGTGGAGCCGAGGAGCGCCCAGTCGCTCGGATCGCGCTCTGCGTAGTCGTTGGCCGACGTGAGCGCGTACGTCACCAGCTTGACGGGCTTGTCGAGGTCGAACTCCACCCAGCCGGTGGGCTGGAAGGTCAGCCACTTGGTGCCGGGCTCGCCGTCGACCAGGTTCTCCTTCACCTCGCCGGCGTCCGCGTTCTCACCGCTCGCCCGGACGTCGGTGACATGGTCCGTCACATTGCCCGGAATGCCGGTGGTGTAGCCGCCGTCGACGCCCGAGGCGCGCTTGGTGCCGTCGGGTGCGGTGTCCACGGTGTCGGTCCAGTCCGGTGCCGGATCACCCGGCTCGAACGAGGATGCGAACTCCCGGCCTGCGGCCGGAGCCTTGGCGGGCAGGGCGACCGCCGCGCCCTGTGCGCCGACGGCCATGACAAAGGCGGCCGTCAGAACGGCCGCCGGACCCCATCTGTGCCGAGTTCTCCGCTGCATCTACGGATTCCCCTCCTGCGTCCCCTACAGACAACGTTGTCAACTTCGCGACGCAGGAACCAGTAGGTCGTCAAGTGGCCGGTGGTGTCAAGGGCGTTGGGTGTGGCATTCAGGGACTTATGTTGCGAATTTTTCCGGCGAAGCGCGCACAGCGGACTCATATTTCCCCGAGGTCTCAACTCGGAAAAGACCCATGGTGAACCATGCATTCGATCTTGCTACGACGACCGGAAGTGGACTATACCTGTCGGCGCCCGGGTACAAGATGCACTCCGGTAGAGCACGCCCTGAACACTCATTGAGCACTTCCTGCACCACCCAGCGAGACCCGACAGCGGTGCCGGGGAGGATCCGGTTCACCGCCTGAGTCCTGGAGAAGGCGAGGACTTGAGCATGGGATCCACCTCGAACAACAGTGCCGCAGGTGTCGGCCGTCGTGATCTGATCAAGCGGTCGGCCGCGCTCGGCCTGATCGGCGTGCCCGCGATGAGCCTGCTGTCCGCCTGTGCGAGCAGTGGCGGGAGCGGTCAGAAGAAGGACAAGGCGGGGACGAAGACCGCCAAGAACCCGCTCGGGGTCAACGAGAGTGCGAAGATGGAATTCGTCCTCTTCGACGGCGGCTTCGGCAAGGAGTACGCCCAGGACGCGGTGAAGATCTATCAGAAAGACTTCCCCAAGGCGACGGTGAAGTTCTCCGCCACCCAGAAGATCCAGTCCACCCTCCAGCCCCGCTTCAACCAGGGCAACCCGCCGGACCTCATCGACAACTCCGGTGCCGAGCAGATGGACATGGGCGTGCTCGTCGGCAAGAACCAGCTGTCCGACCTCACCCCGCTGCTGGACGCGCCGTCGTACGACGACCCGAGCAAGAAGGTCCGTGACACGCTGCGCCCCGGCATCGTGGAGATGGGCCAGTTCGACGGCAACCCGGTCTGGATCTTCTACTACGCCTACACCGTGTACGGCGTCTGGTACTCGCAGAAGGCCCTGGACTCGCTCGACGCCCAGTACCCGAAGACCTGGGACGAGATGCTCGCGGTCTGCGAGAAGGCCAAGAAGAAGGGCATGGCGGGCTGGACGTACGCGGGCAAGTACCCGTACTACATCCCCTTCTCCCTCTACCCGATGATCGGCAAGGTCGGCGGTCGCGAGGTGCTCGACGCCATCGACAACCTGGAGCCGAACGCCTGGAAGCACCCGGCCGTCAAGGCCTGTTTCGAGGCGTACTACGAGCTGTACAAGAAGGGCTACATCCTCAAGGGCACCCCGGGTCTGGACCACATCCAGTCCCAGACCGCCTGGGCCAAGGGCGAGGCGCTGTTCATCCCGAACGGCTCCTGGGTGGAGAACGAGTCGGCCAACGTCATCCCGAAGGACTTCAACCTCGCCGTCTCCGCGCCCTCCGGCATCGACAGCTCCGACAAGCTGCCCTTCGGCACCATCTGGGCGTCCGGCGGTGAGCCCTTCATCGTGCCGGCCAAGGCCGCGAACCCCGAGGGTGGCATGGAGCAGCTGCGCATCATGCTCTCCGAGGCGTCCTCGAAGAACTTCACCGCCAAGGTGAAGTCGCTGACCGCCTACAACGGCGGCACGACCGGCATCACCCTCACCCCGGGGCTGAAGTCGGGCGTGGCGGCGCTGCAACTGGCCGGATCCAACGTGGTGAATCCGCGCCTTCAGGACTGGTACGTGCAGTTGCAGAAGGAGAAGATCGGGGTGTCCGGTCTCGGCGAGATGATGGCCGGCCGGCTCACCCCGGCCGAGGCCATCAAGAGGATCCAGGGTTTCGCCGACGAAGCGGCCAAGGACACCACGATCAAGCACTACAAGCACCAGTAACCAGCCCCCTGACCGCACCGGAGTGGCGATGCAGCACGGCAAGTACCGGTTCATCGTGGGGTTTCTGACGTTGCCCCTGGGACTGTACGCGCTCTTCGTGGTGTGGCCGTTCATCCAGTCCATCTACTATTCGTTCACGGACTGGACCGGCCTGAGCCCCGAATTCAAGATGGTCGGCTTCGACAACTACAAGAGGATGTTGCACGACGACATCTTCTGGAAGTCGTTGCAGCACAGTCTGCTGTTCGCCCTGGTGCTGCCACTGGTGACGATCAGTCTGGCGCTGTTCTTCGCCTTCATGATCAATGTGGGCGGACGACGGAGAAAGGGCGGCCCCGCGATCTCGGGTGTCCGGGGCTCGTCCTTCTACAAAATCGTCTATTTCTTCCCGCAGGTGCTGTCCATCGCGATCGTCGCGCTGCTGTTCCAGTTCGCGTACAACCCGGACAGCGGCGCGATCAACTCGATACTGCGCGGCATCGGCCTCGACAGTGTCCAGCCGCTGTGGCTGGGCGACCCGAACCTCGCGCTGTGGTGCGTGATGGCCGTGCTCGTCTGGTCCACGGTCGGCTTCTTCGTGGTCCTGTTCTCGGCGGGCATGGCCTCGATCCCCACCGAGCTGTACGAGTCGGCGCTGCTCGACGGCGCGGGCCGGGCCGCCACCTTCTTCCGGATCACCCTGCCGCTGCTGTGGGACACCGTGCAGTCGGGCTGGGTCTACATGGGCATCCTCGCGCTGGGCGCCGAGTCGTTCGCGGTCGTACAGATCATGACGACCGGTCCCGGCGGGCCCGACTACTCGACCACCGTGCTGGTCCTGTACGTGTACCAGAAGGCGTTCCGGGACGGTCAGGCCGCCTACGCCACCACGATCGGCGTCGCCCTGCTCGTCGTCACGCTCGCCTTCGCGGCGATCGTGATGCGGCTGGGCCGTCGCGAGCGGCTGGAGTTCTGAAGCGATGAAGACGACCGAGACCCCCGCACCGCTGCCGGCCGAGTCCGGCGCGAGCGTCTCCAAGATCGACGCAGCGACCCCGCGGCCCGCCCGGCGGAAGAAGGAGGGCGGTGTCCTCAACGTCTTCTCCCACGGCGTGCTGATCATCTGGGCGATCATGGTGGTCACACCGCTGCTGTGGGCGGTGATGACGTCCTTCAAGGACGACAGCTCCATCTTCGGCTCGCCCTGGTCCCTGCCGGACAAGCTGCACTTCGGCAACTGGTCGCGGGCCTGGACCCAGGCCAACATGAGCGACTACTTCCTCAACACGGTCCTGGTGGTCGGCGGCTCGCTCATCGGCACCCTGGTCCTCGGCTCCATGGCGGCCTACGTCCTCGCCCGGTTCGACTTCCCGGGCAACCGCTTCATCTACTACCTGTTCGTCGGCGGCATGAGCTTCCCGATCATGCTCGCGCTGGTCCCGCTGTTCTACGTCGTGAACAACATGGGCCTGCTGAACACGATCCACGGCCTGATCCTGGTCTACATCGCGTACTCGCTGCCGTTCACGGTCTTCTTCCTGACGGCCTTCTTCCGCACGCTGCCGACCTCGGTGGCGGAGGCGGCCTTCGTGGACGGGGCTTCGCACACGCGTACGTTCTTCCAGATCATGCTGCCCATGGCCAAGCCGGGCCTGATCAGCGTCGGCATCTTCAACTTCCTGGGCCAGTGGAACCAGTACATGCTGCCCACGGTCCTCAACACCGACCCCGACAAGAAGGTCCTCACCCAGGGCCTGGTCCAGCTGGCGGTCAGCCAGGGCTACAAGGGCGACTGGTCCGGCCTCTTCGCGGGCCTGGTGATGGCCATGCTGCCGGTACTCGGGGCGTACATCGTCTTCCAGCGCCAGGTCGTCCAGGGCCTGACCGCGGGGGCGCTGAAGTAGCCCCGTCACCTCCCGGGGTCACAGCCCGCGACCGTCTGTGCGCACGCCGCTCCCGGCTTCCGGGGCGGCGTGCGCCGCTGCGGTCCCGCTGTGTCCAAGACCCCGGATACGGTTCAACCTCTTGACGTAAGTCGCCCCGAACGGCTCAGCTTAGAGTTCACTAGTTGGACATACGCGGGGCCTCGCCGAAGCGGCCTCGCGCTCAGGAGGTCGTCGTGGAGACTCCAGGGTCGCAGTCGTCGCTGCACCGAGCCAACCTGGAGCGGGTCGTACGGGCCGTGCGCCTGGCCGGATCCCTCACGCAGGCGGAGATCGCGCGGACGACCGGTCTGTCCGCCGCGACCGTCTCCAACATCGTGCGGGAACTGAAGGACGGCGGAACCGTCGAGGTCACGCCCACGTCGGCGGGCGGACGGCGGGCCCGCAGCGTCAGCCTGAGCGGGGACGCGGGCATCGTGATCGGCGTCGACTTCGGGCACACCCATCTGCGCGTGGCGATCGGCAACCTGGCCCACCAGGTACTGGCCGAGGAGTCCGAGCCACTGGATGTCGACGCCTCCGCCGCGCAGGGCTTCGACCGGGCCGAACAGCTGGTCAGCAGGCTGATCGCGGCCACTGGGGTGAACCGGTCCAAGGTGGCCGGCGTGGGCCTGGGCGTGCCGGGTCCCATCGACGTGGAGTCGGGGACGCTGGGCTCCACCTCGATCCTGCCGGGCTGGGGCGGCACCAAACCCGCCGAGGAGCTGCGCGAGCGGCTCGGCGTGCCGGTGCACGTGGACAACGACGCCAACCTCGGCGCCCTCGGCGAGCTGGTCTGGGGCAGCGGCAAGGGTGTCCGCGACCTCGCGTACATCAAGGTCGCGAGCGGTGTCGGCGCCGGTCTGGTGATCGACGGGAAGATCTACCGAGGTCCGGGCGGCACCGCCGGCGAAATCGGGCATATCACTCTCGATGAATCCGGTCCGGTCTGCCGCTGCGGGAACCGCGGCTGTCTGGAGACCTTCGCGGCCGCGCGCTACGTGCTCCCGCTGCTCCAGCCCAGCCACGGCCCCGACCTCACACTGGAGGGCGTCGTACGGCTGGCCAGGGAGGGGGACCCGGGCTGCCGTCGGGTGATCGCCGACGTCGGCCGGCACATCGGCAGCGGTGTGGCCAATCTCTGCAATCTGCTCAACCCGAGCCGGGTGGTCCTCGGCGGTGACCTCGCCGAGGCCGGTGAGCTGGTGCTCGGGCCGATCAGGGAGTCCGTCGGGCGCTACGCCATCCCCAGCGCGGCGCGCCAACTGTCCGTTCTCCCAGGGGCACTTGGGGGCCGTGCCGAGGTGCTCGGAGCGCTTGCCCTCGCCCTCAGCGAGATGGGTGATTCAACCCTTTTGGACGGCGCGCTGCCCTCAGTGGCTCCTGCCTTCACTTAGAGAACGGATGGCACCGTTGCCATCTCGTTAAGGATTTACTTCTTGACGCCGAACGTGCGGCCGAGTTGACTTCCAGCCACCTCGGCCGCAACGACGCGGCCTCGTCAGGGAGGTTTCTGAAGTGAACGCACGTATGCGTCGTGCCGCCGTTGCCGTTGCCGCTGGTGCGATGGCCGTGTCGCTGGCCGCCTGTGGCAGTGCCAAGGAGTCGAAGAACAGCGACAGCTCTTCCTCCTCGTCGGCCAAGAAGGGCGACAACATCAAGGTCGGCCTCCTCCTTCCGGAGAACAAGACCGCGCGCTACGAGAAGTTCGACCGGCCGCTGATCGAGAAGAAGATCAAGGAGCTGACGAACGGCAAGGCGACCATCCAGTACAACAACGCCCGCCAGGACGCGAACCTGCAGGCGCAGCAGGTCGACACCATGATCACCAACAAGGTGGACGTCCTGATCGTGGACGCGGTGGACGCCAAGGCCATTCAGAACTCCGTGCAGAAGGCCGTCGACGCCGGCATCAAGGTCGTCGCCTACGACCGCCTGGCCGAGGGACCGATCAGCGCCTACACCTCCTTCGACAACACGGAGGTCGGCAAGACCCAGGGCCAGGCCCTGCTGAAGGCGCTGGGCAGCAAGGCCACCAAGTCCTCCAAGATCGTCATGGTCAACGGCTCGGTCACCGACCCGAACGCCGCCCAGTTCAAGCAGGGCGCGCACTCCGTCCTCGACGGCAAGGTCACGATCGCCAAGGAGTACGACACCAAGGAGTGGTCGCCGGACAACGCCAACTCCGAGATGGAAGCGGCGATCTCCGCGGTCGGCAAGGACAAGATCGCGGGCGTCTACTCCGCCAACGACGGCATGGCCGGCGGTATCATCACCGCCCTCAGCGGCGCCGGCATCAAGGTCCCGGTCACCGGCCAGGACGCCGAGCTGGCCGGTGTGCAGCGCATCGTCGCCGGTACGCAGTACATGAGCGTCTTCAAGTCCTACCCGCAGGAGGCGAACGTCGCCGCGGAGATGGCCGTCGCGCTCGCCCAGGGCAAGTCGCTGGACTCCATCGCCAAGGACAAGGTCTCCAGCACCTCGAAGAAGGACATCCCCTCGGTGCTCGTCCCGGTCGTCTCGCTGACCCAGGACAACATCAAGGACACGGTCATCAAGCAGGGCTACTACACGGTCGCCGACATCTGCACCGCCGACTACAAGACGGCCTGCGACAAGATCGGCCTCAAGTAAGCAGCGTCAAGTCCCTTCCCGCAGGCGGGTGTTCGTCCTTGAATGCCCGCAGGGAAGCCGACCGACCGCTCCCCAGAACTCCTCCGGCGTCCCGCGATCAGACAGCCCCGCAAGCTCGGCGCGGGGCGCCGGACGGAACTCCCCCCAGGGTTGTTCCCAACCCACCCACCCAGATTTCTGCACAACCTCCCGCCGGGTCAGGCGGCGAAGGAGATGGTTCACGTGTCCGCTACGCCCGTGCTGGCGTTGCGCGGGGTCTCCAAGCGGTTCGGTGCCGTTCAGGCGCTCACCGACGTAGAGCTTGAGGTCCACGCCGGTGAGGTGGTCGCCCTGGTGGGCGACAACGGCGCCGGAAAGTCCACGCTGGTCAAGACGATCGCCGGCGTGCACCCGATCGACGAGGGTGTCATCGAATGGGACGGCAAGCCCGTCACCATCAGCAGGCCGCACGACGCCCAGGCCCTGGGCATCGCGACGGTCTACCAGGACCTCGCGCTGTGCGACAACATCGATGTCGTCGGCAACCTGTTCCTCGGCCGTGAGCTGAAGAAGTGGGGCGTCCTGGACGAGGTCGAGATGGAGCGCCGCTCCCGCGAACTGCTCACCACGCTGTCGATCCGCATCCCCAGCGTCCGCATCCCGATCGCCTCGCTCTCCGGCGGTCAGCGCCAGACCGTGGCCATCGCCCGCTCCATGCTCGGCGAGCCCAAGCTGGTGATCCTCGACGAGCCCACCGCCGCCCTCGGCGTCGAGCAGACCGCCCAGGTCCTGGACCTGGTGGAGCGGCTGCGCGAGCGCGGCCACGCCGTCATCCTCATCAGCCACAACATGGCGGACGTGAAGGCGGTGGCCGACAAGGTCGCCGTCCTGCGCCTCGGCCGCAACAACGGCGTCTTCGAGGTCAAGACGACCTCGCAGGAGGAGATCATCTCCGCCATCACCGGCGCCACCGACAACGCCGTGACCCGCCGTGCGGCGCGCACGACCGGGGAGGTTTCCCAGTGAGCATCGACAAGACCTCCGCGAGCGCCGACAAGACCCCGGCGCCGGACGCGCCCGCCGCGGAGAACCCGGAGGCCGCGGCTGCCGCGGTCACCGCGGTCGACCCGCGCCTGCTGGTGCAGCAAGAGGGCCTGCTCGGCTACTGGCACGAGTTCAAGCGGAAGATGAAGGCCGGTGAGCTGGGCTCCCTCCCGGTCATCCTGGGCCTCGCGATCATCTGCATCATCTTCCAGGTCCTGAACTCCAACTTCCTGTCCGCGCAGAACATCAACGACATCACGATCACGATGGTCGGCACGGGCATGATCTCGGTCGGCATCGTCTTCGTGCTGCTGCTCGGCGAGATCGACCTGTCCGTCGGCTCGGTCAGCGGCGCGGCCAGCGCCCTCGCCGGTGTCCTCGCGGTCAACCAGGGCTGGCCCGAGTGGACGGCCGTGCTCATCGCGATCGCCGCCGGTGTCGCCATCGGCGCGCTGCACGGCTTCTTCTTCGCGGTGCTCGGCGCCCCCGCCTTCGCCGTCACGCTGGCCGGTCTGCTGTTCTGGCTGGGCTTCATGCTGAAGGTGCTGGGCGCCGACGGCACGATCAACCTCGACCCGAACGGCCTGGTCGGCAAGCTGACCACGTACTACTTCTCGGACGTGGCCGCCGCGTACGGGCTCGCCGTGGTCGTGGTCGCGGTGTTCTTCCTCACCTCCTTCCTCGGCAACCGGCGCCGGGAGGCCGCGGGCGTGCCGTCCCGGCCGCTCGGCGACACCGTACTGCGGACCGTGCTGCTGGCTGTGATCTCCTTCGCCGCGGCCTACATGTACAACCAGTACAAGGGTCTGCCGCTGGCCACGGTGATCTTCCTGGCCTTCCTGATCGGCACGGACTTCGTACTGCGCCGGACGTCGTACGGCCGCAAGATCTTCGCGCTCGGCGGCAGCGTCGAGGCGTCCCGGCGTGCGGGCATCAACGTCACCGCGGTGCGGATCACCGTCTTCGCGATCTCCGGCGGTTTCGCCGCGATCGGTGGTCTGTTCCTGGCCTCGAAGATCGCCTCGGCGAACCAGAGCGCGGGCACCGGTGACCTGCTGATGAACGCCATCGCGGCCGCCGTCATCGGTGGTACGTCGCTGTTCGGCGGGCGCGGCCGTACCTGGAACGCGCTGCTCGGTGTGCTGGTGATCGTGTCGATCCAGTACGGTCTCCAGCTGGAGTCCATCGCGGAGCCGGTGAAGTACATGATCACCGCCGCGGTCCTGCTCACCACCGTGGTGATCGACTCCATCACCCGCAAGACGCAGAAGACCGCCGGCCGCGCGTAACGCCGGTGGGAACAGTTGCCCGGTGCCTGAAAGGTGCCGGGCGCTGTCGTGTCTTGGAAAGTCGGAACATTAGACTCGGGCGAGCCCGGAAACGCTCGATCAGCTCTACTGCAAGGAGGCACGGGTGCCGCTGCTGACCCGCATCAGGGGACCGCGCGATCTGGACCGGCTCAGCCTGGAAGAGCTGGACCAGCTGGCAGAGGAGATCCGGACCTTCCTGGTCGACGCCGTCTCCAAGACCGGCGGCCACCTCGGCCCGAACCTGGGCGTGGTCGAGCTCACCATCGCCCTCCACCGCGTCTTCCAGTCCCCGAAGGACAAGGTCCTGTGGGACACCGGCCACCAGTCCTACGTGCACAAGCTGCTCACCGGCCGGCAGGACTTCGCCAAGCTGAAGATGAAGGGCGGCCTGTCGGGCTACCCCTCGCAGGCCGAGTCCGAGCACGACGTCATCGAGAACAGCCACGCCTCCACGGTCCTCGGCTGGGCCGACGGCATCGCCAAGGCCAACCAGCTCAAGCAGCGCGACAGCCATGTGGCCGCCGTCATCGGTGACGGGGCGCTCACCGGCGGCATGGCCTGGGAGGCGCTGAACAACATCGCCGACGCCAAGGACCGCCCGCTGGTCATCGTCGTCAACGACAACGAGCGGTCGTACGCCCCGACGATCGGCGGTCTCGCCAACCACCTGGCCACGCTGCGGACCACCGACGGCTACGAGCGGTTCCTGGCCCGCGGCAAGGACATCCTGGAGCGCACCCCGGTCGTCGGCAGGCCGCTGTACGAGACCCTGCACGGGGCCAAGAAGGGGCTGAAGGACTTCATCGCCCCGCAGGGCATGTTCGAGGACCTGGGCCTGAAGTACGTCGGCCCGATCGACGGCCACGACATCGAGGCGCTGGAGTCGGCGCTGGCCCGTGCCAAGCGGTTCGGCGGCCCGGTGATCGTGCACTGCCTCACCGAGAAGGGCCGCGGCTACCAGCCCGCCCTCCAGGACGAGGCCGACCGCTTCCACGGCATCGGCCCCATCCACCCCGACACCGGCCTGCCGGTCAAGGCCGCGGGCGCCGACTGGACCTCCGTCTTCGGTGACGAGATGGTCCGGCTCGGCAAGGAGCGCGACGACATCGTGGCGATCACGGCGGCCATGCTGCAGCCGGTCGGCCTGAAGAAGTTCGCGGACGCCTTCCCGGACCGCATCTACGACGTGGGCATCGCCGAGCAGCACGCGGCGGTGTCCGCGGCGGGCCTCGCGCACGGCGGCCTGCACCCGGTCTTCGCCGTCTACGCCACCTTCCTCAACCGCGCCTTCGACCAGGTCCTCATGGACGTGGCCCTGCACAGGTGCGGAGTGACGTTCGTCCTGGACCGGGCCGGTGTCACCGGCACGGACGGCGCCTCCCACAACGGCATGTGGGACATGTCGATCCTCCAGGTCGTGCCCGGCCTCAGGCTGGCCGCGCCGCGCGACGCCGAGCAGGTGCGCGCCCAGCTCAGGGAGGCCGTCGCCGTCGAGGACGCGCCGACCGTGGTGCGCTTCTCCAAGGGCGCGGTGGGCCCCGCCGTACCGGCCGTGGGCCGGGTCGGCGGCATGGACGTGCTGCGCGAGCCGGGCACCGACAGGCCCGACGTGCTGCTGGTCTCGGTCGGCGCCCTCGCCCCGATGTGCCTGGAGATCGCCGCGCTGCTCGACAAGCAGGGCATCTCCACCACCGTCGTCGACCCGCGCTGGGTCAAGCCCGTCGACGAGGCCATGGCCCCGCTCGCCGAGCGGCACCGGGTGGTCGTCACCGTCGAGGACAACAGCCGCGTCGGTGGTGTCGGCTCCGCGATCGCCCAGGCCCTGCGCGACGCGGGCGTGGACGTGCCGCTGCGCGACTTCGGCATCCCGCCGCGCTTCCTCGACCACGCCTCCCGCGGCGAGGTCCTCACCGAGATCGGCCTGACCGCCCCGGACATCGCCCGCCAGGTCACCGGGCTGGTGTCCAAGCTGGACGGCCGGTTCGACCGTACGGCCGCCGAGGTGGACTCCGTGGAGCCGGCGCGCGACTGACCCGGAACGCACCCTCACGGGCCGGTCACGCCACTCGCTGCGGTGGCGGAACCGGCCCGTTTGCGTGAACCTGCCTGTGCGGGGCATACGCTTCCCGACCGACCCGAGCATGCCGGACATGTCGGGAACCCACTGGCGTGGGAGGTAGGCACGTGAGCAGCGCGCTCTTCAGGACGAAGAACGTCGAGCAGTCCATCGTGGACACCGAGGAACCGGAGCATTCGCTCAAGAAGTCCCTCTCCGCGCTCGACCTGACCGTCTTCGGCGTCGGTGTCATCATCGGCACCGGCATCTTCGTCCTCACCGGACAGGTCGCCAAGAACAACGCCGGACCGGCGGTGTCCCTGGCCTTCGTGGTGGCCGGCGTGGTGTGTGCGCTCGCCGCCCTCTGCTACGCCGAGTTCGCGTCCACGGTCCCCGTGGCGGGCTCGGCGTACACGTTCAGCTACGCCTCCCTGGGCGAGCTGCCCGCCTGGATCATCGGCTGGGACCTGGTCCTGGAGTTCGCGCTCGGTACGGCGGTGGTGGCGGTCGGCTGGTCCGGCTACGTCCGCTCGCTGCTGGACAACGCGGGCTGGCACCTGCCGGACTATCTGGCCGGCCGGGACAACGCCACGGGCTTCGGTTTCGACATCCTCGCCGCCGCCCTGGTGCTGGTGCTCACCGGCATCCTCGTCCTCGGCATGAAGCTGTCGGCCCGGATCACCTCGCTCGTCGTCGCCATCAAGGTGGTCGTGGTCCTCATCGTGATCATCGCCGGTGCCTTCTTCGTCAACGGCGACAACTACAAGCCGTTCATCCCGCCTGCGCAGCCGGTGCCGGCGGGCGGCAATCTGAAAGCCCCGCTCATCCAGCTGATGTTCGGCTGGGCGCCGTCCAACTTCGGCGTGCTGGGCATCTTCACGGCCGCCTCCGTGGTGTTCTTCGCCTTCATCGGCTTCGACATCGTGGCCACGGCGGCCGAGGAGACCCGCAACCCGCAGCGGGACATGCCGCGCGGCATCCTCGGCTCGCTGGTCATCTGCACCCTGCTCTACGTCGCCGTCTCCATCGTCGTCACCGGCATGCAGAAGTACTCCAAGCTCTCCGTGGAGGCCCCGCTCGCCGACGCCTTCAAGGCCATCGGACACCCCTGGTACGCGGGCGTGATCAGCTTCGGCGCCGCCGTCGGTCTGACGACGGTCTGCATGATCCTGCTCCTCGGCCAGACCCGGGTGTTCTTCGCGATGAGCCGCGACGGACTGCTGCCGCGCTTCTTCTCCCGGGTGCACCCCCGCTTCAGGACCCCGCACCGGCCGACGATCCTGCTCGGCGTGATCATCGCGATCGTCGCCGGATTCACCAGCCTGGCCGAGCTGGCCGAGCTGGTGAACATCGGCACGCTCTTCGCGTTCATCGTCGTCGCGATCAGCGTGATCATCCTGCGCCGCACCCGTCCGGACCTGCCCCGCGCCTTCCGCACCCCCTGGGTCCCGGTCATCCCGGTCCTGTCGGTGTGCAGCTCACTGTGGCTGATGCTCAACCTGCCGGCCGAGACCTGGCTGCGATTCGCCATCTGGATGGTGATCGGCTTCGTCGTCTACTTCCTCTACGGCCGCACACACAGCCGACTGGCACTGCGCGAGAAGGAGGCCCGGCAGGGCGCGGGCGACGCGCCGTAACCGGCTGCTCGGTCTCTCCGGGCCGGGTGCCCCGGTCAGCTCTGCACGGCACGCGGGCCGGTGACCCGGGCGCCCAGTTCCTCGACCCGGCGGCGCAGCCCGCGGTCGGCCGTGACCACCAGGCAGGGGCGCTCGCCGGCCGTCGCCGCGATCTCCACGATGCGGTCGTCGCCGCTGCCGGACGCCTCCTCGACGCGCACCCCGGGCACGGACGCCACACCGCGGGCCGCGCCCTCCAGCACCAGGACGAGCTCCAGCGGCCCGGTCATGCCGCCCGCGCCGGTCCGGGCGAAGGGCACCAGTCGGTCGCGCAGCCGCTCGGCGGCCCCGCGCCGGTCGCGCCACCAGCCGTCGGGCACCGAGCCGACGACGTTCGCGCCGTCGATGATGAGCAGGGGAAGGGCCTCGTGCGCCGTGCCCGCCGGGCCCGCCGTGTCCGTCATGGTGGTAACAGCCTCGGTCTGTCGCGATCGTGACGCCGTCAGTGTGTCACGCAGCGCCGCCCGGACCGCTGCCATCGGGCCGGCTCCCGACCGTGCGGTCAGTCGGTCTTCGTCCAGCCGCGGGTGATGTCACCGATCGCGGCGGCCGCCCGCTCGGCGGGGCGGCCGCCGGCGCGGACCGTGGGGGAGAACTCGACGTGCAGGAAGGGCACATGGTCGGCGTCGGCGACGCGGCCCTGCATGTTCGTCCGGCCCTCCAGCGGGCAGGAGCGCACCCACGCCCGGCACACCTCGAACCCGTGGGCGCCCAGGGCGTCGGCCAGCTCGCGTCCCTCCGGACGGCCCGCCGTGCCGGCCCCCGTGGAGGCGACGACGTCGTAGCCGGGGGCGGATTCGGCGGCGAAGCCGTGCAGCTGGATCCCGGGCAGGCCGCGGCGGGCCAGCTCGGCGCAGATCGCGTGGAAAACGGTGTCCCGGCGGTGCGCCACATCCGCGGAATTGCCCACTCCGGCTTTGCGATGTGCACCAGCTATCACCAGAACACCCCCGGGGGAGCCGCGCAGCACCCGTACGCCCAGCTGCTCGGAGCCCCGGTCGAAGACAGGGTGCGGGACCTGGACCGACCAGCTCGGGCGGTGGTCCAGGTCGACGTAGACCCGGCCCCAGCCGCGCGGGGTCACGGCGGTGTCAGTTCGGTCGGCCACCTCGGCGTAGTGGCGTCCGGTGGGTCGGTCGACGACGGTGCGGACGGTGAAGTCCCGCTGTGCGAGGCGCTGTTCGGCCTGTCCCCGGTGGCCGTCGAGCAGCAGGCCGATCGCCGCGGCGATGTCGTCGCGGTCGGCCCGGCCGGGCCGACGGTACCCGTGGTCGGGGCTGAACCGGCTCGTGTAGTCCGCCACGGCGCGTGCCAGGTCGATCCGTCCGGCGCCGTCCGGTGCGGGCCGGGCGGCCCTGTCAGGGGCGTCGTGCGTGGTGCGCAGTAGGGCGGTCAGGCCGGCGGTGAGACCAGCGATGACCAGCAGAAGTGTTGCGATCGTTATGACGCGTGAGCGATGGGCTCTCATGGTTGTATCAAGATATCCCGGTGAACAGACGCCGTAGCCGGACCCTGCTGTCCCTGCTGACCCCGCTCTCCCTGCTCGCCGCCGTATCCGGCTGTGGTCTCCTCACGGACGACGCCGGAGCCCAGGGCGGCGGGCGCTCCTTCACCGTCGCGGCCGCCGGGGACATCCTGATGCACCCCGAGCTGGTCGACCAGGCGCGCAAGGACGCGAAGCGCACCGGCAAGGGGGTCGACGGGCTGGACTTCGGGCCGATGATGGCCGGCATCAAGCCGGTGATCAGCAAGGCGGACCTGGCGATCTGTCACTTCGAGCCGGTGATGGGCCCGGCGAACGGCCCCTTCGAGGGGTTCCCGGACTTCCAGGTGCCGCCGCAGACCGCGAAGACGATCAAGGACGTCGGTTACGACACCTGCTCCACCGCCTCCAACCACACTCTCGACCACGGGTACGACGGCGTGAAGCGCACCCTGGACGCGCTGGACACCGCCGGCCTGAAGCACACCGGCTCCGCCCGGACCGAGAAGGAGGCGCTCACCCCGCTGGTCATGGACGTCAAGGGCGTCAAGGTCGCGCAGATATCGTTCGCCTACGGTTTCAACGAGCCGCACACGCTGCCCAAGGACAAGCCGTGGCTCGCCAACCAGCAGGATCTGGGCCGTATCGAGGCCGCCGAGCAGCGGGCCCGCAAGGCCGGTGCCGAGGTGGTGATCCTGTCCCTGCACTGGGGTCGCGAGCACCACCCGGAGCCGTCGTCCTCGCAGCTCACCTTCGCCCGGCAGATCGCGCGGAACACCGGCATCAACCTGGTCATCGGCCATCACGCGCACGTCGTGGAGCCGATGGAGAAGGTCGACGGGACCTGGATCAGCTACGGGCTCGGCAACCAGATCGCCCGCCACGAGGTGCCGACGGGGCTGACCGAGGAAGGTGTGATCGCCTGGTTCGCGTTCACCGAGCGCGGCAAGGGCCACTGGGACGTCCAGCCGCGCTACGAGCCGACGCTGCTGACGATCCCGCCGGACGCCGAGAACGTCCGCGACGGCGGCACCGCCGCCTACGGCGACGACGACGTACGGGACTACCGCCTGCTGGACATCCCGGCGGCGCTGCGCGACGACCGCGACCTGACGGACGCCCGGCGGGCCCGGCTGCGCCTCGCCTTCGAGCGCACCGAGGGCACCTTGCTGAACCGGGGCGCGGCCGCGGACGGCCTGAAGCCGCTCACCCCGTTGCCTTGAAGCGCGTTTGTCCGCTCTTGTCCGACGTTTGAGCAATGTTGCCTAGATCACGTCGCACTTACTGCAACTTAACCATCCCCTTACATGTCTGAGGTTTCCGGGCGTGCTCTTACCATGCGGCGCGCCCGCACACCGCATTCATGAGAGGACCGTCCCTTGGCGTCATCGACCCCGGCGCGGCATCACCGGGCCCGCCGCCGAGCCGATATGTCGCTGATCGGTGGCATTCGTCCACCGATCGCGGTTCTTTCGGCACTCCTGCTGACGCTCGCCGCCGTCACGGCACTCGTGCTGGGCCGCGTCGACGACGCCGGGGTGCCGAAGGCGGTACTGACCTCCCAGCAGCACTTCGCGGAGGACGGCGCCATCGCGCTGCGCGCCTCCATCGACGAGTCCGTCACCGACGTCACCCGCTCCGCGGCGCTGTTCAGCGCCGGGCAGCCGGTCTCCGGCGACGCCGTCCTCGACAAGCTCGGCAGCACCTACCAGAAGTGGATGGGCACCGCCGTCGTCGAGATCCGCACCGGCAAGCTGGTCGCGGCCCGCGGTGAGACGGTGCCGTTGACCGATGTGGACACCTCCTCCCTCGCCGGCGAGGACGGACTGGCCCCGCGCATGGTCCGGCTGAAGAACGGCGAGGTGCGCCTGCTCTCCTTCGGTCTGCTCACCTGGCCCGGCAAACCGCAGCTGCTGCTGGTCGCCTCCAGGAACCTGAAGTTCCCCGGCATCAGCCTCGGCCAGTTCCGCTCCATCGCCGTGGTCGACGCCTCCGGCGCGATCCTCAGCAGCGACGGCATCGCCGAACCCGAGTCGGCCCGCAACAGCATCGACC
Source organism: Streptomyces sp. MMG1121 (assembly GCF_001280015.1). Lineage (GTDB taxonomy): Bacteria > Actinomycetota > Actinomycetes > Streptomycetales > Streptomycetaceae > Streptomyces. The sequence continues at coordinate 207,151 of NZ_LGDV01000038.1, forward strand.
GGCAGGACATCACGGCCTCCCGCAAACAGCTGGGGGACTTCGCCCGGCGGACCGCCCGCCAGGCGCAGCGCGATCCGCGCAGCAGCAAGGAGCCCGGCACCGGCGGCGGCTATCAGGGCGTCAGCGGCAGCCTGCTCGGCGGGATGCTGCTGAGCGACCGGTCCGTCGCCGGGTACGCCACGCTCGCCGCGCCCGACCCCGGCACGGCCACCACCGCCTCCGGGCTCGGCCTCTCCGTGGTCGCCATGGTCAAGGTGACCGAGGAGTCCGCCGCCCGCGCCCACTCGCCCGCGTTCGGCCTGCTCGCGGGCGGCGCCCTGCTCGCCGTCGGCGCCCTGGCCGTCGCGGTGCTGCTGGGCACCGTGCAGCGCCCGCTGATCCGGCTGTTCCTGGAGTCCCGCCGGCTCACCCGGGGCGATCTGACCCGGCCCGTCACCGTCCCCGGCTACGGCGAGGCACACCGCATCGGCAACGCCCTGGAGCGGCTGCGCCGGCAACTGCTGGGCGAGAGCGCCGACGCCTTTGGCCCGGCGCCGCGCCCGGGCGGTGTGCGCCGGGTGGGCACCCGGGCCCTGCTCGTGGTCTGCGCGGTGCTGCTGCTGGCCTGGTCCGCACCGCTGATGCTGCTGTTCAACCGCGCCGACAGCACGGCCGTCGTCCCCCGGCAGCTCGTCAGCGACCAGCGCGAACGCACCGACACGCTCAGCGACCGGGTGCGCCGCGCGCTCAACGAGGGCGACGCCGACCTGCAGTCGGTCGCGTCCCTGATCGGCGACAAGACCTCGCCCGAGGCCATGGGGACGGTGCTGGAACGCACCTACAACGAGAACAAGCGCTACCGCTCCCTCTACGTCGTCGACTCCTCCGGCGCGATCCAGGCCCGCGAGGGCAAGAACCCGAAGGTGATCAAGTCCGACCGCGCCTCCGGCAAGCCCCTGCGGCTGCTGGGCCGCGGCGGCAAGGAGCCCGTGGTCGTCGCCGCCGCCGAGATCCCCGGCCGCGACGGGGCCCAGCTGGTCGGCGAGTTCCGCGTCGAGTTCCTCAACGCCCTGCTGACCCGGCCGGGCCTCGGCGTGGTCCGGCTCGTGGACGACCGGAACAAGATCATCGCTGGCAACACCGGCTTCCTCGCCTTCCAGTCGCTGCCCGACGAACATCTGAAGGACCTGGCCGAGGCCAGCGCCCAGACGCTCGGCAAGAAGCCGCGCCCCGGCGGCGTCCTGTACCGCGAGAACGGGGTGCGGATCGCCGCGGCCGCGCCGTTCTCCGGCAGCGGCTCCGCCGAGTCGCTCGGCTGGAGCGTGGTCAGCTGGCAGCCCGTCAACCACCTCGCCATCCCCGAGTACGACGCCCAGAACCGCACCGTACTCGCCGGCCTGCTCGGCGCCGCCGCGGCCGCCGCCTGTCTGGGCTGGCTGCACATCGTGGTGGCCCGGCCGCTGCGCACCCTGGCCGACCGGGCCGAGGCGCTGGCCGGCGGAGACCGCAAGACCGTGCTCTTCCCGCAGCACCACGACGAGGTCGGCGCCGTCACCCGCTCCCTGGAACTGCTCCGGCAGCAACTGCTGGACCAGCGCCGTCAGCAGCCCCGTCGTACCCCGCCCCCGCAGCACCCGGCTCCGCAGAACACGCCCCAGCAGTACACAAGGAACTGATCACCCGTGCTCTTCCTCTACAGCGTGCTGCTCGTCTGCTGCGCGATTCTGCTCATAGCGGGCATCGTGGAACAGCGGCGGCACTTCACCAACCTGGACCACATCCCCGCGAGGGTCCTGGTCAACGGCATCCGCGGCAAGTCGTCCATCACCCGGCTGTGCGCGGGCGCGCTGCGCGGCGGCGACCTGGTCACCGTCGCCAAGACCACCGGCACCGCGGCCCGGTTCATCCACCCGGACGCCACCGAGGAGCCGGTCTACCGCAAGTTCGGCATCGCCAACGTGGTCGAGCAGATCGGCATCGTGCGGCGCGCCGCCGCGTACAAGCCGGACGCCCTCGTCATCGAGTGCATGGCCGTCATGCCGGCCCTCCAGGAGATCAACCAGTCCAAGCTGATCCGCTCCACCATCGGCGTGCTGTGCAACGTCCGCGAGGACCACCTCGCCGAGATGGGCCCCACCCTGGACGACGTGGCCCGCTCGCTGTGCCGCTCGATGCCCGAGGACGGCATCTGCGTCACCGCGGAGAAGGACCGCTTCCACATCCTCCAGGAGGAGGCGGACGCCCGTAACTGCCGGCTGGTCTACGCCGACCCCGAGACGGTCAGCGACGAGGAGCTGCGCGGCTTCAGCTGGTTCACCTTCAAGGAGAACGTGGCCATCGCGCTGACGGTCGCCGAACTCCTCGGCGTCGACCGCGAGACGGCCCTGAAGGGCATGTACGACGCCCCGCCGGACCCCGGTGTCCTCTCCGTCGAGCGCTATCGGACGCCCGGGGGCAAGAAGCTGCGCTTCGCCAACGTCTTCGCGGCCAACGACCCCGAGTCGACGCTGATGAACATCAACCAGCTGCTCGACCTCGGCGCCATCCACCGCCCGCTCAACGTGGTCATCAACTGCCGCCCCGACCGCGTCGAGCGCAACGGGCAGATGGGCGAGATCATCCCCGACCTCGACCCCGAGCGGGTCTTCGTCATCGGTCACCCGGCCAAGTCCGCGATCGACGCGATCCCCGCCGAGTTCCGCTCGCGCGCCGTCGACCTCGGCGGTGACCGGCGCGACCCCGAGGAGTTCATGGCCAAGCTGCTGGACCAGCTCGGCGCGGACACCTCGCTGGTCGCGATCGGCAACATCCACGGCCAGGGCGAGATCCTGCTGGAGCACCTCGCCGAACTGCCCGCGGACGAGAGCGCCGAGGAGCCCGCGGCCGCCGCCCCGGCGAGCCCGCGGGACCCGGCACCGGCCGTGGTCGAGCACGTCGAGACCGTCCCGCTGTACGCGCCGCGCATCGACCCGTACCAGGGCTACCCGGAGGCGTACGAGGCCCGCTACACCCAGCAGCCGTACGTCCCGTACCCGGAGCAGGCGGGCCGGGCGCCGTACGGCGAGACGTACGCCCACGACACCTGGACCCAGCCGCAGCCGCAGCCCCGCGGCCTGTTCGAGCCCCGTATCCCTCCCCAGCCTTTTGACGACGACAGCCAGCAGTGGCACAGCCCAGGAGAACAGCGTTGATCCCCTCCGTCCTCACCCCCGAGATCGCCGCGATCGGCATCGGTCTGGGTCTGATGTTCTCGCTCATGTGCTACCTGACGACCAACCTGTCGCCGGGCGGCATGATCACGCCGGGCTGGCTCGCGCTCACCCTCATCGAGGACCTCCAGCGGGCGGCGCTGGTCGTCGGCGTGACCGTGCTGACGTACCTCGCCACGCTGCTGATGCAGAAGTTCGTGATCCTCTACGGCAAGCGGCTGTTCGCGGCCGTCGTGCTCAGCGGTGTGCTCATCCAGGCCACCGTGATCATCGTGCTCCAGATGGAGTTCCCGCTGCTGTACGCCAACCAGACGCTCGGCTTCATCGTCCCGGGCCTGATCGGCTATCAGATGGTCCGCCAGCCCAAGGGCGCGACCCTGCTGTCCGTCGGCTCGGTCACCCTCGCCACCTATGTGGTGCTGACCGCCGGCATCCTCCTGGGCGCCATGCCGTCCGCCTGACCCCGCCCGCATTCGACGCACTTCAGGAGCCCCCACCATGCCGAAGCGCAAAGGCCGCCCCGTCGTCCACGCGGCGACGGTCCTGGCGCTGCTCGCGGGCAGCGCCTACTTCACCTACGAACTGCGCAAGGACGAGCAGGCGAAGGTCCCGGCCGCCCAGACGATCACCGAGAACCTGAACAACTCGGGCAAGTCAACCGGAAAGCAGACCTGGGAGCGGCTGAACAACCCGGCCCGCTCGGTGCTGCGCGACGGCAAGGGCGCGGTCATCGCCACCTTCACCGACGGCGCCCGCACCGCCACCCTCAAGGGCCCGACGCGGACCTTCGCCGAACCGGCCACCACCAACACCAAGGTCGTCACCGACGACTGGGTCCGCCTGATGCCGGAGACCTGGACCAACGGCTCCGAGAAGCAGCAGTGGTTCAAGGACTGGTTCAAGCAGTACTACGGCAGCGAGGAGGACGACATCTTCGCGTTCGCCTTCCAGTACATCCAGGGCGCGCCGGCGAAGAAGGACGACCAGGGCCTGCAGTACGCGGGCCACGCCTACTACGGGCCGCTCAAGCCCGACGGCGTCGACCGCTACGAACAGACCGACTTCTACGACTACCTGGGCATCCCGTACACCTTCCGGGACGGCAGCACGATGTACCCGCACAGCGACCGTCTGCACTCCGTGGACTGCTCGGGCTATCTGCGGCTCGTCTACGGTTACCGCGCCCGCTATCCGCTGATGTCCGCCAACGACAAGGGCGACGGACTGCCGCGCACCGCAGACGGCATGGCACGCGGCAAGGAGGGCGTCGACGTCATCAAACTCCAGGGCCCGAGCCCCTGGTACGAGCAGCCGAAGAACATCGATGTCCTCCAACCCGGTGACCTGCTGTTCTTCAAGATGGACCACCGCACCGGCAACCACATGGACCACTCGGCGATCTACCTCGGCCCGGACACCGAGGGCCACAAGGTGTTCATCTCCAGCCGCAAGGAGCAGAACGGGCCCACCATCGGTGACGGGGGCGGTGTCTCCCGCCTCGACGGCAACGGCTTCTACGCCAAGCTGTTCCGCAGCGCGAAGCGGCTGTGAGTGCCGTGAACGCGGTGCACGGCCGGGCGCCGGGCGCCCACGGACCAGGAACGGAGTGAACCGGTGAACGGCGACTGGCTCCTGCGCGGCCGAGACGGCCGGCTCACCGTCTACCAGCTGTCCGCGGACGCCGTGGTGTGCCGGGCGGAGCGCCGCCCCGGCGGCCCCTGGACCACCCCGCGCCCGGTGGGCGGCGAGCAGAAGCTCCACCCCGTGCCGGCCGTCGGCCAGGGTGCCGACGGCTACGCCCATCTGGTCTCCTGGCGCCCCACGGTCAAGGGCGAGTCGGGCCTGGCGCACTCCACCCACTTCCGCCCGCTCCTCGCCGCCCTGGACTGGAACCCGATCGGTCACCCGGACAAGAAGGGCGACCGCACGGGCACGCCCGCGGTCGCGGTGGACGCACAGGGCCGCGCCCATGTCTTCGTACGGGGCGCGGGCGGCGGCGTGAGCCTGCTGGCGCAGAAGGAGAAGGGCGGCTGGGACCCCTGGCGGGACCTGTCGGGCCAGGACGTCCAGGACGGTCTCACGGCGGTGACGGGGGAGTCCGGACGGGTCGAGCTGTACGCCGCCGCGCCCGGCACGATCCTGCACTGGCGCCAGGAGGAGCCGGGCGCCCGGCCCGTCCTCCGGGAGACCGCGCCGGCCCCGGTCCGCCCCGGCACCCTGTACGCCCTCGCCACGTCCGCCGAGAACACCACCCTCTTCTACACGAGCACCGACGGCGACGTCTGCGCCTGGCGCCCCGGCGCCAGGCCGGTCACCGTGCTGCCCTCGGCCGGACACGGCCCCGTAGCGGCTGTCCGCTGCGAACTCGACGGCCACGACTGCACCCTGCTCGCCCAGCGCTCGGCGAGCGGCCGGGTCGCCTTCGCCGCGTACCCGACCGAGCTGGAGTCGGCGGGCGCCTGGTGGACCGAGTCGGGGCCGCAACTGCCGGTGGACGCGCGGGTGTCGCTCACGACGGACGGGGACGGGCGGGTGGTGGCGGCCACGCTGTCCCCGTCGACCGGACAACTCCTGCTGACCCGGCGCAAGGACGAGCCGGGGCTGGCCCTGCAGTCCTGGCAACGGGTCTGAGCACGCGAAAGGGCCCCCGCCGCCGCGGGGGCCCTTCCTGCTGTCACCGGTGTTACGCGGGAACCGACGCCACGCCCGGGGCCAGGAACTTCTTGCCGTTGACGCGCTCGGAGACACCCTCACGGTCCAGGTACGGCGTGATGCCGCCCAGGTGGAAGGGCCAGCCCGCGCCCGTGATCAGGCACAGGTCGATGTCCTGGGCCTCGGCGACGACACCCTCGTCGAGCATGAGCCCGATCTCCTGCGCCACCGCGTCGAGCACCCGGGCCCGCACCTGCTCCTCGGTCAGCACGACATCGCCCTGCTTGAGCAGCGCGGCGACCTCCGGGTCCAGCTCCGGCTTGCCGCTGTCGTAGACGTAGAACCCGCGCTTGCCCGCCTTGACGACGGCCGCGAGGTTCGGGGAGACCGTGAAGCGGTCCGGGAAGGCCCGGTTGAGGGTCTCCGAGACGTGCAGGCCGATCGCCGGGCCGACCAGCTCCAGCAGCACCAGCGGGGACATCGGCAGACCGAGCGGCTCGACGGCCTTCTCGGCGACCTCGACCGGGGTGCCCTCGTCGATGACGTTCTGGATCTCGCCCATGAAGCGGGTCAGGATGCGGTTCACGACGAACGCCGGGGCGTCCTTGACCAGAACCGCGGTCTTCTTCAGCTTCTTGGCGACGGCGAACGCGGTCGCGAGCGAGGCGTCGTCCGTCTGCTCGCCGCGGACGATCTCCAGCAGCGGGAGGATCGCGACCGGGTTGAAGAAGTGGAAGCCGACGACCCGCTCGGGGTGCTTCAGCTTCGACGCCATCTCGGTGACCGACAGCGAGGAGGTGTTGGTCGCGAGGATCGCGTGCGCCGGGGCGACCGCCTCGACCTCCGCGAACACCTGCTGCTTGACACCGATCTCCTCGAACACGGCCTCGATGACGAAGTCCGCGTCGGAGAAGCCCTCGGCCTTGTCCAGGACACCGCTCACCAGCGCCTTGAGGCGGTTGGCCTTGTCCTGGTTGATCCGGCCCTTGCCGAGCAGCTTGTCGATCTCGGCGTGGACGTAGCCCACACCCTTGTCGACGCGCTCCTGGTCGATGTCGGTCAGCACGACCGGCACCTCCAGGCGGCGCAGGAACAGCAGCGCGAGCTGGGAGGCCATCAGACCGGCGCCGACGACGCCGACCTTGGTGACCGGGCGGGCCAGGTTCTTGTCCGGGGCGCCGGCGGGACGCTTGCCGCGCTTCTGGACGAGGTTGAACGCGTAGATGCCGGCGCGCAGTTCGCCGCCCATGATCAGGTCGGCGAGGGCCTGGTCCTCGGCGTCGAAGCCCTGCTGGAGGTCGCCGTTCTTCGCGGCCTCGATGATCTCCAGGGCGCGGTAGGCGGCCGGAGCGGCACCGTGCACCTTGGAGTCCGCGATGGAGCGGCCCCGGGCGACGGCCTGGTCCCAGGCCTCGCCGCGGTCGATCACCGCTCGCTCGACCGTGACATCGCCCTTGAGCACCTGGGCGGTCCAGATCAGCGACTGCTCCAGGAAGTCGGCGCCCTCGAAGATCGCGTCGGCGATGCCGAGGTCGAAGACCTGCTGGCCCTTGAGCTGCTTGTTCTGGTTCAGGCTGTTCTCGATGATGACCGAGACGGCCTTGTCGGCGCCGATCAGGTTCGGCAGCAGTGCGCAGCCGCCCCAGCCCGGGACCAGACCGAGGAAGACCTCGGGCAGGGAGAACGCCGGGATGGCCTTCGACACCGTGCGGTAGCCGCAGTGCAGACCGACCTCGACGCCGCCGCCCATGGCGGCACCGTTGTAGTACGCGAACGTCGGCACGGCGAGGGCCGACAGGCGCTTGAAGACCTCGTGGCCGCCCTTGGCGATGGCCAGCGCGTGCTCGTGCTCCTTGAGGATCTCCACGCCCTTGAGGTCGGCGCCGACCGCGAAGATGAACGGCTTGCCGGTGATGCCGACGCCGACGACCGCGCCCTCGGCCGCCTCCTTCTCGACCTGGTCGATCGCGGCGTTGAGGTTCGCCAGCGAGGCCGGTCCGAAGGTGGTCGGCTTGGTGTGGTCCAGGCCGTTGTCCAGCGTGATCAGCGCGAAGCGGCCGGCGCCCAGCGGGAGGTCGAAGTGGCGTACGTGCGCACTGGTGACGACCTCGTCGGGGAACTGCTCCGAAGCCTGCTTCAGAAGCTCGGTGGTGGTGCTCACTTGTCCCCCTCGAAGTGCGGGTTCTCCCAGATGACCGTCGCGCCCATGCCGAAGCCGACGCACATGGTGGTCAGGCCGTAGCGGACGTGCGGCTGCTCCTCGAACTGGCGGGCCAGCTGCGTCATCAGCCGGACGCCGGAGGAGGCCAGCGGGTGACCGAAGGCGATGGCGCCGCCGTACTGGTTGACGCGCGCGTCGTCGTCCGCGATGCCGTAGTGGTCGAGGAAGGCCAGGACCTGGACGGCGAAGGCCTCGTTGATCTCGAAGAGGTTGATGTCCTCGATCGACAGGCCCGCCTTGGCGAGGGCCTTCTCGGTGGCCGGGATCGGGCCGTAGCCCATGACCTCCGGCTCGACGCCCGCGAAGGCGTACGAGACGAGGCGCATCCTGACCGGCAGGTCGTTCTCGCGCGCGAAGTCCTCGGAGGCGATGATCGACGCGGTCGCACCGTCGTTCAGACCGGCGGCGTTACCGGCGGTGACCCGGCCGTGCACCCGGAACGGCGTCTTCAGACCGGCCAGGTTCTCCAGGGTGGTCCCCGGGCGCATCGGCTCGTCGGCGGTGACCAGACCCCAGCCGGTCTCCCCGCTCTCCGGGTTGGTACGACGCACCGAGATCGGCACCAGGTCCTGCTGGATCTTGCCGTCGGCGTACGCCTTGGCGGCCTTCTCCTGCGAGCGCACCGCGTACTCGTCGGCACGCTGCTTGGTGATCTGCGGGTAGCGGTCGTGCAGGTTCTCGGCGGTCATGCCCATGAACAGCGCCGACTCGTCGACCAGCTTCTCGGAGACGAAGCGCGGGTTCGGGTCCACGCCCTCGCCCATCGGGTGGCGTCCCATGTGCTCCACGCCACCGGCGATGACGGCGTCGTAGGCACCGAAGGCGATCGAACCGGCGGTGCTGGTGACGGCCGTGAGCGCACCGGCGCACATGCGGTCGATCGAGTAGCCGGGCACGGACTGCGGCAGGCCCGCGAGGATGCCGGCCGTACGGCCGAGGGTGAGCCCCTGGTCACCGATCTGCGTGGTCGCGGCGACGGCGACCTCGTCGATCTTCTTCGGGTCCAGACCGGGGTTGCGGCGCAGCAGCTCCCGGATCGCCTTCACGACGAGGTCGTCGGCGCGGGTCTCGTGGTAGATGCCCTTCGGGCCCGCCTTGCCGAACGGGGTGCGGACGCCGTCGACGAAGACGACGTCCCTGACGGTACGAGGCACGATGGCTCTCCTCCAGATGCGGGATGGCACTGCTGCGTTGCGCTGAGCGCGCGCTCAGGGCCCATGCTACTTATGAGTAACGTAGCTGCACAGCCCTGCCGGGGGGAGCGGTGAACGTCACACCCGAAGCCCGGGCGGCGCGGTGGATCCGCGTGGCGTCACAACCGGCGTCCGCACCGTGTGCGCTGTTCCTGCCGGCGGCGCTGGTCCCGGGGGACCGCCCCGGCGGCCGCCTTCCGGATCGTCGACAGCTTCGGCCTCTTCGACGCCCGCGCGTCCACCGTCTACTGGCGGATCGTCCTGCCGCTGCCGGCGATCGCCACGGTGGTGATCGTGAAGGGGATCGCCGTCCGCAACGACTTCTGCGTCCCCTTCCTCCGCATGCCGGCGCAGGATCTTGGCGTGATCTCGACGCCCCTGTTCCGCTTCCGCCGCCCCTGCGGCGCTTCAGCGGGTTCCTGCGAGGAGCGACGAGGTGAGGCTAGGCGCCCTTCGTCGACAGTGCGGCGACCAGTACCGGCGTCACCTGCTCCACCTGCCACGGCCGCGCACCGTGACCCACCAGGGCGCCCGCCACGGCCTCCGCGTCGGCGGGCTTCGGCGGCTCCCAGCAGACGCGCCGCACGGTGTCCGGGGACACCAGGTTCTCCTGAGGCATGTTCAGCCGCTCGGCCAGCGCCGAGACACCGGCCCGGGCGGCGGACAACCGCGCCGCGGCGGCCGGGTCCTTGTCGGCCCACGCGCGCGGCGGCGGAGGCCCGGTGACCGGCTGACCCGGCTGCGGCAGCGCGCTGTCGGCAAGGCCCTTGGCCCGATCCACGGCCGCCTGCCACTGCTCCAGCTGCCGCCGCCCCGTACGGTGCCCGAACCCGTTCAGCGCGGCCAGCGCGTGCACGTTGGCCGGCAGAGCGAGCGCGGCCTCGACGATGGCCGCGTCGCTCAGCACCTTGCCCGGCGACACGTCCCGCCGCTGGGCGATCCGGTCCCGCATCTCCCACAGCTCCCGTACGACACCGAGCTGCCGACGTCTGCGCACCTTGTGCATCCCGGACGTGCGCCGCCAGGGGTCCTTGCGCGGCTCGGCGGGCGGTGCCGTCGCGATCGCGTCGAACTCCTGCAGGGCCCACTCCAGTTTGCCCTGCCGGTCCAGCTCCTTCTCCAGGGCGTCGCGCAGATCGACGAGCAGTTCCACGTCCAGCGCGGCGTAGCGCAGCCAGGGCTCGGGCAGCGGCCGGGTCGACCAGTCGACGGCGGAGTGGCCCTTCTCCAGGACGTAGCCGAGGACGCCCTCGACCATGGCGCCGAGACCGACCCGGGGGAACCCGGCGAGCCGGCCGGCCAGCTCGGTGTCGAACAGCAGGGTCGGCATCATGCCTATCTCGCGCAGACACGGCAGGTCCTGGGTGGCGGCGTGCAGCACCCACTCGACGCCGGACAGCGCCTCGCCGAGCCCCGACAGGTCGGAACAGGCCACCGGGTCGATCAGCGCGGTCCCCGCGCCCTCGCGGCGCAGCTGCACCAAGTAGGCGCGCTGGCCGTAGCGGTATCCGGAGGCGCGCTCGGCGTCGACGGCGACGGGGCCGGAGCCGGCGGCGAAGGCGGCGATCACCTCGGCGAGCGCGGTCTCGTCGGCGATCACGGGCGGAATGCCCTCGCGGGGTTCGAGCAGCGGTGTCGGCGCCCCCGTCACAGAAGATCCGGCGTCGTCCGGAGGAGTGCCTCCGGTGATGCGCAGGGAGCTGTCTGCTGCGGTGTCTTGGGCGTCGGTCACCTGTCAAGGGTATCCGTGTATGGACTGCGCCCGTCGACGGAACGTTCCGTCGACGGGCGCGGGAGGGTCGTAAACCGGTCAGCCCGGGGACACGCGCGGCTCGTGCGAGAGAACCCCGCGCTGCTCCGAACGGCTCAGTGGATGATTCCGGTGCGCAGGGCGACGGCCACCATGCCGGCCCGGTCACCGGTGCCCAGCTTGCGGGCGATGCGGGCGAGATGGCTCTTCACGGTCAGGGCGGACAGGCCCATCGAGACGCCGATCGCCTTGTTGGACTGGCCCTCCGCGACCAGGCGCAGGACCTCGACCTCGCGGCCGGACAGTTCGCGGTAGCCGCCCGGGTGGCTCGGGGCACCCGGGGGGCGGCGGTGCATCCGGGCGGCGCCGAGGGGAGCGGCGCCGGGCCGGCTGGGCAGGCCGATGTTGGTACGGGTGCCGGTGACGACATAGCCCTTGACCCCGCCGGCGAGCGCGTTGCGGACCGCGCCGATGTCGTCGGCGGCGGACAGCGCCAGCCCGTTGGGCCAGCCCGCGGCGCGGGTCTCGGACAGCAGGGTCAGGCCGGAGCCGTCGGGCAGGTGGACGTCGGCGACGCAGATGTCGCGGGGGTTGCCGATGCGGGGACGAGCCTCCGCGATGGACGAGGCCTCGATGACATCGCGCACGCCGAGCGCCCACAGGTGGCGGGTGACGGTGGAGCGGACGCGCGGGTCGGCCACGACCACCATGGCGGTCGGCTTGTTCGGGCGGTAGGCGACCAGGCTTGCGGGCTGCTCGAGGAGAACGGACACCAGGCCTCCTGGGGTGGGGGGACGGGGCCGGCTTGTGGGGATGAAGCCGGGACGAACCGTGCTTTCAAGGTCACAGTCGTCTTCGGCAGCAAACTCGTCCGCCTTTAGAGAATGATCACGATCTAGTGAGTAACAATCTGTGCAAATCGGACACGCGATCGATCATCCGAAGATCGAGTCGGTTCAAGCGGATGCGATTCGAGGCCAGAAAGTGGCCGTATCGACAAAGAGATGGTCAACGAGGCGTCCATGCGGGGGACACCCCGGAACCTTGCGATCATCTCACCGCGACTGCGGCCCCCTGCGCTGCGGCAACGTGAACACCGAAGCGTCACCCGGACCGGCCGGCGGCAGCCCCGCGACCTGGGCCAGCAGGTCGCACCAGGAGGCAAGGTGGGACGCGGTGTCCGGCACGCCGCCGAGACCCTCGCGGGGCGTCCAGGAGGCCCGGATCTCGATCTGCGAGGCGGCCGGCCGCTCGGCGAGACCGCCGAAGTAGTGCGAACTCGCGCGCGTGATCGTGCCGCTCGGCTCACCGTAGCCGAGCCCGTGCGCCTGCAGCGCCCCGGTCAGCCACGACCAGCACACCTCCGGCAGCAGCGGATCGGCCGCCATCTCCGGCTCCAGCTCCGCGCGCACCAGCGTCACCATCCGGAACGTCCCGTGCCACGCGTCGTGCCCGGCCGGGTCGTGCAGCAGCACCAGTCGCCCGTCGGCCAGCTCCTGCTCGCCGTCGACCACCACCGCCTCCAGCGCGTACGCGTACGGGGCGAGCCGCTGCGGCGCGGGCGTCGGCTCCACCTCGACCTGCGGCCGCAGCCGGCAGTCGCGCAGCGCTTCGACCGCGGCCCGGAAAGCCGGTGGACCCTCAGTACTGGAGTGCCGGTCCGCCTCCTCGGTGTCCTTCACGTCGTCCATTCCGTCGGCGCTGTCCGACATTCGTCCGTGAGCCGCAGCCATGCGGGGAAGAGTAAGGGGAAGCGCGGCTTCGTGCAGGGCAAGACACCCCCTGAGGGCTGCGGCACTTCTGCGTCGGCGGCCGTGCGAGACTTGCCGTCGTGAGTGCCAACGTGGGCCCCTCGGGCCAGCAGCCGACAGCGACGTACGACAGTGCTTTCCTCAGGGCGTGCCGGCGGGAAGCCGTGCCGCACACCCCCGTGTGGTTCATGCGCCAGGCCGGCCGCTCGCTGCCCGAGTACCGCAAGGTCCGCGAGGGCATTCCCATGCTGGAGTCCTGCATGCGGCCCGAGCTGGTCACCGAGATCACGCTGCAGCCGGTGCGCCGGCACAACGTGGACGCGGCGATCTACTACAGCGACATCGTCGTCCCGCTCAAGGCCATCGGCATCGACCTCGACATCAAGCCCGGCGTCGGCCCGGTCGTCGAGCAGCCGATCCGCACCCGCGCCGACCTGGCCCGGCTGCGTGACCTCACCCCCGAGGACGTCCCCTACGTCACCGAGGCGATCGGCCTGCTCACCCGCGAGCTGGGAGCCACCCCGCTGATCGGTTTCGCGGGTGCGCCTTTCACCCTCGCGAGCTACCTGGTCGAGGGCGGTCCCTCGCGCACGTACGAGAACGCCAAGGCGATGATGTACGGCGACCCCGAGCTGTGGGCCGACCTGCTCGACCGGCTCGCCGACGTGACGGCCACGTTCCTGAAGGTCCAGATCGAGGCCGGGGCCTCGGCCGTGCAGCTCTTCGACTCCTGGGCCGGCGCGCTGGCGCCGGCGGACTACCGGCGCTCGGTCATGCCCGCCTCGGCGAAGGTCTTCGACGCCGTCGCCGGGTACGGCGTCCCGCGCATCCACTTCGGTGTCGGCACCGGTGAGCTGCTGAAGCTCATGGGCGAGGCCGGCGCGGACGTCGTCGGCGTCGACTGGCGCGTCCCGCTGGACGAGGCCGTCCGCCGCGTCGGCCCCGGCAAGGCGCTCCAGGGCAACTTCGACCCGACGGTCCTGTTCACCGACAAGAACACGGTCGAGACCAAGGCCCGTGAGGTGCTGGACGCGGCCGCCGGCCTTGAGGGCCACGTCTTCAACCTCGGCCACGGGGTCATGCCGCACACCGACCCGGACGCCCTGACCCGGCTCGTGGAGTACGTCCACACGCAGACCGCGCGCTGACTCACGCCGTGTAACGGGGCCGCGCCCGCCTGCCGAACACCAGGCCGCGCGGTTCCGGCGGGGGAGGTGTGCCGGGCTTGAGCGGCCGGGCGAGCAGCATGCCCGCCACGAATCCGACCACGTGCGCCGTGTAGGCCACCGTGCCGGCGCCGGAGACACCGTGCCCGGAGGAGTACACCGCCTGGAGCACGAACCAGAAGCCCAGCACCAGCCAGGCCGGCAGCCGCAGCGGCAGGAAGATCAGGAACGGCACGAGGACCCACACCCGTGCCCTCGGCCACAGCACGATGTAGGCGCCGAGCACTCCGGCGATCGCGCCGGACGCGCCGATCAGCGGGTCGCCCGAGCCGGCGTTGAACAGCGCGAACCCGTATCCGGCCGCGTAGCCGCAGACGACGTAGAAGAACAAGTACCGGACGTGGCCCATGCGGTCCTCGACGTTGTTGCCGAAGATCAGCAGGAAGAGCATGTTCCCGAGCAGATGCAGCCAGCTGCCGTGCAGGAACATCGCCGTGAACACCGACAGGGGCGGGGACTTGTCGTAGGACGGGGGTCCCACCACACAGCCGGGCCCGTGCGGGCCGACACCCACGTCGCCGGTCGGCACCAGCCGGGGTATCTGATGGTGGATGAGCTCCCTGGGCACCGCCGCGTAGTGGTCCATGAAGGCCTGGAGATGGCACAGCCGCGCCAGCTCGCCGCCGCCCGCCGCGGAACCGGCGGTGCCCGGCATGCTGACGAACACCAGGACGTTGGCGGCGATGAGCGCGTACGTCACCCAGGGGGTGCGGCGCACCGGGTTCACGTCATGGACGGGGATGACCACACAGAAGTAGTGCCCGGGATGCGCCCGGCGAACCGGTGAACGGCGCCGCACGCGCGTGCGTATCTGTTCTCAACCGACGTGAGGACAGGCGATGACGAACGCTCCGCAGGTTTCGGCGATGCATGCTCTGCCCGACGGTGAGGCTGAGGTCTCCCTGGTGGTGCGGCTTCCCTGGGAGGACGTCGCGCGGCTCGGCCAGGAGGCCGGACGGCTCGCCGCGCAGACGGGGCGGCCGGTGACGCTGGACGAGGCGGTCAGCCGTCGGCTTCGGTCCGCCCGGCCCTCGGCCACCCACGCGAGGCCCGCCGGGGAACAGCCGGCCGTCGTCTCCTCCAACGCTTCCGTCGCCTCTCTGCCCCGGATCAGCGGGACGGCGGTCAGCGGGACGGCCTAGGCCGCCCGCACCTTCGCCGTCGCCTTCCTCGCCGCCACCAGGACCGGGTCCCACACCGGGGAGAACGGCGGGGCGTAGCCCAGGTCCAGGGCCGTCATCTCCTCCACCGTCATCCGCGCGGTCAGTGCCACCGCCGCGATGTCCACCCGCTTCGCCGCGCCCTCCCTGCCGACGATCTGTACACCCAGCAGGCGGCCCGTGCGGCGTTCGGCGAGCATCTTGACCGTCATCGGGGAGGCGCCGGGGTAGTAGCCGGCGCGGCTGGTCGACTCGATGGTGACGGTCTCGTAGCGCAGTCCGACGCGGTCTGCGTCCTTCTCGCGCAGACCGGTGCGGGCGATCTCCAGGTCGCAGACCTTGCTGACCGCCGTGCCGACCACGCCCGGGAAGGTGGCGTAACCGCCGCCGGCGTTGGTGCCGATGACCTGGCCGTGCTTGTTGGCATGGGTGCCCAGCGGGACGTACTGCTCCTGGCCCGAGACCAGGTTCAGCACCTCCACGCAGTCGCCGCCCGCCCAGATGTTCTCGTGGCCGCGCACCCGCATCGCGAGGTCGGTGAGCAGGCCGCCGTGGGTGCCGAGGGGAAGGCCGGCGGCCCGGGCGAGAGCGGTGTCGGGGCGGACGCCGATGCCGAGGACCACCAGGTCCGCGGGGTACTCCGCGTCCTGTGTGGCCACCGCGCGGACCCTGCCGTCCGGCGCGGTGAGGATCTTGGTGACCTCGGCGTCGTTCACCATCGTGATGCCGAGGCCCGCCATGGCCCGGTGCACCAGCCGGCCCATGTCCGCATCGAGCGTCGACATGGGCTCCTTGCCGCGGTTGACGACCGTCACCCCGAAGCCGCGCCGGAGCAGCGCCTCGGCCATCTCGACGCCGATGTAGCCCGCGCCCACGACCACGGCCCTGCGGCCCCGCGCGCGTGCCAGCGAGTCCAGCAGGGCCTGTCCGTCGTCCAGGGTCTGCACACCGTGCACTCCGGGAGCGTCCGCGCCGGGCAGGTCCGGGCGGACCGGGCGAGCGCCGGTGGCGATGACGAGCTTGTCGTACGGCGTCCAGGACTCCGCGCCGGAATCGACGTCACGCGCGCGTACCCGCTGCCCGGCCACGTCGACGGCGGTGACCTCGGTGCGCAGCCGCAGATCGATGTCCCGCGCGCGGTGTTCATCGGGAGTACGGGCGATCAGGTCGTCCCGCTCGGGGACGTCGCCGCCCACCCAGTACGGGATGCCGCACGCCGAGAAGGAGGTGAAGCGGCCGCGTTCGAAGGCCACGATCTCCAGTTCGCCGGGCCCCTTCAGCCGGCGTGCCTGCGACGCCGCGGACATGCCCGCGGCGTCACCGCCGATCACGACCAGTCGTTCCGTGCCGCCGCGCCCACCGCTCATGGTCATGGTCATGGGAACACGCTACGGGGCGAGGGCATTTCGGTTCTGGTCCAGCTCCCCGCTCCCCGTTCCCCGCTCCCCGTTCCCCGCTCCCGGTCCTGGTCCGCCTCGGGCGCGGGTGCCGGGCGGTGCGTCCGCCGGGACCGTACGACCCCTGTCCGCACCAGCCGCCGCCAGCGCCACCAGGGCCGCGAAGGCCGCGAACGGCGGGGCGGCGCCGAGCGCGAGGGCGATCCGGCGCAGGATCGTGACGGACACGTGCCGGCCGCCCGACAGCGCTTCCGCGATGCCCGGCGCGCCGTCCGCGGCGGCCTTGCGCACCGGCTGCCCGGACAGCGGCACGGTGATGGTCGCGAGGCGCGTGCGGTCCTTCAGGGACGCCTTCGCGCCGCGCTGGACGAGCCGGCCGGTGTCCTGGGGAACGGCGAGCACCTCGCGGTACTTGGCGCGGGGCACGTGCAGCACGACCCGGTCACTCGCGTCGTCGTACGGAAAAGGGTGTGCGCAGGGGCGGAGCCTCCCGGGGACGGCGTGCTGTGACGGCCCTGCGAAGCCGGTGCGGGCGGCGACGTTCGGCGTCGGCGGTCCCGGTGCGGTCCCGGTCCGGGCTCGTCGTGATCACCGGCTCCCGGCAGGAGTGTCAGCGGGGTCTGAGAGAGTGGGGGACATGAGCGCAACGGGTACGCGTACGGGGCATGTCGTCGTCATCGGAGCCGGGATCGCCGGGCTGGCCGCCGCCCACCGGCTGCTCGGGCGGGGCGCGCGCGTGACCGTGCTGGAGGCCGCGGACCGGGTCGGCGGCAAGCTGCTGCCCGGCGAGATCGCGGGCGTGCGGGTCGACCTGGGCGCCGAGTCGATGCTCGCCCGCCGCCCCGAGGCGGTGGCCCTCGCGCGCGAGGTCGGGCTCGACGGCCGTCTGCAGCCGCCCGCCACCGCGACCGCCTCGATCTGGACCCGGGGTGCCCTGCGGCCCATGCCCAAGGGCCATGTGATGGGCGTGCCCGGCACTGCCGCGGCGCTCTCCGGCGTCCTGTCCGCCGAAGGCCTCGCCCGCATCGAGCGCGACGCCGACCTTCCTCGCACGGAGGTCGGCGACGACGTGGCCGTGGGGGAGTACGTGGCCGCCCGGCTCGGCCGCGAGGTCGTCGACCGCCTGGTCGAGCCCCTGCTCGGCGGGGTCTACGCGGGCGACGCGTACCGCATCTCGATGCGCTCGGCCGTCCCCCAGCTCTTCGAGGCCGCCCGCACCCACACCTCCCTCACGGAGGGAGTCCGAGAGATCCAGGCCAGGGTGGCCGCGCACCAGCAGACCGGCCCGGTCTTCATGGGCATCGAGGGCGGCGTGGGCACGCTGCCGCTCGCGGTCGCCGACGCCGTCCGCGCGCGGGGCGGCGAGATGCGCACCGGGACGCCGGTCACCGAACTGCGCGCCGGGGCCGCGGGCGGCTGGCGGATCACCGCCGGCGAGCGCGAGCTGCACGCCGACGCGGTGATCGTCGCCGTACCCGCCCCGGCCGCCGCGCGGCTGCTGCGCGCCGAGTCCCCGCAGGCGGCCGCCGAGCTGGCCGCGGTCGAATACGCCTCGATGGCCCTGGTCACCCTGGCCTACCGGCGCGCGGGACTGCGGCTCCCGGAGGGCAGCGGCTTCCTGGTCCCGCCGGTCGACGGCCACACCATCAAGGCGTCCACGTTCGCCTCCCACAAGTGGGGCTGGATCGCCGAGGAGGACCCGGACGTGGTCGTGCTGCGCACGTCCGTGGGGCGGCACGGCGAGACGGAGATCCTGCAGCGGGACGACGCCGCACTGGTCGAGGTCTCCCGGCACGACCTGCGCGAGGCCACCGGCCTGGACGCCGAACCCCTTCGGACCCGGGTCACGCGCTGGACCGACGGCCTGCCGCAGTACCCGGTCGGGCATCACGCGCGCGTGGCCCGCATCCGCGCACACGTCGCCAAGCTGCCGGGGCTCGCGGTGTGCGGCGCCCCGTACGACGGCGTCGGCATCCCGGCGTGCATCGCGAGCGCCTACGCGGCGGTGGACCAACTGGACGGCGACCTGAGCGCAATCCGGGAACTGACGGCCAACCCGGTGCAGAGTCTGCACGGCGGAGCGGGAGAATAGGGACCATGAGTGACGACGCCCCCACCACCGAGTCCGGCAGGATCCCGAACAAGGGCAAGCTGGCCAAGGACCTCAACGAGGTCATCCGCTACACCCTGTGGTCGGTCTTCAAGCTGAAGGACGTCCTGCCCGAGGACCGCGCCGGTTACGCCGACGAGGTCCAGGAGCTGTTCGACCAGCTCGCCGCCAAGGACGTGACGATCCGCGGCACCTACGACGTCTCCGGCCTGCGCGCCGAC
The DNA here is from genome assembly GCF_001280015.1 of Streptomyces sp. MMG1121. GTDB lineage: Bacteria > Actinomycetota > Actinomycetes > Streptomycetales > Streptomycetaceae > Streptomyces. The sequence goes on from NZ_LGDV01000038.1 coordinate 226,020, forward strand.
GCCGACCTCATGATCTGGTGGCACGCCGAGACCAGCGACCAGCTCCAGGAGGCGTACAACCTCTTCCGCCGCACCAAGCTGGGCCGCGCGCTCGAGCCCGTGTGGTCCAACATGGCGCTGCACCGCCCGGCCGAGTTCAACCGCTCGCACATCCCGGCGTTCCTCGCCGACGAGACGCCCCGGAACTACGTGAGCGTCTACCCCTTCGTGCGCTCCTACGACTGGTACCTGCTGCCCGACGAGGACCGCCGCCGCATGCTCGCCGATCACGGCAAGATGGCCCGCGGCTACCCGGACGTGCGCGCCAACACGGTCGCCTCGTTCTCCCTCGGTGACTACGAGTGGGTCCTGGCCTTCGAGGCCGACGAGCTGTACCGCATCGTCGACCTCATGCGCCACCTGCGCGCCTCCGAGGCCCGCAGGCACGTCCGCGAGGAGATCCCGTTCTACACGGGCCGCAGGAAGGACATCGCGGACCTGGTGGCCGGGCTGGCCTGACGGCGCCGCACGAGGGCCCGTCAGCGCGTGGCCCGCGGAGCCCGGTGCGGCGCGCACGACGCGCGCCGCCCCGGGACGCGGCCCGCCAACAGGTACGCCTCGAAGTGCGCGTTGACGCACGCGTTGGCGCCACCCCCGATGCCGTGCGTGCCCGCGTCCCGCTCGGTCACCAGCACCGATCCGGCCAACCGCCGGTTCATCTCCAGCGCACCCGGGTACGGCGCGGCCGCGTCCCGCTCGGCCGCCAGGATCAGCACCGGCGGCAGCTCACCCGGCCCGGTCCGCACGTCCAGCGGCTGCTGCCGGGGCGCCGGCCAGTACGCGCACGGCAGGTTCATCCACGCGTTGTCCCAGGTCTCGAAGGGCGCCACGCGGGCGAGCCGGGTGTTGTCCCGGTTCCACACCTTCCAGTCCGTCGGCCAGGGAGCGTCGTTGCACTCCACGGCCGTGTACACCGCGTTGGAGTTCTCCGCCTCCGCCGCCGCGGCCTTGCCCCCGCCCGGCGCGGCCAGCCGGATCAGCGGTTTCGGGTCGCCCTTCAGAAAGGCCGAGAGCGCGGCGGCCCGGCTCGGCCAGAAGTCGTCGTAGTACCCGGCCGTCAGGAAGGCGCTTCGCAGTTGTCCGGGGCCGACCTTCCCGCCCGCCGCCTTCCGGCCCAGCCGCTCGCGCGCGGTGTCGTAGCTGCGGCGCACCTTCTCGGCGGTGTTCCCGAGCCTGTAGACGTCGTCGTGGCGGGCGATCCACTCCCGGAAGTCCGTCCAGCGCTCCTCGAAGGCGGCCGACTGGTCCAGGTTGTCGCGGTACCAGATCTTCTCCGGGGCCGGGTCCACCGCCGCGTCCAGCACCATGCGCCGTACGTGCGTGGGGAACATCGAGGCGTACAACGCCCCGAAGTAGGTGCCGTACGACGCCCCCACGAACGTCAGCCGGTCCTCGCCCAGCGCGGCCCGCAGGACGTCCAGGTCCCGGGCGTTGTTCAGGGAGTTGTAGAAGCGCAGCTTGCTCCCGGACCGCTGGGCGCAGCCGCGCGCGTACGCCTTCGCCCGCGCGACGCGCTGCCGCTTGTACGCCTCCGACGGGTGCGCCGGCGACGAGGTGGGCGCCTCGAAGAAGTGCTTCGGGTCCTCGCACGACAGCGGCGCCGAACGGCCCACGCCGCGCGGGGCGTAGCCGACGAGGTCGTAGGCGGCGGCGATCCGCTTCCACTTCGGTTGGGCGCCGACCAGCGGGAAGTACATGCCGGAGGCGCCGGGGCCGCCCGGGTTGTAGACGAGGGCGCCCTGCCGGGGCACCCGCCGCTTGCTGTTGCGCGGGTCCTTCTCGGTCGCCCGGGTGCGGCTGACGGTCAGTCTGATCTGCGGGCCGTCGGGGTGGGCGTAGTCCAGCGGGACGGTCACCGTGGCGCACCGCATACTGCCCGGCGCGTGCGGCACATCGGCGTTGGAGCACGCGCCGAAGCCGATGCCGGCCGCGCGGGCGCGGGCCACGGCCACCGCGGTGCCGCGCAGTTCGGCCGCACCGGGCGCGCCGGGCACCGCGGGGCCGCCGGCGGCCCCGCCCGCCGGGGCGGCGGCCAGCGTGGTCAGCAGCAAGGATCCGGCGGCCGAGTACAGGGCGGCAGCTCTCATCGCGTATCCCTTCGATGCGGCGGCGGCGATGGCACGACTGCCACGGCCCGGCGTCAACAGAAGGGATGTTTCGTTCGGTCGCAGGGGAAGGCAAGCACCATCCGACGGGTGTCGGAGCCAATGCCCCCGATGCGCCCCCCTGAAGCCCGTGTGGCTCCCGAAGCCGCCCTCACTCCCGCCAGGGCTGGTCGCGGTGGGTGAAGGCCGCGCGCAGCTCCGGCTCACCGATCGCGCGGATCCCGCGGACGGCGACGGAGGTGAGGAACGACCGCTCGTCCCCGGCCGGCTTCCGGGTGAGCGCGCCCAGCAGCCGCAGCCCGGCCGGGGAGGCCCAGCGGGAGTACGGATGGACCTCGAAGCGGGCGATGACCAGGCAGCTCAGGCAGAGCGTGAGCGGCAGGGCGAACCACAGGCCCACCAGCAGCCGCGGCGTCCCCGTCTGGACGGGCAGCAGCAGCGCGGTCACGCCGAGCGCCGCCACGGCCAGTGCGGCGGCGCGCACCTGGCGGACGGCCGCCGCCACGGTCGTACCGGCGCCGTCGGGGACGGCGAGCCCGGCACGCTCCAGCCGGTCGGCGAGCCGCCGCACGGACTCCGCGCCCGCGGCCCGCGCCCGCACGGGCTGGATCCGTGACTGCCCCTGCGGCCCTATGGCCCCTATGACGGACTGCTCGATCTCGTCGCGCCCCCGCGGATCCACCACCGTGGCCCAGCCGGTGTGCGCGAGCAGCAGGCGGCGCTGCCGGGCCATCGAGACAAGGGTCACATCGGCGACCCGGGCGGGGCCGCCGGAGAGGAAGGCCGCCTCGTACAGCGTCAGATCGTGCTCCCGGTCCGCGGTCGTGCGTGTCGTGGCATCCGCGTCCAGCGCCGCCGCGCGTACGGCCGCCAGACACAGCCGGGTGCACGCCGTACCGGCGAAAGCCCAGGCCAGGAGCAGAAGGAGGACCCAGAACATGTCATGTTTCTATGCCAGAGGTCTGGGTGAATGCCATGCCCTGTTCAACATCCGGACGGAGTGTGGCCGGTACGTGACGTTCCGTTTTCCGCCGAGGTCAGGAGCTCTTCGGCTCCGGGCTGGTGGCGGCGGGCGGCAGGGAGTACGACTCGGCCGGCGACGGAGCCACCGGCACGGCGGCGCTCGGGGCGACCGCGGGCGGGGTCGGCACGGGGGTGGGCGAGGCGGCCAGCTCCTTGGCGAGCGCCGCGAAGTCGACGTACCCCGTCGCCTCCAGGATCTTGATGTGGTCCAGGACGGTCGCGTTGGCGTCGTCGGCGAGATCGCGGACCAGGGAGTTCTGGGTGTCCGCCCGGACCTGGGCGACCAGCGTGAACACCCGGCCGTGCGCGAGCCGCAGGATGCTCGCGAACTGCCGGTCGAAGTCCTCCCCCTGCGCCCCGTTCAGGGTGGCGAGCCACTGGTTCTGCTGCGCGTTCGGCTCGTTCGGCAGCGGCACGCCGAGCTGGGTGGCGACGGTGCGCACGTGCGCGTCCAGCGAGGTGTGCCCGTCGACGAGGTGCTGGCCCGCGGCGCGGACGGCCGCCGTGGTCCCCTTCTGCTCCGCCAGCTGGCCGGCGGGCAGCTCCCAGAGCCCCGCGAGCCGGACCTTGGTGATGAAGTCCTTGTCCTGAGCGGACAGCGGGCCGTACGGAGTGGTGACGGTCTGCGCGCTCAGCACGCTCGCGCTCGCCGCGTCCTGCCGGTCGGCGTAGGACCAGACAGGGTAGAGCAGTGCCGCGGCGGTCGCTCCGAGGGCCGCGATGACGAGCCCGGTGCCGCTGAATATGCCTCGGCCCTTGATCGGGGGTCGGGGTCGCATGGTGCCTCCTGTGGCGCACCGCACGCGAGTGTGCATGGCGGGTGGGGTGCGGGCGGCATATTACCCGCGCCGCTCGGCCGGTACCCGTTGTCACCGGCCGGGTGCGGTGCGTCGGCGGCCCGGACGAGGTGCGGCTGATCTCGCCCCCGCGGCCCGGCCGCACACCGGCACGGCCCCGCGCCCCGCCCCTCACCCGGCACATCAGCCACGCTGCCGCGGCAGCATCCTCCGCGCCACCCGACCCACCCGCCCGCCGGACGGCCTCGGTGCCGGGCCCGCCCGGTCCAGCCACCATTCCCGCAGCTTCCGTCGGGCCCTCGTGTCCTGCGGCCGCCCGGCCCGCAGCAGGTGCCCGGCGAAGTCCAGGGCGTCCCGCCGGTAGCCCCCGCTCATCGGCCGCTCCCGCGCGTACTCCAGGAACAGCTCCCGGTACCCCACGCCGAGGAACGCCGGCAGCTCCGGTGCCACCTTCGCCACCACGTCCGCCCGCTTCACCGCGAGCGCCCGCGCCTGTACCCGCATCCGTGTCCGGTCGAACCCCTCGGGCACCGGCGTCCCGGCCACGAGCGAGGACAGTACGGCGGCCTGGGCGACGCCGACCCGCTCCCGTGCGCCGACCGCGGGCCGCGTGAGCACGGCGACACCCCCGCCCGCCGGCCGGCCCTCACCGCCTCCCGGATCATGGTCAACTCCCGCTCCAGTTCGGCCGGTTCGGGGAAGTTCTCGTCCCGTTCCAGCAGGATTCCGGGCGGAGCCGTCCGGGAGGCGAGGTCGGTCAGGATGTCCAGGACCGGGCGCGGTACGGGATGGGCGTGGCTGTCGTGCCAGACGCCGTCGCGCTCGAAGCCGCCCGCGACATGGACGTAGGCGAGCGCCTCCAGCGGCAGCTCGGCCAGCGCCCGGGCCGGGTCCTCGCCCCGGTTGACGTGGTTGGTGTGCAGGTTGGCCACGTCGATCAGCAGCCGTACGCCGGTGCGCTCGACCAGCTCGGACAGGAACTGCCCCTCGCTCAGCTCCTCGCCCGGCCAGGAGAACAGCGCGGCGATGTTCTCCAGCGCCAGCGGCACGGGCAGGGCCTCCTGTGCGATGCGGACGTTCTCGCACAGGACGTCCAGGGCGTCCCGGGTGCGCGGCACCGGCAGCAGATGCCCGGCCTCCAGCGGCGGGGAGGCGGTGAGCGCGCCGCCCGCGCGGACGAACGCGATGTGCTCCGTGACCAGGGGCGCCCCCAGCGCCCGCGCCCGCTCCGCGAGTGCCGTCAGCCGGGCGGCGTCGGGGCGGTCGGCGCCGCCCAGGCCGAGGGAGACACCGTGCGGGATCACGGTCACCCCGCGCTCGCGCAGCCGCTCCAGCGACTTCGGGAGGTGGCCCGGGCAAACGTTCTCCGCCACGACCTCCACCCAGTCGATCCCCGGCATGATCTCCACGGCGTCCGCGATCTCCGGCCGCCAGCCGACCCCCGTGCCCAGTCGCCGCATGGTTCCCCCTCCTTCGAACGCCGAACGCCGCGTCCTTCCCGCGAATGACGGGGGTATGGCCCCGGCGACCGGCCCCGAACCGCCTGCGTGCCGTGTTCAGAGCAACATTTGAGCTTCAGCCCCGGGCGGGCCACCGCTGCGGGCTGCGGCCCAGCAGACGCAGTGCCTGCTCCAGCGGACCGGAGCCCTCGGGCACCTCCAGCGCCGGGCCGAAGGAGAAACCCGGCCCGCGCCGGCCGGGATCGGCCGGCACCGCACGGGCCACGGCGAGCGCGGCGTCGAGGACGTGGCCGGGGAACTCCACGGCGGTGCCCAGGGTGGCGGCGACGTCCCAGGCGTGCACCACATAGTCGACGAAGTGGAAGCCGACCGCTCGGCCGCCCGGGACGCCGCCCAGGTTCGGCAGCGCGAACTCCCGTCCTGTCACGCCCGGTTCGGCGAAGGCTGAGAGGACCGAAGCGGCGGCCGACCGGTGCGCGCGGGCGGGTTCGCTCAGGTCCTCGGACTCGCGCCAGTGCTCCGGCTCCTGCCCCGCTCCGCGCGCCGCGGCGGCGAACCCGAGGTGCTGTGCGGTCATGTGCGCGACGAGCCGACGCAGGGTCCAGCCCGCGCAGGGAGTGTCGCGCGTCCAGTCCGCGGGCGTGGCCAGGTCCACCACGCGCACGGCCTCCTGGACGGCGATCCGATCGAGTTCCACGAAGTCCGCTCCGGTCACAGTCATGGCCCGAGCATAAAACAAGGCGAACGATCGTGCTTATTTTTTGACGCCGTGCCGATACCGCCAACCGAGGTGCGGGTCAGGTGACTTGGGGGAGCGGGACGCCGTCCTCGGCCGCGGAGCGCAGCCGGGCCGCGATGCCCACCCGGGCCCTGCGGTACGCGGTCTCCTCTTCGTGCAGCACCGACAGGGCGTTCGCCGTCTCCAGCAACGCCACCAGCTCGAAGGCGAGTTGGCCGACATCTGTGCCGGCGCGCAGCTCACCCGCCGTACGGGCCTCCTCGATCGTCCGCTCCACGTACGCCGACCAGTCGCGCTGCGCACGGACCGCGGCGTCGTGCAGCGGCCCGCTCCGGGCGTCGTACTCCGCCATGACGCCGTAGAAGAAGCAGCCGCCCGGGAACACCCGGCCGCGCGAGTACTCCAGCCACAGCTCGCACAGCCGCCACAGCCGGCCGACGCCGGCCGGGGTCTCGGCCGCCGGGCGGAGCACCCGCTCGGTGAAGATCCGCCCGGCCTCCCGCACGGTCGCCAGCTGAAGCTCCTGCTTGGAGCCGAACAGCGCGAACACCCCGCTCTTGCTCAGCTCCAGCTCGGTGGCGAGACGGCCGACGGTGAGCGCCTCCAGGCCCTCGACCGAGGCGATCTCCACCGTGCGGCGCAGCACCAACCGACGGGTGCGGTTGCCCCGTTCGACCCGGCCGTCGACCCGCGTCATCCCGTCCTCCTAGCGCAGCGCGGGGTGGTCCGCGACGACCGTGCAGCTGCCCGGAGCGATCTCCGTGAAGCCGGCATCCCGAACGACCGGCAGCCCGCCGCCGGTCAGCCGGGTCCAGTCGGCGGGGGCGGCGGCGCGGACGGAGAGCGCGAAGCCCGCGTCCCGCCAGGCGCTGCGCTCCGCCTCGGACAGTGCCCACCAGGCCAGCTGGGCGCCGTGCCCCGCCTGCGCCATGGCCTTGCCGGCCGACATCTCCAGCTCCGGGTTCAGCCACAGCACGGGCTGGGCCGGGTCGGCCGCGACGGGCGGTTCCGGGTCGTCCAGCTCGGTGCCGGACACCTGGAGCTTCGCCAGGTCCTTCGGCCAGCCGTCGAGCGGGATCGGGGGGAAGACCCGCACCTGGGCGGACTTGCCGGTCACCGTGATCCCGGGCAGCGCCTCGGCCCGCCGCCACTCCGAGCCCCGGGCCCGCCGCACGACCTTCCGGATCTGCGCGTCCTCCCAGTGGCGCACCGCGTCGGCCCATTCGCCGTCCCCGGTGGCCCGCTCGTCACCGAGCAGCACGAGCACGGCCCGGGCGGCCGTCTCCAGCGCATCGGTACGGGCGGGCGGCGCACCCCGCTCGATCCGCGCCACGAGGGGCAGCACGAATTGCGGGGCTTCGTCACGATGGTCGTCCGGGGGCATGGAATCAGGGCTCACAGCAGCCAACCCTAAGGGCAGCACCCACCGCGCAACCGATCACAATGACCCCATGCAACGTGACCTACGACTGACCGCCGTAGGCCGCCGCTACGGCATCCGCGGCCCCTGGGTGTTACGAGGCGTCGACCTCACCATCGCCCCCGGAACCCTCACCCGTGTAGAAGGCGCGAACGGCACCGGAAAGTCCACCCTCCTGCGCCTGCTCGCCCGGCTCGACGCCCCCAGCGAGGGCCGCGTCACCGGCCGTCCGCGCACGGCGTACGTCCCCGAGCGGTTTCCCTCGGCGCTGCCCTTCACGCCCCTCGGCTATCTGACCCACCTCGGCACGGTCCACGGTCTGAGCCGCGGGACCGCGGAACGCGCCGCGGGCACCTGGCTGGAGCGGTTCGGCGCGGCCGAGCACGCCGGCACCCCGATGGCGCGGCTGTCCAAGGGCAGCAGCCAGAAGGTCGCCGTCGCCCAGGCCCTGCTCGGCGAACCGGAGCTGCTGGTGCTGGACGAGGCCTGGACCGGACTGGACGCGGCGGCGCGGGCCGAGCTGGAGCGGGCGGTGGCCGAGCGGACCGCGGCCGGCGGCGCCGTGGTGTTCGTCGACCACGACCCGCGTCGGCTGGCCGGGGCACCGGACGCGACGTACGCCGTGCTCGACGGCGGCCTCGAACGCCGTACGGCAGGCGGGAGTTCACCGGCCGGGCGGCTCGCCCTGGTCGTCGCGCGGGGGCCGGCCGGCGGGGCGCTGCCGCCCGACGCTGCGCGGACCGTCGCGTCCGCCGAGGAGACCGGCCCCGGCAGCCACCGCCTCGCCGTCCCCGCCTCCCACTCGGACGTCCTCCTGCGCGCCCTGCTCACGGCCCGCCCGCCCTGGCACGTCGTCAGCGTCACCCCGCCCCCCGACGACCCACCGTCTCGCGATGCCGGAAGCCGCCCATGACCGCACTCCTGCGCTACCAGGCCGACCTGCTGGTGCGCTCCCAGCGCTGGCTGCCGCCCGTGATCCTGTACGCCGCCTTCCTGGGGATCGGTGTGCAGAGCGGTCAGCCCGTGCTCGACTCGCTCGGCTACACGGCCGCCGGTCTGCTCCCGGTGGCCGCCTGGCTGGTGCGGATCTGTGTCACCGGCGAGCCGGACGCGGCCCGCGCCTGTGTCGCCGCCGCGCGCGGCCCTGCCCGGGCGCACCTCGCCTGTCTGCTGACCGCACTGCTCGCGGCGGCGGCGCTCGCAGTGGTGGCGACCGTGGTGGTGACGCTGATCAGTGACCCGGCGAGCAACGGCCACCGGATCCACGTACCCCCGCTGAAGGCCGGCGCGGCCGGGCTGCCCGCCACGCTCGCCTGCGCCCTGCTCGGCGCGGCCGTCGGCGCGCTCACCAACCGGCCGGTGCTGAACTCCACCGGCCGCGCGGTGCCCGCGATGCTGCTGGGCGCGCTGTTGGCGGCGGTCCTCGCGGGCTCCCCGGCGCAGGCCGCGGTCAGCGGCCTGGTCACCGGTTCGCAGACCGGCCGGGTGCCGGTGCCGCTGCTGCCACTGGCCGGGGCGGCCCTGCTGACGGCAGCGGCCTTCGCCGCGGCCGGTGGCCTCACCGCCCGCCGGTCACCCTGAACAGGCGGTGCGCTGCGCCTGCGGCCTCCCCCCTCTCGGCTGCGCTGGAGCGGGGGCACCCCCGTGGCGTACGGCGGGCCGTCGGCCTTCGGCGGGCGGGCGGCGTCGATGATCGAGCAGTGCTCCTCGGCGTCGTGCTCCCGGCGAAGGAAACTCAGGGGCGTCCCCGGCTCTGGCCGATCAGCTCGGAGACCTTCACGAACCGGTAGCCGCGCCTGCGCAGCTCCGGTACGACCGTGCGCACGACCCGCTCGGTGGCCGGGGCGGCGCTGCGGGTGCAGTGCATGACGACCACCGAGCCGGGCCGCACCCCGTCCAGCACCTGCCGGGCGACGGCCGCGGCGTCGGCGTCCGCGGCGAACGCGTCGCCGCTCACCACGTCCCACTGCACCGCGGTGATTCCGACCCCGTTCAGCGCGCGCAGCGCCCGCTGGTCGTAACAGCCGCCGGGAAAACGGAAGTACGGCACCGGGCGCGGCACGCCCGCCTTGCGCAGGGAGGCGTACGCCCGCTCCACGTCCGACCGCATCCTGTCGGCGGAGACGGTCGGCAGGCCGTAGCAGTCGTCGGTGAACGCGTAGTCGCTGTAGGAGTGGTTGGCCACCTCGAACTGCGGGTCGTGGCCGAGGCTGCTGGCCTCCGTGGGATACTCCTCGGCCCACCGGCCGGTCACGAAGACGGTCGCCGGCACCTTCAGCGCACGCAGGGTGCCGATGAGCTCCGGGTTGTCGAAATGCTCGCCGGCCGCCGCGCGGGGCCCCTGGTCGGCGGTCATGTCGGCGTCGAAGGTCAGCGCGACGGTCTTGCCCAGGGTGCGCGGACCGTGCTCGAAGACGGGGGTCACACCGCCGGGACCCGGCGCGAGCACGGGCGGACGCGAGGCGGACGGGGAGGCGGGGGCGGCGGACTCGGCCGGGGCCGGGCGGGCACCGCCCGCGCTGCCACAGGCGGCGAGCGCGGCGCCCAGGGCGCAGACGGCGGCGATACGGCGTACTGGTCTGATCATCGTACGAACGTAGGACGGGATGTCCGCTCGCACGGAGTTACGGCGCTCGGCACGGCGGTACGGTCACCCGGCTAGCGGCCGTACCGCCCGGTCAGGGTTCCGGTCGCGACGGTGTGGCCGGACAGGGCCCGCAGGAGGTCGTCCGGGGTGGCGCCGGGGGCGAGGGACGGGCGGCGGTCGGTGGCGTAGACCGTCAGGACGTAGTGGTGCGGCTGGTCGCCGTGGGGCGGGCAGGGGCCGCCGTAGCCCGTCTTCCCGAAGCTGTTGCGGCCCTCGGTCGCGCCCGGCGGGTGCTCGCCCGCCGTCAGACGCGTGCTGTGCGGGCCGACGTCCCACGCCAGCCAGTGGGTGAACGTGCCGTGCGCGGCGTCGGAGTCCCTCAGCAGCAGGGCCAGGGAGGCGGTGTGCGCGGGTACGCCGGAGAGGGCGAGCGGGGGCGAGACGTCCTCCGCGTCGCAGGTGAAGCGGCGCGGGATCGTACCGCCGTCGGCGTACGCGGGGCTCGTGACCGCGATGCGGCCGGTGGTCCCGGGGGAGGGGGCGCTGTCACTGCTGCCGTGCCCGCATCCCGCGACACCGGCCAGGACGACCGCCAGGGCCGCCGAACTCTTCCGCATGCCCGGCACGCTAGCCGGAGTGAGGGCCTCCGCCACCGTCCGGCGCGTGCTGCTGATTGCCGCGTTCCAGGAAGTGCAGCAGCTCCACCGGGATGGGCAGGACCAGCGTGGAGTTCTTCTCGGCCGACACCGCCATCACCGTCTGGAGCAGTCGCAGCTGGAGGGCGGCCGGCGTGTCGGCCATCTGCTGGGCTGCCTCGGCGAGCTTCTTGGAGGCCTGGAGTTCGGCGTCGGCGTTGATGATCCGGGCCCGGCGTTCCCGGTCGGCCTCGGCCTGGCGGGCCATGGAGCGCTTCATCGTGTCCGGCAGGGACACGTCCTTGATCTCGACCCGGTCGACCTGGATGCCCCAGCCGACGGCCGGGCTGTCGATCATCAGCTCCAGGCCCTGGTTGAGCTTCTCGCGGTTGGAGAGCAGGTCGTCCAGGTCGCTCTTGCCGATGATCGACCGCAGGGACGTCTGGGCCATCTGCGACACCGCGAACTTGTAGTCCTCGACCTTCACCAGGGCGCTCGCGGCGTCGACCACGCGGAAGTAGACGACCGCGTCCACGCGGACGGTGACGTTGTCGCGGGTGATGCCCTCCTGGGCCGGGATCGGCATCGTGACGATCTGCATGTTGACCTTGTGCAGCCGGTCCACGAACGGGATCACCAGGGTCAGGCCGGGCGGGCGTTCGGCACCGGCGACCCGGCCGAGCCGGAAGAGCACGCCGCGCTCGTACTGCTTGACCACCCGAGCCGCCATCGCCAGATAGATCACACCGGCGGATCCCGCCGCCGCGATGGCGCCCAGCAGCTCCTGGAGCATGGTGACCTCCTCACGGAGAGGATCACGGAGTGGATCGCGTCGAGGATCACGCTGAGGTCCGTTTTTGTCCGTCGAGGAAACGATATGCCCGAGATGGGGCGGAAGCCATAAGCCCTGCTGGGAGAACGAGGCCAGGACCTGGGACCGGGCCGGGATGCCGAGGGGCGTCGGCACCCCGACCCGGAGACAGCGGCCGTCAGACGGCCTGCGCCACCGTGACCTTCACCGGTTCCGTGCCCGCCGCGCTGTGCCGTGCGGCCCAGTTCTCCAGGGCCGTACGACAGGCGTGGTCCAGGTGGTGGAGGCCGGTCAGGTCGAGGCGGACCGGGCGGTCCTGGGGAAGGGACTCCAGACTGTCGAGGATCTTCGGCAGCTTCAGGAAGGTCGCGTTGCCCGACAGATGGGCGTCGATCGGACCCGCCCCCTTGTCGATGACCTCCAGCTTGACGTGCGAGGCTTCCCAGGCGGTCTTGACCACCGCCAGCGCCAGGCCGATCAGCACGCCCTCGAACATGCTGACCGTCACGATCGAGACCGCCGTCACGGCCAGGACCAGCGCCTCGCCCCGGTGCTCGCGCCACAGCACCGCCAGCGCCCGGACCGGCACCAGCTTGGCACCCGAGTGGATCAGGATGCCCGCGAGCGCCGGGACGGGGATGTAGGCCAGCACGGCGGGCAGCAGCGCGGCGAACAGCAGCAGCCACACGCCGTGCAGGACGCGGGAGGCCTTCGTACGGGCGCCCGCCTGGACGTTGGCCGCGCTGCGCACGATCACCGCGGTCATCGGCAGTGCGCCCAGCAGTCCGCACACCGCGTTGCCGGTGCCCTGGGCGACCAGCTCCTTGTCGTACTCGGTGCGCGGACCGGAGTGCAGCCGGTCCACGGCCGCCGCGCTGAACAGCGACTCGGCGGACGCGATCAGCGTGAAGGCGACGACCGTGCCGAGCACCCCGACGCTCGCCAGCTCGCCGAAGGCGCTCAGCGGCGGCGGCTGGACGGCGCCCAGCAGCCCCCGCACCTCGACGGTGGCCACCGGCAGGTCCAGCGCGAACGCGGCCAGCGTGGCGAGACCGACCGCGGCCAGCGGACCGGGCAGCGTGCGCAGCTTCGCCGGAGCGTGCTTCCACAGGAGCAGGACCGCGATCGTGCCCGCACAGACGGCGAGCGAGGTCAGGGCCGTACCGTCGCCCAGGGCGTCCCAGAGGGCTCCGGGCAGCCCGGCTGTCTTGCCCAGCCCGGAGTCGGGGGCCTTGGCCGCCAGCGCCGGATATGCCTGCCCGGCGATGAGGACCAGACCGATTCCGGCCAGCATGCCCTCGACGACGGAGACCGAGATGGCGCGGAAGTAGCGGCCCAGCTTCAGCAGGCCCATGCCCACCTGGATCACTCCGGCGGCGAGGACGATCACGCCGAGGACCGGCAGGCCGAACTCCTTGACCGCCTCGAAGACGAGCACGGTCATGCCGGCCGCCGGCCCCGACACCTGGAGGCTGCTGCCGCGCATCAGCCCGGTGACGAGGCCGCCCACGATGCCGGTGACCAGGCCGAGTTCGGCCGGGACCCCGGAGGCGACGGCCACGCCGACGCACAGCGGCAGCGCGACCAGGAAGACGACGAGGGAGGCGGCGAAGTCCCGCCGCGCGGACGGGAAACGGGATATGAGCGGATTCTTGCTGGTCATGGGCGTGCTCACAGGGACTCGAAGGTGTCGGTCTGCGGGCGGTGCGCCCGTACGGCGCCGGTGTGCACCTCGTAGTACCAGGCGTGCAGGCCCAGCCGGCCCTCCGTCAGCCTCCGCTCGACACAGGGGTACGAGCGCAGGCGCAGCAGCTGGGTCAGGACGTGGCTCTGGACGCCCTCGGCGACCTCCGGGTCCTCGGCCGCGCCGGCCGGGCGCGGGGTGGCGTGCGCGAGCCAGTCGCGCACGGCCGGTACGGCGGTCAGGTCGTCGCCGCGCACCAGCGCGCCGACGGCACCGCAGTGCGAGTGCCCGCAGACGACGATGTCGCGGACACCGAGCACCTCCACGGCGTACTCGATGGTGGCTGCCTCGCTGGTGGGGTGCTGCGAGGTGTGGGGCGGCACGATGTTGCCCGCGGTGCGCAGCTCGAAGAGTTCGCCGGGGCGGGCGCCCGTGATCAGGGCAGGGACGACCCGGGAGTCGGAGCAGGTGATGAACAGCACCTGAGGTGACTGGCCTGCGGCGAGTTGGGCGAACTCCTCAGGGCGCTGTCCGAACGTACGGGCGTTGTCGATGAGGGGCTGCATATGTGTGAGTTCCTCCTGGCGCGCCTGCACGGGCGCGTCGGACTTGAACGGGTTGTGTGTGGGGGGAGAGAGCGTGAGCCGCCTGTCAGCAGCGGAAGACCTGGAGTGCTGCCGGGGTGTGGGCTCTGGCGGGTCGCGCGGCATGCCGGTGCGCGGAGCCGGGGGTGTCCGGCGCGTCGGCACCGGCGGAACGGCCGGCTATGAGCGGGTGTTCCGGTGTACAGCCGGCCGAGCAGGAACGCTGCCGCTCGCGCAGGTGGGGGGTGCCCACGGGGTCGCCCGCGCGGCCCGGGACGCGCAACGAGCCCACGCCGTCGCGCGCCGGCTGGGCCGGGGAGGTGATTTCAGGCTCTGCTTTGGCCTGTGCCTGACCGAGAGTGTGCGCAGATGCGAAGGTTCCCGTGGGGGCGAAGAGCTGGAGCGCGAGCAGGAGTGCGGCGAGGAGGGTGAAGCGGGTCCGGGCCGTTGTACCTCGGAACATGCGCCCCCCTTCCGTCCGTTCGCATCTCTTGCGTGCACCAAGCATTGGTCAATGAATGGTCAAGACGCAGATTAACCCTGCAAAGTCCTTTGCAGGGTTAACACCGCGTTACAAGCTCAAGAGAGCGTGAAAACCGCCGGTCGTGTGGCGCGAACTGGCTCTTGACTACGAGCCGACGAGGCCCTTCGCGTCGCGGGCCAGGGCGGTGAGCCGCGAGATCGCGCGGAAGTACTTCTTGCGGTAGCCGCCGTTCAGCATCTCCTCGCTGAACAGCCGGTCGAACGGCAGCCCCGAGGCCAGTACCGGGACCTCGCGGTCGTAGAGCCGGTCCGCGAGCACGACGAGCCGCAGCGCCGTCGACTGGTCCGGCACGGGCTCCACGCCGGTCAGGCACACGGCCGCGACCTCGTCGGTCAGCGCGCCGTACCGGCTCGGGTGGACCTTGGCCAGGTGCTCCAGCAGATGCGGGAAGTCGTCCAGCGAGGCGCCCTCGGTGGCGTACGCCGCCTTCGTCACCTCTTCGTCGGTGAACGGCCGGGGGGCCTCGGGCAGGCCCCGGTGCCGGTAGTCCTCGCCGTCGATGCGCAGGGCGCGGAAGTGGGCCGACAGGCCCTGTATCTCGCGCAGGAAGTCGGCCGCGGCGAACCGGCCCTCGCCCAGCTTGCCGGGCAGCGTGTTGGAGGTGGCGGCGAGCGCGACGCCCGCCTCGACCAGCTTGCCGAGCAGGGTCGACACCAGGACCGTGTCACCCGGGTCGTCCAGCTCGAACTCGTCGATGCACAGCAGGCGGTGGCCGGAGAGGGTCTGCACCGTCTGCTGGAAGCCGAGGGCGCCGACCAGGTTCGTCAGCTCCACGAAGGTGCCGAACGCCTTGCGGGAGGGCTCGGCCGGGGTGGCGTGCCACAGGGAGGCGAGCAGATGGGTCTTGCCGACGCCGTAGCCGCCGTCCAGATAGACCCCGCGCGGACCGGCCGGGGCCTTGGGGGCTTTGGCCCTGCCGAAGCCGAACAGGCCGCGCCTGCCGGTGCCGGAGGCGTGCGCCCCGCCGAGCCCGGCCGCGAAGCCCTCCAGGACCCGCACGGCCTCGGTCTGGCTGGGCTGGTTCGGGTCCGGTATGTAGCTCGAGAAGCGGACCGAGTCGAAGCGCGGTGGCGGCACCATCTCGGCGACCAGCCGGTCCGCGGGGACGCGCGGCTCACGGGCGCACAGGGAGAGGGGGCCCACGTCGGTCACAGGGCTGGATCCGGGGGCGGCGGTGGAGGACGACACGGTTACCCATGCTAAGCGCCGTGTCACACTGCACGACATGCGACGCCTGTTCCCTGTGACCTACGAAACAGCAGCCCAGGCCTCCGGCGGGGGTGCCGGAGCCGTTGGCGGAGGAGCGGGGGGTGGGGCGGCGCACGGCGCCGGTGCCGGTGCGGGCGGTGCCGGGATGGTCGGTGATCGTGAGTGGGGGCTCGACGAGCTGGCCGCCGCCTATGCGTATCCGGAGCCCGGGCCGGGGGCGCCGCGGCCGTGGCTGCGGGCCAACATGGTCTCCACCCTGGACGGTGCCGCCCAGCACGACGGGCGCTCGCAGCCCATCTCCTGCACCGCCGACATGCGCGTCTTCGGCACGTTGCGGGCGCTCGCGGACGTCGTCGTGGTGGGCGCGGAAACGGTACGTCAGGAGGGGTACCGCCCCGCACGCGCGCGTGCCGAGTTCGCCGAGGCCCGTGCGGCCGCGGGGCAGGGCCCGGCACCGGCGATCGCGGTCGTCACCGCGAGCCTGGACCTGGACTTCTCGCTCCCGCTGTTCACCTCGCCCCTGGTGCCCACGCTGATCCTGACCGGAGCCGCGGCCGCCGCGGACCGCGTCGCCGCCGCCGAGAAGGCCGGCGCCCGGGTGGTGATCGCCGGTGACGGCGGCGGCGTCGACCCCGCGCGCACGGTACGCGCCCTGGCCGGCCTCGGTCACACCCGGCTGCTCACCGAGGGCGGGCCCCGGCTGCTCGGCCTGCTGATCGCCGCGGACGTGCTGGACGAGATGTGCCTGACCCTGTCGCCCATGCTCACCGCGGGCGACGCGCAGCGGATCGCCGGGGGGCCGTCGGTCGCCGTACCGCGCCGGTTCGAACTCGTGTCCCTGCTGGAGGAGGCCGGATTTCTGTTCGGCCGTTACCGTCGGTCCTGAAAACAGCGGAATATGCTGTTCCGTTTAACTTCCGGAGGGCAGACTTAATCCGGCAGGATCCGTGCGATCACGGGGCAGGATGGTTTCCGCAGGGGCCCTGTCAGGGCCCACGGAGGAGAAGAGGCGTTTGGTGTTCACGAGCGTTCTGATGATCGAGAAGGCCTTGACGTCCGCCGACGTGGAGTTCGTCACCACCTTGCACGGAGACGAGCCGGTCACCTTCCACGTGCTCCTCCAGCCGCGCGGCGACCAGGCGGACCGCCTGCTGCGGGCCATCGACGACATCGCGCTCGGCGAACTCGACGAGGCGGTGCGCGAACGGGAGACCCCGTCGGGCGACGCGGCGAAGGACATCGGACAGCAGGCCCTCGACGTGTCCGTGCAGGCGTTGCACTCCGCCGGGAGCCAGGCCGAGGGGCGGCTGGTCGAGAATCATCCGCTGGACGCGCTGAAGTCCCTCGTCGCCGAGGTGTCCGCCGACGAGGTGATCGTGCTGACCGATCCGCACTACGTGGAGGAGTTCTTCCACCGGGACTGGGCTTCTCGGGCCCGTCACCGGGTCGGTGTGCCGGTGCTGAAGCTGTTCTCGCACAGCAAGGCCTAGGCGCCGCGGGGGTGCCGTGCGTGCGCGGGTGCGCCCGCGGCGTGGTCGCCCGCGCCGTTCCCCGCGCCCCTTGGGGTCGGCATAGGCTAGGCCTGCTCCAGCCCGCACCGTACTTGGGAGAAGAACACATGGCACCCGGCCTTCCTACCGCCATGGACCGACCGCACTTCATCGGCATCGGCGGCGCCGGGATGTCGGGGATCGCCAAGATCCTCGCCCAGCGCGGGGCCGCGGTGGCCGGCAGTGACGCCAAGGAGTCCGCGACCGTCGAGGCGCTGCGGTCGTTCGGTGCCACCGTGCACATCGGACACGCGGCCGGGCACCTCGCCGACGACGCGAGCTGTGTCGTGGTGTCGTCGGCCATCCGGGCGGACAACCCGGAGCTGGCCCGCGCCGCCGAGCTGGGCATCCCGGTGGTGCACCGCTCCGACGCGCTCGCAGCGCTGATGGCGGGACTGCGGCCGATCGCCGTGGCCGGCACGCACGGCAAGACCACCACCACCTCCATGCTGGCGGTCTCCCTCGGCGAGCTGGGCCTGAAGCCGTCGTACGCCATCGGCGGCGACCTGGACGCGCCCGGTTCCAACGCGCTGCACGGCGCGGGCGACATCTTCGTGGCCGAGGCCGACGAATCGGACCGCAGCTTCCACAAGTACGCGCCCGAGGTCGCCATCGTCCTCAACGTCGAGCTGGACCACCACGCCAACTACGCCTCGATGGACGAGATCTACGAGTCCTTCGAGACCTTCGCCGGCAAGATCGTGCCCGGCGGCACGCTGGTGATCTCCGCCGACCACGAGGGGGCGCGCGAGCTGACCCGCCGGCTGGCCGGGAAGGTGCGGACGGTGACGTACGGCGAGGCCGAGGACGCCGACGTGCGGGTCCCGGCCATCGTGCCGCAGGGGCTCAAGAGCCGGGTCACCGTCGTGCTCGACGGGCAGGATCTGACCTTCACGGTGTCCGTGCCCGGCCGGCACTACGCCCTCAACGCCGTCGCCGCGCTCACCGCGGGCGCCGCCCTCGGCGTCCCCGCCGCCGAACTGGCGCCCGCGCTCGCCGCTTACACCGGGGTCAAGCGGCGCCTCCAGCTCAAGGGCGAGGCGGCCGGGGCGCAGGTGATCGACTCCTACGCCCACCACCCGACCGAGATGACCGCCGACCTGGAGGCCATGCGCGCCGCCGCCGGCGACTCCCGGATCCTCGTCGTCTTCCAGCCGCACCTGTTCTCCCGCACCCAGGAGCTGGGCAAGGAGATGGGCCGGGCGCTCGCCCTCGCCGACGCCTCGGTGGTGCTCGACATCTACCCGGCCCGCGAGGACCCGATCCCGGGCGTCACCAGCGACCTGATCATCGAGGCCGCGCGCGCGGCGGGCGCCGACGTCACCGCCGTGCACGACAAGTCCGAGATCCCGTCCGTGATCGCGGGAATGGCGAAGCCCGGTGATCTCGTTCTCACCATGGGCGCGGGCGACGTGACCGACCTGGGCCCGCTGATCCTGGACCGCCTGTCGCAGCAGTAAAGGGGCTGAGGCTCATGTCGTACGACGTCGAGAAGCCGGACGAGCAGTGGCGGGCGGAGCTGAACCCGGCCGAGTACGCCGTGCTGCGCCAGGCCGCCACCGAGCCGGCCTTCACCGGTGAGTACACGGACACCAAGAGCGAGGGCGTCTACTCCTGCCGTGCCTGCGGTGCCGAACTGTTCACCTCCACCACCAAGTTCGAGTCGCACTGCGGCTGGCCGTCCTTCTACGACCCGAAGGACACCGACGCGGTCGAACTGATCGAGGACCGCTCCCACGGCATGGTCCGCACGGAGGTCCGCTGCGCCCGCTGCGGCTCCCACCTCGGGCACGTCTTCGCGGGCGAGGGCTATGCGACCCCGACCGACCAGCGGTACTGCATCAACTCCATCTCTCTGCGCCTGACTCCCGACGAGGGCTGAGCCCGGGAGCCCCGCGGTGATCCTGTGAAGCAATGACATCAACGGGATCAATGGACACGCCGAATCTGGCAAAAGGCGTGTCCGAAACGCTTCGTTCGGTCGAAGATGAACAGCACGGGACGCCTGTCCCGCCGACCTCGAACGCGCGGCGGTGTACACGGTGATATGACCGGATGCGGGGCCCCTGGGGCTGATGGGACGGATGCGCCGGATGGGGTTAATGTCCTGCTTGCTCCGGTTTGAGATTCTGTGAGGGTGTTGGGTGTGGCGCGCTGGATCCAGTCCCGTCGCAGGTCTCTGCCTGCCGACGGCCGCCACCGCCGCGCCGACGACAGCGACGAGGAGGCCCTGACGTCCACGAAGGCAGCGGGAGCCATGGCCGCCACGGAGGCCGTGTCGGCCGTCGATGCCGCCACGGCCGGCCCGCGGTTCGCCGCGCTGCGCGACGCCCTCGCCGGGATCGGCACCACTCTCGACGAGTCCACGACCTGCGCCGAGCTGACCCGGACCGCCGTACGGCTGATGGGCGGAACAGCCGCCGTGCTGCGCCGGACCGGCCAGACCGTCACCGGGTACGAGGAGATCACCGGCGACGCGGACGTGCTGCCCGACGCCCGCTGGGCCACCGCGGCGGCCCGGGAGGCGGGCGCACCGGCGCTGGACGCCCCCGCCGAGCCCTGGCTGCGGTACGCGGGCGCCCCGAGCACCCGGGCCGCCCTGTGCGCGCCGCTGACCAGCGGGGAGGACGTCTACGGCGTCCTGGTGTGGGCGCGCTCCGGGAAGCCGCTGCGCCCCGGGGAGGCCGAGCTGCTCGCCCTGCTCGCCGAGCGCGCCGCCTCGCACGTCCGGCACGCCCGCGCCTACGACGAGGTCAACCGCACCGCCGGTGACCTGCAACGCGCCCTGCTCGCCGAGCCCGGTCGCCCGCACCCCAACCTCGACGTCGCCATCCGCTACCTCCCGGCCGGCGGAGGCGTCCTGGTCGGCGGCGACTGGTGCGAGACCGTGCGGCTGCACTTCGGGCGGACCCTGCTGGTCGTCGGGGACGTCATGGGGCACGGCCTGGAGGCCGCCGTCGACATGAACGCTTTCCGCTCCTCGCTGCGTTACATCGCCTCCGCCGACCTGCCCCCGCACCGGGTACTGCGCCAGATGGACGAGATCGCCTCGCGGGAGGCCGATCGCCGGCCCGCGACCTGTCTGCTGGCCAGGGTCGACCCCGGCCGGGGTCAGCTCACGCTGGCCAGCGCCGGCCATCTGCCGCCGGCGCTCATCACCGAGGACGGCGAGGCCACGCTGCTGTCCGTCCCCGTGGGGCCGCCGCTGGGCACCGGGCTCGGCGGCTACGAGTCGGCCACCCATCCGCTGGCGCCCGGGCAGACCCTCGTGCTGTTCACCGACGGTCTGGTGGAGCGCCGCGGTGAGGACATCGACGAGTCCCTGGCCCGTCTGTCCGCCGTCCGTTTCCCGGCCGGGGACGGGCTCGACGACGTCCTGGAGACCATCCTCGGGCGTCTGGACGCGCGGCATGCGGAGGACGACGTCGCCGCGTTGGCCGCTCGGCCGCACGCCCGGCAGGGGGCTCCGGCCGGCGCGGGTCCGCCGTAGGGGTGCGGGTCGTCCGGCCCCTCAGGCCGGCAGCCGTACCGTGAATCGCGTCCTGCCGTCCTCCCGGTCCAGCCGCGGGCTCCCCGCGTGTGCCCGCACCGGCGCCCGGGCCGGCGACAGGCCCGGCCCGCTGCCGCCCCGGACCCGGCCGCGGGCCTTGCCGACGCGGTAGAAGCGGTCGAAGACCCGCTCCCGGCCGGTGTCCGGGATGCCGGGGCCCGTGTCGGCGCTCCGTACGCATGCCTCACCGCCCCCCCCGGCCGACACCGTCACGGACACCTTCGTTCCGGGCGGGGGTGTGCACCGCCGCGTTGGTCGGCAGGCTGCCCAGCACCCGGCGGATCCGTGCAGGTCGTCGTCCACGACCAGCAGTCGTACGTTCTCCGCCCGCCCGTCCTGCGGCACCCGTCCGGCTCTGCCAGAGGTGCCGGTCCCCGCCGGCCACATCAATACTCGAGTGAAAGTCGTCCGACAGGAAACCGACAGCATCCGCGGGCGAAGCTCGTCACCCAGGACCCGATCAAGGAGCTGTTGTCCGTGACGACCCTCCAGACCCGTCCCGCGCCCCTCGCGGCGATCCGCCCCCGGGCCGTGGCCCGGACCGGCCTGTACACCCTGCTGGCCGCCAACGCGGTGGTGGTCGCCTGGTTCTTCGCCCGGGCCGGCTTCGCCTCGAACACGCTGATCGTGCTGGGCCGCCTCTGCGGCCTGTACGGCGCCCTGCTCATGGCCTTCCAGCTGCTGCTGGTGGCCCGGCTGCCCTGGCTGGACCGCCGTATCGGCATGGACCGGCTGACCTCCTGGCACCGCTGGTCCGGCTTCGGCGTCCTGTGGACCCTGCTCACACACGTCGTGTTCATCACCTTCGGCTACGCCCAGGCGTCCTCGATGGATCCGGTGAACCAGCTCGTGAACCTCGCCGAGACCGTCGAGGGTGTGCTGCGGGCCGCCGTCGCGCTGTGCTTGATCCTCGTGACCGGCGCCGTCTCGGCCCGCTGGGCCCGCCGCCGGCTCGCCTACGAGACCTGGCACTTCATCCACCTGTACACCTACGTCGCCGTGGTCCTCGCCTTCACCCACCAGATCGCGGCCGGCACGACCTTCACCTCGTCGCCCGCCGCCACGGCGTACTGGTACACGCTGTGGGGCGCGGCCCTCGGCGCGGTGGTGCTGGGCCGGCTGGTGCTCCCGCTGTCGCGGAACCTGCGGCACCGGCTGCGGGTGTCGGCAGTCGTCCCCGAGTCCGACGACGTCGTCTCCGTGTACGTCACCGGCCGGGATCTGGACCGGCTGCCCGCGCGGGCCGGCCAGTTCTTCCTGTGGCGGTTCCTCACCCCGGACCGCTGGTGGCAGGCCAACCCGTTCTCCCTGTCGGCCGCCCCCGACGGCCGCACACTGCGCCTCACCGCCAAGGCGGCGGGCAGCGGCAGCGCCGCCCTGCGCCACCTCAAGCCCGGCACCCGCGTCTTCGCCGAGGGCCCCTACGGCGCCTTTACCACACTGCACCGCACCCGCCCGGACGCCGTGCTCATCGCCGGCGGCGTCGGTGTCACCCCCATCCGGGCGCTGCTGGAGGACCTGGCGGGTCACGCCGTGGTCCTCTACCGGGTGGCCACCGACCGCGACGCCGTCCTCTACGGCGAACTGCGCGACCTCGCCCTCGCCAAGGGAGCCGAACTGCACCTGGTGACCGGACCCGTCGTTCCCGACCGGCTCGCTCCGCGCGAACTGGCCCGGCTGGTCCCGGACCTCGCCGACCGCGACGTCTTCCTGTGCGGACCGCCCGGCATGATGACCGCCGTGCTGCGCAGCCTGGGCGACCTGGGCGTGCCCAAGAGGCAGATCCACTTCGAGCGCTTCAGCCTCGCGGGCTGAGAGAGGGTGACCCGCCGTGAAACGAGCCGTTCCCGTCTTCCTGCTGACCGTCGCGGGTCTGATCCCGGTGTGGCGCTACCACCCGTCGACCGGCACATCGTCCACGACGACGCAGGCCGTGGAGCCCGCCACGCCCCCCTCGCGCACCCCTTCGTCCCCGTCGTCCTCCGCATCGGCGCCTGCGTCGTCCACGAAGGTCGTCCGAGGCACCGAGGTGAACACCGTGAAGGGCCTCTTCCAGGTCGAGGTGACCTTCCGGGGCGACCGGATCGCCTCCGTGCGGATGCTCCAGGCACCGCACCATCCGCAGACCAAGTGGGCCGTGCCCGAGCTGATCGCGGAGACGCTGAAGGCACAGAGCGCCCACATCGACGCGGTGTCCGGGGCCACGATCACGAGCGAGGGGTACAAGCAGTCCCTCCAGGCCGCGATCGACGCCAAGGGCACCTGAGGTGCGGCGGGTCGAGCACGTCATGGGTTTCCCGGTCTCGCTGCGGGTCGACGACGCGGGCGACTTCAGCCGGGCCGCCGACGCCGTGTTCGCGTGGCTGCGTGAAGTGGACGTCCGGTTCAGCCCGTTCAGACCCGACAGCGAGGTGTCCCGGTACGGGCGTGGCGAGGTGGCGGACGGCGAGCTGAGCGCGGATCTGACGGAGGTCCTCGCCCTGTGCGCGCGCCTCCGGGAGGCGACCGGCGGTGCCTTCGAGGTCCGGCTGCCCGGCCGGGGGTTCGACCCCTGCGCGGTGGTCAAGGGCTGGTCCGTGCAGCGGGCGGCCGGGCTGCTGTCGGCGGCCGGGGCCCGGCGGTTCTGCCTCAACGCCGGCGGTGACGTGGTCGTCTCCGGCGGACCGTGGCGGGTCGGGATACGGCATCCGGAACAGGCCGGCCAGGTCTGTGCCGTGCTGGAGGTCACCGACGCGGCGGTGGCGACCTCGGGACGGTACGAGCGCGGCGACCACATCCTCGACGGCCGCACCGGACGCCCCGCGACCGGGCTGCTCAGCCTCACCGTGCTGGCCCCGACACTGACCGAGGCCGACGCGACCGCCACGGCCGCCTTCGCACTGGGCACCGACGGCCCCGCCTGGGCCGCCGCCCGCGCCGGCTGCGAGGTGCTCGCGGTCGACGCCGCCCGGAGCGTGCTCCGTACGCCGGGGCTCCCGCTGGTCTAGCCATTCGCCCGCCAAAACGCTGAAACACTCGCGGTCTAGACTCTCCCCGCAACGGCCTGCGCACCAAAGACTTTGGCCGAAAACGGGCGGAAATCTGCCAAACCCGAAGGGTATTCGGCGTTTTGATACGGATAGACTCAGTCACGAAGCGGTATCCGGACGGCACGGTCGCGGTCGACCGGCTGTCGCTGGAGATACCGGACCGCGCGATCACCGTCCTCGTCGGGCCCTCGGGCTGCGGCAAGACGACGACGCTGCGGATGATCAACCGGATGGTGGAGCCCAGCGAGGGCAGCATCCTCCTCGACGGCACGGACATCCGACAGCAGCCGGTCAACACCCTGCGCCGTTCCATGGGTTACGTCATCCAGAACGCCGGACTCTTCCAGCACCGCACCATCCTCGACAACATCGCCACCGTGCCCCGTCTGCTCGGCACGCCCAAGAGGGAGGCCCGGGCCCGGGCCGCCGAACTGATGGCACGGGTGGGGCTCGACGCCGCGCTGGCCAAGCGGTACCCGTACCAGCTCTCCGGCGGCCAGCAGCAGCGCGTCGGCGTGGCCCGGGCGCTCGCCGCCGATCCGCCGGTGCTGCTGATGGACGAGCCGTTCTCCGCCGTGGACCCGGTCGTGCGCAAGGGACTGCAGGACGAACTACTGCGCATCCAGGACGAGTTGGGCAAGACCATCGTCTTCGTCACGCACGACATCGACGAGGCGATCAAGCTGGGCACGATGGTCGCCGTCCTGCGCACCGGCGGCCGGCTCGCCCAGTTCGCGCCGCCCGCCGAGCTGCTCAGCGCGCCCGCCGACGCCTTCGTGGAGGACTTCCTCGGCGCCGACCGCGGCATCCGCCGGCTGTCCTTCTTCCCGTCCGCCGGTCTGCGGCTGGAGACCGCGCCGATCGTGGGCGTCGACGCCGACGCGGCGACGATCGCCTCGCACGCCTCCGTCCCCTACCTCCTCGTCACCGACGAGGGTGGCAGGCCGCTGGGCTGGAGCGAACCGGGCCGGCTCACCGCCGGGGCCGTCGACGTGGGCCAACTCATCGACCACGGACGCCCGTTCGTGCCCGGCACCGACTCGCTGCGGACCGCGCTCGACGGCGCCGTGCTCTCACCCACCGGCTTCGCCGTCGCGGTGGACGGCGAGGGACGCGCCGTCGGCGTCGTCTCCCAGCAGGTCATCGGCGAGGCGATCCGCGCCGCGCACAGCCGGGCCGCGGACGCCACAGGCGCGGGCCCCGACGCGGGCGTCGACGCGGAATCCGACGCGGCATCCGATGCCAAGGCCGCCCGATGAACGGCTTCTTCGACCTCCCGAGCGACCTCCAGCACAGCTACTCCGGGCTCATCGGACTGCATCTGCGCGAGGCCCTCCTGCCGGTGCTGGCCGGCCTGATCGTCTCCCTGCCGGTGGCCCAGCTCTGCGTACGGTTCCGCTGGGTCTACCCGCCCGTGCTCGGCATCACCACCGTGCTCTACTCGATCCCCTCGCTGGCCTTCTTCGTCGTCCTCATCGACTACTTCGGGCAGAGCGAGACCACCGTGATGATCCCGCTCGCGCTCTACAGCCTGGTGGTGCTGGTCCCGGCCATCGTGGACGGCGTCCGCTCGGTGCCGCAGGAGACCCTGGCCGCGGCGCAGGCGATGGGCTTCGGCCCCGTACGCCGTTACTTCCAGGTTCAGTTGCCCATCGCCGTGCCCGCGATCATCGCGGGCCTGAGAGTGGCGACCGTGTCCAGCATCTCCCTGGTCAGCGTCGGCATGCTCATCGGCAACCAGGGCGCCCTCGGCAACATGCTCTACGACGCCCAGACCTACCACCGGCCCGCGCTCGCCGTGAACGCGGTGCTGACCATCGGGATCCTCGGCATCCTCGCCGACGCGGTGCTGGTCCTCGTCCGCCGCTTCCTCACCCCCTGGATGCCGAAGAAGGGCGCCACCCGGTGAACGTACTGAACTTCGCGCACGCCTTCTTCAGCGACAGTGCCCACTGGCACGGCTACGACGGCATCCCGACCCGGCTCGGCGAACACGTCAAGTACTCGCTGGAAGCCCTGCTGCTCGCCACCGTGATCGGGCTGCCCATCGGCCTGGCCACCGGCCACTACGGCCGGGGCGGAAACGCGCTGGCCCTGATCGCCACGGCCGGCCGGGCGCTGCCCAGCTTCGGTCTGCTGGTGCTGATGTTCATCTGGATCGGGTTCGGCCTGGTACCGGTGATGATCCCGCTGGTCGTGCTCGCCGTACCACCGATCCTGGTCACCACCTACGAGGCGATCCGCTCCGTCGACCCGTCCCCGGTGGACGCCGCGCGGGGCATGGGGATGTCCGAGGCCCGCGTCCTGTTCCAGGTCGAGGTACCGGTCGCGCTTCCGTTGATCCTGAGCGGTCTGCGCGCGGCAGCCATCCAGATCGTCTCCACCGCCACCATCGCCGCCTACGTCAGCCTCGGCGGACTGGGCCGGTACATCATGGACGGCCTCTACCAGAAGAACTACGAGAAGGTCGTAGGCGGCGCCACCCTCGTCGCCGGACTGGCCCTCGTGACCCTCGCGCTGTTCTGGTCGGCGGCCCGGCTCGCGGTGTCACCGGGGGTGCGCAGGAGCGGCTGAGGGCCGGCCGTTGGCCGACCGCACCGCCGCTCGAGGCAGTTCCTCGGGTGATCCTCCACTGCCCGACGCGGAGCGCATCCGGGACACTGACGGTCCGTCGGCGGGGCGAGTGCGCAAGGCCGGCGACACCTGCCACCAGGAAGGAGTGCGCACCATGCTGGACGGCTGCACCTCGCGCCCGCCCGAGACCATCGGCCGCTACTACGACCACGGTTACTACCGGGGCGCCGCCCTGCCCCAGCTCCTCGCCGAGCACGCCCGCACACACGCCACCCGTACGGCTCTCGTCCACGACGGACGTCGCCTCACCTACCGCGAGCTGAACCGCCGCGTCGACCGCGTGGCAGCCGGGCTCGCGCTGCGGGGCGTCCGCCCCGGCGACCGGGTCATCGTCCAGCTCCCGAACGTGGCCGAGTTCGTCATCACCGTCTACGCCCTCATGCGGGCCGGCGCCCTCCCGATGCTCGCGCCCATCTCGCACCACGCCGACGTGATCGGCCGGCTCGCCCATCTCACCGAGGCCGCCGCCTACATCGGCCCGAGCCTCCACCGCGGCTTCGATCACGCCAAAATGGCCGCGGAGATCAGCGACGGCCATCCGCGGCTGCGCCGCGCCTTCACCCTCGACGGCCCCGAAGGCGCCCGGGGAGGCTTCTCCACCGCCCCCAGCGGATGCCTGTTCTTCCCCCTGCGCTCGGTAGACGCCCCGCGCGACCCGGACCGCACGTACGACCCCAACGACGTCGCGTTCTTCCTGCTCTCGGGCGACAGCACATCCGCGCCCGAGCTGGTCCCGCGCACGCACAACGACTACGCGTACCAGGCCCGGGCCGCAGCCGAGCTGACCGGCCTCGGCCCCGAGGACGTCTACCTCGCAGCCCTCCCCGCCGAGTCCGACTTCGCCTTCGGCTGTCCCGGCGTCGTCGGCACCCTCGCCACCGGCGGCACCGTCGTGCTGATCGACAACCCCGGCCCCGACGAAGCCCTCCGCGCGATCGAGACCGAGAAGGTGACCGTCACCTCCCTCGTCCCCGCTGTCGCGCAGGAGTGGCTCGACGCCCTCCCCGACGGCCGGTACGACGTCTCCAGCCTGCGCCTCATCCAGCTCGGCGGCGCACCGCTGCCGCCCGGACTCGCGGCCAGCCTCCCGTCGGCCTTCGACTGCCGCCTCCAACAGGTCTTCGGGCTGGCGGAGGGACTGCTCTGCCTCACCCGCCTCACCGACAGCGACGAGGTCATCCGGCACACGCAAGGCCGCCCCCTCTCGCCGGCGGACGAGATCCGCATCACCGACCCGGAGGGCACCGACGTACCGGCGGGAACTCCCGGACGGCTCTGTGCACGCGGCCCCTGCACCCTGCGCGGCTACTACAAAGCCTCCGACCAGAACGCCCGCGCCTTCACCGCCGACGGTTTCTACAGGTCCGGTGCCGTCGCCCGCCTCACCGAAGAGGGCAACCTCGTCGTCGAAGGCCGCACGGAGGCCGTTCCGGGCGTGCCGGACATCCCGCACGCGTAACGCGACACGCACCTGCTGCCCGTGCCATCGGCTACGACCCGGCGCGGGCCAGTGCCAGTTCGAGTACGACGAGCAGCGCGTCCCGGACCGAGCCCTGCTCCCGGGCGTCGAACACCACCACCGGCACACCGGCGGAGACGTCCAGCGCCCAGCGGACCTCCTCCAGGGTGTGCTCCACCCGCCCGTCGAAGGCGTTGACCGCGACGGCGAACGGGATGTCCTTGTGCTCGAAGTAGTCGACGGCCGCGTAGCAGTCGTCCAGCCGCCGGGTGTCGACGATGACGAGCCCGCCGACCGCGCCCTCCACGATGTCGTCCCACATGAACCCGAACCGCTCCTGCCCGGGCGTGCCGAACAGGTACAGCTTCAGCGTCGGGTCGATGGTGAGGCAGCCGAAGTCCATCGCCACGGTCGTCGTGGTCTTGCGCGGGGTGTGCGTCAGATCGTCCACGCCCGCCGCGACCTCGGTGATCGACGCCTCGGTGGTCAGCGGCTCGATCTCCGAGATCGCGCCGACGGCGGTGGTCTTGCCCACGCCGAAGCCGCCCGCGATCACCATCTTCACCGGCAGCGGCGGCCGTACGGCGGTGGCGGCGGCCGTGTTCCGCGCGAGCGGTTCAGTCGGTGTCACTCGGTACCCCTCGGGAGTCGGGGACGGCCCTGAGGCCATCGATGAGCCTGCGCAGGACGGACGCGTCGCGGGTGGCGCCGGCGTCGGGCACGTACACCGCCAACTGCCCCGCCTCGTGCAGGTCTTCGGCCAGGACGCGGACCACGTTCAGGTGCAGTCGCAGCCGGGCCGCCAGTTCCGCCAGGGACTGCGGCAGCCGGCAGGCGGCGACGATGTCGTGCTGCTCGAAGGAGAGCCCGGCGAGCGAGTCGAGGCCCGCGGCGGTGGCCACCACCTGGGTCTCCAGGGGCAGCGCCCGCTCCGAGCCGGCGTCCGCGACCCGGCCGGCGGTGACCAGGAACGGCCGTACGGCGGGGGCGGGGCCGACCGGGTCCATACCTGATCTTTCTCAGCGCGCCGACGCGGTGCCGACGGAGTTCTTCAGCTCCAGCACCAGCTGCGGGCTGAGCGCGGCGCCGGCGCGGTTGGCGAAGAGGGTCATCTCGTAGGCGATGTTGCCGAGCTTCGCCTCCTTGTCGGTGACGACGCCGAGCACGGCGCCGCTGCCGATCGCCGAGACGATGACATGGCCGCCTTCCAGATCGATGATGACCTTGTTGAGGCCGCCCAGGCCGTAGTTGCCGGAGGCGCCCGCGGCGAGGCTGGTGATGCCCGAGACGATCGCCGCGAGCCGCTCGGAGTCGGCGTGTTCGCGCAGCTCCGACACCGCGATCAGCAGACCGTCGGAGGACACGGCAATCGCGTCCACGACGCCCGCGGTCTCGGTCGCGAAACGGTTCAGCAGCCAGGTGAAGTCGGCGGCGGCCGCCTGCAGATCGATCGGCGCGGCGCCGCCCGTCGGGGTGTCACCTGTCGACGTGCTCAACTCTCGGCTCCTTCGGGGAGGGGAAGGGGAAGGGGGGTGCGCTCGGGGTCGTGCGGGGGGCGGGGGTGCGGGCCGGTGCGGGGTGCGGACCCGGTGTCCCGGTGGGCGCGGGCGACGGCCGCCTCGAACTCCTCCAGCGCGGTGCGCTCGGCCTCCGCGTCCCGGGTGCGGACCGCCTGCGGCAGGGTGGGCGTCGCGCCGGCGGTGGTACCGAGCGTGGCGCCACGCACGCGGCGGCGCAGGGGGCGGACGCCGGGTACGGCCGCCGTCCGGCCGTCCTCCTTCGCTGGGCCGGTTTCCTGCGGCTGGTCGGTCTCGTCCGCCCGACCGGTCTCCTGAGCCCGACCGGTCTCCTGAGCCCGACCGGTCTCCTCAGCTCGGTCGATCTCGTGCGCTCGCTCGTTCTCGCACGCCTCGCCGTTCCCCGGCGTCGGGCCGGGGACCGGCTCGCGGCGCGGGACACGGCGGGGGAGCGGGGCGTCGGCTCCGGACGGGCGGCCGGGGCCGGCCGGGGCGGAGCCCGAGGCACGGGGCCTCGGCCGGCCGGCGCCGGAGGGGGCCGCCGCATCCCGGTCCGGCACGCTCTCCGCCGGCTTCGGTCCGCTCGGCGCCGCCGCGTCGGCCGGCGTCACGGTGACCGGTGTACCGGCCGCCGGAGCCGCCGTCAGCAGGAGCGAGGGCGGCAGGGTCGCCTCCGCCGTCACACCGCCGCCCGGCGTGCGGGTCAGCTCGACCGCGATCTCCCAGCGGCGCGCCAGCGCACCGACCACGAACAGGCCGAGCACCTTGGTCGGCACCAGGTCGAGGCGTTCGCGCCGGATCAGCCGGGCGTTCTCCTCGGCGAGCCGCTCGGCGCTCATGCCGAGACCGTGGTCGGTGACGACGACGTGGGCGCCGTCGGCCATCGAGCGGACGGTCACCTCCACCGGGCTGCCCTCGGGCGAGAACGACACCGCGTTCTCCAGGAGTTCGGCCAGCATCAGCGTGAGGTCGCCGATGACGTCCGGCTCGACCTTGGCGTCCGACGCGGCGTACAGCCGTACCCGCTGATAGCCCTCGATCTGCCCGAGTGCGGCCCGGACGACGTTGGACACCGGTGTCGGCCCCACGCCCAGCACGGTCTCGCGGATACCGGCCAGCAGCATCAGGCTGTCGGCGTTGCGGCGCAGACGTACGGCGATGTGGTCGATGGAGTACAGCCGCTCCAGCAGCGCCGGATCCGTCTCGCCGCGCTCCACCGCGTCGATCAGCGCCAGTTGACGTGTCGTCAGATTGCTGACACGGCGGCCCACGTTGCCGAACATCTCGGCGGTGTTGCGGCGGCTGACCACTTGCCGTTCCAGCAGCGCGCCGGCGGTGGTCTGCACCTGGTTGAACGCCTCGGCCAGCTCGCCGATCTCGTCGGGCGCGGTGACCGGCATGTCCCGCAGCCGGGGCGGCCCGTCGTCCTCGGCGTCGTCGTCGGCGACCCGGGCCAGCTCGCGCCCGGCCACCTCGGCGACCTCCCGCGCGGCCCCGGTCAGCGCCGTCACGGGCCGGATCACCGAGCGGCGCACCAGCACCGCGAACGCGATCCACAACGCGAACGCGATCAGTGCGCCGCTCAGCAGCAGACCGGCCCGCCACCGCGCGGAACCGGCCGTGTCGTCCGCGCGGTCGGCGATCTGGTCGATCAGCGCGGTGGTGATCCTCAGCCGGGCGGCGGCCTGTTCGGGATAGGCCGGGTAGTCAGTCAGCGCGTTCTGGACCGCCTGCCGGATCTCCTCCTGGCTGTTCGCCTGGAGCCGGCCGACCCCCACCTGCAACTCGGCGAAGGACTGGGCGATGGTGCGCTGCGCCGGGGTGTGCTCGACGCCGGCGAGGCGCTCGGCCTGCGCCTCGGTGGCGAACCGGGTGAAGCGGTCGGCCTGGTGGCTGTAGAGGTCGTAGGCGCCGACCGCGTTGGTGAACTCGATCAGCGCGTTGGTGTCGCCCGTCGTCGCGGCGAACACGTTGGTCTCGAAGGCGCCGTGGGCGGCGTCCGCGCGCAGCAGCGAGTCCAGCAGATTGCCGGTGAAGGTCGTGGCGAGATCGGCGTTGCGGTCCAGGCCGAGGCCGTCGATCAGCGCCTGGGCGGCGTGGGCGTAGGACGGGTCGATGGTGTCGGCGGGCACGTACGACTGCTCGACCGAGGTCCGCAGCCCGGACAGGCTGTCGATCTCGCGCAGCGCCTGTGCCTCGCCGTCGGGCAGCCGGTCGCCGAAGGCCGCGCGGACCGTGACCACCTGGGCGTCGACCGCGTCCTGGGCCGCGCCGTAGGCCGACGTCGAGGGCTGGGAGTACCCGGACTCGTAGCGCGCCGAGAGCAGGATGGCCTGCTGGTGCTCGGCCTCCACCCGGTCCACGAGCCGCGCCACCTCGGTGCTGTCCCGCACCAGCCGGGCCGCCGAGGCGGCGCTGCCGTATTCCTGCACCAGGTCGGTGAAGAGGTACGACAGCAGGACGGCGATCACGCCCAGTGGGATGCCCACCAGCAGGTTGAGCTTGCGGCGGAAGGGCCAGCGGTCGGCGAAATCCCCTGCTCCGCCCCGCGCGGGGGCGTGCCGGGCGGGCGCGTCCACCTGGTTCGTGGACACACGGGCCTCCTTCTCGGGTGTGCTGCCGACACCGAAGCGGGCCCCGTGCACCGCCGTGGCCGAATTCCAATGGCGCCGAGACTACCGTCCTCTTGAAGGATCAATCAGCGCGGTCCGCATCACGAATCCATGACAAAGACAGCGCTCTCCGTGCACAACTGACCGCAGATCGAGGCCAATCAGTGATCTATTGCCCTTGACTGACCCAGAACCGGCTGGATTGGATCAGTGGGTGACTTCAACACACCGCATCAGCAGGTCCATCCGGAGGAACCGAGGCGCGGCGGTCGTCGCCCTCGCGGCGGCGACGGCTCTGCTGGCGGGCTGTTCCTCCGACAGCGGCAAGTCGGGCGGGAACCCCCTGACGGACGACAACAAGGCGAGCGGCGACACCGTCGTCGTCGGCTCCAACAACTTCCCCGAGAGCACCCTGATCGCCGACATCTACGGCGAGGCGCTCAAGTCCAGGGGCATCAAGGTCACCTACAAGCCGAACATCGGCAGCCGCGAGACCACCTACGGGCTGCTCAAGAACGGCTCCATCTCGGTCCTGCCCGAGTACAACGGCGCGCTGCTCGCCTACCTCGACCCGAAGGCGAAGCCGACGACGGCCGACGCCACCACGACGGCCATCGAGGCGAAGCTGGACTCCAAGCTGACGCTGCTCAAGGCCGCGGCGGCACAGTCCAAGGACTCGGTCACCGTCAACGCGGCCACCGCGAACAAGTACCACCTGACCGAGAAGTCCACCATCGCCGACCTGAAGGACATCGACAAGGAGCTGGTCCTCGGCGCCTCGCCGGAGTTCCAGACCCGGCAGCAGGGCCTGGTGGGCCTGAAGTCCGTCTACGGCCTGGACTTCAAGTCCTTCCGGGCACTGGACGCCGGCGGCCCGCTCACCCAGGCGGCGCTGAAGAAGGACGCCGTGCAGGCCGGGGACATCTTCACCACGGACCCGACCATCTCCAAGGAGAAGTTCGTCGTCCTCCAGGACCCGAAGAACCTCTTCGGTTTCGAGAACGTCCAGCCGCTCGTCTACAAGAGCGCCCTGCCCCAGAAGGGCGTCGACGCGCTGAACGCGGTCTCGGCCAAGCTCGACACCGCGACCCTGCTGGACCTGGACACCCAGGTGCAGGCCCAGAACAAGGACCCGCTGGACGTCGCCAAGGCCTGGCTGAAGTCCGCCGGCCTCTCCTGACGCCCGTGGGCAGACGACGCGGGTGCCCCCGGACACCGTGGGCACCCGCGTCGTGCCCGGCGGCACAGGTCTGTCCCTGCCCGCCCTGATCCGGCTCGCCGACGCCGAACCCGCCGTCGACCCCGGTGCCCTGGACCGGCCCGCCGCGACGTACCCCGGGCAGATCCGTCAGGGCGGGGCTCGCGGCCTTCAGGGTGCGCGGCACGGGGCTCGTCTCCAGTGCGTCGGTCTCCCGGAGCGAGCCGAGCCGCTGGGTGAGACAGCGGTGCAGGTCGGCCGGGTCGCGGCGCCGAGCGTACCGTCGCCGTCAGCCGGACCAGCCACCGCGCCCGGCCCGCCCGGCCCGCCCGGTCCGGGGCGGCCAGGCCCACCACGCGCAGCCCGGCCTCCGTGCGCAGCCGGCGAAACCAGCGGCGGGCCACGGTCTGTGCCGAGACGCCGAGCACGTCGGCGATCCTGCCGAACGGCGCCCGGCCGTCCAGGTGCACGGCGCGGATGAGGGCACGGTCGACCGCGTCGAGCATGCCCCCATCCTCACCCGCGCGGTGCGAAGGGCGCGGATCAGAGGTCGAACTCGTGCGGCGGCAGGTCCAGCGTGAAGCAGGCCTCGCGCACCACGGCCTGTTCTGTCTTGTCGAAGTCACCGTCCGCGCCGCCGATCACGATGCCGATCTGGATGACGGCCCGCGCCTCGGCGGGCTTCTTCTTCGCCTTGGCGATCTCCTGAAGGACGCTCACCTTGCCGAAGGCGAAGTCGGTCGTCAGCTTGGTCAGGTTCTCCTCGAAACGGCGCCTCAGGTCGTCCGCCGGGAAGTTCTGCAACACCTCGTTCGTCGCGATGAGCTGGGCCACCCGCTGCCGCTCCGACGGATCGACGGTCCCGTCGGCGGCGGCCACGAGCGCGCACATCGCCATGCTCGCGTCCCGGAACGCGCCGCTCTTCAGGTCGTTCTTCTTCGCCACCAACTGGGTCTGCATCTGCGACGCCGACTCCTTGAAGCGGTCCCACAGGGCCATGCGCACTCCTCATGTCAAACGGCCGGATGCTCCCACAGCACACCGGCGACAACTTCTACAACACCGTAGAAACTCATGGGACGGCCGGGAAGTTCCTTCACACCTAGACTGACTCCTCGTACGCGGACGGAACACAGGACGACGCGACGGAAAGCAGAGGAAGGCGACAGTGGTCTCAGCGCCCGGCACCGGCCACCAGGACCCCTCCGCCGAGGTGTTCACCGAGGCGGCCGCCGTCTTCGGGCTGCTCGCCTCGCCCGCCCGGCTGCACATCGTGTGGGCGCTGATCCAGCGCGAGTGCGATGTCACGGGGCTCGCCGAACGGGTCGGCGGCGCACTGCCCGCCGTCAGCCAGCACCTCACCAAGCTCAAGCTCGCCGGGCTCGTCCGCTCCCGCCGCGAGGGCCGCCGTCAGGTGTACTTCGTCGACGCCGCCGGACAGGCCGCCGTCGGGGAGGTCGTACGTCTCCTCGTCGACCGGCTCGCCGAACGGGAGGCAGCCGCCCCGGCCCGGTCCCGCCGCCTGCGCGGCCTCTGACCGTCCCCTCCCGGAAACCGCCGGACGTCGCGCCGGCGCTGGGCGAGGCGATGCGCATCCTCAAGAGCGGGACGAGGGCGTTGAAGGAGGAGGGCGGCGCGCCGGGAGCCGCCCGCGGCGCACCGCTCGACGAGCCGACGGAGGTGTGACGGCGAGCGACGTGCGCGCGGGTGCGGCGAAGCCCGGTGCGGCGGCTCGCCGAACGGCGGGGAGAACGAGAGGGAGGGGGGGAGCCGGCCGTGCCGGGTCGGCCCCGCATCCTCGGTCGTACCCCGGCCGAATCCTCGGGGCATGCCCGCTGCGCCCTCAGGCCGCCCCCTCCGCGCCCTCCGTCATCGCGCCGGTCGACGCGGTCGCGCCGGTCGCGGCGGCCCGCGCCAGCTTCCGGCGCTTGCGGCGGCCGACGCGCGGCTCCTGTTCGGGCAGCCAGCCGAAGGTGAGGCAGCTGCCCGTGGCGCCGAGGAGGAGGCCGACGAAGAAGCCGCCCAGGTTGGACGTGAGCCAGGTGCCCAGGGAGAGCAGAACGCCGATGACGGAGTAGAACAGCCGCTGGGAGGGGTTGAAGAGGATCAACAGGCCCAGAATCACCATCACCGTCGGCAGCAGATAGCCGGCCAGGCCCTGCATGCCGATGTGCATCACGACCTTCAGCGAGGCCTTCTCGGTGAGCAGGATCTCGCCGCCGCCCAGGGCGAGCAGCAGCCCGCCCCAGAACGGCCGACGGGCCCGCCAGCCGCTGAAGCCCGCCCTCGCTCCCTGACGCGGACGGTCCGGCACGGCGATCAGCAACCCTTGCTGCTGAAGCTGAGCTTGAGGCCGGGCAGCTTGAACACACCGGCCGTCGTGGCGTAGTTGGTCTGCCGCAGATCGCCGATGTGCACGGTGTCGGCCTGCTGGCTGAAGACCCCGATCGGCCCCTTCACGCCCGCCTTGGTCAGCGTGCTCGCGTCGTTGCCGATCTCGATGTTGTTGAACGCCGCGTTGCCCGACAGCTCGCTCGAGTCGGTGGTCAGGTCGCTCGCGGTCACGGGCGTCTTGCCGCCGCCCGCCCTGATCAGCAGGTTGGTGCCGCCGAGGTCGACGCTCTGGCACAGCTTGGTGAGCGTGGCGTTCTTGATAGCCGACGTCACCACCAGCTCCTGCCCGCCGGTGTCCCCGGCGTTCGGACTGCCGTCCGCCATGTTGTCGAGCCCGCCGAACTGCTCGAACCCGGTGCCGTCGAGGTTGGTCGCGGTGACCGTGAACGGCATGCCGGAGATTGCGAACTGCACACCCAGCGCGCCCTGTGCGGTGAGGACGGCGAGGCCGGCGGCGACGAGGGTGGCGGGCACCGCCATCACCGCGGCCCGGCGTGCGCGGACCCGCCCTCGTCTCTCACCGGCGGAGGCGGCCTGGGGGGTCTGTGGTGCTTCGGACGGTGAACCGTTTCCCGGGTTCTCGGGGATGTTGCCGTCGGACGGGACGTCCGGGGACGAGGCCATGTCTGCTCCCATGGGCATGGATCCATTTGCGGGTCGGGCATCAGGTGGCGCGGTGTCCTGGCGCGGACAGCGACCGACGCGCACGCCTCCTCGCGCTCCCGGCGAGCAAGGGCTTTCTCGTTACGCGGCAGTAGCCTCCGAGGAAGTTACTGCCGGTTACTTTGAAGGGTCAAGGGAGATGTGAAAAAAGGGTGTCGAATCTGTTCGAGCCTCGGTCACAGGTCCCAACTGCCCTTGCACACCTTGACGTTGACGGTTGATCAGGTCTACAACTTCCCCTGTTTCACGGATCCGTGGCGCCGGATCCGCCGAGCGGCACAGGCCGCGTGGTCCGGCCCTTTCCCGGCAACCGTTCACGTCGGCTCACGGCAACCGCTCACCTGGCGCGGAGCACGGTCCCTTCCCCCAGGTCCGTGTGTCCGGCCGCCCCTGTCCGGTCCGGCCGGAGGCCTTCCCCCGAGGTCTTCGGCCGGTGCCCGGCCCGCCGCCGTCACCGGTCCGTCGCGCAGGGAGAAGGCGCGACGGACCGCGCCGGCGGCACCATGCACCGACCCGCGTCGCGGTGAGCGTGAACACGCACCACGTGTGCGGTGTCGCGCTCACCGTGCCGCGCGCCCGCCGCGTCGCGATCACCCGCACCCTGTGCTCTTCGCGTCGCGGGCAACGCGTCCCGCACCCTCCGCGCCGCCGCCACCGGCGCCCCGCGCCACCCGCGTGACGCACCACGCAGGCACGCCACGTCGCACCACACGTGCCACTCCTCACCTCGCCCGACCCCCACTCAGGAAAGAGGCACCCGCATGCGTACGCGATCCGTCCTCGCCCTCGCCGGCACCGCCACCGCGCTCGCCCTCGCGGTGGCGACCCCCGCCTCCGCCGACAGCGCCGTCCTCACCACGGGCAGCGCGGGCGGTACCGCCGCCGCCGTCGGCGACACCCTCACCGCACCCCTCGCCTCCGGTACGACCGCCACGCTCTACTCCAGCGCGACCGGCACCAGCGGTGTCTCGTGCACGTCCTCCCAGTTCACCGCGAGCGTCACCGCCAACCCGTCCGCGCCCGGCACGGCCACGGAGTCCGTCTCCGGCCACACCTTCGACGCCGGCTCCTGCACCAGCAACGTCACCGGTGTCACCGGCGTCAGCAGCATCACCGTCGACAACCTGCCCTACACGGCGGCGGTCGCCTCCGACGGCAGCCTCACCGTCTCCCCGGCCAGCGGCTCCACCATCCAGACCACGGTCAAGCTGAAGACCCTGCTGGGCAGCATCACCTGCGTCTACCAGGCGCCGAGTCTGGCCGGGAAGACCGACAACGCCGACAGCAGCATCTCCTTCACCAACCAGCACTTCACCAAGTCGTCCGGCTCGTCGCTGTGCTTCGCCAGCGGCTACTTCACGGCCAAGTACGCGCCCGTGACGGACGGCGGCGCCCGGGTCTACGTCAACTAGGCCCAGACAGCGTCACGTTCACGCAGTGGCCCGAGCCGCCACCATCGGCCCGGGCCATTCGGCGTGCCCTCACCGGTCGGCGGGAGGTGGCCGCCGTACCGCTGGCCGGGCCGTCGCGCAGGCTGGCGCGCGGGGGCGCAAGGGGACCGACCGGTTCGGCTGTTTCACGCCTCCCGCGAGCCCCCGTTGAGGAGCCGGCCGTCGGCCTCGTATCGTGGCGATCATGGGTGCGGCACGCGTCGTCCCACGGCTGCCGGGAACGGTCGGGCACGGAAAGGAGGAACGCCTCTGATCTCGCCCGATCGTGGGCCGCTGAAGGGCTGTTCGTCGCCGGAACCGCAGGTGACATGTGTCGTGCCGTCGGCCCGCACGCCACACTCCCGATGTCACTCGGTGAGTTATCGTGTGCGGGGTGTGAGAAACAAACCGCATGTCCCGTTCGTTGAAGTCGCGAGAATGAGGTCCCACGATGGCGAGGCAGTTACGCGCCGAGCAGACCCGGGCAACGATCATCACCGCCGCCGCCGAGCTGTTCGACCGACAAGGGTACGAGTCCACCAGCCTGAGCGACATCGTCGCACACGCGAAGGTCACCAAGGGGGCGTTGTACTTCCACTTCGCCGCCAAGGTGGATCTCGCCCAGGCCATCCTCGAACTCAACGCCCAGAGCGCCCGACAGCTCGTGGCCGAAGTCGAGAGCCGGGGCTACTCCTCGCTGGAGGCCCTGATGCGCACCACGTTCGGGATCGCCCGGCTCGCCGTGGAGGACCCGGTGCCGCGCGCCGCGCTCCGTCTCGCCACCGCCGACATCGCCGTACGGCCGCCGCTGCGGCACCCGTTCAACGAATGGCTGGACTTCGCCGCCCGGAAGTTCTCCGGGGCCGTCAGAGAAGCCGATGTGCACAGCGAACTCGATGTCGGCGCCGTCGCGCACTCGCTCGTCTCCTTCTTCGTCGGCACCCGGGTCGCCGGCCGCCGGCTCGAACCGGTGGGCCGGCTCCCACGCCGGGTCGCCGAGATGTGGCACCTCATGATCCGGGGCCTGGTCCCGGTGCACCGCCGCCCCCGCTACGTCACCCTCGCCACGCAGTTGGAGCGGGAGATCAGAACCGCCTGACCCGCCCGGCCCGCGCGATACCGTGACGGACATGCCCCACACCCCGTTCGCACCCGTGATCCTCGGCAACGAACCCGGCTCCTTCCCGCACAGCGTGCTGGCCGAACGGCACCCCGCGATCATCCGGCAGGTACGGGACGCCTTCCCGTACGGCCCCGGGCAGCACCGGGCGCTGGACGAGCTGCTGGAAAGCTGCACCGAGGGGACGGTCGAGCCGCTTCCTGCCGACGCCCCGGACCGGGGCCTGTGGCACGAGTGGGGCCTGACCGGATACGCCGGGCGGTCCTGGTACGACGTGCCCTGGCTGTGGTCCGAGAGCTGGTTCTACCGCAGGCTGCTCGACGCCGTCGGCTGGTTCGGACCCGGCGCCTGGCAGGGCATCGACCCCTTCCGCCCGTTCAAGCGCGCCGAACTCGACGCGCCGGAGACCGACGCGGAACTCGCCGCGCTGGACGCCCTGCCCGACCTGCCGGAGCCCCGACGGGCACACGCCCTGCTGCACGGTTCGCTCTGGGGCAACCGCGCCGACCTCGGCTTCCGGCTCTCCGCCGAGGGCGCCGAGACCCGGGACCCGGCCCCCGCGCTCGTCGCCGACGACAGCGACGCCCTGTGGTCGCTGCTGCCGCCCACGGGAGACGGCACGCTCGTCCTGGTCGCGGACAACGCGGGCCGCGAACTCGTCCCGGATCTGCTGCTGATCGCCCACCTGCTCACCGAGGGCCGGGCCGCGCGGGCGGTGCTGCACGTCAAGCCGTACCCGTACTACGTCTCCGACGCCACGACCGCCGACGTCGTCGACGCGCTGCACCGGCTGCGCGCCGCGACCGGCGCCGCCGCCGAGTACGCGCGCGTGCTCTGGTCGGCCCTGGCCGACGGCCGCCTCGCCGTGCGCGCCCACCCCTTCTCGTGCGCGCCGCTGCCCTACGCGGACATGCCGGCCGACCTGCGCGCCGAGTTCGCCGCCGGCACGCTGACCGTCTTCAAGGGCGACCTCAACTACCGCCGCCTGGTGGGCGACCGGCTGTGGCCACCGACCACACCCTTCGCGAAGGCGACCGGCTACTTTCCCGGTCCGGTCGCCGCCCTGCGCACCCTGAAGTCCGACGTCGTCACCGGCCTGTCCACGGCGACCGAAGCCGCGCTCGTCGCGGCGGAGGACCAGCGCTGGCGTACCAGCGGCACGCACGCGCTGATCCAGGTCAGCCGGTGACGCGCAGCGGAAGTGACTTGATCCCGTTGATGAAGTTCGACACGAGCCGCACCGGCGGTGCGGCGAGCCGTGCCTCGGGCAGGACGCGCAGCACCTCCTCGTAGAACAGTCGTAGTTGCAAACGCGCGAAGTGGGCGCCCAGGCAGACGTGCGGGCCGTCCCCGAAGGACACGTGCGGGTTGGGGGAGCGGGTGAGGTCGAGCCGGCCGGGGTCGGCGAAGACGCGCTCGTCCCGGTTGGCCGAGGCGTGGAAGACGACGACCTTGTCCCCGGCCCGGATTCGCCGGCCGGCCAGCTCGGTGTCCCGGGCGGCGGTCCGGCGGAACGTGAGCACGGGAGGGTGCCAGCGCAGCAACTCATCGACGGCCAGGGTGAGTTCAGACTTGCACGTGCGCAGTGACTCGTAGGCCCCGGGGTGTTCGGCCAGTGCCAGCAGGCCGCCCGGGGCCGCGCTGCGCACCGTGTCGTTGCCCGCGATCGTGAGCAGGAAGAAGAACATCTCCAGTTCGGCGGGGGCGAGTTCGTCCTCGTGGGCGAGCGTGGTCATGACGTCGTCCGCCGGGCGGCGCCGTTTGTGTGCCGCGAGCTGCCGCGCGTAGTCGAACATGTCCCGCAGCATGGCCGGGGAGCGCGGATCGACCGGCTTGCCCGCCTCGTCCAGCACCGCGGAACCGGCCTCGTCCGGGTCCTGGTAGCCGATGACCCGCTGCGTCCAGTGCAGCAGCAGGCCCCGGTCGCTCTCCGGGACACCCAGCAGATCCGCCAGATTGAGCAGGGCGTACTCGTCGGTGACGGCCGCCACCGGATCGACCGTGCCGTCCCCCGCGCGTGCCGCGTCCACTGCCCCGGCGAGCAGCGTGCCCGCCCGTTCCCGGGCGACGGCCGCGAACCGGTCGACCCGGCCCGGTGTGAACGCCCGGCTCACCAGCCGCCGCAGCCGTCCGTGCCACGGCGGGTCCTGATTGAGCATCATCCGCCGGATGAACGGCAGATCCGCCGGATCGGGGTCCCGGATCTGGGTCGCGCCGAGGTACGAGGAGTACGTCGTCCCGTCCTTCAGTACCCGTACGACGTCCGCGTGCCGGGTCACCGCCCAGAATCCGGGCCCGCCCGGCCAGCCCAGCACCTCCGGCTCCTCCTGCCAGGCGACCGGGTGATGGTCGCGCAGCACGCGGTAGTCGCCGTGCGGCACCCCTACGGCGTACCGGCGGGGGTCGAACACATCGGGCACCGGCGGAGCATCACGGACGTTCACGCCGGCTCCTCGGTGTCCGCGCGCAGGAAGTCCTCGACCGTGCGGATGAGTTCCAGCGGCGTCTCGTCCATGGCGTAGTGTCCGGCGCCCGGCAGCGTCACGAGTTCGGCGCGCGGAAACCAGGACATCCACGTCTGCCGCACGACCGCCGGCGACAGCGCCGGGTCGAGTTCGCCGGCCACCGCGAGGGCGGGCACCGTGCAGCCGTGGACGTCGGCGTGGAAGTCCTCGCCCGCCCAGGAGTCCAGCCAGGCCCGGAACGCCTTCGCGTCACTGCGCTCCAGCGAGCGCGCGACCATCCGGTCCAGCCAGGCGGCCGGGCGGCGGCTCCCGGTGGTGACGTCGATGATCGCGCGCCGGTTCTCCGGCCGGTGCGCCGCGTCCGTGAACAGCGCGGCCTGCTCACCGGCGAGCGGCAGCCCCGAGGCGGGCACCGGGGAGACGCCGGCGATCCGGCGCAGCCGGTGCGGAGCGCGGGCCGCCAGCCGCTGGACCACCGCTGCGCCCATGGAGTGTCCGAGCACCGAGAACCGCTCCCAGCCGAGCCGGTCGGCCAGCGCCAGCAGGTCCCCGGCCGCCCCGGCCGTCGTGTACGGGCCCGCCGCGTCCCTGGCCTCGCCGTAGCCGCGCAGATCCACCAGCGCGTAGCTGAAGGCTGCCCGGTCGAGATCCGGCAGGACGGGCTCGTAGGCGGACCGGTCGGCGAACCAGCCGTGCACGGCGAACACCTTGTGGGTGCCGTCGCCGTGCACCTCATGGGGCAGCACGAAGGAGGTCATGCGCCTACCGTGACCCGCACGTGGGGGCACCGCAAGGGCACGGACCGGGGCATACGGGGGTACCGGCGGTACTGTCGTGCCGGGTTGGGCGATCCGGACCGAGGAGAGGCGGCTGTATGCGCATCGGAGTTGCCGGACTGCTGCCGCAGCGGCCCTGAACACCCACGCCGGGCGCCGGAAGGTCAGGGTTTCGGAGGCGGTTCACGCGATGGTGTGATCATGTCCCGTGGCGGGGATGGGTGTTGGCGGCCCCGGGTAGGGCCCCGGCCATGACGCAGCCGTTCGAACTCCCGCACTTCTACATGCCGTATCCCGCGCGGCTCAATCCGCACCTCGACGAGGCGCGGGCCCACTCCACCGAGTGGGCCCGCGAGATGGGAATGCTGGAAGGTTCCGGGATCTGGGAGCAGGCCGACCTGGAGGCGCACGACTACGGGCTCCTGTGCTCCTACACCCACCCCGACTGCGACGGTCCCGCGCTCTCGCTGATCACCGACTGGTACGTGTGGGTCTTCTTCTTCGACGACCACTTCCTGGACATGTACAAGCGCACCCCGGACCGCGCCGCCGGCAAGGCCCACCTGGACCGTCTGCCACTGTTCATGCCGCTCGACCTCCATGCCGAGGTGCCCGAGCCGCAGAACCCGGTCGAGGCGGGGCTGAAGGACCTCTGGGCGCGCACGGTCCCGTCGATGTCCGTGGACTGGCGCCGCCGCTTCGCCCTCGCCACCGAGCACCTGCTCAACGAGTCGATGTGGGAACTGTCGAACATCGACGAGGGGCGGATCGCCAACCCCGTCGAATACATCGAGATGCGCCGCAAGGTGGGCGGCGCACCCTGGTCGGCAGGGCTCGTGGAGTACGCGAGCGCCGAGGTGCCCGCGGCCGTCGCCGGGACCCGGCCGCTGCGCGTCCTCATGGAGACCTTCTCCGACGCCGTCCACCTGCGCAACGACCTGTTCTCCTACCAGCGCGAGGTCCAGGACGAGGGCGAGAACAGCAACGGCGTGCTCGTCCTGGAGAAGTTCTTCGACTGCACCACCCAGGAGGCGGCCGACACCGTCAACGACATCCTCACCTCACGCCTGCACCAGTTCGAGCACACCGCGCTCACCGAGGTTCCCGCCGTGGCCCTGGAGAAAGGTCTCACCCCGGACCAGGTCGCCGCGGTCGCCGCCTACACCAAGGGACTTCAGGACTGGCAGTCCGGCGGACACGAATGGCACATGCGTTCCAGCCGCTACATGAACAAGGGCGCGCGGACCGGGCCGCCCTGGCAGTCGCCGCGCGGTCCCGGCACCTCCGCGGCCGACGTGGCCGCCCTGCTGGCCTCGGCCGCCCAGCAACGCCTGCGCGTCTACACGCACGTGCCGTACCAGAAGGTCGGCCCGTCGCTGCTGCCCGCGTTCCACATGCCCTACGAGCTGACCCTGAGCCCCCATCTGGACAGCGCCCGCAGCAACCTCGTCGACTGGTCGCACCGCATGGGCATCCTCGAGGAGGGCGTCTGGGACGAGGACAAGCTCGCCGCCTACGACCTCGCGCTCTGCTCGGCGGGCCTGGACCCGGACGCCACCTGCGAGGCCCTCGACCTCAGCGCCCAGTGGCTCGCCTGGGGGACCTACGGTGACGACTACTATCCGCTGGTCTACGGCCACCGCCGCGACCTCGCCGCCGCGCGGCTGAGCACGGCCCGGCTGTCCGCGTGCATGCCCGTCGAGGGCGACCCGGCCGTCGTCCCCGCCGACGCCATGGAGCGCGGACTGATCGACCTGTGGGCGCGCACGACCGCCGGGATGAGCGCCGACCAGCGGCAGACCCTCAAGTCCGCCGTGGACGCGATGACCGAGAGCTGGGTGTGGGAGCTGTCCAACCAGTTCCAGAACCGCATCCC
Organism: Streptomyces sp. MMG1121; assembly: GCF_001280015.1. Taxonomy (GTDB): domain Bacteria; phylum Actinomycetota; class Actinomycetes; order Streptomycetales; family Streptomycetaceae; genus Streptomyces. The sequence goes on from NZ_LGDV01000038.1 coordinate 269,930, forward strand.
CGACCCGGTCGACTACCTGGAGATGCGGCGCGCCACCTTCGGCTCCGACCTCACCCTGAGCCTGTGCCGCATGGGACAGGGCCCCGCGATCCCGCCGCAGGTGTACCGCAGCGGGCCGGTCAGCGCACTGGAGAACGCCGCGATCGACTACGCCTGCCTGCTCAACGACATCTTCTCGTACCAGAAGGAGATCGAGTACGAGGGCGAGATCCACAACGCCATCCTGGTCGTCCAGAACTTCTTCGGCGTGGACTACCCGACCGCGCTCGGCGTCGTGCACGACCTGACGACCCAGCGGATGCAGCAGTTCGAGCACATCATCGCGCACGAACTGCCCGTGCTCTACGACGACTTCCGACTGTCTGCCGAGGCCCGTGCCGCCATGGACGCCTACGTCCTCGACCTGCAGAACTGGCTGGCCGGCATTCTGAACTGGCATCGCGAGGTCGACCGCTACAAGGCCGAGTGGCTGGGCCGCCGCTCCCACGGCTTCCTGCCCGACCGAGGGCCGGCGCCCTTCGCCGCCGCGTCGGCCGGCTTCGCCCAGCTCGTCAGCTGACCGTCCCGAGCCGCCGCTCCAGCTCCGCGGCGCGTGCCGCCAGCCCCTTCGCGGCGGCCTCCGACAGCTCGGCGCGTATCTCCTCGGCGCCCGCGAGGACCGCGCGGGCCTCCTCCGGGAGGTCCGCGTCGGCCAGGGCGTGGGCCAGGGCGTGGTGCTCCTCGGCGATGAACCGGCCGAGGTTCACCCCCCGCCAGTGGGCGAGGGAGGCGTCGTCGGAGGTGGTGAGGGTGTCGCGGAGCGCAGCGAGGGTCCGCGCGGCCGGGCGGAGCCGGTCCGAGGCACGCTCCAGCCCGGCCACGTCCAGCAGGGCCGACACCCGGTCCCAGGCGCTCTCCTGCAGTGCGGCGTACAACCGCCGGGCGCGCAGTGCCTGCTCCGTGTCGCCCAGTTGCTCGAAGTCGTAGGCCAGGGAGCCGAGCGGCGCGGGATCGAGCGCGGTGGGGTCGGCGGGGTGCCGCAGCAGGTTCTGGTTCATGTCGAACGCGTCCAGCCGGCGGATCAGGGTGACCCGGGCCAGCTCGGTGAGTCCCTGGGCCGCGGCCAGGTCGGTCCACGTCTGCGACGGCTCGTCGGAGGGGTCCGTGCCGAACAGGGAATCGTCGAGCCCCTCGGCCCAGCGGCGCAGTTCCGCCCCGTCGGCGTCCGGGTCCGGGACACCGCCCAGCCCGCACCAGGTGTCGTAGTCCGTGCCCCGGACCTCGTGCAGCAGCGGCAGGTCCGCCGGGTCTGCGCGCAAGCCCACCAGGACGGCCGCCAGCCGCAGTTCGTCGGACATCGACGACTCGGCCTCCCGGCGCAGCAGCAGCCGCAGCAGGTCCAGGTCGCCGTCCGCGCGGTCGAACTGCGCGGCGCGCAGCACCAGTCGGCGCCGCAGCGGATCGTCCGCGACCGTCGTGTCCCCGGCGCGCAACCGCTCGAGGCCGACGCGGCCCGCCGCCAGCACCGGCTCCCACAGCGGAGGGCGGGAGTGCAGGTCGAGCAGGGCGTAGGCCATCCCTTCCTCGGCGTTCAGCAGCACGTGGTCGGGTTCGGTGCGCAGCAGCGCCGCGTGCAGCAGGCCGACCAGCTCGACCGGGGAGCGCTCCGGAAAACCGAGCGCGGCCCTCAGTTCTGCGCGCTCGGCGTCGATGCTGTAGTACTCGCGCATATCGTCCTCGGCCTCGGCCACGCGCGCGAGGATCGCCGCCTCGCCGTCCGCCGGCGACAGATCCAGGCAGTCGCGCCAGCCGGGCAGACCGATCAGGATCTCCAGCGCCTCGTCCACGCTCGTGCCGATGACCCCGGCCGAACCCTCCGAGTCGGCGTACAGCACCGAGCCGTCGGCGCACCGGAAATACGTGCCCCCCGTGTCGTCGCCCGCGAGCACCTCCAGCGGTCCGCCGGAGGCCAGGCGGACCGGTTCGACATGGCCGTGGACGGCGCGGTCGAGGTCGAAGTCGAAGGGGAACCCGGCCAGTTCGGCGAGGCGGGGGTGCTGCCGGAGCAGCCGCAGGGCGTGATCGGTCATGTCACTGAACGTAACAGCCGCCACTGACAACGCGGCACGCGTGCCCGGCCGCCGGCCCTCAGACCGTGGGGCGCACCGCCGAGGCGTGCTCGACGGCCGCCCGCGCCAGCGCCCGGACCATCGGGTGCGGACGCGAGCCGTCGCCGGACAGCTCCGGCTGGAACAGGGACGCCAGGAAGAAGGGATGGCCGGGCAGCTCGGCGACCCGTACCTGACCGTCCTCGTCGTGCCCGGAGAAGCGCAGGCCGTGGGCGCGGAGCGTGTCGAGGTGCCGGGAGGGGCCGTACTTGCAGAAGTACCGCTCGACCGTGCGCTGTGCGCCGATCACGGACTCCGCCAGCGAGCCCGGCTCGATCGTCACCGCGGCCTCGTGCCCCACCAGCGAGCAGGCCAGCGGCTCGATGAGCGGGTCCGTGGCGTCCGGGTCGTTCTCGGCGTGCGCCACCCCGGTCAGCCCGCACACGTTCCGGGCGTACTCCAGCAGCGCGTGCTGGAAGCCGCCGCACGTGCCCAGGAACGGAATGCCCTCCTCGCGCGCGGTGCGTACGGCCGCGAGCACGCCCGCCTCGCTGCGGTACGGGCTGCCGGGCAGCACCCACACGGCGTCGAACCCCCGGACCGCGCCCTCGGCCTCGGCGTCCTGCGAGGGGATCCAGTACGCGTCCAGGACCAACCGGTCGCGTTCGGCCAGGGCGTCCAGCAGCAGCGGCACGCGCGTGTGGGAGACGACGTTGGGGGAGCGGTCGCCGACGAGGGCGATGGTTGCGGTGTTGTTCATGCGTCTCATTTTTCGTGCGCCCATGCGTTCACGTCCAACGATGATTCCTGCACCTTCGATAAGTGATGCTGATGCAGATGGGATGCTGGGCGCATGGACCCGCATCTGCTGCGCACGTTCGTCACCGTGGCGCGCCTCGCCTCCTTTTCGGAGGCCGCCCGTGAGCTGGGCTACACCCAGTCAGCCGTCTCCCAGCACATCGCCGCGCTCGAACAGGACCTGGGCGCGCCCCTGCTGACCCGGCGACCCGTCGCCCCCACCACGGCCGGCGAACGGCTCCTGGAACACGCGGGCCCGCTGCTGCTGCGCCTCGACGCGGCCCGCGCCGACGTCGTCCGCATCGCCGTCGCGCCCCAGCCCGGCCTGACCCTCGCCACCAGCCCGACCGCGCTCGGCCCGGGCGTCCTCGCCGCGTTTCCGCCCGCCGGGGTCACCCTGCGCGTCCTCACTCGCGACGAGGTTCTGGCCGCCGTCGCCACCGGCGCGGCCGACCTCGGCCTCGTCGACGGAACGGCCGCGCCGAGCGACCCGCTGAGGCTGCCCGACGTGGCCCCGCTGACCACGCACGGCGTCGCCGAGGAACCCGTCAGCGTGCTGCTGCCCGCCGGACACCCCCTCGCTGCCCGGGCCGGTCTGCGCCTCGGCGACCTCGCCGACGCGCGCTGGCTGGACGCGCCCGACGCGGCGCTCCCGCTGGCCGGGCTCCGCGCCGCGAACGGCGGCGGAGCCTTCCGCCCCGCCCTGCGCTTCGAAGGCACCGACCTGCGCACCCTCACCGCCCTCGCGGCCGCCGGACACGGCCTCGCCCTGCTGCCCCGCTCGGCCGCCACCGGCGTACCCGGCACGGTCGCCGTCCCGCTCACCGCGCCCCGGATCGTCCACCGCACGGAACTCCTCCACGGCGCGCGCCCCGGGGGAGCGGCGGCGGAGCTGGTACGGAAGCTGGTGGGACCGGAACCGAGATGACCGGCTGCCGTGACCGACTACCCCGCGTCGCCCTCAGGCCAGTCTCACTCGTTCGTGTCTCGTCGCCGCCCCGCGCCACGGGTAGACCACCAGCCGGAGGCGAGCGAACCATGGAACAGACTGCGTTGCGTCCCAAACCGATGCCCGGACAGGACCCGCGGAAGGGCGCCGACAGCGGCCCCGCCCGCCGCCCGCACGCCGCGCGCGGGCGCGGACGGCGGCTGCGGACCCTGCTGTTCGGCCTGTGCGCCGGCACCCTGCTGGTGCTGTCCGGCGTCGGTATCGGCACCGTGGGCGCCACGGTGATAGGCATGAGCAAGCTCGCCGAACTGCGCCACCAGGTCCCGCCGTCCTCCCCCTCGGCCAAGCCCGCCGGCGCACCGAGCCCCGCTCCGGCCCCGCCCGTGGCGACGCTCGGTGTGGAGGCCGTGGACGCCGAGAAGGTGGGCGCGCTCGTCGTCGGCGTGCACGTGCCCGGACCCGGCTACGCGGCCGGACTGGTCCGCGGGGACGTCCTGCTCCAGTTCGGCCCCGCGCGCGTGGACAGCGCCACCGACCTCGCCCGGGCCGTCGCCCGCGCCCGCCCGGGCAAGCAGGTGCTCCTCACCGTGCGTCACCGCAGCGGGGGCTACCAGCAGTTGACCGTCGTACCGGGGGTGGTGACCTGAGCGGGACCGGGGCGAGCCCGCACCCTTCGGCCACCTGGGGAAACCCACTGGTCGCCGCACGGCCCGCGCGCCATGATGGCCCCATGCCGAGCCCTTTCTCCCGGGACTCTCCCGCGACCGCGCCCCGCAGGAAGCACCGGCGACCGGCTCGCGTGACCCTGGCCGGACGGGCAGGATGCTGCACGAGAGGCCATCACCCCGTACCCTCACCCGCGCTCGGAGGACCGGATGACCGGTAGCACGCCCCCGCCCTTCACCGCCACCGACTACCGGGCCCGGATGGAGCGTGCCGCACGCTCCGCGGCCGACGCCGGTCTCGCGGGGCTGCTCGTGGCGCCGGGCCCGGACATGGTCTGGCTCACCGGCTACACGCCCACCGCCGTCACCGAACGGCTCACCGTGCTCGTCCTCACCCCGGGCCACGACCCGGTGCTCGTCGTGCCCACCCTGGAGGCCCCGGACGCCGAGCACGCGACCGGCGCGTCCGCGCTCACCCTGCGCGACTGGACCGACGGCAAGGACCCCTACGCCGTGACCGCCGCCCTGCTCGACGGCCGCGGCCGGTTCGGCATCAGCGACAACACCTGGGCGATGCATCTGCTGGGTCTGCAGAAGACACTCCCCGACACCTCCTACGCCTCCCTCACCGACGCGCTGCCCATGCTCCGCGCCGTCAAGGACGCGGCCGAACTCGAACTCCTCGCGGCGGCCGGAGCAGCTGCCGACGCAACGTTCGAGGAGATCCGGAAGGTTCCCTTCGCCGGCCGCCGCGAGTCCGACGTCGGCCACGACCTCGCCGACCTGCTGCGCCGCTTCGGCCACTCCCAGGTCGACTTCACCATCGTCGGCTCCGGCCCCAACGGCGCCAACCCGCACCACGAGGTCGGCGACCGCGTCATCCAGCACGGCGACATGGTCGTCCTCGACTTCGGCGGCCTGAAGGACGGCTACGGCTCCGACACCACCCGCACGGTCCACGTGGGCGAGCCCACCGAGGAGGAGCGCCGCGTCCACGACATCGTGCGCACCGCCCAGGAGGCGGGCTTCGCGGCCGTACGGCCGGGCGTGGCCTGCCAGGAGGTCGACCGTGCCGCCCGTGCGGTGATCACCGACGCCGGGTACGGCGAGTACTTCATCCACCGCACCGGGCACGGCATCGGCGTCACCACGCACGAGCCGCCGTACATGATCGAGGGCGAGGAGCAGCCCCTCGTGCCCGGCATGTGCTTCTCCGTCGAGCCCGGCATCTACCTGCCCGGGCGCTTCGGGGTGCGCATCGAGGACATCGTGACGGTGACCGAGGAGGGCGGCCGTCGTTTCAACAACACCACCCGCGAGATGGTCGTAGTGGGCTGACCCGGCCCCGGGAGACCCCTCTCGCCCCTTCCCCCTCCCCGAATGGCAACGGCGCGATCCATGACCCAGGAACCGACACCCACCGCGGACACCGTCCGCCGCCTGGTCCGTTCGCTGCTCAAGGAGAGCGCGGCCGGCGGGGCGGGACCCGACGTCCGGCCCGTCACGGAGGGCGGCGAGCACTCCACGTGGTGGGTCGGCCCCCGCCATGTGCTGCGGCTCGCCCCCGACCGCGAAGCCGCCCTGCGCCAGCGCCGCGAACTGCGCCTGCGTGACCTGGCGCGGCCGCTCGTCCCCATGGGCATCCCGGTCAGTGTCACGCACGGCGAGTGGGCGCCGGGCCTCACCTACACCCTCGACACCCTGATCCCCGGCGGCACCGCCGAGGAGCACGACGTCTCGGCCATCGGCGAGGCCGATCTGGCCGGGCTGCTCACCGGGCTGCGCGCGGTGCCGGTACGGCAGGCCGAGACGATCGGCGTGCCGCGCGTCGCCCCGCGCTCCCTGGAGGCGTTGCGCCGCATGGCCGTGCACGCGGCCGAACGCCTCGCCGCCGCCGACGAGTTCGACCCCACGCGCCTGCACCAGCTCACCCCACCCGGCGCGGCCCAGCTCGCCGCCCAGCCGGGCACCGCCGTGCTCATCCACCACGACCTCAAGGGCGAGCATCTGGTGGTCAGCGCCGACGGCAGGGTGCGCGGCGTCCTCGACTGGACCGACGCGGCCGTGGCGGATCCGGCCGAGGACATCGCCGGGCTCGTCCTCGCGGTCGGCTCGGGCGCGGCGGTCCGCGCGGCCACCCTCGCCGGGTACGGCGCCCGACCCTGCCTGCGCGGCCTCTGGCTGGCCCGCTGCGACACGGTCATCCGCCTCACCGACCGCCTGGAGGGCCGCGACGACAGCCCCCTGCCCCTCCTGCGCACCCAGCTGACCCGAGCCTGGGAACCGATCCTGCTGGAACGGGTGACGGACCTCAAGGAGGAGGGTCCGGAGGCGTAGGAGGCTGCGGGTACGGGGCGCGTGGGGCCGCTGAGACGTATCGTCAAGGGCACGGGACCAGGTCCAGCCCGCGCCCTGCACCCCGGTCCGCTCCGATCCCGCACCCCGCCCCGCCCCGGCCCCGGTCGGGCCACGCCCTGCGCGTCGGTTCAGGGCTGGGCCAGCACCACGCAGGACTGCCCGGGTACCTCGAGCAGGCCGTCCGGGCCCGGGAGGCCGACCGGCTCCCAGGCCGCGAGGACCAGCGCGGGGCGGGTGCCCAGGGGGATCACCGCCGGTTCCTTGCCCAGGTTCAGCACCACCCGTACGTCGCCGCGCCGGAAGGCGAGCCAGCGGGCCTCCTCGTCGTACGCCACCTTCGTGCCGGCGAGATCGGGGTCGGTGAGGTCCGGCTGCTCGCGGCGCAGCGCGATCAGGCGCCGGTACCAGGCCAGCACGCGCGCGTGGGGCTCGCGTTCCGGTTCCGACCAGTCCAGGCAGGACCGCTCCCGGGTCGCCGGGTCCTGCGGGTCCGGTACGTCCTCCTCGGCCCAGCCGTGCGCCGTGAACTCCCGCCGTCTGCCCCGCCGTACCGCCTCTGCCAGTTCGGGGTCGGTGTGGTCGGTGAAGAACTGCCAGGGTGTGCCCGCCGCCCACTCCTCGCCCATGAACAGCATCGGTGTGAACGGCGAGGTCAGCGTGAGCGCCGCCGCGCAGGCCAGCAGGCCGGGGGAGAGCCGGGCGGAGAGCCGGTCGCCCTGGGCGCGGTTGCCGACCTGGTCGTGGGTCTGGCCGTACCCGAGCAGCCGGTGTCCGGCCACCCGCGCACGGTCCAGCGGCCGCCCGTGGTGCCGGCCGCGGAAACTGGAGTACGTGCCGTCGTGGAAGTAGCCGCCGGTGAGCGTCTTGGCGAGCGCGGCGAACGGGGCGCGCGCGAAGTCGGCGTAGTAGCCCTGCGCCTCACCGGTCAGCGCGGTGTGCAGGGCGTGGTGGAAGTCGTCGCTCCACTGCGCGTGCAGCCCGAGGCCATGCTCCGCGCGCGGGGTGATGTATCGCGGGTCGTTCAGGTCGGACTCGGCGATCAGCGACAGTGGCCGGCCGAGCTCCTCGGCGAGCGCGTCGACGGCCGCCGACAGCTCCTCCAGGAAGGGGCACGCGCGCGTGTCGTACAGCGCGTGCACCGCGTCGAGGCGCAACCCGTCGATCCGGTAGTCCCGCAGCCACGCCAGCGCGCTGCCGATCAGGAACGCGCGCACCTCGTCCGAGCCGGGCGCGTCCAGGTTCACCGCCGAACCCCACGGCGTGTGGTGCGTGTCGGTGAAGTACGGCCCGAACGCGGGCAGATGGTTGCCCGACGGGCCCAAGTGGTTGTGCACGACGTCCAGGACCACTCCGAGACCGAGTTCGTGCGCGCGGTCGACAAATCGCTTCAGTGCCTCCGGGCCGCCGTACGGCTCGTGCACCGCCCACAGCGAAACCCCCTCGTACCCCCACCCGTGCCGCCCCGGGAACGGACACAACGGCATCAACTCGATGTGCGTGACACCCAGTTCCACCAGGTGCTCCAGCCGGGCGGCGGCCGCGTCCAGGGTGCCCTCGTGGCTGTACGTGCCCACGTGCAGCTCGTAGAGCACCGCCCCCGGCAGCCCGCGCCCCGTCCACCGCGCACGCCACGCGTACCGCCCGTGGTCCACTACCGCGCTCAGCCCGTCCGGGCCGTCCGGCTGGCGGCGCGAGCGCGGGTCGGGCAGGACGGGGCCGTCGTCCAGCGCGAACCCGTACCGGGCGCCGTCGCCCGCCTCCGCCTCCCCCGTCCACCACCCCGCGCGCTCGGAATCGCGCTCCAACGCGCGCGTGGCGCTCTCGCACTGGAGCGTCACTCTGTCTGCCTGCGGTGCCCACACCTCGAACTGCACGGACGGTTCCCCTTCGTCTGCTCACCGTGATGATGTCCCGCGGCCCCCATCGTGCCGCCCGGACGATCAATCCGCCCTCGAATTCGACCTTTGCCGACGGGTGTCGCGTGACCTGCTCGGGCGTGGCCACCGGTTCCGTGGATTCTGGACACCCGGGGTTCACTGCCGGACAATCAGCTGCGTGACGTCGTCCTTCGAGTTCTCCACGTACCCCGCGCGGCTGTCCGACGGGGAGCGCGACAAAGCCCTGCAGGTGCTGCGCGACGGCGTCGCCCTGGGCCGGCTGTCGCACGACACGTTCGTGCGCCGTATGGAGCTGGCGCTCGCCGCCCGCCGTGCCGACGAACTGGCCGCCCTCATATCCGACCTGCCCCGCGAGAACCGCTTCTCCCGCGCCGTCTTCGGCACCGTGGAGGCGGTCTCCGGGTTCACCGTACGGCTGCGCCGCGCCTGGCAGGCCGAGCGGCTGCCCAAGCTGCTGCTGCCGCATCCGGAGCGCAGCCACCCGCTGCGCATCGGCCGCGACCCCGCCAACGGGCTGCGCCTGAACCACGAGACCGTCTCCCGCGTACACGCCGAACTGAGCCGCCAGGCCGGCATGTGGATCCTCAGGGACCTCGGCTCCACCAACGGCACCACCGTCAACGGACGCCGCGTGATCGGCTCCGTCGTCGTCCGCGAGGGCGACCTGGTCGCCTTCGGCCGGATGGCGTTCCGCCTCGCCGTGAGCTGAGCGGGTGAACCGGTGCCGACGACCGGTTGTGTTCGAACAGGTGCACCTTCACGCACGCGTGCCGCCCCGTTCGAGTGAGCCGGGCTGCGGAAGGCGGGCCGGTGCGCCGATGCTGGGGGCATGACGTACCTCTCCAGAGCCACGGCGGCGGCCGGCGTCCTGCTGGCGGCCACCGGGCTCCTCGCCGCGGGCCCGGCCCAGGCGGCATCCCGCGACCACGCTCCCGGTAACTGGCTCCACCTGACGGTCACCAAGGGCGACACCGGGGCCGGTGACCCGCGCGGCACCCTGCTGCTGTGCGACCCGCCGCGGGGCCACGCGCACGCGGCCGAGGCCTGTGCCGAACTCGCCGCCGCCGACGGCGACATCGGCCGCATCCCGCCGAAGGACGTGTTCTGCCCGATGCTCTACGCCCCGGTGACCGCCCACGCGCGCGGGCGGTGGAACGGCCGGCCCGTCGATTTCCGGCAGACCTACACCAACGCATGCGCCCTGAACGCGCGGACAGGCGAGGTGTTCGCTCTGGACCAGTGACCGGGGCCGTCGCCCGGCGGCCCGACGCCGTGGGCCGGTGCGGCTCACGGCGCCCGCCGCCGGGCCTGCTGCGCCGCCACCAGCACCGTCCGGGACTGATGCTCCACCTGGTGCGCCAACGGCACCCAGCGGGCCCGGAAACGCACCGCGAAGGCGTCGCACCAGTCGGCGACCAGCTGTTCCAGCCGCGGCGCCGCCCGGTCGTCCGTCTCCCGCAGCACCCGCAGCAGCATCGCCGCCGCGCGCAGCGGCAGCCGCCGCCCGAAGGCGTCCACACTGCCCACGTACGCCATCGTCGTGCCGGCCGGCGGGGTGTGGACCCAGTCCTCGGCCAGGCCCGGGATCAGCTCCAGCACCCAGCGCGCGGCGCGCAGCAGCGGACCGTCCGCGCCGTCCAGCCGGGGCAGCGCCTCGGCGAGTATCCGCTCCACCTCCAGCGCGTCCCCGGTCAGCCGCCGTGCCAGCCGCCGCATCGCCGCCGCCGGTGCCGGGTGCGGCGCCCGGTCGTCCACCAGGTCGCTGGCCCACATCGGCACCTCCACCACGGCCGTCAGACCGCCGTACCGGTGCGCGTGGTACCAGGTGCTGTGCCGCGCGTCGTCCGGCATGCTCGGGTAGGCGGCGCCCGACTCCGGGCCCGGCATGACGTGCACCCCGGGGCCGGCGGCCGGCCAGCCGGCGGCGTCCGAGGCGCCCGTCTCCACCGGGATGTGCAGCTGCGCCGCGGACTTGGCGAACGGCTCGGCGAGCCCCGGCACATCCCTCGTCAACTGCACCCAGCTGCCACCCAGATCGGTGCCGTGCAGCGTCACCTGGAGGTACGGGCGCAGCTCGTCGATCACTCCGGTCAGTGTCAGGGTCTCGGGCGGCAGCCGGTCCGGCGGCAGCACCGACGGCGACCACTCGGGCTGTTCCGCACCCGTCGGCCGGTAGAAGCCGAGGTGGTAGTCGAGCAGGCTGCGCGGTGCCGGGGTCACATGCAGACTCGCGCCGTCCGGATCGGCGCAGAGCAGGAAGTGCCAGGAGGTGTTCGCCCGCAACTCCCGCTCGGCCAGCACACGCTCGGCCAGCACCCGCAGGGTGGAGCCCCCGGTCGGCTCGTTGGAGTGCGCGCCGGCCACCACCAGCACCGCCCGCCGGGCATGCCCCACCGACAGCAGGTGCAGAGGTCTTCCCGCGCGCGAGAGGCCCACCTGCCGGAGCGCGCACAGCCCGGGTTCCTGAGCGACCAACGCCTGTGCGGAGGCGATCAGTTCGGGAACGCTGGGATAGCGCAGCTCCGGCAGGAAACTCACCCCCGACCCGTCCGCCCGGCTTCGCCCTCCCAGTCCCGCACGGGATGGGTGAACTGTCAAGCACGCGGCGGGGGAGGCTCCGGGGGCGCCCGGACGCAGTCGCCGGGACGCGCTCGGGGCGCTGTGTGCCGTGGGCTCACTGCTGGTGCAGGCCGCGTCCCGCGAGCGTCAGGAACACCTCGCCCACCGCCTCCGACAGCGTCGGGTGCGCGTGCACGTGCCGGGCCACGTCCGCGGGCTCGGCGTCCCAGCCGACGACCAGCTGGCTCTCGGCGATCATCTCGGACACGTGCGGTCCGACCAGGTGCACGCCCAGCACCTGTCCGCCGCCCGTTTCGGCGACGACCTTCACCATGCCGCCCTGACCGTGCACCATCCCCTTGGCCACGGCCGTCAGCGGCATCGTGTTGACGTCGACCTCGTGTCCGCGCGCGCGTGCCTCCGCCTCGCTCAGCCCCACCGAGGCGGTCTGCGGAGCGGAGTACGTCACCCGGGGTACGGCCGCGTAGTCGACCGGCGTCGACGGCAGCCCGGCCAGGGTCTCGGCGACCAGCAGGCCTTCCGCGAAGGAGGCGTGGGCGAGGCCGAGTGAGGGCGGCGGCAGCAGGTCGCCGACGACGTGGACGCCGGGCACGGCCGTCTCCAGCCGGTCCCAGTCCGTCGGCACGACGAACCCGCGCTCGTCTGTCGTCAGCCCGGCCGCCGCCAGGCCCAGGCCCTCGGTGACCGGGGCCCGGCCGACGGCCACCAGCAGGCGCTCCGCCTCCACCGTGCGCGTCTCACCCCGCGCGGTGCGCACGCGCGCGCGTACGCCGTTCTCCAGCACCTCCGCGTCCAGCAGCCGTGCGCCCGTCCGCACATCGATCCCGCGCTTCTTCAGACCGCGCGTCAGATGCCGGCTCACATCGGCGTCCTCCAGCGGCACGATCCGCTCCGCCGCCTCCACCAGCGTGACCTCCGCGCCCATGGACCGGTGGAAGGAGGCGTACTCCACACCGATCGCGCCCCCGCCCAGCACCAGCACGGACGCCGGCAGCCCGGGCGCGAACAGCGCGTCGTCACTGGTCACCACGCGCCGCCCGTCCGGCGCGAGCCCAGGGAGCGTGCGCGGGCGCGAGCCGGTCGCGAGGACGATTCCACGGCGCGCGGTGAAGTCGTGCACGCTGGGCGCGGATTCGCTCTGTACGCCGGGCGTGTTGCAGATGCGCGCGCCTGGCGTGGGTGTGGTGCGCGGGAGCGTGGCAGAGGCGTGCGCGCCTGGCGCGGACACAGCCGGCGCGCCCGACGCGGAATCCGCGCGCACGCTCTCGACGCGCACCGTGCGCGCCCCGGTCAGCCGCGCGCTGCCCCGCACCACCCGCACGCCCGCGTGCGCCAGATGCGCCTCGACCCCCTTGTGGTTGCGCGTCACGATGTCGTCCCGCGTGGCCACCAGCGCCGCCCAGTCCACGGAGTCCAGCGTGGCTTTCACGCCCCACCGCTCGCGCGCCTCGGCGATGCCGTCGACCAGCTCGGCGGCGTGCAGCATCGCCTTGCTCGGTATGCAGCCCCGGTGCAGACAGGTTCCGCCGACCTTGTCGCGCTCGACGAGGACGACGTCCAGACCGAGGGCGGCGGCGCGCAGGGCGGTGCCGTAGCCGCCCGTGCCGCCGCCGATGACGATGACATCCGGTGTGTTCGTGGCCTGTGTGCTCATGCGTCCACCCTCCGCCCGCCCCTTGCCATGAGTCCAAGGCAATGTTCTTGTGGATGCCATGCAGGACGCTTATGGATCTCCGGGGAGGGTGGGGAGTTGAGTCTGCGGCAGATGGAGTACTTCGTGACGGTCGTGCACGAGGCGTCCTTCACGCGCGCGGCGGACGCCCTGCACGTCACCCAGCCCGCGCTCTCGCACCAGATCAAGGCCCTGGAGAAGTCGGTGGGCGGCGCGCTGCTGGAGCGCATGCCCCGGGGCGTGCGCCTCACCCCGATGGGGCGGGCCTTCCTGCCGCACGCCGAACTTGCCGTCCGCAGCGCCGCGCAGGCCCGCCGCGCCGCGCGTGCCACCGCCGGCGCCGAGGGCGGCGAGCTGCATGTCGCGAGCCTGCACTCGCTCGCCGTCGGCATCCTGCCCGACGTCTTCGCCCGCTGGCGTGCGGTCCACCCCCGAGTCCTGTTGCGGCTGCACGAGTACGCGACCGCCGAGGCGCTGGAGGAGGCCGTGGAGCGCGGCACCGCCGACCTCGCCTTCGGGCCGTCCCCCGCCGAACCGCCCGGCACCGTCGTACCGGTCGGCGAGGAGGAACTCGTCCTGGTGGTGCCGTTCGACGACCGGCTCGCGGGCCGTACGGCGGTCAGGCTGCCGGAACTCGCCGACCGTGTCTGGGTCCGTTGTGCGCTGGAACCCGTCGTGCACGGAGAGCGCTTCCTCGACTGGGCGTGCGCGCAGGCCGGGTTCACACCGGAGACCGCCGTATGGACCGAGCACAGCTCGACGGCCGTGCGCATGGCGGCCGCCGGGGTCGGCGTGTGCGTCGCGTCGGCCGACGTCGTGCGCGGTGCCGTCGGCGAGGACTGCGTGATCCTCACTCCCGACCCGGCCTGGAGGCGCCCTCTGGCCGTCTACGCGCGCGTGCCGCTCACCGGCACCGCCGAGGCCTTCGTGGACCTCCTGCGCGCCACCTGGCCGCCCCCGGGCCCCCGAACCGCCGGCTCCCCGGTCCCGCCGAGCGGCCCCACACCCCTCACTCCTCGCCCACCCTCTCCAACAGCACCACCGGCACGTGCTCGAACAGGTCCGCCACGCGCGTGTCACCGGTGAACTCCCGTCCGGGGGCCAGGACGTCGGTCCATCGGCCGGCAGGCAGCGACAGCTGGGTCTCCCGCCAGCCGCCCGCCTCCGCCAGCCGCAGGGACAGCCGCGTCACCGCCGTGATCACCTCTCCGGAGCGCGCGTAGGCCACACAGTGCTCGGCCGCCGGACCGTCGGCAGCGAGCGGGGTGTACGTCGCCGTCGTGCCGAAGACGCCGGGGCGGCGGGCGCGCAGGCGCAGTGCCGCCGACGTCAGGGCGTCCTTCTCGCCCGGCGTCCCGGGCGGGAACGACACCGGCCGCCGGTTGTCCGGGTCCACCAGGGCCCGGTACTCGCCCTCCGTGCCCTGGTACACGTCCGGCACCCCCGGCATCGTCAGCTGGACCAGCGCGGTGCCGAGGACGTTGGCCCGGATGTGCGGCTCCGACGCCTTGCGGAAGGCCGCCACACGCTCGCCCGGCGGTCCGCACGGCCCGGCGGCGACGAAGGCGGCCACCGCCTCCTCGTACGGCGGCTCCCGCTCCGTCCAGCTGGTGTACATGCCGGCCTCGCGCACGTGCTTCAGCAGCGCCTCCTGGACCCGCTCCTCGTCGGCGGGACCCAGCCCGAACACCGTCTGCCAGGCCGCCCAGGCCAGCTGCCCGTCCGGCGGGCCCTCCTCCGGCAGCGTCACCCCGGCGAGCAACTCCGCCCACCGCGCGGGGCATTCGGTCAGCACGGCCAGCGCCGCGCGGACGTCGGCGCTGCGCTTGGTGTCGTGTGTGGAGACGACCGTGCCGGTGGCCGGCCAGTCGCGCTGCACGCGCGCGCAGTAGGCGTGGAAGTCCTCGGGCGACACCCCCGGCTGCCCCGGATCGCCGCCCACCTCGGTCGCCGACAGCAGCGGCACGTAGCGGTAGAACGCCGTGTCCTCCACCGACTTGGCGCGCAGTGCCGACGCGGTCTGCGCGAACCGGGTGCGCAACTCGGCCCGCCCGGCGCGGTCGCCCGTCACCGCCCCGGCCTCCTCCCCGGGTGACTCCACGAGCAGCCGTCGTACGACGTCCACGGCCCCGGCCTCCTCGGGCACGACGAAGGCGTACCGGGCCTCGGCGGCGGCCTCCTCGGTGACGGCGGCGGCCAGGTCGGCGCTCGTGTACGGCCGGTACACCCGCATCCGGACCAGCAGTTCCACCAGGGCCGTGCGCAGCGCCCAGGGCGCCCGGTCGCGCAGTGTGAGGTCCGGCGAGGCGGCGCACAGCCGGGCGGCCACCCGGGTGAGGCGGTCCGTCTCGGCGGCCAGCTCATGGGTGAGCACCTTGTAGGCGGCCCGGCGCACCGTGGCCTCCCAGTTCCCGCCCCGGTCGGTCTGCGGCGCCGCGGACCGCCGGTAGTGCGCGAGGAGTTCACCGGCCCCGGCCCGGTCCGTGAACAGGCCGTCGACCTGGCGCAGGGCGTCGTAACCCGTGGTGCCCGCGACGGGCCAGGACGGCGGCAGGTGTTCGCCGTCGGCGAGGATCTTCTCCACCACCGTCCAGCGTCCGCCGGTCGCCTCGTGCAGCCGCGCGAGATAGCCGCCGGGGTCGGCGAGTCCGTCGGGGTGGTCGACGCGCAGCCCGTCGAGCACGCCCTCCCGGAGCAGCTGGAGGATCTTGGCGTGGGTGGCGTCGAACACCTCCGGGTCCTCCACGCGCACCCCGATCAGCTCCGAGATGCTGAAGAAGCGCCGGTAGTTCAGCTCGGTGCGGGCCAGCCGCCACCACACCGGGCGGTACCACTGGGCATCCAGCAGCTCCGGCAGCGGCAGGCCCTCGGTGCCCGGGCGCAGCGGGAAGGCGTGGTCGTGGTAGCGCAGTACGCCACCGTCGACCTGGAGGTGCTCGCCTTCGGTGCCGACCGGGCCGCCGAGCACCGGCAGCAGCAGCCGCCCGTCCCCGGCCTCCCAGTCGATGTCGAACCACCGCGCGTAGGGCGAGTCGGGCCCCTCGCGCAGCACCTCCCACAGGGCGTGGTTGTGCCGGGGTGCCATCGCCATGTGGTTCGGCACGATGTCCACGACCAGGCCCAGACCGTGCTCCCGCGCGGTCCGCGCCAGTGCCCGCAGGCCCTCCTCGCCGCCCAGTTCCTCGCGTACGCGCGCGTGGTCCACCACGTCGTAGCCGTGCGCGGAGCCGGGCACGGTCTCCAGGACGGGGGACAGGTGCAGATGCGAGACACCGAGCGACGCCAGGTACGGCACCGCCGCCGCGGCGGCGGTGAACGGGAACGCCGGCTGGAGCTGGAGCCGGTAGGTGGCCGTGGGCACGGATGGTCCGGTTCGCGCAGACGTCATGGAAACCTACGTACCCAGCCCGTCGTGTTTCGTGTCATCGGTCCCTGCCCGCGCCCCTGCGCGCGTGCCTAGGTTCGAGCGATGGGGACAACGGGGAAGCCGGTCCGGCGCCGTACACGGGACACCTACCGTGAGGTGATCGCGCTGACCGGGCCGCTGCTGCCGTGCGTGTCGTTCCTGGGCCGGCTGCCGACGGCGACGATCCAGTTCGGCAGCGTGCTGCTCGTCGCCCGGACGAGCGGATCCCTGTCCGCCGCGGGGCTGACCGGCGGGGCGCTCGCGCTCGGGCAGGTGGCCTGCGGGCCGGTGGTGGGGCGGCTCGCGGACCGGCACGGGCAGCGCAGGGTCGTCCTGGCCTTCTCGCTCGCCAACGCGGTCGCGGTGACCGTCCTGGTCGCCGGCGCCCTCACAGGCCTGCCCACGGCCGTCCTGGCCCTCCTGGGGGCCGCCGCGGGTGGCACCGTGCCGCTCGTGGGCCCGCTGGCCCGCGCCCGTCTGGTCGCGCTCGCCCGCCGCTCCGGCGCCCCCGAGGCCACCGTCGGCGTCGCGCTGTCCTTCGAGAGCACCCTGGACGAGATCTCCTTCGTCCTCGGTCCGGCCCTGGTCGGGATCGCCTCGGTCCTCGCCCATCCGGCGTACGCGATGGGCGGCGCGGCCCTGCTGGTGGCGGTGTGCGGCAGTGCCTTCGCCCTCCACCCGACCGCCCTGGCCGTCGCGCCCGCGTCCGCGGGCCGCGACCCCGCACGCGCGCGTGCACGGGCCGCGCTCACCCCCATGCCCAACTGCGTCCACTCGCTGCGCGCCTCCCTCGCCCTCCAGGGCGCCATGTTCGGTGCCTGCCAGGCAGGCATCACCGCGCTCACGGCCCGGCTCGGGCAGGAGAACCAGGCGGGGCTCGTGTACGCCGCCATGGGCGTGATGAGCGCCGCGGCCGGGCTGGGCATGGCCTGCGTGCCCGCCCGCCTCGGTCTCCCGCCGCGCTGGCGGCTGGCCACAGCGGCGGCCCTCGTGCTGTCGCTGCCGCTGCTGCGTACGCAGAGCCTGGCCGGTCTGTACGCCGTGGTCACCGTGCTCGGGGTCGCCTACGCACCGCACCTGATCACGGTGTTCGGGCTCATCGAACGCGCGGTGCCGCCGACACGGCTCGCCGAGGCGATGGCGGTCGCCACCAGCGCCCTCGTCGGCGGCCAGGCCCTGTCTGTCGCCGTGACCGGCCGCCTCACCGACGCCTACGGTCCCCGCGCGGCCTTCGCGGTGGCGAGCACGGCCGCAGCGCTCACCTTCGTCATCGCGCTGACGGCCCGCCCGACGACGTACTCCGGACGGGCCAAAAACGCCTCACGCGCGCGTGTGCAGGACGAACGGGCCCGCACGAACCCGTGACCCGCTAGGTGGGCCGCTGCAACACCGTCAGACTGCGGTCCGCCAGGGTGATCCGGTCGCCCGCCCCGACCTTCGCCCCCGACCCAGGCGGCACCCCGTCCGGCAGGGCCGTGTCGACCACCACCTGCCACTGCCGGCCGTGATCGACCGGCACCAGGAACTCCAGCGGCCCGGGCGAGGCGTTGAACATCAGCAGGAACGAGTCGTCGGCGATGCGCTCCCCGCGCGTGCCGGGCTCGGAGATGGCGTTGCCGTTGAGGAACACCGTCAGCGCGGACGCCCGCGCGGAGTCCCAGTCCCGCTGGGTCATCTCGGCGCCCTCCGGTGTGAACCAGGCGATGTCGGACAACGCGTCGTGCGTGCCCTCCACCGGTCGCCCGTGGAAGAAGCGCCGCCGCCGCAGCACGGGATGGTCCCGGCGCAGCCACACCATGGCGCGCATGAACTCCAGCAGCTCGCCGCTCTCGTCCCCGATCTCGGGCCACCGCACCCACGCCAGCTCGTTGTCCTGGCAGTAGGCGTTGTTGTTGCCCCGCTGGCTGCGGGCGAACTCGTCGCCGTGGCTGATCATCGGCACGCCCTGGGACAGCATCAGCGTGGCGACGAAGTTCCGCATCTGCCGGGCGCGCAGCGCCAGCACGTCCGGGTCGTCGGTCTCGCCCTCCGCCCCGCAGTTCCACGAGCGGTTGTGACTCTCGCCGTCCCGGTCGTCCTCGCCGTTGGCCTGATTGTGCTTGCGGTCGTACGAGACGAGGTCGCGCAGCGTGAAACCGTCGTGGCAGGTGACGAAGTTGATCGAGGCGAGCGGGCGGCGGCCGTCGTCCTGGTACAGGTCGGAGGAACCGGTCAGCCGGGAGGCGAACTCCGCGAGCGCCCGCGGCTCGCCCCGCCACAGGTCCCGCACCGTGTCGCGGTACATGCCGTTCCACTCGGTCCACAGCGGCGGGAAATTGCCCACCTGATAGCCGCCCTCGCCCACGTCCCACGGCTCGGCGATCAGCTTCACCTGGGAGACCACCGGGTCCTGCTGCACCAGGTCGAAGAACGACGACAGCCGGTCCACCTCGTGGAACTGCCGGGCCAGCGTCGCCGCGAGGTCGAAGCGGAAGCCGTCGACATGCATCTCGGTGACCCAGTACCGCAGCGAGTCCATGATGAGCTGGAGCACGTGCGGGGACCGCATGAGCAGCGAGTTCCCGGTGCCCGTGGTGTCTGTGTAGTAGCGGGGATCGTCCGCGAGCCGGTAGTACGACGCGTTGTCGATGCCCTTGAAGGACAGCGTCGGGCCCAGATGGTTGCCCTCGGCCGTGTGGTTGTAGACGACGTCCAGGATGACCTCGATCCCGGCCTCGTGCAGTGCCCGGACCGCCGACTTGAACTCCAGGACCTGCTGGCCGCGGTCGCCCCAGGAGGCGTACGCGTTGTGCGGGGCGAAGAAGCCGATGGTGTTGTAGCCCCAGTAATTGCTCAGGCCCAGGTCGGCCAGCCGGTGGTCGTCGACGAACTGGTGGACGGGCATCAGCTCCAGGGCCGTCACCCCGAGCCTGGTCAGGTGGTCGATGACCGCCGGGTGGGCGAGCGCGGCGTACGTGCCGCGCAGCTCCTCCGGCAGCCCCGGGTGACGCATGGTCAGGCCCTTGACGTGAGCCTCGTAGATGACCGTGTGGTGGTACTCGGTGCGCGGGAGCCGGTCGTCGCCCCAGTCGAAGTACGGGTTGATCACCACCGAGGTCATGGTGTGCGGCGCCGAGTCCAGGTCGTTGCGCCGCTCCGGAGCCCCGAAGTGGTAGCCGTACACCTCCTCGCCCCACCGCACGCTGCCGCTGACCGCCTTCGCGTACGGGTCGAGCAGCAGCTTCGCGGAGTTGCACCGCAGCCCGCGCCCGGGGTCGTACGGGCCATGGACCCGGAACCCGTAGCGCTGCCCCGGCATCACGCCCGGCACGTACGCGTGCCGCACGAACGCGTCGCTCTCGCGCAGTTCCACCGCCGTCTCCGAGCCGTCGTCGTGCAGCAGACACAGCTCTACTCGGTCCGCGACCTCCGTGAAGACCGCGAAGTTGGTTCCGGCGCCGTCATAGGTGGCGCCGAGCGGATACGCCTCTCCAGGCCAGACCTGCATGGAGATGACTCTCCCAGGTGTGCCGCCCGCCCGGGGCCGCGTCGGCCCCCGAGTCTCCCGAAAGTGACGAAACCTCTGGTCGCCCGGGCCCACGTCCGGGTCCGCCGGCAGCTGTCCCGGCGCCGCCGACGAGCCCTGACGGCGCGTCGGCAAGGCCGCGGCGGCACCCCGCGGGGAACCGGTGTGATGAATCCGCTCACTCCGTGTGACAAGGCGTCATGGAACGGCCGTTGACACAGGCAGAGTTGAGCAAAACAGTTGGACGATCGACCTGTCCATCCGGCTGCACCGCCGACCGCTCCCGGAGTACCCTTCCTTGATCGTTGAGACGGGAAAGGCCCGGGGGACGGAAGGCGGTGCACGGGTGGGCTCGGGAGGGCTGGAGCTGCCCCCTGGTGACGAGGGTCACGAGGGGAGCTCCACAGACGTCCCGCCCGGCGCGGTGTCCCTGGCCCGGCCGATGGACGCAGGATCCATCGGGCCGGAGCTGGACTGGGACGCCGACGCCTGGCGCGAGGTGCGCACCCGCGCCCAGCGGGCCGGCCGGGCCTATATCTGGCTGAACCTCGTGGAACAGCGGCTGCGCGCGGTCGTGGCCGCCGTCCTGCGCCCCATCTACGAACCCGTCCACGGGGACGACTGGGTGGTCGCCGCGGCCGGACCGGCCGGGCAGGAGTGGGTTCAGCGCGCCGTCGCCGTCCGCGAAGTCAGCCGCCGCAAGGGCTACTTGCTGGACCCGGCCGACGACAACGTGCTCAGCTTTCTGACCTTGCCGCAGCTGCGCGAGCTGATGGTGCAGCACTGGCCGTGCTTCGAGCCGTACTTCGACGAGCGCCGCGACCTCGAACTCGCCCTGGACGAGCTGGAGGTCACGCGCAACGTCGTCTCCCGCAACCGGGCCCTGTCCGGGGCGGTCCTCAGCCAGGCCGAGCGGGCCTCGGCGCGGCTGCTGGAGATGCTCGGCGCGGGTGGTGACGTGCCTTCCGCGCGCCGGCTGCCCGTCGACGCGGTCGAGGACCTGGTCGGCGACCGGTACGCCGACGTGGTCGCCGTGCATTCCGACCGGGTGCGGCTCATGCGCCAGTTCCCGGCCGAGGACCTTTTCGCCGGCGCGCGCCGCCTGGACGCCATCGGTATCGGGCTCAACCTGCTGGTGCAGAACTTCTCCGGGCGCCGCCTGATCCGCCTGGCCGAGTCCGGCTGCCGGGTCCGGCTGCTGTTCCTGAACCCGGCGTCCAGCGCGGTCAAGCGCCGCGAGCGCGAACTGGGTATGAAACGGGGCGAACTGGGCCGCTCGATCGAGATGAACATCCTGCACATGCGCCGGGTCCGGTCCCGACTGCGCGACCCGGGCGCCTTCGAGATCCAGGTGTACGACGAGACGCCCCGCTTCACCGCCTACCTGGTGGACGGCGACGGCGCCGACGGGATCGCCGTGGTCCAGTCCTATCTGCGCGGCGCCCGGGGCATGGAATCGCCGGTGCTGGTGCTGCGCAACGGCGGCAAGCTGGTCAAGTCGGATGACATGAGCGAAGCCGGACTCTTCCCGACATATCGGGAGGAATTCGAGCTGTCTTGGGTGGATTCGCGCCCTGTGTCCTGATGTAGCCATCTGGGTAAGCGGAAGGCTGCCCTCGGATTGTCAGTGCCGCGTGCGAGGGTGGAGGCACTGGGGGAAAGCACCACCGAGAAGGGGGGCCGCCATGGGCTGGCACCGTGAGCTGCTGATCGGCTTCGACCTGGAGACGACCGGCACGGATCCGCACGAGGCGCGCATCGTCACCGGCGCGGTGATCGAGGTCAGGGCCGGTGAGCCCGTGGGGCGCCGGGAATGGCTGGCCGATCCGGGCGTGGAGATCCCGGCCGACGCGGTGGCGGTGCACGGCATCAGCACCGAACGCGCGGCGGCGGAGGGCCGGCCCGCCGACCAGGTGGCCGACGCCCTCGCCGAGGCCCTCACCGGGTACTGGAAGGCGGGCGTTCCGGTCGTCGCCTACAACGCGGCCTTCGACCTCACCCTGCTCTCCGCCGAGCTGCGGCGGCACAGCCTGCCGTCGCTCTCCGACCGGCTGGGCGGCGCCCCGCCCGCCCCGGTCGTCGACCCCTACACCATCGACCGCTGGGCCGACCGCTACCGCCGTGGCAAGCGGAACCTGGAAGCGGTCTGCGCCGAGTACGGCATAGTGCTCGACGCGGCCCACGACGCCTCGGCCGACGCCCTCGCCGCGGGCCGCCTGGCCGGTGCGATAGCCGAGCGTCACCCGAAGATCGCGTCCCTGAGCCCGGCCGAACTGCACCAGCGGCAGATCGAGTGGTACGCACAGTGGGCGGCGGACTTCCAGGCGTTCCTGCGCCGCAAGGGGGAGCCGGACGCGGTGATCGACGGCGCGTGGCCGCTGCGGGAGTTGACCGAGAGCCAGCCGGCTTAGCCGAGTCCCGCGCCCGTCGGGGCGCTCATGGCAACCCCGTCAGAACGGATACCACCGCACCGCTTCGTCCCCGTCCCGCAGCGACGCCACCCGGCGCCGGAACTCGGCCAGTGCCTTCGGATTGCTCGGCGCGTGCTGGGCCACCCAGGCACAGCTGGCCGTCTCGCGGGCGCCGCGCAGCACCGCACAGCCCGCCCACTCCCGTACGTCCCAGCCGTAGGTCTCGGTGAAGGAGCCGTACGCCTCGTCGGGCAGCCCGTACCGGTCGCGGGAGAGGGCCATGACCACCAGGTCGTGCTCGCGCAGATCGGCCGCGAAGGTCTCCAGGTCGACCAGGACCGGCCCGTCCGGACCGATGTGCACATTGCGGGGCAGCGCGTCGCCGTGGATGGGACCCGGGGGCAGCTGGGGCGTCAGCGCGGCCGCGGCCGCCGCGAAACCGTCCCGGCGCGCGCGGAGATACGCCGCGTCCTCGGGGTCGATCGCGGCACCCGCCAGCCGCAGCCAGCGCTCCACACCGCCCAGCGGCTCGCGGGGCGGCAAAGCGAAAGGGGGAGAGGGCAGTGCGTGCACCATCCGCAGCAGCCGCGCCAGATCCCGTGGCCCGGCGGGGCGTTCGGGGTCGGGCAGCCGGTGCCATACGGTCACCGGGTGCCCCTCGACCAGGCGCGGCTTCGGCTCGGCCGCCCGCACCGCCGGTACGCCCGCCTCGGCCAGCCAGCCGGCGATGTCCAGCTCGCGCCGGGCCCGCTCCAGCAGCTCGGCGTCGCGGCCCACCTTCACCACCAGGTCCCCGGCGGCGAACACCGCGTTCTCGCCGAGGGCGAGGAGTTGCGCGTCCCCGGCCGGGCCCGGCAGTGCGCCCGCCGCGGCCAGTACGTCCCGTGCCCGTGCCTCGTCCATCGTGCCTCCGTGCGCTCGGATCTCCCCGGCCAGTCTCGCATTCGCACAGGTCGGACGGCGTGCC
Source organism: Streptomyces sp. MMG1121 (assembly GCF_001280015.1). Classification (GTDB taxonomy): domain Bacteria; phylum Actinomycetota; class Actinomycetes; order Streptomycetales; family Streptomycetaceae; genus Streptomyces. The sequence goes on from NZ_LGDV01000038.1 coordinate 293,226, forward strand.
GGCCCGTGTGCGCGGTCCCTTGACGCGATCCCCGACCTTCACGACCATGAGCACGTCAATCGAAGCAGGCAAAGGGGCTGATTTCGTGACATCAGTGGTTGAAGTGTTACGGCCGAGCGGTCGCCGTGCCGCTGATCGCGGTGCCTGGTTCCTCGTCCTGCCCGCCCTGATTCCCATCCTGCTGTTCAGCGTGGGCCCGCTGCTGTACGGCATCCTGCTGGCGTTCACCGACGCCCAGTCCGGCCGCACCCAGGCCACCCGGTGGATCGGCGCCCTCAACTTCCAGGACCTGCTCCACGACACGCTGTTCTGGGAGTCGTTCCGGATCGGACTGGTCTGGGCGGTGGGCGTGACCGTCCCCCAGTTCCTGCTGGCGCTCGGGCTCGCCCTGCTCCTCGCCCAGGACCTACGGCTGCGCTGGGCGGCCCGCGCCCTCGCCATCGTGCCCTGGGCGATGCCCGAGGTCGTCGTCGGCATCATGTGGCGGCTCGTCTACAACCCGGACGCGGGCGTCCTCAACGAGACGCTGCGCGACCTCGGCCTCGGCGACGGGCGCGACTGGCTCAGCGGCCTGGCCACGGCCCTGCCCGCGGTGATCGTGGTCGGCGTCTGGGCCGGTCTGCCGCAGACCACGGTTGCCCTGCTCGCCGGAGTGCAGAACGTACCGGGCGAACTCCACGAGGCGGCCGCCGTGGACGGCGCGGGCGCCTGGCGCCGCTTCCACGCGGTCACCTGGCCCGCGCTCAGACCGGTGGCCCTCGCCATCACCGCGCTGAACCTCATCTGGAACCTCAACTCCTTCGCCCTGGTCTACGTGCTCACCAACGGCGGCCCCGGCGGAAAGACCCGGCTGCCCATGCTGTTCGCCTACGAAGAGGCCTTCCGCTACGGCCAGTTCGGGTACGCGGCGGCCATGGGATGCGTGCTCGTCGCCGTGGTCTCGGTACTGCTCGCGGTGTTCCTGGCCGGCCGGCTGGGGGGAGGTGCGGACGCATGAGGACCCGCCGTGCTGCACGCGCCGGGCAGTACGCCGCCCTGCTCGGCTATCTGGTCTTCCTCGCCTTCCCGCTGTTGTGGCTGCTGTCCACCGCGCTCAAGTCACCGCGCGAGCTGGCCAGTCTGCATCCGGCCTGGATCCCGCGCCATCCCACCCTGGTCAACGTCCGGCAGGCCTTCCAGGAGCAGCCGCTCGCGCACGCCGCCCTCAACTCCCTGCTGGTGGCACTCGCGACCGCCGCCGTCGCCGTACTGCTCGCGACCCCGATGGCGTACGTGATGGCCCGCCACCGCACCCGGCTGACCAGGGCCGCCACGGGGTGGGTGGTGGTCAGCCAGGCGTTCCCCTTCGTGCTGGTGATCATCCCGCTGTTCCTGGTGCTGAAGAACCTGCGGCTCGTCGACTCCCTGGCCGGCCTGGTGGTGGTGTACGTCGTGTGGGCGCTGCCGTTCGCGCTGTGGATGCTCGTGGGCCATGTGCGGGCGGTCCCCGCCGGGTTGGAGGAGGCCGCGGCTGTGGACGGTGCCGGGCGGCTCAGAATCCTCGTGTCGGTGACGGTGCCGCTGCTGGCGCCGGGCATCGCGGCGACGGCGCTGTTCGCGTTCGTCACCGCGTGGAACGAGTTCTTCTTCGCGCTCGTGCTGCTCAAGAGCCCGGGCAAGCAGACCCTGCCGGTCGTCCTCACCCACTTCATCGGCGCCGAGGGCGTGGCCGACCTCGGCCCGCTGGCCGCGGCCGCGTTCCTCGCCACGCTGCCCTCCCTGGCTGTCTTCGCACTGGTCCAGCGGCGGATCACGGCCGGCCTGCTCTCCGGGGCGGTGAAGAGCTGATGCGGCCCCGGACGATCATGTCCCTCCTCGCCGCCGTGCTGCTCCTCGCGGGCTGCTCGTCACCGGGGCACCGGGGCACCGGGGCGGCGGCCCGGTCACCCTCCGCTTTCTGTCCCTCGCCTGGCAGCAGGAGTCCGTCGCCGCCAACAAGGCCCTGGTGAAGGAGTGGAACGCGACCCACCCCGACGTGAAGGTCGAGTACGTCCAAGGCAGTTGGGACAGCGTGCACGACCAGCTGCTCACCTCCTTCGAGGGCGGAGAGGCCCCGGACGTCATCCACGACGCCTCCGACGACCTCGCCGACTTCGCGTACGGCGGCTACCTCGCCGACCTGACCGGCCTGCTGCCGGCCCGGCTCACGTCGGAGATTCCGCGGAGCAGTTGGGACGCGGCCACCTTCGGGCGCGGTATCTACGGCGTGCCGTTCCTCCAGGAACCCCGGGTGCTGATCGCCAACGCCACCTGGCTCGGGAAGGCGAAGGTGCGCGTTCCCACTCCCGAACACCCCTGGAGCTGGGCGGAGTTCCGGAGGATCACGAAGAGGCTCGGCGGGCCCGGGGCGTACGGCGTGGCCTGGCCGCTCAAGGAGCCTGTCTCCGCCACGCTGAACCTGTCCCTGTCGGCGGGCGGACAGCTCTTCCGGCGGGGCGCGGACGGCAAGGTCGCCGTGCGCTTCACCGACGCCGACGCGGTCGTCCCCCGTACGGTTCACGACCAGGTCGCCCTCGACCGCAGCGCCCCCGCCTCGACGCTCGGCAGCGGCGGCTCGGACACGCTGCCCGGCTTCTTCGCCGGCCGGTACGCGATGGTCCCGCTGGGCTTCTCGTACCGGCAGCAGATCGTGCAGCAGGCCCCGAAGGGCTTCCGCTGGGAGGTGCTGCCCGCCCCGGCCGGTGCTGCCGGGCTCGCCCAGGGCGTCAGCCCGCAGACCCTGTCCGTCTCCGCCGACTGCCCGCACAAGAAGGAGGCCGCCGCGTTCCTCGACTTCCTGCTGCGGCCGAAGAACATGGTCCGCCTCGCCCTCGGGGACTGGATGCTGCCGACCGGAACCCAGGCCCTGAAGGACCCCGCCCTGCACACCGGGAAGTACGGCTGGTCGACCGGCACGGCCCTCGCCGGCCACCTCCGCCCGGCGCCCGCCCAGTCCGTCCGGGGTTACCCGGAGTGGAAGGACAAGGTGGCCACCCCGGCCTTCCAGGAGTACTACAGCGGTGCGATCGGCCTCGCCGAGCTGCGCAGACGCCTGGAGAAGGACGGCAATCTGGTCTTGGCCCGTTACCAGCGCTGAGCGGGGGGCAGGGGAGTGTGGGAGTTCGCCGCGCCTCACTCCAGTCGAGGACGCGGCGCCTCCAGCGCGCCGGGGCGGGTGACGGAGTCCCGCTCCGGCCCGCTGCCGCAGGAGATCCGGCGGAACAGTTCCTCGGCCCCAGGGTGGGTTCGACCAGGTCGTCGCCGGTGAGTGCGGGACCGTTGCCCGGGTGCGTGAAGAGATCTCCGCGGAACAGGGCGGGGGTGGTCTGCCCGTAGAGCAGCCGGGCCCCGGTCCACCCGCTATCAGGCGGGCGGAAAACACATTGGACGATACGTATCGTCTCGCCTAGCCTCGGGTGCATGACCAGCCCCGCACACATCGCCATGTTCTCCATCGCCCAGCACGGCCACGTGAACCCCAGCCTGGAGGTGATCCGGGAACTCGTCGCCCGGGGGCACCGGGTCACGTACGCCATCCCGCCGGTGTTCGCCGAGAAGGTGGCCGCCACCGGGGCCCGGCCCGTGCCGTACACCTCCACGCTGCCCGGACCCGGCGCCGACCCGTCGGCCTGGGGGACGACGCTCCTGGACAACGTGGAACCGTTCCTCGCGGACGCCATCCAGGCACTCCCGCAGCTCATCGACGCCTACGCGGGTGACGAGCCCGACCTCGTACTGCACGACATCGCCTCCTATCCGGCCCGCGTCCTCGCCCACCGCTGGGGCGTCCCGGCGATCTCCCTCTCGCCGAACCTCGTCGCCTGGGAGGGGTACGAGAAGGAGGTCGCCGAGCCGATGTGGGCGGAACCGAAAAAGACCGCGCGCGGGCAGGCGTACTACGCCCGGTTCGAGGCGTGGCTGACCGAGAACGGGATCACCCGGCACCCGGACCCGTTCGCCGGCCGCCCGGACCGCTCGATCGTCCTCATCCCCAAGGCCCTCCAGCCGAATGCCGACCGGGTCGACGAGCGCGTTCACACCTTCGTCGGCGCCTGCCAGGGCGACCGCGCCGAGCAGGGCGACTGGCAGCGGCCGGCCGGCGTCGACAGGGTCGCGCTGGTGTCCCTGGGCTCGGCCTTCACCAACCAGCCCGGCTTCTACCGCGAGTGTGTCCGCGCCTTCGGGGATCTGCCCGGCTGGCACCTGGTGCTCCAGGTCGGCCGCCATGTGTCCGCCGCCGACCTGGGTGACGTGCCGGCCAACGTCGAAGTGCACGACTGGGTACCGCAGTTGGCGATCCTGCGGCAGGCCGACCTGTTCGTCACCCACGCGGGCGCCGGTGGCAGCCAGGAGGGACTGGCCACCGCCACACCGATGATCGCCGTACCGCAGGCCGCCGACCAGTTCGGCAACGCCGACGTGCTCACGGCCCTCGGCGTCGCCCGGAGGCTGGACACCGAGGAGGCCACCGCCGACCGCCTGCGCGAGGCCGCCCTCGCCCTGGTGGACGACCCGGAGGCGGCCCGCCGTCTGAAGGCGATCCAGGCCGAGATGGCCCAGGAGGGTGGCACCCACCGGGCGGCAGATCTCATCGAGGCCGAACTGCCGCAAGGCAGAGGGGAGTAGGCCGCCCGGCCTCCTGGCCGGTCGCCCCCGCGCCTCACGCCGACAGGGCCCGTTGACACCCCGGCGTCGACGGGCCGTCGGCGGCGGACCGGGTCGGACCGGCGGCCGTTCGCCCTCCTGCCGGGCCGATGCCCGTGTGCTTCACGGACACCGGCCGTGGTGAGCACGCCGGCACCCGCACCGCCGTGCTCCCGTGACGGTCCGCCTCCTCGTATACGGTGCCCGCCCCTTGCCGTCACCTCCGCGTCTGCTCCGGGGGCGGGTCGCGGGGTCCGGGCCGCCGCGTGCAGAACCGCGAGCAGCAGCACTGCGCGTGGCCGTACCGCCGGGACGAGGGATGTCCGTTCCGCCGCCAGCGCGCCGTTTTGTGATTACGAAAACTTGTTGAACAAGTCACAGCTGCGTGCAGAGGTTGCTCCGGCCCCGCCGATCGGCCAGAGTTTCGCGCAACCCGCCCTGCGCGGGCCCGGCCGTCGTGCCCGCCCCCACGGGGCACGACGGCCCCTCTAGGCTGGCTGGATGACGACCTATGCGGCTCTGTTGCGCGGAATCAACGTCGGCGGCGGCAAGAAGGTGCCCATGGCCGACCTGCGCACCCTTCTGACCGGCCTCGGCCACACTGGTGTACGGACCTATCTGCAGAGCGGCCAGGCCGTCTTCACCACCGACAGCGGCGACGAGGAGTCGCTGGCGGCGGAGCTGAGCGGGGCGATCGAGGAGCGCTTCGGCTTCCCGGTCGACGTGCTCGTGCGCGACCACGGCTATCTGACGGCCGTCGTCGAGTCCTGCCCGTTCCCGGCCGCCGACCTGGAGGCCAGGCAACTGCACGTCACGTACTTCTCCATGCCCGTCGCCCCGGACCGCTTCGCGGAGATCGACCAGGCCGCCCATCTGCCCGAGGAGTTCCGGCTCGGCGACCGCTGTCTGTACCTCTACGCCCCCGACGGCCTCGGCCGTTCCAAGCTCGCCGAGAGGCTGGCCCGCCGGCCGGCCAAGGGGCTGATCGCCACGAGCCGCAACTGGAACACGGTGGTCAAGCTGGTGGAGTTGACGTCTTCGGAAGAGTGACGGGACCAGGTACGCTTGTGCGAGGCTCAGCCCATGCGCTACATCATCATCGGGGCGGGAGCGGTCGGCGGGACCGCCGGCGGGCGGCTCGCCCAGGCCGGGCGCGAGGTCGTCCTCGTGGCACGCGGCAAGCACCTGTCGGAGCTGGCCGCGCACGGACTCCGACTACGGGTCCCGGAAGGGGAGTTGACGTACCGGCTGCCCGCCGTCGACGGGCCCGGACCGCTCGGTGAGCTGCGCGCCGACGACGTCCTCGTCCTCGCCGTCAAGACCCAGGACACCGTCTCCGCGCTGGAGGCCTGGGCCGAGGCACCCGTCGCGGGCGGCGGCACGGCGGGCGGCCGACTGCCGCTCGTGTGCCTGCAGAACGGCGTGGAGAGCGGGCGGTTGGCCCTGCGCCGGTTCCGGCACGTGCACGGCGTCTGCGTCTGGCTGCCCTCGACCTTCGTGGAGCCCGGCGTCGTCTCCGCCGCGGGCACCCCGCTCACCGGCATCCTGCACCTCGGCCGGCTGCCGCACGGCACCGACGACACCGCCCGCCGGATCGCCGGCGACCTGGCGGACGCCCACTTCGAAGCGCCGGTCGTGCCGGACGTGGCCCGCTGGCAGTACGCGAAGTTGCTCGCCAACCTCAGCAACGCCATTGAGGCGCTGACCGGAACCCGCGAAAGCGAGGCGGCCCAGGCGCTGTACGCGCGCGTGCGCGCCGAGGGCGAGGCCGTGCTCGACGCCGCCGGCATCGCGTACGCGAGCACCGGGGAACAGCGTGCCGCGCGCGGCGACAAGGTGACCCTGGTACCGCTCGGCGCCCCGCGCGGGGGCGGCTCCTCCTGGCAGTCCCTGACCCGGGGCACCGGCACCATCGAGGCCGACTACCTCAACGGCGAGATCGTCCTGCTCGGCCGGCTGCACGGCGTACCGACCCCGCTGAACGAACTGTTCCAGCGACTCGCCAACCGGTTCGCGCGCGAGCACCGGGCCGCGGGCTCGATGCCGGTCGCGGAGCTGGTGCGCAGGGCCGATGCCGCCGAAGCAACCGGATCAGGATGGGAAACAAGCCAATTGGGCCAAGAAGAGAGGGAGTGAATGGGCCGGGATTCAGCCCCAATGACCGACTAGCGTCACTAGCATGACGCACACGGACACCGAAAGCGTGGCTGCCACCGCCACCGCCACCGCCACTGTCGCCGAGCCCGCCCGCACCCGGGTCGACTTCTTCTTCGACCCGGCCTGCCCCTTCGCCTGGATCACCTCCCGCTGGCTCCTGGAGGTCGAACGGCTGCGCCCGCTCGACCTCCGGTTCCGGGCGATGAGCCTGTACCTGCACAACATCGGCAACGAACTCCCGGACTGGTACCGGGACTTGGTGGACCGCTCTATCGGCCCCGTGCGGGTCGCCGTGGCCGCTGCCGCACAGCACGGCGAGGGGGTGCTGCGCGACCTCTACACCGCCTTCGGCACCCGGATCCACGAGCGCGAGACGAAGGACTTCGACGAGGTGATCGCCGAGTCGCTGGCCGAACTCGGACTCCCCGCCGAGCTGGCGGCCGCCGCCCACGACCCGGCGTACGACGACGCCGTACGCCGTAGCCACGTGGCCGGGACCGAGCCGGAGACGGGCGGCTATGTCGGCACCCCCACGATTCACGTGGACGGCACGGTGTGGTTCGGGCCGGTGCTGCGGGCCGTGCCGCGCGGTGCCGAGGCGGCCGAACTCTTCGACAGTTTCCGGGTGCTGGCCCGCCATCCCGACCTCTTCGAACTCAAGCGCACCCGCACCGGCGCCCTCCGCTTCGACTGATGCACGGGCAGTTGGCCGATAACTGCCCCTGTGGCGCCCGGAGTCCGTCTCGTCTGTGACACGGGCGCCGCACCCGGCGCAGAACGAAGAGCCACCGGGTCCGACGTCACAGGGGAGCGCCGGACCCGGTGCCCTGTACCACGTCCCCGCCTCCCGGTGGCCCCGCTCGCCCAACCTCGCGCCACATTCTTCCGCTTGTCCCTAGGCTCGGGAGCGTGAACGGCCGGAGGGGGACGACGGATGAGCGCAGCGGACAGCATCGGCAGGACGGCACCCGCGCCGCCGCCGTGCCCCACGGACGTGCCGTACCCACGGACGCGGTGCCCCGGCACCCGCCCGGCCGCCCTCCGCCCGCGCCCCGGCACCGGCCGCGCGGCCCGCACCCGGTACCCCGCGTCACCGGCGTCCGAGGCCTGGTCAACGCACGCCGCTCACCCGGATGGGTGGCGATTTTCGGCCCATTCCGCGGCATCGGGACCGCCCGGGCCGTCATCCGCCCGGCTCGGACCCGCGACGGCGCCGAACGGCCTCACAAGCACCCCCGCGACGTCGGTAACGTCACAGCGGTCCCTCACCCCCAGCTCCCCCCACGGCTCTTTCGAGCCAGAAGCGAGGACAGGCATGAGCACCTACAACCACGGCGGCTACGTCCGCATCGGTCTCGGCGACGGCTCGCCCGATCTGGCAACCCTCATGGCCGTCGCGGACCAGTTCACCGAGGCACTTCGGGTCGAGTATCCGGGGCACATCGAGCGTGGCCAGGTCATCCAGCGCGAGCTGGCCCTGTCCGCGGAGGACGGCCTGCCGCCCAACCTCGGCCGGATCCGCTCCTCACTGGACGCGGTCGCCATCGTGGCGGGCGCGGGCACCCGGAGCCTCACCTGCGTCCAGCAGCTCGCGCACGCGCTCAGCGTGTGACCGGCCGGGGTCCCGCCGCCACGGGGTCCCGGACGGCCCCCGCGCCGGGCGGCCGCGCTCAGGCGCCCAGCGCCGCCAGCGCCGGCCGGCGGGCCGCGTCGTAGCGCTCCAGCAGCACCCGTGCCACCTCCGGCGCCGGGCCCAGCACATCCGCCCGTACGTCCGCCCCGGCCGCGCCGCGTGCGATGCGGTCCGGCAGGAAGCCGGGGGCCAGGACGTACGGCGCGACGGCGACCCGGTCGCAGCCGAGCGCGCGCAGCTCGGCCACGGCGTCCTCGGTGCGCGGAAGAGATGCGGAGGCGAACGCAGGCCGCACGGCGCACCAACCGGTGTGCCACCACTCCCGCGCGATATCGGCGATCACTGCGATCGCCTCCGGGTCGGAGGATCCCGCCGAGGCCAGCACGACCCCGGTCGAGGACTTGTCGGCGGGCGTCAGCCCGGCCTCGTACAGCCGCCGTTCCAGGGCCCGCAGCAGCAGCGGAGACGGGCCGAGCACGTCCGCCTGCCGGATCCGCAGCCGTGCCGGGGCCTCCCGCAGGACGGCGGGGATGTCGGCCTTCGCGTGGAAGGCCCGCGTCAGCAGCAGCGGCAGCGCGACGACGTCGCGGACGCCCTCTGCCGCCAGCGACTGCAGCACCCCGTGCACGGACGGCACGTTGAAATCGAGGAACCCGGTCTCCACCCGCAGCCCCGGCCGCAGCGACCGCACGCGCTCCACGAGGGCGTGCACGGTCGCGGCGTGCCGCGGATCGCGGCTGCCGTGGGCGATCACCACGAGGACGGGGCCGACCGGGGCGCGCATGTCAGCTCTTCACCAGCAGGCCGCGGCTGCGCAGGACCCACCGCTCCAGCGGGCTGAAGATCAGCAGGTCGATCGCGATGCCGACGAACAGGATCAGCAGGATGGCCTCGAACACCATGGCCATGTCGCTGGCCGTGCGGGCGTTCTCCAGCAGCTGGCCGAGGCCCACGCCGAGGTCGGGGAACGACGCGATGATCTCCGCCGCCATCAGGGAACGCCACGAGAACGCCCAGCCCTGCTTCAGCCCCGCCACATAGCCGGGCATCGCGGCCGGCAGGGTGACATGCCAGATGCCCTTGATCCCCGTCGCGCCCATCGTGCGGCCCGCCCGCAGGAACAGCGGCGGCACCTGGTCCACACCGGACACCAGGCCGTTGGCGATGGACGGGACCGCGCCGAGCAGGATCACCGCGTACATCATCGAGTTGTTCAGCCCCAGCCAGATCACGGCCGGCGGCACCCACGCCACCGACGGCAGCGACTGCAGACCGGACAGGATCGGGCCGATGGCCGCGCGCACGAACTTCACCCGGGCCACCACCAGACCCAGCGGGGTGCCGATGACCAGGGCGAAGGCGAAGCCGAGCAGGCCGCGCGAGACGCTGGTCCAGATGTAGTCGAGCAGGGTGCCCTTCAGCCAGGCGTCCTTGAACTCGGCGCCCACGGCCGCCGGCGAAGGCAGCTTGGCCGGGTTGTCGACGACCGGGTAGAGCAGGGCCCAGGCCGCCAGGACCACCGCGATCGCGACGATCGGCGGCAGGATCTTGTTGACGAAGGTCTGCCGGAACGGAGGCCGGCCGCTGGTGGTGGTCTCCAGCGCGTCGAGGCCGGCCTCGACGCTCCCGGCATCCTGAGCCGGCGTCGTCTCAGTGCTGGCCATGACGGCGGATCTCCCCCCGCAGTACATCGGTGATCTCAAGGGACAGTTCGGCCACGGGAGCGTCCTCGATGCGCCGCGGCTGTGCGATGTCGACGCTCCACTCGCGGGCGATCCGGCCCGGCCGGGAGGACAGCAGGACGACCCGCTGCGCGAGCCGCACCGCCTCGCGCACGTTGTGCGTGACGAACAGCACGGACACGCCCGTCTCCGCCCAGATCCGGGTCAGCTCGTCGTGCAGCACGTCCCGGGTGATCGCGTCCAGCGCCGAGAACGGCTCGTCCATCAGCAGCAGGTTGCTCTCCTGCGCGAGTGCGCGGGCCAGTGCCGCACGCTGGCGCATACCGCCCGACAGCTCGTGGACGCGCTTGCCGTACGCACCCTGCAGCCGGACCAGGGCGAGCAGTTCCTCGGCCCGCTCACGCCGCTCCGGCTTCGGAACTCCCCTGAGCTTCAGGGCGAGTTCGATGTTCTTGCCGGCCGTCAGCCACGGAAAGAGCGCGTGCTCCTGGAACATCAGGGCCGGGCGCCCGTCCGTCGTGATGGCCCCCGCGGTGGGCCGGTCGAGCCCCGCCACCAGGTTCAGCAGCGTGGACTTGCCGCAGCCCGACGCCCCCAGGAGGGTGACGAACTCGCCCGGAGCGACATCGATGCTGATGTCGTCCAGGACGAGCTGCTGCCCGCCCGGCGTCGCGAAGGACTTCGAGACATGCTCAAGGCGTGCCGCGTACTTGGTCGACTCGGCGGCCTTGGCGAGAGTCGTGGCCATGGTCGTCACCTCCTGGGGACTGGTCGAGACCTGCGTCAGCTCGTGCCGAGACCGGCCGCGTCGACCGTGCTCTCGCCCTCGGACTTGAGGACCTTGTTGAGGATCGTGAGGTCGTAGATGCCCTTCAGGTCGGGCTTTTGCAGCAGACCGGCCTTCACGGCGTGCTCCGCCTCGGTGTCGAGGGTGGCGGCCAGCGGGTCGTCGGTGAACTGGATCGACTTCCAGGCCGGGTCCAGGACGTTCGCCGGAAGCGCCTTTCCGGAGTCCGCCGCCAGCTGCGCGTTCGCGGACGCCTTCGCCTGGTCCGGGTTGGCGTTGATCCACTTGTTCGCCTCGACCGAGGCCTTCAGGACGGCCTCCACCGCCTTCGGGTGCTCCTTGAGGAAGGCCTGCCGGACGATGATGTTCGTGATCACGAACTTCTTGTCCGGCCACAGCGTTGACTCGTCGAGCAGTACCTTGCCGCCCTCGGCGACCAGCTTCGACGCGGTCGGCTCCGGCACCCAGGCGCCGTCGACGGAGCCGGACTTGAACGCGTCCGGAGTGATCTTGTTGTCGGTGCGGACGACCGTGACGTCACCCTTGCCGCTCTGCGCGTCGACCTTCCAGCCCTGGTCCGCCGCCCAGTTCAGGAACGCCACGTCCTGCGTGTTGCCCAGCTGCGGGGTGGCGATCTTCTTGCCCTTGACGTCCTTCAGGGACGAGATCTTCTTGGGGTCGACGACCAGCTTCACCCCGCCGGACGCCGAACCGCCGATGATCTTCAGGCTCTTGCCGTCCGACTTGGTGTAGCCGTTGATGGCGGGGGAGGGGCCGATCCAGCCGATGTCGATGGATCCGGAGTTCAGCGCCTCGATCTCGGACGGTCCGGCGTTGAAGACCGCGTACGAGGCCTTGGTCGCGCCCAGCTCCTTCTGGAAGAAGCCCTTCTGGTTGGCGACCAGCGCGGTGGCGTGCGTCAGGTTGCCGAAGTAACCGATCTTCACGGAGCCGAGGCCGTCGATCTTCTTGGCCCCGGCGGCGACCTTGGCGGTGTCGTCGCTCTTGGCCTCGGAGCCGTAGCCGCAGGCGGCCAGGGTGAGCAGGGGGAGCGCGGCGAGCGCGGCTATTCCGCGACGGAAGAGCTTGGAGCGGAGATTGGCAGGCACGGGAGGTGTTCCTCTCGTTGGCCCGGCGGTCACGGGCTTTCAGGTCGTGGCCGGGAGGTCGGCAGGTCTTCGTCTACGGCGGTGGGGGGTGCGGGCGCGCGAGCGGTGCGCGTACGTCAGCGCACACATCGGGCCACTCCGCCCTGGCCGCTGCCGAGGGCGCCGCTGCCGACGCGGCCGCCCTCCTTCGCGAACGTCGAGTAGAAGTCCGGTGGGTTCATCCTCAGAAGTCCCAACCGTCCTCGTCGGCCCGGTCATTGAGCGGTTCCGGGGCCGCAAACGACTCGCCGACCATGCCCGCGGTCAGCGTGGTGCCGTCGCTCGGGTCGATCAGGATGAAGGAGCCCGTGCGGCGGGAGTCGGCGTAGGCGTCGACCGGCAGCGGCTCGGCGGTACGGATCTTCACCCGGCCGATGTCGTTGGCGACGAGCTGTCCGGGGTGCGGGTGCAGGGACAGATCGTCGAGCGTGAGCCGGGACGGGATGTCCTTCACGATCGCCTTCACCGTGCGGGTGCCGTGCTTGAGCAGCACCCGGTGCCCGACGGTCAACGGCGCGTCGGCCACGTGGCAGACGGTCGCCTCCACGTCCTGGGTGGTGGCCGGCGCGTCCTTCGTCGGCACGATCAGATCGCCGCGCGAGACGTCGACGTCGTCCTCCAGCAGAACGGTCACCGACTGCGTCGTCCACGCCACGTCGACCGAAGTGCCCAGCAGGTCGATGCCCGAGACCCGGGTGGTCCGGCCGGACGGCAGGATCGTGACCTGTTCGCCGACCCGGAAGGTGCCGGCCGCGATCTGGCCCGCGTAGCCCCGGTAGTCCGGGTGCTCGGCGGTCTGCGGCCGGATCACGTACTGCACGGGCAGCCGGGCGTGGCAGTGCGCCAGGTCGTGGCTGACGGGCACGGTCTCCAGGTGTTCCAGCACGGTCGGTCCGCCGTACCAGTCCATGTTCGCGGACGGCTCCACCACGTTGTCACCGGCGAGCGCCGAGATCGGGATCGCGGTGACCTCGGGGACGCCCAGCTCGGTCGCGTACGCCGTGAACTCCTCGGCGATCGCGGCGAACACCTTCTCCGCGTACCCGACGAGGTCCATCTTGTTGACCGCGAGGACGACGTGCGGGACGCGCAGCAGGGCGGCGATCGCCGCGTGCCGGCGGGTCTGCTCGACCACGCCGTTGCGGGCGTCGACCAGGACCACCGTCAGTTCGGCGGTGGAGGCACCCGTCACCATGTTGCGGGTGTACTGCACATGTCCGGGCGTGTCGGCCAGGATGAAGCGCCGCCGAGGCGTGGCGAAGTAGCGGTAGGCCACATCGATCGTGATGCCCTGCTCGCGCTCGGCGCGCAGGCCGTCCGTGAGCAGGGCGAGGTCCGGGCCGTCCTGGCCGCGGCTCGCGGAGGCCCGCTCCACGGCCTCCAGCTGGTCGGTGAGGACCGACTTGGAGTCGTGCAGCAGCCGCCCGACGAGAGTGGACTTGCCGTCGTCGACGGAGCCGGCGGTGGCGAACCGCAGCAGGGTGGTGGCCGAGAGCGCCTCGGTCGTGGTCGTGCTCATGGCTAGAAGTACCCCTCGCGCTTGCGGTCTTCCATCGCGGCCTCGGACATCTTGTCGTCCGCTCGGGTCGCGCCCCGCTCGGTGAGCCGGGAGGCGGCGATCTCGGTGATCACGGCGTCCAGCGTGGTGGCGTCGGAGTCGACGGCGCCCGTGCAGGACATGTCACCGACGGTCCGGTAGCGCACGAGCCGCCTCTCGACGCTCTCGCCGTCCTTCGGACCGCCCCACTCGCCGGCGGTCAGCCACATCCCGCTGCGCTGGAACACCTCGCGCTCGTGCGCGAAGTAGATCTGCGGCAGCTCGATGTCCTCGCGGGCGATGTACTGCCAGACGTCCAGCTCGGTCCAGTTGGACAGCGGGAAGACACGGACGTGCTCGCCGGGCGCGTGCCGGCCGTTGTACAGGTTCCACAGCTCGGGGCGCTGGCGGCGGGGGTCCCACTGGGAGAACTCGTCGCGCAGGGAGAACACGCGCTCCTTGGCGCGGGCCTTCTCCTCGTCCCGGCGTCCGCCGCCGAAGACGGCGTCGAACTTCTCGCTCTGGATCTTCTCCGTCAGCGGCAGCGTCTGGAGCGGGTTACGGGTGCCGTCGGGACGTTCCTTCAGCACACCCCGGTCGATGTAGTCCTGGACCGAGGCCACATGGAGGCGCAGCCCATGTGCGGCCACCACACGGTCCCGGTACTCAAGAACCTCGGGGAAGTTGTGTCCCGTGTCCACATGGAGCAGCGAGAAGGGCACCGCGGCCGGGGCGAACGCCTTCAGCGCGAGGTGCAGCATGACGATGGAGTCCTTGCCACCGGAGAACAGGATCACCGGGTTCTCGAACTCGCCCGCCACCTCGCGGAAGATGTGCACGGCCTCGGACTCGAGGGCGTCCAGGTGGGAGAGGGCGTACGGGCTGTCCGTGCCCTCGTCGCCCCCGCTGACCTTGGCGACCGTGGTCATGCCAGTCCCCTCTCGCTCAGCAGGGCGTACACGGACGCCGCGGACTCCTGCACCGTCTGGTTGTGGGACTCGATCCGCAGATCGGGCGACTCGGGCTCCTCGTACGGGTCGTCCACGCCGGTCAGCCCGCTGATCTCGCCCGCGGCCTGCTTGGCGTACAGGCCCTTCACATCGCGTACGGAGCACACGTCGACCGGAGTGGCCACATGCACCTCGATGTACGCCGTGTCGTTCTCGTCATGGCGCTTGCGCACCGCGTGCCGGCTGTCCGCGTAGGGCGCGATCACCGGGACCAGCGCCGTGACGCCGTTGCGGGCCAGCAGTTCGGCGACGAAGCCGATGCGCTGCACATTGGTGTGCCGGTCCTCGCGGCTGAAGCCGAGGCCCGCCGAGATGAACTCGCGGATCTCGTCGCCGTCGAGCACCTCGACGCGGTGGCCCTCGCCGCGCAGCCGGCCGGCCAGCTCGTAGGCGATGGTGGTCTTGCCGGCACTCGGCAGACCCGTGAGCCAGACGGTGGCTCCGGTGGTCACGTGGTTCTCCTGCTTCTCGAAGGTCGTCATCCGTGCAGCCCGCACTCGGTCTTGGCGCGGCCCGCCCAGCGGCCGGCCCGCGCGTCCTCGCCCGCGAGGACCCGGCGGGTGCACGGTGCGCAGCCGACGGAGGCGTAGCCGTCCATCAGCAACGGGTTGGTGAGGACGCCGTGTTCGGCGACGTAGGCGTCCACGTCGTCCTGCGTCCAGCGGGCGATCGGGGAGATCTTGACCTTCTGCCGCTTCTCGTCCCAGCCGACCACCGGGGTGTTCGCCCGGGTCGGGGACTCGTCGCGGCGCAGGCCGGTCGCCCATGCCTGATAGCCCTTCAGGCCGTCTTCGAGCGGCTTGACCTTGCGCAGCGCGCAGCACAGGTCGGGGTCGCGGTCGTGCAGCCTGGGGCCGTACTCGGCGTCCTGTTCGGCGACCGTCTGCTTCGGCGTGAGCGTGATGACGTTGACGTCCATCACGGCCTCGACGGCGTCGCGGGTGCCGATGGTCTCCGGGAAGTGGTAGCCGGTGTCCAGGAAGACCACGTCCACGCCCTTGAGCACGCGGGAGGCCAGATGGGCGACCACGGCGTCCTCCATCGAGGAGGTGACGCAGAACGTCGTGCCGAACGTGTCGACCGCCCACCGGAGGATCTCCAGCGCGGAGGCGTCCTCCAGGTCCCGGCCCGCCTGCTCGGCGAGCGCCTTCAACTCCTCGGCCGCACGGTCTTTCCGGGCCGTCGTCATATCCGGTCGTCCCCTCCGTTGTCGGCTCGCTGCAGCCCCCGGGCGAGCAGCCCGAGGAACTTCAGCTGGAATGCGCGGTTGCACGCCCCGCATTCCCAGGCGCCGTGACCCTGCTCGTGCGGACGCAGGTCCTCGTCACCGCAGTAGGGGCAGTAGAAAGGCGCGGCGCGCTCGGTCACGACAGCGCCTCCTCGGAAGCGCGGGCGGCCCAGGTGGCGAACCGCTCGCCGTCCTCACGCTCCGCCTGGAAGCGCTTCAGGACCCGCTCGACGTAGTCGGGCAGCTCCTGCGAGGTGACCTTCAGACCGCGCACCTTGCGGCCGAAACCGGCCTCCAGGCCGAGCGCGCCGCCCAGGTGCACCTGGTAGCCCTCGACCTGCTCGCCCTGGTCGTTGAGGACCAGCTGGCCCTTGAGACCGATGTCCGCGACCTGGATGCGGGCGCAGGCGTTGGGGCAGCCGTTGAGGTTGATGGTGATCGGCTCGTCGAAGTCCGGCAGACGGCGCTCCAGTTCGTCGATCAGCGTCGAGCCGCGCTGCTTGGTCTCGACGATGGCGAGCTTGCAGAACTCGATGCCGGTGCACGCCATGGTGCCGCGCCGGAAGGTGGACGGCCGGGCGGTGAGGTCCAGCGCCTCCAGGCCCTCGACCAGCGACTCGACCTGGTCCTGCGCCACATCGAGGACGATCATCTTCTGCTCGACGGTGGTGCGCACCCGTCCGGAGCCGTGGGCCTCGGCGAGGTCGGCGATCTTCGTCAGGGTGGCGCCGTCGACCCGGCCGACACGCGGCGCGAAACCGACGTAGAACCGGCCGTCCTTCTGCCGGTGCACACCGATGTGGTCACGCCACTGCTGGGCCGGGTGGTCGGGCGCCGGTCCGTCGGTCAGCTTGCGCTTGAGGTACTCGTCCTCCAGCACCTGCCGGAACTTCTCCGCGCCCCAGTCGGCGACGAGGAACTTCAGGCGGGCGCGGGTGCGCAGCCGGCGGTAGCCGTAGTCACGGAAGATCGAGATGACGCCCTCGTAGACGTCCGGGACCTCGTCGACCGGCACCCAGGCGCCGAGCCGCACACCCAGCTTGGGGTTGGTGGACAGACCGCCGCCGACCCACACGTCGAAGCCCGGGCCGTGCTCGGGGTGGTGTACGCCGACGAACGCCACGTCGTTGATCTCGTGCACGACGTCCAGCAGCGGCGAGCCGGAGACCGCGGACTTGAACTTGCGGGGCAGGTTCGAGAACGCCTTGTTGCCGACGATCCGACGGTGGATCTCCTCGATGGCGGGGGTGCCGTCGATGATCTCGTCCGCGGCGATCCCGGCGACCGGGGAACCGAGGACCACGCGGGGCGTGTCGCCACAGGCCTCGGTGGTGGACAGTCCGACCCCCTCCAGCCGCTCCCAGATCTCGGGTACGTCCTCGATCCGGATCCAGTGGTACTGGACGTTCTGCCGGTCGGTGATGTCCGCCGTGCCGCGCGCGAACTCCTGCGAGATCTCGCCGATCACCCGCAGCTGCCGCGTGGTGAGCGCACCGCCGTCGATGCGCACACGCAGCATGAAGTACTCGTCGTCCAGCTCCTCCGGCTCCAGGATCGCGGTCTTGCCGCCGTCGATCCCGGGCTTGCGCTGGGTGTACAGCCCCCACCAGCGCATCCGGCCGCGCAGGTCGTTGGGGTCGATCGAGTCGAAACCGCCCTTGGAGTAGATCGTCTCAATGCGTGTCCGCACATTGAGACCGTCGTCGTCCTTCTTGAACTGTTCGTTGCCGTTGAGCGGAGTGAAGTGCCCCGCAGCCCACTGACCCTCGCCGCGGTGACGGCTCACCTTGCGGCGCGGCGCGGAGGCGTCGGGGTTCTGTGGGGTGGCGGCCATGGTTTCTACGTCCTTCGGACAGGCGGAAAGATTCTCTGACCTGCGCATACAAGCGCATGCGGGCATGGTTGCGCATCATTGCGCGGCAGAAATCAGGTACGGGGAGGTGCGGCGGTGCTGGTGGGCTCAGCTCGCCGGACAGATGGCGCTGGACATGCGGCCGAGGTCGACGTGTCGCCGACCCACCAAGGCAATTCCAGTTCCGGACATGACGGAAGCGTGTCACGGCGTTCTGGACACAGTCCAGCTTTATCCATCATGCGGACATCCTTGTCCCGAAATGTGGAACGCAGGTGTTGTCGCTCACATGCGCCGCCGGAAGGCTTGTCCCGGAATGCCGCGCGGGGTATCAGCCGGAGTGCGCCCCGGGCCACGGCCCCGGCGCCGCCACCTCCGGCTCCAGCTCGACCTTGGTGTCGAACAGCTGGAAGCCGCGCCGCTGGTAGTTGTCCATGGCGAACTCGCCGTCCTTGCTGCACGTGTGCAGCCACACCCGCTTCGTCGGCGCCCGCCCCGGCCACCGCTCGGCCAGGTCCCAGGCACGGGCCGTGCCGTACGACAGCAGATGACCGCCGATCCGCCGGCTGCGGAAGGCCGGGATCAGGCCGAAGTAGACGATCTCCACCACTCCCTCGTCCTGCGCCTCCAGCTCCACGTAGCCGGCCGGCGTGCCGCGGTCGTAGGCCACCCAGGTCTCCGTACCGGGCCGCTCCAGGTACTCCTGCCACTGGGCGTACGGCCAGCCCAGCCGGTCGGTCCAGCGGATGTCGCCGCCGACCGAGGCGTACAGGAAGCGGCTGAACTCGGGGGAGGGGACCTCGGCGCGGACGATCCGGACTTCGCCCTCGGGCAGGGCGGCGGGCAGCAGGTCGGCAGGGGACGTCTGCTCCAGGGACCAGGTGGTGACAGGGACACTGCTCATGGGGGCCAGGGAACCATCCCGCCGCCTGGTCTGTCGATCACCCCCCGGTCACTCCAGCGCGCGGTCCAGCTCCGCCAGCGGCAGGGAGAACAGCATCCGGTCCGACAGCGACCACACCTCGCCGGTCTGCTGCCAGTAGGACAGGGAGCCCGTCCCCTCGGCCCAGCAGCGGTGCGAGGCGTCCGCACCGCAGCGGGCCGCCTTCGCACCCGCGACGTCCTGCCGCCACAGCCCGCCGTGCCCGTCCCGCGAATCGGGCAGGTGTCCCACATACCAGGACGCATGGTCCGCGCCGGCCTGTCGGTACGACAGCACGCCCCGGATCCCGGCCGTCCGGGTCCGGTACGCCTCCACCGGGTCCACGCGCCCGGCACCGTCCGTGGCGAGGAGTCCGCCGCGCCCGGCTTCCGTGCTGAAGGCGTACCGCCACAGCCGGGCCCTGCTGCCGGCGTCCGGCGCGGTCCACTCGGCGGCGACCAGAGAGGCGGGCGCGGTGCTCCGGTCCAGGGCGAGCGCGCCGGGACAGGGCGGTCCGGAGGGGGCGCAGCGGCCGGCGGCGAAGCGGTACGAGCCGGCCGTGGGCAGCACGTACTGATAGCCGTCCGCGGACCAGCCGCCGGGCACCCGGCCGATCGCGGGCGCGTCGACCGTGGTGCGCAGGATGCGGTTCAGGTCGTAGACGTAGAGCGCGTCGGCGCTGCCGGTCCTGGCGGTGACCAGCAGCTTGTCCCGGTACCAGACCATGCCGGAGACCCCGGAGGCCAGGCCCCGGTAGTCCCGGCCGTCCTGTGTCGGCACCACCAGCAGCACCCAGCGGTAGGCGAGGTGGGCGGGGTCGTCGGCGTTCACGAAGGCAACCCGGGCCAGTCCCCGCTCGGCGGTGCGGCCGGTGGAGGTGCTGTGGGTCCAGCCGGCGAGCACCATCCGGTGCGTGCCCCGGGCCGTGTCGCCGGCGGTGTCCCCGGGCGTGGTCACCGACGCCGGCCGCCAGTCCGTGGCGTCGGCGTCCGCCGGATCCCAGCAGTAGGCGTGGGCGGCGGCCGGGGCGACGGGCAGGGAGGCGCGGTCGGCGGAGGAGCAGTCGTCCGCCTCGCGCAGGCCGCGGTCGGCGCTCGCCAGGACGTCGTCCACACCGGCCGGGCCGCCCATCGCCGCCGACAGCCGGTCCAGCGTGCGCGCGGGGACCAGCTGTTCCTGGAGCCGCAGCCGGCCGGCGTCCGCCGAGGAGGAGAGGGGCTTGAGCGCGCCGGGGCTGTCGGTGACGTCGGCCTGCGACGCGCTGATCAGCGTCGCGGTCGCGGTGAGCGCCAGCGCGGTCCCGGTCAGGACCGCGCGCAACGCGGCACCCCGTCTGCGCCGCCGGTGTCTGCCGCGGTGCTTCATCTCGTCCCCTCTTCCAGGGCTCCTCCGCCTCCGGACCGGCCCTGCGGGCCGGATCGGGCCAACTGCGCCTGATGGTCCGGATGTTGACGCGTGAAACAGTCGGGGAGGCCTTGAAGGGATGCTACGGCAGTAACGGCCCGCGCAGGGCGAAGACCCCGCACATTCCCGGAAGACACCGCTCAGTGACCGACCGGCCCGGCGTCTCCCGGCATCCTCCGGCGGCGCGCGATGGCCGGTGCCGTCGAGGAAGGCAGCAGGTCACGGGGGTTGTCGGGGAGCAGCACCTCGATCTCGGTGTCCTCGCAGAAACGATACGGTCGGTGGTCGAGAAGTTCCCCGAGGTACCGCCGGATCCGCGACATCTCCGCTCGTACCGTCACTGTGCGTGAGGGATCCCCGAACAGATCCCCGGCGAGGGCCGCCGCACTCCGGCCGGAGCGGTGCTCGGCGAGCAGGAAGATCAACTCCGCGTGCCGGGGGCTGAGTTCACGCGACCAGGAACGCGCACACCCGGTCACCGTCAGCGTGCTGCGGCCCGTCCTGACCAGGTCCAGCACGAGCCGGGTGGCCGTGCCCGTCGGCTCCTCCTCCGCCACGGCCCGCAGCAACCACCCTCCGGCCAGCGGCTCCACCGCGCACGAACCCAGCGCCGGCAGCCACCTCGTGCCCGGCGAGAGCGACTTGGGCAGCGCGACGCGCCGTACGTACGGCATCCCGGACACCGCGGCCGACCAGCCGTCCCGGTCCACCACCAGCGCCCGCCCGGCCAGCCGCGCCAGCACCGGTGCCGCCACCGAACGCAGCCGCTCCAGCGAGTCCAGGTGCACCTCCCGCAGCCGCGCCTCGGCCAGCTTCGCCACCGAGCCGACCCAGGCCAGCGTCGCCGGATGCATCGTCTCCAGCGGGCCGCTGACGTCCACGACACCGATCAGCCGGCCGTCTCTGGGGTCGATGATCGGCGCGCCCGCGCAGGTCCAGGAGGTGTGCGAGCGGGCGAAGTGCTCGGCGGCGAACACCTGCACGGGGCGGCGTACGACCACCGGGGTGCCCACCCCGTTGGTGCCGACGACGTCTTCCCGCCAGTCAGCGCCGAGTTCGAAGCCGAGACCGTCGGCCTTGCGCAGCACCGGCGAGGACCCCTCCCGCCACAGCACACGCCCGTCGGCGTCCGCGACCACCATGATGTGCTGGGCGACGTCCGCGACCGAAAGCAGACCCTCGCGCAGCACCGGCAGGACATGCCGCAGCGGTGACTCGTCGCGTCGGCGCCGCACTTCGTCCGAGGGCAGCAGACCCGACCTGAAGTCGTGGTCGGGGTCCACACCGCTGCGCAGCATGCGCCCCCAGGACTGCTCGATCACCGGCCGCGGCGCGATCCTCGCACGTTGACCGGCGAGCGTGGCCTCGCGTGCCTCGCTCAGCATCCGCGCCGCATGCGCCGCGTCCACGGCGGCCAGACGCGCCACGTTCATCGGCGGGTTCACCACGGGAGTCCTCCCGGAAAAAGGCTTCGAACATACTTGTAATGCCGTACCGGCGGCGATTTCCGGCCCGGCATCTGGCACACATACTGCCGCTCCGGACAGGGCGGAGGCACACAATCCGCACACGTACGCCGACAAGTTGCAACCCCTTGCAACCCTGGTGAACTTTCTGTGGGTGGCTGAGACTTGACCCCGACGGGGGTGGTGCCGTGTCGGCGCAGCACCACCCCCTCCCTCCTGGGGGCGGCCGACATCACGGCCGCGGGTCCGGCTGCTTCAGGCAGGGCGGCGCACCCTTGCTCAGAAAGTCGGGCGGGCTCGTTCCACCACCGCTTCCAGGTCCAGGCCCGTCGGCAGGGTGCCGAAGGACGCTCCGTGGTCTCCGCCCAGGCGGGAGGCGCAGAACGCGTCCGCCACCTCGGGCGGGGCGTGCCGTACCAGGAGGGAGCCCTGGAGGACCGTCGCGAGGCGTTCCGCCAGCCGGCGTGCCCGGCCCTCGATGCCGTCCAGGTCGGCGAGTTCGGTGAACAGGTCCTTCACCGCCCGGTCGAGGCGGTGGTCGGCCCCGTGCGCCCGGCCGATCTCGGTCAGGCAGGCGTCCAGCGCGCCCGGCTCCCGCTGCAACGCGCGGAGCACATCCAGCGCCTGGACGTTTCCGGCGCCCTCCCAGACGGAGTTCAGCGGCGACTCCCGGACCAGCCGGGGCAGTCCGGACTCCTCGACGTAGCCGTTTCCGCCCAGGCACTCCGCGGCCTCCAGTGCTACGGGCGCACAGCGCTTGGTGATCCAGTACTTGGCGGCCGGCACCGCGAGGCGCAGGAAGGCGCGTTCCCGCTCGCCGCCGTCGTCGTAGGCGGCCGCCAGCCGCAGCGCGAGCGCGGTCGCGGCCTCGGACTCCAGCGCGAGATCGGCGAGGACGTTGCGCATCAGCGGCTTGTCGATCAGTTTCCCGCCGAACGCCTCCCGGTACGCGCAGTGGTGCACGGCCTGCGCCACCGCCTGCCGCATCAGACCCGCCGAGCCGAGCGCGCAGTCCAGCCGGGTCGCGGCGACCATCTCGATGATGGTCCGCACCCCGCGCCCCTCCTCGCCGACCCGGCGCGCCCAGGTCCCGTCGAACTCGACCTCGGCGGAGGCGTTGGACCGGTTGCCCAGCTTGTCCTTCAGCCGCTGGATCAGGAACACGTTGCGGGTGCCGTCGGCGAGGATGCGCGGGACCAGGAAGCAGGTCAGGCCCTGCGGGGCCTGTGCCAGCACCAGGAAACCGTCGGACATCGGCGCCGAGCAGAACCACTTGTGCCCGGTCAGCGTGTACGTCCCGGCCTCGGCGAGCGGCCGGGCCGCGGTCGTGTTCGCCCGTACGTCGCTGCCGCCCTGCTTCTCGGTCATGGTCATGCCGAAGAGGGCGCCGGGCTTCCGCGCGGCTGCCCGCAGCTCGCGGTCGTACACCGTGGAGGTCAGCCGTGGCTCCCACTCGGCGGCCAGCTCCGGATCGGTCCGCAGCGCGGGCACGGCCGCGTGGGTCATCGACAGCGGACAGCAGTTGCCCGCCTCGACCTGCGTCCAGATCAGGAACCCGGCCGCCCGGCGCACATGCCCGGCGGGCCGCGTCCAGGCGGTCGTCAGCCCCGCCCCGACCCCCTTGCCGAGCAGCCGGTGCCAGGCCGGGTCGAAGTCGACCTCGTCGATCCGGTGGCCGTAGCGGTCGTGCGTGCGCAGCCGGGGCGGGTTCTCGTTCGCCCGCACTCCCCACTCCTGTACCTGCGCCGAACCGGAGGCCCGGCCCAGCACGGACAGCTCCTCGCGCACCTCGTCCAGCACGCCCGGGTCGGTGTACCGTTCGACGGCCTCCACGAGGGCCCGGTCGGCGGTGAAGAGGTCGTAGCCGGCCAGCGGAGGCGGCTGGTTCGTCACGATGTGGGTGGAGGTGCCTGCCATGATTGCGAACCTACCCGGGACGGCGCTGGTGATGGCCCCAGCGTGGCACAGCGGCGCGGTGGGGGACGCCGGATGCGAGCACCCGGTCCGGACGATCCGCTCGCCCCGCCGTTGCGAGCCCGGCCGGCCGCCCCCGGAAGGTGAGGGCGGCCCCGTGCTGCGGATACCTTTGGGTCGTGCAGCCAGCAAGTGAACCCCCCGAGCGGCCCCCCGGTCGTCTTCACCGGGCCAGAGCCCTCTACCGGAACGTCTCCAAGCGCAGAACCGCCTGGCTGCTGCTCAAGGACACCGTCAACTCCTGCATGGAGTACCGCATCCTGGGCCTGGCGGCCGAGGCGGCGTTCTTCACACTGCTGTCCGTGCCGCCCCTGCTGCTCTGCCTCATCGGGCTGCTCGCCTACGTCGACACCTGGACCGGCGCCCACACCATCAGCAGCCTCGAGACCAACATCCTCGACGCCTCGCGGACGGTCCTGTCCGACAAGGGCGTCAAGGAGATCACCCAGCCGATCCTGCACGACGTGATGAAGGGCGGCCGGCCCGACGTCATCTCCATCGGTTTCGTCTTCGCCCTGTGGTCGGGATCGCGCGCGGTGAACGTCTTCATCGACACCATCACCGTCATGTACGGCCTCGACGGCGTCCGGGGCATCGTCAAGACGCGGATGATGTCCTTCCTGCTGTTCATCGTGGCCCTGCTGATCGGCTCGGTGGCGCTGCCGCTGATGGTGGCCGGACCGGACGCGGTGGTACGGATCGTGCCGTGGTCGGAAACGGTCGTCCAGGTGCTGTACTGGCCGGTCGTCATCATCCTGTCCATCGTCTTCCTGACGACCCTGTACCACGTCTCCGTGCCGGTCCGCTCCCCGTGGATCGAGGACGTGCCCGGCGCTCTGGTCGCCCTGGCCATGTGGGTCCTCGGCAGCTTCCTGCTCCGGATCTACCTCGTGCACACCATCGAGGGCGCCACCATCTACGGCTCCCTCGCCGCCTCCGTCGCCGTCATGCTCTGGATCGGCGTGTCGGCCTTCGCCGTCCTTGTCGGCGCGGCCGTGAACGCGGCCATCGACCGGGTCTGGCCCGCCACCGCCACGGCCGCCGCCCGCGAGGCGAACGAGCGGATGCGCGAGGCACAGGTCGCCGAGTACGTCGCCTGGGCGGCGGCCACCCGCGACGCCGACCCCGACGACCCGGACATGCCCTCCGAGTTCCCCGAACGCTGGTCCCGCTTCCTGCCCCCCGAGGACGTCTCGGCCCGTCTGCGCACCCACGCGAAGAACCCGCACCACCACAGCCACAAGGGACACGGGGACACGCCGCCGCCCACCCAGTGAGCGGCGGCCGCCGGGCGCCCCCAGGAGTCCGTCCGCCGCCTCAGGACCCCCGATGTCCTAACTGACCGGCCGGCGGCTCGCCCTCGCCGCCGACCGGCTGCGCGACACCGACCTCACCCTCGACACGATCGCCCGCCAGATCGGCCACGGCAGCGCGTTCGCGCTCTCCACCGCCTTCAAACGCGTCTACGGCGTGAGCCTCCAGGAACACCGGGCGGGGAGGGCCGTCGCCGGGGGCGGAGTGGGGCACTGAGGCCGATCAGGGTCGTGGCGCCGTACGACTCCACCCAGGGGTGCGGATCATCGGTGGAGGACGCGGCCCGGCACTTCCACCTGCTTTCCACCCGCCTCTCCACCCGTGCTCCGATCCGCCCGGCACGGCCCCGGGCCTAGCGTTTTCCGCAGGCCGGCGACGGCTCCCGAAGCGACGAGGAGGCGGAGGCGATGGCGCAGGAGACGGCCGACGCATGGGCACCTGTACGGCGGCCGGAGAAGGCCGCGCGGGGGAGGGACGGGGCGCGGGTCAGCGTGAGTGCGAGGGGCGGGGTGAGGGCGGTCGGGCCAGGTCACGGACCAGGGCTCGGGATCGCCGTCGACATCGTCGTCCCGCTCCTCGTCTACTACGCCGTCCGCGCCCTGGGCGCCGGCCAGGGCGCGGCGCTCCTGCTCAGCGGCGCGCCGCCCGCCCTGCGCCTGCTGTCCGGTGCGATACGGCATCGCCGGATCGACGGCGTCGACCTGTTCTTCACGGTGCTTCTGGGCGCCGCCGCGCTCGTGTCCGTGATCGGCGGCGGCCCTCGCGTCCTGCTGTTCAAGGACCCGGTGCTGTCCCTCGTGGTCGGCTGCTGGGTGCTCGGCACCGGGTTCACCCGCAGGCCACTGGCCTTCCAGCTGGGTCAGCGACTGCACCGGGAGCCGGCCGCCAGGGCACGGGCCGGGCTCTGGCAGGACTGCGCCGAGTTCCGCCGGGCACTGCGGTTCCTCACGCTGGCCTGGGGTGCCGAGCAACTGCTCGACGGCGGCCTCGGCACGCTCGCCGCCGCCACGCTGCCCACCGACACCGTGCCGCTGTTCACCCGCGTCGTGTCCCTGTCCCTGCTCGCCCTGACGGCCGTGGCCACGGCAGCGTACGCCCGCCACTTCCGCGCCCGCCACGGCCTGCCCCTGCTCGGCGCCCCCGACCGGGAAGACGGCATACGCACCGCGCGGGCGTCGGTGCCCCCGCGCTTCCCGGCCCAGCGGCCGACCTGACCGCCACTGTCCGGCCTTAGCCGGGCACAGTCGGCGACGTAGGCTGGCAGTTGTGTACACGGAGCGGGCGTCCCGGCTGACCGGCGCCGTCGTGTGGACGAACACCCCGACCGGGGCCGGTGGCCGGGCGGTGTTGCCCGACGGCTGCATGGACCTGCTGTGGAGCGAGGGCCGGCTGCTGGTCGCAGGGCCCGACACCCGGCCCTACGCCCCTGCGGGACCGGAGCGTTCCTGGGCGGGCATCCGCCTCTTCCCCGGCTCCGCGCCCGCCCTGCTCGGCGTACCGGCACACGAACTGCGCGACCTGCGCGTGGAGTTGGCCGATCTCTGGCCCGCCGCCCGGGTTCGCCGGGTGTGCGACCGTGTCGCGGCGGCAGCCGACCCGGCGACGGCACTGGAGGACATCGCCCTGGACACGGCCGCGCGGGCGGCGGCCCCCGACCCGCTGCTGCGCCGGCTGGTGCAGCGCCTGAACGAGGGCCGTCCGGTGTCCGCGACGGCCGCCGAACTCGGCATCGCCGCCCGGACGTTGCACCGTCGAAGCCTGAACGCGTTCGGCTACGGCCCGAAGACGCTGGCCCGCATCCTGCGCCTGCAACGCGCGCTGGCGCTGGCCCGCTCCGGGCTGCCGTACGCCGAGACGGCGTTCCGTGCGGGTTATGCGGATCAGTCCCATCTCGCCCGTGAGACACGGGAGTTGGCGGGCGTGCCGCTCGGGGAGCTACTCGGCGGCGGGTAGCGGGGCGAACAGGTCGACGCCGTTGCCGTCGGGGTCGTGCACGGTGGCGTACCGCTGCCCCCAGAAGGCGTCCCACGGTTTCAGCTCGCCGTGGTATCCGGCGGTCACGAGGTCCTCGTACAGGGCGTCGACCTCGGCGGGTGAGCCGCACCGGAAGGCGAGCGAGACGCGGCCCCCACCGGAGGGCGGCTGCCAGCCCGGGTGGAAGGAGCGGATGGTCTCCTCGGTGTCCAGCGCGAGCACCAGCCCACCGGGCAGTTCGGCCTCGACATGAGGCTGTTCCTCGGCCCCGGCGGGGAAGAGCAGCCCGAGGCGGCGGTAGAAGGCGAGCGAGGCGGCCAGGTCGGAGGCCGCCACGCCGATCACGGCGAATCGTGTGGTCATGGGGCCACCGTAGGAGGGCGGGTGAGGACAGGTCTTGAAGGAATCGGACACCCTCCGCGGAAGGGGACTGCCTGGAGGCCCGAGCGGTGAGATCGGAGGCCGAGTCCTCTCTCCGGCGCGGAGAGTCCGACGGCTCGAAGCCCGGGGCCTGAGCCCGGAGCCAGGAGCCAGCGGGCCCGAAGTCCGAACCCCGAGCTCCGAACTCCGAGCCCCGAGCCAGATCAGAACCCCCAGCCCCGCCCCCTGTGCCTGCCCTCAGTCGAAGGTGACCGGTCCGTTCGGGGTGTCCACGGTGAAGGAGAGTGCGGCCGGGCCCGGGGCGAGGCGCAGGTCGGTGGCCAGGGCTGCCAGTGGTCCGCGTACCTCCTCCGGGTCGGGCACCGTGGCCGTCACCTCCAGCAGCGGGGTGACCGGCAGGCCGGAGGTCGCCGGATGGCGGGAGTCGCCCCAGTCGATCAGGAACGGGACCAGCCCGGAGGGGTGCGCCCGGTCCCCGTCGGTCAGCCGCCAGTTCAGCACGGTGCCGTCGGGGGTGCGGCGGCTCATCGGGCGGACGGGCCCGGGGTCGTAGCCACGCGCGCGGGCCGTCGTGATCGCCGAGTCCAGGTCGGGCGGGCTGATCGCCCAGGTCAGTGTGCGCGGCGCGGTCAGCCGGTCGACGCCGAACGGCCGTGGCCCGGCCGGCTCCGGCTGTTCCGGGTCGGGGCCGAGGATCTCCAGATAGCTCCGGCCGCCCAGCCCGACCAGATGGTTGCGGGTGCCGAGGCCCGGATGGACACCGCCGGGCGCGGGCTTCACCCCGGTCCGCCGGGTGAAGTCGGCGACGGTCGCGGCGAGATCGGGCGTGGCGAGGACGAGGTGGTCCAGCAGCGCGGGAACGGCGTTCATGCCCGGCGAGGCTACGGTCACCGGCCTTGTGCTTCAAGGAACCGGAACCGGATCCGGCGCCACCAGTGACGTTTCTGCGGTGAACCGGCTCCCCCATTGGGGTGAGTAAAGCTAGCGTACATAGATGGTCACGTGAGTATCTAGAGATGCTCTTGTCTTGGCAAAGGGCGTTGAAGCGCGGTAGTCCATTCCGCTCCGCGTTACCCACCCACAGGAGGAGCCGGACCTTGACTTACGGTAAACAGCTGCGCGAGCGCATCGCCGGGCCCGGGACCACACCGCTGATCGGTGTGTACGACATGTACTCGGCGTCGATCGCGGCCAAGCACTACGACGGAATGTTCGTCTCGGGCTTCGGATTCGCGGCGTCATACTACGGACTGCCGGACATCGGTTTCATCGCCTGGCCCGACATGGTGGCCTTCGTCCAGCGGCTGCGGGGCGCGTTCCCGCACCATCACCTGCTCGTCGACATCGACGACGGATACGTCGACCCCGAGGTCGCCTGCCACGTCGTCGAGGGACTGGAGCGCATCGGCGCCTCCGGTGTGATCCTGGAGGACCAGAAACGGCCCCGCCGCTGCGGACATGCCGACGGCAAGCAGGTGCTTCCGCTGGAGGAGTACCTGGAGAAGCTGAACAAGGTCCTGGAGACCCGCAAGGACCTGGTCGTCGTCGCCCGGACGGACGCCACGGACGAGCACGACATCCTGCACCGCGCCGAGCGACTGGCCGCCACCGACGCCGACGTCGTGCTGGTCGACGGGGTGCGCAGCGTCGAGTGGATCAAGCGCATCCGCAAGGTCGTGGGGGACAAGCCACTGCTGTTCAACCAGATCGCAGGCGGCAAGTCGCCCCGCCTCTCCCTCGGCGAACTGACCGACCTCAGCGTGGACGTCGCGATCTACAGCACCCCGTGCCTGTTCGCCGCGCACGAGGCGATGAACTCCGCACTCACCGACCTGAAGGAGGCCGACGGCCGGCTGCCCGAGGTGGACGCCGCGAGCGGCGTCGGCGTGAAGGCCTCCACCAGCCTGCTGGAGCGCAACATCGCCCCTGAGCGGCTCACCCCCGAGGGTGTGGGCGTGTGAACGGTGCCCTACCCCGGCTCGGGATGGCGGCCGCCGTCGCCGCCGCGGTGCTCGGCGCCGGTGCGGCTCCCGCGGCCGCGTCCGGCAGTCTGATCACCGTGATCGACAACTCCCACGCCGACTCCTGGCTCGAGGTCGACCGCACGGCCAACGTCCAGGCCGGCCACGGCACGGCCGGCAGTGACCACGACGGCAGCGCCGTGGAAGCGGTCAAGGCCCTCGTCGGTGCCCCGCACCACGACAGGGGCACTGACCAACCGAGAGTCAGTGCTCCACCGAGCGCCCCCGCTCAGTCGAGCGCCAGCCTTCCAGCAACTGCCAGCCCTCCAGCAACCGTCAACCCCCCACCAAGAGCCAACCCCCGACCAAGCCTCAACCCCCCACCAGACGTCGACCGCCCACCGAGCGGGACCCCTTCATCGAACGAAACCGCCTCGCCGAGCGACAACTCCTCATCGAGCGACAACGACCCATCGAGCGACAACTCCCCATCGAGCGACGGAGATTGACGACGACGGCCGGGCATCCCGTGCGGGGGTGCCCGGCCGGCGCCGTGGTGCGGCCTTGTCCGGCCGGGGGGCGGGTCAGTCCTCGGCGAGGTCGGGGCCTCCGTTCTCGTCGCGTTCGACGTCCTCCTTGGGGTCGTGCCCGTCGCCGGACGTGGCGTAGGTGGCACGGTGCTGCCCGGGGGCGAGGGTGCGGCAGGCGGCGTGGGCCGTGCCGTAGGCGGCGATCAGGGCGACTGCGGCCACGGCGAGGGCCGCGGCGGTGCGCGTGGTGAGGTTCATGCCCGGGAAACGATCTTGTGTTCGGCGTGGTCACCGCCCTGCGTCCGGACGGGCGCGCCGCATCACGCGGTTGGCCGCTCCCCGGGCCCTGCGGCCGTGCTCATGGGCGGTCCGGCCGTGCTCGCGCGCGGTACCAGTCGGGTCGACAACTCGGTGCGGGTGCCCTCCGGGCGCTCGCCGCGCATCATCCGCACCAGCAGCCGGAGCGCGGTCGCCGCCATCTCACCGAGCGGCTGGCGCACGGTGGTCAGGCCCGGTGCGACCCAGCGGGCCTCGGGCAGGTCGTCGAAACCCACGACGCTCATGTCGCCCGGCACCCTCAACTCCCGTTCGGCGAGGGCCGCGTAGACCCCGAGGGCCATGCGGTCCGAGCACACGAACACCGCGGTCGGCGGCTCGGGCAGGTCCAGTAGCTCGTGCGTGCGCAGCCGGGCGCCGGCCTCGTCGAAACCGGCGTGCCGCACGTATTCGGCGCGGTGCCGCACCCCGGCCGAGGCGAGCGCGGAACGGTATCCGGCCACCCGGGCGCTGCTGCACATCATGCGCCGGTGCCCGGCGATCACCGCGATCCGCCGGTGGCCGAGCCCCAGCAGATGCTCGGTCGCGCTCACCCCGCCCTGCCAGTTCGCCGCCCCGACCGACACCACCCCGGCCGGCGGCTCGTGCGCGGGATCGATCAGCACGTAGGGGATGCGATGGTGGTCCAGCCACGCGTACTGCGACGCGGACAGCTCGGCCAGGTTGAACAGCACCCCCGAGGAGCCGCGCGAGGTCAGCTTGTCCAGCCAGCCGCGCTCCGGCCGGCCGCCCCCGGTCCGGCCCGTGCCGCCCGACACCACCACCTCCAGGCCCGCCTCGTGCGCCGCCGCCTCCACCCCGTGCAGCACCGCCCCCGACCGGGAGCTGTCCAGCGACTGCACCACCAGGTCGACCAGGCCGGGCGCCTTCGCCGCGTCGAAACGGGGCCGGCGCACATAGCCGAGCCGGGCCAGCGCCTCGGTGACCCGGCGGCGGGTCTCCGGCGCCACGTCCTCGCGGCCGTTGACCACCTTCGACGCGGTCGGCACCGACACCCCCGCCTCGCGCGCCACCACCGCCAGCGTCGGCCCGGCAGCAACGCTCGTACTCCCCGCACGGACCACGGGTACCGCCTCTCCGGCCCGGCCTTGGGCCATCGAAAGTTGCGACCGATGCTGCTTCAGCGGCCTGCTCGCTGAGCATGGGGAAAGCGCTTCCTACGATAGGTACGCGTCAACACCGCGTGAAGACATGGGAATTCACGGGATGGCGAGGGCCGACGCTTTCGAAACTTCGAACATCTGGCGATCGGGTCGGATGAGCGCAGGCGGTCCATCCGTCCGGCGGGCCGGCGGCGGGGCGGTCGAGGTGCCTCGGCATCGAGTGGCCGCCGTCCACCGAACGGCCCAGCGGCAAGCCTGTGCAGCGGAATACATCCGCGCGCTGTGCTGCTCTGGCATGGACAGCGCACCGGCGGCGCGGTACGGCGAAGGGCGGGTGGGCGATGACGGAAGACCGGACAGACCCCGTGGTCAGGACGCCTCACGGGGCCGTGCGCGGACGGTACGAGAACGGCATCACGGTGTTCCGGGGCATCCCCTATGCCGCCCCGCCCGTCGGCCCCCGGCGCTTCCGGCCGCCCGAGCCGCCCGAACCCTGGGCCGGGGTGCGCGACGCCGGCGCCTTCGGACCGACCGCCCCGAAACCGCCGTACTCCGAGGCCTTCGCCCAGTACCTGTCCGACCCCGAGATCCCCGGTGACGACTGCCTCAACCTCAACGTCTGGACCCCCGAGCCGGACCCCGGTGCCCGTCTGCCGGTCCTCCTCTGGCTGCACGGCGGCGCCCTGACCAGGGGCTCCTCCGCCGTGCCCGTGTATGACGGCAGTGCTTTCGCCCGGGACGGCGTCGTCTGCGTGTCGGTCAACTACCGGCTGGGAGTGGAAGGCTACGGACTGTTCCCCGACGCACCCCCCAACCCCGGCCTGCGCGACCAGCTCGCCGCCCTGCGCTGGGTCCACGAGTCGATCGGCGCCTTCGGCGGCGACCCCGACCGGATCACCCTGTGCGGTCAGTCCGCCGGTGCCATCAGCGCCGGCGCGCTCCTGGCCGCACCCCAGAGCCAGGGCCTGATCCGGCGGGCCGTGCTGCAGAGCGGCGCGCCCGAGGCCCTCGCCCGTGACAAGGTGCGGCGCATGGTGCGCCGCATGGCCACCCGGCTCAGGATCCCCGCCACCGCCGAGGCCTTCGCCGCCGTCGACCGCGACCTGCTGCTGCACACCCAGGCCGAGGCCGGCCGGCTCAGCAGCCCGGTCCTCGGCGGACCCGCGTTCGGGATCGTCGTGGACGGCGACCTCGTGCCCCGTGACCCGCTGGCAGCGCTGATCGACGGCGACGCCGCCCATGACGTCGAGCTGCTCATGGGCTGGACCCGGGACGAGTACCGGCTGTGGCTGGTACCGGGCGGCCTGCTCGAACACGTCGACCGCCTCGGCCCCGTCGCGCTGGCCGGTGCCATGGCCCGCTGCCACACCGGCCATGAGATCCCCCGCGGCTACCGTGCCGTGTACCCCGACGCCGGCACCGCCGAGATCGTCGGCCAGCTGGTCACCGACCATCTGCTGCGCCTCCCGCTGCACCGCCTCGCCGAGTCCCGGCCCGGCACCTCCTACCTCTACGAGTTCGCCTGGCCGTCCCGCCTGCCCGACCTCGGCGCCTGCCACGCCCTCGAACTGGGCTTCGTCTTCGGCACCGGTGACGCCCCCGAATCGAAGAAACTGGCCGGCGAAGGCGCCCCGCAGGAGCTGTGCGACGCGATGCACGGAGCCTGGGTACGGTTCGCGACGACCGGGAACCCCGGCTGGCAGGCCTGGGACGCCGCACACCCCGTCCGGATCTTCGGCGACGATGCGCCGCTCACCGCATACGGTCCACGGGATCCGGAATTCGCCCTGTGGTCGACCGCCCCCACCGTCCCGGAGCTCGCGCCGCCGACCTCCGAGATCCGGGTGCCGGGAGCGGAGCTGGCGGCGGCGGTACGGCGCCTACGACGCTCGGTGGGAGCACGTCGCCGCTGATCGCATGCGGTCGCCGGTCGTCCGGCTGGCCGGTCACCTGTCGTCTGTCGCCGGTCGTCCGGCTGGCCGCCGTCGGCCTACGGTTGCCGTCGCCAGGTCGCCAGGTCGCCAGGTCGCCAGGTCGCCAGGTCGCCAGGTCGCCAGGTCGTCTGCTGTCCGGCTGCTGCCGGTCTGCCGTCGCCCGCCGCGTCAGTCACTCCTGGGTGCCCTCGAAACGCCGGAGGCAATCGCCGTGATGCCCTCCGGCCCCACCCGGCAGCACCCTCCGATCAACCGCGCCCCCGCCGCCCGCCACGCCTCGATCTGCTCGGTGCCGAAGGTCGTACGCCCTGTCCAGGCGCGGGCCCGCGCGTCCCAGGCCTCCCCGCTGTTGGGATAGACCACGACCGGCTTGCCGGTGACCCGTGCCGCGATCTCCACCGCGGGCTCCACGTCCTGGGGAGCGCAGCAGTTCACGCCCACCGCGATCACCTCGTCCACGTCGGCGGCCGGGGCGAACGCCTCCTCCAGGGGCTGCCCGGCCCGGGTGTTCGTACCGTCGACCGTGTACGACAGCCAGGCCGGCACTCCCAGCCCGCGTACCGTCCTGAGCAGCGCGGCGCCCTCGTCGGCGTCCGGCACCGTCTCCAGCGCGAGGACGTCGGGCCCGGCGGCGGCGAGCACCTCCATACGCGGCCGGTGGAAACGTTCCAGCTCCGCCACGCTCAGTCCGTACCGGCCCCGGTACTCGGCGCCGTCCGCGAGCATCGCCCCGTAGGGCCCGACCGAGGCGGCCACCCAGAGCGGCCGCTCGACGCCCGCGTCCCCGGCGCGCCGGGCGGCCGTGCGGGCGAGGTCCACGCTCAGCGCGAGGAGCCGGGCCGCCTCGTCGTGGCCGGTGCCGCGCCGGGCGAAGCCCTCGAAGGTGGCCTGGTAGCTGGCGGTGATCGCGACGTCCGCGCCTGCCAGGAAGTAGGCGAGATGCGCCTCGGCGACCGCTTCCGGCTGCTCCGCCAGCAGCCGCGCCGACCACAGCTCGTCACTCAGATCGTGCCCGGCCGACTCCAGCTGGTTGGACATGCCGCCGTCGAGTACGACCGTCCCGGCGGCGAGGGCGTCGGCGAGGCTGGGGGAGGTGTTGCTTGCCATGTCACGACGCTAGTCGAAACGGACCCCGCACGGACCCCGGTGTCCAGTAGGTGAGCTTCCTCCGGAGCTCCGCCTGACCTGCGAAAACCCGTTGCCCTCCACCGTGGCCCCGTACGGCGCCGTCAGCCTTCGCCTTCGCCTTCGCCGGCGTCGGCCTGTTCCTCGTCCGCGCCGACGGCTTCGGCCCGGTCGACGCCACCGGAGCCATTGACCCCACCCTGGCCCGCCCTTACCTTTTCGGCGTTCGCAATCACAGATGTTGTCCGAAATGCCGGACAGTGCTGTGTGGGAGGCGGTCCGCATGAGCCGCGATCCCCGCCTGTCGGAAGTCCCCGGCCACAGAGCCGATCCCCTGGCCCTCCAGCGCGCCGACCCGCACTTCCCCGCCACACCGGCGGCCGCCACTGCTTCACGGCCACGGTCCCCGAGCAAGTGCCCCCGCCGAGGACGTATGGCCGGCATCCGCACCGCCTGGAACCCCGACGGCACCCCGGACCTCGGCGTGTCCGTCGCCGACACCGCGAAGGAGAGTGTGTGAGATGAGACGTGTGTACGCCGTCCTGCTCGTCCTGTGCTGCACCCTGGCCGTGGCCCTGACCTCGGCCGGACCCGCTCAGGGCACCACTGACGATCACCCACGGCACGCGGTTCACGGACGCTTCGGGTGATCCCGTGCACGCCCACGGTGGCGGAGTCATCAAAGTCGGCTCCTTCTACTACTGGTTCGGCGAGGACCGGAACGGCGACAACACCTTCCGCTACGTCGACGTCTACCGCTCCACCGACCTGAAGAGCTGGGAGTTCCGCGCCCACGTGCTCTCCCAGTCCTCCGCCGCCGAGCTCGGCACCGCCTACATCGAGCGGCCGAAGGTCATCTACAACGCCTCCACCGGCAAGTTCGTGATGTGGATGCACAAGGAGAACGGCGTCGACTACAGCCAGGCCCGCGTCGCCGTCGCCGTTTCCGACACGGTCGACGGCAGCTACACCTACCAGGGCGGTCTCCAGCCGCTCGGTCAGTACCAGTCCCGTGACATGATCACGTTCGTCGACATCGACGGCACCGCCTACCTGGTCTCGTCCGCCAACAACAACTACGACCTGAACATCTACCGGCTGACGGCCGACTACACGGGCATCGACAGCCTGGTCGCCAACCCCTGGCCCGGTGGTCACCGCGAGGCGCCGGCCCTGTTCGAGCGGGGCAGCGTCTACTTCATGCTGACCTCCGGCGCCACGGGCTGGAACCCCAACCAGCAGCAGTACGCCACCGCCACCTCCCTCGCCGGGCCCTGGACCTCCTGGGCGAACGTCGGCGACTCCACCGCCTACGGCTCGCAGACCGCCTACGTCCTCGCGGTGCAGGGCAGTTCGGGCACCTCGTACCTCTACACGGGCGACCGCTGGGGCAACTCCTTCGGCGGGACGGTGAACGACTCCCGCTACGTGTGGCTGCCGCTGACCTTCCCGTCCGCCACGTCGATGTCCCTGTCCTGGTATCCCGAGATCACCGTCGACACCCGTGCCGGCACGGTCACCGGCACCAGTGCCACGTACCACACGCTGATCGCCCGGCACAGTTCCAAGTGCGCCGACGTGCCGGACCGGTCGCTGTGGCAGGGCGTCGCGGTCAGCCAGTACACGTGCAACGGCGGGACCAACCAGAAATGGTGGTTCAAGGACCTCGGCAACGGTTACTACACCCTGCTCGGCCGGGGCAGCGCGCTGTGCCTCCAGGAGGACGCGGGCAGCGTCACGCAGGAGGACTGCACCGGCGCCACCGCCCAGCAGTGGTCGCCGGCCGCCTCCGGGTCGTACGTCACGATCAGGGCCCGCACCAGCGGCGAGTGCCTGGACGTGTCCGGCGCGTCCACCGCCGACTCCGCCGCGCTCATCACCTACGCCTGCAACGGCGGCACGAATCAGCAATGGACGCGCGGTACGTGACGGTACGTCAGGCCAGCAGGTCGATCGCATCGATCGCCGTGCCCGCGCTGAGATAGCCCGTCGTCCCCGAACCGCTCACCACGTCGATCTTCAGCACGTTGTACTGGCTGGTGTCCGTGAGCCAGGCACTGGCCGGGACGCTGTAGGTGAACGTGTGGTTGTTGCCCCGGTACGAGCCCACCGTCAGGGACCGGGTGCCCGGCTGGGTGGGCGGGGAGGGGATCGCGGAGGTCCAGGTGCCGTTGACCGTGACCTGCGGGCGGCCGTTGGCGTAGGCCGTCGTCACGCCGATCCGCAGGGTGTGCGCGGCGGCTGCCTGGGCGGCGGTGAGCTTGAAGTGGACGAGCAGACCGCTGTTGACGTCCTTCCACAGATAGCAGGGGAAGGCGGAGGTCTCGGAGCCGCTGCCGATCACCACGTTCCCGCTCCAGGCGGTGGCCCGTACGTCCGAGGGGTGCGCGTACGTCATCAGGTCCGCGTTCTTCAACCCGCTCGGCGTGCCGTCCCAGGTGCCGATCCGCCAGATCGCGTTCGCGTGGGACGGGTCGTTGGAGGACGGGATCGCGATCGTGTTGAGCGTGCTTCTCGCGCCCGCCGACACGGTCACCTGTGTGCTGTATACCGCCAACTCGCCCTTGTGGACCGTCAGCGTGTATACGCCCGGCAGGACCCTGGACACCGAGAAGTAGCCGTCCGAGGCGCGTGCCGTACCCCAGTACTGCGCCGACGAGTTGGCGAGCCCGACCGTGTACGCGGACGCCGTGTCCCGCCCGGTGATGCCCACGCCGGCGACCCGGCCCCGGCCGCTGTCGGGGACGTACCCGGAGATGCCGAGCGAGTCGGCCCACGCGGTGGTCAGGGTGTCGTGGTACAGCGCGGACGAGGGTGCCCCGCCGTCGGTGAGGGCGATGACGTACGGGCCCTGGAGGCCGTAGCGCTCGGACTCGGTCTGGTTCTCGCCGTAGTAGAGGATCTCGTACAGCCCGCCGCCGTCGGCGCTCTGGTGGCGCAGCAGTGAGCGGTAGAAGGGGCCGCCGGAGGCCTTCTCGTGGTTGCTGCGGACGATCCACAGGCCGACGCCGCCGGTGGTCCAGCCGATGTAGTCGTAGTCGATGACCCGGTGTCCCGAGTAGTGCTTGGAGCGGGTCTGGCCGTCGGACTTGGCGAAGACGTCCGAGGCCTCGATGGTGCTGGTGGTGTGGGTGTAGGAGTCCGGTTCGTCGTTGGGGAACAGGCCCGCCTTCACGCGCACGATGTAGCGGGTCGCCGTGACCGAGGAGTCGGCCTTGCCGGTCCACAGGTAGATGTTGTTCTCGCCGCTGCGGGCCGCGTAGTAGTGCCGCAGTGTGCCGTGGGCGACGGAGACCAGGATGGTCGGGCCGGACTGGGCCAGGGTGACGGTGGAGGTGCCGAGGCCGGACTCGACGTGCGAGTTCTTGCCGCCGTAGCCCTGGTACTCGGTGCCCTTGTACACCAGTGAGGTCAGATCGCCGTTGGTCTTGCTGACCTTGAAGACGAGGCTCGCGCCGGTGTCGACGACGTAGTTCGAGCCGTCGTCGCTCCAGCCGAAGCCGGCCGCCGACGCGGCGGGGGCGAGCGGGCCGGCGAGGGCGGCCGCACCGGCGGCGGCCGCGGTGCCGAGCACGAAGGCGCGACGGGCGACTCCGCCGTTCGAGGATCCGGACATGGGGGTGCCTCCTTCGGGGAGGTCCGGGGGAGTGCGGGTGTCAGGCAGACTGACAGTGGAATCGCTTTCGCGAAAGGGCTTGCGGAGATGGGTGCTTGATAATCAGGCGTACTTTGGCAGACGTCTAGAAAGCGTTTGCCTAAACCGGTACGGTCTCGGGTCGGCCGATGTGGACCGATGTCAGCCGATGCCGAACGACGCCGATCGATGGAGGAGCCGCGCATGACGCGCAGGAGACGGGTCAGAACCGCCGTGCTGGTGGCGGTCGCCCTGGGCGCCACGCCGACCGCGACACCCGCCCATGCCCACGGCGGCCGGCCGCTCGGCCCGGAGAACTGCACGGCGACCGGCTGTCACTTCGACGTCCCGCCCGGCACCTACGACGTCACGGTCCGGCTCGGCGGCGCAGCGGCCTCCAGCACCGGCATCACCGGCGAGACCCGGCGCTCCCTGCTCCCGCAGACCGCCGTCCCGGCAGGCCGGCACGTCACCCGCGGCTTCACCGTGAACGTCCGCACCCCCGAGGGCGAGCCGACCGGCCCCGACGGCACCCCCGGCCTGGACCTCACCCTCGACGGCTCCGCCCCCGCCCTCGCCGGCATCCGTGTCACCCCGGCCCTCCCGCACGCTCGAATCCGCTCACGCGGGGGGATCCCCGTCGCCCGGCAGATCATCCTGATCGGCGACTCCACGGTCTGCGACCAGCCTGCCGCCCCCTACTCCGGCTGGGGCCAGCAGCTCCCGCAGTACCTGCGCAAGGGCCTGTCGGTCGCCAACTACGCCGACTCCGGCGAGAGCACGGTCAGCTACTTGGCCGATCCACGGCTCTGGGGCACCGTCCAGCCCCTGATCCGCCCCGGCGACCTCGTCCTCGTCCAGCTCGCCCACAACGACAAGACCACGGACGAGGCCACCTACCGCGCCGACCTGGAGGCCTTCGTCGCGGGCATCCGGGACCGCGGCGGCGAGCCGGTGCTCGTCACCCCCGTCGTGCGCCGCTGGTTCAACGCCGACGGCACCCTGGACAACGGCACGGCCCTGCTCGTGAACGGCCTCGGCGTCGACCTCCCGGCGGTCATCAGGTCCGTCGCCGCAGCCGAGGACGTCCCGCTGATCGACCTCACGGCGAAGACCAAGGCGCTGGTGGAGTCCCTGGGCATCGCGGGCTCCAAGGCGGTCTACCTCTACGACGAGGAACACGACAACACCCACACCTCCGTGCACGGCGCGACCGTCTTCGCGGGACTGGTCCGCGACGAACTGCTCGCCCGGCATCTGGTGCCCGAGGGCACGGTGCGGGTGGGATGAAGCCCTGGGGCGCCCCGACCGGAACCGGGGCGTCCCAGGTCCCGCCAGGAAGGAAAGTCACCGCCGTGATCGAACTGCCCGCCGACGACCGCGAGTCGAGCCCTTGCACCGGTTACACCCGCGCGCACTGGGAGGCCGCCGCCGACGCCCTGCTGGCCGCCGTCGCCCCCTACGCCACCCCCGACCGTGCCCTCTACCACCTGCCCGGCGACCACGTCAGCCACTCCGGCTACCTCTCCGACGGTCTGGAGGGATACGCCCGCACGCTGCTGCTGGCCGCCTTCCGCCGCGACGAGACCGTGCTCGGCCGGTACGCCGAGGGCCTCGCGGCCGGCCCCGGCGGCAGCTGGCCGCGGATCGAGGACCGCAGCCAGCCGCTCGTCGAGGCCGCCTCGATCGCGCTCGCCCTGCGGCTGACCCGGCCGCTGCTGTGGGACCGGCTCGACGACCCGGTGCGGCAGCGCACCGCCGACTGGCTGGAGGACGCGCTCACCGCCGAACCCTGGCCGTGCAACTGGGAGTTGTTCCCGGTCACGGTCGGCGGCTTCCTCCAGGAGATCGGCCACCGGCCGGAGGCCGCGCGCAAGGCCGTCGAGCGCGGGCTGGAGCGGATCGAGGGCTGGTACCTCGGCGACGGCTGGTACACCGACGGCGACGGTCGGAAGTTCGACTACTACAACGGCTGGGCGATGCATCTCTATACGGTCGTCCACGCATGGTTGGCGGGCGACGGTGACCTGCTTTCCGTGTACGGTCGACGGTTGTCCGTCCACCTCGCCGACTACGCCCGCCTGTTCGGCGGCGACGGCGCCCCCGTGCACCAGGGCCGCTCCCTGACCTACCGCTTCGCGACGGCGGCCCCGCTCTGGCTCGGCGCGCTGACCGGCCAGACCCCGTTGACCCCCGGTGAGACCCGGCGCCTGGCCTCCGGCGCGCTGCGCTACTTCCTCGACGGCGGCGCCGTGGACGAGCGGGGCCTGCTCCCGCTGGGCTGGCTCGGCCCCGACGAGTCGCTCGTGCAGAGCTACTCCGGCCCCGCCTCCCCGTACTGGGCCAGCAAAGGCTTTCTCGGTCTGCTGCTGCCGCCGGAGCACGCGGTGTGGACGGCGACCGAGGAGCCCGGCCCGGTCGGCCGTGCCGACGAGGTCAGGCCCGTGGCCA
Source organism: Streptomyces sp. MMG1121 (assembly GCF_001280015.1). Lineage (GTDB taxonomy): Bacteria > Actinomycetota > Actinomycetes > Streptomycetales > Streptomycetaceae > Streptomyces. The sequence goes on from NZ_LGDV01000038.1 coordinate 333,431, forward strand.
CCACCAACTGGCTGATCCAGAGCACCTGTTCGGACGGTCTTGTCCGGCTGCACAACCACGGCAGCGAGGACGTCCGCTACGACCCCTACTACACGCGGCTCGCCTATTCGACCGCGACCGTGCCCGACCCGGTGACGTACGACAACAGCGTGATCGTCGGCGGCGATCCGGGCCGCACGCGGATCGAACCGCTCGGCACCGGCGCGGGCTGGATCGCCTCCCGGCACACCGTGCGCGACGGGATCACCGTCACCAGTGTGGTGGCCGCCGAGGGCGCGGTGGAGGTGCGGGCCCATCTCGTCGTCGGGGCCGGTCCGGGGACGCCGGTACGGATCACGGGTTGGGCGGCACGGGACGGCCTGAGCACCGAACTCCTGCCGGTTTCCGGCCTGTCGGAGGACCTGACCGGACAGACCGCGGCCGGCGGGGCCACGCTGTTCGTGGTGCTCGCCCGACTGACCGGCGAGCCGGACCCCCGGCCCCTCACGGAGCTGGTGTCCGTGCAGGTGGGGGAGGATCACACGGTGAACGTCCGCTGGGCATCCGGCACGGAGGACGTCTTCCGGTTCACGACGTCGGACGGGCGAACCGCAGGCGCGGCGTGGTCGGTGACGCCCCGGTGAACGCGGTGGCGCAGGACGCGGCGACGGGCGCGCAGACACGGGCGAGCGTGCAGTGAAGGCGCCGGCCAAGCGGTGCGAGAGCCATGCCGTGGGGGCGCAGGCGGGTTCGGAGAGGCCGCCGAGGCCGTTTGTCGTGGAACCGGGCCGGGTGGGGGCCGTCCATCGTTCGGCGGGTGCCGAACCGTCCGGCGCCTAACGTGGCCGTATGACCGCAGAGCCCACCGTGAACACGTTCGCCGGACTGCACCATCGTCCCGGGGAGCCGCTGCTGCTGCCCAACGCCTGGGACCATGCCTCGGCCGCCGCGCTCGCCGCCCGGGGGTTCGCGGCGATCGGCACGACCAGCCTGGCCGTCGCGGCGGCGGCAGGGCTGCCCGACGGCCAGGGCGTGACCCGCGAGCAGACCCTGCACCTGGCCCTCACCCTCGGCTCGGAGCCCTATCTGCTCTCCGTCGACGCGGAGGACGGTTTCTCCGACGATCCGGACGAAGTGGCCGCACTGGCATGTCGGTTGTGGGCCGTCGGTGTCGTCGGCATCAACCTGGAGGACGGGCTCGGGCCGGCCGGCCGGCACGCCGCGAAGATCGCCGCGGTGAAGGCGGCCGTGCCCGGCCTGTTCGTCAACGCCCGCACGGACACCCACTGGCTGGGCGACGGCGACGAGAGCGACACCATGCGCCGCTCGGACCTCTACCGACAGGCCGGCGCCGACGGCGTGTTCGTGCCCGGGCTGAGCGACCCCGGCCGGATCGGCGCCCTCGTCCGGCAGCTCGACGCCCCGCTCAACATCCTCTACTCACCCACCGGGCCCGCCCTGTCCCACCTCGCCGATCTCGGCGTCCGTCGCATCAGCCTCGGCTCGCTGCTCTACCGGCGGGCGCTCGGTGCGGCGCTGGACGCGGTGGCCGACATCGCGGCCGGGCGGGTGCCGGGTGGTACGACACCGTCCTACGCCGAGGTGTGCGCGTCGGCCAGGAACGTCTCGGTGAGCAGGTCGGCGCAGTCCACGGGGTGATCCAGGACGCCGAGATGCCCGCCCGGGAACTCCACGAAGGCACCGCCGAGGCGATGGGCGAGGAACTCGGTGGTGCGGTGCAGCAGTTGACCGCGCGAGTCGGCTCCGGCGGCGAGCGTGAGACGGGGCCCGGCGGCCGGGGCGGAGGGGACGTACGCGGTGAAGGGACGCAGGACGTGGGCGAGGAAGACACCCATCGGGGTCGCCGACTCGCCCTCGGCGGGCGGCCGCTCAGCCCCGTCGAGCTGTCCGATCAGCTCGGCGCGCCGCTCCGCCCCGTCCGGCAGCACCGACACACACGGCGGCTCGTGCGCCACCACGCCCGCGAGCCGTCCCGGACACCGGGCGAGCAGATCGAGGACGGCGATACCGCCGGCACTGGTCCCGAACGCGTACGCCCGCTCGCCCGGCGGCAGTACCGTTTCCAGCACCCGGTGCGCGCCCTTGCTCCAGTCCGCCGGCCGCTGGTCCGGGACCGGCAGGCCGAGCCGCCCGTGAGCGAGCCCCAGCGGGTCGTACGTCACCACGGTGAAACGCTCCGCCAGCCGCTCGGTCAGCGGCCCGAGCCCCATGGGGTGTCCGGCCCCGCCCGGCACGAGCAGCAGCACCGGACCGCTGCCCGTCACCTCGTGGTGGAGTGCTTCAGTCATCGTTCGTCATCTCCCGGGGCCAGTGCGCGAGGGTGAGGTGCAGGGCTTCGACCGCCTTGTCCCAGGAGGCCTGGACGTCCCGGGCCGCGCCGAAGCCGCCCGCGGACTCCAGGGCGCAGTAACCGTGGAACGTGCTGCGCAGCAGGCGTACGGCGTCCGTCAGATCGGGTTCGTCGAGTCCGTAGGCGCGCAGCATCCCGTAGGTGATCTCGGCCGTACGGCGCAGGGCGGGGGAGTCGGCGATCAGGGCCTGGTCGATACGGATCTGGGTGGCCGCGTACCGGCCGGGATGCTCCAGCGCGTAGGCGCGGTAGGCACCGGCGAAGGCGGACAGCGCGTCCTTGCCGGCGCGACCGGCCACGGCCATCGCGATCCGGTCGATCAGCTCGGCGCCCGCGTGCAGCGCGAGCCGGGTGCGCAGATCCTCCAGACCCCGGACGTGCGAGTACAGGCTCGCGTCCTTCACGCCGAAGCGGCGGGCCAGTGCGGACAGGGTGACGTTCTCGAAGCCGGCCTCGTCGGCGAGGTCGGCGGCGGCCGCGACCACCCTGTCCACGGTGAGTCCCGCACGGGCCATGAGCCACCTCCTTGGATACCTAGGGGGAATCCTAGAGCATCTAGGAAGTGGCGAGAGGTGAGGGTCAGCCGATCGGCGCGTACAGCACGCCCAGCTTGTCGATCTCGTCGCCCGAGCGGCCGGTGAAGCCCACGATCTGCCAGCCGGAGGGCGCGGTGAAGGTCGTCGCGTCCGTGGTCGCTGTACCGGCGCTCAGGGCGCGGCCCCGGTCGGTGGTGAAGCCGGCCGAGAAGATGCGGGTCTGACCGTCTTTCTGGCCCTCCGTCAGCTTCACCGAGGTCAGGTGCTCGCCGGCGGTGAGGTCGAGCGAGGTTGCCGTGCCGCCCGTGCCACCGTGGCTGAGCACCGTGCCGTCGTCGTGCGTGAGGGAGACCGCGTCCAGGCGGGCGTCGCCGCGCAGGGTGAGGGTGCGCGGTGCGAGGGCGGCGGGCAGCTCGTCGGCGTCGTTGAACGCCGTGCCGTGCGGGCCGCCGGAGAAGTCGCTCGCGCGCAGCTTCGGGTTGAGCGTGTAGGAGAAGTCGACGGTGTGCGGGAAGTGGTCGGAGAGGTTGCCGCCGTCGGAGTCGAGGAACTTCGCCCACTCGTCGTTGTAGCGGGTCGCGGAGAGGTTCACCACGTCGCTGCTCCGGTAGAGGACCTTGTCCACGACCTCGCAGTCGTTGCCCGGCGCCGACGTCGGGCACAGCAGCGGGTCGGCGCCCTGCGTCGGGGCCGTACCGCCCTTGACCGACTGGACCCATGCGTCGGTCAGGTGGTTGTCGTCGACGAGGGTGCGGATGTTGTCGCCGGACCGGGTGTAGCGGGTGTTGGTGTCCCCCATGACGAGCACGGCGTTGCCGGCCGAGTTGGCCTGGATGAACTGCGACAGCTGTGTGATGTTGGCGCGGCGCGCGGCGAGGGCGTCGTCGGTGTCGTCGGCGTTGGGGTGGAGGTTGTACAGGTCGACGAACACGCCCTCGGCCAGGCGTACGCGGGCCAGCGTGAAGCCTTTCGGGGTCAGGCAGTTGGTGCCCGTGCAGTCGTTCCACTTGACCCGCTCGAAGTCCTCGAAGGGGTACTTCGAGAGGGTGTTGAGTCCGTCGCCGAGACCCGCGCCCCCGCTGGTCGCGGTGCGGTAGGGGTGGTGGTCGCCCGCGTAGAGCGCTGCGTGGTAGTTGAAGTCCTCCTGGACGTTGACGATGTCGTAGCCGGCCAACCGCGGGGAGATCAGCGGGGTGTTGGTGGCCGGATGGCTGGAGCTGAGGCCTTCGGGCAGGCCCGCCACGTTGTACGTGAGCACGTTGAAGGTGCCCGAGCCGGCGGCCTGTGCCGAGGTGGCGCAGGTGGTGAGCCCGGCGAGGGCCAGCGCGCCGGCCGCGAGGGCGCCGAGGAGTCGTCTCATGGATCGCATGCGGCTCATGGTCATCTCAACAGGACTGTATAGGAAGGGTAGTTGAGAAATTAGTTCAACATTAATGCATGACGTGAGAGTTGCCTCTCACATGTTCTGAGAGGACACTCTCAGAACATGGAGCCCGATAACCGCTTCGGCGATGTGGAGATATCCGACCCCAAGGCGATGCGCGCCCTCGCCCATCCGGTGCGGCTCGCGATCCTGGAGCGGCTGCGGCGCCACGGCCCCGCGACCGCCACCCAGCTCTCCCCGGACGTCGGCGCGACCCCGTCCGTCACCAGCTGGCATCTGCGCCATCTGGCGGGCTTCGGCCTGGTCCGGGACGCCGTGGGCGGGACGGACCGGCGGGAGCGACGCTGGGAGGCGGTCGGCCGTGGATTCCGCATCACCGTGCCGACGGACCCGGCGGACGCGGAAGGGCACGCGGCCTCCCGGGCGCTGACCGGCGAGATGTTCGCGCGGGCCGCCGAACTGCCGCTGCGCTGGCTGGCCGAGACCGAACCTCTGCTGGAGCCGGAGTGGCTCCACGCCCTTGGCACCGCCGACATGCGCATCGAGGTGTCCGCCGAGGAGCTGGCCTCCCTGCGCGACGCGATGGAACAGGTCCTCAACCGCTACGCCACCCGCGACCCCGCCAGCCGGCCCCCGGGCAGCCGGGGTGTACGCCTGCTGCTCTATGCGCTGCCTGAGGGCCCGGAGGAGGTCGGAGGGTCTGAGGTGTCTGAGGGGGCCGCGGGGTGTGCAGGGCAGGAAGGGTGCGCAGAGCGTGAGCGGGTCGAGAGGGACGCGGGGGCCGAGGGCGACTCAGGGGTCGAGGGGTGGCGGCGGTGAGCGGGGCGCTGTGGCGTGACCGGCGGTTCCGGCGTTTCTGGGCGGGCGAGACCGTCTCCCAGTTCGGCGACCGTGTCACCGAACTCGCCTTACCCCTGCTGGCGGTCGGCACCCTGCATGCCTCCGCGGTCCAGGTGTCCTGGCTGACCGCGCTGGTGTGGGCGCCCAACCTGCTCGCCCTCCTGCTGGGCGCCTGGGTCGACCGCCGGCCGAAGAAACGCACCGTCATGGTCGGTGCCGACCTCGTCCGCGCCGCTCTGCTGCTGACCGTCCCGGCCACCGCTCTCCTCGGCACGCCCACCCTCGCGCTGCTGTACGGGGTGGCGCTGCTGACCGGTCTGGCCTCGGTGGCCTTCGGCACCGCCTACCCGTCCTACTTCGCCCACCTCGTGCCCCCGTCGTCGTACATCGAAGCCAACAGCAAACTGAGCGCCAGCCGTTCCCTCTCCTTCGTCGCCGGGCCCGTCCTTGGCGGCTGGCTGGTCCAGGCGCTGACCGCGCCGGTCGCCGTCGCCGCCGACGCGCTGTCCTTCCTCGCCTCCGCCCTGCTGATCGGACCGCTCGGTGCCGCCGAGCCGCCCCCGGCCCCTGCCGCCCCGCCCCGCCTGCTGCACAGCGCCCGCGAAGGTCTCGCCCTGCTGCTGCGCCACCCGGTGCTCAAGGCCGCGGTCGGCTGCGCCGCGACCTGCAACTTCTTCACCTTCCTGACCGGCACCGGGCTGATCGTGCTGTTCGCCGAGCGGGAACTGGCGCTGTCACCCGGGCTGATCGGGGTGGTCTTCGGGATCGGCGCGGTCGGCGGTCTGCTCGGCGCCGTCGCCGCGCCCGCCGTCTCGCGGCTGATCGGCGTCGGCCGCAGCGTGGTTGCGGGCGCCGTCCTCTTCCCGGCGCCCTACGTCCTGGTCTGGGCCGCCGAGAGCCCGCTGTGGGGGCGTGCCGGGGCCCTGGCCGCCGCCGAGTTCCTCTCCTCCCTCGGCGTCATGCTCTTCGACGTCAACCTCAACTCCCTTACCACTGCGGCCACTCCGGACGAGCTGCGCGGCCGGGTGGCCGGTGCCTACGCCACCGTCAACTACGGCGTACGGCCGCTGGGCGCGCTGGCCGGCGGGGGCCTCGCCACCCTCATCGGCCTGCGGGGCACGATCACCGTGACCGCGGTGGGCGGAGCCCTCTGCGTCCTGTGGCTGCTCCGCTCACCGATCCCGGCCACCCGCACCCTCGGCCCGCCGGAGCCGGAGCCGGAACCCGACCCGGAATCGGCCGGGCACGAATCGCCGGCGTAGGCGCAGTGGACCGGGTATCGGCTTTGGCCGCCCTCGCGTCGGCGCGGCAGAGTGTCAACGCGGTTGCGGGGCCCGGACGGTGGAGAATGCGAAGGAGAACTCCGCCAGCTTGGCCCGCAGGTGGTACTGGGGCAGTGGGGCCGGGCCGCAGGACTGGGAGCCGATGCCGTGCTGGGCGTGGTCGAGGTTGACCCAGACGGTGTCACCGGGTGTCAGATCGGTGAGGTGGGTGGCGGCGTCCAGCCGGGTCGTCGTCCAGCGGCGGGCGGTCAGGGAGAAGACCGGGTCGCCCTCGATGCGCAGGCCGCCCAGTTCCGCCCAGCGGACGTCGATGCGGGCGCCGTTCTCCTGCGGACGGACGTACGGCGTCTGCAGATCGTCCACGGTCGACTGCCAACAGCCGACCGCCGACGCCGTCCTGGTGTCCGGATACGCCTCGCCGGGCCCACCGCCGAACCACCGCACGCGGTCGGCCGTGGACAGCCCGAAGCGGATGCCGAGCCGCGGCAGCGGGACCGTCCAGTCGCCCTCCGGGACGACGCGTACGGTCAACCGCAGACTGTCTCCGTCCGACGTCCAGCGGTATGCGGTCGACAACCCCAGCTCCCGTGCGGCCGGTGCCACCCGGGTGCGGATCGTCAGCGCGTTCTCGCCGGTCTCCACCGCGTCCAGCCGGTGCCGCATCCGGTGCAGACCCAGCCTGCGCCACAACAGGCCGTAGCGCGCGTCGGGCTGCCACGCGGCGCCGTCGTCGTTGTCGGTGGGGGCCCGCCACACGTCCAGGCACAGACCGGAGACGGGAACGCCGTCGACGGCGGTCAGGGCGCCGGTGCGGGCGTCGAAGGTGCCGGGGCCGAGGGTGATCACTGCGTCGCCCGGCACCGGGCGGGCGGTCGCCGTGACCGCCGGCACCCTGCGCCGCGAGGCCGGGACCTGGCCCCAGGCGACGACGTGCTCCTTCGGTGCCCACGGGGTGTCGGCCGCGAGCACCGCCCGGACCGTCCAGTGGGCCTCGCCGGCCGGCGCCGTGGCCGGCGGCGCGGGCAGTTTGACGTCGGCCGACTCGCCGGGCGCCAGCGCGGGCACGGCCAGGGTGCCGGACTCCACCGGCTCCCCCTCGACCTCGTACGACCACGAGAAGACCAGCGCCGACAGGTCGGCGAAGTCCTGCTTGTTGGTGACCCGGACCGTGCCGTCACCGGCCTCGCCGGTGATGCCGACCGGTTCGATCACCTTCTTGTACTCGACCAGCCCGGGGGAGGGCCGGCGATCCGGGAAGAGCAGGCCGTCGCAGACGAAGTTGCCGTCGTGCAGCTCCTCGCCGAAGTCGCCACCGTAGGCGTAGCCCAGCTCCGGATGCGCGATGCCGTGGTCGATCCACTCCCAGACGAAGGCGCCCTGCAGCCGGTCGTACGACTCGAACAGCCGCTGGTAGTCGGCGAGCCCGCCGGGGCCGTTGCCCATGGCGTGGGCGTACTCGCAGAGAATGAAGGGGAGTTGGCGGCGCCTGTGCGTGCCGCCGTCCAGCTTCCTGCCGATCCGCTCGACCTCGGCGTGACCGGCGTACATGCGTGAATACATGTCCGTGTCACGGCAGTCGAGATCGCCCTCGTAGTGCACGAGCCGGGACGTGTCGCGGCCGTGGATCCACTCGGCCATCGCGGTCAGACCCCGGCCGGTTCCGGCCTCGTTGCCGAGGGACCAGACGACGACCGAGGGGTGGTTCTTGTCCCGCTCCACCATGCGGGACGCGCGGTCCAGCAGGGCCGGGGTCCAGCGGTCGTCGTCGACGGGGTTGTCCCGCCAGCCCTGCTCGGTGAAGCCGTGCGTCTCCAGGTCGCACTCGTCGATCACCCACAGGCCCAGCTCGTCGCACAGGTCGAGGAAGGCCGGGTGGGGCGGGTAGTGGGAGGTGCGGACGGCGTTGATGTTGTGCCGCTTCATCAGCAGCACGTCCTCGCGCATGGTCCGCGGATCGAGGGCGCGGCCCTTCTCCGGGTGCCACTCGTGCCGGTTGACGCCCTTGAAGAGCACCCGCCTGCCGTTGACCTTGATCAGACCGTCCGACAGTTCGACCGTACGGAACCCGATGCGCAGCGGCACCCGCTCGCCCTCGGTGGCCAGTTCGCCCGCGTACAGCCGCGGCGCCTCCGCCGACCACGGCTCGACCGGCACGGTCACGCTCTGGCCGGCCGGGACGTCGATGCCCAGCTCGGCGACGGTGACCTGGCCGTCCACGTCGGAGTCGACGCGCAGGGTGCCGGTGCCGGCGAGATGGTCGTAGGAGGCGTGGACGAAGAAGTCGAGGGCTGCGCCCGCCGGGCGGTGCAGCAGGGTGACGTCACGGAAGATGCCCGGCAGCCACCACTGGTCCTGGTCCTCCAGGTAGGAGCCGGCCGACCACTGGTGCACCCGGACCGCCAGGACGTTGCCGGCGGCCTTCAGCAGCTGGCCGACCGCGAACTCGTGCGGCAGCCGGGACCCCTTGAACTCACCGAGTTCCGTGCCGTTCAGCCACACCCGCGCACAGGACTCCACCCCGTCGAAGCGCAGCACCGCGCCGCCCTCGCCGGGCTCCGGCCAGTCCTGCGGCAGGTCGAAGACCCGCACGTGGTCGCCGGTCGGGTTCTCGGTCGGTACGCGCGGCGGGTCGACCGGGAACGGGTAGAGGTGGTTGGTGTAGATCGGGGAGCCGTGCCCCTGGAGGACCCAGTGGCCGGGGACCGAGACCTCCGCCCAGCCACCGGCGTCGTACCCCTCGGCGGCGAAGGAGTCGTCCTCGGCGTCGGCCGTCGGCGACAGCCGGAACCGCCAGCTGCCGTTCAGGGAGAGGGACCTGGCGTCGGAGGACGCGTACCAGGCGCGGGGCGGCAGCGCGCCGGAACCCGGGGAGACGTCCTCGACGTAAGCGGTTTCGGTGTGGGTGCGGAAAGACATGGGTCTCCTAGCTCAGCCCTTGATACCGGTCTGCGCGATCCCCTGCACCAGCCAGCGCTGGAGGAAGAGGAAGACGAACACCAGGGGGAGGATCGAGATGGCGGTCGCCATGAAGATCAGGTGATAGTTGACGGTCTGGTTGGTCATGTACGACGACAGCGCGACCTGTACCGTCCAGGAGTTCGGGTCCTGGCCGATGACCAGCGGCCACAGGAAGGCGTTCCAGCCGCTGATGAAGGTGATCGTGGCGATGGCGGCGAAGAAGTTGAGCGAGTTGGGGACGACGATCCGCCAGTACGCGCTCCAGTGTCCGAGCCCGTCCACCCGCGCCGCCTCCTCCAGCTCCTTGGGGAACCCCAGGAAGTACTGCCGGAAGAGGAAGCAGGTGAAACCACTGAACAGCCCCGGGATGATGAGGCCCCGGTAGGTGTCCACCCAGCCCAGGGACGACACGAGCACGAAGCTCGGTATGAAGGTGACCGCGGTGGGCACCATCAGGGTCGCCAGGACCAGGTAGAAGACCTTGTTGGCGTGGCGGTAGGGGATGCGGGCGAGGCCGTAGCCGGCCAGCGAGCAGACCAGCAGGGTGCCGGCGGTCATGAGGACGGCGACGACCAGCGAGTTCCACAGGGACCGGCCGAAGTCGACCGTCGTGTCGCCGAACAGCTCGGAGACATTGCCCCACTGCAGGTGCGTGGGGAAGAACTTCCAGTTCTGACCCGTGATCTCCGGGTCCGTGGACAGGGCGTTGCGGACGATCAGATAGAAGGGGATCAGGAACAGCAGCGCGGCGATGCCGACGGCGACGTAGAGGCCGGTGCTTCCGAGAACGCCTCCGCGCTTCACGCGGCGCGCCTTGCCGACCTGGGGTGCGGTGGTGGTCACTTGGTGTCCTCCGCCCTTCCGAAGCCCATGATCTTGCCCTGGAACAGGGTGACGAGGCAGATCAGCACGGTCAGGATGACGGCGCCCGCACTGCCGGCACCGTAGTCCTGGCCCGAGCCGAGGGCCGCCTTGTACAGGACCATGAGGGGGGTCTGACCCCAGGTCGCCCTGGTCGTGATGATGTTGTAGAACTCGTCGAACGCCTGGTAGGCGGCGACGAGGAGCAGCAGGAGCACCGCGGTCGAGGTGGCGCGCAGCTGGGGCAGCGTGATGTGCCGGAAGGTCTGCCAGCCGGGCTTGGCGCCGTCGATCGCGGCGGCCTCGTACAGCTCGCCCGGGATGTTCTGCAGCGCCGCCAGGAACAGGATCATGTAGAAACCGGCCTGCAGCCACAGCCGTACGGTCACGATGACCATCCAGTACCAGGGCGGGCTGGGGTTGGAGACCCAGGCGATGTTGTCGATGCCGAACCAGCCGATGACCGTGTTGGCCAGGCCGAATCGGACGCCGTTGAACAGGGACATCTTCCAGATCAGCGCGGCGGCGACGTAACTGCACGCGGTCGGCAGGAAGAACACCGACCGGAAGAACGCGCGCAGGAAGCGCAGCCGGTGCACCAGCAGGGCGAGGCCCAGCGAGAGCGCCCAGGTGGTGGGCACGATGAACGCGGCGAACACCGTGAAGGTCACCAGGGAGCCGGTGAAGTCGCTGTTCGTCAGCATCTGCCGGTAGTTGTCGAAGCCGACGAAATGGCTGGGGGTGACCGTGAAGCGGGCGTCGAAGAAGCTGAGCCAGATGCTCCAGCCGATGGGTACGAAGACGAAGATCGCCAGACCGATGAGGAACGGTCCGGTGAAGAGCCAGAAGTTGAACGTGTTGCTCGCCCTGAGGCCCCGCCGCGGCCGGGCCCCGGCGGTCTTCGGCACGGTGGGGCGGGCGACCTCGGGCGTGGTGGTGGTCGACATGTCGAGTTCCGTCCGCCGGCCTATCCGAAGAGCTTCTTGAGCTCGCGGCCGATCGTCCTGTCGGCCTTGTCGAGTGCTGCCTCGGGGTCACCGCCCTTGCGGACGCAGTCGGCGAGGACCGAGTCCCAGGCGCTGTACATGGCCTGCGTCCAGCTGATGTCGTCGAAGTGGCCGTAGGTGTTGAAGAGCTGCACGCCCTCGGCGCCCAGGCCCGACTTGAGCTTGTCGGCCTGCGCGGCGATCGACCGGCGTGGCGGGATGTGGAAGCCGTAGGAGGTGGCGAAGTCCTCCTGGTCCTTCGTCCGGTCGATCCACAGCCACTTCACGTACTCCTTGGCCGCGTCCACGTCGTGGCCCTTGGCGTTGACGAACATCGACCAGCCGCCGTTGTAGACGGAGGGCCGTCCGGCGCTGCCGACCTTCGGGAAGGGGAAGACGCCCAGGTCGTCACCGAGGGCCTGCTGCATCGCGGGCATCGCCCACATGCCGGAGAACTGGATGGCGCACAGCCCCTGGCTGATCGCCGACGGATCCCAGAAGTCGGCCGGGGCGTCCAGCAGCAGGCTGCCGCTGGTGAACAGCTTGCGGAGCCGGCGCAGGCCGTCGACGACCGCGTCGGTGTGGTAGCCGATCTCGTTCTTGGCGGTGAGCGGCTCGGCGCCGGCCGACCAGATCAGCGGCAGCTCGATGGCGTGCAGGTCGTTGCCGAGGAAGAGGCCCTTGACCTTGGAGGTGGTGAGCTTGGCGGCGGTCTCGATCAGCTCGTCCAGGGTCTCGGGGACCTTGACGCCCGCCTTCTGGAAGAGCGAGGGCCGGTAGAAGAAGAACTGCGGGTCGTCGATCATCCGGACGCCGTAGACCTTCCCGTCGAACGTGTGCGACGTGATGTCGGCCGGGTCGAAGTCGCTCTTGACCGGGTTGACGATGTCGCTCAGGTCGGCCACCTGCCCGCTCTTGACGAGCTGGATCTGCGGGTGGAACTCGAAGACGTCCGGCGCCTGCTGGGTGAGCAGGGCGGCGAAGAGCTTGGTCTCGTAGTCGCTTCCGGTTATCCACTGCGTGGACACGTCGGCCTTCGGGTACGCCTTCGCGTACCGCTTGACGGCCTGTTCGACCCCGGCCTCGCCATAGGCGTGGAAGTACTGGGTGAGCCGCTTGCCCGATCCGCTCCCGCCGCCCCGGCCGTTGTTGCCGCCGCACGCGGCGAGCGGGGCGGCGACGGCCAGACCGGCGGCGGCCCGGAGTAGCGAACGGCGGTCCCAGTTGCTGTTGCTCTGTGCCGGCATGCTGACGTCCTTGTCTGTCGAAATGCGGCTCGCGGCTCTGCGCCCGACGGCCGAGCGGCTCGGTATTCATGGGGCGGAGCGGGACGTTAACCTTCGGCTAAGGCTTCAGCAAGGGGTTGGACGAAGTCTGTTCGAAGTGTTGTATCCGGTTCGTGATGACGAACAGGAGCGCGGGGCAGGGGGAGATGAGGGCCGCCGGGTCAGGGATGCGGCCGGCGGCCCTCGGTCGGGGGAGCGGGGGCTACTGCCTGGTCCAGGCCTCGTTGGCGCCGCCGTTGCAGCTGTAGAGGATCACCTTGCCGCCGTCGGCGGTCGCCTGTCCGCTGACGTCCAGACATTGGCCCGATGCCTCGTTCACGATCTGCCCGTCGGAGTTCAGCAGCCAGCGCTGGGTGCCGTCACCGGTGGCCTCGGCGCTCGCCGTCGGGCCCCGGACTCCCCGCCGTCAGATAGCCGTTGGCGCCCTTCAGGGTGCCCTTCGCGTCGTACGACCAGGACTGGTCCGCCGAGCCCGTGCACGAGGCGATCGCGGCACCCGAGGCACCGGCCGTCAGGCACTTGCCGGACTGCCGGCCGGCCAGGGCGCCGGTGACCGCCGAACTCCCGTGTCCCTTGCGGTCGAAGACGTACGTCGTGATCGAGCGGGGCGCGAGCGTGGCGGACACGGTCCCGCCGTCGACCGACGGCGTCGCGACGGCCGCCCAGTTCTCGTCGGCCGAGGTCCGCACCGCCTGCGTCGCCCGCACCGGCGTGCCGCTGTTGAAGTGCAGGTTCAGAGGGGTGTCGGTGGTGTTGTGGTTGTTCACCACGACGACCCACTGGCCGCCTCGGTCGTACGACGACACCTCGACGCCGTCCGGCGCCCCGGTCACGTTGTGCGCGACCGACCCCGGCCGGACGAACTTGCTGTACTGGCCGAGCGCGTAGTACCGCTTGGTGAAGTACAGCTTCTGGTTGCCGTTCGTCGCGTAGTCGGGGTCGTAGTAGATCAGGCCGTCGTTCCAGCCCTGGTCGTTGTGGGCGGTCGGATCGGTGCCGTAACCGCTGGCCAGCGCCACCCACCACTGGAACGCCGAGTCGTGGGAGGTCGCGAAGTCCTTGTAGATGATCCGCGACGTCAGCAGGGCGTTGTCGATCGTCGGGTCGTACTCCTGGTTCCAGCCCGTCGTGCCCTTGCCGAAGCAGCAGATCTCGGTGGCCCAGGAGCTCTTGCCGACCGACCTCGACGTCTCGTAGACATTGCCGAGCCGGCCGTCGTCGGGGTTGTCGTACGTGTGATGGGCCAGCTTGTCGACGTACTGGGCGGTGCCCGGCTGTGCGATCCACTGCGGCACTTCGCTGGTGAACTGCGTGGTCCTGCTGGACTCGTCGGCGATGATGCCGGTCCGCTGGTGCCGGGCCCGCTGCTCGGCGCCCAGCGCGCGCACGATGTCGTCACGCTGGTCGACCGGCACCGGCATGCCCTCCTGGCCGCAGTCGGCGAAACTGTTGTCCGGCTCGTTGAACGGGCTGATGTAGTCGAGCCGTACGCCCTGCCGCGCGAAGTGATCGGTCACGTCGGCGACGTACTTCGCGAAGTCGGCCTCGTTCTCCGCCTTCAACTGGCCGCCGCAGCTCCTGCCGTTCGTCGTCCACCGGGCAGGTGCGCTGTTGACGAAGCCGATCAGGTCCTTGACCCCGTACTTCGCCGCGTACGTGAGGAAGGTCCGGCCGCCCTTGTCCTTGCTCCAGTCGTAGGAGCCGTCGGCCTTCAGGAAGTCCTCGGCGGCGCGAGCCGGAGTGGTGACCGCGGTGCCGCCGCCACCGATGTTGTAGCGGTACGAGCTGAGGTCCAACCCCTGCTTCGAGAAGAGGAGTTGGGCGACCCTGGCCTGCACCTTCGGGTCGAAGTGCTGGAGGTCGTCGACCCACCAGGCACCCGAGGCGCCGATGTCGTCGATGGTCTGGGCGGCGTGGGGGGAGACCTCGGCGGCGGCCGGGGCGGCGGTGGCACTCGCGGGTGGGGAGACGAGCAGAGCCGCGCCGACGGCCAGTGCGGCCGAGGCTGCCGGCAGCAGGAATCTCTTGCGGGGGTGAGACACGTGCATCCCTTCCGTCGTCATGAAGGCGGTGCGGTACGGCTCCTCGCGGGCGTGGTAGTGCGCTTGGCGGTGGTGCCGGTCCTGTGGCCGACGGACTGCAGCGCCCCTTCCAGCGCGAACGTCGCCGCGCCGAGGGACACCGGGTCGGTGGGGATCGGCGAGAGGACGATCTCGGTCGCGGCCAGCGGCCGGCGCAGCGTGTGCCGGGTGACGGCCCGGCGGACCTCGTCGAGCAGCGGCTCGCCGAGCCGGGCGGCGACCCAGCTGCTGAGCACGACCACTTCGGGATTGAGGAGGTTGATCAGGTCGGAGATCCCGGCGCCGAGGTAACGGGCCGTGTCCCGGACCACCTTGAGCGCCACCGGATCGCCCGCCGCGCCCGCACGGGCCAGCGCGTCGATGGTGGCCGTCTGGTCCTCGGGGTGCAACAGGGCGGAGCGCGGGCTCAGTTCGCGCAGATTCTGCATGATGCCGGGCGCGCCGACGTACGTCTCGACACAGCCGTGGTTGCCGCAGTGGCACAGCCGGCCGTCCAGCACGAGCGTGGTGTGCCCCCATTCGCCGGCGCTGTTGCTCACCCCCCGGTGCAGTCCGCCGCCGAGGGCCAGACCGGCACCGACTCCCGTGCCCAGATTGACCACCACCGCGTCCCCGCGGCCCCGCGCGGCCCCGAACCACAGCTCCGCCACCGCGCAGGCGCGCAGCGGATTGTCCAGGTACAGGGGGTAGGCGATGTGTTCGGCGAGCAGATCGAGGAAGGGCACGTCGTGCCAGTTCCAGTTGGGCGCGTACTCCGCGACGCCGCTGTCCCGGTCCACCTGGCCCGGCACGCTGACCCCGACGCCGAGCACCCGGGCCGCCTCGACCCCGGCCTGCGCCACCACCGAGCCGACGGTGGCGGCGACCTGCCCGACCACCTGCTCCGGGCGGCTCTCGCCGGGCCGCATGTCCTCGTCGGCGCGGGCCAGCACGTTCAGTGCCAGGTCGAACAGCTCGACGTGGACGTACGTCTCCGCGATGTCCACACCGATCAGCGCGCCGCCCGACGCGTTGACGGCCACCAGGCCCCGTGGCCGGCCGCCGGCCGAGTCCTCGAACCCGACCTCGGTGATCATGCGGAGGTCCAGCAGCTCGCCGACCAGCGTGGCGACCGTGGCCAGGCTCAGGCCGGTGGCGGCAGCCAGCTCCTGCCGGGAGGTGGGAGACTCGGCGATGATCTGGCGCAGCACCTCGTAGCGGTTCGCGGTGCGGATGTCACGTGATGTGCGCTTCACGCGGGTGCCCCTCCCATCCCTTCCAGATCGGGCCGGGGCGGCATCGGCACCGGCGCGGCCGTCAGGCTATGGGCTGCGAGCGGCTTTCGACAAGGGGTTAGGAAAGGGGCTGTAGGAAGTCGCGGGTCCGGCACCTCGACGCCGCCGGGCGGCGGACGCGGCCGTCAGTCGGTCAGGAGATCCCGCACGACGGCGTTGGTGAACTTTCCGGTCGGGTCCAGGGAGCGGGCGAGGGCGCGGAAATCGGGGACGCGTGTGTACCGCCGACGGACGACGGCCGACGGGATCTCGTACACCTTCCCCCAGTGCGGACGCGGATCGAACCGGGCCAGCACCTCCTCCAGCCGGCGCACCACCGGGCGGACGGCCGCCTCGTCCCGCACCCAGGTGAAGTGAAGTGCCACCGAGTTCCGCCCGTGGGCGGGGCTGAGCCACTGGGTGTCGGCGGCGACCGTCCGTACCTCGCAGGTCTGCAGCACCCCGGCGACCGTCGACCGGATACTGTCGATCGCATCGAGCGCGTCCCTCGCCGCCGTACGCGGCAGCAGATACTCCGACTGGATCTCCTCGCCGCTGCTCGGCGTGAACTCCGCCCGGAAGTGCGGCAATCGCTCGTGCCAGGGGCCCGGCACGCCCAACTGCTCGGTGCAGTTGCCCGCGGGCATGCCCGGCACCGGGTGCAGCGCGACGTCCGCGGCCGTCGCCCACGGGAAGTCCACCACCGGCTGGTCCGTGCGCCGCTTGACCCACACCTGCCGGAACCCCGGCTCCCGCCAGTCGGTGAACAGGCTCACGCTGTATCCGGCGGCGGCCACGGCCGCGAAGTCCAGCCCGTGCAGCGGGAGTTCGGTGAAGACGTGCTGCTCCACCTCGTATGCCGGCTCCAGTTCGAGGGTGAGCGCGGTGACCACGCCCAGCGCGCCCAGCGAGGTCACGGCACCGTCGAAGCGCGGGTCGCCGCGGCCGATCGTCACCGCGGAGCCGTCCGCGAGGACCAGTTCCACCTCGCGTACGGCCGAGGCGAGCGGTCCGTTGCGGACGCCCGAGCCGTGGGTGCCGGTCGCCACCGAACCGGCCACCGAGATGTGCGGCAGGGACGCCATGTTGGGCAGGGCGAGGCCGTGCGCGTGGACCGCGCGGGCCAGTTCCGCGTAGCGCACCCCGCCCGCCACCCGGACCGTGTGCGCGGCCGCGTCGACCTCGATCTCCGGCGGCAGCCCGGCGGTGGACAGCAGCACGCCGTCCGGGCCCGGGTCGGCGATCCGGTTGAAGGAGTGCCCGCTGCCCAGCACCCGCACCCGCGCACTGCTCGCCACCAGCGCCGCGAGCGCGTCGAGCGAGCGCGGACGGTGGAACTCGCGCGCGCTGTACGTGATGGTGCGCGCCCAGTTGGTGATCGTCCCGGCGGTCTCGGCCGTCCCTGTCATCGGTGCGTCCCCTCTGGAGTCTGCGGATGCACCGACCCTCTCACCCGCCCTCGGCCGTCAGGGAAGCCGTCTGCGGATTTCGTTGCCACGATCGTCTTTTTCAGCGTATTCGAAATTTTGCTGGCCTCTTGAGCACGATATCGGTACTTTCGGCTCCATGACCCAGGAACCGCTTCCCGCCCGGCTGCCCGTCACCGACCGTACTCGTCACCGCAGGCTGCGCGAGCAGGGCCGCCTGGAGCGGGCGGAGCTGGAGGCGGTCCTCGACGCCGCCTTCGTCTGTCACCTGGGCGTCCTGGTCGAGGGGCGGCCCGTCGTCGTGCCGACCGTCTACGGGCGCGACGAGCGGTGGCTGTATCTGCACGGCTCCGTGGCCAGCCGCAGCCTGGCCGGGGACACCCCCGTGTGCGTGACCGTCACGCACGTCGACGGGCTGGTGCTCGCCCGGTCCGTCTTCGAGCACGGCGTCAACTACCGCAGCGCCATGATCCACGGCACGGCCCGCAAGGTCACCGACCCCGAGGAGAAACTGGAGGGCCTGCGCCTGCTCACCGAGCACTCCGCGCCGGGACAGTGGTCCTACGCCCGCCGGCCCAGCCGCAAGGAACTGGCCGCCACCACCCTCCTCGCCCTCTCCCTGGACGAGGCCTCCGTCAAGATCCGCACCGGCGCCCCGGAGGACGGCGACGGACCCGACGCGGCCCTCGGTCTGTGGGCCGGGGTCCTGCCGCTGACCGCGGTCTGGGGCACCCCGGAGCCCGACCCGGCACTGCCGCCCGGCACCGCCGCACCGGAGCACATCGCGCGCCGTGCGGGGACCCGGCACGGCTGAGCCGGAGGCGGGGGCATACGGTGAGAGCCGCACGCCTGAGCCGGGAGGAGACAGACGGATGGGCAGTCGTACCGCGCTGGTCGAGGATCTGATGGAGCGCTTCCCGCATGTGCCACGGGAGGCCGTCTTCAAGGAGGACCTGCTCCGTGGCGGCGTCGCCTTCGACCCGTCCGCCCTCAGCGACAACGAGAGCGGCGAGGTCAAGCCGAAGTCGTACTTCATCTTCTCCTTCGACCACGGCACCCTGCCCGAGCTGGGCGAGGCCGCGCTCCGGCGCCCGCCGGAGGAGATCATCCTCACCGGCGGGCCGTACGACCTGCGCCGTACCGTCGTCTCCGTACGGGTGAATCCGGCCTCTCCGTACCGGGTGGCCGCCGACGACGAGGGGCTGCTCGGGCTCTACCTCGACGGCAAGCGCATCGCGGACGTCGGCGTGCCGCCCATGCCGGAGTACTACCGGCACACCCTCTCCAACGGGAAGTCCGTGATGGAGGTGGCCCCGACGATCCAGTGGGGCTATCTGATCTACCTCACCGTCTTCCGGGTCTGCCAGTACTTCGGCGCCAAGGAGGAGTGCCAGTACTGCGACATCAACCACAACTGGCGCCAGCACAAGGCGGCCGGGCGGCCGTACACCGGCGTGAAGGACGTCGACGAGGTCCTGGAAGCCCTGGAGATCATCGACCGGTACGACACCCAGAAGGCCTCCACCGCGTACACGCTGACCGGCGGCGCCATCACCTCCAAGCTCCAGGGCCGTGACGAGGCCGACTTCTACGGCATGTACGCCAAGGCCATCGAGGAGCACTTCCCGAACCGCTGGATCGGCAAGGTCGTCGCCCAGGCGCTGCCCAAGGACGACGTGCAGCGCTTCAAGGACTACGGCGTGCAGATCTACCACCCCAACTTCGAGGTGTGGGACCGCCGGCTGTTCGAGCTGTACTGCCCCGGCAAGGAGCGCTACGTCGGCCGTGACGAGTGGCACAAGCGGATCTTGGACTCCGCCGAGGTGTTCGGCGCGCGCAACGTGATCCCGAACTTCGTGGCGGGCGTGGAGATGGCCGAGCCGTTCGGGTTCACGACGGTGGACGAGGCGATCGCGTCGACCACCGAGGGGCTGCGCTTCTTCATGTCGCACGGCATCACGCCCCGCTTCACCACCTGGTGCCCGGAGCCCACCACCCCGCTCGGCAAGGCCAACCCGCAGGGTGCGCCGCTCGAGTACCACATCCGGCTGCTGCAGGCCTATCGCCAGACCATGGACGACTTCGGGCTCTCCTCCCCGCCCGGTTACGGCCCGCCCGGACCCGGCAACGCGGTCTTCTCCGTCAGCTCCTTCATGGACAGCCTGCCCGCGGCCGAGTCGACGGAGGGGGCGGGTACGGCAGAGGCGACAGCCGAGGCGTGACCCGCGACCGGCCGGCGGGGCGGTGAGCGAAACGGTGCCCGTGTCCGTACCAGAGGCCGGAGTCGGGGGTCCGTCGCGTCCCGCATACGTCCCGCCACCTTGCGTCACCGGATGTGAACAGGCCGCTTGTCAGTTGTGTCGAGGCCGTGAAAGGCTCGGTGCCCTGCCGCGAGGTTCCCAGCAACTCCCTTTCACCTATGGTGAGTTGACCTCGCTCGTGGATGCAGGAGTCCCATGCCCGACCTGCCGACCCCCCAGGATCCCGCCGAGGCCGCGCTGTTCTCGGAGGGCTGGGACGCGGTGCTCAGTCACGCGGACCTGTGCACCTCCGGGTCCCTGACGGCCCATCAACTGGCGACCGAGGCCTTCACGCTCGGCGTGCGTGAGGTCCGGGCGGCCGAGCGCACCCATGTACGCGGCGCCGGCCGCCGCACCGCACGGCTGCCGACGATACCGGCGCTGCTCACCGCCGTACGCGACACGGCCGCCGGCTGGGAGGCCGACGGCCGGGGGCACAGGCTCGATCCCGACCTCAGACTGTGGCTCAACTCCGGCCAGGCGGCCCGCTTCTCGGGTCCGCCGCTGGAGCGGCCGATCGCGCTGCGCGGTCTCAGGGACATGCAGGAGGCCGACGCCTCACTGCTCTGGCTGGCCGAGGTGGAGGCGCTGCCCCTGCCCGCCGTGGCCCGCCGGCTGGGCCTGGACCCGGCCACCGTCGGCGGCGAACTCGAACAGGTCCGCACCCTGTTCCGGGACCGCTGCCACCGCGCCCACCTGGACACCCCGCTGGACGCGCAGTGCCGCTCCTACGCCCGCCTGCTGGACGCCGTCACCCGCTCGCCGGCCGCCGACGCCCCCGAGGACCTCTCCCGGCACCTCGCCACCTGCGTGCGCTGCGCCGAGGCCGCCGCCTGTCTGCGCCTGCACGGCGGCGGACTGCCCGCCGCGCTGGCCGGCGGAGTGGTCGGCTGGGGCGGCCTGGCCTATCTGGAGCGCCGCCGGCGCGCCGCCGAGGTCCGCCTCGGCGCGGGCCGCCCGGGCGGCGCCGATCCGGCCACCGGCGCTCCGGAAGAGGGCGGCGGCCGCAGCCGGGTGCTGCGCGGCAGCCTGCTCGCGGCCGCCGTACTGCTCTCCGCGCTGGCGCTCGGCGTGTCGATGATGCCGTTGGGCGGCTCCGGCGACGACGCGGCCGCCGCCCGCGACGACCGTCAGCCGGTCGCCGACCCCAGCGTCTCCCGCTCCGCCGGCCGCACCTCCTCACCGCCTGCCCCGACCCCCTCCGCCACCACCCCGTCCGCGGCCCCCTCCGCGACCCGTACGACGGCGAACCCCGGCCGTACGCAGCCCGGTCCCGAACCGCAGGGCAGCACCTCCTCGGCCGCACACCGGGCCGGAGGCACCGCGGACCCCGCCCCCACCTGCCGGGCCGCCTACGACCTCGTCAACCAGTGGTCCGACGGCTTCCAGGCCACCGTCACCGTCACCACCGACCGGCCCCTCACCGACTGGCGCGTGTCCTGGTCCTTCCGTGACGGCCAGCGGATCGGCCAGATGTGGGACGCGGCAGTCCACCAGGACGGCCCGCGCGTCACCGCCGGCGCCGCCGACTACAACCGCACCGTCGCCGCGCACGGCACCTTGTCCTTCGGCTTCATCGCCTCGTGGCAGGGCGCGAACCGGTCACCCCACGACCTCACGCTCAACGGGGCGGCCTGCGCGGCTGGTTGAGCGCCCGGACCACCGGCGCGCAGGACGTCCGGTCTCCCGGCGTCGTCGGTTGCGGCGACGGCCGTGCAGGCGACGATACGGAGATCCGGGCCGGGGACCATGAGGACGCCGAGGTCGAGGGCCGGATCGCCGACCACGGGATGTTCGACGGTCTTGCGGTCGCCGGTGTGCGGGCCCGCGCTGCCGTTGGACCACAGGCGGGCGAA
Source organism: Streptomyces sp. MMG1121 (assembly GCF_001280015.1). Lineage (GTDB taxonomy): Bacteria > Actinomycetota > Actinomycetes > Streptomycetales > Streptomycetaceae > Streptomyces. The sequence continues at coordinate 354,832 of NZ_LGDV01000038.1, forward strand.
GCGGGGGCTGGTGTGCGGCAGCCGGTCGACCAGCGGGGCGAGTCGGGTGTCGTCGGGGTGGGCCGCGGCCGTGACCCGCAGGTCGGCGATGAGATTGCCCCGGTCCCAGCCGCACGTACGAGGGACGCCGATGGTGGCGGTCCGCATCCGGGTCCAGCTGACCGGCGTCCAGCCGGCGGCGCAGACCACGACCGGCGCGTCGCCCGGCTGCCGCACAAGTCGGCACTCTCCCGGGCGAGCGGCGCGACTGCGCAGCGGCCTCGGACGCCATTGGCCGAAACCGGGCCTGGTCAACGGCACCGGCAACGCGGCTGAGGCCGGTGGGGGTGCGGCGAGGCACACGCGTACGGGGTCGGCCGCTGACCCGCCGGCAGGCCGTGGCACGTCCAGCACTTGTCGGCGCGAGTGAGCACGGGTGGGTCGCACGCTGTTCCGCGTGCGGCCCACCCGTGCCGGAGTCACGGGCTGCCGAGGGTCAGCGGACCGGCAGGACCTGGGTGTGGTCCTTCTGGACGGCCTGCAGGTTGTGGGGGTTCAGGCCCAGCAGGGACAGGATCGTCGGAGCGATCTGGGTGGTCTCGACCTGAGCGGACTTGGTCACGCCCGCGGGGGTGCCTGCGCCGGAGATGACGAGCGGGACGTTCAGGTCGTCAGCGTGGGCGCCGCCGTGCTCGGCGATCTTCTTGGTGCCGCCCGTGTAGACCACGCCGTACTTGGCGATGCCGAACAGGTCCGGGACCCGGGCGTCACCGGGCTTGACACCGAAGTACGCGGCGGCCTCCTTGCCCGCGTAGACCCTCCTGAGCCCTGCGTTCGTGAAGGACTTGGTGGGCTTGCCGTTGATGTCGGTGCCCTTGCCGCTCTGCGCCAGCAGGTACTGCTTGGCGAACGAGGTGGCCTCGGCGGAGCGGTCGTTCAGCCACAGCAACATGCCGTCGTCGTCCACGGAGTGCGCGACGAGATCGCCGGCGGCCGGATGCCGCTTCTTCCAGGCGGCGTTGAGCCCGTCGAGCAGCGGACCGTCGTCGACGCGGGTCAGGGCCGCGGGGTCGGTGGGCGACTGGCCGTGTTTGGCGGACAGAACGATGTCCGTGCTGGAGGCCAGGCCCTTGGCGTGGATCTCCTTGACCATCGCGCCGACCTGGGTGTTGACGTAGTCGAGGTTCTTCTGCAGCAGGGGGCCGGGGACGCCCTTGGAGGCGTAGCCGCCCTTGAGGCCCTCGGAGGAGGGCAACTTCTGCGCGGTGGAGACCGACTGGAAGTTCATGCCGAAGATCGCCGGGGTGCCGACCTTGTGGCTGCCGCTGTGGTCGTAGCCGTCGATCTCGTTGAGGACGGCCTTGACCTTGTAGCTGTCGTACTGCTCGGTCGCCTTGTTGTCGGTGGTCCAGTCGTTCCCGGCCGGGTAGCCGTTGGCATCGCTGTTGATCTCCGGGGAGAACTGGTCCTGGATGCCGGTGCCCGAGGGGCCGTTGAGGATGTCGTAGGCGATGTGCTTGTCCGACCAGGCGGTCCGCAGGCCGGCCTTGCGGGCCACGTTGAAGACCGTGTTCACCTGCAGGTACGAGTGCGGGTAGACCGGCTTGCAGGTCCTGGGGTCGACCGGCAGCCTGCTCGGGTCGAGCAGGCTCTGCGGCCGGCCGGTCATCTGCAGGATGCCGCCGGGCAGGTTCTTCAGGCCCTGGCCGGCATCGAGGGAGGCCTTGTTCTTGTCCATGTCCTCGGTCATGTCCACCTCGGCGCCGGGCTTGACGCCCTTGCAGTGGGTGGTGCCGGCCGGGAGCAGGGCGTGGTTGTACACGTCGTCGTAGTAGATGCCGGTGGTGCCCGGGCCGCCACCGGTGACCTGGGCGGTCATGCCGGGAAAGGAGTCCGAGGGGGTGGTGGTGCGCGCGTTGGCGTAGTGCACGCCGCCGTTCACCAGCCGGGCCAGCGCGGATCCGGGGTGGCGGGCGATGTACCAGGCCAGGTCCGACTGGTGCAGACCGTCGACCGACAGCAGGAGGACGTGCTTGGCGGCTGCGGGCTGTTGCGGCGCGGCGGAGGAACCGGTGAGCTCCGACGCCGCGGCGAGCGAGCCTCCGGCGAGGGTGGTGGCGACGCCGAGGGCGGCGGCCAGTCGTATGGATCGGCGGGTCACAACTCACTCCAGTTGCTACTGGTGACGCGGGCAGTGATACGGGATATGAGTAACTGTCGCTTCTGTCACGACAACAGCCGGAATCTGAACATTTGATAAACCCGCCGTGTTTGCTTCTCCACGGACGACCGCGGGCCCGTGGCGACGGAGCGACGGAGCGACGGAGCGACGGAAGTGAAGCAGGCGCTGGCCCCGACCACCTTGCACGAGACTTTGGCCGAAGACGTTGAGAAGAGGTTGAGAAGACGTTGAGCAGGGCGCGCAGCGTCCCCGTCACGCACGCCGCCACTCTGCGCCGCACCCGGTTCGCCGCCCGCCGCGGTCAGTCGTGTGGAGAACGCCTCCCTGGTCTCCGGCTGACCTCACTCTTCTCTCACGGGTCCGTCCTCGCCTTCCTCGCATCCTCGGGCCCCCCTACGGCTGGGACGGGGAATGGGAAGCCGAGTTCGCTCCCCATGCCGAGCAGGGCTTCCTGCCCGGCCGTGTCGACCGCGGGCAAGGACGCCACCGCCGCCTCACAGGCGGAAATGGACGCCTATCACATCGCAGTCACCAAAAAGCAGCAAGAACAGGCGAAATGGCGGCAGTGGTACGAGGAGCAGCTGCAGAAGAGCCAACAGAAGGACGACGACGGCAGCTGGGTACCGGGCTGGCTCAAGGACACCGCCAACACGATCGGCGACTACGGGCAGGCGATCCTCGGTAACTCCGACATCTGGGCAGGTCTGTTCGAGACGGGCGCCGGCATGATCGGCGTCGGGGGAGGCGCCTCGATCGACGTCGCGGGCGGAGGCCTGTGCCTGACCATCATCGGCTGCATCGAGGGAGCACCGGTGATCGTCGCCGGCACCGGGACAGCGGGCGCGGGAATCTACGGAATCACCGACGGCATCGGTCGATTCAGCAATGGCCTCGGACAGGCCCTGCGTGAGGCCCGGCAAGAGGAAGCCGGCGGTGCGGAGGAGAGCTGCGGCCAGTGCTTCGTGGCCGGCACGAAAGTGCTCATGGCCGGTGGCTCGACGAAGAGGATCGAGGACATCACGGAAGGCGACAAGGTCGTCGCGACAGACAGGCGGAACCTGATGCGGCTCCTCGAACAGGACGCCCTGTGGGCCTGCCGGAAAACTCGGTGGCGTCGGAATGCGGGCGCCCCTAGGCTCAGGTTCGCTTCACGCAGTGGCTGTTGGCCGCTGCTGTCGGCCGCGTGACGAACGGGAGGTGTGACCGATGGCTGTCTCTGTGATGGGCGTTGCCCGCAACCAGAAGTGCATCCACTCCACCTCCGTGGCCTCCGGCTGACCTTTCGCACCGCGCACACGTGCGCGGAGCCGGGGCCGCCCCTGTGAAGGGCTCCCCTTGAATCTCTCTTCTCTTTCGGCTTCTTCCGCTTCGTCGCACCCTCTGGCCCGCTACGGCTGGGACGAGGGCTGGGAGGCCGAGTTCGCTCCGCATGCCGCGGATGGGCTGATGCCCGGCCGGGTTGTCCGGGTCGACCGCGGTCAGTGCGACGTCGTGACAGCGGTCGGCGTCGTCCGTGCCGACACCGAGTTCGTCGTTCCCCGTGACCCGATGAAGGTGGTGTGCACGGGGGACTGGGTCGCCGTCGACCCCGAGGGCGGCGATCCGCGGTACGTGCGGACGCTGCTGCCCCGCCGTACCGCGTTCGTACGCTCGACGTCGTCGAAGCGTTCCGACGGCCAGGTGCTGGCCACCAACATCGATCACGTCGTCATCTGTGTGTCGCTCGCGTTCGAACTGGACCTCGGGCGGATCGAGCGGTTCCTGGCGCTCGCCATGGCCAGTTCGAGTGGTGAGGCCCTGCTGCATAAGCCGGCCCTCTCCCGGGAGTCCGGCGCCCAGCCCGTCGTCGTCCTCACCAAGGCCGACCTCGTCACGGACCCGGTCACCCTCGCCCACCTCGTCCACGACGTGGAGACCAGCGCGCCCGGCGTGCCCGTGCTCACCGTCAGCTCCCTGCACGGCGACGGGCTCGACGTCCTCGTCGCGCTGGTCGGCTCCGGTACGTCCGTGCTGCTCGGCCAGTCCGGCGCGGGCAAGTCCACGCTGGCCAACGCCCTCGTCGGCGACGACGTCATGGACGTACGGGCCGCGCGGGACGTCGACGGCAAGGGGCGGCACACCACGACCACCCGCAATCTGCTCGCCCTGCCCTCTGGCGGGGTCCTCATCGACACCCCCGGGCTGCGGGGCGTCGGCCTGTTCGACGCCGAGAGCGGGGTCGGCCAGGTGTTCTCCGAGATCGAGGAACTGGCCGAGCGCTGCCGCTTCCACGACTGCGCCCACGAGGCCGAGCCGGACTGCGCGGTGCGCTGCGCCGTGGAGAGCGGCGAACTGCCCGTGCGGCGCCTGGAGAGCTACCGCAAGCTCATGCGGGAGAACCAGTGGATCGTCGCCAAGACCGATGCACGGGTCCGTGCCGACCTGCGGCGCGAATGGCGCCGCAAGGGCGCGGAGGGCAGGGCGGCGATGGAGGCCAAGCGGGGGAGGTGGGTGTAGCGGGGCAGGTCAGCTCCACGTCCGATTTCCGCTAGCCCGTCCTCGTCCGGCGGCCCACACTGGGAGGCGTGATGGACGAGGACAGCAGGTACGAGGCCGTGCGCAGCCGGGACGGGCGGTTCGACGGGGCGTTCTTCTTCGCCGTCGAGACCACCGGGATCTACTGCCGCCCGAGCTGCCCGGCGGTGACGCCGAAGCGGCACAACGTGCGGTTCTTCGCGACGGCCGCCGCCGCGCAGGGCTCCGGATTCCGGGCCTGCCGCCGGTGCCGGCCGGACGCGGTGCCGGGGTCGGCGGAGTGGAACGCGCGCGCGGACGTCGTCGGCCGGGCCATGCGGCTCATCGCCGACGGCGTCGTGGACCGCGAGGGCGTCGCCGGGCTCGCCTCCCGGCTCGGCTACAGCGCCCGGCAGGTCCAGCGGCAGCTCACCGCCGAACTCGGCGCCGGGCCCGTGGCGCTCGCCCGGGCCCAGCGGGCGCACACCGCGCGGGTGCTGCTGCAGACCACCGACCTGCCGGTCACCGAGATCGCGTTCGCGTCCGGGTTCGCCAGCGTGCGGCAGTTCAACGACACCGTCCGCGAGGTGTACGCCTCGACACCGACCGAGGTGCGCGCCGCCGCACCCCGCGGCCGGGGCAGCCGCCGGGCCACCCCGGGCGCCGGCATCCCGCTGCGGCTCGCCCACCGGGGCCCGTACCAGGCCGCCGCCGTCTTCGACCAGCTGGCGAGGGAGGCGGTCGCTGGTGTCGAGGAGGTCTCCGGCCCCCCGGGCGGCCGTACCTACCGGCGCACCCTGCGGCTGCCGTACGGCACCGGGATCGTAGCCGTCGAGGAGCACGCACAGGCGCAGAGGACCGGCACCCGCCCGGGCGGCTGGCTCGACGCACGGCTGCACCTCACCGACCCCAGGGACCTGACCACCGCGGTGCAGCGGCTGCGCCGGCTGTTCGACCTCGACGCCGACCCGTACGCCGTCGACGAACGGCTCGGCGCCGACCCGCGGCTCGCCCCGCTGGTCGCCGCCCGGCCCGGACTGCGCTCGCCCGGCACCGTGGACCCGCTGGAGGCCGCCGTGCGCGCGCTGGTGGGCAGCGCGGCCGCCGAGCCGCTGGTCCGCCGGTACGGCAAGGCGCTCGACGCGCCCTGCGGCAGCCTCACCCATCTCTTCCCGGAGCCCGCCGCGCTCGCCGAGGCCGAGCCGGACGGCCCGCTGGGCGCGCTCGCCGCGGCCCTCGCCGACGGGACCGTACGACTGGACGCGGGCGCCGACCGGGACGACGCCGAGGCGGCCCTGCACGCCCTGCCCGGCATGGACCCGGCCGCCGTCGCCGCCGTACGCGTCCGCGCCCTCGGCGATCCGGACGTCGGCCCGCCCGGCACCCAGGTCCCCGACGGCTGGCGGCCCTGGCGGTCGTACGCCGTCCAACACCTCGTCGTGGAAGGGGAGTCGACCCGATGACCACGGTGTACTGGACGCGCCTCGACGCCCCCGTCGGTCCGCTGCTGCTCACCGCCGACCCGGACGGCGCGCTCACCTCGCTGTCCGTGCCCGGGCAGAAGGGCGGGCGGACCGTCCAGGAGGGGTGGCGGTGCGATGCCGGGCCGTTCCGGGCCGCCGGGGAGCAGCTCGCCGCCTACTTCGCCGGTGAACTCACCGTGTTCCGGCTGCCGTTGGCTGCCCACGGCACCGCGTTCCGGCAGCGGGTGTGGGCCGCGCTGGACGACGTGCCGTACGGCACCACCGTCACCTACGGGGACATCGCCGCGCGCATCGGCTCCTCCCGCGCGGCCGTTCGCGCCGTCGGCGGGGCGATCGGCGCCAACCCCCTGCTGATCGTGCGCCCCTGCCACCGGGTGATCGGTGCGAACGGCTCGATGACCGGGTACGCGGGCGGAGTCGAGCGCAAGGTCTGGCTGCTGACCCTGGAGGGCGCGCTCGACGCCGCCTCGTAGCCCTCCCGCCCCGCCGTCTCCCGCCCTCCCGTCCCGCCGTCTCCCGCCCTCCCGTCCCCGCGTTACGCCGACCGGGTGGACCCTCGCCGATGATCCGGTGCCGTGGCCCGGTCGTGTGGCACGGTCACCTCCGACGAGGCACGGGGAAGGGCGGTCGGACACATGGCCAAGGTCGGACGGATCCTCGCGGTGCTGCTCCTCGCGATGCTGCCCGCCCTGACGACGCCTGCCGTCGCCCAGCCGGAACGGCAGCCGGAGCCGCCGCAGACACCTGCGTCCTGGACCGGCAGCTGGGAGAGCGCGCCGTCCGGCACCGCCGCCGCCCGGCCCGGCGCCGCCTTCCGCGACGTCGTCCACCTCAGCGTCGGCGGCGACGCCGTGCGCGTCCGCCTCAGCAACCGGCTCGGCACCGCGCCGCTGCGCCTCGGCGCGGTCACCGTCGCGCTGCGCGCGGCGGGCCCCGAGGCCCTGCCCGGCACCCTGCGCACCGCCACCTTCCGGGGTGCCGCGTCCGTCACCGTCCCGCCGGGCCAGGACACGGTCACCGACCCGGTGCCGCTGCGCGTCCCGGCCGCCGCCGACCTCCTCGTCACCGTGTACACCCCGGACGACAGCGGCCCCGCGACCTCCCACGAGGTGGCCCTGCAGACCAGCTATGTGGCCCCGGCCGGCGCGGGCCGCGCCGCCGACGAGGCCGGTACCGCGTACACGACCACCGTCAGCCGCTGGTACTACGTCACCGGCGTCGACGTCCTCGGCTCCGCCACCGGCAGCGTCGTGGCGTTCGGCGACTCACTCACCGACGGAAACGGCTCCACCCCCGACGCCAACCACCGCTGGCCCGACCGGCTCGCCGGGTATCTGCGCGCGAACCGGTTCGGCGTCCTGAACGCCGGGATCTCCGGGAACCGGCTGCTGCGCGACGGCTCCGGGCCGAGCGCCCTCACGCGCGTCGACGCCGACGCCCTGGACCGGGCGGGCGTACGGGTCCTGGTGGTCCTGGAGGGCATCAACGACATCAAGGGAACCCCCAGGGCCGACGACGTCACGGCGTACGCCGACGCCTACCGCGCCCTCGTCGCCCGCGCCCACGCCCGGGGCATCCGGGTCGTCGGGGTCACCCTCACCCCGTTCCACGGCTACTCCGCCTACACGGACGCCCGCGAGGCGGTACGGCAGCGGGTCAACGCCTTCATCCGGACCGGCGGTGCCTTCGACGCGGTCGCCGACGCCGACGCCGCCGTACGCGACCCCGCCGATCCGACCCGCATTCTGCCCGCCTACGACCCCGGCGACCACCTGCACTTCGACGACACGGGCATGGCGGCCGTCGCCGACACCGTCCGCCGGGCCCTCGCCGGGGCGCCCCTCGCCTGGGCGCCGTGACGGATCAGCCCCACAGCACCGCCCCCAGCCACGCCCCCGCGATCAGCAGACAGGCGAACAGCTCGGCCAGCACGCTGGAGCCGCCCGAGCGCATCGCCGTACGCAGAGCGGCCAGCGCCTCGCCGTGCCGGCCCAGCCGCAGCCGCTCGTGCACATAGATCCCCGCCATGAAGCCCGGCAGCGCGCCCAGCACGGGCAGCAGCACGAAACCGACTAGCGCCCCGCCGCCCGCGTACACCGCCATCCGGGGCGTGGCGCCGCTCTGCCGCAGCCGGCGCGGCGGCAGCGCCCAGCGCACCACCAGCGACAGCAACAGCACCCCCGTGGCGCCCACCAGAACACCCCAGGCCACCGGCTGCGGATCCGTCAGCGCCCACCACAGCACCGCGGCCCACACCAGCCACGATCCCGGCACCCCGGGCACCAGTACTCCGCACAGGCCGAGCACGATGACCACGCCGACCAGCAGGAGTTGCGACACTCCCATCTGCCCAGAGTGCCGGAGAAGCCATCGAACGGCAGGACAATGGCGGGTCCGGTGCGCGGGAGGCTACGAGCGGGTCACCCAGCCCCGCTCGTACGCGTGCCAGCCCAGCTGCAGCCGGGTCGTCACACCGGCCAGCTCCATCAGCCGCCGCACCCGGCGCTGCACGGTCCGCAGGCCCAGGTCGAGCTGCTTGGCCACGCTCGCGTCCGTCAGCCCGGCCAGCAGCAGCGACAGCACCTCCAGATCGGTGCCGTCCGGGCCGTCCGGCCGCTCCTCGGCCACCCCCGAGGCGCCGCCCAGCCGCAGTGGCAGCGCCTCCCGCCACACCGACTCGAACAGGCCGCACAGCAGCTCCAGCAGTCCGCTGGCGTGCACCACCAGCGCGGCCGGCTCCGCCGTCGTGGAGGTCAGCGGCACCATCGCCAGCGAGCGGTCGGCCACCACCAGCTTCGTCGGCACCCGGTCCACCGCGCGCACCCGCTCGTCCCGGCCCAGCGCGGCCGTCAGCTCGGTCAGCGCGTGCGGCAGATCCAGCACCGCGCGCTCCACGACGACCCGGTAGCGCACCCCGCGCCCGGCCGCCTGCTCCTCCGCCTCGTTCTCCATGCCGGGCACGACCACCGGACTGGCGGTGACCAGCGCGCACACCTCGTCCGCCGCGCCCAGCTGCAACTGCAGGAACCGCTGGGCGACCGCCGAGGCACCGGTCACCACCTCCACCAGATCGTGCACCGCCGGTTCGGCCGCCGCTGCCCGGTACTCCTCGGACAGCAGCGCCGCCGCCAGTTCCGCCTTCTCCAGCTCGTGCCGCTGCTGGGTGAGCAGCGCGCCCAGCGCCACCCCCGGCGGAGCCGCCACCCAGCGGCCCGGCCGGGCCGGGGACTGCGCGGCGAGCCCCTGCCGCTCCAGCCGGCGCAGCGCCCGCTCGGTGTCCGGCTCGCCCAGCGTCAGGCGGCGCGCCAGATCGCTCACCTCGGCCGCGCCGACGGACACCAGCGCCCGGTACGCCGCCTCGTGCGTGTCGTCCAGCCCTATCGCTGCCAGCATCGGTCTACGCCCCTCCCTGGATCACGGCCTGGCGGAAACCGGCCACGGCACAAACCCGCCGTCGAACATCATCGCCGTACCGGAGGTGACTCTGCCAAGGTGGCAGCACCCGGGACGCGTGATCGCGATCGCGATTCACAGCTTCGTCCCAGGAAACCAAGCCACAATCCGGCCATCCGACCGGTGCCGTTCACGGCGCGGTCGCACGGAGCGTGGCCCGGGCCCGTACGTGTGCGCAGGCATGCGAAGGGGATTCGGGGCCGGGCCACTGCAGTCGTCGCCGGGCGGTCCTCCCGTGGGGGGTGGGGCCGTCCGGCGGCCATCAGCCGTGTCTCGTACGGCTGTTCACCACTTCACTCGATACGCCCCTCGGCGCGGCCGGGTGCGCCCGTTTTTCCCGATGCCCCGTTTCCGGACGGCCCGTGCGGTGGACAATCAGGGGCATGAGCGAGCAGGGGGGAAGGCCCGCCGGTCGGCCGGACGACTGGTGGGGACAGCTGTACGACGACTCCACGGAGGACACGGGACCCACGACCGCACCCGATTCCGTGGACGACCGCTTCGCCTCCGCGAAGAACACACTGACGGGCCACCCACCGACGGCACTCCCGCGTGATGCGGAGCCGGGTGACGGTGGCGCCGGACGCCGTGACCGCGAGTCGGCCGGGACAGGGCCCCGCGAGGCCCCGCTGCCGGCGCAACGCACGACCGGGCCTCCGAGCGCCGCGTCGCCTGCGGTTCCCGCGTCTCCTCCCCCTCCCGGCGCCACGACGGCCGCTTCCTTCCGGGAGCCTGCGCCGCCGACCGTCGAGCCCCGGGAGCCGGAGCCGGCCGCACCTTCGCCCCCGCCCCCCTCCGCCCTCGACTACGTCGGCTCCGGACCCCCCACCTACGACCCGGAGCCCACCGCGCTGCCCGCCGCCGAGCCGGACGGGCTCGGGGAGCTGGTCGCGGACACCGTGCTGGACGGGGCCCGGTACGGGGCGTGCACGGTGCGGGCCGTGTCGCTGCGCGGGGACTCGGCGCGGTACCGGGGCGAGCCGCGGCGCGACGCGTTGCTCACGGCCCGGTTCGGCACGGGGGAGCAGGCGCTGGTGCTCGTCGCGATGGCGAGCGGCGTACGCGCCACGCCGGGCGCGCACCTGGCGGCGGCCGAGGCGTGCCGGTGGATCGGGCGGGCCGTGGGCCACAGCCGGCAACGGCTGGTGGAGGACCTCCGGGCCGCCCGGCGCGGGCAGCTGAAGTCGGGGCTGCACCGGCTGACCGACCGCAGCCTCGGCCGGCTCCGCGCGAGCGCCGCCGAGCAGGGCGTCGACCCGGACGCGTACACGGCGAGCCTGCGCTGTCTGCTGCTGCCCGCCGACCCCGACTGCCGTACGCGCGTGTTCTTCGGCGTCGGCGACGGCGGACTGTTCCGGCTGCGGGACGGCGCCTGGCAGGACATCGAGCCGCGGCTCACGCCCGCCGAGGCGCCCGACGGCGACCGGTTCACCATGGACCTCGGCATCCCGACCCCGCCGAGCCCCTACGAGCCCGCCCCGCAGCCGCCCCCGGAGCCGTTCCGGTTCCGGGCCTCTCTCGCCCGCCCGGGTGACGCGCTGGTGATGTGCAGCGCGGGCCTGGCCGAGCCGCTGCGCGGCGAGCCCGCGCTCTGCGCCTACCTGGCCCGTCGCTGGTCCGGCCGTACCCCGCCGGGCCTCGCCGCGTTCCTCGCCGACGCCCAGGTACGGGTGAAGGGTTACGCCGACGACCGTACGGCGGCGGCCGTGTGGGAGGCGTAACGGCCGCCCGTGTGACTGTATGGGGGCATGGCCAAACAGAACGTCGCCGAGCAGTTCGTCGACATCCTCGTCCGCGCCGGCGTGCGCCGTCTGTACGGCGTGGTCGGCGACAGCCTCAACCCGGTCGTGGACGCCGTCCGCCGCACTTCCGCCATCGACTGGATCCACGTCCGCCACGAGGAGACCGCCGCGTTCGCGGCCGGCGCCGAGGCTCAGATCACCGGCAAGCTGGCCGCCTGTGCAGGCTCCTGCGGCCCGGGCAACCTGCATCTGATCAACGGCCTGTACGACGCGCACCGCTCGATGGCCCCCGTGCTCGCCCTCGCCTCGCACATCCCCTCCAGCGAGATCGGCCTCGGCTACTTCCAGGAGACGCACCCCGACCGGCTCTTCGCCGAGTGCAGCCACTACAGCGAGCTGATCTCCAACCCGAAGCAGATGCCCCGGCTGCTGCAGACCGCCATCCAGCACGCGGTCGGACAGAGCGGGGTCAGCGTGGTCACGCTGCCCGGTGACATCGCCGCCGAACCGGCCCCGGACAAGGCCGCGCAGAGCGCCCTCGTCACCTCCCGGCCCACCGTCCGGCCCGGCGACGCCGAGCTCGACGCGCTCGTGGAGATGATCGACGCGGCCGGCCGGGTGACCCTCTTCTGCGGCAGCGGCACGGCGGGCGCGCACGCAGAGGTCATGGAGTTCGCCGGGCGGATCAAGTCCCCGGTGGGGCACGCCCTGCGCGGCAAGGAGTGGATCCAGTACGACAACCCGTACGACGTCGGCATGAGCGGTCTGCTCGGCTACGGCGCCGCCTACGAGGCCACCCATGAGTGCGACCTGCTGATCCTGGTCGGAACCGACTTCCCGTACAGCGCGTTCCTGCCCGACGACGTGAAGATCGCGCAGATCGACGTACGGCCCGAGGTGCTCGGGCGCCGCTCCCGGCTCGACCTCGCGGTGTGGGGCGACGTGGGCGAGACGCTGCGCTGTCTGATCCCGCGCGTCAAGGAGAAGACGGACCGGCGCTTCCTCGACAAGATGCTGAAGAAGCACGCCGACGCGCTGGAGGGCGTGGTCAAGGCCTACACGCGCAAGGTCGACAAGCACGTCCCGATCCACCCCGAGTACGTGGCCGCCGTCCTGGACGAAGTCGCTGACGACGACGCCGTGTTCACGGTCGACACGGGGATGTGCAACGTGTGGGCCGCGCGGTACGTCTCGCCCAACGGGCGCCGCCGGATCATCGGTTCGTTCTCGCACGGGTCGATGGCGAACGCGCTGCCCATGGCGATCGGCGCCCAGTTCACCGACCGGCGCCGGCAGGTGGTGTCCATGTCCGGCGACGGCGGATTCGCCATGCTGATGGGTGACTTCCTGACGCTCGTGCAGTACGACCTCCCGGTCAAGGTCGTCCTGTTCGACAACTCCTCTCTCGGCATGGTCGAGTTGGAGATGCTGGTCGCCGGGCTGCCCTCGTACGGCACCACCAACGTCAACCCCGACTTCGCCGCCGTCGCCCGGGCCTGCGGTGCCTACGGGGTGCGGGTGGAGAAGCCCAAGCAGCTCGCCGGTGCCCTCAAGGACGCCTTCAGGCACAAGGGGCCGGCCCTGGTGGACGTCGTCACCGATCCCAACGCGCTGTCCATCCCGCCGAAGATCAGCGCCGAGATGGTCACCGGGTTCGCCCTGTCCGCCTCCAGGATCGTGCTGGACGGCGGCGTCGGCCGGATGCTTCAGATGGCCCGCTCCAATCTGCGCAACGTGCCCCGCCCCTAGGCCCTGGCGGGGCCCTGACGGGGAACAGCGGACCGGAGGGGCGGATTTCGGCCAGTTTCACGGCGTGTGACGGTGTGCCGACGGCCGGTGCCGGGCGCATCTGCCCTGCCGTCCCGGGGCGTCCGTGGCGCCCAGCGCCGCCCCGGGAGCCGGGAACGCGGGTGCGGCAGGGCCCGGCGGCGGGTCCGCACGCCGCCGGGCCGTGGCCGAACAGCGGTCCTCGGGCTTGCGCCAGGACTGCCCGGGATCCTGCTGGGCAAGCATCCTCCGTGAACGTGTTCGACCAGGAGGGGCAGGGTCCAGCGGCGTGCGGGCGGGGGTCATGAAGAGGCAGGCACGAGGGGGCGGTCCCATGGTCGTCGGGGCTTCCTCGGATACGACGGGGGAAGAGACAGGCACCATCACGGAACACGCGCACCGGCTCCGGCGCAGGCTGGGGCGGGCGGATCTCAGGGCGGTGCCCGAGGCCCGCCGGGAGGTGCGCGAACTGCTGCGGCACTGGGGCAAACCGGGCCGCTCGGAGATCGCCGAACTGCTCACCAGCGAACTGGTCACCAACGCGCTCGTCCACACCGACGACGACGCGGTCCTCACGGCCGTCGTGGAGCCGGCCGGACTGCGCGTGGAGGTACGGGACTTCGTGGCCCGCAGACCCGAGCTGAGAGGCCCGGAAACGGACGACGACACCCATGGGCGGGGCCTGCTGCTGGTGCAGTCCCTCGCGGACGCCTGGGGCGTACGGCCGCATGGCGTGGGCAAGTCGGTGTGGTTCGAACTGGGCGCCGAGGCCGCGTGAACCGAGCGGACGGCGGGAGAACGGGCCGGGGGGGGCGTGACCCACGCGGTCACGCCCCCCCGGCCCGCAGTGAGCGGCGGTCCTAGCCGAACTGCTGCTCCAGGTCCTTCAGCTTGCGCTCCAGGGAGTCCAGGCGCGGCAGCGCCATGGTGTCGTCCTCCGCGGTGAGGTCGACGGTCACCGGCTCAGCGCCGCTGCGGACGGGCTGCAGGGAGGGACGGGCGCGGACGGGCAGTTGGTCCGCGCCGGATATGGCAGGCTCCGCGGTGACTTCGGCGGGGACGCGCTCCACCGCCGCTACCTCGACCTGCCGGCCGGCCCGGCCGACGAAGCCGCGGTGGCCCCGGCTGATCGCCTTCAGCTGGGCGCGCTCCATGCGCTGCTGGTCGCGCCGGCGCTGCCGGGTCTCCTCCTTCTGCCGCTTGTCCTCGCGGACCTCCTCGACCGCCTCGTCGAGGCTGCGCACGTTCTCGAGGAGCATCAGCGACCAGGCGCCGTAGGTCTCGCGGGGCGCCCGCAGCCAGCGCACGATCCGGATCTGCGGCAGCGGACGCGGCACCAGGCCCTGCTCGCGCAGCGCGGCCCGGCGGGTCTGCTTCAGGGCGCGGTCGAACAGGACGGCCGCCGACAGCGACATACCGGAGAAGAACTGGGGAGCGCCCGCGTGACCGGCACCCCGGGGCGCGTGCACCCAGTTGAACCAGGCGGCCGCCGCGGCGAACATCCACACGAGTATCCGGGAACCGAGCGCCGCGTCGCCGTGGCTGGCCTCACGCACGGCGAGGACGGAGCAGAACATCGCCGCGCCGTCCAGTCCGAAGGGCACCAGGTACTGCCAGCCGTCGGTCAGCCCCAGGTTCTGTTCGCCGAAGCCGACGAGGCCGTGGAAGGACAGGGCGGCGGCGACCGCCGCACAGCAGAACAGAAGCACATAGGAGGCCGTGCCGTAGAGGGCCTCCTTGCGCCGCCGGCGCTCCTCGCTGCGCTCCCACGAGTCGTCCGCGTTCGCGTTCTCCCCGGAGGAGCGCTTGCCGCGCGCGAGCACCGCCACCGCCACCAGCATGCCCAGGAGCAGTACGGCGCCCGGAAGCAGCCAGTTCAGCGATATGTCGGTCAATCTCATCAGGGGTCCCTTGCATTGGGATAGGGCGTAACGCCCGCCATAGTGGCCCACTCCCGAGGGCCCTCAGGGGGTTTCGGGGCAAGAGGCCGCCAAGGATGTGCAAGGGGATGCCCAGGACGGCGTTCTGCTCGAACTGCCGCATGAGGGGCGGGAGTTGAGTTCGAATAAGACTACCCGTACGCGTGGTTCCTCGGAAAGTTTCCGTGACGCGTGGGGAAGTTGTGAATTAACTGTCCGAGAGGTGCTCGGCGCGGGGACGGCCCGCCCGCGATGATCTTAGTGGACGTGCGGACGTGCTCCGGCCCTGAAGGGCCCTCAGGCGGCTGCGGTGGGCGCGAGTTCGGCGATCCGGTCGCGGTCGCAGGTGCGCGGGCAGGTGACGCAGGTGTCCTCGGGGCGCACGGTGTAGAACATGCAGCAGCTCGCCCGGTCCCGGGTGGTCAGCGGTTCGCCGTCCGGTCCGGTCAGCAGCCGGAACGCGGCGGAGCCGGCGTACGGCCGGGTGGTGCCCGGCAGCAGCGCCTCCAGCTCCCGTACGGCCCGCGCCTCCTCGTCGGGGCCCAGCAGCTGGGCGACGTACCACAGCCCCTCCACGACCTCGTCGGTCGCCATGCCCCACAAGGCTCGCCCGCGCCGCCGCATCCGCGGCCCGAAGGCGGCGAGCACCGGCTCCAGGTGCTCGGCCACGGCCGCGCGCACCTCGGCCCGCAGTGCCTCCTCGTCGGGTACGACGACGGCGCCGGGCAGCGCCGCCGCCGGGTCGCCCGGCAGGCAGGCGAAGGAAGCGGGGCGGCGTACGGCCATGCGGCCGGCGGCACGGTCGTACGAGACGTGCGTCACGGGCAGCCGGGGCACCCGGCGCAGCAGGAACCACGGCGCGGTGATCAGCAGGCAGGCGGACCAGGCGTAACGGTGCAGGCCGAAGCTCGCGACGACGTCCGGGCGGGCCCGCCGGCCGTAGTCCCGCAGCACCTGCGCCTCGTCCCAGGCGAGGAAGGCGTCCAGCTCGGCGCCGCCCGCCGCGAGCCCGGCGGCGCCGGTCCAGCCCGCACCGCGCGGCAGCGGCCCTGCCGGGCCCTGCTCGGTCACGGTGAGGCCCGGGAAGGCCTTGGTGAGGCGGTCGTACGCGGCGGTGAGCGGCGAGGCCGCAGCGGGCATGGCGGGACCACCGATCCTGGAGCACGGGCGGGCTTATGAAGGTAAGCCTAACCTTGCTGATCCTGCGGGGGGAGCGGCCGGTGAATTTGAACTGCCGAGCTGTGCGCCTAGGGTGCTTGACGGACAAGTGACAAGCCGTCGTTTAATGACCCAAGTGCCGACAAGCCGCCAGGAGGACCCCGTGAAGCAGGGCACGCAGGGCTCCGCCGGGCCGGGGAGACCGGAGTGCGGGACACCGGGCACCGCCCGGGTGCCCGCACAGGTGCGGGCCGCGCAGGCCCCGGACGACACCCGGGAGCGGGAGACCGCGCTGCCCGGCGCCCGGGGCGAGCACACGCACGCCGAGCGGCCGATTCCCGGGCCGCGGGCCGCGGTGCAGCGTTCCTCGGTGCGCGGGCAGATCCTGGACGCGCTGCGGACGGCGTTGGTGACCGGCGAGCTGGAGCCCGGCGAGGTCTACTCGGCGCCGGTGCTCGGCGAACGCTTCGGGGTCTCGGCGACGCCCGTGCGGGAGGCCATGCAACAGCTCGCCCTGGAGGGCGCCGTCGAGGTCGTGCCCAACCGCGGCTTCCGGGTCGTCGAGCGGGGCGCGCGGGAACTGGCCGAGCTGGCGGAGGTGCGGGCGCTCATCGAGGTACCGGTGATGCTGCGGCTCGCCCGTACGGTCCCCGCCGAGCGGTGGGCCGCACTGCGTCCGCTGGCGGAGGAGACGGTTCGCGCGGCCGCCTCCGGCTGCGCGGCCACGTACGCGGAGTCCGACCGGGCCTTCCACCGCGCGCTGCTCTCCCTCGCGGGTAACGAACAGCTCGTGCGCACCGCCGAGGACCTGCACCGCCGCGCCCAGTGGCCGCTGGTCGGCGGCCCGGTCCGGCACGCCCGCGCCGACCTGGTCGCGGACGCGTCGGAACACATGGCCCTGCTGGAGGCGCTGATCGCGAGGAATCTGGACGTGGTGCGGGAGCTGGTGGGCGAGCACTTCACCGGCGCGAGCTGAGTCGTCGGCGCGGAGCGGCGCGTAGCGGTCCCGGGGCCCACCGTGGGGCGTGCGGCAGCTCCTCGGGGGCTTGCCGTAGGGGGTGTGGTCGCCTTCCGGGCCCGTGGGAGTGCGGTCGCCCCGCCCCGGGTCGTAGGCGGGTGTGGTCGTCCCGCCCCGGGCCCGCCGCAGGAGTTGCGAGCGCCCCGCCCCCGGCCGCCGTAGGTGGTGCGATCCTCTCGGGGCCCCGGGCGGTGCGCCCCCGCGCCCCGAGCCCGAGCCCCGGGCGCCGGTTCGGTCGTGCCGTCGGCCGCGCCCGCGCGACGCAGCAGCACAGCCGCACATCGGCACAGCAGCGCAGTGACGTGGCGGCACATCGACACGACGCGGTCAGGAACCGTTCTTGTTGAAACTGTCGTGCCACGCCGCCTTCGCGCCCGAGTCGCCGATGCGGTAGACGTCCACCACCGCGCCCACCGCCACGGCCAGTGACAGCGTGGCCACCACGATCCGTACGGGAACGGCGGACCAGCGCAGGACGCCGGAGCGGCCGGCCTCGGCCGGGGAGCGACGTGCGGCCCACCACACCACCGCTGCCAGCACGAACAGGCCCAGGGCCCAGGGAAGCAGCCCGTCGCCCAGCTCGGTGTGGCGCCGTACCAGCGGGTCGTCGTCCACATGCCGCTCGAGCCACTCACCGGCGTGGGTGGTCAGCGGCACACTGAGCAGGCCCACGAAAGCGACCCCGGGCAGCAGTATCCCCAGTCGGCGGGCGACGCGCGGCCACAGGGCGCCCGCGGCCAGGGCGAGAGCGGTCATCGGGATCAGCACGACGACGACATGGACGAGCAGGACATGGGCGGGCAGCCCGTTGACGAGGTTCATCACCAAGACGCGTTCCTGTGAGGGGGGGGCAACGGCGCGTCACCCTTGCACAGCAACCTCTCAGGCACCTCTGAGTACGCTCAGGCCGTCGCCACCCCCGGCGCCGGTGGGGTCAGCTGGCGTGCCAGCCAGGTCGGGACACCGCCGAGCAGGCGGAACAGCCGTCGCGCCTCCTCCCGCAGCCGTGACGCCTCCGGCTCGGACTCCGCGTCGGCCAGAGAGGCCAGCGCGGGGGCCGTGCCGACCAGGTAGCCCAGTTCCTCGCGGATGCGCAGAGATTCGGCGAAGCCGTGCCGCGCCTCGGCCAACTCGCCCTCGCGCAGGGCGAGTCCGGCCAGATGGCGCCAGGTGAAGGACAGCAGCAGCGGGTCGGCATGGGCCGTCGCGCCCGCGTGCGCCCGGCGGTAGGCCGCGCGGGCCGCCTGCGGGGAGCGGGTCAGGTTCTCCGCCAGCAGGCCCCGGCGGAAGTCCAGCAGGGCCCGGTCCGCCACCCCCGGAGGGATCAGCGCCGCCGCCCGGCCCAGCGCGGCCCGCGCCTCGTCCGCGCGGTCCCGTACGCCGTGCAGCGTGGCCGAGTAGGCGAGATGGCCGCGCTCGCAGGCCGCGGCGCCCCGTTCCTCGTCGCTGTGCGCGAGCGCCTCCGCCGTGCGCAGCGCGTCCTCGGCCTCCGCCCAGCCCCGCTCGGTGTACAGACACCGTTCGACCATGAGCCCGGCCCGCTGGAGGGCCGCCGCCGGGGTGTCCGTCGGCAGCAGGGCCGCGGCATCCGCCCAGCAGGCCCGCGAGCGCAGCCGCCACACCGCGGTCTGGAGCGGATCGTCACCGGCGGTCGTTCCGTTACCAGACATGGCGGTATGCGCCACGTTGCCCTCCCCGAGCACGCCATCGAGCTGTTGAGTGGTGGCGGCATTCCAGCACCAATTGCAGGACCGGGCCAAGGGGGTGGGTGAAAGATTTCACAAAGTAGTGGGCCGCGGGCGTGACCGGGTTTGGCCGCCGCGCGCCCCCGCTGACCTCAGCTCATGCGCAGGGCCAGGAAGAAGTCCAGCTTGTCCTCCAGGCGCGACAGGTCCCGTCCCGTCAACTGCTCGATCCGGCCCACCCGGTAGCGCAGCGTGTTGACGTGCAGGTGGAGCCGGGTGGCGCAGCGGGTCCAGGAGCCGTCGCAGTCCAGGAACGCCTCCAGGGTCGGGATCAGCTCGGCCCGGTGCCGGCGGTCGTAGTCCTTCAGCGGGTCCAGCAGCCGCGCCGTGAACGCGCGGCGGACGTCGTCCGGGACGAAGGGCAGCAGCAGGACGTGGCTGGCCAGTTCCTGGTGTCCGGCCGCGCAGACCCGGCCGGGGCGGGCCGCGGCGACCCGGCGGGCGTGCCGGGCCTCCTCCAGGGCGCCGCGCAGCCCCTCCGCCGAGTGCACGGCCGCGCTGACGCCGAGGGTGAGCCGACCGTCGTCGCCGAGGCCCGCCGACAGCGGCTCGCGGACCGCCTTCAGCAGGGCGTCGGCCAGCAGCCCAGTCTCCGAGCCGTCGTGCTCGGAGGAGACCGCGGGCAGCGGGAGCAGGGCGATCGCCTCGTCACCCGTGTGCGCGACCGCGATCCGGTCGGACGGCTCGGGGCCGGTCGCCAGCGGGTCGACCAGCACCTCCTCCAGCAGCGACTGGGCGACCCGGCCGCCCTCGACGCCCTCGCCCTCCCAGTCCACGCGGGCCACCACGACCTGCCAGTGCGGGGCCGCCCCGAGCCCGGGCAGCAGCACCGGCGCGGCCACCCTCAGCCGGGCCGCGATCTCGGCGGGCGCGGCGCCCGTCTGGACCAGCTCCAGCACCTCCTGGGCGAGCCGGCGGCGCACCGTGCGCGCCGCGTCCCGGCGGTCCCGCTCCACGGCGATCAGCTGGGTGACGCCCTGGAGCAGGTCCATGCGCTCCTCGGGCCAGTCGCCCGCGTCCGCCTCGACGGCCAGCAGCCAGTCCGACAGGACCGTCTCGCGCACGTCCCGGGAGGCCTGCGGGGTGCGGCCGGAGGAGCGGATCGGGAACAGCGAGTACGTCGCACCGGCCACCTGGACGCGGTGCGGGCCGCGCCGGCCGGTGCGGGTGGCGGCCAGATGCTCGGCGGCCAGCTTCGTACAGATCTCCGGAGGCAGGTCCGGGCCCGCCACCTTGGAGCCGGCGATCATGCGGCCGGTGGGAGACAGCACCCAGGCGCGCAGGTCCAGATCGGTGCCGAGCAGGTCCAGGACCACGTCCGGGCCGCCGCCCGCCGGTCCCGAGGTCATCATCCGCCGGTGCCGGTCCACCACGGCTGCCAGGTCCCCGGCGCGCTCGCTGGAGACCTGCCGTACGACGTGCTCGGTGATCGTCGCGAACGCCACCGACTCGTTCACCGCGAACAGCGGCAGCCGGTGCCGGGTGCAGGCCAGCACCAGGTCGTCCGGCACGTCGCCCAGCTCGGCCTCGCCGGCCGCCAGGGCCGCCACCCCGGCCTGCGCCAGGAGGCGGACGAAGGGCTCGGAGTCGTGGGCGTCGCGGCGCCAGGCCAGGCCGGTCAGCACCAGCTCGCCGCCGGAGAGGTAGCGGCTCGGGTCGCGCAGGTCGGTGGTCATGACCCCGCGTACCGAGCGGTCCAGCTCGTCCTCGCCGCCGAGCAGCCGCAGCCCCAGCGCATCGGTGTCCAGAAGTGCGCGCAGCCGCATCTCGTCGCCGCCGTTCTTTTGTCTCGAAACCTACGATGGATCTTGGAGGGTGACGTGGGAAGGGCCCGGCACGGGGCCGCACAGGGCGCGCTCCGGGATGTTCTCGCTGTTTCCTGCGTTTCCCCAGGAAATCGGAGAGGTTACCGATGGCCTCCGTTCATACGAATCTACAAGATGCCCACGGTGGCCAGCCAACTCCTTCATGGTTTCGGTGACTGACCCCGCTGGAGTACTGAGCGGTGTACTGAGTCCACTCCGCGTTAACAGGACATGAACGAGCCGCCCCCGCCGCACACGGATTGGCTCAATCTGCACGACTCACGAGACGATGAAGAGAGCCGGTCATGGACTTCCTTCGCCCCGCCAGCTGGGAGGAGGCGCTCGCCGCGAAGGCCGAGCACCCCACCGCTGTGCCGATTGCGGGTGGCACCGATGTGATGGTCGAGATCAACTTCGACCACCGCCGGCCCGAGTACCTGCTCGACCTCAACCGCATCGGCGACCTCGCCGAGTGGGAGGTCGGCGAGGGGAGCGTCCGGCTGGGTGCCTCCGTCCCGTACACCAAGATCATGGAGAATCTCCGTGCCGAGTTGCCGGGCCTCGCGCTCGCCTCGCACACGGTCGCCTCCCCGCAGATCCGCAACCGCGGCGGCGTCGGCGGCAACCTCGGCACGGCCTCGCCCGCCGGTGACGCCCACCCCGCCCTCCTCGCCGCCGGCGCCGAGGTCGAGGCGGAGTCCGCGGCCCGTGGCACCCGCCTGATCCCGATCGACGAGTTCTACACCGGAGTGAAGCGCAACGCGCTCCAGCCCGACGAGCTGATCCGCGCCGTCCACGTCAAGAAGGCCGACGGCCCGCAGCAGTACTCGAAGGTCGGCACCCGCAACGCCATGGTCATCGCCGTGTGCGCCTTCGGTCTCGCGCTGCACCCCGAGACCCG
The DNA here is from genome assembly GCF_001280015.1 of Streptomyces sp. MMG1121. Taxonomy (GTDB): domain Bacteria; phylum Actinomycetota; class Actinomycetes; order Streptomycetales; family Streptomycetaceae; genus Streptomyces. The sequence continues at coordinate 376,478 of NZ_LGDV01000038.1, forward strand.
GACCGTGCGTACCGGCATCGGCTCGGCCGCGCCCACCCCGGTGCGGGCCAAGACCGCCGAGGACTTCCTGAACGCGGCCCTGGAAGAGGGCGGCTTCTGGGACAACGGCAAGATCATCACCCCGTCGGTCGCCAAGCAGTTCGCGGACCTGTGCTCCGCCTCCTGCAACCCGATCGACGACGTCCGGGGCACCGCGAGCTACCGCCGCCACGCGGTCGGCGTGATGGCCCGCCGGACGCTGACCTGGACCTGGGAGTCGTACCGCGGCGCCCGCCGCGCATCTGAGGGAGCTGCGTAATGCGCGTCAACTTCACCGTCAACGGACGCCCGCAGGAGGCCGACGACGTCTGGGAGGGCGAGTCCCTGCTGTACGTCCTGCGCGAGCGCATGGGCCTGCCCGGCTCCAAGAACGCCTGCGAGCAGGGCGAGTGCGGCTCCTGCACGGTCCGCCTGGACGGCGTGCCCGTGTGTTCCTGCCTGGTCGCGGCCGGCCAGGTCGAGGGCCGTGACGTCGTGACCGTCGAGGGCCTCGCGGACTTCGCCAAGCAGCGTGCCGAGGGCTGCGCGACCGGTGCCTGCGGGTCGCAGGGGACCTCGCTCGACCAGGCCAAGCAGTGGGCGGCCAAGGGCACCGACTCGCAGACCGGCGAGGGCGGCGAACTCTCCTCGATCCAGCAGGCGTTCATCGACGCCGGTGCCGTCCAGTGCGGCTTCTGCACCCCGGGGCTGCTCGTCGCTTCCGACGAACTCCTGGAGCGCAACCCGAACCCGTCCGACGCGGACATCCGTGAGGCGCTGTCGGGCAACCTGTGCCGCTGCACGGGCTACGAGAAGATCATGGACGCGGTCCGCCTGGCGGCCGCCCGCCAGTCCGAGGGGGTCTGACCATGCCGGCCAACGGCGCTCCTACGAAGATCACGCAGGGCTCACAGACCAAGGGTGGAATCGGCGAGTCGACGCTCCGTCCGGACGGCACCCTCAAGGTCACCGGCGAGTTCGCGTACTCGTCCGACATGTGGCACGAGGACATGCTCTGGGGCCAGATCCTGCGCTCCACCGTCGCGCACGCCGAGATCGTGTCGATCGACATCTCCGAGGCGCTCGCCATGGCGGGCGTGTACGCCGTCCTGACGTACGACGACCTGCCCACCGAGGTGAAGAACTACGGCCTGGAGATCCAGGACACCCCGGTCCTCGCGCACGGCAAGGTACGCCACCACGGCGAGCCGGTCGCGCTCGTCGCCGCGGACCACCCGGAGACGGCCCGCCGCGCCGCCGCCAAGATCAAGGTGGAGTACAAGGAACTGCCCGTCATCACCGACGAGGCCTCCGCCACCGCGCCGGACGCGATCCTCGTCCACGAGGGCCGCGACGACCACCACTCCGGACACGTCCCGCACCCGAACATCGTGCACCGCCAGCCGATCATCCGCGGCAACGCCGACGAGGCCGCCAAGCGGGCGGACGTGATCGTCAAGGGCGAGTACACCTTCGGCATGCAGGACCAGGCCTTCCTCGGCCCGGAGTCCGGCCTCGCCGTGCCCGAGGAGGACGGCGGCGTCCACCTCTACATCGCCACCCAGTGGCTGCACTCGGACCTCAAGCAGATCGCGCCCGTCCTCGGCCTGCCCGAGGACAAGGTGCGCATGACGCTGGCCGGCGTCGGCGGCGCGTTCGGCGGCCGCGAGGACCTGTCGATGCAGATCCACGCCTGTCTGCTCGCCCTGCGCACCGGCAAGCCCGTCAAGATCGTCTACAACCGGTTCGAGTCCTTCTTCGGACACGTCCACCGGCACCCGGCGAAGCTCTACTACGAGCACGGCGCCACCAAGGACGGCAAGCTCACGCACATGAAGTGCAAGATCGTCCTGGACGGCGGCGCCTACGCCTCCGCCTCCCCGGCGGTCGTCGGCAACGCCTCCTCGCTGAGCGTCGGCCCGTACGTCATCGACGACGTCGACATTGAGGCCATCGCCCTCTACACCAACAACCCGCCCTGCGGCGCCATGCGCGGCTTCGGCGCGGTCCAGGCGTGCTTCGCCTACGAGGCGCAGATGGACAAGCTGGCGAAGAAGCTGGGCATGGACCCGGTGGAGTTCCGGCAGCTCAACGCGATGGAGCAGGGGACCATCATGCCGACCGGGCAGCCGGTCGACTCCCCGGCCCCGGTCGCCGAACTGCTGCGCCGCGTCAAGGCGATGCCGATGCCGCCGGAGCGCCAGTGGGAGTCCAGCGAGGGCTCCGACGTACGGCAGCTGCCCGGCGGTCTGTCCAACACCACGCACGGCGAAGGCGTCGTACGCGGCGTCGGCATCGCGGTCGGCATCAAGAACGTCGGTTTCTCCGAGGGCTTCGACGACTACTCCACCGCCAAGGTGCGCATGGAGGTCGTCGGCAGCGAGCCGGTCGCCACCGTGCACACCGCGATGGCGGAGGTCGGCCAGGGCGGTGTCACCGTCCACGCGCAGATCGCCCGCACCGAACTCGGCGTCACCCAGGTGACCATCCACCCGGCCGACACCCAGGTGGGCAGCGCCGGTTCGACGTCGGCCTCCCGGCAGACGTACGTCACCGGCGGTGCTGTGAAGCACACCTGTGAACTCGTCCGCGAGAAGGTCCTGGAGATCGGCCGGCGCAAGTTCGGCTCCTACCACCCGGCCTGGGCCACCGCCGAACTCCTGCTGGAGGGCGGCAAGGTCGTCACCGACGGCGGCGAGGTCCTCGGCGACCTGGTCGACGTCCTGGAGGGCGAGACCGTCGAGATCGAGGCGGAGTGGCGGCACCGGCCGACCGAGGCCTTCGACCTGCACACCGGCCAGGGCAACGGACACGTCCAGTACTCCTTCGCCGCGCACCGCGCCGTCGTCGAGGTCGACACCGAGCTCGGCCTGGTCAAGGTGATCGAGCTGGCCTGCGCCCAGGACGTCGGCAAGGCGCTCAACCCGCTCTCCGTCGTCGGTCAGATCCAGGGCGGTACGACCCAGGGCCTGGGCGTGGCGGTGATGGAGGAGATCATCGTCGACCCGAAGACGGCGAAGGTCAGGAACCCCTCCTTCACGGACTACCTGATCCCCACGATTCTCGACACGCCGACCATCCCGGTCGACGTGCTCGAACTCGCCGACGACCACGCCCCGTACGGGCTGCGCGGCATCGGCGAGGCCCCGACCCTGTCGTCCACCCCGGCCGTCCTCGCGGCGATCCGGAACGCGACCGGGCTGGAGCTCAACCGCACTCCGGTGCGGCCCGAGCACCTCACGGGAACCGCGTAGCACCGAAGACTCTCCGGGCGGCGCAGGGAACGTCACACACTCCACCGCGCCGCCCGGAGGACCCCCTCTTTGAGTTCCGCACCGCTCGCGGTCCTTGAAGCACCACCCCTTTGTTCGTCTCGGGCCGTCCCCCGGGTCGTCCATTCCCAAATCCCGTGACCGTCAGGGCGGTTGTACGGGTGCCCCTGTGAACCTTGGGAGATGGCACCATGACCCAGCAGTCAGTGGAGCCCAGAACCGCAGCCGACGACGCCGGCGATGGCAGTCGCGTCCCGGCAGGGCGGTCCTGGCTCGACCGGTACTTCCACATATCCGGAAGAGGATCGACGGTCGCGCGTGAGGTGCGCGGCGGCATCACCACCTTCATGGCGATGGCCTACATCCTCCTGCTCAATCCGCTCATCCTGTCCGGCAAGGACGTCCACGGCGACACGCTCGGCCAGAAGGCACTGATCACCGCCACCGCGTTCGCCGCCGCGTTCACCACGCTGCTGATGGGCTTCGTCGGCAAGGTGCCCCTCGCGCTCGCCGCCGGCCTGTCCGTCTCCGGCGTGCTGTCCTCGCAGGTCGTCCCCAACATGACCTGGCCGCAGGCCATGGGCATGTGTGTGATGTACGGCGTGGTCATCATGCTGCTGGTCGTCACCGGCCTACGCGAGATGATCATGAACGCGATACCGCTCGCGCTCAAGCACGGCATCACCATGGGCATCGGCCTGTTCATCGCTCTCATCGGTTTCTACAAGTCCGGCTTCGTGCACCAGGGCAAGGCCACCCCGCTCGCCCTCGGTCCCGCGGGCCAGCTCACCGGCTGGCCGGTGCTGCTCTTCGCCGGCACTCTGCTGCTGATCTTCATGCTCCAGGCCCGGAACGTCCCCGGCGCCATCCTGATCGGCATCGTCTCCGGCACGATCGTCGCCTCGGTCCTCAACGGCCTCGGCGTCATCGACCCCAAGCAGTGGGCCAACGGAGCCCCCGAACTGCACGGCAGCGCGGTGTCGATGCCCGACTTCTCGCTCCTCGGACACGTCGAGTTCGGCGGCTGGGGCAAGGTCGGCGGGATGACGATCGCCATGATCGTCTTCACTCTCGTCCTCGCCGGCTTCTTCGACGCGATGGCCACCATCATCGGCGTCGGCACCGAGGCCAACCTGGCCGACGACAAGGGCCGGATGCCGGGCCTGTCCAAGGCGCTGTTCATCGACGGCATGGGCGGCGCGATCGGCGGTGTCGCGGGCGGCTCCGGCCAGACGGTCTTCATCGAGTCCGCGACCGGCGTCGGCGAAGGCGCCCGCACCGGCCTCGCCTCGGCCGTCACCGGTCTGTTCTTCGCGGCCTGCCTGTTCTTCACGCCGGTCACCGCGATCGTCCCGCAGGAGGTCGCCTCCGCCGCCCTGGTCGTCATCGGCGCCATGATGCTGATGAACGCCCGGCACGTGGACTGGGCCGACCGGGCCACCGCGATCCCCGTCTTCCTGACCGTCGTCCTGATGCCGTTCACGTACACCATCACCACCGGTGTCGCCGCGGGCGTCATCTCCTACACCGCCATCAAGACCGCCCAGGGCAAGGCCCGTGAGATCGGTGCCTTCATGTGGGGCCTCACGGTCGTCTTCCTCGTCTACTTCGCCCTTCATCCCATCGAGGCCTGGCTCGGCGTGCACTAGCCGCGCCACCGGCCCTTCGTACGCACACCGTTAGGAGACCGACAGATGCTGGACATCGCCGAGGAGCTGAACCGGTGGGTCGGGCAGGGCCGTGACTTCGCCGTGGCCACCGTGGTGGCCGTCGGTGGCAGCGCCCCGCGCCAGCCCGGCGCCGCCCTCGCGGTGGACGCCGACGGCACGGCCATCGGATCGGTCTCCGGCGGGTGCGTGGAAGGCGCCGTGTACGAGCTGTGCCGGCAGGCGCTCGAGGACGGCGAGACCGTGCTCGAACGTTTCGGCTACAGCGACGAGGACGCCTTCGCGGTCGGTCTGACCTGCGGCGGCATCATCGACATCCTGGTCACACCGGTCCGGGCGGACGGTCCCGCCCGGCCGGTGGTCGCGGCCGCGCTGGCCGCCGCCGCCCGTGGGGAGGCGGCGGCGGTCGCGCGGATCGTGGACGGCCCGGCCGAACTGCGCGGCCGGGCCCTCCTGGTCCGTCCCGACGGCTCCTGGGAGGGCGGCTTCGGCGCGCATCCCGAACTGGACCGCACCATCGCCGCCGAGGCCGGCGCCTATCTGGACGCGGGCCGCACCGGCACCCTGGAGATCGGCGAGCAGGGCTCGCGCTGCGGTTCCCCGCTCACGGTCCTGGTCGAGTCCTCCGTCCCGGCCCCCCGCATGATCGTCTTCGGCGCGATCGACTTCGCCTCGGCACTCGTCCGCGTCGGCAAGTTCCTCGGCTACCACGTCACCGTGTGCGACGCCCGCCCGGTGTTCGCCACCCGCACCCGCTTCCCCGAGGCCGACGAGCTCGTCGTGGAGTGGCCCCACAAGTACCTGGAGCGCACCGACGTCGACAGCCGTACCGTCCTGTGCGTCCTCACCCACGACGCCAAGTTCGACGTGCCGCTGCTGCACCTCGCGCTGCGGCTGCCGGTCGCCTACGTCGGCGCGATGGGCTCCCGCCGCACCCACGTGGAGCGCAACCAGCGGCTGCGCGACGTCGGCGTCACCGAACTGGAGCTGGCGCGGCTGCGCTCGCCCATCGGCCTCGACCTCGGCGCCCGTACGCCGGAGGAGACGGCCCTGTCGATCGGCGCGGAGATCGTCGCGAACCGGCGCGGGGGCAGCGGGATCTCGCTGACCGGCGCGCACACCCCCATCCACCACGACACGTCGTCCCGGCCCGCGGGGCGGATCGGGTCGGTGGCCTGAGCGGCCCGGGAAAAAGGGTTTGCGGGGTGGTGCCGCCCCCGTGCTTGCATGGGGGCATGGTGTCCACCGACCGGCTGGCCGCCTTCGCGGCGCTGTCCCTTCTGCTCATCGTGGTGCCCGGCCCGAGCGTGCTGTTCGTGGTCGGGCGCGCCCTCGCCCACGGCCGCCGGGCCGCGCTGACCACCGTCGTCGGCAACACGCTCGGCGCGTACGTGCTCGTCGTCGCCGTCGCGCTCGGCATCGGCTCGATCGTGGAGCGCTCGGTCCTCGTCTTCACCGCGCTGAAGCTCGCGGGCGCCGCCTACCTCGTGTACCTCGGCGTACGGGCCTGGCGGCAACGCGGCTCGCTGCGGGCCGCGTTCGCCGAGCCGGGCGGCCCCGGACACGGCGGTCTGCGCACCTTCGGGGAGGGCTTCGCGGTCGGCGTGGCCAACCCCAAGACGACGGTGTTCTTCGCCGCGGTGCTGCCACAGTTCGTGGACCCCGGGCAGGGGCACGTCACCGGGCAGATGCTGCTGCTCGGGCTCCTCTTCAACGCCATCGCACTGGCCTCCGACAGCGTCTGGGGGCTGTCCGCCTCGGCCGCGCGCAGCTGGTTCGCCCGCTCGCCGCGACGGCTGTCCGCCGTCGGCGGGATCGGGGGGCTGACGATGATCGGGCTGGGGGTCACCGTCGCGGTGACGGGGCGCAAGGACTAAGGCCTGTCCGGCCGTTGCCGCCGGAGCAGATGGTTCACGGCTCGGCCGAACATCACCCGTGCCACGCGCTCCAGCACGCCGTCGAAGGCGCGGGGCAGGAAACGTACGCGCAGCTCCTCCCGCCACACCACCCTGCTACGGCCCCCGGGGCCCGGGCCGACCTCGATCTCCGCCCAGCCCAGGACCGTCCGGCCGCGCTTCTCCAGGCGGCACAAACCGCCCTCGTCGGCCGTGGGCGGGCGCCAGACCGTGACCTCCATGGTGTCGTCGAAGGCCAGCGGGCCGATGCCGGAGCGGGCCGTGAAGCGCGTGCCCACCCGGGTCGGCGGGGGCGTGAGCAGCCGGATCCGGGTCAGCGGGACCGCGTCGGCGTGGCGGGGCCACTCGGTGAGCCGGCGCCACGCCTCGTCGAGCGGGAGCGGGGCCGTACGCGTGAAGGAGAAGGTGGGCACGGCACGATCGTAGGCAATGCGCTCCGGTCACCTGGGAGTTCGGTCCGGTTCGGCGTCAGGGCCGGTACACCTTGCCCGGTTCCGCCTTGCCGGGCGCCAGCAGCTGAGGAACCGTCACGAAGACGTATCCGCGTTCCTTGAGCGCGTCGATGATGCCGGGCACGGCGGGCACGGTGCCGGCGTAGATGTCGTGCAGCAGGATGATCCCGTCCCGCGACGACTGGTCGAGGACGCGCTTCTTGATCAGCGCCGAGTCGGTGGTCGTGTAGTCCTTGGCGGTCACGCTCCACAGCACCTCCGCCAGGCCCTGCTCCTTGGCGATCTTGTGCACGTTGGCGTTCGTACGGCCCTGCGGCGGCCGCATCAGCGTGGGCTTGCGGCCGGTGAGGCGCTCGATCGCGTCGTCGGGGCGCTTCAGCTCGTCGCGTATCTGCGCGTCCGGTATCCGCGTCAGGATCTTGTGGTTCCAGGTGTGGCTCGCCACCTCGTGGCCCTCGGCCGCCATCCGCTTGACCAGCTGCGGATGCTTCTCGATGTGGTTCTTGCCGAGCAGGAAGAAGGTGGCCGGGACCTTCTTCTCCTTGAGGATGTCGAGCAGCTTCGCGGAGTTCTCGCTGGGTCCCGCGTCGAAGGTGAGCGCGATGCACTTGGACTGGCGGCAGTCGACGGTGCCGAACTTCGCCGGTGCCCCCTTCGTGGCCGCGGCCCGCACGGCACTCGGCGCGGTCGTGTCGACCTGGGCGCAGCCGGCCAGCGTGAACGCCAGGCAGGCGGCGGCCGAGGCGAGCACGGCCGGACGCAACCTCCGGGCACTCTCGCGCATCTTTCCAGGCACACGCTTCGTCGTCGGGATCTTGTCGGTCGAAAGAGGCATATGCAGACTATACACTCGGTGTATAGTGGTGTTCGCGTCGCCGGCGCCCCGGGCCCTGAGCCTCCACAGCACCTCGACCTTCACCGCCGTAGCACCATGGAGGAGGGGCTGCGCGGAGGAGGACCAGCCATGCGCTTCCGGGATCGGGCCGAAGCCGGGCGGGAACTGGCCGGACTGCTGGTCGGCCTGTGTGCGCGGGAGGACCTCGCCGACCCCCTCGTGCTCGCGCTGCCCCGCGGTGGCATCGCCGTCGCCGAGCCGGTCGCCCGCGCCCTCGGCGCCCCGCTCGACGTGCTCGTCGTCCGCAAGATCGGTGCGCCGCACCACGAGGAGTTCGCCGTCGGCGCCCTCGCCGCCGACGACCCGCCCCTCTTCGACGCCGGCACACTCGCGATGCTCGGCCTGACCGAGGAGTCCATGGCTCCCGCGGTCGAGCGCGAGCGGCGGGAGCTGCGCCGCCGCGAGGAGCGCTACCGCGGCGACCGCCCGCCCCCGGACCCGGCCGGCCGCACCGTGATCGTGGTCGACGACGGACTGGCCACCGGAGCCACCGCCCGCGCCGCGCTGCGGCACGTCCGGCGCCGCAACCCCGCGCACCTCGTCCTCGCCGTACCCGTCGGCGCCCCCGACTCGGTGGACCTGCTCGCCGGCGAGGCCGACACGGTCCTGTGCCCGCACCGGCCGGTCGGCTTCGCCGCCGTCGGCCAGTGGTACGAGGACTTCGAGCAGCTCACCGACGCACAGGTGCTCGCCGCGCTGCACGCGCGCTGAGGAACGCGCACCGAGTGGGAGGACCGCCCCCGCCGGTGCGCGGGCACAGCAGCCGTCCCTCGGTCGCCCCGGTCCCCGCGCCTCGGCAACGCCCTCGTGCACACCAGTAGTACCGGACCGGTACTCGGAGTAACCTCGGGGCCATGACGCGCACGGGGGAGCGAGCCGTCACATCGCGGTTACGGACGCCGTCCTGGATCGCCCGCATCGAGGCGCCGGACGGGCGGGTCCTCGGTGCGGGGGTGCTGCTCGCCCCCGACCGGGTGCTCACCGCCGCCCACGTCGCCGGGCCCGGCCGCCGCTACGCCGTCCGCCTGGTCGGAGTCCCCGGCCTCGCCGCCGTACCCGCCACGGTCCGCGAGGACGAGCACGTGCCCCTGCGCAAGGACGCCTTCGGCGACCGCAGCGGCGACCTCGCCCTGCTGCGCCTGGCCGAACCGCTGCCCGCCCCGCACACCACCCGGCTCTACCGGCTCGCCGCCCCGCACGGACCGGTGAGCATGTACGGCTTCCCGGACGGAGACGACGGCGGCCGCTGGCACGGCGCCACGCTGGTCGCCGCCCGTGGCCGGGACAGCCAGGTGCAGTTGCGCCCGCTGAGCCCGGGCGAGCTGGCCGCGCCCGGCTTCAGCGGCGGGGGAGTGATCGACCACGCCACCGACCAGGTCATCGGGATCGTGCTCAGCGTGGACCGGGGGCCGGGCTCCGCCTTCAGCTACATGAGCCCGACCGAGACCATCCTCAGCCATCTGCCGCAGGTCGCCGCCTGGACCGACGGCGCCGAGGCCGTCGACCCCCGGCTGCGCACCGGCGCACCGGGCAGCGCCGGGGCGCTCGACGTGCCGTTCGCCACCGAACTCGCCTCCTGGTTCCGGGGCGAGGGCTGGCCGGTCCTCGTCACCGTCGTCCCCGCCCGCAGCGACCGCGCCTGGACCCTGAACCGGGCCGTCACGCTCGCCGACCGCGAGCTGCGCACCGACCGGAACACCAGCGTCTTCAGCCACGACCCGCCCGAGACCGTGCCGCCGGCCGGGGCCCACGATCTCGCCCTGGAGGTCAAGGGGCTCACGGCCGCCGAGGTCATGGACCGTGTCGCCGCCCGCCTGGGCATCCGCGACGACCCCCGGCCCGAACGGCTCGGCGCCCTGCGCGTCCCGCTCGCCGCCGTGCTGGTCGGTGTCGACCAGGCCGCCGAACCCGGCGCCCTGCTCGGCCTGCTGGACCGGCTCGCCCGGCAGGGAGCCCGGCTGCTGCTGGTCTTCCGCCGCCGGGGGGAGCGCGCCGACCAGGCCGCCGAGTCCCTCGTGGGCCGCCCGCTGCACGACCGCTGGTCCCGGCTGCACGCCGAACTGGACCGGATCGTAGAGGAGTTGGGCCCCGCCCTCGACCGGCTCCGGGACCGGGTGCTGCCCACCCCCGGCACCCGGCCGCTGGTCGCACAGGCCGAGGGCGGGGTACGGCGCACCCGGATGCTGCGCGCCTGGGTCGCCCACACCCCGGAACGCGAGCGCGAACCCGCCCGCGCCGACCTGCTGTTCACCTTCGAGCACGCCGTCGACCGCCGCCGGCAGCGCCTGGAACAGGCGATCGGCCTCCTCGACGCCCGCCTGCACCGCCGCGAGGAACTCCTCGGCCGGGTCAGCGCCGAGTGGCCGCTGTGCCGACAGCGGGCCGCGGGTTCGCCGTCGGGTGGGCTGGGCCCACCTGGTGGGCCGACGGGAAACCCGCCCGATGGATCGGGCGGAACCGGCGTACCTGACGTGCCGGGTGAACCACGGTCGGCCGATGACCCCGGGGACCGGCTGATGGAGGCGTACCGGCTCTACGAACACGCGCTGTCCGTCCTCCGCCACACCCCCTGCGACATCGAGCGCGCGGAAGTGGCCGTCGAACACTTCGTCACCTTCTGCTCGGGCCCGGGGAACGCGAGCACGGAACCCGGCCCTGCGGATCCCGGAAGTCCGGCACCCGCCCCGCCGCTCCCGGCCCGCGCCCACCCCACCTCCAGCGACCCCGGAGAGGAGAGTCTCCCGTGACCTCATGCGTCCGGCCCGGCTGCGCGGGGCACATCATGGGGACCGGTTACTGCGACACCTGTGGTCACCGGCACAGCGAGCCGTCTGCCGAGCCGCTCGCGCGGGCACGCGGTGAGCTGTCGGGGCCGTCCGGCGGCGGTGCTGAGGAGAGCCCCGGGCCACCGGCCGTGCAGGTCGTCGCCGGGGTCGGGGAACTGGACCAGCACGGGCTGGTCGTCCTGCCCGACGTACCCGTGCCCGACGACGTCCTCGTGGCGGACCCGCGCCCGCCCACCGGCGGCCGGCGCTGCGGGGCGAACGGCTGCACCATGACCGTCGGGATCGGCTACGGCGGCCAGCCCGCCCGCGCCACCGGCCGCTGCCCCCGCTGCGGCACGTCCTACTCCTTCCTGCCCCAGCTGGACCGGGGCGATGTGGTCGCCGACCACTACCGCGTCCTCGGCTGTCTCGCCCGCGGCGGTCTCGGCTGGATCCATCTCGCCGAGGACACGCGTGCCGACGGCCACCGGGTCGTCCTCAAGGGCCAGATCAACGTCCACGACGCGCTCGCCCGCCGCAACGCCGTGGAGGAACGCCGTTCCCTGACCGACCTGCACCACCCCGACATCGTCCGCATCATCACCTACGCCGAGCACCGCCCCTCCGGCCGCCCGTCCACCGGCTACCTGGTCATGGACTACATCGGCGGCCGCTCCCTGCAACAGCTCTTCGACGCCGACGACGCCGAGCGGATCTTCCACGGCCGCCCCCGCCTCGACCACGTCCTCACCTACGGCTGCAAGATCCTCGGGGCCCTGCGCTACATGCACGAACGCGGCCTGCTCTACTGCGACATGAAGCCCGCCAACGTCATCCACTTCGGCCGGGCCGTCAAGGTCATCGACCTCGGTGCGGTCCGCGCGATCGGCGACCGTACCTCCGCCTACGTCTACACGGCCACGTTCGCCCCGCCCAAGGAGGAGATCGACCGGCGCGGCTGGCACGTCGACAGCGACCTCTACACCGTCGGCATGACCCTCCAGGCCCTGGCCCGCGGTGTCGAACCGGCCCGCGGGCTCGCCCCCGACTCCTTCCGCCGGATCATCGACCGCGCCACCCACGCCGAACCCGCCGCCCGGTTCCGCTCGGCAGCCGAGATGTCCCGTCAACTCTGGGAAGTACTACGGGAGTTCCGCTCGCTCCAGTTCGGCGAGCAGCTGCCGGAGAGCTCCACCCGGTTCCGCGCCACCGGTGCCAGCCTCGACGCCGGGCTCGGCGCGATCCCGGCCCTGGACCACTGGACCCTGCGCCCCGGCGCACGCCCCGACGGCCTGGACGTCTCCCCGCCCGCCGCCCCCGAGGTCGCCGGCGCCCTGCCGGAACCGGTGCCCGACCCCGACGACGGCGCCGCCCTGCTGCTGGACACCTTCTCGCCCGATGCCCCCGACCAGGTCGCCCGGCAGTGGACCCGCGAATCCCGCCTCGGCACCCCCGAGACCGCACTGTGGCTGTGCCGTGCCTACCTCCGGCGCGGCGAGCAGCAGCAGGCCGAGAACTGGCTCGCCGAGGCCGAGACCCAGCTCGGCGAACGTGCCGCCGGGCACGACTGGCGCATCGCCTGGCACCGCGGCGTCCTCCACCTCAGCATGGGCGAAGTCCCGCAGGCCGACATCCATTTCGACACCGTCCACCGCGCCCTGCCCGGCGAGTACGTCCCCAAACTGGCCCTCGGCTACTGCGCGGAGCACGCGGCCGGACAGCCCACCGGGGACGACGGCACCGGCACCGGCGAAGACCGGTCCGGGCAGCGCGTCGCCCGCGCCATGCGCTTCTACGAGGCCGTCTGGAAACGGGACTTCGCACACACCGCTGCCGCGTTCGGGCTGGCCCGGGGGCATCTGGCCGGCGGTGACCGGGATGCCGCCGTCCGCGTCCTCGACGACGTACCCGCCACCTCCCGCCACCACGACGCCGCCCGGATCGCGGCCGTACGCGTCCGCGCCGGTCTTCTGCACGGCCGCCCGCCCGCACCGGCCGACCTGCGGGACGCGGCCCGGCGGCTGCCCGGGCTGGGCCTGGACGGCGGCGCCGCCGACGGCGAGTCACGGGCCCGGCTGGCCGCCGAGGTCCGCGAGAACGCCCTGCACGGCCGGCCCGGGCCGGGCTGGGGACCCGAGTTCCCCGCCGGCGATCTGCTCGGACCCGGAGACGAGAACAGCCTGCGCGACCTGCTGGAGCACTCCTTGCGGCAGCTGGCCGCGCAGGCCCGCACCGCCGCGGAGCACGGCCGGCTGCTCGACCTGGCCCACGCGGTCCGGCCGGTCACCACCTTCTGACCGCTTCCGACGAGAACGCCCGCGACCAGCATGGGGGACGACGACGATGACCGGGGCCGGACAGATCGAGGTGACGCTCGCGGTCGGCCAGCAGAAGGAACTGCCCGCCGCACCGCCCACCGCCGGGCAGCCCGCCGGCCGGGAGATGCACGCCATCGTGGAGATCGGCGTCAGCAGTCACGGCGGCCCGGGGCTCGCCGCCGGTCCCGGCCCCGACCACGGGACGGGCCCGGTGCTCGCCGAGGTGCTGATCATCGACACCTCCCGCTCCATGCTCCACCCCGCCGCCAAACTGCACGCCGCGAAGGACGCCACCGGCGCCGCGCTCCGGCTGCTGCCCGACGGCACCGCCTTCGCCGTGCTCTCCGGGCGGTTCGACGCCACCGTGGTCCACCCCGGCCCCGGCCGCGCCCCGCTGGCCGTCGCCGGGCCCGCCGAACGCGACGCCGCCGAGCGGGCCGTACGGATCCTGGACGCGGACGGCGGCACCGCCATCGGCACCTGGCTCGACCTCGCCCGTCGGCTGCTGAAGCAGCAGCCCGCCCCCGTCAAGCACGTCCTGCTGCTCACCGACGGGCGCAACGAGCACGACCACCGGGCCGCCATGAGCCTGGAGACCGCCCTGGACGCGTGCGAGGGCCGGTTCGTCTGCGACGCCTGGGGCATCGGCGACGACTGGGACGCCGAACTGCTGCTGCGCATCGCCCGGCGGCTGCACGGCCGGGCCGGAGCAGTCCGCGACGAGTCCGAACTGACCGAAGCCTATGAGGAGTTGATGCACGGGCTGCTCGGCACCGCCGTCCCCGAGCTGCGCATCAGACTCACCCCCACCCCCGGTACGGTGATCCGCCGGGTCACCCAGGTGGTGCCGAACGAGCAGGAGCTGACCGCCGTACCGGCCGGCCCCGGCGGGCGCGGCACCGAGTACGTCACCCGCGCCTGGGGCGACGAGGTGCGGCACTTCCAGGCCGTCCTGGGGGCCGACCCGACCGGCCGCGACACCGGCGAGGACCTGCAACTCGCCGCCGTGGAGGTCGTCGTACCCGACTTCGGGCGCCCGGTACGGCTGCCCGCGCCGCGGCCCGTCCTGGTGCGCTGGACCGACAACCCGCTCGACGCCTCCCGGCAGTATCCCGGGGTGCGCCGGCACGAGCTGTACCAGCAGACGAGCGCCGCCGTCGCCGAGGCCTACCGGGCGTGGCTGCGCGGCACCGACGGCCGGGCGGCGGCGGACCGGGCGCTGACGCGGGCCCTGGCCCTCGCCGACGAACTGGGCGACGTCCAACTGCTGGGCGCGCTGCGGCGGATCGAGGACGGGGCGGATCCGGGGCGGGTCCGGGCGGGCCTGAAGGACGTCGACTGGCAGCACCTGATCCTCTCCAGCGCCATGACCACCCCGCCCGGGCCGCCGGCCTGCGGCTCGCCGCCCGGCCCCGGTCCCGAGGCGGCGGGCGGCCCCGATCCCGCCGCCCTCGTCGAGTGCCCGCACTGCGCATGGCTCGGCCCGGCCGACTCCGCCTACTGCGGAGGCGACTGCGGCCGCCCACTGAGGGAGTCCCCGACATGATCCCCGCC
>NZ_LGDV01000039.1 GCF_001280015.1 Streptomyces sp. MMG1121
CTCCGGGATGTCGTACTCACCGAGCGCGGAGTGATTGGCCCCGAACGTGTTGGTCTCGACACAGTCGACACCCACCGCGAAGTACGCCTCGTGCACCGACCGCACGATGTCCGGACGCGTCACGTTCAGGATCTCGTTGCAGCCCTCGAGCTGCTGGA
The DNA here is from genome assembly GCF_001280015.1 of Streptomyces sp. MMG1121. GTDB lineage: Bacteria > Actinomycetota > Actinomycetes > Streptomycetales > Streptomycetaceae > Streptomyces. The sequence continues at coordinate 159 of NZ_LGDV01000039.1, forward strand.
AGTCCTCCAGCGTCGGGTCCTGCGCCTGGAGCATGGTGCCCATCGCGCCGTCGGCGACCACCACACGGGTGCCAAGTGCCTCGCGCAGGGCGGAGATACGGTTCCTGCCGTCGGCGTTCATGACAACGCGCCCTCGCCCAGGAGGGGTGCGAGCGGCTTGGCGGCGCCGGGGCCGTAGGCGCGTTCGACGACGGCGGCCAGCTGCACCGGGTCGACCTCGTGGGCCTGGGAGCCCACCGCGCCGAGGGCGCCGGCGGCCAGCGCGCAACCCAGTCGGGCCGCGGGCGCCAGCGGCACTCCTTGGCTGACGGCGGCCAGGAATCCCGCGCGGAAGGCGTCGCCGCCGCCGGTCGGGTCGACCGGTTCGATGCCGGGGACAGCGGGGACGGTGAGCGGGGACTGTCCGGCGCGTTCGACACGTACCCCCGCCGCGCCCAGGGTGGTGACCCAGGTGCCGACGGCCGCGAGGACCTCGTCGCGGCTCCAGCCGGTGTGCTCCGTCAGCAGCGCGGCCTCGTACTCGTTGGTGAACAGCCAGGTGGCGCCGTCCACCAGATCGCGGACCTGGTCGCCGTGCAGGCGGGCCAGCTGCTGCGAGGGGTCGGCCGCGAAGGGGATACCGAGGTCCCGGCACGCGGCGGTGTGGCGCAGCATCGCCGACGGGTCGTCGGGCGAGACCAGGACCAGGCCGGGGCGTTCGGCACCGGTGAGGAGGGCACGCAGATCGATGTCGCACGCCTCGGCCATCGCGCCCGCGTAGAACGCGGCGATCTGGTTGGCGTCCTCGTCGGTGATGCACATGAAGCGGGGCGTCTGCCGTTCGGCGGAGACGCGCACTCCCCCGGTGTCGACGCCGTGCTCCTTCAGCCACACCGCGTACTCGGCGAAGTCCGTGCCGACCGCCCCGACCAGCAGGGGCGACAGCCCGAAGCCGCCGAGCCCGAAGGCGATGTTGGCCGCGACCCCGCCCCGGCGCACCTCGAGCCGGTCGACAAGGAACGAGAGCGAGACGTGCGCGAGCTGGTCGGGCAGCAGCTGGTCCGCGAACCGCCCGGGGAAGACCATCAGATGGTCGGTGGCTATGGATCCTGTCACCGCGATGCGCACGGGAACTCCTTCGATCGCTTGGGTCGCCGGTGCCGGGCGCGGTCGGCCGCGGGCGCCGGCCCGGCCGTCCGGGTGCCGGGCTCGTCCTGGTGGCGGGCTCAGCGGCCGGCGGCCGCCTTGAGCAGCTCGGCGCGGTCGGTGCGCTCCCAGGTGAAGTCGGGCAGCTCGCGGCCGAAGTGGCCGTAGGCCGCCGTCTGGGCGTAGATCGGGCGGAGCAGGTCGAGGTCAC
>NZ_LGDV01000040.1 GCF_001280015.1 Streptomyces sp. MMG1121
GAACGCCTGCCCCGCACCCACACTCCCCGCACCCGCATGCCCCAACACCACCGCAACCTCACCCGACACCAACTCCACAAGATGCCGACGCTGCTCGTCGACCGTGAGTGTCGTCAGACGGCTCGTCAAGGAGGCTCCGAGAACGCTGCCCGTGGCGACCGCCGCTGTTCGACGCGGCCTGCGGACCAGGCCCCGCAGCATCGACGGCACCTCGTCGGCGGCCACCTGCTCGCCAAGGGCCGCGAGGTCGAACTTCGCGGGGACCAGGTGCGATGGAACGGCGCCAAGACCGGCGTCGAAGAGCGCCATGCCCTCCTCCACGGACAAGGCCCGGATACCGCCACGGCTCATACGAGCCTGGTCAGTCGCCCCCAGAGTCCCCGTCATCGTGCTCGATTCGCGCCACAGGCCCCAGGCCAGTGACACGGCGGTCAGTCCCTGCGCGCGGCGCCACTGCGCGAAGGCGTCCAGGAACGCGTTCGCCGCCGAATAATTGCCCTGCCCCGGACCACCAAGCACCCCGGACGCGGACGAGAACAGCACGAACGCGTCCAGGTCCAGATGCCGCGTCAGCTCGTGCAACATCAGCACGGCGTCCACCTTCGGCCGGAACACCGACGCCAGCCGCTCCGGCGTCAGACTCCCGATCACACCGTCATCCAGTACACCGGCCGTATGGACGACACCCGACAACGGGGCCCCAGCCGGCACCATGTCCAGCACCCCGGCGAGCGACTCGCGGTCCGCCACGTCACAGGCCGCCACCACCACAACGGCACCGGCCTGCTCCAACTCGGCCTTCAGCGACACCGCTCCCGGCGCGTCGAGCCCACGACGGCTCGTCAACACCAGATTCCGCACACCATGTGCCCCGACCAGATGCCGGGCCACCTCACCACCCAGCGTGCCGGTACCACCTGTCACCAGTACCGTCCCACCGGTCCGGAACACCGGACCCTCGGAAGGCACCGCCGAGGCACGCACCAGCCGGGGCACGAACACCTCGCCCGACCGCACCGCCACCTGCGACTCACCGGACGCCACCACACCCGCCAGCAACCCACCACCGCGCACCACACCATCCGCGTCCACGTCCGTGTCCGCGTCCGTGTCCATCAAGACGACACGGCCGGGATTCTCCACCTGCGCCGAACGCACCAGACCCCACACCGCAGCCACTACCGGATCAGCCGCTCCTTCACCACCCGCGACATCCACCGCACCCCGCGTCGCCACCACCAAGGAGCCCTCCCGCGACGACGCAAGAAACTCCTGAAGCCCCGCCAGCACATCACCGCAAACCCGACGGACCTCCTCGGAACCCAAGGAGGCCGACCCCACCTCCAGCAACTCCACCGCCACAGCGTCGGCGTCGTCGCGTACCGGCAGAGGGGACCACTCGACCCGGAAGAGCGACTCGCTTCCGCCGCCACCGGACACCTTCAACTGCTCATCGGTGACTGCCCGCAGGACGAGCGACTCGACCGACGCG
>NZ_LGDV01000041.1 GCF_001280015.1 Streptomyces sp. MMG1121
CTAGTAGTGCTTCGTTAGGTTCTGGCTCCGGTTCTGCTTGTGGTGAGTGGGCGGCCGCAGGTGGTGCAGGTGCCGGTCCAGCACCTCTAACAGGTCCTGGAGTGTGCCGAGGACCTGGTAGAGGGTCAGGCCGGCGTGTGTGCTTTTGGGTCGAGCCGCCGGAGGGTGAGGAACGCCTGGGCGGCGGTGACGAGGGTGACGTGATGGTGCCAGCCGCGCCAGGTGCGGCCCTCGAAGTGGTCCAGGCCCAGGCCGTGTTTGAGTTCGCGGTAGTCGTGCTCGATCCGCCAGCGCATCTTCGCCCACCGCACGAGTTCCTCGACGGGTGTGGTGGCGGGAAGGTTCGATATCCAGTAACCGGTCGGAGCCTCCTGCCCGGCAGGCCATTCCACCAGCACCGTGTATGGGGGCAGGACGCCGTCCCACCGGTAGTGCCCGCCGCCTGCCTTCTGGGCGGCGGCCAGGGACTGCTTGCCCGCCGGACGCAGTGTGAGCACGGCGAATCGTGAGGTCATCCGCCCTTTGCTGCCCTGCCGCCAGGTCACTTCGACGAGCACGTCTGCAGTGATCTGGGCTGCGTGCTGGGACAGGGCCCGTGGCGGGGTTCGATAACGCGGCAGGGTCGGCGGTCCCAGGCCGCCGTAGTCGGGCTGGTGGGGCTCGGCCTGTTCAGGGTGAGCGACTTCCTTCCCGGTCATGCCAGCACATAAGCCAGGCCCCGTTCCTCCAGTGCGAGGCGGAACGGGGTACTGACGCCGTAGCCGGCATCAGCGACTACGACAGGGGCCTTCAGCTCCCACGCGGCGAGCCCGTCGAGCAGACCAAGTGCCAGACGCCACTTCTCCCGATGGCCCGTGCCCTGCGGGACTCCGGCTTTCCGGCAGCGGTCCGGCTCGTCCGTCCACTCCCGGGGCAGATACAACTGCCAGTCCAGCGGACACGATGCTGTGTCGGTGGCGGCATGGACGCTGACTGCGACCTGGCAGTTCGCCCGTTTCCCCACCGCTCCGCAGTACTGGCGGGCGACCCCGACCGAGGCGGTGCCACACTTGGGGAACGATACGTCGTCGATCACCCACACCTCAGGGCTGATCGCCTCACACAGCCGCTGGGCGATCCGCCGCCGCACCGGCAGCGGATCCCACGGCGACTGGTTCACGAACTGCTGCAGGGCCTGCATGTTGCCATCCGGCAGCCGATCGGCCATCGGCTGGATCGACTTCCGCCGGCCATCCAGCATCAGACCCCGCAGATAACACTCGCCCCACCGCCGCTGATCCCGCCGCGGCACCGAAGCGAACACATCACCGACGAACTCCGCTAACTCACCACGGAGCCGCTCCACTTCCCCCAGCCTCACACCACGAAGATGCCCACCACCAGGCGAGATCACTCAACGTAACGAAGCACTACTAGGC
>NZ_LGDV01000042.1 GCF_001280015.1 Streptomyces sp. MMG1121
CTGCCATGACCACTGACAAGCCTTATCTGACCGGTCACTTCACTCCCGTCGCCGAGGAGGTCACCGCCACCGAACTGACCGTCGAGGGCACCCTGCCCCCCGAGCTGACCGGCCGACTGCTCCGCAACGGCCACAACCCCAAGCCCGGCATCACCCCGACCCACTGGTTCAAGGGCAGCGGCATGGTCCACGGCATCCGCCTGCGCGAAGGCCGCGCCCAGTGGTACCGCAACCGCTGGGTGCACACCCCCGCCCTGAACGGCGCCCCCTACATGACCGACCACGGACCCGACCTCACCGCCAGCGCCGCCGGCACCCACATCATCGAACACGCCGGACGCCTGCTCGCCCTGTGCGAGGCCAACCTCCCCTTCGAACTCACCCCCGAACTCGAGACCGTCGGCGCCTACGACTTCGACGGCAAACTCCGCACCGCGATGACCGCCCACCCCAAAGAGGACCCCGTGACCGGAGAACTCCACTTCTTCGGCTCCTCACCCTTCCCGCCCTACCTGACCTACTACGTCGCCGACACCAAAGGCGAGATCATCCACAACGCCGAGATCCCCGGAGCGACCGCCTCCCTCAAACACGACTTCGCCCTCACCCGCCGCCACGTCGTCTTCATCGAGGGCAACGTCACCTTCGACCCGACCGAGCACTCCGGCATCCCCTACAGCTGGAGCGACCAGCAGCCCTCCCGCATCGGCGTCATGCCCCGCGGAACCGACGGCGCCCAGCACATCCGCTGGTTCTCCACCGAACCGGGCAACATGCTGCACGTCGCCAACGCCTACGAGGACAGCCACAACCGCATCGTCCTGGAAGGCCCCACCGTGGACCGCGAGGGCTTCCACCTCTCCTGGAACTGGTGGACCGGCACACCCGGACGCGGCACCGAGCCCGTCTCCCGCTCCTACACCCACCGATGGGTCATCGACACCACCACCGGCACCGTCGACGAAGAGATCACCGACGACCTGCCAGTGGAGTTCCCCACCCTCAACGAGAACTACCTGGGCACCGAACACCGCTACCAATACGCCATCTCCTTCCCCGACGAGAACGGCTACGGCGGCTACGGCATCGCCAAGTACGACCGCACCACCGGCGCCCGCCGCATCCACCACGCCGGCGACGCCCGAATGCCCAGCGAAGCCCTCTTCGTCCCCGCCACCAACACCACCCGCGAGGACGACGGCTACCTACTCACCGTCATCTCCGACCTCAAGCAGGACACCTCACACCTACTCATCCTCGACGCCTCCGGCCTCAACCACGTCGCCACCATCCACCTGCCCCACCGCGTCAGCGCCGGACTCCACGGCACCTGGATCCCCGAC
>NZ_LGDV01000043.1 GCF_001280015.1 Streptomyces sp. MMG1121
GATCGCCGGGAACAGCAGGACGCCGTCGCGCTGCATCTCGTACAGACGGTGGACACCCGTCGTGGTCTCCTCCGTCACGCCGCGGATCTCCGACGCCAGTGCCGTCCAGTCCAGGGAGCTGTGCTCCAACAGGGCTCGTACGACGGCGAGTTCCTCGTTGTCCGCGGTGGGCAGGTCACCGGTCTTGTGGTACTCGACGCCCTTGTGGACGAGGAGGGTGGCGTCGCCGCCGTCGTCCAGAATCATGTTCGGGCCGGTGTGCCCGGGCCAGGTCAGCGCCTGCTCGGTGCACCACCAGTACTCCTGAAGCGTCTCGCCCTTCCAGGCGAAGACCGGGATGCCGGCGGCGGCGACGGCGGCGGCCGCGTGGTCCTGGGTGGAGAAGATGTTGCAGGATGCCCAGCGGACCTCGGCGCCGAGGGCGACCAGGGTCTCGATGAGCACGGCGGTCTGCACG
>NZ_LGDV01000044.1 GCF_001280015.1 Streptomyces sp. MMG1121
CTCCTTGCGGATCGCCATCAGGCCGGGCATCTCGTGCTCGGCGAGAGTGATCTCCTTGCGGCCGAACTCGGCCAGGGAGAGGTCGGCGACCTTGAAGTCGGTGAAGTCAGCGTTGGGCTGCGAGGACATGCTGGTTGCTCCTTGAGTTCAGTACGTTGCGGTGGATCTCGAGCGTCGCCGTCGAGCGGTTGAGCGTGATGTAGTGCAGTCCGGGGGCGCCTTCGGCCAGGAGCCGCTCGGCCATCGCGGTGGCGTACTCGACACCGATGCGATGGCCGTCGGCGGGGTTGTCGCGCGCGGCTTCGAGCCGGTGGGCCAGTTCCTCGGGGAAGGCGGCTCCGCTGAGTTCGGCGAAGCGGGCGATCTGGCGTACGTCGGTGGCCGGCATGATCTCCGGGATGACCGGGGTGTCACAGCCGGCGGCGGCCACCCGGTCGCGCAGCCGGAGGTAGTCCTCGACCTGGAAGAACATCTGCGTGATCGCGTAGTCCGCGCCCGCCCGGCACTTGGCGACGAAGTGCCGGATGTCGCTCTCCCAGTCGGGTGAGCGCGGGTGGCGTTCGGGGAAGGCGGCCACGCCGACGCTGAAGTCGCCCGACTCCCTGACCAGCCGCACCAGTTCACGGGCGTGGGTGAAACCGTCGGGGTGCGCGATCCAGGGGGCGTTGGGGTCTCCGGGCGGATCACCGCGCAGCGCCAGCACGTCCCGGACGCCGACGTCGGCGTACTGGCCGATGATGTGGCGCAGCTCGGCCGCCGAATGACCGACGGCGGTCAGATGGGCGACGGGACGCAGGGTCGTCTCGGCCGCGATCCGTTTGGTCACCTCGACGGTACGGTCCCTGGAGGAACCGCCGGCGCCGTAGGTGACCGACACGAATGTCGGCGCCAGTGCCTCGATCCGGCGGATCGCCTGCCACAGGGTGCGGGCTCCGGCGTCGGTCTTCGGCGGGAAGAACTCGAAGGAGAACGACGGGGTCGTCCGGTCGAGGACGTCGCGCAGGGTGCTCACTCCCGGCCTCCGGCGTTGAAGTAGCTGGCCTCGGGGTGGTGCAGGACGATCGCGTCGGTGGACTGTTCGGGGTGCAGCTGGAACTCCTCGGACAGGTGGACGCCGATCCGCTCGGGCCGCAGCAGCTCGGCGATCTTCGCGCGG
>NZ_LGDV01000045.1 GCF_001280015.1 Streptomyces sp. MMG1121
CGTCCTGGCCGCCGCGCGGGCCCTCGGTGACGACTCCCTGTCGGTGCACGAGCGCCTCGAGCCCGCCCTGTCCGCCGAGGTGGGTGCGCTTGTGGCCCGCCATCCGCTGCGGGAGCTGGTCACGGCGTCGGATCCGATGCCGTTGCTGGTGGAGCGGGAGCGGGCGTTGTACGGCTCCTGGTACGAGTTCTTCCCGCGTTCGGAGGGGACGGCCGGGCAGCCGCACGGCACGTTCCGCACCGCCGCGCGCAGGCTGGAGGCGATCGCGGGGATGGGCTTCGACGTGGTCTATCTCCCGCCGGTCCACCCGATCGGCACGACGTGGCGCAAGGGCCCCAACAACACCCTCGGCGCCGGTGTGCGGGACGTGGGGGTGCCGTGGGCGATCGGGTCCCCCGAGGGCGGGCACGACGCCGTGCATCCCGCGCTCGGCACGATCGAGGACTTCGACCACTTCGTGGGCCGGGCAGCGGAGCTGGGCCTGGAGGTCGCCCTCGACCTGGCCCTGCAGTGCTCCCCCGACCATCCGTGGGTCCAGAAACACCCCGAGTGGTTCCAGCACCGTGCCGACGGCACGATCGCGTACGCGGAGAACCCGCCGAAGAAGTACCAGGACATCTATCCCCTCGCCTTCGACGCCGACATGGACGGCCTGGTCGAGGAGACCGTGCGGATCCTCAGGCACTGGACGGAGCACGGGGTGCGGATCTTCCGGGTCGACAACCCGCACACCAAACCGGTCGTCTTCTGGGAGCGGGTCATCGCCGAGGTCAACGACAAGGACCCCGACGTGATCTTCCTGGCCGAGGCCTTCACCCGTCCGGCGATGATGCACACCCTGGCCCAGATCGGCTTCCAGCAGTCGTACACCTACTTCACCTGGCGCAACACCAAGCACGAACTCACCGAATATCTCAGCGAGTTGACCGGTGAGGCGGCGGCGTACATGCGGCCGAACCTGTTCGCCAACACCCCGGACATCCTGCACGCCTACCTCCAGCACGGCGGCCGTCCCGCCTTCGAGGTGCGTGCCGTGCTCGCCGCGACCCTCTCCCCCGCCTGGGGCATCTACAGCGGCTACGAACTGTGCGAGAACACCGCGCTGAAGTACCTCGACTCCGAGAAGTATCAACTCAAGCCCCGTGACTGGGAGTCCGCCGCCCGCGAGGGCCGGACCATCGCACCGCTCATCACCCGGCTGAACAGCATCCGGAAGCAGAGCCCCGCACTGCGCCAACTGCGCGATCTGCACTTCCACCACGCCGACAAGGACGCGGTGATCGCCTACTCGAAGCGGAGCGGGTCCGACACGGTCCTGGTGGTCGCCAACCTCGACCCCCACCACACCCAGGAAGCCACGGTCTCGTTGGACATGCCGCGACTCGGTCTGGACTGGCACGAGTCGGTGCCGGTGTGCGACGAGCTCACCGGCGAGACCTACTACTGGGGCAGGGCGAACTACGTACGCCTTGGGCCTGGCGGCGCGCACGTGCTCACCGTCGGCCGGGGGTCCGGGGGCTGCCCCCCGGGCAAGCACAGCGCCGCCCTGCGACCGTCCAACCCGCAGATCGGAGGGTCACCCGCCATATGATCGTCAATGAGCCCGTTCCGGACACCTTCGAGGACACTCCCGCCAAGGACCGGGACCCGGATTGGTTCAAACGCGCGGTCTTCTACGAGGTGCTGGTCCGCTCCTTCCAGGACAGCGACGGCGACGGCATCGGCGACCTGAAGGG
>NZ_LGDV01000046.1 GCF_001280015.1 Streptomyces sp. MMG1121
GTGGAGTTCGTCGACGCCGCCCACCAGCGCGGCATGCGCGTGATCATCGACTTCGTCATGAACCACACCAGCGACCAGCACCCGTGGTTCCAGGAGTCCAGGCGCGACCCGGACGGTCCGTACGGCGACTACTACGTCTGGGCCGACGACGACAAGCAGTTCCAGGGTGCCCGGATCATCTTCGTCGACACCGAGGCCTCCAACTGGACGTACGACCCCGTACGCAAGCAGTACTACTGGCACCGCTTCTTCTCGCACCAGCCGGACCTCAACTACGAGAACCCGGCCGTGCAGGAGGAGATGATCTCCGCACTGAAGTTCTGGCTGGATCTCGGCATCGACGGGTTCCGGCTGGACGCCGTGCCGTACCTGTACCAGCAGGAGGGCACCAACTGCGAGAACCTGCCGGCGACCCATGAGTTCCTGAAGCGGGTCCGCAAGGAGATCGACACCCAGTACCCGGACACCGTGCTGCTGGCGGAGGCCAACCAGTGGCCCGAGGACGTGGTCGACTACTTCGGCGACTACGGCACCGGCGGCGACGAGTGCCACAT
>NZ_LGDV01000047.1 GCF_001280015.1 Streptomyces sp. MMG1121
TGCTTCCGCGCGCGTGGACGCCCCGTTGACCTGTTGTGCAGGTCGGTGGGGCGTCTGTGGTGGGACTCGTTGCCTGTCGGCGGGCCTGCTTGCCTGTTGGCGGGCCTGCTTGCCTCGCTCCGGTGCACGCCTGGGTGGTGGGGTGTGGGCGGGTGGCTGGAGTTGGGTGTCAGTAGGCGGAGTTGACGTTGTCGATGGAGCCGTAGCGGTGGGCGGCGTAGTTGGCCGCGGCGGTGATGTTGGCTACCGGGTCGGTGACGCTGTGGGCGGTGCCGGCGACGTGGTAGGCGTTGAAGGTGGGGTCGATGACCTGGAGCAGGCCCTTGGAGGGGATGCCGTTCTTGGCGTTGACGTCCCAGTTGTTCTGGGCGGTGGGGTTGCCGCCGGACTCGCGCATGATGTTGCGCTTGAGGCCGTCGTAGCTGCCGGGGATGCCCTTGGCCTTCATGATCTGCAGGGACTGCTTGATCCAGCCGTCGAGGTTGTTGGCGCCGGCGGTGGCCGTGTGCTGGGACGTGGTGGTGTGGCTGTTGTTGCCGGGGGCCGTGACCGTGCTGGAGGCGTGCACCTGCGTCGCTTCGGCGGCCTGTGCGCTGGCGGGCATCAGGGTGATCGCGGCGGCCGCGGCTCCGGTGGTGGCCAGAGCGGTCAGGCCGAGGGTGCGCAGTCGGGCGATGCGGGTGCGGGTGGTCATGGTCATGTGTGAGGAAACCCTCCGTGGGGGGACATGGTCGGGGCCGCCCGCTGCTGGCGGCGGCGTGGGGCGGGGCCCCGTGCGGGAGGGGGACGACCTGGCGGTGTTCCGCCGGGTGCGTCGCCGTGCTCCCGGCAACGACAGCAATGGTTAGCGGCCGGGGCGGCTGGGCGCAATGATGTGACGTACTACCCCACATCGGAGAAATGCCCGATATGGGCCTGTATGACGGTTTTACATGCTGTTCGGGGCGTTGTGGTTCTCCTATGC
>NZ_LGDV01000048.1 GCF_001280015.1 Streptomyces sp. MMG1121
TCAGTAGCGGTAGTGGTCCGGCTTGTACGGGCCGTCGACCTCGACGCCGATGTACGCGGCCTGCTCCGGGCGCAGCGTGGTGAGCTTGACGCCGAGCGAGTCCAGGTGGAGACGGGCGACCTTCTCGTCCAGGTGCTTGGGCAGCGTGTACACACCGACCGGGTACGCGTCCGGCTTGGTGAACAGCTCGATCTGGGCCAGCGTCTGGTCCGCGAAGGAGTTGGACATCACGAACGACGGGTGACCGGTGGCGTTGCCCAGGTTCAGCAGACGCCCCTCGGACAGCACGATGATCACCTTGCCGTCCGGGAACGTCCACGTGTGGACCTGCGGCTTGACCTCGTCCTTCACGACACCCGGCAGCTTCGCCAGACCGGCCATGTCGATCTCGTTGTCGAAGTGACCGATGTTCCCGACGATCGCCTGGTGCTTCATCCTGGCCATGTCCGAGGCCATGATGATGTCCTTGTTGCCCGTCGTGGTGACGAAGATGTCCGCCTGGCCCACGACCTCGTCCAACGTCGTCACCTGATAGCCGTCCATCGCCGCCTGCAGCGCGCAGATCGGGTCGATCTCCGTGACGATCACACGGGCGCCCTGGCCGCGCAGGGACTCCGCGCAGCCCTTGCCCACATCGCCGTAGCCGCACACGACCGCGGTCTTGCCGCCGATCAGCACGTCCGTGGCCCGGTTGATCCCGTCGATCAGCGAGTGACGGCAGCCGTACTTGTTGTCGAACTTCGACTTCGTCACCGCGTCATTGACATTGATCGCCGGGAACAGCAGGACGCCGTCGCGCTGCATCTCGTACAGACGGTGGACACCCGTCGTGGTCTCCTCCGTCACGCCGCGGATCTCCGACGCCAG
>NZ_LGDV01000049.1 GCF_001280015.1 Streptomyces sp. MMG1121
AGCCAGGTCCGGAAGTCCGGGCCCAGGTCTTCACGTTCGCACGCGAGTCTGACAATGGCACGCAGATAGTCGCCGCGGTCGCCGGTGTCGTAGCGGCGGCCCGTGAAGACGACGCCGTGCACGGGTCCGCCGACCTTCTCGTCCTGCGCGAGTTGCTGGAGGGCGTCGGTGAGCTGGATCTCGCCGCCGCGGCCCGGCTCGGTCTGACGGAGTATGTCGAAGATGTGCGGGTCGAGGACGTAGCGGCCGATGATCGCGTAGCGCGAGGGGGCGTCCGCCGGGTCCGGCTTCTCGACCAGCCCGGTCACCCGCACCACGTCACCGTCCGCCGTCGCCTCCACGGCAGCGCAGCCGTAGAGGTGGATCTGTTCCGGCGCGACCTCCATCAGGGCGACCACGCTGCCGCCGTGCCGCTCCTGGATCTCGATCATGCGCTGGAGCAGCGGGTCGCGCGGGTCGATCAGGTCGTCGCCGAGGAGGACGGCGAAGGGCTCGTGGCCGACGTGCGGGGCGGCGCACAGGACGGCGTGGCCCAGGCCCCTGGGGTCGCCCTGGCGCACGTAGTGCATGGTCGCCAGATCGCTGGACTCCTGCACCTTCGCGAGCCGTTCGGCGTCGCCCTTCTTCCCGAGCGCCGACTCCAGCTCGTAGTTGCGGTCGAAGTGGTCCTCGAGGGGCCGCTTGTTACGCCCGGTGATCATGAGCACGTCGTCGAGCCCCGCCGACACGGCCTCCTCGACCACGTACTGGATCGCCGGCTTGTCGACAACCGGCAGCATCTCCTTGGGAGTGGCCTTGGTGGCCGGCAGGAACCGGGTGCCAAGGCCTGCCGCGGGAATGACAGCCTTG
>NZ_LGDV01000050.1 GCF_001280015.1 Streptomyces sp. MMG1121
CAGGTCGAGTTCGGTCGGCTGGGCGAAGCGGGAGAAGTTGTGGACGCACAGGACGAGGTCGTCCTCGTACTCGCGGAGGAAGGCGAGCACCGCCGGGTTGGAGGACTGCAGTTCGTTGTAGGAGCCGAGTCCGAAGGCGGGGTTCTGTTTGCGGATCTCGATCATGCGGCGGGTCCAGTGCAGCAGGGACGACGGCGAGGACATGGCGGCCTCGACGTTGGTGACCTGGTAGCCGTAGACGGGGTCCATGATCGTGGGGAGGAAGAGCCGTCCGGGGTCGCTGGAGGAGAAGCCGGCGTTGCGGTCGGGGGTCCACTGCATGGGGGTGCGGACGGCGTCGCGGTCGCCGAGCCAGATGTTGTCGCCCATGCCGATCTCGTCGCCGTAGTAGAGGATCGGGCTGCCGGGCAGGGAGAGCAGCAGGGCGGTGAACAGCTCGATCTGGTTGCGGTCGTTGTCGAGGAGGGGGGCGAGGCGGCGCCGGATGCCGATGTTGGCGCGCATCCGTGGGTCCTTGGCGTACTCGGCCCACATGTAGTCGCGTTCCTCGTCGGTGACCATTTCGAGGGTGAGCTCGTCGTGGTTGCGCAGGAAGATGCCCCACTGGCACTTCGAGGGGATCGCCGGGGTCTTGGCGAGGATCTCGGAGACGGGGTAGCGGGATTCGCGGCGTACGGCCATGAAGATGCGCGGCATGACGGGGAAGTGGAACGCCATGTGGCACTCGTCGCCGCCGGTGCCGTAGTCGCCGAAGTAGTCGACCACGTCCTCGGGCCACTGGTTGGCCTCCGCCAGCAGCACGGTGTCCGGGTAC
>NZ_LGDV01000051.1 GCF_001280015.1 Streptomyces sp. MMG1121
GGACGGCCGGTCACGCCCGCTTCGTCCTCGAAGCAGATGAACGCACCGGTCACCGCCCGGAGGGTTTTACCTCCTGCCAGGTCACCTCCCGCCATGAGGTGATCGCGTCCTCGTCGCGCTCGGCAGCGGGCCGGGCGGGCATCTGCACGCTGTAGCCCATGCGGTGCAGCAGCCGGGTCACCCCGGAGACGCTGTAAGAGATGTGGAACTTCCTCCCGATCAGCGTGCGCACCCGGGATGCGGTCCACACCTGGTCGTCCGCCCAGCCGTGCGCGGCCGGCCCCTCATCCAGCCACGTCGCGAGCTTGGCCTGCAGGTGAGGACCGAGCCGGGAGTCGTAGCCGCAGGGACCCTTGGAACGCAGTTCTTCGCGCCCGCCCGTCCTCCAAGCGCGGCGCCACTGATAGACCGACTTCTCACTCACCCGTAACTCCCGCGCGATGCACGGGACTTCCGTGTCCTCCTCGAAGAGGTCAACGGCCCGCATCCGTACCTCTTCCCGACGCCTGCGCTGCTCGGCGGTCAGCCCGCCCCCATCCGGATACCGCATACCCCCGGCCTACCAGCTCGGACGGACCACGGCACCGGCCCCGACACACATCCAGACCACGAGACGCCGAAGTCAGTAATGTCCCGCTGAGACACATCTCTCTCCGGGACATCAACCGGGAACGTCGGCCGGAACATGACCCGGCCCCGCCCGGTGAGCGGCGGATTCAACAAATCGTCGCAACACGGTCCTGTCCTCCCGAAGCTGCCGCCAAGTGCAAAGTGCTCTCTGTAGCAAATCGGGGGTGGGCTCGTCTGGGTTTTCGATCTTCTGGGTTCCTTGAGGAAGCTGCTCGGCGAGGTTGGTCCGGTCATGACGACCGGAGGGAGCGCGGGGTGCGGCAGGACTGGGAGCCGGAGGACCTGATCGAGATCTGGACGCTGCTGGAGGAGGACCAGGAGCGGCTGCGGAACAAGTCGGGGGCGAACCGGTTGGGGTTCGCGCTGTTGCTGAAGTTCTTCGAGGTGGAGGCCCGGTTCCCGGAGGATGCCGGGGAGATTCCGGTGCCTGCGGTGTCGTACGTGGCCCAACAGGTGAAGGTGCAGCTGAGGACTGGACCGGGTACGACTGGTTGGGACGGGCGATCAAACGGCACCGAGTGGAGATCCGGGGTGCTTTCGGGTTCCGCGAGTGCACAGAGGAGGACCAGGCCCAGCTTGCCGAGTGGCTGGCAGCGGAACTGTGCGGGGTGGAGCTGAACCGGGACCGGCTGGCGGAGGCGGTGGTCGTCCGGTGCCGCAACGACCGGCTGGAGCCGCCGACTCCGGGACGTATCGCCCGGCTCGTGGGCTCGGCGGTCAGCACCTTCGAGGAACGGTTCTGCGCGGCCACCGTGGGCCGGCTGTCGGCGGCGACCCGGTCCCGGCTGGACGATCTGATCGCCGAGGATGCCGGCGCGGACGAGGAGAGCGCGGGCGGCGGCGTCACCTTCTTCACCGAGCTGAAGGCGGATCCGGGCGCGCTGGGTCTGGACAGCTTGCTGGCGGAGGTGAACAAGCTCCGTCGGGTGCGGGCCCTGGAGTTGCCGCCGGAACTGTTCGGGCTCGACGACTTCGCCATGCGCCAGCTCTCCGCGGCCCAGGCCGACGACCTCTACGAACTCGTCAGCGAGCGGCAAGGCCGGTCCCTGATCATCACCAGCAACCGGGCGCCCAGCGACTGGTATCCCCTCTTTCCCAACCCCGTCGTCGCCGAATCACTCCTGGACCGACTCATCAACACCAGCCACCAGGTCATCATGAACGGCCCCAGCTACCGCCCGAACAAGCGGCCCAAGAACCCCACCAACAAGCCCGATAAACCAATCACCTAGCAAGCGGCGAGAAGGCCAGCGAGGATGCCTGCTGGGTCGTGCAGCAACCGAGCACCGTCAGTAACGACGCGATGTGTTCCAGGATCGACGGGATCGGTCTTTGCCCAGGTCGGAGAGCCGATGTCCATCTCAACTTCCAGGCCAGAGGCCGTGGAATAGCGTCGCTCCGTGATCGCTCCCCACGACTGAGCGCGGATCAGTTCGCCCAGCCCGAGCTCCATGGCCCAGGCATCGTCGAGGAGATATCGGGGCTCGTCCGTGGTGAGCAGGACGATGTCGATGTCGGAGTCCGGTCGCGCAGCGTTGCGAGCACATGATCCGACCAGAAGCAGACCGACGATGTCTTCGCGTCCCCGCGCCCAGCGGGTGATGCGACCGATGATCTCGTCGATCTCGGCGATCCGCTCCGGCGACAGCGCGGCTCCGAAGCTCGCTGCCTGATTGTCACGAACCACCTCATGCCCCCTCGCCATAGTTCGTGCCTGACTCCCCACCATGCTACGGCGCATCAGGACCTGGGGAATTACGTGAACTCAGTCCTGGGGAATTACGTGAGCGTCCACAGCCCCGTTCCCGACGGCCTGAAGTGCGACGTCAAGAGCCTGTGCACCCTCGCGGGAGTGCCGCGGGCGACGCTCTACCGCACCTACCCGCACCTGAAAGCCGAGTTCGACCGTCAGCGGACCGCCGCCCAGGAA
The DNA here is from genome assembly GCF_001280015.1 of Streptomyces sp. MMG1121. Taxonomy (GTDB): domain Bacteria; phylum Actinomycetota; class Actinomycetes; order Streptomycetales; family Streptomycetaceae; genus Streptomyces. The sequence goes on from NZ_LGDV01000051.1 coordinate 2,561, forward strand.
GCCGGACAGCAGTCCGACCCACGACTGGCACAGATCGAACGGCTCAAGGCCGAGGTCGCGACTCTGCGCGAACGCCTCAGCAGGAAGAACGCGGAGCTCACCGCTTTGAAAGAGTTCCAGGCCACGGCCCTGTCCCGCCTTGCAGCCCAGCACAACGAGATCACCAGACTGCGGATGGATTTGGAGTCCACCCCGCAGGCTGAGGTCAGGGTGTTCCCGGCCCGATGACCCGTGGGGAGCGGGATGAACGTGTTACGTGACAGCCGCCCCGCGGCCAGCTGACCGCCGCTACGGTGACACCCGATAGCCAATGGGCGAGGAGAGAGCGTGGACGCAGGAGTCGCAACCGCAGTTGCCGGTGCCGTCATCAGCGCGGGAGCGGCTGGGATCGCGGTATGGCAGACCCGGATCGCGAAGCGGCAAGCGCAGCTCGCCGAGGATTCCGCTGCCTCGGCGCAGCGCCAGGCAACTGCGGCCGAGGAACAGGTGGAGGTCATGCGGAGGCAGCTGGCTGGAGAGGAAGCCGATCGCATCGAGGCACTCCGTCCGCACTTCACGGTCGAGCCGGGGCATGTGAGCTGGGAGGACGTGAACTTTCCTCGGGGCGAGCTGGTCATCAAACAGGACGATGGTGTCGCGCTGAGCAGCGTCGTGGTCACCCCGTCCGGCAGCTACGTTCTCGGGCTGCGAGGTGAGCGCACCTACGGCGAGTACGACGAGGGGTATGCCCGAGTGCCGAGCCTCGATCTCGGCAGCATGTCGGACGGCGCGGACGCCAAGCTCTACATCGACCTGGAGTACCGGCACGTCACACCCCTACGGGTCGAGCTGGAGCTGAAGTGCTCGGCGCGCGAAGGGGGGCACATATGGACGGAGCACCTGGTCACAACACTCGACCGTCGCCCCGAGCCGCCACGGACGCTCGGCCCGCGTGAACGTAGGCGGCTTGGACGCAGTGGCTGAACTGTGGGGATCGATCCCGGTGGCTGTGGTTCCCCCGACCGTGGCACAGAGTCCGGGGCCGGCGCAGGATGGTGGACTGTGAGCGACGAGCCGATCTGGGACGAGTGGGCGCATCGCGTCTATCTGACCTGGCTGGCGAGAGAAATCCGATACGCGCAGGTGTCGCTGGCCGAGGTATACGAGCAGGCGAGCCGGACGCCACCGCCTCAGGGGACCTGGATCTCGCTGGAGACCTTCCTCATGTTCACTGCCAAGGTCTCCAAGACGCTCTCGCCCCTTCTGACCGACAAACCGAGGACGAGCAAGGGGCAGACCCACGAGGGCTGGGAGTGGCGCCAAGTACGAGGCAGCTACTTACGTAACCTGCTCGGCGTCGATGACACATCACCCGTCCTGGACCCGAAGGTTCGAGACGCCAGCGAGCATTTCGACGAGCGCCTGGACGAGTGGGTCGCCCATCAGCCTCGTCCCAGTGCCGACCCAATCGAGGCAGGCGACCTGCCGGACTTCCCCTCGGTGCCGATGCGACAGGTTGATCAGGAATTGTGGGTCGTCGAGATCGCGGGAGAGGAACTCGACCTCAAGGCCATTGAGATCGAGCTACGGCGGATTCTGGCTCGAGTTACGGAGTTGGAGCCGCTGGCCACCGTGGAGGACCCCGGCCTGGCAACACTGCTGGCCAGACTCCCACCGTTCCCGCCGGAGCTTGGACTGGACGCGCCGACCCGTCGTCCAGACGAGGATGTGCGCACCAGGACCGACCGAGAGCCTGCCGCAGTACACCAGAGAGAGCCCAACGAAACGACGGTCCCAAGGGTCGCTGACGCTCTCGCTCCTGCTCAAGAGACGGACGAGCAAGGACCCGACGCACCCGAGGCAGACTGAGACACGGCCCCAACAGGGAAGCCGACTTCAGCAGGCGGGTCATCCGATCAAGGGCCTGACACCCTCTCACGGATACGTCTCATGCCGAGCTATCTCGCGTAGCCGATACGGATCTCGGTTGGGTGGAGCGGGAAGGCGCCGAGGGGATCCGTAGCGCGGGTACCAGCCCGGACACGTTCAGGGCGCATCAGGTGACCCCACCGATGTTGGAGGCTGGCCAGCGTCAGGCTCGGCAGGTGAAGCGGGAGCCGAGAGAGCTGATGGATCGCCGTTGGCGGAGGGGGTGTGTGGAGGGAGCCCTGCGCGGGCTCTGGTGACATCGGCTTCCGCACGCATCAGCTCGGCCCTTGCTCGGATGAGATCTGCCTCGGCCTGCCCCCGGGCCTGCACGTACTTGGCGTAAGCGGTCAGAACGACACCGATCAAAGTTCCGGTGGCGGTGCCCAGGGCGACGATCGACGTGACCACCGCGGGTGTGTCGGAGGGCCCCAGCTGTCCGTGCAGCCGGAAGCTACTGAGCACTTCATGCACACTGATCGACGCGGCAGTCAGTAAGACGGCGACCCACAGACCGACAACTGTCAGAACCTGCCAGTGCGGCCGGCTTCCCGAGTCTTTGACCTGCCTCATTGACACAGCCGCCTTTGCTATTACTCCGGATGCAGTCTGTACGGCCCTGCCGATGCTCCCGGTGGCGCGCCGGCGGCTGAGCAGGATGTAGCCGCGCTCGTCGGCTGAGATGTCCTCGGGATGTTCAGCAAGTCTGTGCAGGGCCTCCGCCAGGTCGGATCCTCTGAGCAAGCGACCGGGATCCTGGAATTGTGTTTGCCAGCGGCGCAGGTCGGCGCGTAGTTGCTCCTGCCAGACGCGGAAGTCCCGGTAGTCGACAAGCCATTGCCTCAGGCGTGGCCACAGTTGGATCAGAGCCTCGTGCGGCAGACCGACTGTCTCCTCGCCGTCTGCACCGCCTGGGGTGTGAGAGAGAACCACGAGCCTGCGGGCAGCCAGCTCCTGTGCCAGATCGAGGAGTTCTGGGGCGAGTTCGGCGGCGCGAGCGGGCCTTCGGGAATAGGTGTCACCGTCGCCGGGCCGGGCCAGCTGTACGAACAGCCGAGGGGCGCAGTCCCGTTGGGCCTGTGACAGCAAGGGCAAGGAGCGTTCCACATACTCGACGATCTGGCCCGCGGCACCGCCCATGGCGGCGTAGGTGGCGTGGGTGAGCGTCGAGTGGGTGCGGTGCATCCACAGCTCCCGCAGGATGATCTGGACCAGGGCCATCCGCCCGGGCTCGTCGCGCACATCCGCGAGGATCCGATCCGGCAGTCCCGGCTCGAACGACAGTCCTGACATCGCGTCGACGGGTCCGGTCACCGCCCGCGCCAGGTCAGCGCGGGCCAGCGGAGCGAGGAAGTACACACCCTCGCTGATGAGACCTACGGTGCGGGCGCTGACGAGCGCATTGAGGGAGCTGGGCCGTGCGGTGGCGACAATCCGCAATGCGGCTGTTCCGTCTTCGCCAGCTAGGGCGGCGAGCAACCCGAGCAGGTCACGCGCGGCCTCCGGTTCGGAGCTCGCGTACTCCTCCAGTTGGTCGACGAAGAGGACGTGTCCGGCGCTCCCGCCAAAGACGAGGACCCTGGCCCGCAGTTCGTCTGCCACAGAGTCGATACGGTCGATCTTCAGGAGCTCAAGCAGCTCCAGGGTCCCAGTGAGGCGGTCGGAGTCACCGAGTCCCAGCTCCAGGACCTCCGTCAGCGCCCGGGCGAGCACGGCGGCCGCTGACAACCCGGACGTGGGCCGCAGCTCGGAAATACTCATGCCCTCAGCCCGCAGCCGGGGCAGCACCCCTGCCCTTATGAGGGACGACTTTCCGCAGCCCGAAGAGCCCGCCACTACCGTTACCGGCCTTGTGCTCACGGCCTCGTGCATGCGCGCGATGTCGCCGTCGCGGCCGTAGAAGAACTCTGCGTCATCCTCCGTGAACGCTGAGAGCCCCATGAAGGGGCAGCGAACGTTCATACCTTGTCCTTGGCATGCGAACCGGAGAAGGTCAGGTGAGACGGAGGCAAGGTCTCGCGAGACGGGACAGCCAGGTCGGTGGGAGCGGTCACGTACAGCAGTGTGCCGTCAACTAACCATCGTTTTCTGAGGATCGGCCGAGGATCTCCGAAACGAGCTCCAGGACCCTCAACAACTCCCTCAAAAACCCGGACCCTTCAAGAACCTCGCAACACCCTTTGGTGAGGAAAATCGGGGGCTCCCGCACCCTGCCCAGTGACCGAATGTCACGTTGATCACGGAGAGCTACTTGTCACTTCGCGGGAGCTTCGGGAGAACAGGGCCAACACGGGGAGTGTTGGGGTCGTTCTTCAGCAGCTCGGAGAAGCGCTCGGCTGGGCTGTCCCAGCCGAGCGTCTTCCTCGGTCTGGCGTTCAGCTCGGCCGCTACGGCGTCCAGGTCCTCCCTGGAGTACTTCGACAGGTTCGCGCCCTTGGGGAAGTACTGTCTCAGCAGGCCGTTGGTGTTCTCGTTCGATCCTCGCTGCCAGGGGCTGTGGGGGTCGCAGAAGTACACCGGCACCCCGGATATCTTCGCGAAGGCGTGGTGGTGCGCCATCTCCGTGCCCTGGTCCCAGGTCAGCGACCGCTTCAGGGTGGTTGGCAGGCCCCTGACGGCATCCAGGAGGGCGGTTTGCATGGCTCCGGGGCTGTGGCCGTGTGGCAGGTGTACGAGCAGCGTGTAGCGGGTGCTGCGCTCCACGAGGGTGCCGATGGCGGATCCATTTTTCGTGCCGACGATCAGGTCGCCTTCCCAGTGGCCCGCGATCGCCCTGTCGTCCGCCTCGGTGGGACGCTGGCTGATCATGACCCTCGGGTGTATGAAGCGTGGGGTTCTCTGGTCGGGGCGCCGGCGTCGCTTCCGCAGGCTTCGGCCAGTTCGCAGGCGTCGGCCGATCTCGCGCCACAGACCGCCTCTGGGCTGGGCATACAAGGCCCGGTAGATCGTCTCGTGACTCACGTTCATCTCCGGGCGGTCGGGGAACTCCAGGCGCAGGATGTTCGCGATCTGCTCGGGACTCCACTTCTCATCCAGTCGCGTTTGGATGAAATCTTGCAGCTCAGGGCAGGTTTCGACTCGTCTGGTCTTGGGGCGCGGGCGCCGTGACTCTGCCCGTTTCTGAGCGGTGAACGGTCTGTAGTACGAGGGGTGCGTCGGCCTGACGTTGGGGTTGCAGTTACATCGGATCTCACGGCTGACGGTCGACGGGCTGCGGCCCAGTGCGGCCGCGATCGATCGGATGGACTTCTTTTCCCGCCGCAGGTCAGCAATGCGAATGCGCTCCTCCTCGGACAGGTAGCGGCTCGAAACGGGGAGCGCGGGGGCTTTCAACTCGCCCCTGCGCGGGTTGAGGGGGAACGTGCGTGGAGCACCGACAACTGGTTGCACCGCAGCGCGGATCGCCTTGCTGCCGCCCCTGGCCGTTACGCGCTCGGCGCAGCCGTTCAGCCACTCCTGGCCGGTCCTGCGGTTGATCCCGACGATGCGGCTGGCTTCCCTGATGCTCACACCTTCGTGTACCAGGTCGAGAAACCGCTGCTTCACCTCGGGGGACACCCTCTTACCGTTCGGGCGTCCCCCGGCAGTGCTGATCTTGCTTTTCATCGCCCACCCGGACGTCAGGTGTTGCGACGATCATTAGAACCCAAGGAGCACGGGGCGGGCCGGTCGAGCGTGCGGTCAGCCGACGCTCAGGTCGTCCGCGTACACGGCGCCCTGTCCGTACCAGCCGTGGACGTAGGCCGTGACCGTGCCCGAGGAGCCGGTGGTGAACGGCACCGTCAGCTTCGACCACGACGCGGACGAGGTCCAGGAGCTGGCCGTCGCGCCGCCGCTGACGCCGAGGTAGGCGTAGGGACCCTGCACCCAGCCGCTCAGCGTGTAGGAGGTGTTGGGCTTGAGGGTGAGGGTCTGTGCGCACTGGCCGGTCTGCGAGGCGGAGGGCGCGGTCTTCAGGGCGTGGGAGCCGCCGTGCACGGGTGAGGAGACGACCGTCGCCCCGCTGTCGCACGTCCAGGGCGTGAGCGAGCCGGTCTCGAAGTCACCGTTGGTGAGTGCGGTCGTGCCGCCGCCGGACCCGTTCACCGTCAGGGCGAGCGAGGAGCTGTGCCGGACCGCGCCGGCCGTGCCGGTGACGGTCAGGGTGTAGGTGCCGGGCGCCGTCGAGGCGGCGGTGCGGACGCTGAGGGTGGAGGTCCCGCCCGCGGTGACGGAGGTGGGGCTGAGCGAGGCGGTCACGCCGCTCGGCGCGCCGCTCACGGCCAGGTCCACGCTCTGCGCGCTGCCCGAGGCCACCGACGTCTTCACGGTCGCCGTCGTCGTGCCGCCGGGGTCGACCGAGGCGGTGGCGGGGGAGAGGGCGACGGTGAAGTCGTTGGCGGGCGGTGTCGTCGTACCACCGGTGAAGGGCGCGAAGGTGTGGCTGAAGTACCAGGTGTCCTGGGCGATGCCGGAGCAGGTGTCGGAGGCGCTGCCGCCGGGGCAGCCGCCGTTGTCGCGCTGGAGGGCCCAGAAGGAGAGGGTGTTGATGCCCTTGGAGACCGCCCAGTCGTACACGGTCGTCGCGTCGGCGGTGGTGAAGGTCTCGGCCGGGCCGTAGTCGTCCACGCCGGGCATCTCGGTGACGCCGACCATGTTCCACAGCTGGGAGTCCGACAGGTTCGGGTACAGCGAGGCCAGTTGGTCGTGCAGCCCGCTCGCGGCCGTCTCGGTGTCGGTCGCCATGTGGTGCGTGGCACCGTCGTAGTAGTCGAACGTCATGATGTTGACGACGTCCACCTTGGCGCCCGCGTTCTTCGCGCTGCGCAGCACGGCGAGGCCGCTGTCGGCGAGCCCGGTCGTCGTGGTCGGCAGGGTGTACGAGAACTGCACCGAGCGCCCGTTCGCCGCGGCCCAGTCCTGGACCTTCTTGATGGCCTGGTTGCGGCGGTCGATGCCGGCCGTGTTCGTGAGGGAGTTGTCTTCGACGTCCATGTCGAGCCGGGAGACGTCGTAGGTGGTGATGATCTTCTCGTAGGCGGCGGCGACGGAGTCGACGTTCGTGCAGCTGTCGGCGATCTCGGTGCCTCCGTTGTCGGCCGCGTAGCCGCCGAGGGAGGGGATCACGTCGCCGCCGCGCGAGCGGATCGTGGTGAAGTCGGAGCCGAAGACTGAGGCGTCGACCGGCGTGCTGGTGTCGCCGTTCCAGTACGGGGTGCAGGAGCCCTTCTTGTCGGCCTGGAGGAACGCCATGGTCAGGTACTTGGCGCCGGATGCCTGGGAGAGCGCGGCGGGGCTGTCGCCGTTGTAGGCCTCGAAGTAGGGGGCGAAGACGTGCGTGGGCAGCGGGGTCGCCGCGTGCGCGGTGCCCCCGGCCCCCAGGGCGAGCCCCGCGGACGCGGCCAGGGTGGCCACGCCGGCGAGCAGGGCGCGTACGGATCTCGGACGTGTCATCGGGTACTCCCGGATAGCGAACGACAGGCACGCTGTGCAGCCCGGCCGGGGCTATTGGTCTAGGCCATGATTGGTCTGGACCAGGCATCGGTCAATACGCGGGAGCCGCCTTTTGCGCGTTCATGGGGGAGCGAACGGGCCGTGACCGGCCCGTTGTCGACGTGACCTCGGGAGAAGAGCTGCTCGGCCCAGCCCGCTCAGCGGGCCCGGGTGCCGCCGCCGCGGCGGATGCGGCCCAGCAGATCCCGGTGGTAGGCGGCGAGTTGCCCGGTGGGCACGGGTGCCGGGCTGCCGGCGAGGGTGTACCAGGTGTCGCTGCCGGAGTGCTGGACGGCGACGCGCGCGCTGTGGCCGTTGGACAGCAGGATGGTCGCGACGGTCAGGTCCCCGGTGAGGACGCCGACCTCGTCGGTCAGCGCGCCGCCGGGACCCGCGGTGACGCGGTCGACATAACTGTTGATGCTGGGCGGGTTGTTCATGGCTGGCAGGTTTCCATCAACCCGGTCCGGGTGTCCGTTTCCTGACGGTGTGTCGGCTGGAGCACCCGGCTGCCTCAGCCGAACAGCGGGAACCGGTCCGCCGCCGGGCCCAGCGCGGCGCGCTCGGCCTCGGTGAGCGTGGCCCGGCCGGTGCCCACGCGCGCGTAGTGCGTGTCGCTCCACTCCGGGAGCGCGGCGCGGCCGAGCAGGCCGTCCAGCGCGGCGCGGACGGCGGTCAGCCCCTGGGGGGCCGGCCCCGGGGCGAGCGGAAGGCCCACGGTCAGGTCGAGGTGGTGGACGGTCGCCTCCACCGCGAGGGTGGTCAGCAGGTCCCCGGCGGTCAGCCCATGTCCCTGGGTGGCCACCCGCCGGTCGGGGTCGGCCGCCTCCGCCGCGTGCACGGTCGCCGCCGACGTCTCCAGATACAGGCCCCGCAGCTGCCCCCAGTCCAGGAACATGCTCGCGTTCACCCGCGCCCAACGGCGGCCGTGCGCCGCCCCCACCGGGTCCGGGCGCCAGTCCTGCCAGTACGTCACCGCGTCCCGGTCCACCGGCTCCGGCGACGGCGTGTGCAGGGCCACCAGACCGCGCTGGGCGTCCCCCAGGCAGTGGAAGAGGAGATCGCGAACCGCCCAGCCGGTGCAGCCGCTCGGCAGCCACGACTCCTCGTCGCCCAGGCCCTCGACGACCGCCGCGGCGGCCTCGTACGCCGCGCGCAGCACCCGCGCCGGTGTGCTCACGCGTCCCCCGTTCGTCCGGCGACCAGGGTGTCACACCCGGCTCGACGTCGCCGTGTCCCCGGACAGGCGCTGGGCGACGTAGATCGGGATCACGGACAGCAGGACGAGTACGGCCGCCACCACGTTGACCACGGGTGCCTGCTGCGGCCGGGTCATGTTGTCGAAGATCCAGATGGGCAGGGTCTCGATGCCGGGCCCCGCCGTGAACGTGGTGACCACGATCTCGTCGAAGGACAGCGCGAAGGCCAGCAGACCGCCCGCCAGCAGCGCCGAGCGGACCAGCGGGAAGGTGACGTCGGCGAAGGCACGGAAGGTGGTCGCGCCGAGGTCCATGGCCGCCTCCTCGTACGAGGCCGCCGTACGGCGCAGCCTCGCCACCACGTTGTTGAAGACGACCACGATGCAGAACGTGGCGTGCCCGATGACCACCGTGAACAGTCCCAGGCCCACGCCGAGCGGCTGAAGGACCGTGCCGAAGGCCGAGTTGAGGGCGATGCCCGTGACGATGCCGGGCAGCGCGATGGGCAGCACGACGACGAACGAGACCGTGTCCCGGCCGAAGAAGCGGTGCCGGGCGACGGCGAACGCGATGAGCGTGCCGAGTACGAGCGCGATCGCGGTGGCCCCCAGCCCCGCCTTCACCGAGACCCACAGCGCATGTCGCGCACCGGAGTTGTGCGCGGCCACCGACCACCAGTGCCCGGTCAGCCCCGGCGGTGGCCAGCTCGCGCTGCGGTCGGGGCTGAGGGAGTCGACGAGGACGAGCAGCAGCGGGACGTAGATCACCGCGAAACCGAGCCCGGCGCCGGTGCGCAGGGCGATACGCGCGGTGCGGCTGAGATGCATGGTGCTCTTCTCCTACGAGTCTCCTGCGCGCCCTACAGGCTGTTCAGGGCGCCCGTACGGCGGATCGCCAGCAGATACAGGACGATCACGACGACGGGTACGGTGGCGAGCGCGGCGGCCATGGGCAGGTTGAGGTCGATGTTGGAGTACACGAGGTTGCCGATCAACTGCGTCTTGCCGCCGACGATCTGCACGGTGATGTAGTCGCCGAGACTGAGCGAGAAGGTGAACACCGAGCCGGCCGCGACCGACGGCAGCACCATCGGCAGGACCACCGAACGGAAGGTCCGCCCGGCCCGCGCCCCGAGGTCCGCCGACGCGTCGAGCAGACTGTCCGGGAGCTGTTCCAGGGCCGTGTGGATCGGCAGGATCATGTACGGCAGCCACAGATAGGTCAGCGTGAGGACCGTGGCGGGCAGCCCGAAGCCGGGGCCGCTCAGTCCGAACGGCGCGAGCATCCAGTCGGCGAGACCGCCCTGGGACAGGATGAGCCGCCAGGCGTACACCTTGACCAGGTAACTCGCCCACAGCGGGGTGAGGATGGCCACCACGAGCAGCGGCCGCCACCGCGGCTTCGCCACTCGCGCGGTGCAGAAGGCGACCGGGAAGGCGATCACCGCGCACAGGGCCGTCACCGCGAGCGCCACGCCGACACTGCGCAGGACCACCTCGCGGAAGACGGGCGTGGTGACCAGCTCGTGGAAGTTGTCCGTCGACCAGACCTGCACCACCTGCGAGGTGAAGGAGTTGGTCGTCCAGAACGCGGAGACGAACAGCACTGCCAGCGAGCCGAGGTAGAGGACGGCCAGCCACAGCAGCGGGGCGGTGAGCAGCAGGGCCAGCCGCAGCCGGGGTCTGCGGTGCAGGGTGCCGGCGAGCCGGCGGACGGTGCCCCGGCCGGCGGCGGTCGTCACGTCGGTCGGCACCGACTCAGCCCTTGATCTCGGTCCAGGCCTGCACCCACTTGGCGTACGGCACGCACTTCACGTCCTTGCGGCCGTCGAGGCACTGCTCGATGGGCGTGTTCCAGAAGGCGATCTTCTTCCAGTACGGCTCGTCGGCGGCGTGGTAGACCGTGCAGAAGTTCTTGTCAGTGGTCTCGGCACAGGCCTTGGAATTGGCCGGCGCCTCGCCGAAGTACTCGGCCACCTGGGCGTTGACCTTCGGTGAGACGATCCAGTTCAGCCACTTGTAGGCGCAGTTGGGGTGCTTGGCCTTGCTGTAGACCATCCAGGTGTCGGACCAGCCGGTCGAACCCTCCTTCGGCACCAGCGCCTTGACCTTCGCGCCCTCGGAGGCGGCGAGGTTGGCGATGACCTGCCAGCTGGTGCCGATCACCGAGTCGCCGCTCTTGAACGCGGAGACCTCCTTCAGATAGTCGCTCCAGTACTCGCCGATGTACTTGTTCTGCTCCTTGAGCAGGGCCACGGCCGCGTCGAACTGCTTCTGGTCGAGCGCGTACGGGTCGGTGATCTTCAACTCGGGCTTGACGGCCTTGAGATACAGGGCCGCGTCGGCGATGTAGATCGGCGAGTCGTACGCGGTGACGTGCCCCTTGTACGCCGAGGCGCCGTCGAAGACCGCCGACCAGGAGGTGGGCGCGGGCTTCACCTTCGCCGTGTCGTACATCAGCAGGTTGGCGCCCCGGCCGTGCGGGATGCCGTACATCCGGCCCCCCACCGAGTTCCAGGCGCCGTTCTTCAACCCGGCGAAGACGTCCTTGTAGTTGGGGACCAGAGCGGTGTTGACGGGGGCCGCGTCGCCCGAGGCGATCAGGCGCAGGGAGGCGTCGCCGGAGGCCGAGACGGCGTCGTACTCGCCGGTCTTCATCAGCTTGACCATCTCGTCCGAACTGGCGGCGACCTTGGAGTGGACCTGGCAACCGGTCTGCTTCTCGAAGCCGTGGACCCAGTCGGCCTTGGGATCGTTGGAGCCGTCCTCGACGTAGCCGGCCCAGGCGATCAGATTGACCTGGCCCTCCGTCGCGCCGAGCTTCGTCGGGGCCTTGAGGGCGGGCGGGTTGAGTCCTGTGGCGGACGGGCCGCCGGAGCCGGAGGAGCCGCACGCGGCGGCGAGGAGGAGCGCGGCGGCCGCGGCGGCGGCCCGGGGGACACGGGTGAGACGCACGACGTTCTCCAGGGGACGTGGCGGTGGGGAGAGGTCAGGACGGCAGTTGCACGGCGTGCCGGCGGTGCCACTTCAGGCGCACCCGGGTGCCGCGGTAGGCGGCGACGTCCTCGGAGGAGGTCTCCAGGTTCTGCTGGAGCGCGGTGAGCCGCCCGCCGCCGTCGAGGTCGACCAGGAACCGGGTGGCGTCGCCGAGGTAGACGACGTCGGCGACGGTGCCGACGGCGGTGGCGTGGTCCGGCTCGCCCGCCTCGGCGGACTCCTTCAGCACGCGGATCTTCTCCGGCCGGATGTTGTACGTGCCCCGCTCGCCGACGATCCGGCGGGCCGCCTCGCCGTCGAGCAGGTTGGAGGTGCCGACGAAGGAGGCGACGAAGGGGGTCGCCGGGCGTTCGTAGATCTCGGCGGGCGTGCCGACCTGGGCGATGCTGCCCTGGTCGAAGACGGCGATGCGGTCGCTCATCGTCAGCGCCTCCTGCTGGTCGTGGGTGACGAAGACGAAGGTGATGCCGACCTCCCGCTGGATCGCCTTGAGTTCGACCTGCATCTGCTCGCGCAGCTTCAGGTCGAGGGCGCCGAGCGGCTCGTCCAGCAGCAGCACCCGGGGCCGGCCGACGAGCGCGCGGGCGAGCGCGACGCGCTGGCGCTGGCCGCCGGAGAGCTGCGCCGGGCGCCGCCCGCCGTAGCCCTCCAGCCGGACCTCGGCGAGAGCCCGGTGGGCGCGGACGAGGCGCTCGGCCTTCGGCACCCTGCGGACCTTCAGCCCGTAGGCGACGTTCTGTTCGACCGTCATGTGCGGGAACAGGGCGTAGTCCTGGAACACGGTGTGCACGTCCCGCTCGAACGGGGCGAGGCCGGTGACCTCCTGTCCGGCGAGTTCGATCCGGCCCTCGTCCGGCGTCTCGAACCCGGCCACCAGCCGCAGGACCGTCGTCTTGCCGGACCCGGAGGGGCCGAGCATGGAGAAGAACTCCCCGTCCCGGATCTCCAGGTCGACCCCGGCCACGGCGGTCGTCTCACCGAACGACTTCCGCAGTTGCTGCAGCCGGATCGCAATTCCCTCCATACGGGAACCCTTCTGGCGCGCTGAACGTTGGCGTAAACATATGAAGTCATAGTTCAGATCTCAAGAGCCCCTCGGGGTAAAGCTTGAGTCAGCGCACGAGGTGGTGGCCGTGAGGCAGGACGAGATCGAGGGCGCCGCCCGCAAGGCCGTCTTCAGCCCGGTGGACAACCGGGCCCGCGTGGAGGCGGTGGTGCGCCGCATCGGCGACGCCATAGAGCTGGGCCTTCTCACCGACGGCGAGCAACTGCCCGGCGAGCTCGAACTGGCCGGACAACTCGGCGTCTCCACGGTCACCTTGCGCGAGGCGCTCATGGCCCTGCGGCAGCAGGGCCTGGTCACCACCCGCCGGGGCCGCGGCGGCGGCAGCTTCGTCTCCGTGCCCGAAGTCCCCGCCGCCGACCGGCTCACGGCGCGGCTGCGCGGCTGGAGCACCGAGGAACTGCGCGACCTCGGCGACCACTGGGCCGCCCTGTCCGGCGCCGCCGCCCGCCTCGCCGCCCAGCGCACCGAAGGACACGATCTGCGTCAACTCCGCCGTACCGCCGATGAGTTGGCGCACGCGCAGGAGGCGGCGGTACGCGGCAGGCTGTACGGCCGCTTCCACGTCGAACTCGCGGCGGCCGCCCAGTCCGCCCGGCTCACCCGCGAACAGGTCGCCCTGCAGAGCGAGGTCGGTGCCCTGCCGTGTCTGGTCCTCGCCGACGACGCGTTTCGTGAAGAAGTTGCGGACCGCCACCGCGCCGTGATCTCCGCCGTGCAGGATGGGGCCCACGCAACGGCCGGTGCGCTGGCCGAGCGGTGCGTCAGGGAGTCGACGGCGCGGCTCGTCGCCGTACGCCTCACGCTCTGACCGCGCCGCGTCCGGTTCCCGTCCGCTGGAGGACACCATGGGCTGGAGCCCCCCGTCCGCCGCCCTGGACACGGACCCGCAGACCTGGGTGGCCACACAGGTGGGCGACGCGCTGGAGGCCGTCTTCGAGGCGGTCGCGGACATCCGTGCCGAGACCGAGGCCCTGCTCGATCGGGTGGCCGCGGGGGGCCGGCGGCCCGTCAGTGCCGACCTCGCCGCCCTCCGCCCCGGCCTGCACCGGCACCTGACGTGCGAGGACCTCGTCTGCGGCGCCGGCTTCGTCGCCGCCCCCGGACTGCTCACCGACGTACCCGCGTGGCTGGAGTGGTGGCAGTCGGGCGCCGACGGCGCCGTGCGCCCGCTGCTGCTCGACCTCGATCCCGGACGGTCGGCGTACTCCGACTACACGCACTGGGACTGGTTCGCGCTGCCCCGCGACACCGGGCGCCGGGCCGTGGCCGGACCGTACGTCGACTACCTCTGCTCCGACGAGTACAGCCTCACCCTGTCCGAACCCGTCCGGATCCAGGGGCACTTCGCCGGGGTGGCCGCCGCCGATGTGTATCTGCGCAACTTCGAGGCGGCCGTCCTGCCCCTGTTGCGGCGCCTGCCGCGCCCCGCCCGGCTGGTCAACGCGCGCGGCCGGGTCGCCGCCTCCGCCGACCCCGCCCATCTGGCCGGTTCCCTCACCAGGGGCCCGGACTTCGGCCCCCTGCTCACCGGGGCGCGCCCCGCGGAGCACGAGGGCCTGCGACTGGTGCCGTGCGTGGGCGTGCCGCTCGTGCTCGTGCTGGCCTGAGGCGTGGTACTAAGGCTGCGGCCGCACCGTCAGAGTCTGCTGGGCCTGGCCGACCGGGCCCTGGAGGTCGTGCAGGACCGTGCTGGTGAGGCCCTGGCCGGTGGGGCCGAAGACGACCGTGGTGTCCAGTCCGACCCAGCGGCCTTCCGGCTGGCGGTGGAGATGGACCGTCAGGTCGACGTTGGGGAACATCCACTCCGTCGGCGGGCGGCGTACGGCGATGCCGTTGGCCGTGTCGATCAGGGCGACGTAGGACGCGAGAGGGCTGCTCGGCTCGTCGGCGACGAGGTCGAGGTGTGTCGAGATCCAGGCCGTGGCGCGGCCCGGCCGCGGGGGAGCGACCGGCCGGAAGTCGATCGACGCGCAGTGGCCGCCGGGCCAGACGGAGCCCAGCGACCGGGCGGCGAGGGCGTCCGGCGGGGTGAGACGCGTGTCGCCGCCGCCGGCCACGACGCCGGTGTCCACCGGGGTCAGCAGCCAGGCGCGGGCCCGGACCGCCGTCCGTCCCGCGATGTCCACGACCGCTTCAAGGAGTTCGATGGTGCGGCCGGGCCGGATCGACTCCACCCGGATCTCGCATTCGTCCAGGGCGAGCCGCCCCAGGATGTCGAAGCTGATCCGGGACAGCAGCAGTGCGCCCTGCGACCGCTCGGCGAGGTACCCGTCGATGGCGTGGACGACGAGGCCGGCGAGCGGGCTGAAGTGGATCTCGTCGGCGTGCCAGGCGCCGCTCGCGTGCGCGGTGGGCTTGTAGCGGTGCCGGTCGATGCGTGCGAAGTAGCTGGCGGCCAACGGGTGTCTCACCTCAAGGTGTCCATGGGCGTGCGGCGTTGAGCAGGTAGCTGCACGGTACATCCTGCTGGCGGCCGGCTCACGCGCCGGTCTTGATCGTCTTCATCGTCAGGTGCGAGTCGATGCGCAGGACACAGGGCAGGCCGCTCAGCTTCTCCACCAGAAAGGCCTCGTAGGCGGCGTGGTCGGCGACGGCGACGCGGACGAAGTAGTCGGGGCGGCCGTACATGCGACGGAACTCGATGACCTCGTCGTAGCCGGCCACGGTGTCCTCGAACTCCAGGAACGTCGTGCGGTCGTTGGCGCTGACCTCGACGTCGATGAGGACCTCCAGCCCCCGGCCGAGGGCCTCGGGATCCACGACGGCCCGGTAACCGGTGATGACACCGGCCTCCTCCAGTCGCTTGACCCGGCGCAGGCACGGTGGCGGGGTCAGTCCCACCCGCTGGGCCAGCTCGACGTTGGTCAGACGACCGTCGCGGCGGAGGTGAAACAAAATGTCACGGTCGATTGCATCCAAGTTCACTTCATTGCGCACGGGTGCAGTGTAGCGACACTATTAGCAACCATATGCCGTGTGATTCCTCCTAAAATGTCTCCATGCACATACCTCCTGTCGTCGCCGACGCACGGGCCGCCTTCGCGGACTCGGCCTCCGTGGGGCTGGGCTTCCTCCCGCTCGGTGTCGCCTTCGGCGTGCTCGTCACCCACTCGGGAATCGACTGGTGGTGGGCGAGTCTGTCCAGCGCCCTGATCTACGCCGGCTCCTTCGAGTTCCTGCTCGTCGGCATGGTCGCCGCCGCCGTCCCCCTGGCCTCGATCGCCGTCTCCGCGCTCCTGGTGAACCTCCGGCACGTGTTCTACGCGCTGTCCTTCCCGCTGGACCGGATCAAGGGACCGCTCGGCAAGGCGTACGGCACGTTCGCGCTCAGCGACGAGGCGTACGCGCTGACCGCCGGGCGGCGGGCCCTGACCTGGTCCGGGCGCCGCATCCGCTGCCTCCAGCTCTTCATGCATCTGTACTGGGTCGGCGGCGCCACCGCCGGAGCGCTGCTCGGCTCGCTCATCCCCGACCGCGTGACCGGTCTGGACTTCGCGCTCACGGCCCTGTTCACGGTGTTGGCGCTCGACGCCGTCCGCGACCGCAAGGGCGACCTGTCGACGCCGCTGCTCGCCCTGCTGAGCGCCCTCGTCGCGCGGCTGCTCTTCCCGGGCGGCCTGCTCCTCGCCGCCTTCGCCCTGTTCACCGCCGGGCTCCTCGCCCGCGGCCTGACCGCCCGGGGGAACCCGCGTCATGTCTGACACGCACTATCTCGTCGCCGCGGTCCTCGTCGCCGGCGCCGCCACCTGGGCGCTGCGCGCCCTGCCCTTCGCCGCGCTCGGCCCGCTGCGCGCCAGCCGGACCGTGCGCCACCTCCAGGCCCGGATGCCCGCCGGGATCATGGTGATCCTGGTCGTCTACTGCCTGCGGGACCTGCCGGTCACGCACACCGCCGTGCTCGCCCCGCTGGTGGCCCTGAGCGTCACGGTCGGCCTGCACCTGTGGCGCCGAAACGCCCCGCTGAGCATCCTGGCCGGCACCGCGGTGCAGGTGGCGCTGGCCAGCACGGTCTTCGCGCACTGACAGCACTGGCAGTACTGGCGGCACTGGCGGCACTGGGGGGCACTGGGGTGCCGACGCACGTCGACCCGGGTGCCGCCGGCCGACGGCACCCGGGTCGACGAGGTCGCTCAGTGCGCCAGGCGCTCCGCGAGCTGCTTGGCCTTCGTGGCGGCCTGGTCGAGGGCGCGCTCGCGGGAGGCCTCGTACAGCGGGACCAGCTCGGCCATCGCCGGGTTGTGCGGGGCCATCGTCAGCTCCGGGACGATGAAGTCGACGTCCAGACCGAAGCTGTCACCGAGGACGGCCCCGAGGTAGTTGCGCACGTACTCGAAGCTCTCGCGAGGGGTGCCCGGCTCGTAAGAACCGCCCCGGCTCGCGACGACGGTCACCGGGGTGCCCTTGGCGGACGGGGCCTCGCCCACGGTGCGGCCCATCAGGATCACATTGTCCAGCCAGGCCTTGAGGGTCGAGGGGATCGAGTAGTTGTACATCGGGGCGCCGATCAGCACCGCGTCCGCCTGCTCCAGCTCCTCGATCAGCCGGACGCGCTCGGCGAAGGCGGCGGCCTGCTCGGACGTGTGGGAGGCGGGGTCCGTGAAGCCGGCGGTGTGCGCGGCGGCGGTGATGTGGGGGACGGGCCTCGCGTCCAGGTCGTGGTAGACGACCGTGCCGTCCGGGTGCTGCTCCTCCCAGTGCGCGCGGAAGGCCGCCGTCACGGCGCGCGAGGCCGAGGCCTCGGTCGGGAACACGGACGAGTCGATGTGCAGCAGGGTGGCCATGGGTGACTCCAGGGAACGGGAAGGGGCAGCCCGGCACGGGAATGCGTGGGCTGAACTTTCGTACTCAACTATGAATAACACAGGGACTTACTTTTTTTCATCCCCCTACATCGGGGTAGTACCCTGATCACATGGCGGCGGACCAGAACCACGACAGCGCGGCGTGCAAGCAGGTGGACGACGGCATCACCCGTGTCTTCCAGTTGCTCGGAAAGCGCTGGAGCGGTCCGATCGTGGCCGTCCTGGTGGAACAGCCCGCGCACTTCGCCGACCTGCGCCGGGCCGTGCCCGGCATCAGCGAGCGCATGCTGTCCGACCGGCTCGCCGAGCTCGGTGCGGCCGGCCTGGTCCTCCGCCAGGTCGACGAGGGCCCGCCGCTGCGCGTGGCCTACCGGCTGACCGAGGCCGGGGCCGCCCTGGAGCCCGCGCTGAAGGAACTGGCGCAGTGGGCGAAGGCCCATCTGCCGGACGCGCCACCCTGTGCCGGGGCGGCGCGGGAGCGGACGACCGAGGCACCGGCGTAGGAAGCGGGCGACCGCAGGGGGGACGTACATGGCGCTCACGTCGGAAGACAGGCTGGCCATCACCGAGTTGATCGCGATGCACGGTCACCTCGTGGACGACGGTCTACTCGACCGCCTGGAGGAGCTGTTCACCCCGGACGTCGTCTACGACGTGACCGACTTCGGCCAGGACCCGCTGGTCGGGGTGGCCGCCATCCGGGCGGCGGCGCTGGCACTGGGCGCAGGCAACCCCGTCGCACACCACGTCACCAACGTCGTCGTACACGAAGCGGCGGACGGTTCGGCGCGCGCCCGCTCCAAAGGGCTGGGCGTCCGGGCGGACGGCTCCTGCGGCTCCGTCACCTACGACGACATCCTCGTCCGCACCCCCGACGGCTGGCGGATCGGCCACCGGACGGTGACCGCGCGACGCGTTCCGCTGAACGGCCTGACCGGGCCAGGCTAGGGCGCAACGGGGGTTGTCCCCCGTCCCGGTCCACCGGAACGCCGGATGGTGCGCGGGTGGGTGCACCGGCGACGCTGGTCTCCCGCGTACACCACCGGAAGGACACGATCGTGCGCACCCTCACGGCCACCGTCGCCGCACTCGCCCTCGCCGCCGGAGCCGTACCGGCCGCGGCCGGTACGCAGTCGGGCCCGCCCGGCACCGACGGGGTGTGGCGCATGGACGGCTACGGAACCGTCCTCGTCATCGGCGGGGGAGTGCTGCAGGAGTACCAGACGACGTCCGTCAGCTGCCTCAAGGGCGACACCTCGCCGCAGACCGGCCCCGGCACCTACCTCACGACGGACGGCACGGTGCTGAGCCTTCGGACCGACCGCGACCGCGATCACGCGACGCTCGCCGCCGACAGTTCGGTGGGGCACCGCCATCTGCGCCGGCTGCCGGCCCTGCCCGCCGACTGCACCCGCCCGGCCGCGACCGACCCGCGCACCGCCTTCGACATCTTCTGGCAGACCTTCGAGGACAACTACCCCTTCTTCGCCGCCAAGGGCATCGACTGGCACGCCGTACGCGACCGGTGCCGGCCCCTGGTGCACGAGGACACCACCAAGGACCAGCTCTTCGGCATCCTCGGTCAGATGGTGCGCCCGCTGTACGACGCCCATGTCACGGTGCGGGACGGCGACCGCTTCTTCGGCCAGGGCCGCCCGGGCACCAAGGTCCCGAGCCCGCAACTCGACGCGAAGGCAAAGGAGTTCATCATCGCCCGCGACCTCGGGGACGCCGCCCATCGCCAGGACTTCGGCGCCGGCCGCATCACCTACGCCGACCTGCCCGACGACCTCGGCTACCTCCGCATCAGCGGATTCGGCGGCTACGCGGGCGAGGACGCGCCGTACACCGCCGAACAGGCCGAACTCGACCGGGCGTTGAACACCGTGCTCACCCCGGCCCGGGCCGAGCGGCTCAAGGGTCTCGTCATCGATCTGCGGATCAACGGCGGCGGGGCCGACAGCCTCGGCATCCGGATCGCCCAGCGGCTGACCGGCACGCCGTACACCGCCTACGCCAAACGCGTGCGCAACGACCCGGCCCACCCCACCCGGTTCACCCACCCCGAACCCGTGCCCGTCGTCCCCGCCGACGCGCCCCGCTACACCGGCCCCGTCGCCGTCCTGACCGGCGGCTCGACGGTCAGCGCGGGCGAGACCTTCACCCAGGCGCTGATGGACCGGCCCGGGCGGACCGTCCGCATCGGACAGCCCACGCAGGGCGTCTTCTCCGACGTCATGGAACGCCGCCTGCCCGACGATCTCGCCTTCGGACTGCCCGACGAGGAGTTCCTGACCCGCACCGGACGCACCTTCGACGGCACCGGAATTCCGCCGCAGCTGATCGAACCGGTCTTCACCAAGGAGGAGTTCGCGAAGAACCGTGACTCGGCCTTCGACCGCGCCGTGAACCTCCTGGGCCAACGCCACTGAGCCGGATCAGTCCACCGGCCAGGTGTGGACCGGGGCGTTGAGGTGCATGTAGTCGATGTACAGCTGCGTCATCCGGCGCAGCGCCTCGTGCCGGCCGGCGTGCGTGGTGGCGTCGAGACGGTGCACCGTCTCCTTCTGCCACACCGCCCCGTTGCGCGCCGTCACACAGCGCTGCTCGATGATGCCGAGCAGCGGCTCGCGCCACGCCTCGTCCATCCCCGAGTGCGCGAGGCCGCGGTGCGCCAGCGGCAGCAGCCGGCGCAGGACCAGCTCCGGCACCGGCACCTCACCCATCCCGGGCCAGTACAGCAGGGCCTCGATGCCGTGCCGGGCGGCGGTGTGCAGATTGTCCTCGGCGGCCGAGAACGACATCCGCGACCACACCGGCCGGTCCTCCTCCACCAGCGCCCGGGTCAGCCCGTAGTAGAAGGCGCCGTTGGCGAGCGTGTCGGCGACGGTCGGGCCCGCGGGCAGTACCCGGTTCTCCACCCGGATGTGCGGGACGCCGTGGGAGACGGCGTAGACGGGCCGGTTCCAGCGGTAGATCGTGCCGTTGTGCAGGGTCAGTTCACCGAGTTCGGGAATGTCACCGCGGTCCAGCGTCTCCGCCGGGTCCTCCTCGTCGCACAGCGGGAGCAGGGCCGGGAAGTAGCGCAGATTCTCCTCGAAGAGGTCGAAGACGCTGTTGATCCACCGCTCCCCGAACCACACCCGGGGCCGTACGCCCTGCACCTTGATCTCCTCCGGCCGGGTGTCCGTGGCCTGCTCGAACAGCGGGATGCGGGTCTCGTGCCACAGCTCCTTGCCGAACAGGAAGGGCGCGTTCGCCGCCAGCGCGACCTGGACCCCGGCGATCGACTGCGCCGCGTTCCAGTAGGCGGCGAACTCCTCGGGGGACACCTGGAGATGGAACTGCGTGCTGGTGCACGCGGCCTCCGGAGTGATGGTGTCCGCGTAGGTGCGCAGCCGGTCGACGCCGTCCACCTCGATGCGCAGGTCCTCGCCCCGGGCCGCGAAGATCTGGTCGTTGAGCAGCCGGTAGCGGGGGTTCTCCGACAGCGCCCCCTCACCGATGTGCTCCCGCCGTAGCGTGGGCAGGATCCCGATCATGATCAGCCGGGTGCCGGTCGAACCCGCCCGCTCGTCGGCGTGGTCGAGCGCGGCACGTATCTCGCCCTCCCACGCGTCGGGACCGCCCGCCGTCAGCCGCCGGGGCGGGACGTTGATCTCCAGGTTGAACCGGCCCAGTTCGGTGGACCAGGCGGGGTCGGAGATGGCCTTCAGCACATCGCTGTTGCGCATCGCAGGCTCGGCGTCGTCACCGACCAGGTTCAGCTCTATCTCCAGGCCGACCTGGGGCCGCTCGCACTCGAACCGTTGCTCGCGCAGCATCTGGGCCAGCGCCTCGAGGCAGGCGTGCATCTTGATCCGGTACCGGCGGCGGTCCTCGCGGGTGAAGACGAGCGCCGGGACGTCACGTCCCATCGGCCCTCCAGCAGTCCCCTCGTCGGACACCTCTCCACCCCAGCGTCGCACCATCGGGCGACCCCCACCAAGCGGGCGCATCCGGCCCCGGCCGGGCCCCGCTCAGGGCACGCTGCGGGCGTCCCGCGGGGCGGAACGGCCGATCACCGCCGGGACGACGGAGGGGACGAGCCGCCCGCCGTCGTGGTGGACCCGGTCCGGAACGTGCCGGTGGGCAGGACGGCTGCCGGCGACAGGGTGTGCCGGTGCGGATCGGTGGCTCGGCCCGCGCAGAACGCCGTGCACGGGGCGGGTGGTCTCGGCCCGTTTCCTTGAGTGAGGCGATGCCGCGGTCCGCGCGGACCGCAGTGCACGGGGCGTGGTCGCGGCGGACGCGGTCGGCGAGCGGGGCGTTGCCGGCGAAGTGGGCCGCGATCGTCGGACCGGCGCCCGGGCCGGACAGGGCCGGGCGGCGCTGTCTCCGGTACGGCCGAAGGCGTGCGGTGAGCAGGGCCGGCCGAAGCCGAACGGGTCCGGCATCAGGCCCGGGCCCCGGTGCACGGGCTCGCCCGTGTCCTCGTCGAGAAAGGCCGGCGGGACGCCGGCCGCGGACCGGTGCGGCGCAGGGCTGCTCGCGCAGGAGCCGCCGGCCGTGGCGGAGCCCGCCGGTGCGTACGACCCTGGCGGTGAACGCCCGCCCCGGGGCACGTCGAACCGGGCGACACGGGCCGATTTCGGCGATCAGCAGGCAAGCGGCAGCACCGGGTCACGCGGCACGCTGCCCCGGCACCCGGCCGGGACCGGCGCCCGTGGCGCGGATCAGCGCGATCGGCGCGTCCCGGCCCTGGTCGAAGGCGCTGCCCGCGGCCCGATCGGCGGCCCGCACCGGCGCGGTGCGGTTCCACGGGTGCCGTACGGCGATGGCGTCCCGGCCGCCCCCGGCGAACTCCGGCAGATGGTCCCGCACCAGGTCGTCCGGGGTCAGCAGGCCCGGCTCCCGGGCGCGGGCGAAGGCGAGCGTGGCGGGCTGCACAGGTGCCGGCCCTGACGCTCTGCCCGGCGGCCGTACGCGGGTCCGGCACGGACCGAGCCCACGGCCACGGCAGGTGTGAACGCCCCTGCGCGCGACCCCTCTTGCCGGGGCGGCCGGCTGCCGGTGCGGGGCGGGTGATGGCTCCCGGCGGCGGAGGTTGCGAAGATGGACCCATGACCACATCCCACGGCGCCCGGCGGCCCACGATCGCCGACGTCGCCGCGGCCGCGTCGGTGTCGCGGACCACGGTGTCCCATGCCCTGAACGGCATCGGCAAGGTCGACCCGCGCACCCGCGAACGCATCAAGAAGATCGCCGCCGAGCTGGGGTACCGGCCCAATCTGCGCGCCCAGCGGCTGCGCCGGGGCCAGGCCAAGGCCATCGCGCTGGCCTCCTCGATGCCGTTCGCGGTGGCCGGCGGGCCCTCGCGGCTCGGCTTCTACATGGAGGTGGCCGCGGCCGCGGCCGAGCGCGCCCTCGTCCACGACTACGCCCTGGTGCTGATCCCGCCCGTGCAGTCCGGATCCGCGCTGTACTCCGTCGACATCGACGGCGCGATCGTGGTCGAACCCGAGGCGGACGACGCGGCCGTGGCCCAGTTGCGCGAACGCGGGCTGCCGTACGTCGCGCTGGGCAGGCCCACCGCACCCGACGACGACGCCCCCTACGTGGACCTGCACGGCGGCCGGGTGGTCGAACTGCTCCTGGAGCATCTGAGCGACCAGGGCGCCCGCAGGCCCGCGCTCGTCGTCGGCGCGGGCACCCGCCACTCCTCGGTCGACGCGCGCACGGCTTACGAGCGCACCGCGGCCGCCCACGGCTGGCCGCCCGTCGTCGCCACCGCGGCGGAGGACGGCGGCGAGCAGGCGGGGTACGACCGGTGCGCCGCGCTGCTCGCGGAACATCCCGACGTCGACGCGCTCTGCGTGCTCGTCGACGCCTTCGCCGTCGGCGCCGTACGCGCGCTGCGGGCGGCAGGACGCCGAGTCCCGGACGACGTCATGGTCGTCACGCGGTACGACGGTCTGCGCGCCCGTACCTGCGAACCGCCGCTCACCGCGGTCGACCTGCGGCTGGAGCGGGCCGCCGCGGACGCGGTGGAGCTGCTGCTCGCCCGGCTGGGCACGCGACCGACCACCGGCGCGCCGGACACCGGGAGCGCGGTGCCCGCCGCCGAGCCGCGGCTCGTCCCGCGCGCCTCGTCCCTGCGCCGTCCGGGAACGCGGTAGCCGGGACGCCGTCCCGTGGCGGCCCCGGGGCGGTCACGTCCCCGCGATCAGCACCACCCCCGACACCAGGGCGAAGACGAGGACGAAGACGCGCATCTTCTTCGCGTCGACGCGTTGGTGCACGAGCCGGCTCAGCCAGGCACCCGCCGCCAGCGCCGGCAGCAGCAGGACCGCCCGGCCCACGTCCGCCGCGTGCCCGCGTCCGGTGGCGAACAGCAGGGCGAGGGAGGCGACTTCGCCCACCAGGAAGCAGACGGCGACCGTGGCGCGCAGCTCGCCCGGCGGCCGGTGCTGGTAGACGAGGGCGAGGGGCGGGCCGCCCACGCCGGTCGCGGTCTCGGTCAGGCCGGTGACGAGACCGGCACCCACGTAGGCGCCGGGCCCGGGCACGAACGACGGCACGACCAGGCTCACTACCGCCGCCAGCACCGTCGCCGCGCCGACGGCGGCCCCGAGATCGTCCTTGGGTATCAGCCACAGCAGCGCCAGCCCCGCCGGTGTCGCCGCAAGCCGTGCCGCGGTGATCCACCGGGCGCCGCGCAGATCGAGACTGTGCCGTTCCCGCCAGGCGACGTACAGGTTGAGCGGGATCATCGAGGTCAGTACGAACACGGGCAGCAGCCCCGGATCGAGCAGGCCCGCGACCGGCGCCACGATCAGCGCGAACCCGAGGCCGCTGGTCCCCTGCACGAACGCGGCCGCCGCGACGGTCACCGCCAGCACCGCAAGCGTGGCCCCGTTCATCGCCGGCCACCGCGCACCGGCCGGGCCTGAACGGTGACCGTGCTCTCGGCGGGCGGGGCGGGGAGCGGCGGGGGGACGGGCGCCGACCCGCGCCCCTGTGCCGCGACCGAGGTGGGATGGGCCCGTGTCACCTGGGCGTCCCGTACCACCCGTGGGGCCAGTTCGGCGGCGCGTCGCACCAGCGCCGGGCCGTCCCAGTCCGGCGGCCAGCCGTGCCACAGCCGCAGTCGGCCGGCGACGAACACGGCGGTCAGCTGGTCCCGGTTGCCACGCCGGACCAGCTCCCACGGCAGGTCCCAGGACGGCTGCATCTCCGGCCCGCCGACGTCCACCAGCAGGAAGTCGGCGGCGGCACCCGGCGTGACGCGTCCCGTGCGAGCGCCGAGCCCGACCGCGTCGGCGCCGCCGGCCGTGGCTCGCTCCAACCAGGTCCAGCCGGCACCGCAGGAGGAGTCGCCGCTGGCCAGACCGTAGCTGAGCCGCTGGGCGAACTCGGCTGCGTCCGCGAGCCGGAAGCCGTCCCCGCGCGTCCCGTCGGTGCCCAGCCCGAACCGGATGCCGCGCTCGGCGAAGGCGGTCGCGGGGGCGACGGCGTTGCCCTTCCAGGCGCTGGCGACCGGGTTGTAGCTCACCGCCGCGCCGCTGTCAGCGAGCAGCGTGACCTCGGCGGGGGTGAGCAGCGTGGCGTGCGCGGCCAGCAACTGCGGACCCAGCGCGCCCACATGGTGCAGATACTCCAGGGGCCGCAGCCCGTGCCGGACCAGGGAGCGCTCGACGGCGACGAGGTGTTCGTTCACATGCACCTGTACGACCGTGCCCGCGTCGGCGGCGAGCCGTGCCGCGGCGGCCAGGGTGTGCGAGGTGGCCGCCTCCGGCACGGACACGGCGAGCGACGGACGGATCAGCCGGTCACCGTCGTAGCGCGCCAGATGCCGCTCGGCGGCGGCGAGCACGGCCCGCGGATCCGCGTCCTCTCCCGTACCGTCCGAGGCGTCGTTGCAGACCAGCCCCAGCACGCAGCGGATCCCCGCGTCACGCGCGGCCGAGGCCACCACGTCCACGTCCACCGTGGCCCGGGTCCCCGACTCGGCGACCGTCGTGAAACCGCCCCGCAGTGACTCCAGCGCGGCCAGCTTCGCGGCCACGTACGCCGACTCCTCGTCGAGGGCCCGCTCCAGCGGCACCCACACCCGGCGGAAGATCTCCGACGGCTCCCCGAAGGCGAGCGCGCCGCCGAAGCTCTGCGTCAGATGGTGGTGGGCGTCGACGAAGCCCGGCATCAGCACGTGCCCGGGCAGCAGGACGGGGGCCGGTGACGGGCACGTGCGGACGATCCGCTCGACCGGGCCGACGTCGCGGAACACACCGTCCCGCACCACCACCGCGTGCGCCTCCAGGGGGCCGTCGGGGGTCAGTGTCACATCGGGGACCAGCACCAGCGTGTCATGGCGGAGGCGGTCGGGGGTCAGGTCGGTCATGGTTCTCCGTTGTTCGGTTCCGACAGGACGCGGCGGCGGGCGCGCGTCAGACGTGGGCGGTCGTGCCCGGCGCCTCGGCCGGCCGGACGGCGGCGTCCAGGGCACGGGCGCCCACGTGGTGGAAGACGACGTTGAGGAAGGCGGCGACGAAGGCGCCCACGGCGACCCCGCTCTCCAGCAGGATCCGCACGCCGGAGGGGAAACCGGTGTACACCCCGGGAACCAGGATCGGCAGCAGCCCCAGCGCGAGCGCGACCGCGCAGGTGATCGTGGCCGTGTGGTCCTCGAGCCGGGCCCGGCCCAGCATCTGCACGCCGAGCACGGTGATCACCGCGAAGACGACCATCGCGGCGCCCCCGACCACGGCCGACGGCATCACGCTGATCGCCCGCGCGACGGGCGTCAGGAAGCCGAGGACGACGAGGACGAGGCCCGCGGCGGCCGTGACGTACCTGCTGCGTACACCGGTGACCCGTACGATGCCGATGTTCTCCCCGCTGGTCACCATCAGCGGCAGCCCGAAGCAGCCGCCGAGCAGCGAGGTCAGGGCATCCCCGCGCACCGTGCGCGGCACGTCCGAGCGGACGTCGATGTCCTTGCCGACGGCCTCCGCGTTGATGACGGTCTGCCCGGTCGCCTCCGCCATGGACGCGAGGCTGTACAGCATCAGCGGCAGCGCGGCCAGGAGGTCGAAGACGGGCGTGCCGAACGGCAACGGCCTGGGCACGCCGACCAGTTGGCCCGACAGCGCGTTTCCGAGGTGGACCTGGCCGAGGGCGAAGGCGAGCGCCGTGCCGGCCGCGAGGCCGAGCAGGACGGCGAGTTGCCGCAGGACGCCGCGCAGCAGCCGGGTGAAGAGGACGATCAGGCCGATGGTGGCGAAGGCGAGCCCCAGCCGGGCCGGATCGGCGAATCCGGGGGTGCCGGGCTGCCCGGTGACCAGCAGCGCGCCGACCTTCACCAGGTTGACCCCGACGATCACGATCATCGTGCCGATGACCAGCGGTGGGAAGAACCTGAGCAGCCGTGCGAACAACGGCAGGACCAGGAAGGTGAAGGCGGCGGTGAGAAGCACCGCGCCGGTGGCCGTACGCAGCCCGTGCTGCTGCGCGATCGACAGGAAAAGGATCAGCGGCGCGCCGCCCGGCAGCATCACGAACGGCAGTCGCGGCCCGAACTTCCAGGGGCCGAGGGACTGGACGAGCGATCCGATGCCGGACAGCAGCAGGGCCGCCGAGAGCAGGTCGACGGTGATGTCCGGGCCGAGCCGGAGGGTGGCGCTCATCAGGAAGATCGCGGAGATCGGGGTGGCCGCCATGACGAGGACGTGCTGTACGCCGAAGAGCAGGATCCGCCCGAGGGGGCGGGACTCGTCGACGGGATGTACGGGACTGGACACGTGCGGGCTCCGTTCGGCTCGCTCGGACTCAGGCCTCGACGATCCAGCCGTGGACGGCGGCCAAATCGATGTGGCCAAATCGATTTGGCCGACAGTATGGCGGGGTCGACGGGGGATCGGTCAAGGGGTCGGCCGACAGAGGAAAGCGCGCCCCGCACGAGCCGGTCCGAGGACGGGGTCGTGCGGGGCGCGCTGGTGCGGCTCTGCCGCAGCCGCCGGGTTCAGGCGCGCTTGCGGGCCACGCCGCCGTAGAAGCCGATCTCTTCGGAACCGGGCTGCGGGGTGGAGTCCGGGCGCCAGAACGGCACCTGGGCCAGGCCGGGTTCGACGAGTTCGAAGCCGTCGAAGAACCGCTCGACCCGGTCGCGGGAGCGCAGGTTCATGGTCGCGGTCGCGCTGTTGTAGACGGCCTCGGCATCGCTGCGGTCGTCGGCGAAGTCCCCCGTCGCGTGCGAGAGCACCAGGAAGCTGCCGGCCGGGAGCGCGTCGCGCAGGGTGGCCACGATCCGCTCGGGCTCGTCCGCGTCGCGGATGAAGTGCAGGATGGCGACGAGGAACAGGGCGACCGGCCGGTCGAAGTCGATGATCCGGCGGACCTCGGGATGATCGATGATCGACTGCGGATCGCGCAGGTCGGCGAGGACGATGCTGGTCGTGCCGGCCCGGTTGAGCAGCGCGTCGGCGTGCGCCTTGACGATCGGGTCGTTGTCGACGTACGCGACGCGCACGTCCGGAGCCAGCTGCTGGGCGACCTCGTGCACGTTCGGCGAGGTGGGCAGCCCGGTGCCGATGTCGAGGAGCTGGCGGACCCCGCTGTCGATGACGTACCGCACCGCACGCTGCAGAAAGGCGC
This sequence comes from Streptomyces sp. MMG1121, assembly GCF_001280015.1. Classification (GTDB taxonomy): domain Bacteria; phylum Actinomycetota; class Actinomycetes; order Streptomycetales; family Streptomycetaceae; genus Streptomyces. The sequence continues at coordinate 30,633 of NZ_LGDV01000051.1, forward strand.
GGTTGGCGCGCACGGAGATCCACACCTCGGGCGCCGTCGCGGCCAGTTGGTCGCCCGCCGCCTGGTCCACCGCGTAGTTGTCCTTGCCGCCCAGGAGGTAGTCGTAGATCCGTGCGGGATGCGGCTTGCTGGTGTCGATGTGCACGCTTCGGCCGCCGTCCTGAGTCACGCTGTGCTCCTCTCCCCGACCGTCACGGCCTCGGTCCCGTAAACGGTTGGCCAAAGCTTGCCATATCAACTTCCCCGCCGGTGCGATCAGTTCCGCAGGCAGCGGGGAACGGTAGTGCTGATGGCCTTCCGGAGCCAGTCGTGCCATAGCCGAGGCCAGTGAATCCGGTGCGAATCCGGGACTTACGCGCGACGGTGGGGGGACGGGCGGGGCGCTCGTGCCACTGGGAGGGGACCGGCCGCCGCGTGGGCGGACGCGGATCCCTGCCGGGAAGGCGTCCCGTCCGGGTGAACCCGAGTCCGAAGACCTGCTGGCACCTTCGCACCCCCGGCGCGGAGGCCGTCCGTGGGCCGGGCTCCGCGTACGAGCCCCGACATCCGAGGCGCACCCGTGTTCCGTACCCCCGTCCCGCCGCCCTGCTGCTGGCCCCGGCCCTGCTGCTCGTGCTCGCCGGTGGACGGACGGTTGCCGAGGGCGCCCCCGGTGACGTGCTGAGCGCCGACCTGATCAAGCGGGTCTACGGCGTCGACGCCGAGGTCTCCACCGCGGACGGGCACCCGGTGATCCGCTTCCTGCGGCGCGGCGGCCAGCGGTGGGCACCGGGCCTGGCCGCCGTGCTCCCGGGGGCCAGGCCGGAGTCCTGATCGAGGGGTTGTGGTGTTGCCGGGCCTGAGCGGTGGTGTCTCCCCGTCGGTCGCCTACGCCCCACGGGCCCGGCGGGACGGTTGCCGTTGCCGTGGGCGGCCGAGCCGAGCACGTCCCCGGTGTGGACCTCGGTGTCGCGGGCGGCGCAGCTGGCCAGCCCGCCGAACGTCCGGCTCGTGCGACGCCGAGGTCCACCCCGGGGACGGGGACCGGGGGAGTGGTGGTGTGCGTGGGGGAGGAGAGGAGGGGGGAGGCTGGGGCGGTGGCCTACGACGTTCTCTGGGCGGAGGGTGGCCTACGCAGTGGTCCGGGCAGAGGAGGGGCCGAAGGAACGGCGGCTGACGGGTCCGGGGGGGCGGGACCGGGTCCGATGGGGCGCGGACGGCCGTAGCCGCCGGGACGGGGTGGGACGGGGCAAGGCGGGGGCGCGGACGGTCGAGCCGGGGCCGGAGCGGGGGGAGAGGCGACCGTGGCCGGGGCGGTGCGCAGGCGGCCTTGGCTGGGAGTGGACGGAGCCGCGGTGGCCGGAGCCGTGAGGTGCGCGGCGGGGCGGCCGGAGCCGGTGGAGGGGCCGTCGGGGGCGGAGCCGGGAGGGCGGTTGGGGCAGGGAACTACCCGAGCGCACGGATTCATCGTTCCCCGCCCCCGGTGAGTCGGCCCGCCTCGCCACGGACAGGGAGGGACGACTCGGCGACCGGTCGGACGAAGCATCGACTCACCGATCTTGTTCAGACCTTCCGCCACCGGTCGCGCGGAGGCCAATGGAGACGGGCCGGCCGGGTGACGGGGTCCGGTCCGGGGTGGTCCAGGCTCACCGCCGCCGCGTCGTCCGCGCCGGCCTCAGGCGCAGCGCCCGGAGCCAGTCCGCGTCGATCACCGGTGGCACCGCGGCCGTAGTGCCGGCGGCGCGCGACGCCAGTACGGCCCGCACGGACGGGTGGGCGGCGGGCCGGGCCGGCAGCTTACGGCCCCCCGTGTGTCCGTCGCGCGCTCGTCGGCTTGAAGTTGGAAACCGATCGGTTTACTGTAACGGAAACCGATCGGTTTCCCATCTCGATCCCTCTCTCGATCCCTCTCTCGATTCCGAGCTCGATTCCCCTGGAGGCGAACATGACTTCGATCAAGGACTCCGTCGCCCTGGTCACCGGCGGCAGCCGCGGCCTGGGCAAGGCGCTGGTGGAAGAGCTGTACGCGCGCGGTGCCGCCAAGGTGTACGCCACGGCCCGGGACCCGCGCACCGTGACGCACCCGGATGCCGTGCCGCTCGCCCTGGAGGTCACCGACCCCGCCTCGGTCGAGGCTGCGGCCGCGCGGGCGCAGGACGTCACCGTCCTGATCAACAACGCCGGCGTCTCGCTCGGCGCACGCTCCTTCCTCGATGCCGAACTCGACGTCATACGGCGGGAGTTCGAGGCGAACTTCTACGGTCCACTGCTGGTCACCCGGGCCTTCGTCCCGGCCGTCGAACGCAACGGCGGCGGACACCTGCTCAACGTCCACTCCGTGCTCTCGTGGCTCGGGGTCGCCGGCTCCTACAGCGCCACCAAGGCCGCGTTGTGGTCCCAGACCAACTCCCTGCGTCTGGAACTGCGTTCGCGTGGCATCGGCGTCACCGGACTGCACGTCGGCTACGTCGACACCGACATGGCGGCGAGCGTCGACGCACCCAAGTCCGCGCCGCACGATGTCGCCGCCCTCGCGCTCGACGGCGTCGAGGCAGACGCGCACGAGGTCCTGGCGGACGACCTCTCGCGAAACGTGAAGGCGGGGCTCGCCGGCGACCTGGCGGCGCTGTATCCGCAGCTGGCCGACTAGCGAGCCGCGCGGGCGGTGTCCCGGACGTGCTTGTCCGGCCGGGTTCCGGGCCGTCGGGTGAGTGGCGCGAGACCGGTCGGCTGTGGGAATGCGAGGCCGTGCCGGTGCTCGCGCGGGACGGCGAACACGGTGCCGGGAGCGAGGGCGACGGCCGTCGCCCCGGTCTCCGGTGCCGCGAGGGCCGCCCGCGGACGACGTCGTACGGTGCCGATCACGAGGCAGCGCACCGATCCACCGCGACGCTGTCGTCGCCGACCCTGACCCGCGGCAGTCGCCCCGGCTCGCCGCCCCGGCCGACGTCGGCCCGCCCTTGCCGCGCAGGACACCTGCCTGCAGGGGCTGAACGCGCCGCTCTCCGGGCTGCTGTTGGCAAACCGCCTGTCCGGGACCGTACGCGCCTCGATACGATCATGGCCGTTCTGACGGAGCAGACCCGCCGCGTCCTCGGACACGCGCCCCGGCGCGCCGGCGGGACCACACCGACGAGGGGAACCGAACCATGGAGTACGTCAAGCTGGGCACGAGCGGCCTGGAGGTTTCCCGGCTCGCGCTGGGCTGTATGAGCTACGGCGTTCCCGACCGGGGACCGCACCCGTGGACCCTGCCCGAGGACGCCGCCCGCCCGCTCATTCGCCAGGCCCTGGACGCGGGCATCTCCTTCTTCGACACCGCCAACAGCTACTCCGCCGGCACCAGCGAGGAGATCGTCGGCAAGGCGCTCGGGGACATGGTGCGGCGCGAGGACGTCGTGATCGCCACGAAGGTGTTCTTCGCGGTGGACAACGGTGCGGCGCGCAGCGACCGGCCCAACGGGTCGGGCCTCTCCCGCAAGGCGATCATGACCGAGATCGACCACAGCCTGCGCCGGCTCGGCACCGACTACGTGGACCTCTACCAGATCCACCGCTACGACCCCCGCACCCCGGTCGAGGAGACGATGGAGGCGCTGCACGACGTCGTCAAGGCGGGCAAGGCCCGCTACATCGGGGCGAGTTCCATGTACGCCTGGCAGTTCGCCAAGCTGCAGCACACCGCCGAGCTGCACGGCTGGACGAAGTTCGTCAGCATGCAGAACCACTACAACCTCCTCTACCGCGAGGAGGAGCGCGAGATGCTGCCGCTCTGCGCCGACCAGGGCGTCGGCGTGATCCCGTGGAGCCCGCTCGCCCGCGGCCGGCTCACCCGCGACTGGGAGGCCGGCAGCGCCCGCAGCGAGACGGATGCCGTCGGCCGCACCCTCTACCGGCCGGACGACAAGCGCATCGTCGACGCCGTCGCGGCGATCGCCGAACGCCGTGGTGTCCCGCGCGCCCAAGTGGCCCTGGCCTGGGTCGCCTCACGCCCGGGAGTCACCGCCCCCATCGTCGGTGTCACCAAGCCGCACCACCTCCAGGACGCGCTCGCCGCGCTCGACCTCCGGCTCAGCGAGGAAGAGGTCCAGGAACTGGAATCGCCGTACGCGTCGCGCGGTATCAGCGGCCACTGAGGCCGGCATCCCCGCCGTCACGGTGACGCCCGTCCGTCGAGCCTGGACAGGCGGGCGTCCGCCAATTTAGAATCTCTGTATAGAGATGGAAGATTGGTCCAATGTGAGGGTGGTCTGGTACGAGGGGGACGGCCGTCGCTGTCAGGAACGCCGCGGGGAGTACCTCGCGGCGCTGGGCCGGATCTGCTCGGTGCCTCCCGGGCGACCGTCTGCACGTACGCGCAATGACACACCGGGAGAGGATCTCGCCATGGCCGCCGCTTCGCCCGTCACGTTCGACGACGTCCGTGCCGCCGCCGCACGCCTCGAAGGCGTAGCCCGCCGCACCCCCGTCCTCACCTCGCGCACGCTGAACTCCCTCGTCGGCGCCGAGGTGTTCATCAAGTGCGAGAACTTCCAGCGGGTCGGCGCCTTCAAGATCCGCGGAGCCTACAACGCGGCCGCCCAGCTCTCCCCGGAACAACTCGCCAAGGGCATCGCCGCCTACTCCTCCGGCAACCACGCCCAGGCCACCGCCCTCGCCGCACGTGAACTCGGCACCAGCGCCGTCATCCTGATGCCCGAGGACGCCCCGCGATCCAAGCGCGAGGCCACCGCCGGGTACGGGGCCGAGATCGTCACCTACGACCGCTACACCGAGGACCGCACCGCGCTCGGCCACGCCCTGGCCGAGGACCGCGGTCTGGCCCTCATCCCGCCCTACGACCATCCCCACGTCATCGCGGGCCAGGGCACCGCGGCCCTCGAACTCCTCGAGGAGACGGGCCCGTTGGACGCCCTCGTCGTGCCCGTCGGAGGCGGCGGGCTCATCGCCGGCAGCGCCACCGCCGCCAAGGCACTGCACCCCGGTATCCGTGTCGTCGGCGTCGAGCCCGAGGCGGGGGACGACACCAAGCGCTCCCTGGAGAGCGGCGCCCGCGTCACCCTGCCCGTGCCCCGCACCATCGCCGACGGCCAGGCCCTGCCCACGCCCGGCGAGCTCACCTTCGCCGTCAACCGGCGTCTGGTCGACGGCATCTCCCTGGTCAGCGACGCGGAGATCATCACCGCCATGCGGTTCGCCTTCGAACGCCTGAAGATCGTGCTCGAACCCAGCGGTGCCACCGGCCTGGCCGCGCTTCTGGCGGGCCGGATCGACACCGCTTCGCCCCGCATCGGCGTCATCGCCTCCGGTGGCAACATCGACACCCGGCGGTTCGCCGAACTCCTCGGCGCCTGACGGCCGCAACGGTCCCACGCGCGACCGCCGTACCGCCGCGCGCGGCCGGTCGGCCCCGGCCGCGTTCCTGCCACGGGTCTACTTCCTCCGCGCCGACCCCCGCGTCCCGCGCTCCGGTGCTGACCCGGTCACCCTGTCCCGGTCCCTGCTCACCGGTGCCGGCCTGACCGGCCGGTCGGTGCGGCACGTCGTCGGCGGACGACTTCGACCACCACGGTCTGCCCCGGCGCGGCGAGGCGGACCGGATCGTGGCCGCGCTGCCCGGCGGCAGCGAGGAAGAGGCCGACTTCGCCGAAGCCGGCCGGATCGCGGGGGCCGGGGTCAGGGTGCTGCCCTGACGCCGCCCGCCCGCCTCCACACATGGCGGTGTCCTGTGCTCAGAAGTGGGTGCCGCCGTCGATGCGGATCTCGGTCCCGGTGATGAACCTGCCGTCCGCCGAGGCGAGCATGGCGACGACCGAGGCCACCGTCTCGGGGCCGGCGAACCCCTGCCCCAGCGCCGGGGAGAGCTTGGCGAACAGGGTCATGTCGGCGTCCGCCGGCAGCCCGGGTCCGGCGCTCTGACCGCTGGCACCGCTGCCGTCGGTCATGCCGGACGAGATGGAGCCGGGCTGGACGGCCGTGAAGCGGATGCCCTGCCTCGCGTACTCGGCGGCGAGCGCGTGGGTCATCGCCTGGATGCCGCCCTTGCTCGCCGCGTACGCCGCCATGTAAGGGTGCGCGAACATGGCCGAGGTGGAGCTGAAGTTGACGACCGCCGCGTCCTGGCCCGCCAGCAGCGCCGGTACGGCCTCGCGGATGACGAGGAAGGTGCCGACGAGGTTGACCTGGACGATGCGGGTGAAGTCCTGAAGGCTCGTCTCGTGGGTGTGCGAGGAGCGCAGGATCCCGGCCGCGTTCACCAGCACGTCCAGACCGCCGAGCGCGGCGGTCGCGGCGGCGACGCCCTCGCGTACGGAGGTCTCGTCGGCGATGTCCACGACGAGCGTGGTGAGACGGTCCGCGTGCGCCCCCGCCTTCTGCGCGGTGTCCTTCAGGCCCCGCTCGCTCACGTCCGCGGCCACGACGGTGCCGCCCTCGGCGAGGATGCGCAGCACGGTGGCCTGGCCGATGCCCGAGCCGCCCCCGGTGATCAGTGCGCGGCGGCCTTCGTAGCGGTTCATGTCTTCTCCTGACCGCCCCGCCGAGGTGCGGCGGGGCCTTCGCGACGCCGGATCCCTTGCCCGCCGGCGTCCCCATGCGCTTCACGTTACGCCTAAGTGACACGTTTTGCCATTGCGTCAATGCGTGCCATCCGGCGGTGCCGGGCCGTACCCTTCTGGAGTGAGCACCAAGCCGTCCGGGGCGCGCAGCACGCCGCCCACCTCCCTGACCGAGCGCCGCAAGGCCGCCACCCAGCTCGAGATCGCGCACGCGGCGGCCGAGCTCTTCGCCGCACAGGGCCCGCACGCGACGACGGCCGAGGAGATCGCCCGGCACGCGGGCGTCGCGCTGCGGACCTTCTACCGCTACTTCCGCTCCAAGCAGGACGCGGTGAGCCCGCTGCTCGCCGACGGGGCCGATCGCTGGCGGGCGCTGCTGGCGGCGGCAGAGCCGGGCACCGGGCTGTCCCGGGCGCTGGAGTCGGCGGTGGAACAGTCGCTCGCGGCACCGGACGAGGAGGCGGAACGGGCGCTGCTGCGGACCCGGGGCCTGCTGCGGGCGGCCACCGACGATCCCGCGCTGCGCGCGGTGTGGTACCGCGTCAACCAGGAGTCCGAGGAACGGCTCGTGCCGGTGGTCGCCCGCCTCGCGGGCGGGCGTCTGCAGGCGGTGCAGGTGCGACTGGTCGCGGCGGCGGCCACGGACGCCATCCGCATCGCGCTGGAGACCTGGGCCGGTACGGACGCCGGCGTCACGGGCGAGGGTTCCCCGGCCGCCCTCGCGCTCGACTGCCTGCGTCAACTGGTCGGCGGAATGAGCGCGTTGACCGAGGAGTAGTACCGCTCCGGTCGCCCGGACCGACGTGCGGCCACCGCGCGAGCGTGGTGCCCTGCGGCCGTACCGCTCCGTGCCCGGCCCGTTGTCAGTGGTGGCCCCTACGGTGTGATCAGTGAGGACCTGCCGGAACGGCCGCGGGTCCGTCCTGGGGAGGGGTCTGCCATGGCCACGGCGTCCGCGGTGTCGACGACGTATCTGGAGCTGTCGCAGGAGGGCGGCGGCGCCCACAAGTTCTACGAGGTGACCGTCGACGGCCTGGTGGTGACGGTGCGGTACGGCAGGATCGGCGCGGACGGGCAGATCCAGACGACGACGTTCCCGACCGCCGAGAAGGCGAAGGCGGCCGCCGCGAAGAAGGTGGGGGAGAAGGTCCGCAAGGGATACGCCCCGGCCGTCCAGGGGCAGCGCGCCCCGCGCGCGGTGACCCGCCGTCAGGTCAGCTCGGCCCCGTCGACCGCGCGGGCGGTGGCGCCCGTCCTGTGGCGCTTCCGCACCGGCTCCGCGGCGTTCGGCATCCACGTCGACGACGACCGCTGCTGGGTGGGCAATCAGGCGGGTGACGTCTACACCCTGGACCAGGAGGGCGCGGTCCTGGCCCGGTTCAGCCTGCCGGACGGTGTGAAGTGCCTGGTCGCCGACGACTTCTGGATCTACGCGGGCTGTGACGACGGCAAGGTCTACGACCTGTCCTCCAAGCTGCCGTTCGCCGCGTACGACATCGCCGCCGACGTGGACATCTTCTGGCTGGACATCCACGAGGGCGTCCTGAACGTCTCGGACCGCGGGGGCCGGCTCACCGTCATCGACCACGAGGACGAGCACCAGTGGGCGCGGCGCAGCCAGGGCGAGCACGCCTGGATGGTCCGTGCCGACGACCGTGCCGTCTACCACGGCCACCACCGGGGCGTGACGGCCTACGCCCCGGACGGCGGCGGAGAGCTGTGGCACACACCCACCAAGGGCAGCGTGCTGTTCGGCTGGCAGGAGGACGACGCCGTCTACGCGGGCACCGGGCACCGCGTCGTCCAGCGGCTGTCGAAGGCGACGGGCACGGTCGAGGCGACGTACGCGTGTGACAGCGCGGTCTACTCGTGCGCCACGTCCCCGGGCGGCCGGTTCGTCTTCGCCGGGGACTCCGCTTCGTCCGTCTACTGCTTCGACCAGCACGGCACACGCCTGTGGAAGCTCGGCACGGGTGGCGGCTCCGCGCTGTCGATGCAGTACCGCGACGAGCGGCTCTACCTGGTGACCACCGACGGCTCGCTGGTGTGCGTCGACGCGAGCGAGACGGCCATCTCCGCGGCCCAGCAGGGCACCGTGCCGGTGGCGCGGGACGTCAAACTCGCCGCCGCCCTGCCGACCTACGTACCCGCCACCGCCGTCACCGCCGTGACCACCGTCGCCCAGGCTCCCGCCGGGGCGGTCGTGGTCGAATGCGTCCAGGAGAGCGGCCGGGTGCGGGTGCACGTGCTGTCCGAGGGCTACGACAGTTCCTGGAACGTCCAGTTCCCGCGCGCGATACGGGAACCGGGCGTCCGCTACGTCGTGGACGCCCTGCACCCGGCCGCCGGCGGCTTCTACCGCGTCCGCGGTGACATCCGTCGCCTGCTGTGACGCACCGCGTATCCGGCCTCGTCCGACGGCCGGTCCGACGGCCGCTTCAGGGCCGTACGGCCGCCGCCCGCTCCAGCACCTCCCGTGCCACGCCGAGCGCCTCGGCGCGGTCCTCGGGGACCAGACCGATGCGGGTGCGCCGGTCCAGCAGGTCGGACTCGTCCAGGGCACCCTCGTGCCGGACCGCCCACAGCAGTTCGGCCCGGGTGACCGGGTGGCCCGGCAGTACCGGCTCGGCCAGCGCCAGGTCCCCGGCCGCGAGGGCGTGCACGGCCGCGGCCTCGGTGCCGTAGCGCCGGACCAGGCGGGGCGGCGCGGGCAGGGAGCGCAGCCGGGCCGGTGCGGCGGCGCCGACCAGCGGCAGCGCGGCGGTGGGGGAGGGGGCGGCGGAAATGCCCCGGGCGGCGGTCGCGGCGTCCACGGCGTCCTGTGCCATCCGCCGGTAGGTGGTGAGCTTGCCTCCGACGATCGTCGTGACGCCGTCGGGGGACGTCAGCACCGCGTGCCGGCGGGAGATGTCGGAGGTGCGGGCCGATGCGCTGTCCCGGCCGTCGTGGCCGGACGTGTCCAGCAGGGGGCGCAGTCCGGCGAAGGCGCCGACGACCTCGCCCCGGGCCACCGGCGTGTCCAGGACCGAGCCGAGGACGTCCAGCAGGAAGCCGATGTCGGTCTCGGGCACCTCGGGGACGTCCGGGATGTCGCCCTCGACCGGCTCGTCGGTGAGGCCGACGTACACCCGTCCGTCGCCCTGGGGCAGGACCAGGACGAAGCGGTTGGTCTCGCCGGGGATCGGGATGTGCAGGCCGGCCGGCAGGGCGCCGAGCCGCTCCGAGCGCAGGACCAGATGGGTGCCGCGGGACGGCCGGATCCGGATGCCCTCGACGAGGTCGCCCGCCCACACCCCGCTCGCGTTGATGACGGCGCGGGCCCTGATCTCGCCCTCCTCGCCGGTGAGTTCGTCGCGGATCCGGGCGCCCGTCCCGGTCAGCTCCAGCGCCCGGACCCGGGTCAGCACCCGAGCGCCGTGCGCGGCGGCCGTCCGGGCCAGGGCGGTGACCAGCCGGGCGTCGTCGGTCACCCTGCCGTCCCAGGACAGCAGCCCGCCGCGCAGCCCCGCGGTGCGCACCGAAGGCGCCAGATGCCGTGCCTCCGTCGCCGACAGGCGGCGCGGGACGGGCAGGATCTGCCGCGGGGTCCGGGCGGCCAGCCGCAGCATGTCCCCGGCGCGGAACCCGGCCCACGCCAGCGAGGCCTGGGACCTGGACACCAACGGGGTCAGCGGCAACACGAACGGCTGGGCGGCCACCAGGTGCGGGGCCGTGCGCGTCATCAGCACTCCGCGCTCGACCGCGCTCTCGTGCGCGACGTCGAACTGCGCGGAGGCCAGATAGCGCAGTCCGCCGTGGATGAGCTTCGAGCTCCAGCGGGAGGTGCCGAAGGCCAGGTCGTGGGCGTCCACCGCGACCACGTCCAGCCCGCGGGCCGCCGCGTCCAGCGCGACTCCGGCACCTGTGGCGCCGAGCCCGACGACCAGGACGTCGGCCACCCTGCCGTCCGCGGCCTCGGTCAGCTCCCGGGCCCGTCGCCGGGCATGGAGGGACGGGTCTGCGTCGGTCCTGGTGTCGCTCATGGCGTGAGGGTCCTCTCCAGGAGGGTGCGCAACTCGCCGAGGAAGGCGGCGGAGTCCAGCTCCGGATCGTCCTCGTCGGTCATCGTGCGCAGGGACAGGGTGAAGGACTGCACGGTCAACAGCAGTGCGCGGGACTGTCGTTCGACATGCCCGGCGTGCACCGAGCCGTCGGTGTGGCCCTCGCGCAACGCGTCGGCCAGCAGCGCGAGCAGCGCCTCCTGGCTCGCTCCGCGCCGGTCGAGCACATACGGCAGCAGCAGTTCCGGATCGACGTCGACGATCTTGCGGAAGAGGGGGTGCGCCCGGAACGCCTCGACGCCCGCCACCAGTCCGTCCACGATCCGGCTGCGTGTGTCGGTGCCGGCGGCCGCCTCGGGGATCGCCCGGGTGGCCACGTCGATCCACTCACGGGTCATCAGGTCGCCCACCAGGGTCCGCAGATCCGGCCAGCGCCGGTACAGCGTCATCCGGGAGACGCCGGCGCGGCGGGCCACGTCGGCGAGGGTGGTGCGGCGGACTCCGACGGCCAGCACACAGTCGCGTACCGCGTCGAGCACATGATCGTTGTCCGAACCGTTGTGACGAATAGGCGTCATGTGTCACAGTGTAACGCCCCGGGGGTCCGGCAGGAGAAGACCTCCCGGGCAACGGCCGCCGGGCCGTCGCGTGAACCGAGCACACCGACCTGTGAGGACGACCGTTCAATGGACATGCTGTGGAACGGCTGGGGCGACCCGGCCAAGGCGGCACCCCTGCCCGACTCGGTGACCGGACTGCTGCGCGACCTGCTCGGCGTCAAGCCCCGCACCACCCCCGTCCTCTGCCTCGAGGACGTCCGCCTGCCCGCCACCACGTCCGACGAGGCCGCGCTCAAGGGGCTCGCCGAGGCCGTCGGCGGCGCGGAGCACGTCCGCACCGACAGTGAGAGCCGCATCCGGCACACCCGCGGCAAGTCCACCCCCGACCTCCTGCGCATGCGCGCCGGTGACGTCGCGGACGTCCCGCGGGCCGTGGTACTGCCCGGCAACCACGACGAGGTCTTCGCGGTCCTGCGCGCCTGCGCCGCGCACGGTCTCGCGGTCGTCCCCTTCGGCGGCGGCACCTCGGTCGTCGGCGGACTCGCCCCGCAGCGCGCCGCGTTCGTCGCCCTGGACCTGCGCCGCATGAACGGCCTGCTCGACCTCGACCCCGTCTCGCGCACCGCCGTCCTCCAGCCCGGCCTGCGCGCCCCCGAGGCCGAGGCGCTGCTCGCCGCCCACGGCTTCACCCTCGGGCACTTCCCGCAGTCCTTCGAGTGGGCCACCATCGGCGGATTCGCCGCCGCCCGCTCCAGCGGCCAGGCGTCCGCCGGGTACGGCCGCTTCGACGAGATGGTCCTCGGCCTGACCCTGGCCACCCCCGAGGGCACGATCGAGACCGGCCGCGCCCCGCGCTCCGCCGCCGGCCCCGACCTGCGCCAGCTGATTCTCGGCTCCGAGGGCGCCTTCGGTGTCATCACCTCCGTCACCGTACGGATCCGCCCGCTGCCCGAGGCACGGGTCTACGAGGGCTGGCGGTTCGCCTCGTTCGAGGAAGGCGCCACCGCCCTGCGCAGGCTCGCCCAGGACGGACCCCGGCCGACCGTGCTGCGGCTGTCCGACGAGACCGAGACCTTCATCGGCCTGGCCCAGCCCGACTCCATCGGCGGCGACCTGGCACAGAGCACGGCCGGCTGCATGGCCATCACCGGCTACGAGGGCACGGCACAGGACACCGAACGGCGCCGGCAGCAGGCGGCCGCCGTCCTCAGCGCCTGCGGCGGCACCCTCGTCGGCACGGAACCGGGCGAGCGCTGGGCCCACGGCCGCTACTCGGCGCCGTACCTGCGCGACGCCCTGCTCGACGTCGGCGCCTTCGCCGAGACCCTGGAGACCGCGGCCTTCTGGTCCCGCGTCCCCGCGCTCTACGCGGCCGTGCGCGGCGCACTCACCGACACCCTCACCGAGGCCGGGACCCCGCCCCTGGTGATGTGCCACATCTCCCACGTGTACGAGAACGGCGCCTCGCTGTACTTCACGGTCGTCAGCGCCCAGGGCGAGGACCCGGTGGCCCACTGGGAGCCCGCCAAGCACGCGGCCAACGAGGCCGTGCTCGCCGCCGGCGGCACCATCTCCCACCACCACGGCGTCGGTACCGACCACCGGGACTGGTACGTCCGCGAGGCCGGACCGCTCGGCATCTCGGCCCTGCGCGCCGTCAAGCGCCGCCTGGACCCCGACGGCCTGCTCAACCCCGGTGTCCTGCTGCCCACGGACTGACCCCGCCCGGCCGCCGTCCCGCCCATCGTCCCCTCAGCGCTACCGTCACCGCCCCGGAGGCACACCGATGCGACAGTTCACCGCCGTCGTCAACCCCACCGCGGGCGGCTCCACCGGGGCGGCGAGCCTGCTCCAGCTGGCCCGGCTGCTGCGCGAGGCCGGGGCCGAACTGGAGACGGAGTACAGCCACAGCCTCGCCCACGCCCAGGACGTCGCACGACGGGCCGGCGAGCGGGGCCGGATCGTCCTGGCCGTCGGCGGCGACGGCATCGCCGGCGGCATCGGCGGCGCGCTCAGCGGCACCGGCTCCGTCCTCGGCCTCGTGCCCGCGGGCCGCGGCAACGACTTCGCCCGCGCCCTGAACCTGCCCTCCGACCCGGCCGCCCTCGCCGCGCTCCTGCTCTACGCCGAGCCCCGGCCGGTCGACACCATCGAGGTGGAGTCGGCCGGCCACGAGCCCACCGTGGTCCTGGGCAGCGTGTACGCCGGAGTGGACGCCGTGGCCAACCGGCACGCCAACCACGCCCGGCTGCTGCGCGGAGCGGCCTCCTACTACGCGGGAGGTCTGCGCGCCGTCACCACCTGGCGCGCGGCCGACTACCGCGTCACCGTCGACGGCGAGGAGCACACCCACCGTGGCTACACCGTCGTGGCGGCCAACTCCCCCTACTACGGCTCCGGTCGGCTGATCGCCCCCGGCGCGCGGGTCGACGACGGACTGCTGGACGTCGTGATGATCCGCGACGCGCCCCGCCGGCTGTTCTTCGCCCTCATGAACGAGCTGAAGACGGGCGGCCACGTCCACCGGCCCGAGGTGAGCGTCCTGCGCGGCCGGGAACTGCGCATCGAGGCGGACCGGCCCGTCTACTACGGCGCCGATGGCGAGGTCGAGGCCACCCTGCCCGTGACGGTGCGGGTACGGCCGGGGGACCTGCCGATGCTGTACTGACCGGCGTCCCTTCGCCGTCACCGCGCGGGAACTCCTGGGCGCGGTCAGGGAAGTGACACGGCGTCGGTGCGGGAACGCCCGGCCGTGGGTAGGGGAGGGGAGCCCGGCCGAGTGCGCCGGGAGAGGGGTTGGTCGGTCATGACGCTGGAGCCCGCCGAGGGCGTGGTGGGGGCGGTCGTCCTGTACGACGGACGGCTGCTGTTGGTGCGGCGGGGCGACGGCTGGGGGCTGCCGTCGGGCACTCCCGAACCGGCCGAGTCGGCCGAGGCCACCGCGGCGCGCGTCGTCTACGAACTCACCGGCTATCTCGTCGACGGCACCGAGAACCTGGCCCCGGACGACGGGGCGGCGGCGGTCGTGTGCCAGTTGCTGAGCGAGTCCCCGTCCGACGGAGCCGGCCTGGCACCGGAGCAACTGCGCTGGGCCACGCCCGCCGAGACCACCGACGCCGACCTGCCCGCCGTCGTCCGCACCTACCTGCGGGGACACACGCCCGTGTGAGACGCGCGGCGCTCGCCGGTCAGCGGTCCGCCGCCGGGTCGGACGTCCGTGCCAGGAACCGCTGCCGGTCCACGACCGCCCGGTCGATCTCGCCCGTCGCGACCACCCGGCCCGAGCCGTCGACGGCCCGTACCGCGAAGGTCAGCCGTCCGGTCGCCGACGGGGGCAGGGCCTCCGCGCTCACCTCCACCCGGCCGCCCACCGCGGTGGCCCGCAGATGCCGGACCCGGACCTCGGTCCCGACGGTGGTACGGCCCGCCTGGGCCAAGGGCGCGGCGGCCCGCACCGTGGCCGCCTCCAGCCAGGCGATCAGCCGGGGCGTGGCCAGCACGGGCACGTCACCGCTGCCCACCGCCACCGCGGTGTCGGCATCGGTCACCTCGTGGCGCATGCCCTCACGCTAGCGCCGGCCGGCCCGGGCCGTCGTACGGCGGGGGCGCCGGTCGGCGCGCGCTGTGCGGGGGCCGCGCGGGCGCCGTTCCAGCAGCGGACGGGTGCGCGGCCCGGCGGGGACCGTGCCGGGCCCGATGCCCGCCGGCCGCCCCGGGACCGGCGGGCGCTCCCCGGCCGTGGACCACCGGAAACGCGCGGCTCAGCCCGGCCGCGCTGCCCTCCAGGAGCACGATCACCAGGGCCGGCACGGCCGGCTCACCGGCCCGGCAGCTCCAGCACGTCCACGGTGGCGCCGGCCGGCACACCGCCCGGCGGGACCACCGCGAGGCCGTCCGCCAGGGCCAGGCCGCGCAGCATCGCCGGTCCGTCGAAGGGCAGCGGCGTCACCTGCTGCCCCGCCGTGAACACCGGCACCAGCCGGGTGTCGCGCGGATGCCCCGGCAACGCGGCGGCGGCCGCCAGCCGGACCGGGCCGGTGTCGCGGTGCCCGCCGAGGTGGCGCAGCAGCGGCTCGGCCAGCGTGACCAGGCCGGCCACCGCGGCCAGCGGATTGCCGGGCAGCCCCACCAGCCGGCGTGCCCGGCCGTCGGCGGTGGCCGGCAGCTCCGCGAGGAGCATGGGATGGCCCGGCCGTACCGCCACCGAGTCGACCAGCAGCCGGGCACCCACCGCCCGGAGCGTGTCGTGCAGGAAGTCCACCGGCCCCGCGGCGGTGCTCCCGGTGGTGACCACGACATCGGCGGGCGAGCGGCGTACCGCCTCCCGGAGCAGGCCGGGGTCGTCCGCGATCCGGCGATGGCCGATCAGCTCGGCGCCGCGGCCGTGCAGCCACGGCGGCAGCAGCGGGCCGAGCGCGTCACGGACCCGGCCGCCGCGCGGTACGCCCTGTTCGAGCAACTCGTCGCCGAGGACGAACAGTTCCACGCTCGGGCGGCGATGCACGCTCAGCCGGTCGTAGCCCGCCGCCGCCGCGAGGCCCAGCACGCGTGCGGTCACGGTGGTGCCGGCGGGCAGCAACGGCTCGCCCGAGCGGCACTCCTGACCGCGCGGCCTGATGTCGTGCCCTTCGCACACCGGCCCGGGGGAGCGGGCGTACAGCAGGTCCTGTTCCGGGTCCGGCTCGCCGTGCTCGCAGCGCAGTACGGCGGTGGTGCCGGGCGGCACCGGGGCGCCGGTGGCGATGGGGACGGCCGTGTCCCGCCCGAGCGGTCCGGACTCCTCGCCGGCCAGGACACGGGCGCCGCCCAGCCGCCACGGTCCCGGTCCGGCCACGGCCCAGCCGTCCATCGCGGCGGTGTCGAACGACGGCAGATCGGTGAGCGCGACGAGCGGTTCGGCCAGCGCGTGGCCGAGTGCGTCGGCGAGGGTGCGGGGGACGGCGGGCAGCGGCTTGTCGGCGCAGGATCCGGCGATCGAGCGGGCCCGTTCCCAGTCCCGGTCGGGCCGCGGCGAGGCGGGCCCGGCCTGCGGTCCGTGCGGTGCCGTGCCGTCGGCCGTGTCCGTCCGGGATGCCGTCATGCGGGTCATCGTCGGCCAGTGTTCCGGGGAAGTCAAAGAGGGCCCGTTTGTCCGCCGATAGGCGCCGCTTATCCGATAGCCGCGGCTTATCAGCTCATTGAGAAGGCCTCTTTGACTTCCTTCCGGAAAGGGGCGGATGCTGCCGGATCATGAGCGGTATCGAGGACCTCCCGGACGATCTGTCGGTCACCCCGCCCAAGCGCTGGGCCACCGGCGTGCCGGGCGTGGTCCACGCACTGACGTACTCCCTGGAACAGACATCCGTACGACGGACCGCGCTGACCCTGCTGAACATCAACCAGGCCAAGGGAATCGACTGCCCGGGATGCGCCTGGCCCGAGCCCGCACCGGGCCACCGGCACCTCAACGAATACTGTGAGAACGGCGCCAAGCACATCAACGACGAGGCCACCACGCGGCGCGTCTCCACCGAATTCTTCCGCCAGTACCCGATCGCCGAACTCGGCGCCAAGTCGGACTACTGGCTCAACCAGCAGGGCCGGCTGACCGAGCCCATGATCAAACGGCCCGGCGCCGAGCACTACGAACCGATCGGCTGGGACGAGGCGCTCGACGTGCTCGCCGCAGAACTGCGCCGGCTGGACTCCCCGGACGAGGCCCTCTTCTACACCTCCGGCCGGCTGGGCAACGAGGCCGCGTTCCTGCTCCAGCTCTTCGCCCGCGCCTACGGCACCAACAACCTGCCGGACTGCTCGAACATGTGCCACGAGTCGAGCGGATCCGCGCTGATGGAGACGCTCGGCATCGGCAAGGGCAGTGTCTCGCTGGACGACATCCACACCGCGGACCTGGTCTTCGTCGTAGGGCAGAACCCGGGCACCAACCATCCGCGCATGCTGTCCGCGCTGGAGGAGACCAAACGGGGCGGCGGCAAGGTCATCGCCGTCAACCCGCTGCCCGAGGCCGGGCTCATCCGCTTCAAGCATCCCCAGAAGGCCCGCGGCATCATCGGCCGCGGTACCCCGATCGCCGACCGGTTCCTGCAGATCCGCCCCGGCGGCGACCTCGCCCTGTTCCAGGCGCTCAACCGGCTGCTGCTGGAAGCGGAGGACGAGCGCCCGGGCACCGTGCTCGACCACGCCTTCATCAGCGCCCACACCACCGGCTTCGCCGATTTCGCCGACCAGGCCCGGAAGACTCCGTGGGAAGACATCCTCGCCGCGACCGGGCTGAGCCGCGAGGAGATCGAGGACGTCCACGATCTGGTCCTGCGCAGCGGGAAGATCATCGTCTGCTGGGCCATGGGACTCACCCAGCACAAGCACGGCGTCCCCACCATCCGCGAGGTCGTCGACTTCCTTCTGCTGCGCGGCAACATCGGCCGGCCCGGCGCCGGGGTGTGCCCGGTGCGCGGCCACAGCAACGTCCAGGGCGACCGCACCATGGGCATCTGGGAGCGCATGCCTCAGCCGTTCCTGGACGCGCTGGGCCGCGAGTTCGGCTTCACCCCGCCCGCGCGGCACGGCCTGGACTCGGTCAACGCCATCCGGGCCATGCGCGACGGCACCGCCAAGGTGTTCCTCGGCGTCGCCGGAAACTTCGTCCGGGCCACCCCGGACAGCCTCGTCACCGAGGAGGCGATGCGGCGCTGCCGGCTCACCGCGCACATCTCCACCAAGCTCAACCGTTCCCACGCGGTCTGCGGCGACATCGCCCTGATCCTGCCCACCCTCGGCCGCAGCGACCGGGACGTCCAGGCGGCCGGCGAGCAGTTCGTCACCGTCGAGGACTCCATGAGCGAGGTGCACGCCTCCCGCGGCCGCCTGGCCCCGGCCTCCCCGCACCTGATCAGCGAGGTCGCGATCATCAGCCGGCTGGCCCGCAGGACCCTCGGCAAGAGCCCGGCGATCCCCTGGGAGGAGTTCGAGGCCGACTACGACACCGTCCGGGACCGCATCGCCCGCGTCGTGCCGGGCTTCGCGGACTTCAACGCCCGGGTCGCGAAGCCCGGCGGCTTCCGGCTGCCCAACCCGGTCAACGAGCGCGTCTTCCGCACCCCGAGCGGCAAGGCCGTCTTCACCCGCAACGACTTCACGATGCCGGACATCCCCGAGGGGCACCTGCTGCTGCAGACCCTGCGCTCCCACGACCAGTGGAACACTGTGCCGTACACGATGAACGACCGCTATCGCGGCATCCACAACGCCCGCCGCGTCGTGCTCGTCAACCCCGCCGACCTGGATGCGCTCGGGTTCGCCGACCGCGACCTGGTGGACCTGGTCGCCGTCTGGCACGACGGGCGCGAACGCCGGGCGGAGGACTTCCGCGTCGTCGCCTACCCCGCCAGCCGCGGCTCCGCCGCCTCCTACTACCCCGAGACCAACGTTCTGGTACCGCTGGACAGCGTTGCGGACATCAGCAACACGCCCACGTCCAAAGGGGTGTTGGTCCGCCTGGAGCCCGCACGCGGAGCGGCGTCATGGGACGGGTGACCGTACGGCGCCGGGTGCTGCGCATCCGTGCCGGAGTGCCCTCGTACCGGCCGGACACGCTGGCCGCCGAGGAGCCGATGGAGATCAGGGTGGGCGGACGGCCCCTCACCGTGACCATGCGTACCCCGGGCGACGACTTCGACCTCGCGGCCGGGTTCCTGGTGGGCGAGGGCGTCGTGCACGCCGTGGGCGACGTGACCGGGATCCGCTACTGCGCGGGCGCCACGGCGGACGGCGGCAACAGCTACAACGTGGTCGACGTCGCCCTGGCCCCGGGAGTGACCCTGCCCGTCACGTCAGTGGAGCGGAACTTCTACACGACCTCCTCGTGCGGCCTGTGCGGCAAGGCGAGCCTGGACGCGGTGCGCATGGCGAGCACCTGGTCCGTGGCCGAGGACCCGCTGAGCGTGGGCCCCGAGCTGCTCGCCGCCCTCCCCGATCGGCTGCGGGCGGCCCAGCGGGTGTTCGACAGCACCGGCGGTCTGCACGCGGCGGCTCTGTTCACGGCCGACGGCGAGCTGCTGTGCCTGCGGGAGGACGTGGGCCGGCACAACGCCGTCGACAAGGTCGTCGGACACGCCCTGCGGTCGGGCCTGCTGCCGCTGCGCGAAACCGTGCTGATGGTCAGCGGGCGCGCCTCGTTCGAGCTGGTGCAGAAAGCGGTCCTGGCCGGGATCCCGCTGCTCGCGGCCGTCTCGGCGCCCTCCTCGCTGGCCGTGGACCTGGCCGCCGAGAGCGGGCTGACCCTGGTCGGCTTCCTGCGCGGCACGTCCATGAACGTCTACACCGGCGCCGAGCGCCTGGCAGCGCAGCCGGAGGGCTGACCGCGCGGCCCGTCACCGGGCCGCATCGCCGGGTACCTGCTCCAGGGCCGTGGCCACATCGGTGCCGCGGGCGATGTCCGTCAGGGCCCTGGCCATCACCGACTCCGGCTCCCGGGCGGCGATCACCAGGCCCACCGGCACCGACGCGGCCGGCTCGACCAGCGGCACCGCCCGCATTCCGTGCGGCACACCGAACACGTGCAGCCAGGCGTGCGGTACGACGCTCGCCCACCGGCCCGTCCTGACATGCGCGAACAGCGCCGCCACCGAGTCGGTCTCCAGCCGGGGCGAGGGCCGCGTCCCCGCCCGCGCGAACAACTCGTCCAGCACCCGGCGCCCCTGCATCGCCTGGGTCAACAGGCACAGCGGCAGCCGCGCGGCCTCCGCCCACGTGGCCGTCGTACGCCGGGCGAGGTCGTCGGCGGCCGTACGCAGCAGGACGTACCGCTCCTGGTACAGCGGAACCGTGTGGAAGTGCTCCGCCAGGTCCTCGCGCAGATAGGTGACGGCGGCGTCGATCTCGAAGTTCTGCAGCTGCCGCAGGATGTCCGCCGCCTGGAGGTCCGCTATGACCTCCACCGTGACCAGCGGGTGGGCCGCACAGAACGGGCCGGTCAGCTGGGCGACGGCGCCGGACGCGGTCGGTACCGAACCGATCCGCAAGCGGCCGCTCAGCCCGCCGCGCAGCGCGTCGACCTCGTCCTTGAGGGCGTCGCGGTCGGCCAGGATCCGCTGCGCCCACACGACGATGCGCTCCCCCTCGGGTGTGAGGCCCTCGTACTTGCGCCCGCGCCGCACCAGCGGCACATCGAGTTCCTCCTCCAGCTTGCGCAGCGCCTCCGACAGCGCGGGCTGGGAGACATAGCAGGCCTGGGCGGCACGGGCGAAATGCCGCTCCCGGGAGAGCGCGACGAGGTATTCCAGCTGACGAAAGAGCACGGCACGGGTGTACCCGACGGCTTCCCGGAACGCCAATCACGGACCGCCCGTCGACCTGCCGAGTCCGCGCCCCGGCGCCATGCTGGTGCGAAGGACCCGGTTTCTCAGGAAAGAACGGGTTTCTCAAGAAGAACTCGGTTTGTCATGAGGAGGCAGACGCCCGTGGTGGAGCCGCAGCCCGTCATCGTCCCGCCGGCCAGGGCCGCCGTGTTCCTCGTCGTCACTCTGGTGCCCGGTCGGGAGGACACCGTCCGCGGCCTGCTCGAGGACGTCTCCAGCCTGCGCCGTTCGGTGGCCTTCCGCGCACCCGCCGAGGAACTCAGCTGTGTCGTCGGCATCGGATCGCACGCGTGGGACCGGCTCTTCGGCGGGCCCCGCCCGCACGGCCTGCATCCCTTCGTGGACATGGTCGGCCCGCGCCACCGCGCGCTCGGCACACCGGGCGACCTCCTCTTCCACGTCCGCTCCCACCGCATGGACCTCTGCTTCGAACTCGCCCGGCTGCTGAACGAGCGTCTTCAGGGAGCGGCCACCGTGGCCGACGAGGTGCACGGCTTCAAATTCTTCGACGAACGCGATCTGCTCGGCTTCGTCGACGGCAGCGAGAACCCCGAGGGAAAGGTCGCGGACGACGCGGTGTTCATCGGCGACGAGGACGCGGAATTCGCCGGCGGCAGCTATGTGATCGTGCAGAAGTACGTGCACGACATGGCGGCCTGGAACGCTCTGTCGACCGAGGAGCAGGACATGGTCATCGGGCGCACCAAACTGGCCAACGTGGAACTCCCCGACGACGTGAAGCCCGCCGATTCCCATGTCGCCCTCAACACCATTACCGACGAGAACGGCAACGAACGCAAGATCGTGCGCGAGAACATGCCCTTCGGCACGATCGGTAAAGGCGAGTTCGGCACCTATTTCATCGGCTACTCCCGCACCCCGGACGTCACCGAGGAAATGCTGCGGAACATGTTCCTGGGCCGCGAGCCCGGCCGGCACGACCGGATCCTCGACTTCTCGGTGGCGGTCACCGGCTGCCTCTTCCACGTGCCGACCATCGGCTTCCTCGACGACCTTCCCGACGCTCCGCGCGGCGCCGCGACCACCGGATCGCTCCACCTCGGCAGCCTCAAAGGAACCTGATCACGACCACGCCCAGCCCCGCGACCACCTTGCGCCGCGAACTCGCTCCGATCAGCCAGGGGGCATGGAGCGAGATCGAGGAGGAGGCCGCACGCACCTTCCGGCGCGATGCCGGGGCCGGCGGGTGGTCGACGTCACCGGCCCCGACGGGCCCGCGCCGGCGGCGGTCGGCACGGGACGTCTCGCCGGCATCGAGGCGCCGGCCCATGGGGTCACGGCACGGTTGCGCGGGGCGCAGCCCCTGGTGGCGCCGCGGGTGCCGTTCACGGTGGGCCGCGACGCCGTGGACGACGTCGAACGCGGTGCGCAGGACTCCGACTGGCAGCCGGCCAAGGACGCGGCACGCGCCATGGCGTTCGCCGAGGACCGGGCGGTCTTCGACGGCTACGCGGCGGCGGGGATCCAGGGGCTGCGTAGCCGCACGTCCCCTCCGGTGCGCGAACTGCCCGCCGAGTCCCGCGACCATCCGGACGCCGTGAGCCAGGCCCTCACACAGCTGCGGCCGGCCGGTGCGCAGGGGGCCGTACTCCCTCATGCTCGGCGCCGACGAACACACCGCGGTCAGCGAGACCCCCGGCCACGGACATCCGGTCGCGGCACACATCGGGCACATCATGCTCGACGGGGAGCCGATCCGGGCACCCGCGATCGAGGGCGCGTTCCTGCTGTCCACGCGCGGCGGCGACGTCGGGCCGAGGCTCGGCGAGGACCTGGCGATCGGCTGTACGGCACACGATGCCACGCACATCGAGCTGTACTTCCGCCAGACCCTGACGTTTCTCGTCCGCACCGACGAGGCCGTGGTGGCACTCAGTGCAGCGGCGAGTGCGCAGCGCGGCGAGGGCTGACGCACCCCGGTGCCGCTCTCCGTTTGCGGTGCCGTGCGCGGAGGGGTTCAGTGATTACTGACCCCCGGAGACCACTGACCCCGGATGGCACGTCGACCTCCGGACCGAGTTCCGACCTCCGGATCACCGGGATCATCGCCCCCGCGTCACCGATCCCCGCGGATCACCGGTCCGCCGCGCCCAGGAGTTGTCATGTCGATGTCGTTCGGTGCACCCTTCGGTTCGTCGGATCCTTTCAGCGAGTTGTTCAACCGGTTCTTCGGGATGTCACCGGCGTCATCACCCCCCGCGGTGCAGCGCGTGCCCATCGGACGGCTGCTGACGGAGTCGTCGCAGGAGCTGCTCAACCTCGCCGCGCAGCGGGCCGTCGAGGACGGAACCAGCGACCTCGACACGGAACACCTGCTCTGGGCGGCCACCAAGGTCGATTCGTCCCGGCGGCTGCTCGCCCAGGTGGGCGTCGATCCCGACACGCTGGCGGCCGAGATCGCCAAGATCCTCCCGCGCGAGTCCGGCGAGCCGTCCGCCCAGCCGGGCCTCACCCCCGCGGCCAAGCGCACGCTCGGCGCCGCCTACGCCCAGTCGCAGGCGGCCGGGGTGTCCTACATCGGCCCCGAGCACATCCTCAGCGCGCTGCTGGGCGACAGCGACACCGGCGCCGCCAAGCTGCTGCGTGCCGAGGGCATGGACACCGACAAGCTGGCAGGCATGGCCGAACAGGCCGCCCGCAGCGACGCACTGCCCACCGAGCGCAAGCAACCGGCGACGACACTGGACGAGTTCGGCCGGGACCTCACCGAAGAGGCCAAGGCGGGCAAGCTCGACCCGGTGGTGGGCCGCGCCGCGGAGATCGAGCAGACCGTCGAGATCCTCTCCCGGCGCTCCAAGAACAACCCGGTCCTGATCGGCGAACCCGGTGTCGGCAAGACCGCCATCGTCGAGGGGCTGGCGCAGCGCATCGTGGCCGGCGAGGTCCCCGACACCCTGAAGGACAAGAGGGTCGTCTCCCTCGACCTGTCGGGCATGGTGGCCGGCGCGCAGTACCGGGGACAGTTCGAGGAGCGGCTGAAGAAGGTCATCGAGGACGTCCAGGCCGCCAAGGGCCAGATCATCCTGTTCATCGACGAACTGCACACCGTCGTCGGCGCCGGAGCCACGGGCGAGGGCTCCATGGACGCGGGCAACATGCTCAAGCCCGCACTCGCGCGCGGCGAACTCCACGTGGTGGGTGCCACGACCATCGACGAGTACCGCAAGTACGTCGAGAAGGACGCGGCGTTGGAGCGCCGGTTCCAGCCGGTGATGGTCCCGGAGCCCACCGTCGAGGAGACCGTGCAGATCCTCGAAGGGCTGCGCGACTCCTACGAGGCCCACCACCAGGTCCGCTTCGACGACGCGGCGCTGGTGGCCGCCGCCGAGATGTCCGACCGCTACATCACCGACCGCTTCCTGCCCGACAAGGCCATCGACGTGATGGACCAGGCCGGCGCCCGGGTACGGCTGCGCAGCGCGAGCCGCTCCACCGAGGTGGTCAGCCGCGAGGACCGTATCGCCAAGCTTCGCCGGGAACTCGAACAGGCCGTCTCCGCCGAGGACTTCGAGAAGGCCTCCGAGCTGAAGCGGCAGATCTCCGAGGTGGAGGGCGAACTCGCCGGGATCGAGGAGCGCCGCGAGGGCGTCGTGTCCGTCACGGCCGCCGACATCGCGGACGTCGTCTCCCGTCGCACGGGCATCCCGGTCTCCCAGCTCACCGCCAGCGAGAAGCAGAAACTCCTCAAGCTGGAGGAGGAGATGCACGCCCGGATCGTCGGCCAGGACGAGGCGGTGACCGCCGTGTCCCAGGCCGTACGACGCAACCGCGCGGGCATGGGCGACCCGAACCGGCCCGTCGGCTCGTTCCTCTTCCTGGGCCCCACCGGTGTCGGCAAGACCGAACTCGCCAAGACCCTCGCGGCCCTGCTCTTCGGCGACGAGGACCGCATGATCCGCTTCGACATGAGCGAGTTCCAGGAGAAGCACACCGTCGCCCGGCTCGTCGGTGCCCCTCCCGGATACGTCGGCTACGAGGAAGCGGGCCAGCTGACCGAGAAGGTGCGCCGTCAGCCGTACAGCGTGGTGCTGTTCGACGAGGTGGAGAAGGCACACCCCGACGTGTTCAACACCCTGCTGCAGATCCTCGACGACGGACGGCTGACCGACGGCCAGGGCCGTACCGTCGACTTCCGGCACTGCGTCATCATCATGACGTCCAACATCGGCGCGCACCGCATCCTCGACCACAAGGGCGATGTGTCCGAGCTGAAGGACGAGCTGATGGACGACCTGCGGACCAGGTTCCTGCCGGAGTTCCTCAACCGTATCGACGACATCATCATCTTCCACGGTCTGACCGAGGACGACCTGAGCCGGATCGTGGACCATCTGCTGGACCAGAGCAAGCGCAGGGTGCACGCGCAGGGCATGCGGCTCGACGTCACGGAGTCCGCGAAGAAGCTGCTCATCGCGCACGGCCACCAGCCGGAGTTCGGCGCCCGTCCGCTGCGCCGCACGATCCAGGCGGAACTCGACAACCGCATCGCCACCCTGCTGCTGAGCGGCGAGGCCGAACCCGGGGACGTGATCGTCGCCGACGTGGTGGACGACTCGCTGCACTGCTCGGTGCGGAAGAACAGCGACTCCGAGGACTCCAACGACTGACGGAGGAGGACCCATGGCGCAGCGTCACCACAAGTCCAACAAGCAGGTCGAGGGAAATCCGGACACGGGTCACGGGCGCGGCATGCCGCGCCGGCCGGACGAGACGGAACTCGACGAGCGCACGCGGGAGGACCGGCGGGAAGCGGGTCTGCCCACCGGACGGCGGGAGAACCCCGAGGCACCGTACGAGGAGGCGCAGGCCGAGATCGACCGCGAGGTCGGTGAGGGCCGGACGAGGTCCGGCGACACCCCACGCAGGGACCGGGACCCGTACCCGCCCAGCGACTACGAGGGTTGACCCGCCCTCGCCACGACGACCGGCGCCGATCGCCCGTCAGGGCCTTCGGCGCTGGAAGTCCGGTCCGTCCTCCCCTGCTCGCCCGGCGGTGGAATTGATCCAAGGTGCGAGGAACAGTCCCAAGGCGGATATTTTTCGTATCGAACATCGAGTCGTTCCCCTGGCAGGAGGTTCCCATGTCCTCGAAGCGCCGCAGGAAGAAGAAGTCGCGACGCAAGCACGCCGCCAATCACGGGCGTAGGCCCCAGTCCTGATCCGGGTCGGGCAGGCCGCTCGTGAAGCACCTCCGGGTTACCATCACCGCGGCCACTTGATTCCTGCGCGGGGCACCTCGGGGGCACGGTATGACGTCCGCGGTCGTGGTCGGCGCCGGGCCCAACGGGCTCGCCGCCGCGGCCTTCCTCGCCAAGGCGGGGCTGCACGTGACAGTCCTGGAGGCGGCGGACGAGGCCGGCGGCGGCACCCGCAGCTTCGAGGCACTGGTGCCTGGCCTGCTGCACGACCACTGCGCGGCCGTCCACCCCACGGCACCCGCCTCCCCGGCCCTGCGCGCGCTCGGCCTCGAACGGCACGGGCTGCGCTGGCGGTTGGCGGACATCGACTGCGTCCACCCGCTCGACGACGGCAGCGCCGGAGTGCTGCTGCGTTCCGTGGCGGAGACCGCCCGCCTGCTCGGTCCCGACGGCGACCGCTACCGGGCCCTCCTCGCCCTCCCCGTACGGCACTGGGACGCCCTGGCACCCGATGCGCTCGGCCCCCTGCTGCGTTTGCCCGCGCACCCGCTGCTGCTCGCGCGCTTCGGCCTGCCGGCCACCCTGCCCGCCACCGTCCTCGCCCGCCTCTTCCACACCCCGCAGGCGCGGGCCCTGTGGGCCGGAGTCGCGGCACACGCCCTGCGCCCGCTGTCGCGCCCGTTCACCTCGGCGATCGGACTCGGCATCCTCACCGCGGGCCACGCGGCCGGCTGGGCCGTGGCCGAAGGCGGTTCGCAGTCGATCGCGCGCAGCATGGAGAGTGTGCTCCGCGCCCACGGAGGCACCGTCCACACCGGTGTCTGTGTCACCGACCACTGCCAACTGCCGCCCGCCGACGTCACCCTCCTCGACCTCGACCCCGGCCAGGTGGCGGCCCTCTACGGCGACCGGCTGCCGGCCCGGGTGCGGGCCGCCTACCGCCGCTTCCGCCGCGCCCCCGCCGTCTTCAAGCTCGACCTGGCCGTCGAGGGCGGCGTGCCCTGGACCAACGAGCACGCGCGACGGGCCTGCACCGTGCACCTCGGCGGCCCGCTCGCCGAAGTGGCGCGGGCGGAGCAGGACGTGGTGGCCGGACGCATGCCCGAGCGGCCCTTCGTCCTGGTCGGCCAGCAGTACCTGGCCGACCCCTCCCGCTCGGCCGGCGACATCCACCCCCTCTACACCTACGCCCACGTCCCGTACGGCTACGACGCCGACGCCACCGAGGCCATCCTGCGCCAACTGGAGCGGTTCGCCCCCGGAGTGCGCGACCGCATCGTGGGCCGCAGGGCCACCCCGCCCGCCGGTTTCGCCGCCGCCAACCCCAACTTCACCGGCGGCGACATCATCACCGGCGCCAGGACGACCCCCCAGCTCCTCCTGGGCCCCCGCCCGGCCCTCGACCCGTACACGACCGGGATACCCGGAGTCTTCCTGTGCTCGGCGGCCACCCCGCCGGGCCCCGGCGCCCACGGTCTGTGCGGAGCCGGAGCCGCGGCGGCCGCACTGCGCCACCTGGGCATCCCGGGCTCCGGGCGGCCCAGCGCGCCCGACGCCTCGGTGCCGGATCCGGACACACGCGCCTGACGGCCGGACACCGAGCGGACTCCTAGGACTCCCGGGCCGCCGAGGTGAGGGACATGTCGGCGTAGCGCTCGCCCGCCACCCGGCCCGCGATCGGCTCCAGCGCGGCCAGCTCCTGTGCGCTCAGCGTGATCCGGGTGGCCCCCGCGTTCTCGAGCAGGCGGCCGCGCTTACGGGTCCCGGGAATCGGCACCACGGTCAGACCGTGCACCTGCGCCCGCTGCTGCACCCAGGCCAGCGCGATCTGTGCGGCACTGGCCCCGTGCTCGGCCGCGATCCGGTGCAGCGGGGCGAGCAGCGCCGTGTTCGCCTTCGCGTTGTCGCCGCTGAACCGCGGCATCTGCTGCCGGAAGTCCCCGCCGGACAACTCCTTGCTCGCGTCGGAGAAGGCACCGGTCAAAAAGCCCCGGCCGAGCGGTGAGTACGGTACGAAGGCGACGCCCAGGTCGGCGGCCGCCCCCACCACGCTGTGCTCGACGTCCCGGCTGAACAGCGACCACTCCGACTGCACCGCGGTGATCGGGTGCACGGCGTGCGCCTCGCGCAACTCGGCACCGGTCACCTCGCTCAGGCCCAGGTGCCTGACCTTGCCCTCCCGCACCAGTTCGGCCATGGCGCCGACCGACTCGGCGAGCGGGACGGCGGGGTCGCGGCGGTGCATGTAGTACAGGTCGATGACCTCGACGTCCAGGCGCCGCAGGCTCGCCTCGGCGGCCTGCCTGATGTAGGCGGGATCGTTGCGGATGGCCCGGTACGCGGGGTCGTCGGCCCGGTACTCGATCCCGAACTTGGTGGCCACGGTGAGGGTGTCGCGGTGCGCGGCCACGAACGGCGCGAGGAACTCCTCATTGGCGCCGACGCCGTACATGTCCGCGGTGTCGATGAGGGTCACGCCCGCTTCGACGGTGGCCTCCAGGGTGTCGCGGGCCGCCGCGTCGTCGGTCTGTCCGTAGGCGGCGCTGATGCCCATGGCCCCGAAGCCCTGGACGCCGACGAGGGGGCCGCCGGTGCCCAGTTCGACCTTGTGGATCTGTTCGATGGTGTTGCCCATGATGGCGCTCAGGCCCTTTCCGACGCCCGCCGGGCGTCCGCGTAAGAATCGATCTCGGCGTCGAGTACGGTCAGGGTGTCGTGCAACTCCGCGATACGCGCGAGGACTTCGCGCCGGGTCTGCTCCAGCATCCGCTGCCGCTCCACGAAGGTCTCCGCTCCCCGGCGGACCAGCTCCGCGAAGCGCACCATATCGGCGACCGGCATCCCGGTCAGCCGCAGTTTGGTCACGCACGAGAGCCACTCCACATCCCGGTCGTCGAACCGCCGCTGTCCGGCGTGCGACCGCTCCACCTGCGCCAGCAGCCCGATCTGCTCGTACCAGCGCAGCGTGTGCGCCCGCAGCCCGGTGAACGCCGCGACCTCGCGGATCGTGTACCGCCCCCGGCCGTCGGGCTCAGGCCGCACCGGCCCGGGCTCCGCGCAGATCTCCACGGACGCGGACTGCGCGGGGCTGCTGTCGATCACCGTCATGCGGACCACGCTAGATCGTTCAAGTGCGCTCCAAGCAAGTGGGTTCCGTGCGGGAGCCTGCCCGGCCCGTGCGGACCGCGTGATGCGAACAGCGCGACCTGACCAGTCGTTCGTCCAGAGAGGTCCGCATGACCGCCGTACACGGAACGACCCTCGGCAGCCCCACCCACGACGGCTCCGCCGACGCCTATTTCGTGCACCCCGACGGCGGGGCGCACCGGCTCGGCAGCCTGGTGCGCCCCACCCGCTCATGCAGCGTGGCCGCCGTCCACCGACAGCTCCGTGCCCGTCACATACACCGCCTCCGGTCCCGCGAGATAGGCGACCGCGGACGCCACCTCCTCGGCCGTGCCGAAGCGGCCCAGTGCCGTCATCGCCG
Source organism: Streptomyces sp. MMG1121 (assembly GCF_001280015.1). Classification (GTDB taxonomy): domain Bacteria; phylum Actinomycetota; class Actinomycetes; order Streptomycetales; family Streptomycetaceae; genus Streptomyces. The sequence continues at coordinate 59,771 of NZ_LGDV01000051.1, forward strand.
CCTGACCAGACGCGAAGGGCCCGTCGGCGGGGTTCATGTCGGTGTCGGTCGGACCCGGGTGGACGATGTTCGCGGTGATCCCGCGCCCGCCCAACTCCCGGGCCAGCGCCTTCGTCAGCCCTACGACGGCCGACTTGCTCATCGTGTACAGGGTGGCCCCGGGCCCTGGGACGTGCTGCGTGATGCAGCTGCCGACGGTGATGATCCGCCCGCCGACCCCCATGAGCCCGGCAGCGGCCTGGGAGGCGAGGAACATCCCGCGGATGTTCACGGCGATGATCCGGTCCACGTCGGCGAGCGACATGTCCTCCAGCGGCTGCATCAGTGCGACGGCCGCGTTGTTCACCAGCACGTCGAGGCTCCCGAGTGCCTCCGCCGCCCGGTGCACCGCGCCCGCCGCCTCCTGCGCGTGCGCCGCGTCTGCCCGCAGGGCGACCGCCCGCCGTCCGAGTGCCTCGACGTCCCGCACCACCTCCGCCGCCGCCTCCTTGCCGTGCACATAGGTCACGGCCACGTCCGCGCCCTCCTGCGCCAGTCGCCGTGCCGTCGCCGCACCGATGCCGCGGCTGCCGCCGGTGACCAGTGCTGTCCTGCCGTTCAGGGGTGCTCGTGAAGTCATGTGTCCATTCCACCGACGGCGCCCGGGACGTGCTGGCGGCGAACGGACCTCGACCTGACGGGAAGCGCCGACAGCCGGCCGTGGGCGGGCATCACCGCGTGGGGACGGTCAGAGCAGAGTGGGAACTGCCGGAACAGGATGGGGACTGTCAGAACAGGAAGGGCACGAGGCGCTTCGTCCGCCCGCGATAGTCCGCGTACGCCGGGCCGAACGCCGCTGTCAGCAGCCGCTCCTCCGCACCGATCCGCCACAGATAGGCTGCCGTCAGCAACGCGGCCACGAGCAGGGTGGCGGGCCAGCTGCCCAGGCCCAGCGAGTACCCGATCCACACCAGCAGGCTGCCGCAGTAACCGGGGTGGCGTATCAGCCGGTACGGGCCCTCCTGGACCACGCGCTGATCGTCGACCGTGCGCAGCGTACGTGTGTAGTACTGAGCCAGGGTGCGCATGCCCCAGGCACGCAGCGCCAGCCCGCCGACCAGGACCGCGATGCCGAACCAGCGCACCGCTATGGACAGTTGACCCGTCGACGTGACCCCGAAGACCGCGTTGACCACTCCCGCGGCCACATAGCCGACGATCAGCAGCACGGTCGAACCCCGGTCGCGGTCGTCGGACTGCCAGGAACCGGTCTCCGCGTCCTTTCTGCGGCGCAACAGCACCTCGTACCCGATCCAGCACACGATGCCCAGCAAGGCGAACAGACTGGGGAGAGCCATCGCGCACACTCCTCACCTTCGGCGATGTCACCATCCACGGTCGCCCACCGCCGCGCCGGACGCACGCACCCACGGGTGGAACACGGGTGGAACACGGGTGGAAGGCGTCTCCACCCCACGGGTCAGAACCACACGACGTCGAACGAACGACGGGCGTGGTGAGGCGTCGAGACACGGGTCGACTCGGCGCACCGCTCCCCACCGGCCGTCGCCGGCCGGCTCGCGGTCGGTGCGGTGGACCTGTTCGGCACGCTGGTGGCGGAGCGGAGCCCGGCCCGCGTCCCCGACGGCGCGCGCGAACACCTGGTGCTGCGCAGCCGGGAGCACATCGACCGCCACCTCGAGGCCCCGAAGCCGAGCCCGGAGACCGTGGCCGCGGCACACCACATCTCCGTCCGGTACCTGCACCGCCTCTTCGAGGACGAGGCAACCCCCGTCGCCCGGCTCGTCCAGCGCCGCGGACTCCGGGAATGCGCGCGGGAAATCGCCCGTGGCGGCACCGCGGTGCCCAACGCGGCGGCGGTGGGCGGGCGCGGGTGTTCCGTGAACCCGTCCCACTTCAGCCGGGTGTTCCACGGGGCGTACGGCCATTGACCCCGCGCATGGCGGCGGTTGCGCGCGCAGGTGCCGGACCCGCCCGGGACACGGCGACACCCGCCGGCGCCGAACGGGACCGGGTCCCGAGCGGCCGAGGACACTCCTTCGGCGCCCGGGCGGCACGGTCAGCACGGCAGTGCTGGGGCCACGGCCTACTCGGCGGCGTCCGACCCGGTTCCCGGCTCGTTCGCCGCCGGCTCAGCGGGGGCGGGAACGGTGTAGAAGACGGACGTGCCCTGCTTGGTGCGCTGGGCGCTGTTCCTGGCGACGAGGTTCTCCAGCGTGGTGCGGATGACCTTCGTCTGGATCTCCCGCGCGGGATGTGCCTTGCCGAGCGCCTCGGCGACCTCCGCCGCGGAGCGGGGCTCCTTCTGCTCCGCCAGGTGGCCCCGGACGAGCTCGACGAGAGTGGGCTGAGCCGTCTGCGGGGCCGCCTTCTTCGCCACGGGCTTCTTCGCCACGGGCTTCTTGGCGGCCCCCTTCTTCGCCTCGGGCTCCGGCGCGCTCGCCTTCTTCGGTGCCTGACCCGCGTGGGGCGCGCTGCTCTTCTTGCGCGGGGCGGGCACCACGGCCGTGTCGGCGGTGGCGCGTGTGCTGGTCGGGGCCGCGAGACCGAGCGCCTGCCGCATGCTCACGAGAACGCCGTGATCGTGCTGCAGAGCCGCCAACTGCTCCTCCAGCGCGGCGATTTCGGCCGTGATGCGCTCCTGCTCCTTGGTGTTGCGCTCGAGGTCGTTGGACACCTGGCTGACGTAGTGCGAGGTCAACTCGGTAACGGGTGTGGTGCTTTCAGACATCTGTTCCTCCGCTCGTGACGGTGATGTGCCGCCCCTCGCGGCCGACGGTGGCAGGCGGGGAGCGGGAGTTGCGCTTCGGGGGCGCACAACACCTGGATGATACGGGTGGGTCGGCCGGTTTTCTGCTGAGTGAAGCCTGTGCGTTGCGTGCCGACAAGATGTGTCACAAGGACCGTTCATGTCTTCATACCGATCCTGCCCCGGGGAAAACGCTGTGAGCGGGGCCGCGGAGGTCTCCGGCGACGGCAAGCCCATGGTGTGCCCCCCAGGCGGAACATCCGGGCCGTCCCACCCTCCTCCCGCGGTCGCTGGTACGAGGCGCCCCAGGCCCACACGGCCGCGGAGAACGACCGGCTGTCACGGTGGCCGAGCTCACTGCACTGTTCCCGCAGGCCGAACTCGTCGTACGGCCGGGCGCCGGCCACTGTCCCTGGCCGGACGGCGCGGTCCGGTTCGGGCCAGCGGTTATGGCGTTCCCGTGCGGCCGATGACGCGGCCGACAGCGCCGATAGCATCGCGATCATGGCGGACTGGAAGATACGGCCGGCATCGGCGGCGGATGTCGAGGCGGTGGCCGAGCTGCGCGCCGTGGTGCTGAGGGCGGACCTGGAGCGGCTGGGCCGCTACGACGAACATCGCGTGCGACAGCGATTGCGTGCCGGATTCACCCCGGAGCACACCTGGGTGATCGAGGTGTCCGGCGCCCTGGCGGGTTGTGTGGCGCTGCGGCCGGCGCAGGACGCTCACCGGCTGGAGCACTTTTATCTCGGCCCGGACCTCCAGGGCAGGGGCATCGGCTCGGCCGTGCTGCGACTGCTGCTGGAGCGCTGTGACCGCGACCGTGTCCTCGTCCGGCTGAACGTGCTGCGGGGCAGCCGTGCCCGGGAGCTGTACGAGCGGCACGGTTTCACGGTCGAGTCCGAGGACCCGGTGGATGTGTTCATGGTCCGCGAGCCGGCGGCGGGCGGCACAGGCACCGACTGAGCCCCGACGCCACCGGCCGCCCGCCCGGCATCCAGCGGCCCGGGGCAGGGTGTCCTCGCACCGCGGTCAGGGTGCGTCGGTGTGCGGGCTGTGCGCGCGTACCGCGGCGGCGACCGCCGCGTCGTCGCCCCGGCCGCGGGCTTCGAGGCCCGCTATGACGCCCTCGACGTTGCGCTGCGGCTGGTTCTGGCTGAGCTTGGCCTTGGCCTCGATCCGGCTGATGACCAGTTCGACGCCGACCACCGCGCGCAACTGGCCGTCGAGGAACTTCGCCGGGGCCTGGTCGACGGACCACGGTTCGCAGGTGCCCGCTTCGTGGCGGTCGGTGAGACGGCGCATCTGTGCCGTGATCCAGGCCGGATCGTCGTGTACGACCAACTGGCCGTAGACGTGTGCGAGCACGTAGTTCCAGGTCGGCACCACACGGTGATGCTCGGCCTTCGTCGCGTACCACGTGGGCGAGACATAGGCCTGCGGCCCGTGGACGATCACCATGGCCTCGCCCTGCACCGGCTCGCGCCAGTGGCCGTTCCCGCGCGCCATGTGACCGATCAGCGAACCGTGTTCACCACCCTCCGGGTCGTACTCGAAGGGCAGGAGAGTGGCCTGGAGGCCGTGCGGGGCACGGTGATCAGGTCGGCGGCTCCGAGGTGGCTGAGCAGTGCGCGGACATCGGCGTCGGCGGGCTGGAAGTGCTGGGGGACGTACACGGACGGGCCTTTCGGGCAGAGGATCTACAGCGGGTTCGCACGGAGCCAGTTCAGGACCTGCTCGGCGTGTTCGTCCGGGGGGAACACCGGATAGAAGACGTGCTCGACCACGCTGTCGCGGACGACGAGCGTCAGCCGTTTGAACAGCCGTGTCCCGTCGGCCTCGAACGTGGGCAGGTCCAGGGCGTCGGCCAGGCCGAGGGCGGGATCGGAGAGCATGTCGAAGGGCAGCCCGAGGCGTTCCACGACCTCGTTCTGATAGGCGCTGTCCTGGCTGGACAGCCCGTACACCCGGCCGGCGCCCGCCTCCAGGAGATCCTGGAAGTGGTCACGGAAGCCGCAGGTCTCGGGCGTGCAGCCGCGGGCTCCGGGAATGGAGTTCCAGCCCTCCGGCAGGTCGGTGCCCGGGCGGCCGGTGAGGGGATAGACGTAGACGACGGCACGACGGGGCCCGAGCTCGTCCAGCCGGACCGCCCTGCCTGCCGTGTCCGGCAAGGCCAGCCGGGGCACGGGTGTGCCGGGCAGGTGGTCCGCCGCGCCGTCGTCCTCGGGGGTGGGCAGGTCCGCCGGCAGGGTCAGATAGTCCCGGCCCGCGTGGTCGCGTTCCCCGGGCGGTACGACGGCACTGCCCCGGTGGGCGGCGGCGTCCAGGCTGGCGATCAGTGTCGTACGGCGAGCGGTCAGGGCCTCGATACGCCCGGTGAGCTCGTCGATGGCCTCGCGATAGGTCGCCAGCGAGGCGGGGCAGTCGTCCGCGTACGCGCGTCCTGCCGCCAGGCACTCGAGGAAGGGCCGGGTGCGCTCGACGGGGATCCCCAGCCGGTGCAGAGCCCTGATCTCCCGCACGAGACGCACATCGTCCTCGGCGTAGTCCCGGTAACCGTTGGCGAGGCGCTCGGGAGTGATCAGCCCCAGCGACTCGTAGTACCGCACTGCTTTCGTCGTCACGCCGGCCTGACGCGCGAGTTCACCGATCTTCATGCATTCACCTCGCTCAACGCTAAACCTTGCCCCCGGGGGCAAGGTCAAGAGCCGAGTCCGCCCGCGGCTCTGCGCGGACGGCGACTGGCGTTCGAGGTCAACGCGGTGCGCGGCCGTTCCCTGAAGGGGTGGACCTGCGGGTGCGCGAGGCGTTCGGGGCGGGTCCGTGCCGGTGTGCTTCCTAGGCTGCGGCCATGATGATCCCCACCGAACCCATCGGCAGCCTCCCCCGTTCTCCCGAGCTGCTCGGGGCGATGGCCGAGTTCCAGGACGGGCGGCTGGACGCCGGCGCTCTCAAGGAGGCCCAGGAACGGGCCGTGCGCGAGACCGTCGCAGCGCTGGAGGCTGCCGGGTCGCCGGTCGTCACCGACGGCGAGCAGACCAAGCCCGACTTCCTCAGCTACCCCGTCGCGGGCACGCCCGGTCTGTCCCCCGGCGGCGCGGTGATCCCCTTCGCCGACGGGCACCAGCGACAGCTGCCCGTCCTGACGTCCGGCCCCTTCCGGTACAAGGTGTCCGCCGCCCAGTACCTGCGCGCCGCTCGGCAGCACACCCATGTGCCGGTGAAGCAGGCCGTCGTCGCGCCGTCCGCGCTGAGCCTGCTCTACCCGGCCGGCGGGATCGTGGGGTACCCGCGCGAGGAGTTCATCCACCAGCTGGCCGAGGAGTCCGAGGCGGAGATCCGCGCCTGCCTGGACGCGGGCGCGCATGTCGTCCAGCTCGACTTCGACGAGGCCCGGCTGTCCCTCAAGCTGGACCCCAGCGGACAACTGCTCGATGATCTCGTCGCCCTGAACAACCAGGTGCTGGCCCGCTTCACCGAGGACGAGCGGGCCCGGATCGGCGTGTACAGCGGGCCCGGCGCCGACCAGGCCTCCACACACAGCCTCGACGTGGACTACGCCGAGCTGCTGCCCCGGCTCTTCCGGCTCATGGCGGGCAACTTGTATCTGCAACTGGCGAGCGAGCCCGACCCGGACCGCGTCCTGCGCGTGATCGCCGGCCAGCTCCGGCCCGGCATCAGGGTCTTCGTCGGCGTGACCGACCCGACCGATCCAGCCGTCGAGACTGCCGGGCAGGTCCGCGACCGGGTGCTCCAGGCCGCCCGGCACATCCCCGTGGACCAACTGGGCACCTGCGACGACGCGGGCTTCGCCCCGTTCGCCGACGACACCTCCACGTCACGCGCCACGGCCCTCGCCAAGATCCGCGCCCGCATCGAGGGAACCGCAGCCGCCGCCCGCACCCTCGGAGCCGGCGACTAGCCTCGCCGACGGACGGACGCCTCGGTGCCGCCGCGCCTGGACCGGCCGGCCGATCACTTGGCCGTCCAGCCGGTCCTGCTCCCGACGCGGAGTCGCCTCATACCAGAGACCGAGCCGTCCGGGAGGGCACCGTATGGCCGGAGCGGGGGCGTCACAGGAGCGGCATCTCCGGTCGGCGCGTCACGGCGGAGACGGTGTCCGGGGCGCGGCCGCCGCGTCCAGGATGCGTTCGCGCAGTCGGCCGATGTCCCGGGTCACCTCTTCGGGGACGTTCTCGTTCCAGTCCAGGGCCATCTCCTCCACGGCGTCGGCGAACCACTCGCGCAGCGGTCTGCGGAACATCATGAGGCCGAGTGCGGCCACCGGGCGGAGGATCGAGCGGCCGTGGAGTGAGGCGGTCAGCCGTATCTCCCACTGGGCGTCGCCGTGCGGCCGGGGTGTCGCTCGTAGCGTGGCCGTAGCGAACCGGTGCTCGAGGCGGGCCTCGAAGGGGGGACGGGAAGGCCGTCGTCCGTCGGCCGCCTGCCACCACGCACGCAGGTCCACCCGGGCACCGCCGTGCGCGCGCAGCAGCGCCTTGCGGCCGGCGAGGGGCCGTACGGACCATTTCAGTTCGGCGGTGGCCGGCCGCTCGACGGTGCGCAGTGTGCCTTCCAGGACGGTGACCATGCCGTCGTCTCCGGGGCCGTGCTCCACCCGCAGTACCGGTGCGCCTCCCCCTTCCCGCACGGTCAGCCGAGTCGGCTCCTGCTGCCCTTCGAGGTCCTGGCCCTCCTCGGACTCGTACACCGCCCCCGGTGACAGATGGCGTCCCTTCACCAGGCGCACACCGGTCACCGCCCGTCCGTCGGGAAGCAGGACCCGTCCGTCCTCGGCGCATGTCTCGCGCACCACCTCGAAGAGCACCGGGAGAGCCCGCTCGAACCAGGCGCGGGGCACGGGTTCGACGATCACTGAGTGGCTGAGGCGGCTCATCCGTCCGCCTTCGCTCCGTACCGCCGCGGACGGACAGGGGTTCGCGGCGGCGGCGATGGGGTGCGGACGTTGCCGTGCACCGGCGATGCGGCGTGGCCGGTGCTCATCTCTCGAAGCGTGTGCTGCCCAGGGTGACCTGGTGGCCGACCATGCTGATCTCGACGCCGTCCGAGGTCGCGCGTGCCGCGGTGAAGCCGACGCCGTAGGGGAGGGGGACTCGCCATGCGGTCGCGGCCCGCTGGGCTCCGGCCACGGTCAGCGTGAGCTCGTCGCCCTGGGCGAGGAGCGTGCCCGTGCCGTCCACGTTCCTTCCGCCGACCATGCCCGTGACCCTGACCTTCGCGGCCTGTTCCGCCGACCCCGGCGCCTGGGACACGCGTACGGAGCCGCCGCTGCCGGCCAACCGCGTCACCACGCCGGACAGTTCGTCGTACGACAGCGTCAGTGTGCCGGTGGCGAGGTTCGCCTCGGCGCTGCGGGCCGTCAGGGAAGTCACCTCCACGTCGTGCAGGTCGAGATCGAACTGCTTGACGTGCAGGTAGCCGCCCTGCGCGTTGGTCGTGGTGTCGAGGGTGAACTGCCCGGCCGTGAGCTTGACGTGGCCGAAGCTCTCGCCCAGCACCTGCGTCAGGAACGGGAAACCCTGGATGGACACGTCCACGTGGCTGTCGGTGGTGTTGGCGTAGCCGTACTTCTCCTTGACGAGCCGCGCCGCCTCCTTGTCCGCGTAGTGCACGGACACGCGGTCCGCGACCGTGAACAGAACGGCCAGGACGACGACCGTGATCGCCAGGACCTTGACCCATCGACGTTGCATACCGACCCCACCCGTTGTCCCGGCCTCGTGCCGCACACGATCAGTGCGGAACTGATCATGCATGCTCGGCGGCTCGAACAACAGGCCTGTGGATAACGGTCTGTGGACGACCGCATGCTTCCTCGCGCGCCCCCGATGTGGCGCGCGGAGTGCGCCTTCGGCGCGTCACACGCTGGGTGTGCACCAGGCGCAACCCCATTGATCATATGAAGAATTGCCGTCCGTTTTTCGGGTGGGAGTAATTGTGGAATTCCGATGACAGGAGCGGATATTCGTCCGACTGGAGGACCACGGTGGAGGTCGCAGACTTGCTGGCCGATTGTCTTCGGGACGCGCGCGACATGTCTCTGGGTACGGTTCCTGTCGTCCCCGAGGGACCCGCCTACGCGGCGGCCCGGCGTACCTTTCTGACGGCCGGCCTGTCCGCGCTGCGCGTGGGTGTGCCGCAGACCGGCTGGATCCAGGTCAATCTCGCACCCGGTCCCTCGGCCTGGCAACGGACGTACCGCTGCATCGCGGACACGGCCCGCGACCTGATCGCCTCGGGCACGGTGGGTTCCTTCTTCTTCATGCACAAGTCACCGGGCCTGCGCGTCCGGTTCGAGGCCCGTGAGCCCGGACACGTCGTGCTGCGCGAGGAGTTGACGCGCCGCTTCCACGAACTCGACGGGCAGACCGCCCCGCCGGTGTGCGGGGTATACGAGCCGGAGACGTACCTCTTCGGCGGGCCGCGGTCGATGCGGCTCGTGCACGAACTGTTCACGGCGGACTCCCTCGCCTGGCTCGACCACCACACCACGACCGGTCCCGTCACGTTCGCGGACTGGCGCTTGTCCCTGGCCCTGCTGGGCGAACTCCTCGACGGGCTCGGCATCGTCGGCTGGGAGCACCGCGGGGTGTGGGAGGTGGTGCGCGACGACACCGGGCGCAGGCTGGGCACCGGCCTCGACGAGGACGCCCGCCGTGCCGCCGCCGCAATCCTCGACGTCTGGCGCACCGGTCCCCGCGCACTGCTGGACCCCTTACCCGACGCGCGGCGGTCGGTGGCCGGGGCGCACGCGGACGCGGTGCGCCGGAGCGCCGAGCGGTGGCGCACCGGGTACTTCGAGTCCGGCGACGCGGTCGTCGGCCCACGCCGTGCCGCGGCCTACTACGTCGTCTTCCACTGGAACCGCGGCCGGCTGACCCTCGCCCGGCAGAGCCTGCTGACCCATGCCCTCGCCGGCGACGGGAGGTCCTGATGTGGGCGACAACCCGATGCTGGGCGGTACGGCACTGCTGAGAGTGGCCGGGATGCCCCTGGCGGCATGGGCGGCGGCGGGCAGCCCGGAACTGTTCGCCCGTATCGCCGAGCACGCGCGCGACGGCGAACGACGTGCCGCATGCTCCCGCCTGCTGGCCGAGCGACTGGGCCTCACCGTCGTACCGCATCCCGAACTGACCGCCGCCGACCGGCGCGCCGTACTCGCCCTGCGCCGGCGCCTGCACGCCGGCGCCGCTCCGCGCCCGGCGGACTGCCGGCTGCTGGAGGGCTTGCCCACCGCCCGGGACCTCGCCCAGGAGGCCGCCCGGCTGCGCCATGACGCCGAGTCGGCGGACGAGGCCCTCGGCGAGCTGGAGCGGGCGGTGACGGCCGAGCGGGCGCGGGTGGGAGAGCTGGGCTGCTCGCTGGTGCGCGCCACCCCGGTCCTGCGGGCGTTCCTGCACGAGGCGGCACCCGGGGTGGCCGCGGACATCGTCCGGCGCCTTGCCGAGGGCGAGTCCTGGCACGGGCAACGGCTGCGCAAACGCGGGGCGTACCTGTGGCGGGCGCTGGGCCGGGCCGCGGCGAAGACGACCCCGCGCGGCTGGGCCGGCCAGGTCGTCCCGCTGCCGGTCGCCTCGGCGGCCCGGGGTGACGAGAGCGGGCACGGCGCCCGCCCACCGCTGATTCCGCCCGGCGCGGCGCTCGGTGCGCTGGCCGCCGAGGCCGTGGAGAACGTCCATCTGCTGCGCGGCCGGCTCGGCGCCCTGGACCTCAGAGCAGCCGGTCCCACGACCTTCCTCGTCCCCGCACCGCTGCACTTCCTCGATCCCGCGGGCGACGGCACGGACACCGGTACGGGCGTGTTGCGCTGCTGGGTGATCGACCCGCGCGAGCGCGGCAGAATGCGTCAGGTCGTACTCCGGCGCACCCGCCCGCTGGACGCCGTTCTCGCCCAACTCGCCGACGGTCCAAGGACGTTGGGTGACATTGAGGCGGCGCTGCTCGGCACGGCGGCGATCCGGGCAGCCGACCCCGGCCCCGGCGTGTTGCGCGGCTTCCTCGCCCACCTCGTCGAACTCGGCGTACTCCAGGTCTGCGCGGCCCCGCGCCGCCGCAGCACGGCGTGGGTACCCGCGGAGCAGGTTTGCGCGAGCGGGACACCCTGCCCCGGCCCGTACCGACACCGGCTGCCTCCCACGACGCCGGCCGTCGCGCCGCCCCGCCCGCCGCGGTCGCCGTACCGACGAGCCAAGGCCGGTCCGCGGGATCCGCGGCCACGCCCTCACCGGGATACGACCGCGGCTCTCCCCTCCCCATGGCGGACCGTGGCCCGGCCCCGGCCGCGCGGACCGCCGATTCCGACGCCTGGTTCATCGACTCGTACCGCACCGTCTCGGGCGTGGTGCCCGCAGCAGCGGTCGAGCGGGTGCAGCGGGGGCTGCGGATCGCCGCCCGTGTGGTCCTGCTGCGGGAGGCGGACCGCTCACCGTCGCCGGACGCGCGCCCCCTGCCCCCGGAGTCGGCGGCACTCGACGAACGGCCGCGCCCCCTCGGCGAGATCCTCGCCCGCAACCTGCCGGACGGTGCCTGCCCGCCACCCCCGCCGCGGACCACGCGCCGGTACACCGGCTGGCACCCCGCCGAGACCGCGGGTTCCGGCTACGCCCGGCTGCTGGCCCACCTGGCCGCGCGCACCGGTGCGGAACAGGTGGACCTGGACGACGGCCTGCTGGACGCCCTCGGCGCGCCACCGCCCCGGACCGCGCTGCCGCCCTGGCCGCTGGACTGCCTGTTACGTCCGCAGCCCGGCCCCGGACCGGTCGCCGTGCTGGAGACGGCCTCTCCCGCGGGCATCCTCGACGCCCGGTTCGCCGACGCCCTGCACACCCTGTACGGCACCTACGAGAGCCCCGACGCCTACCGTGCCTTCCTCGCCGGAGTGGAGCGGCTGACCGGCGCGCGGTTCGTCGAACTGCTGGTGCCCCCGCTGGCCGAGCGCGCCGCCAACGCCGTACGGCGTCCCGTCATCACCGAGTGGTGGACCGGCGATCCGGACCCCGCGCCGTACCAGGGGCCGGCCGGGGCGGCCGCCCGGTATCTGCCGCTGGACCGGATCACACTCCGCCGGGCCGGCTCGCAGGTGATCGCCGAGGCCGAGGGGCGGCGCGTGCTGCCCGTCCATCACGCCACCCGTTCCCCGCTGCCCCCGTACGACGTCCTGGTGCGGCTGCTGATGGCCGCCGCTCACCCCGCCGCCTCGCGAGTGATCCGGCTGGACGGCCCGGCCGGGGCGATTCCCGGTGCCGAGCGCCTGCCCCGGGTGACCGTCGGCGGGGAACTGGTCGTCAGTCCCGCCGTGTGGCGGGTGCCGCGAGCCCGGCTGTGGCGGCCCGGCGACAGCGACCTGACCAAGGCGCGCGTGCTCGCCGCCCTTCGGCACTCGGCCGGGCTGCCCCGGTTCGCGTTCGTACGGGCCGTGCCCCAGGCGAAACCGGTGCCCGTGGACTTCGAGGCGCTGACCGCCCCGCCCCTGCTGGAGCGGATCTGCGCACATCAACCCGGCCCGGAACTCCTGGTGGAGGAGATGCTCCCCGCGCCCGGGCAGCTCCTGCTGCGCGACCCCCTGCATCAGGGTGCGGCCGTGGCCGCCCAACTGCTCGTGAGACTTCCGTACGACCACAGCGCCGAGGAACTCGCCGCGCTCGCCGCCGCCGCGCTGTGCGGCACACCAGACGTCCCCGGTGCGCCCGCCCCCAACGGACGGCCCGTCCCCGGGGCGGCCACCACCCAACCCGTCCCCTGAAGGAGGACAGCAATGCCCGAAACGATGCAACTCTCCGACCTCGACACCCTCATCGGCGACCTGGAGGCCCGGATCACCGAGAGCACCCTGCCGACGCCGGAGGCCGACAGCTCCGGGTGCAGCGGTGTGTGCACGGTCATCGTCTGTGACACGGCAGTGGTCTGCAGCGGCGTGATCTGCTGATGGTCCGCCGGTAATCCTCCCGCCCGACCGGCCGCCCCGCCCGGCCCCTTCCGATCCCGCCCGGGCGGGGCGCCGGCCGGCCCTCGGGCCACAGCCCCGCACCACAGGAGGAGATGCCATGCCGCACGGCACCCACAAGGCCGAGCACACCGGCACCGCCGTCACCTCACTCGCGGTCCGGCTCCTGGACGCCTGGTCCACCAGGGCGTGCGACGGGGGAACGTCCGCCGAGGCCCCGTCCGACCCCGGAATCCCCGCCCTGGCGGCCCTGTTGCACGAGGTGGGGGAGCCGGTGAGTGCCGGTGCGGCGGTCCGCGCGGTGGCCGTGTGGGCCCGCACCGCCGGGCAGGGCCGAGGCCATCCCGGCCTGTACGACGGCGGGCTGGCCGGCACCCTGGTGGGCCTGCGCCTGGGCGCCCGGCTGCACCCTCGGCTGCACGTCGCCGCCGACCGGCTGCGCGACCGACTGGTGTGCACCACGCCGAAACGGGGCTGGCGGCGTGACCATGTCGCCTTCGCCGACTACGACTTGATCGTCGGGCCCTCCGGCATGCTGCTCGCGCTGTGTGCGGGCGCCCGGCCGACGCCCGCCGAACTCGGCCCGTTCGCCGATCATCTGGCCGCGCTGTGCGACGCGGACGAGCTGCCGAGGTTGCGGACGGCGGGTTATGCCGGCCATCCGTATCTCGACTGGCTGGACGGACGCGTCAACACCGGTATGGGGCACGGTACGGCCGGGGTCGTCGCCGCGCTCACCGCCGCGGTCCGCCATCTGGGCCCCCGCCCCGACCTGACCCGCGCCCTGCGCCACGCCACCCGATGGCTGCGGCGACAGTCCTTCGACGACGCCCGCTCCATCCGCACCTGGGACGGTGCCGGACTCGACGGGCCGCCGCCCACCGGACCACGGGCCCGCCAGGCCTGGTGCTACGGGACACCGGGCGTGTCCTGGGCGCTGTGGGACGCGGCGGACGCGCTCGGCGACCAGGAGGCCGCCGACTGGGCGGCCGGAGCCTTCGCCACGCTCGCCGAACACCACGACGAGACCTTCCACCTCTTCGGCGACCGCCCGACCGACACCCTGGCCCTGTGCCACGGCGCCGCGGGCGTGCTGGCCGTGGCCGACGCCTTCGACCACCACGCCCGCCTGCCGGCAGCGACCGAGCTGAAGACACGCCTGCTCGGCCGGCTGCTGGAGCGCCTGCCCGAACTGCACGGTCTCGGCGCCGAGACCATGGGGCTCCTCGGCGGAGCGGCGGGCTCGCTGTGTGCCCTGCTCACCGCGGCACAGGACGCTCCGCGGACCTGGCTGCCCTGTCTCGGGCTGCGCTGAGCCGCGCCTGAAGGGCGCCGCGGCTCAGGGGGTGTCATGTGCGAGCCGCCCGAGAACCCCCACCGCCCGCTCGGCGTGCTCGTACGGCACGAAGAGGTGGTCGTGGTGGAAGCCCGCGACGACGTTGCAGCTCAGGTCCGCGTCGGCGAGGGCGCGCGAGACGGCGGCGGTCAGGCCGACCGCGGCCAGCGCGGAATGCACGCGCAAGGTGATCCATCCGGCGACATAGTCGTACGCCAGCCCCGCCGCGTCGGCCTGCGCCTGCGGCACCACGAGGGTGAGGCCCTCCTGCTCGGCGACCGTCACCACCGGGGTCACACCGGACGGCACACCGCCCTGCGCCACGGTGAAGACATAGCGGCCCGGGTTCAGCTCGGGGCGCATGCCGCTGAGCAGGGTGCGCAGATCAGTCTCGCCGGTCACGGACCCACCGTACGGGCCCGAGCGGGTGTCAGGGGTGCCCGGCAGCCGAGGCGTCGCCGATGTGCAGGACCGCGTCGGCCGTGTCGAGCGTCTCCCGGTCGAGCGGGAAGTAGCCCTGCCGTGCGGTGCTGTCGGTCCGGGTGCGGGCGGGGGCGACCGTGCCGGCCGCTGCCAGACCCCAGCGGGGGAAGCGGGCCTGGAGAAGACCCTCGTAGGTGTCCGGGCCGGGATCCCGCAGGCCCAGGGCCTCGCTGCGGCCCAGGCTGCCCGCGACGAAGCGATACCGCTCGCCGAGCAGAGGTGCCACGACGGAACCGGCGCCCCACCAGTCGGCCCCCAGGTCACCTTGGCGCCAGCTGCTCAGATTGCGCTGCAGATGGAGGTTGGCCGAGAAGACCAGGGTGGGACCCCGCTCCGCCTCGATGTCCCGGATGTCCAGGAGGTTCCGGGCCATGAGGGCGTCCCGGACGGCGAGCAGCCCGGTGACCCGGGGGCCGGGTTCGAGAGGCCGCGCCGCCTGCCGGTGGTAGCGCAGCAGGCCCAGGCCGGCCGTCAGGTGTGTCCTGGCCCTGAACCACTGCTCGCGTGAGGTGGCCTTGATCAGTTCGGGTGCGCGGACGTAGAGCGAGGTGAGCATGTCGTCCCCGATCAGTCGCAGTTTCTCGGCCTCCGCCGTGGCACCGGGGGACCTGGCGGGGTCCATGACCGCCTCCGTGCGGCTCCACCGTTCGTCGTCGCCGGCGAGGTCGGCGACGTCGATGTCGAAGTCCAGGTAGGCGCGGGCGTGTTCGAGGTAGCCGCGCGGGCTGGGCGCGTTGTAGGTCTCCGTCGGGGTGTCGAAGCCATGGAAGGCGAGGCGCCCCTGCGGCGGCCGGTTCCGGTTGTAGGACCGCATCCAGGTGATCAGCCGCCTGTTGGGGTCCAGCGCCCCGAAGCCGTGGGAGAAGCCTTCGCCGAGCACCGTCTCCAGGCTGCCCACCCCCTCCCGGACGTGGTCGTCCACGGCGAGTGCGGCCACGCGGTCGGTCTCGAGGGCGATGGACCGGAAGCCGCGCTCGACCAGTTGGGCGAACAGCTCGTTGCGGACCCGCCCGAAGGCCGGCTCCTGGTGTGTCGGCTCGCCCAGTGCCAGCAGGTCGCACGGCGGGGTGACGAAGTCTCGGATGTCCTGAGTCATGAGCCTCAAGCGTATCCTTGAAAGAACGGTTGAGGCTTTGGGCGAATCCTGCTCTCGTGTCCGTTCGGACACCTGCTGTAAAGTCTCAACCGGTGAGCACCATGCGACCTACCGACCTCGCGCGTGAGCACGGCATCTCGACCCAGGCCGTCCGCAACTACGAGCGGGACGGGTGCATCCCGCCCGCCGAACGCACCCCGAGCGGCTACCGGATCTACACCGAGGTGCACGCGGCCGCGCTCCGCGCCTATCTCGCGCTCGTCCCGGCGTACGGCTACGCGGTCGCCGGCCAGATCATGAACGCACTCCACCGGGACGCGCTCGACGAGGCCCTCGCGATCATCGACCGCGGCCACAGTCGGTCGCTCCGCGACCGGGACACGCTCGACGCGGTGCGTACGGCGGTGGATCACCTGACGGCGGAATCCGGCGCCGCTGTGCTGCCCGCACCGCACCCCGCACCCGATGCCGGCGCCCGGACCGTCGGCGACCTCGCGCACCGACTCGGCGTCACCCCGGCGACCGTGCGCAACTGGGAGGAGGCCGGCATCCTCGCCCCCGGCCGGGACCCCGTCACCGGATACCGCGTCTTCGACGCCGCCGACATCCGCGACGCCGAGCTGGCACACCTGCTCCG
Source organism: Streptomyces sp. MMG1121 (assembly GCF_001280015.1). Lineage (GTDB taxonomy): Bacteria > Actinomycetota > Actinomycetes > Streptomycetales > Streptomycetaceae > Streptomyces. The sequence continues at coordinate 76,036 of NZ_LGDV01000051.1, forward strand.
GCGCGGGGGCTATCCGCTGGACCACATCGCCACGGTCGTCCAGCAGATCCGGACCGCCGGCGGCACGGACGCACTGGTCGCGTCCCTGGAGGCCTGGCGACGCAGACTCACCGCGCAGGGCCTGGCCATGCTCCGTGCGGCGACGCGCCTCGACACCTACCTGGTCCTGCTGGACCCCACTCCTGGACGGCTCGGCTGAGTCGGCCGCCCGACGTACGGGGGCCACGCCTCGTCCGGAGGGCTGGACCGCCCTGGTCGCGGGCAGGTCCGGCCGGGCTCAGAACCCGTCAGCGCCGTTGCGCAGTTCGTACGTCCAGTAGGCGGTCTTCGCGGCGGCCTCGTCGACGGCGGGAGCGCCGGCCGGAGCGGACACGAGGACGCTGCCCTCGGCCGGTCCAGTCGGCGGCGAAGAGGTTCACGCTGAACCGGCTGACGACCTTGTCGTCCTCGTGCGCTCCGCCCAGGGCGATCCGCACCGCTACCGTCCCGCCGCCAGTCGCGACAGCAGTTCCGCCGCCCGTTCCGAGCCCTCGGTGAACCCTGCCGCGTCGGCCGACCGGGGGTCGCCCCGCGGAGCTGGTCGGCGGGCCTCCGCCAACAGGCCAGGGCGTCCCGCAGCATCCGTACGGTGTCGACGGGCCGGCGCTGTGCCCGGGAGAGCGCGACCAGTTCCCCGAAGCGGTGGGCGTCGACCAGGGACTCGGGCATCCGCAGCTCGTACGCCGGGCCCTGGGTGGTGAGTTCGACGCCGTACTCCTGCGCGCCCTGCTCGGCGAGGAGGGCGCGCGACCGGGAGACGTGTCCCGGCAGGACCGTCTTGAAACGGGTGGGCGGCTCGTCCTCCCACAGGGCGGCCGCCAACTGGTCCACGCCCACGGTGGTGTGGGGCCGCAGCAGCATGGCCAGGAGGCTGGAGCGCTTGGCCGGACCGGGGGCCACATCACCCCTCTCGGTGATCACCGCCACGCGACGAGCAGCCGGAACTCCATCCCCCGCCTCCCCGAGTCGCTTCCCCCGGAGGTGAGGATACGTGGGCCGGTCACCTGCCTTCGGTCGCGGACCCCGGGAACGGCCTGATCAGAGGTCCGGGCCGGCGAGCGTGGACGGCGGTGGTGCCGGTCGGAGCGGCGCGGGCGCCCGTTCTCCCGCGCCCCTCCAACCGTTGGGGGTTCGGTCAGCCGGCGGTGGCCGGGGTGTGGAAGTAGTGGCCCTTGTCGAGATCGTCCAGGAGGCCGGGGTGGGTCGGCTGCCAGTCCAGCGGGTCACGGGTGAGGGCGCTCGACACCGGGGCGTCGAAACCGACGAAACCGCCCAGCCAGCCGAAGTGCTCGGCCGCCGCCTCGGGGGCCACCGACGTCGCCGGCACGCCGAGGTGGCGGCCGATCACCTCGGCGACCTCGCGGAGGGCGACGCCCTCCTCGGCGGCACCGTGCAGGACCGAGCCGGCGGGTGCCTTCTCGACCGCGAGGCGGAACAGGCGGGCGGCGTCGAAGCGGTGGACGGCCGGCCAGCGGTTGGTGCCGTCGCCGACGTACCCCGAGACGCCCTTGTCGCGGGCGACGGCGACCAGGGCGGCCATGAATCCGTTGTCCCCGTCGCCGTGGCAGGTCGGCGAGAGCCGCACCACGGACGAGCGGATGTCGTGCGAGGCGAGATCGAGCACCGCCAGGGAGGTGGCCGCCCGGACCGACAGCGGCGAGCCGTCGACCGTCGGCATGTCCCGTTCGGTCGCGAGCCTGCCGGGCGCGAGACCGGCCACGCCGGAGGCGAGGACGAAGGGGCGGTCGGTGCCGGCGAGCGCCTCGCCGAAGGTGTCCACGGCACGGCGGTCGGCCTCGGCGGCGCCCTGGAAGTCGCCGGAGAAGGCGATGTCGTGCTTGAAGGCGAGGTGGATGACCCCGTCCGAGGCGGCGGCCGCCTCGCGCAGCACGTCGAGGTCGTCGACGGTGCCGCGCACCACCTCGGCGCCGGCCTCGGCGAGCGCGGTGGCGGAGGCGTCGGAGCGGGCGAGCCCGAGGACCCGGTGTCCGGCGTCGATGAGTTCGGGAACGACGGCGGAACCGATCCAGCCGGAGGCGCCGGTCACGAAGATACGCATGGGAAGCCCCAGAAAGTCGATGTCAGTGACTGTCATAGACGGTACACCTGATGTCAGGAGCTGTCATCACGTAGGATCGGCGCATGGGCAGATGGACGCCGGACGCGCGCGGACGCCTCGCGACGGCCGCACTTGAGCTGTACGGCGAGCGCGGGTACGAGCAGACCACCGTGGCGGAGATCGCCAAGAGGGCCGGGCTCACGGAGCGGACCTTCTTCCGGCACTACGCCGACAAGCGCGAGGTGCTGTTCGCCGGCGCCCGTGAGCTGGAGGACCTGTTCGTGCGCGCGGTCACGGACGCCCCCGAGTCCGCGGCGCCGATCGAAGCGCTGGCGCTCGGTCTGTACGCCGCCGCCGAGATGTTCACGGGCCGGCGCCCCTTCGCCCGCACGCGCCATGCCGTGATCACGGCCAACGCGGAACTCCTGGAACGCGAACTGATCAAGCTCGCCTCGCTGTCGGCGGCACTCGCCGACACCCTGCGCGGCCGAGGTGTGGCGGAACCGACGGCGAGCCTGGCCGCCGAGGCGGGCGTCGCCGTCTTCAAGGTCGCCTTCGAGCGCTGGATCGTCGCGGGCGAGGAACGCGAGCTGGCCGAGCTGACGCGGGAGTCACTGGACGAACTGAAGGCTGTGGCTTCGGGGGGCTAGACGGGGAAGGGGAGTTGTGGCCTCGGGAGGTCGCACGAGGGGGCGGACGAGGGGGCCGTACCCGCGGTGGGGCGGGGATACGGCCCGTCGCTCGTCCGGGTGCGGGCCGGTGCCGGCCCGCACCCCCGACTGCTCAGCGACAGCAGGCGCGCAGGCCCGGATGCCACGGGCGGGCGATGGCCGCGAAGCCGCCGTCGGCCGCGACGCCGGCGCCGAGCGTGTCGCCGTCGCGCAGCACCTGCCGGTCCTGGACGAGGCCGCCCGTGCCGTCCCGGATCGTCTCGACCAGCCAGCGGCCGGTGCCGGGGTGGCATCGCTACGGCAGCCCCCACGCCGGGCCGGGCTCGCTTACGGCGACGGGCGCGATGACGAGGTCGGGCCGGGAACCGGAGTGGACGAGCACCTCGCGGCCCCTGGGCAGGTCGATGGCGAGGGTGCCGTCGCCCAGGTCCCTGCTGTGCGCCGGCGTGCCGTCGTCCAGTACCGCCGTGAGGGTCCCGCTCAGACCGTGCCGGAGCCTGAGCGGCTCGCCCGCCAGGCTCCTGACCCGGACGAACCGGGTGACCCCCGCCGTGCGGACGGCGCTGACCAGGAAGGCACCCTGCGTACGGAAGTCGTGCAGGGTCACATCCGCCCAGGCGGTCGGGACGGCAGGGAAGACGCGGACGACGCCGCCCCAGCTCTGGCAGAACATGTCGTGCAGGGACTGCGAGGCGGACAGCGGCGTCTCGATGACCGGGCCCGCCTCGGTGTAGTGCGTGTTGGCGCGGCAGGGGAAACGGGTGGTGGGGTCGAAGAACTTCCGCAGATAGGTGATCGCGGTGTCGCCGTCGCCGGTCATCGCGTACATCGAGGCGGCACCGGTGTAGCTGTAGCCCCGGTGGGCGCCGGTCAGCGCGTGCCAGTGGGCCACCGACCTGGTGATCAGGTCACGGCTTGTCGGCTGGTCCCAGTTGACGAGATACAGCGGATACACCATCAGCAGATGCGAGTAGTGCCGGTGGGACTGGGCGTAGGGGGTGTCGGCGCCGATCATGAAGCCGTTGTCGTCGACCGGATACGGCGTGAGCCTGGCCAGCACCTCCTGCCAGCGCGGAGTCAACTCGTCCTCGACGCCGAGGAGTTGGGCCGACTCGACGAGGGTCTGGCAGCCCCAGCGGATCAGGGCCAGATCGTAGTTGGTGTCCTGCGGCGGCACCACGGGGTACTCGGGCGAGAGCGTGCTCGGCAGATGGAGCTTGCCGTCGCTGCCCGGTGTGAGGAAGTGCAGGTAGTAGGTGACGGCCCGGCGCAGCACCGGGTAGATGGTGTCGCGCAGCAGCGCCTTGTCCATGGAGTGCCGGTACGACAGCCACACGTTGTGCAGCGCCCAGGTGAGGTCGCCGGTCTCGGCACCGGTGCCCGGTTGTCCCACCTCGCGGTCGCCGAACATGTCGGAACTGCGGCCGATGCCGGAGCTGTCCGTGCGGTAGGCGGTGGGCACGTTGGCGGCGAGCTGCTCCTGGTTCTGCCGCAGCGTCGTGGCGAGCGCGTCGAGCTCCGGGTGATTGAAGCCATGGATCAGCCAGTACTCCAGCTGGACGTTGAGGTTCCACCAGACGGCCGGCCAGGGGGTGGGCTCCAGCCATGGCCCGGGGGTGGCCATGACGGGCCCGCCCGCGCGGCTGGCCGAGGCGACCTTGTAGAGCTGGATCCAGTGGAAGCTCTGCAGCCGCTGGTCGGGGAACGACACGAAGCTCTTGCGGTAGAACGCGTGCCACCAGCGGGTGTGCCGCCGTCTGAGCCCGGCGTACGACGACGCGCGCCGCAGGCTCCGCAGCGAGTCGGCCTCGGCGGCGGTGTGGGACGGGAAGCTGTGTCCGACGCTGAGCAGGAGGTCGTCGCCGGTGCGGCGGTACGCCGTCGCGGTCTGGCCGCCGCCGGTCAGCGGCTGGAGCACCTGCTCGGTGCCGTCGGCGGTGGTCCGCGTCGTCCAGGCCGGGTTGGCGGTGTAGCCCGAGGGCGGGGCTTCGCTGATGTGCCGGGGGCTCAGCGCCTCCTCGGGATGGAACGTCCAGGTGACCTGCTCACCGCCAAAGGCCGTGACGCGGGCGGCGAAGACCTCGTCGTGGATGTGGGCGCGGAGGGTGAGCGTGCCGGCGGTCGTGGTGACGGTGCCGGTCAGCTCGGCGTCGAACAGGCTCAGCCGCCAGTCGACGGCGGTGATCGTGCCGACCGGATCGAGGGTGAGGTGGCCGACCGGCAGGCGGCAGGTGCCCCATGTGCTGCCGAACTCGGGTCGGTGGTCCTGGACGCGGCCGTGCTGGACGGTGAAGCGGATCCGGTTGGCCCCGGGTTCCTGATAGACCATGCTGCCGAGCAGTCCGTCCCCGAGGAACGGGCCCTCGTACCAGAGGGTCGGCAGTTTCTTCCACAACAGGTCCTGGCCGCCCAGGAAACGCTGCCAGGAGCCGTCGGTGGTCATGGTGTCGCGCAGTCTCCAGGGGCGTCCCGCGCCCGCGGACGGAGCGGACCGCGCTGAGTCGGCTGACGTGCCGGCGTGGGCCGTTCCGGGGAGCGCCGCCATGGCCGCCCCGCCCAGTGCGGTGCCGAGCACGGATCTGCGGGCAACTGGCGAGCGCTTCTCCGGCTGCGAGGTCATCGTCGCTCTCCAAACCTGACGGATCATCGAAACATCGGGTGTATCGGGGAACGTAGGGATGCATCGTGCACCTGTCAATGGCTCCGGGGGTCATTGCTTCCAGACACCTCCGATGTCTTGGGAAGGGGCTGAGGGCAGGGAAGTGGGGGAGAAGGTCCCGGCAACTCGACGGTCCGATAACGATCTGCGGACGACCGGAACGCGCGTCCATGAAATGTACATACCATCCGCCGCATGAACAGAGCTGTGAAGATCGGCATCGCCGGTACGTGCACCGCACTGCTCGCTCTCGGGGGAATCGGTACCTACCACATCGTTCAGGGCCTGACCTCCGGTTCCGCGGGTGACGCCAAGCCGGGGGCGGGGGGCACCTTCGACGCGTCCGAGATGTCGAGCACGCCGCCGACGGGCGCCGAAGCGGTGAAGCTGGCCCGCGCGTTCCTGGACAGCTGGTCCAAGCAGCACCTCGACGGCGCGGCGAGCGACACCGACGTGCCGGACGCCGCCTCCCAGGCACTGCAGGACTACCGTGCCGGGCTGCGTCTGAAGAAGCTGTCGTTCGACCACATCGTCGCGGTGGGGCCGTCGACGGCGACGCCGGGTGCCACGAAGGTCACCTTCGACGTCACCGCCCAGGTGGCCGGCGGCACCTGGAACTACTCCAGCGCGATCGCGGTACTCAAGAGCACCAGCGGGCAGCTGGCGGTGCACTGGAACAACTCGGTGCTCCACCCGGGCATGAGCGACGAGCAGAAGCTCACCGCGGGCGAGCTCCCGGCCGACCCGAGCGCGACCAAGGTGGTCGCGAGCGACGGCAGGACGGACCTGTCCGGCTTCCCGTCCCTGCGGGACATCACGGCGACGATCCGCCAGAACGCCAAGCCCGCCGGCGGCAGCGAGGGGACGGGCGTCGCCGTGGTCGACAGCGGTGGCGCGGCGGTGGAGCGGGTGAAGGTCTTCACCAAGGGCCGGGCCCCCGTGGTCAGGACGACCATCGACGCGGGCCTGCAGCGGGTGGCCGAGACCGCGGTGAAGGACGCCCACCTCCAGGGCAAGCCCGCCGGAACAGTGGCGCTCGACTGGCGCGACGGCCACATCCTGGCCCTCGCGCACACGGGCGACGACGGGGACATCGCCATCAACGGCATCAAGTCGCCCGGCTCCACGATGAAGATCATCACTGCGGCGGCCCTCTTCGACCGGGCCGGACTCACGGCGAGCAGCCCGGCGCCCTGCACGGACTCGCTGATGGCCAACAGCCAGATGTTCCACAACGACCCCGGCGTACGGCCCGATCCCGGCGCCTCGCTCGCCCAGGCGTTCACGGTGTCGTGCAACACCTCCTTCATCAAGGACGGGTTCCGCTACCTCGTGCACGACGGCGACGCCTCCGCCCTGCACGACGAGGCCGTGAACGTCTTCGGCATGGGCAGCTGGACCATCGGCGGCGGGGTCGCCACCACCGACCCGAGCATCCCGTCGGACGTGCAAGGCGGCGACCAGGCGGCCCAGTTCATCGGCCAGGGCAAGGTCACGGCCACCCCGCTGTTCATGGCGTCGGTGGCGGCGACCGTCCGCAACGCCGGCTTCGAGCAGCCCGTCCTGCTGCCCGGACAGCACCAGGAGACCGCGCCCCGGCCCATCTCCGCGCGCACGGCCGGGTATCTCCAGTCGATGATGCGCAGTGTCGCCACCAGCGGTACGGCGGCTCCCCGCCTCGGCGGCCTGGCGGGCGTAGGCGCCAAGACCGGCACCGCGGAGGAAGGGGACCACACCAACGGCTGGCTGACCGCCTACAACTCCCGCGTCTCGGTCGCGGCACTCGTCGAAGGGGGCACCTCGGGCGTGGACTCCGCCGGATACGTCGTACGACGACTGCTGACCGGCGGCTGAACCCGGAGCCCCCGGCGGGCGGCAACCGCCCTTGCCGGACGCGACGTGAGGCACCCCGAGTCCTGCGCGCCGTCCGGCCGGTCGACCGGGGCGGGTGCGCCGTAAAGGCCTTGTGGTGACGGGAGTTATGAACACCGCTACCGGGCAGGCTCGGGGTGGAGCCGCCCGGGCGGGTGGCTTGGAGGGGGCCGGGCACATGGCGTATCTGGTGGAACTTCCGCTCGGCGCGGCCGGCGGCCAGCCGCAGGACACCGTCAGGGTGGCGATCACGGAGCAGCCCGCGGACGGTCTGGTCCAGGTCGCCCGGCCGGGCCAGGTGGTGGCCCGAGCCAGCCGTTCGCTCGCCGAACTGCTCTCCGGCGTACGCCCCGTGGCCGAGAACTTCGTGGACACCTTCCGCGGGATGGCGCACGGGCCGGACGAGATCTCCATCGAGTTCGGACTCTCGCTCTCCGCCGAGGCCGACGTGGTGATCAGCAGCACCTCCGCCCAGGCCAACTTCGCCGTACGGCTGACCTGGGACCGGCGGATACCGCAGGACCCGGCGCCGGACGCGCCCTCCGCCGCCACGGCCGACCGGTGATGGTCTCCCCGGCCGGCGCCGCGGCATGACCGAGACCGCGCGGCAGCCGGACGGCGCGGTACCGGGGCCGGGCCCCGCCACGCTCGGCGCGGCCCTGCTGCGGATCAGCGACGCGCACGGCGGCCCCCGCGGCGTCGGCTTCCTCGTCACCGAGGACCTCGCCTTCACCTGCGCGCATGTCGTCTCCGCCGCGCTCGGCCTGCCCGAGGGCACGCGGCCGCCCGCGGCCGCGGAGATCGCCGTCGACCTGCCTCTGGCACAGGGACCGCAGACGCCGGGCCCCGACGCCATCGCCCCCGACGCCGTGAGCCCCTCCCGCGCGGCGGCCCGTATCGCGCACTGGGTGCCCGCCGAGCAGTCCGGCGCCGGGGACATCGCGCTCCTGCGGCTGACGGCCCCCCTGCCCGGGGCGCGGCCGGTGCGGCTGGTCGAGGCGGACGACACCTGGGGGCACCCGGCGCGTGCCTTCGGCTTTCCCGTCGGGCGGCCGGGCGGCGCCTGGCACTCGGGTGTGCTGCGCGCCCGGCAGGCCGGCGGCTGGGTGCAGGCCGACCTCGCCGCGAGCGGCGGCTACCGCGTGAGCGGCGGGTTCAGCGGCAGCCCCGTCTGGGACGATCGACTCGGCGGCGTGGTCGGCATGATCACCGTGGCCGAGGCGGGCGATCCCCCGGCCAGCTATCTGATCCCCACCACCACCCTGCTCGCCGCTCGGCCGGATCTGCGGACCCTGACCCTGCCGCCGTCGCCGTTCCGGGGCCTGGCCGCCTTCCGCGAGGCCGACGCCGCCCTCTTCCACGGCCGGTCGACGGAGGGCGCGGAACTCGCGGAGCAGGTCCCCGGCCGGCGCTGGACCTGCCTCGTCGGCCCCTCGGGCTGCGGCAAGTCCTCGCTCGCCCTGGCCGGAGTCGTTCCCCGGCTACGGGCCGACGGTTTCGCCGTGGCCGTCCTGCGCCCGGCCTCCGGCAGCGGACCCGCCGCCGCACTGGCCGCCGTCCTGCTGCCGCTGCTGGAGCCGGAGTTCTCCGAGGCGGCCCGGCTCGCCGTCCTGCCGAACATCACCGCCCTGCTCACCCGGGGCGCCCTGCCCGATGTCGTCGCCCGGGTGCTGCACCGCCAGGAACGCGACCGGCTGCTGATCGTCGTGGACCAGTTGGAGGAGGCCTACGGCGCCGGGCCCGGCCTCGCGGGCGAACTGGCCGCCCTGCTCTTCGCCGACCGGCTCCCGGACCCCGTGCACATCCTGGCCACCCTGCGCGCCGACTTCCTGGAGGCGGCCCTCGCACACCCGGCCACCGGACCCGCCGTGCGCCGTGGCCTGTATGCACTCGGCCCGCTGGAGCCCGGACAACTGCGGCAGATCGTCACCGCCCCGGTCGACGCGACACCGGGAGTCGGGTACGAGTCCGGACTCGTCGCCCGCATCCTCACCGACACCGGCGACGCACCGGGCGCGCTGCCACTGCTCGGCTTCACCCTCGACCAGCTCTGGCTGCGGCAGAGCGGCGGACTGCTCACCCACCGGGCGTACGAGGAACTCGGCGGTGTCACCGGCGCGTTGGGCCGGCACGCCGGCAAGGAGTGGGCGGCACGGGTACCGGCCGCCGACGAGCCGACCGCCCGCGGGCTGCTCACCGCGCTGGTCCGGGTGCCGATCGGCTCGACCGCCGCCACGCGCCGGACCGCCCGGCGCACCGAACTCGGCGACACCCGCTGGGAGATCGCGCAACGGCTCGCCCGGAGCAGGCTGCTGGTCACCGGCCTGAGCCCCGACGGCACCGAGACGGTGGAACTCGCCCACGAGGCACTGATCGGCGGCTGGCCCCGGCTGGCCGCTCGGGTGGCCGAGGACCGGGCGTTCCTGGTGTGGCGCGAGACGCTCCGGCTCGACCTGGACCGCTGGGAGCGCGCCGGACGCGTCCCCGACCTGCTGCCGGGCCCCGCCGCGCTCACCACCGCCGAACCCTGGCTGCGCGAGCGCCCCGCCGACCTCAGCGACGCGGAACGCGGCTATCTGGACGTGGGGCGCGCCCATCAGCGCGCGCGGGGCCGCCGGCGCCGTACGTTCCGCTCGGGCCTTGCCCTCTTCGCCGCGCTCGCCCTCGTGTTCGGCTCGCTCTTCGGCTACTACCGGCACGTCAGCGCCGAGCGGGCCGCGGAGTCCGCCTCCCGCGCGCTCGCCGAGTACTCCGCCGGCCAGGCCGACGGTGACCCCGTGCGCTCGGCGCAGCTGGCCCTCGCCGCGTACCGCACGTCGCACACCCGCGAGGCACGGGACGCACTGCTGCGGGCCTACCTGGCGAACAACTTCTCCGACCGTGTCCTGACCGGGCCACAGGACGCCCCGATCGGAGCCCCGAGCATCACCAGCATCGTCAGCGGTGACGCGGACGCCGTCCAGACGAGCCTGGACGGCGACGTGGTGGTCGCCAACTCGGCCGGGGGCCGGGCCACGGTCTTCGTGCACGCGACTGGCGGCCGCGTCCTCAGCCAGCGTTTCGACGTGGGCGTACAGGCTGCGCACCCGCTGGTCTCCGGCGACGGCCGACGGGCCGGTTTCCTCACCCTGGACGGCGGCCTGATCTGGTACGACGTGCACCGGGACGGCACCGACGGACACCTGCTCGGGGCCGAGGCGCACCGGCTGCCGGCGGTGTCCGGCGCGAACGGCCCGGACCGCGAGTACGACGGCTACCGCGCGGTGATGTCCGCGGACGGCCGCTACGCCGCCGCCCTCGGTGACGCCGACCTGCTCTGGTGGGACCTGGACGCGCCGGGCGGGACCGCGCACAGCGGCTGGGTTCCCGCGCCGTCCGGCGTGCTGACGCCGCACGACATCCGGTTCACCCCCGACGGCCGTACACTGCTCGTCCAGGTCAGCCGGTCGATCAAGGACGGCGTCGGTTACGGGGTGCTGGCGGTCGACCGGATCACCGGCAGGAACCGGACGGTGGTGGCCGGCAAGGACATCCAGGGCGTGAGCATCTCCGGGGACGGCACGGCCGTGGCGGTCTGCGCGCAGCACGGCACCGGCGACAGCGTCACCCTGTGGCGGCAGCCCGTCGCGGACGGGCCGGCGAAGCACAGGCCGCCCGGGTACACGGAGCGGGACCTCTACTGCGACGCGGTGAAGGCCGTCGACACCACCGGCCGCCACGTCGCGGTCCACGAGGACGGGTGGTACAACCTGGTCGACCTGGACCAACGCACCATCGCGGTCAGTGCCGGGCCGCCGTCCGACGCCGGCCGGATGACCGAATATCCGCTGCTCGGCACCGTCGGCGGTCAGCCCGCGCTGATCGCGGTGGGCGCCAATCGCGTGGTCTACGGCAGCCTCTCCGCCGCCCGTCGCATCATCCCGGTCGGCCCCGCGGTCCTCACCCGCGACGGCGGAAAGGTGATCACCATACTCAAGGACGGCTCGCGCATCGGGATCGTGCCCGTCGGTGCCTCCCGGCCCACGGTCAGGGCCTACCGCCCCGAGCCGTACTGGAAGCCGGCGCAGAACGACCTCATCGTGTTCGACGGCGGGGAGAAACACCTGGCGGAACGGGTCGGCAGCAACCGTGTCATGATCCGCACGGTGGCCGACCTCCGGCCGCTCCACGAGATCACCACGGCCGCCTTGCCGGGCGGCGCGAGGGGAAGCCTCAGCTACTTCTTCGACCGGTCGCGGAGCCTTATCACCGTCTCCGGAACGGTGATCCAGCGCTGGAACCCGTCCGACGGACGGCAGTTGGCACGCTACGACGCCAAGAACCTCCACCCGTCCTGGACGAACGGCGCACCCAACCTGGTGGTGGCGGACTACCCCACGCCGGGCCGGGTCGCGATCACCGTGTGGGACCAGCGGCAGGTACGCATCGTCGCCCTCTCCACCGGCCGTACGCAATCCACGCTGGCCACGGGCCCGGACACCAACACCGTGAACTTCACCAGGGACGACCGGTACTTCGCCCTGTTGCGCCTGGGCGGTGCGGTGGAGTTGTGGCAGCGTGATCCGCTGCGCAGAGTGCTGGGACCCGTGGGGCTGGGGGAGTTCGACGCGAAGTTCGCGCTCTCCTATCCGAGCAGGAGTACGTTCCTGCTGGCCAGCCATGGCCTGATCCACCTCTACCGGCTCGGGGACCCGGCCGGGGAGGACGACGTCTACAACCTCGGACCGGCGCCCCCGCAGAACACGCCGTACACCTTCGAAGCCGCGTCGGCCGACGGCCGGACCGTGATCTACACCGACAGCGACGGCCACAGCGCCCCCCTGCGCCTGGACCCCGACGCCTGGCGCCGCGCCCTGTGCGGGGTCATCGGATACCGCGAACTGACCGCCGAGGAACGCTCGGGACTGCCGGTCAAGGTGCCCGACGGCTCCCTCTGTCCGGACCCCCACTCCGGTACGACCGCCCCCGATCCCGGTCGGCCGGAACTGATGTGACGGTGCGGGGATGTAGGGCGGCAATTGGAATGCCCCATTCCGTCGTGACGACCTGCGTGTTCTCGCGTTGTCTCATTCGGATGGCCCGGCATTCTGTCTCACGGTCTTGGCCCGTCAGACCCGGGCGGGGGTGGTGCGCCGTGTGCCGAGGCGCCCGTAAGCACCGTCGTCTTGCTGCGCGAGCTGGTGGAGTTGGCCCGCCAGGAGCACCTTGCCGAGGTGTGGATCCACCTCGACGGCGATGCGCGGTGGGTGACGCGGGCCGCGCGGGCCCTGCGCCTGCCGGTCGCCCCGGACACCGACGACGGCACCTCAACGACGCTTGTGTTCCGGCTCGATGCGCCCGGAGGCATGCCGTCAGTGGGCGCCGGTGAAGATCTCGCGCGCCTCGCGGAGGGCGTAGTAGACCAGCACGTATCCCGCGGCCGGGTCGGCCCACCACCAGCCGAGCCAGGTGTTGAGGACCAGGCCGACGAGGACGGCGGTGGCGAGCAGGCCGTCGATCAGGGTGACGCGGCCCTCGGTCGTCAGGACCGGGCTGTCCAGTGCGGCGCCGGTGCCGGCCTTGCCGAAGGCGAGGGCGAACATCACCGCGGCGGTGACCGCCGTCCAGCCAATGCCCAGCGGTGACGAGTCGGGGTGGAATCCGGCGGCCAGGACCCAGGTGGACTGCACCAGCAAGTACACCGCCAGCAGTGCGAAGGCGCCCCCGATCAGCTTCAGTGCGCGCTTCTGGCGGGCTTCTCCGGTGCCGGACAGTTCCCAGATCACCACGGTGGACGCGCCGATCTCGATCAGCGAGTCCAGGCCGAAGCCGGCCAGCGCCACTGAGCGGGCCGACAGCGCCGCGGCGGCCAGGACCACGATGCCGACCACGTTCCAGGCCAGCGTCGTGTATTCCAGGGCGCAGCCCCGGCGCAGCAGCACCTGGTGGGAGAGTGTCCGGGGAGTGGTCGTCACCGCTGGTTTCCTCCGGGCTTCTGCTCGTCTGAAATGGCGGGAGCGTGCGGGCCGTCTGCTCCCCGGTTGAGGCCGGTGAGCCGCGCCAGGGCGGTGAAGCCGTCGTCGCTGCCGGGCCAGTGACCGCGTACCGCGTCGATGCCGGCCCGGCGCACGACGCCGCGCAGCACGAACGCGACGATGATCGCGTCGTCCGCGTAGCCGATGACCGGCAGGAAGTCCGGGATCAGGTCGATGGGGCTGGCCAGATAGACCATCAGCAACGCGAGCCGGACCCGCACGCCGCGCGGCAGGTTCTTGTCGGCGGCGAGTCGTTTCAGCAGCCGCAGCAGATCCGGCAGCAGGCGCACCGCCTCTGCGAGCAGGGCGCCCTTGGGGCGGATCAGCAGCAGGGCGATCAGCAGCGCCAGCCACGCGGCCGCCAGTCCCACGCCGATCCCGATCGCTATGTCCCACCACATGCGGGGCTCCTCCTGCCCTACTCGACCGCGCGCAGCCGCGCCGAGGCGGGCAGCACCGTCTCGGCCGCTTCGCCACTGGCTGTGTGCTCGCCGGCCTGCGCGGCGATGGCCGCGTCCTCGAAGGCGGCGAGCGCCTCGCGGCACCGCTCCACCGCCGACCGCGCCGCCTCACCTCCCGGGGCGCCGAAGTAGTCCCGGGCCGCGATCTTGGCGAGCCACTTGTCGAACCGCTCCAGGTCCGCCTCGGACTCCTCCACCTCCGCATAGGTGGCCCGCCCCCGGGCGGTCTCCTTCTCCAGCTCGGCAAGAAGGTCCGGGGCACGCTCGACCACCTCGGCGTACTCGGTGTCCCGCTCGGCGTTGAACTCCGCGACGAGCTGCGCGTATTCGCCCGCATCGGTGACCGCCACGGTCAGCGAGCGGGCCGTACCGCCGTCCTTGCGGACCGAGGCGATCAGCCGCTGCACCTGACGGCGCACCGGGTCCCGGTCGGGCAGCAGGCACACCGACTGCTGCAGATACAGCGCCCCCAGCGAGCGCAGCTTGCGCCACACCCGCACCCGGGTCGCCGCCGGCGCCCCTGCCGTGCTCGCCGACACCAGCAAGAACCCGTCCGGCTCCACCACATCTTGGGTCATGTAACGACCGTAACATCCATGATGAAACGCAGAGCACGAAGAGCCGCTGAGGTGCTGCTGTCCAGGGACCTGCCGCAGCGTCCCGGGCCGCCCGTCCCGCCTGTACATCCCGGAGTAGCGCCCATGCCGCACGCCCTGCCGAGCCCGCCCCGTCTGCCCAACGCCCGCCAGGCCGCCGGGGCAACGCTCGCCGTCCTGGCCCTGGCGGCGATGCTCGCGCTGTTCGTCAAGGTCGCCGACCTGCTCGCCGAGCGACACGCCGGACTAATCGACCACACCGCGCTCGCCGAGGCCGTCGAGCACCGCAGCCCGCTCGCGACCGCCTGCATGGAGGCGGTCAGCACCCTGGCCGAGCTGCCCCTGATGGCCGCGACCGCCCTGCTGGCCCTCACCTTGTCCTACCGCGCGCGCAGCTGGCGGCCCCTCGCCTTGACCGGGGGCACGGCCGTGCTCGCCATCGGGCTCGCCACGCTCGTCAAGGAGGTCGCCGCGCGCACCCGGCCCCCGCTGGCCTCCGCCGTGATCCAGGAGACCGGACACTCCTTCCCCTCCCGCCACACCACCGTGGCCACCGCCCTCCTGCTCGCCACCGCCTACCTCCCTGGCCCGCCGCGCAGGCTCGCGCTCCTGTGCACTCGCCTGATGGACCGCCGCCCTGGCGCTGTCCGCGCTGGTCGCCGCCAGCCGCGTCTACCTCGGCGTTCACTGGGCTACCGACGTCACCGCCGGTTTCGCCCTCGGCGCCGCCGCCACCCTCACCCTGATCACCATCGACGTCGGACTTCACCTCTGGGCCCGCGGGCCGCAAGGACCGCACCCGAGGCACTGACGCCTCCCACGCATGCTCGGGGCCGACGGCCGGTGACCGACGGCGGCTTACGAGCGGGTCCCCTGCGGGGCGGCGGCGCGGCTCCAGGCGGCGTCCCGCAGCAGGCGGAGCCCGTTGAGGCCGACGATGACGGTCGAGCCCTCGTGGCCGAGGACACCGAGCGGCAGCGGCAGGTGACCGACCAGGTCCCAGATGACCAGCCCGGAGATGAACACGGCGGCGATGACCAGGTTCTGCACCACCAGGCGGCGGGCTGCCCGCGAGAGGCCAATGACCTTGGGGACGGTGGCGAGTTCGTCGCGGACGATGACGGCGTCGGCCGTCTCCAGGGCGAGGTCGGAGCCCGCGCGGCCCATGGCGATGCCAGTGTGGGCGGCGGCCAGGGCGGGTGCGTCGTTGACCCCGTCGCCGATGACCAGCACCTTGCGCCCCCGCGCCTCCAGGCGCCGTACGGCTTCGACCTTGTCCTGGGGCAGCAGACCGGCGTGGACCTCGTCGCTGGTGATACCGACCTCGGCGCCCAGGCGGGCGGCGGCGCGCGGGTTGTCGCCCGTCACCAGCATCGGAGAGCTGCCGGTCAGCATGGTCAGGGCGGCGACGGTCTCGGAGGCGTCGGGCCGCAGCCGGTCGGCGATGCCCAGCACCCCGACGGGGACGCCATCGCGCAGGACCAGGACGGCCGTGCGACCGCCGTCCTCCAGGTCGGCCGCGACCTGGGCGGCGCGGGCCGCCTCGGTGTCGTCGGCGCCGTCGAGGAGGCGGGCGGGTGCGCCGACCGCGACCGTGTGGCCGTCGACAGTGGCGGTGACGCCGACGCCCGGCGTGGAGGTGAAGTCCCGCATGTCGGCGATGGGCAGGCCGCGGGTGCGGGCGGCGTCGACGACGGCGCGGGCCAGCGGGTGTTCGCTGGGGTGCTCGGCGGCGGCCGCGAGTGCCAGCAGGGCGTCCTCGGCCAGCCCGGAGCCGTCCAGGGGGCGGATGTCGGTGACGCGAGGGGTGCCCTCGGTGAGGGTGCCGGTCTTGTCCAGGGCGACCGCGTCGACCTGCCCGAGACGCTCCATCACCACGGCGGACTTCACCAGGACGCCGTGGCGCCCGGCGTTGGCGATCGCGGACAGCAGCGGCGGCATCGTCGCCAGGACCACCGCGCAGGGCGAGGCCACGATCATGAAGGTCATCGCCCGCAGCAGCGAGCCGGTCAGGTCTCCGCCGAACGCGAGGGGGACCAGGAAGACCGCCAGGGTCGCGACGACCATGCCCAGGCTGTACCGCTGCTCGACCTTCTCGATGAACAGCTGGGTGGGCGCCTTGGTCTCGGAAGCCTCCTCGACCATCGCCACGATCCGGGCGATCACCGAGTCCGAGGCATCCCGTTCGACCTTCACCCGCAGCGCGCCGGTGCCGTTGAGGGTGCCGGCGAAGACCTCGTCCCCGGTCTCCTTCGCGACCGGCAGCGGCTCGCCGGTGATGGTGGCCTGGTCCACCTCGCTGGCCCCGGTAAGAACACGGCCGTCCGCGCCGACCCGCTCGCCGGGGCGGACCAGGATGGTGTCCCCGACCACCAGTTCCTCGGTGGGGACCGTCGCCTCGCTCCCGTCGTCGGCCAGCCGGGTGGCCGTGGCGGGCGCGAGGTCGAGCAGACCCCGCACCGCGTCCTGAGTACGGGCGGTGGCCAGCGCCTCCAGCGCGCCGGAGGTGGCGAAGATGACGATCAGCAGCGCGCCGTCCATCACCTGCCCGATCGAGGCCGCGCCGATCGCGGCCACGATCATCAACAGGTCCACATCCAGGGTCTTCTCCCGCAGCGCCGTCAGCCCCGCCCAGGCTGGCTCCCACCCGCCGGTGAGGTAGGAGGCGGCGCACAGCGGACCCCACGCCCAGGCGGGTGCGCCGGTCAGCTGAAGCGGCAGCGCGATCAGGAACAGCGCCAGTGCAGCGGCGGCCCAGCGCGCTTCCGCCAGGGCGAACACCCGCGTACGGCGCTTCGGCGCCGTACGCGAGGCGGCCGGAGCCGCCTGCGCGGGCCGCTGGATCAGGTCGGAAGGCATGACAAAACAACCCCTTCAGGGCGGTGGATGGCGACACACTCACCGTACAGGAACATCTGAACAGGTCTTCACATGTCACCGGTAGGATGGGGTCCATGGGTCATGGAACCGACGACAAGCACCACGCCACCCCGCGCGAGCGCCTGGACGCGGCCGGGGCCACCGACGTCGCCGCCACCCTCCAGGCCCTGGCGACGCCGTCGCGGCTGTACATCCTGGCCCGCCTCCAAGAAGGCCCCTGTGCGGTCGGTGACCTCGCCGAGGCGGTGGGCATGGAGGCATCGGCCTGTTCCCACCAGCTGCGCCTGCTGCGCAATCTCGGGCTTGTCACCGGAGAGCGCCGGGGCCGCTCCATCGTCTACGCCCTCTACGACAACCACGTCGCCGAGCTGCTGGAACAGGCCCTGTACCACGTCGAGCATCTGCGGCTCGGCTTGCGTGATGTCCTCGCCGCCGAAGTGGCTCCGGCCGCGGTCCGGCGGTAGCCGGCCGCCGCCCACTGGCGTCCGCCGGCCGCGGCGAAAGGCGGCCGGTAGCCGGGCGGGGATCGGCGAGAATGCCCCCGAGCGCCCGCGACCGCTGTCGAATGGAGTCATCGAGACGTGACAGCTCCGATCGCTGTGCTGCTGGTCGGCATCACCGGCTCCGGCAAGACCGTCCTCGCCCAGGCTCTCCAAGAGCGGGGCCTGGTCCGCCTCTCCGTCGACGAGGAGGTCCACCGCCTCCACGGCCGCTACGGCGTCGACTACCCCGAGCACGAATACTCCGAGCGCGAACGCCCCGTCGTCGACGCCGTACGCGCCCAGCTCACCCAGCAGCTGGGCGCCGGACACGACGTCGTCCTGGACCACGGTCTGTGGCTCCGCGCTGACCGCGAAGCGTGGAAGAAGCTGGTGGAGGCCGCGGGCGGACGCCCGCGCCTGGTGTACCTCCCCGTCGAGAAGGCGGAGCTGCTGCGGCGCCTCGAGCAACGCAACCAGCGCGAGGACGCCAACGCGCTCACCGTCACCCCCGAGGCGCTCGACGACTTCTTCGCCCGCTTCGAGCCCCCAGCCGACGACGAGGGCGCCCTCGTCTACACCGGCGACGTGGACGCGGTTCTGCGGTGACCGTCACCGAGCAGAGCAGCGAGCGGACCTGCCGCGGCGAGGACCTCTTTCCCGAAATCGGTCAGGCGCATCCGGTGCCCGCACTGTCCGCGTATCAAGAGCTGCCCTCGTAGGTCGCGCTCCAGGTGCTGCAGCTGCACGGTCATCGTCGACGGTGACGTGCCCACGGCGCGGCAGTACGCCGCGAGCGAGGGATAGTCCACGGCCTGCAACAACCGCAGGAGTCGGCGGCGCCCGTCGAAGGTGCGCACAGCAGGCTGCACAAGGGCGGGGAAGCGGTCGACGCCCGACGCGTCTGCGGGGCGGCGGGGCTTGCGCTTCTTCTTGTGCGGGCGGCGTACGGTCGCGCGGTCCCAGGTCTCCCGTGGCAGGTCGGCCAGGGTGCAGGCCCAGCTCTCGACGGCTTGGACGACTTCCCGGCCCAAGGCGGTGAGTTCCAGCTTTCGGCCCCGGCTCGCGCGGAGCAGCAGCGGTCCGCCGAGGTCCTCCTCCAGGCGCTTGAGCTGCATGGTGAGCGTGGCCGGGTTGAGGCCGTGCGTCTGGCACGCCTCGGTGAGGGTGGGGTAGTGGTCACCTGGATGAAGATGCGCAGCCGGCGGAGTGCGTAGGAGTTGCCCAGGGCGGGCCGCAGCACTTCCGGGGCCGTAGCGAACTCCTGCAGGAGTACGTCTCACCGCGTTGTCCCTTGGGCCGGACGAGGGCCATCGTCAATGAGAAAGGGGCACGCGAAATGCGAACCTACAGTCCGGGAGCGTCGTCACACGCTTGTCACGCGTGAACCGGAATGCCCTTCCCTGGGCGCCGGTTGCCCCCTCCATGACCATCGGAGTAGCACTCTCCCTCCAGGACCCGATCGACACCTTGGTGCGGAACGCCCGGGAGGCCCATGAGGCCGGGCTGCACTCGGCGTGGTTCGGGCAGACCTTCGGCTACGACTCCCCGACGCTCGCCGCGATCGTCGGCCGCGAGGTGCCCGGCCTCCAGGTCGGCACCTCCGCGATCCCGGTGTTCGGCCGGCATCCCCTGCTCATCGCGAGCCAGGCGCAGACGGCCCAGGCCGCGACCGGCGGCCGCTACCACCTCGGGCTCGCGCTCGGCACCAGGCATCTGACCGAGACCGGCTTCGGCATCCCGCACGAGCGTCCCGTCGCCCGCCTCCGCGAGTTCCTCACCGCCCTGCGCCCGCTCGTGGAGACGGGCAGCGCCGATTTCCACGGCGAGCTGCTGACCGCCACCACACCCCTGCCGGCGACCGTCCCGGGCGCCGAACCGCCCGTGCCGATCCTGGTCGCCGCCATGGGTCCGCAGGCGCTGCGAGTGTCCGGCGCACACGCGGACGGCATCCTTCCGCTCCTGGCCGGCCCGCGCGCCCTCGCCGAGCACATCGTCCCCGCCGTCACCGCCGCGGCCGAGAGGGCGGGCCGCCCGGCGCCCCGGATCGTGGCCTTCGTCCCCGGCGTGGTCACCGCCGACGTGGAGGCCGTACGCGAACGGGCGACCGAGGAGCTGTCCTTCTACGAGAGGTTCCCCTCCTACCGGCGCGTCATCGCGCTCTCCGGCGGCAGCCGGGCCGTCGACCTGGCCGCCATCGGCGACGAGGAGGCCGTCGCGGCCGAGGTGCGCCGTTACCGCGAGGCCGGGGCGACCGAGGTGGTGTTCCTCGCGACGGACCTGGGCGGCGAGGTGGCCCGGCGGCGTACCTGGAGGCTGCTCGGTGAGCTGGCGACAGACTGAGAGCGCGTCCCAGCTATGCATGGGCATACGGAATGATGCATACTCTTCCTATGTCCAAGGTCCTCACTTCCCTTCCGGTCGGCGAGCGCGTCGGCATCGCCTTCTCCGGCGGCCTCGACACGTCGGTCGCCGTCGCGTGGATGCGCGACAAGGGTGCCGTGCCGTGCACCTACACCGCTGACATCGGCCAGTACGACGAGCCCGACATCGCCTCGGTGCCGGGCCGTGCGACGGCCTACGGCGCCGAGGTCGCGCGCCTGGTCGACTGCCGCGCGGCCCTGGTCGAGGAGGGGCTGGCCGCGCTCGCCTGCGGCGCGTTCCACATCCGCTCGGGCGGGCGTGCCTACTTCAACACCACGCCCCTCGGCCGCGCCGTCACCGGCACCCTGCTGGTCCGGGCGATGCTCGAGGACGACGTGCAGATCTGGGGCGACGGCTCCACCTTCAAGGGCAACGACATCGAGCGGTTCTACCGCTACGGCCTGCTCGCCAACCCGCACCTGCGCATCTACAAGCCCTGGCTGGACGCGGACTTCGTGACCGAGCTGGGCGGCCGCAAGGAGATGTCGGAGTGGCTGCTCGCGCACGGTCTGCCGTACCGCGACAGCACGGAGAAGGCGTACTCGACCGACGCCAACATCTGGGGTGCCACCCACGAGGCGAAGACCCTGGAGCACCTGGACACCGGCGTGGAGACCGTCGAGCCGATCATGGGCGTGCGGTTCTGGGACCCCTCGGTCGAGATCGCCGCCGAGGACGTGACGATCGGCTTCGACCAGGGCCGGCCCGTGACGGTCAACGGCAAGGAGTTCGCCTCTCCGGTCGAGCTGGTCATGGAGGCGAACGCCATCGGCGGCCGGCACGGCCTCGGCATGTCGGACCAGATCGAGAACCGGATCATCGAGGCCAAGAGCCGTGGCATCTACGAGGCGCCCGGCATGGCGCTGCTGCACACGGCGTACGAGCGGCTGGTCAACGCGATCCACAACGAGGACGTCCTCGCCCAGTACCACAACGAGGGCCGCCGCCTCGGCCGCCTCATGTACGAGGGCCGCTGGCTGGACCCGCAGGCGCTCATGATCCGTGAGTCCCTGCAGCGCTGGGTCGGCGCGGCGGTCACCGGTGAGGTGACGCTGCGGCTGCGGCGCGGTGAGGACTACTCGATCCTGGACACCACGGGCCCGGCGTTCAGCTACCACCCGGACAAGCTGTCCATGGAGCGGACCGAGGACTCGGCGTTCGGCCCGTCCGACCGGATCGGCCAGCTCACCATGCGCAACCTCGACATCGCCGACTCCCGTGCCCGCCTTGAGCAGTACGCGGGCCTGGGCATGGTCGGCACCGAGCACCCGGCGCTGATCGGCGCGGCGCAGGCGGCGTCGACGGGTCTGATCGGCGCGATGGCCCACGGCGGCGCCGAGGCGATCGCCTCGCGCGGCGAGGCCCCGGAGGAGGACGAGCTGCTCGACCGTGCCGCGATGGAGTCCGGCACGGACTGAGCGCACTCCCCGGTTCTGCGATCCCCGGACAGCGGGCCCCGTCGGTTCACCACCGGCGGGGCCCGCTGTCGTGTCCGGCGTGGCGACGGACGTGCCCCACCAGTGGCGCAAAATAGTCAGGTCCATGATCTGTCACCTGTGGTACACATGGAAGTCGCGAAGCGGGGGCCCACCTCACACTCACGCCCACATACCGGCGGCACGGCCATCTTGCACTGCAGCACACATGTTCCCGGGGACCAGGCCGTATGCCGTACCTCCCGTGAGCCACCGCATCCGGCCCGATGCGGAGCGGGACGCGAATCAGCCGATCACGCCAGCCTCTTCGACCGGTCAAGGGAGCACTGTGCCCGCACATTCAGCCATGCCCGACACGGCACGACCCCGGTAGCAGCGGCGTGTCTCTGCACCGCTTCGCCTCGCCGGCCCCCGACGCCTCCGAAGTCCCCGACGCCCCACGAGCCGCTCTGGTCTGCTTCCCGCACGCGGGCGGCGGGGCGACGACGTTCGCTCCCTGGCGACGCCGACTCCCCGACCGGCTCGATCTGTACGCCTATGTGGCGCCCGGGCGTGAGGAACGCGGCAGGGAGGCGACCCTGGGATCGGTCGCCGAACTCGTCGCGGACGCCCTGCCGGCCGTGCTGGCGCTTCCCGGACCGCTGGTCCTGCTCGGACACAGCTTCGGCGCCTGTCTGGCCTACGAGCTGACCCATCGGCTGACGGCGGAAGGGCGCCCGCCGGCCCATCTCGTCGTGCTCGCCGCCGGAGCGCCGGGTCCGACGACACCCCGGCCCGTCCGGGACGACCACGACATCGAGTTGCTGTGGAAGCGCCTCGGCGCGAACCCGGCGGGGCTCGGGCGCCCCGAGTTCCGGGAGAGGTTCTTTCCGCCGCTGCGCGCCGACCTCACCGCGCACGCGTCCTTCCGTCCGCCATCGAACCGGCCCCTGCTGACCACGCCGGTCACCGTGATGTACGGGGACGAGGACTCCGATGTGACGGCCGACGCGGCAGCCACCTGGCGCGAGCTGTGCGCCGGACCGTTCCGCCTTACCGCGATACCGGGCGGGCACTTCTTTCCGCAGAACTCGACAACTGCCACGATCGGCGCGCTCGTCCACGCTCTTGACGTCCAGTTCGGGTGAAATCGGTCATGTTCCGTCGCGGTCGCTGTGGCGGAATACGGAGACGCGCCCTTGATCGCTCGATTGACGGCCGATAAAGTGCCGGAGTCGAGAATTCACGGTAATCGCACTAGGGGGACGTGTTTCGATGACATCCGACACACCGCGGACCCTGCACCAGTTTTTCGAGGAGTGCGTACGGAAAGCTCCCGAAAACATCGCCCTGGAGTACGACGGAGAATGCATCGCCTACGGTGATCTCAATCGTCGGGCGAACAGACTGGCGCATTATCTGCGCGACACCGCCGGAGTCCGGCCGGACGATCCGGTGGCCATCCTGGTGCGGCACCCGCCGAGCGTGATCGTCGGCATGCTCGCCGTCCTCAAGGCCGGCGGCGCCTACCTCGCGCTGGATCCGGACAATCCGCCGGGTGTGACACAGCGGATCATCGAGAGCGTCGAGCCCCGGGCCGTACTGGTCGAGTCCTCGGCGGTGGCGGGCGCGGCCTTCTTCAGCGGCGAGCTGTTCGTCATGGACGTGATGAGCGCGGCCCTCGACACACCGGACACCGATCCGGCCCCGGTGACGGCGTCCTCGGACCTCGCCTATGTGATCCACACGTCGGGCACGACGGGCACGCCCAAGGCCATCGCCGTCGAGCACCATGCGATCATCCGCACCCTGCACTGGCGCAACGCGTTCTACGGATTCGGCCCGGACGACACGACGCTCGCGATGCCGCGCCCCTCGTTCGACAGTTCCGTGGCGGACACCTTCTGCGCCCTCACCTCGGGTGCCCGTCTGCTCCTTCCGCTGCGGGACCGGATTACCGACCGGCGTTATCTCGTCGGTTTGATGGAGCAGCGCGAAATCTCCCATTTCCTCATCACGCCGGCCCTGTACCATCGCCTGCTCAGGGGTATGAGCCCGCAGACGACCAAAGCCCTGCGGAGCGTCACGATCGCCGGGGAATGGTTTACCTCAAGCCTTGTGCGGGAACATTTCTCGCGACTTCCGGACGTGAAACTCTTCAACGAATACGGACCGTCCGAGAATTCGGTGTGCTCCACGGTTCATCCCCTCGCCGCGACGGACCGGAACGTGCTCATCGGAAAGCCGATCGACCACACCGAGGCCTTCGTGGTGGGCGAGGACGGAGAGCCACTGGGGCCGGGCGGCACGGGTGAACTCCTGCTCGCCGGGGCCAGGCTGGCCAGAGGCTATCTGGGCGATCCCGCACTGACCGCGGAGAAGTTCTTCGTGCCCGCCTCGCCCCGGTTCGGCGGACAGCGCGTCTACCGGACCGGGGACATCGTCCGGGTCTGCGAGGACGGCGATCTGCAGTTCGTCGAGCGCCGCGACCAGCAGGTGAAGATCCGCGGCCGGCGTGTGGAGCTGAGCCAGGTGGCCGAGGTGCTGACCAAGGACGACGCGGTCGACCACGTCCACCTCCTGCGCCGTGCCACCGACTCGGCGACCCCCCGGCTGGTCGCCTTCGTCGTGGGCCCCACGGTGCGGGACATCGACCGGCTGCGCACGAGCGCGAAGGAGAACCTGCCGGACTACATGGTCCCCTCGGCGATCATCCCGGTCGACGCCGTGCCCGTGACCGGCAACGGCAAGGTCGACGAAGCGGCCCTGGCCGCGCTGTACTCCGACGCCACCGACCGGCCCGGGCCCACGCCCGAGGCGGCGACACCCGTCGAATCCGCGCTGCTCGCGATCTGGCAGAAGATCTTCGCCCCCCTCGGCGTCGGCCTCGACGACGACTTCTTCGACCTCGGCGGCGACTCCCTCAGCGTGATGGATCTCGTGTCCGACGCGGAGGAGCGCCTCGGCATCCAGCTCGACAACTCGGACCCCTACACGGCCCGGACCATTCGGAGCCTGGCGCTCCTCATCGAGAACCGACGCAGCAGCGAGGTGGGTATAGCGTGAGCGGACAGGGCGGTACTCATTCCATGTTCCCGGACGTCGACCACGACGTGGTCATCGCGGGCGGCGGACTGGCCGGGCTCTGCCTCGCCAAACAGCTCAAGGACGCCCACCCCGCGCTCAGCGTGCTCGTGTGCGAACGTGAACGTTCCCCCATCCCCCTGTCCGCGTTCAAGGTGGGCGAGTCGTCGGTCGAGGTCGGCGCGTACTACTTCGCCGCGGTCATCGGCCTGCGGGACTACCTGGAGGAGCACCAGCTGGAGAAGCTCGGGCTGCGCTACTTCTACGGCGACCGCCCCGACTTCCACCGCGAGTCCGAATTCGGCGTCAACCGGTTCCTGCCCGCCAAGTCCTACCAGCTCAACCGGGGCTCCCTGGAGGAGCACCTGCGCCTCGTCGTGGCCGGCGCGGGGGCCGAACTCACCCAGGGCGTCAGGGTCCTGGACATCGAGCTGGGCGAGCAGGAGGAGCCGCACCGGGTGACGTACCAGCCCGACGGCGAAGGCGACCGGCAGGCCACCACCGTCACCTGCCGCTGGGTCGTCGACGCCACCGGCCGCCACCGTCTGCTGCAACGCAAGCTCGGGCTCACCAAGCGGTATCCCAAGCCGCACAACTCGGTCTGGTTCCGGCTCGAAGGACGCCTCGACACGGACGAGTTGGTGGCGCCGGGCCACAACGTCTGGCACGACCGCGTGCACGAGCCGCGGTGGAACTCCACCAACCACTTCATGTTCGAGGGCGGTTGGGTGTGGGCCATCCCGCTGGCCCCGAACCACACCAGCGTCGGCATCGTGGTGGCCGACGAACTCCATCCGGTGACGAAGTTCAACCGGATCGAGAAGGCCATCGACTTCGTGGTCGAGCGCGTCCCCGGCTTCGATCCCGCCATCCGCAAGCTGCCGGTGCTCGACTTCCGGGTCCTGAAGAACTACAGCCACTCCTCGCACCAGGTCTTCTCGCACGACCGCTGGGCGTGCGTCGGCGACGCCGCGGTCTTCGCGGACCCCTACTACTCGGTCGGCTCCAACCTGATCGGCTACGCCAACAGCTTCGTGACCGAGATGGTCGGCAGGGACCGGGCGAACGCGTTCCAGCCGGACTTCGTGCGCTACGCGAACCGGTGGTTCCTCTCGCTGGCCGAAGGACTCACCCAGAACATCCAGGGCTCCTACGCCTTCCACGACAATCCCGTGATCATGTCCCTGAAGACGATCTGGGACTACTACGTGGGGTGGTCGTTCTCCGACCCGCAGTTCTACGCGAAGACCTTCCTGGACGAGTCCGCGAGCACGACGCTCAGCGCTCTGGGCGCGCACGCGGTGTCGACCCAGGGCGCGGTGATGAACCTGTTCAAGGCCTGGTCGCGCAGCTACCGGGGTGTCTTCGAGTTCGACTACATCGACTACTTCGACGACCTGCCGACCCTGGCCCGCCTCTTCGTGCAGAACCTGCCCGCCGCCGACGGCGTGACGCCTGCCTTCGGCCCGGTGCTCGCGAGCATCCGTGACGGCATCGACCGCATCGAGGAGCTGGCCCACGTCATCTTCTACCTGGCCCTGGAGGACGCGCTGCCCGAGCACCTCGACTCCGTCCGCGCCCGTGGCTGGCTGAACGTGTCGGCGCTGAGCCTGGACCCGGACCGCTGGGAGAAGGACGGCCTGTTCACGCCGAAGAGCCGGCCCCGCCTCGCGGAGGTCGAGGCGCTCGAGGCGGAGATGCGCGGGCTGTACCGGGCGGGGACGCCCGTCGAGTCGTAGACCCCGCACCCTTGTGCGGCGGGTTCGCCCTCACGGGGTGAACCCGCCGCCCCGCGTCCGCGTCAGTGACCGCCCGGAGCCGCCACGGACACCGGATCGGCCGAGGAGCGCGGGTCGCCGTCCGCCGCCCGCACCCGGCGGCACAGCACCAGCAGGGGCTGCGTCAGCAGCGTGGTGGCGAGCGCCATCAACACGAACACGGTGTAGAGCGGACCGCTCAACAACCCCGCCTGCAAACCGGCGTTGAGGGCGATCAGCTCGGTCAGCCCACGGGTGCTGAGCAGCACCCCGATGGTGAGCGAGGTCCGCCTGTCCAGCCGGCAGGCGCGCGCCGCGAGGGCACCGGAGCCCACCTTGGCGACGACGGCGAGCACCGTCACACCGCCCAGGACGGCCACCGCGGTGCCCCCCAGCGCGCCGACGGACACGCTGCGGCCCGACACCACGAAGAAGAACGGCAGCAGCAGCGATCCGATGCCGTCCAGGGAGCGCACCAGCTCCGGGTCCAGGGTGCCGTCCGGCTCACGGGGCGTGACCACACCGGCGAGCAGCGCCCCGAAGATGACGTGCAGGCCGAGCGCGCTGGTGGCCCATGCGGCGGCGAAGGCGAACCCGATCAGCACCGCCAGCCGGGGCTGCGCGGCGACACCGGGCGAGCGCATGAGGCGGCGCAGCACCAGCCGGGCCGGACCGACCATCACGGCGACGAACACCAGGAGCAGGAACAGCCGCAACGGCAGGGACATCCCGGACCCGTCGCCGCTCTCCATGATGGTGCCGAGCAAGACGGCCCACCCCACGACGTCGATGAGCCCGGCGGCCGAGACGGCGAGGACCCCGGGCACCGTGCCGGCCAGGCCGTTCTCCCGCACCACGACGATCAGCACCGGAACGGCCGTGATCGACAGCGCGACGGCCAGGAAGAGGACCGAGCTCGCCGACATGTCACGGGGCACGCCCAGGTGCTCCAGGGGGCCGTGGAAGAGCAGCGCGGCGCCCGCGCCCACCAGCATCGGTACCGCGAAGGCCGCCGTCGCGATGGTGAGCGTCGCGCGGGACCTGCCGCGCAGCAGGTTCAGGTCCAGCTCGTATCCGACGACATACAGGAAGAGCACCAGGGAGACCTGGCTCAGTGCGGTCAGCATCGGTGCGATGGCCTGCGGGAACAGGGTGTCGCCGACGGCGGAGGGGAGTTGGGAGAGCAGACTGGGGCCGAGGGCGATGCCGGCGATCAACTGGCCGACGATGCTGGGCTGTCCGAGTTTCCGGGACAGCCACCCTCCGGCGTTGGCGGCTATGAGGATCACCGCCGACGCTCCGACCAGGTGGGTTACGGTCGCGTCCGGACTCATGTGTTCCTCCCGTTGCCTGTGCCGTGCGCGATGGGCGTGCCGGAGGGCGATCGTCGGTGCGGGAACGGTTCCCGGGGCCGTGCGAAGGAGCTGAGCGCCCCGTCGAGCCCGTGCCGTAGGGCCTCGGCCGCGCGCTGCCCGGCTGTGCCCGCGTCCGCTTCGACGCGCAACACCCGGCGGCCGGGCCCGCTCGTCCCGAGCAGGGTCACGACCAGCGGTACGCCGGTCGCGGCCGGGGCGACGGCCTGTGACGCCACGAGCACCCCGGGCAGTCCTCGGGCCGGGGCCCCCGTTCTGACCGCCTCGTCCACCGCGACGACCAGGTCGGCCGGGGTCATCGCGGCCGCCGCGTCGACCGGGCAGTGCACGCGCGCCGCCGACCGCTGCACCTGAAGCTCTCCGGCACCGCCCGCGCCCGCCGTCACCAGGGCCACCGCGGAGGTCAGCACTACCAGTTCCTCGGCGGCCCGTCCCCCGCTGATCCGCGCGAGGGCCCGCACGGCTCCCTCGGACAGGGGCAGTTCGGTCGTGGTACGAGCGAACAGGGCGGCCAGTGGGGCGTCGGGGTCGCACAGCACGGCCCGAAGGACCTCGCGCAGCTGCTCGCCGATCCGGGCCGCACTCCGCGGGGTGAACCGGTCGCGGCGGTAGCCGACGCGGATCTGGGTGTGCTGCCCGGAGCCGGGTTCCGGCAGCAGGAAGCCGAAGGAGAGGTCGAAGTCGCTGACCTCGGGCGGGTCGTCGAGATGGCGCGCGGTGCGCCGGCCGGAGCCCGTGCCGCCTTCGACGGTCGGTGACATCACCGTCTCCACCAGCACGTCGAACAGCGGATTTCGGCCCGCCTCCCGCGGCAGCGCGAGATCCTCCACGATCCGGTCGAACGGATACTCCTCGTGTTCCTGCACATCGAGGGCGGTCCGGCGGACCCGGTCGAGCAGGTCGGTGAAGGAGCCCGCCGGATCCAGGGCGGTGCGCAGCACGACCGTGTTGGCGAACAGCCCCACCTCCTCGGCCAGTTCGGGCAGCGAGCGTCCGGCCACCACCGTGCCGAGTGGCAGGTCGGTGACGCCCGTGAGCCGGTGCAGCAGCACGCGCGCCGCCGCGACACACACCATGAACGGCGTGGCGCCGGCCCGCAGGGCAAGGGCCCGCAGCCTCCGCGTCCCCTCCTCGTCCAGGGCCAGCCGGATCTGCCCGCCCGCGCCGCCCCGCACGTGTGCCGGCACATGGTCGGCGGGCAGCGGGGCGAGCGGAGGCAGATCGCCGAGCGTCCGCCGCCAATACCGTGCGTGGGCCTGCCCGCCCGCTCCGGCCAGTCGGGCGGCCAGCGCCCGCGTGTGCGCGCGGTAGCCCGGGAGCCCGGGCAGCGGGCACGGCTGCCCCGCCTCGAACGCCGCGGCCGCGGTGAGCAGGTCGCGCAGCAGCACGGAGTACGACCAGCCGTCGTTGACGCAGTGGTGGACGTTGAACAGCAGGACGGGCGGCCGTCCCCCGGCGCTCAGCTGGCGCAGCCGCACCAGCGGACCGGCGGCCAGGTCGAACCGCCACCTGGTCTCCTCGTCGTGCGCCCGGGCGAGCGCGGCCTCGAACCGCTCGGGGGGGACCCGCTCCACCAGCGGTTCGAGGTCCACCTCCGCGACCTCGTGGACGACCTGCCGCAGCACCGCGCCCGCGCCGTCCCGCGGCAGGTCGAAGGTGGTCCGCAGCGACTCGTGCCGGACCGCCAGGGCCAGCAGCCCGGCACGCAGCGCCTCCTCGGACAGGGGGCGGTCGAGTTCGTAGGCCTCCACCATGTTGTAGGCACGCGACTCGCCCTCGTCCAGGGCCTCCAGGAGCCACATGCGGCGTTGTGCGTTGCTGGCCTCGGTCTCGGCGGGGAGGGGCTGCCGGGGGGGCCGCGGTGGGGCGGCGGACGGGGTCGTGCGGGCGCCGTGCAGGCCCCGCCGTACCGCCTCGGCCAGCGCCTCGGGGGTTCGCGCGGTGAAGATCTGCCGTACGGCCACACCGCATTCGGGTTCCGCCGCGCACAGGGCGCTGACGAGCTGTGCGGCGGTGAGGCTGTGGCCGCCGGCCGCGAAGAAGTCCTCGTCCGCGGCGCGCGGCGGCTGCCCGAACACGCTCTCCCAGGCCTGTGCGACGGTCCGCGACGCGCCGTCCTGCGGCGTCCACACGGCCCGCGGCCCGGGAGCCGGGGAGGCCGCGAGCGCGGTCCGGTCGATCTTGCCGTGCGGGGTCCGGGGCAGCGCGGGCACCTGGGTGAGCAGGGCGGGGACCATGTGCGCGGGCAGCTGATCGGCCAACCGGGCCCGTACGACGGCGGGTTCGAGGGGCGGGTCGGCCGTGTACCAGCCGGCCAGGGTCACGGCGTCCCGGCCGCCGGACCGGGGCAGTACCACCGCCTCCCGTACCCCGGCGAGCCGCACCAGTGCCTGCTCCACCTCGCCGGGCTCCACACGGTGGCCGTGCAGCTGGACCTGACCGTCGATCCGGCCGAGGTAGTCCAGTGTGCCGTCGGCGTTCCAGCGGGCGAGGTCGCCCGTGCGGAAGCTGTGGCCGGCGCCGCCGACCGGGCAGGCGACGAACCGCCGGGCCGTGGCGTCGGGCGCGTTGAGATAGCCGGACGCCACGCCCGGGCCGGCGACATAGATCTCGCCGGGGACCCCGACGGGCGCGAGCGTCCCCCAGGGCGTCACGAGCAGGACACCGAAGCCCGGCGAGGGGGAGCCGATGGGCACCGACATCAGCTCGGCGGCCCGGTCGCCGTCACAGACGTACGACACGCACTCCACGGTCGCCTCGCACGGGCCGTAGAGATTGACCAGCCTGCCGATCCTGAGCCGGCCCCGGGTGCGGGCCATCAGACCGCGCGGCACCGCGTCACCGCCGAGGATCAGATGGGACAGGGGCAGCCCGGCCGACGGCGGGAGCGCCTCCAGCATGGCCGACAGCAGGCCCGGCACACAGTTGACGAGGGTGACCCGCTCGGCGCGGATCCGATCCCAGAAGGTGACGGGGTCCAGTTCGTCGGGCGCCCCCATCGCGATCAGCGTGCCGCCCGCGCCGAGCGTCACGAAGATCTGGTACGCCGTCGCGTCGGACGTGAGCGCCGAGAGCAGGGCGCACCGGACCTCGGCGTCGATGCCGAGTTGCTCCGCCGAACTGACCGCCTTGTGCCGCAGTTGGTCGTGCCGCAGGCTCACCGGGCGGGGCAGTCCGGTGGAGCCCGAGGTGAAGAGCACCATGGCCTCGTCCTCGGGCCGTACGCGTGGCGCGGGCGGCGGTTCGGAGGCGACCGGTGCGGTGTCGAGGACCCGGGCCGCGGGCAGGACGGGCAGGGCGGGGTCGGCGCAGGAGTGGTCGCCGATCAGGAGCCCGGCCTCGCTGAGGCGCAGCAGATGGCTGACGCGCTGTGCGGGATGGGCGGGATCGACGGGCACCCAGGCGGCGCCCGCGCGCAGCACGGCCAGTACGGCCACGACGAGGCCCGCGCCGCGCGGCAGGACCACGGCCACCCGGTCGCCGGGCACGACACCGTGTTCGGTGCGCAACACGGCGGCCAGGTGCGCCGAACGGCGCATCAGGTCGTCGTACGTCAGCCGGGTGGCGCCGTCGGCCACGGCGACTTTGCCGCCGTGCCGCGCGGCGGCCGAGTCGACCAGGTCGAGGAGGGTGCGGGCGGGATAGGCGGTCGGCAGCGGCAGCCCGCTCCAGCGCGCCAGCTCCGCGCGCCGGGCGGGGCCGTGGATGTCCACCTCCCGGGCTGGACGCCGTGGATCGCGGGCGAGGTCGGCCAGCGCGGCGGCCACACAGCGGGGCAGACTGCCCGCGGCGGCCGGTACCCGCGCGTACGGGGAGGCGACCGCCACCCGCAGGGTGCCGTCCTCCGTCAGCCGGCCGCGTACCTCGACTCCCGCCGACGCCGGACGTCCGGGTCCGTCCGCCGTCTCCCAGCACACGGCCAGCTGGGACAGGGCGTCGGTCTCGGCCGCGCCGGCCGCTTCGAGCCGGGCCGCGAGCGGCTCACGGTGGCGCCAGGCGAACGGTGTCGCGGCGACGAGGTCGGCGTGGGCGCGGGCGAGGAACTCGGTCATCGGCGTGCCCGGTGCGATCCCGGTGCGCAGGGCGATTTCGGCGTCCGGGTCGGCGGGCGAGGGGCACAGCACGGCCAGCTCCTCGGCCGCCCCGAACGCGCCCAGGCACAGCCGGGTCGCGGCGAAGAGCAGCAGCTGCAGGCCGACCGGATCGTCCCCCGCCATGCGCCGCAGGGCCGCCGTCCGATCGGCCGGTACGTATCCGGCCTCCGGCACCGGCGCGCTCGTCCCTCCCGGTTGGAGCAGGGGCTCGCGGCGGATGCCCCGCAGCGTGGCGAGCCAGTGGACGCGTACGGCCGCGGAGTCCCTTTCCGCACCATGGCCAAAAAGTGCGGCCGCCGGCGCGGAACGCACCGGTCCGGAGGTATGGTCGGGGCATTTCGACAATGGTGGCTCCTCGGCTCGAAAAGGGCAGGAGAAGACGCGTGTCAGGAAAACGGATCGGCGCCGCCGAGGAGAGCTATAATGCCTCAAGACCCTTGACGGTGCGAATATCCGCGACGGTTGCGATGAATGTGGGAACCTGGGGAGTGACGTGGCTCACATGTCGAGCCGCTGGGGTATTTTGTCTGGTGAGACTAGGCTTCGACCTAGTCTTTTCCGGCGACGTGGGGATGATGGCCGGTGGACGGAAACGGGGGACGGGGGCGCTCGACGGCGTTCTCGGCATGCCGTTCGAGTAATTCTAGACCGAGCCGAATTTCCCTGGATTTTAAACTGGAAAAGGTTTTCCCCGGTCCGGATCGATATGTGTCCGAAATCTCTCGTGAGGGTCCGTCTGTCCCGAATACTGCCTGAGTACAGAAAAGGAAAGCACACCTCATGGATATCAGAGGAGCTCTTCCCGTCGCGGAACTCCCGACGCGAGCCGACGACGGCATGCCCTGCCTGGAGCTGACCGATGCGGAGCGTACCGCCCTGCACGACCTGGCGGAGGCGGCCCTGGACGACAGCCACGAGCAGCCGCTCGACCAGCGGCTCGACCAACTGACCCTGCTCGCCCACGAGATGCCCGTGCGGATCCGGTCCCACCTCGTGCGTTTCCGGCTCACCGGACGCCCCTACGGCGGTCTCGTCGTCGCCAACCTGCCCGTGTCCGAAGCCCTGGCCGGCCCGACCCCCACCGACTACGTCCACGAGCCGGTGAGCGCGGAGGCGGAGCGCGCCACCGCCCTGCTGCTCCTGTTCGGCACCCTCCTCGGCGATCCGGTCTCCTTCCTGACCCAGCAGCGGGGCCGCCTGGTCCTCGACCTGTTCCCGATCAAGGGACACGAGGCGGAACAGCTCGGCTCCAGCTCCACGACCCCGCTGGAGTGGCACAACGAGGACGCCTTCCACCCGCTGCGCGCCGACTGGATCATGCTGGCGGGGATCCGCAACCACGACCGGGTGCCGACCACCTTCGCCACCGTCCAGGACATCCGGCTGGAGGACCGGCTGCGCGCGTTGCTCTTCGAGGAGCGCTTCGTCATCCGGCCCGACGAGTCGCACACCGCCGCGTTCAACAGCAGGACCACCGGACTGGAGGAGGAGAGCTGGGTCGCCGAGGCGTTCCGTGACATCGCGGACCAGCAGACCGAGCCCCGGCGCACGGCCGTCCTCTCCGGCGACCGCGCCGCCCCCTACATCCGGATCGACCCGGCCTTCATGCCGCGCACGCTCGACAGCGAGGCACTTCAGGCCCTCGACGCCGCGATCGCGGCCATCGACGCCGGCCTGCGGGACGTCGTGGTCGGACCCGGCGAGCTGCTCATCGTCGACAACAAGCGTGCCGTACACGGACGCAGGCCCTTCGCGGCCCGCTACGACGGCACCGATCGATGGCTGCGCCGCATCAACGTCCTGGCCGACCTGCGCCGGGCCGGCGGACGCCGCTACGCACCGCACGGCCGGGCCCTGGTCTGAGGCACCGTGACAGTGGCGGCCCGCGCCGGCGGGCCGCCCCGCGGTACCCGGCACAGCCGCGCCCCGCACGCCAGCCGGGGGCGTCAGAAGTCGTAAGCCGTGGCACCCCATACGCCCTCCTCCCGCTCCGCCCCGTCGCCCGGACCCACCGGTGTGCCCGGTTCGTTCACCACGGCGGACACCAGGCACACGAGGTCGTCCGCGAACCCTGTCGCCTCGTCCTGCGTCACCAGGTTCCGGTCGTAGGTGAGATCCAGGTGCAGCACGTCACCGCGCACGCTCGCGTACAGCCACAGGTCGCTGTCGGCGGGCAAGGTGTCGGACAGCACGTCCTCGACCTGCCGGGCAGTGCCGCCGACGGTCGCGTTCTCCCAGCTCACGCCCAGATCGAACAGGACGCTGCGGCCCGGCCGCGCCGGGATGCCGAGGCGCTCCACCAGGGCGTCGAAGGGCAGCCGGGCATGCTCGTACGCCTCCACGACGCGCTCTCCCACATGCTCCAGCAGTGCGCCCAGCCCGTCCCCGGCGGCGAACTCCAGGCGCAGTGGCACCGCGTTGGCGAAGTATCCGACCAGCGCGTCGGCCGCCGGCGTGTGCCGCAGGCTCGCGGGGAAGCCCAGCAGCAGGTCCGTCGCCCCGGTGGTCCGGTGGAGCAGCGCGGTGAAGGCGGTCACCACGACGGCGTACGGCGTCCCTGGGGAGCCTTGCACCGAGGCGGCCGGCAGCGTGCGCCGGACCAGTCCGGAAAGGCCTCGGCGCCGGCCCCGGCGCGCGGCGTCGACCGGATCGGGGGCCGGGCGGACCCCTTCCAGCCGCTTCCGCCAGAACGCCTCCTGCTGTGCCGCCTCCGCCGAGCCGAGCCAGGCCTCCTCCTCGGCGGCCCAGTCGCGGTACTGGTAGTGCAGCGGCGGCAGTTCGGGGCCGCCGCCGCGCTCCACCGCGTCGTACGCGGTGAACAGGTCGTCCAGCAGCACGCTGACGCTGGCACCGTCGTAGATCAGATGGTGGGCGCTGACCGTGACCAGGTCGCCGCCGGCCGGGCCCTTGATCAGGCACACCTCGAACAGCGGGGCCTGCGCGAGGTCGAAGGTCACCGACCGGGCGTCGCGCAGTGCCTCCCGCACCCCGGGTCCGTCCGGATCCGCTCCAGGCAGCTCCGTCACGCGCAGCGGAACGCCTGCGGGGAGCCGCTCCACCACCGTCAGCTCGGCCGCCGCGCCCGAGGCCCGTACCCGTGCCCGCAACAGCTCCTGGCGGTCCACGACGGCGGCGAGCGCCGTGCGCAGGGTGTCGGGGGAGAGGGAGCGGCCGGTGCGGACGAGGTCCGAGATGATGAAGCGGTCCGCGTGGGTGCGCCGCGAGGTCAGCCAGACCCTGCGCTGGGCCCGGGACAGCGGGAAGGCACCGCTCCCGCCCCGGAGCCGGGCAGGGGCTGCCGTCGGCTTCGGCGCGTGCTCGGGTACGACGGCCGCGAGCAGCCGTACGGTCGGTCGGGCGAAGACCGTACTGACCGCGATCCCCAGTTCCTTGGCGATGCGTGCCGCGATCAGGCTGTGGCCGCCCAGCGCGAACAGGTCGGCGTCCGGCCGGCGCACCGTGCGGCCGAGCACCGCCGACCACACCTCGGCGACCCGCAGCTCGGCCGCGGTCAGCGCGCTGTGGGCCGCCTCTTCGGCCGCCGCCCCGGGCTCGGGCGGGACCGGCAGCGCGGCGCGGTCCAGCTTGCCGATGGAGGTCACCGGGAGCGCGGGCAGCGGGACATAGGTGTCGGGCACCATGTGCGCGGGCAGCCGGTCGGCGAGGTGGGCCCGCAGCCGGGACGGCTCGTGCTCGCCGACGACATAGGCGACCAGACGCAGCGAGCCGTCCGCGCCCGGGACCGCCACGACGGCCGCGTTCCGTACCCCGGCAGCCTGGGACAGGACCTCCGTGACCTCCCCGGGCTCCACCCGGTGGCCACGGATCTGTACCTGGTCGTCGATG
This sequence comes from Streptomyces sp. MMG1121, assembly GCF_001280015.1. Taxonomy (GTDB): domain Bacteria; phylum Actinomycetota; class Actinomycetes; order Streptomycetales; family Streptomycetaceae; genus Streptomyces. The sequence goes on from NZ_LGDV01000051.1 coordinate 111,759, forward strand.
CGGCCCAGGCACAGCAAAGCGCCGTCGGCAAGCCAGCGCCCCAGGTCGCCGGTGCGGTACATACGCTCCCCGGAACGCACCGGGTTCGCCACGAACCGCGCCTCGGTCTGCCGTTCGTCGTGGAGGTAGCCGCGGGCGAGTCCGATGCCGCCGACACAGATCTCCCCGGGGGCGCCGAACGGCACCGGCACGCCGTGCTCGTCGAGGAGGTCCACCGTCTTGTTGGGGAACGGCATGCCCACGGGCGGCTCCGCGACACCGGGTTCGACCTTGACGAGCGTGGTGGCCACGCTGTCCTCGGACGGTCCGTACTCGTTGAACAGCTCGGCGTCCGGCAGGAGTTGATGGTGCCGGGCGGCCAGGGCGCCGGTGAGCCGCTCTCCGCCCAGGACCACCTGGCGCAGCGAGGGGAGTCGGTCGCCTGCGTAGTCCAGGATCAGCTGGTAGAGGCTGGGGACGGTCTGCACATGGGTCACGTGTTCCCGCCGGATGACGGCGGCGACCTCGTCGGGATCGATCAGCTGCTCCCGCTCCAGCACCACCAGGTGCGCGCCGGCGCCGAGGGCCGAGAGCACGTCGGAGATACCGGCGTCGGCGTGCACGGGGTCGACCTGGAGGATGCGGGAGTGCGGTCCGAGACCGTAGTACCCGATGCGGTACAGGACGGTGTTCAGGATGCCCAGGTGCTCGACCATGACCCCCTTCGGGGAGCCGGTGGAGCCCGAGGTGTGGACGACGTACGCCAGGTCGCTCCGGCCCGCCGGGCGGAATCGCACCTCGGCCGGCTCGGGGGCGGTGTCCTCGCCGAGGACCACGACCGGCCGCGCCGTGCCGGACAGCAGGTCGGCCCGGGCGGCGTCGGCCAGCACCGCCGCCGCTGTGCTGCCGGCCAGCAACTCGTGCAGCCGGCGTGCCGGTTGCTCCGGGTCCAGCGGCAGGAACGCCGAGCCGGTCTTGAGGATGGCCAGCAGGGAGACCAGCATCCACTCCGTGCGGGCGCACAGCAGGGCGACGATCCGTTCGGGCCCGGTCGGCGCCACCGCGGCCAGCCGTGCGGCCAGCCGTGCGGCCATGCCGTCCAGTTCGGCATAGGTGTACGTACGGTCGCCGCAGACGGCCGCGGTCGCGTCGGGGCGCCGGCGCACCTGCTCGGCGAACAGGTCGAGGACGGTGCCGTGCGTCGCAAGGGCGTGCCGCGGTCCGGTGCCGAGCGCCAGCAGATCGGCCTGCTGTCGTTGCGGCAGGACCGGCAGCAGGCCCACCGGGGTGTCCGGTGCGGCGCAGGCCTCCCGTGCCAGGAGGGCGAGTTGAGCCGCCGTCCGGCGGGCACCGCTCGCGTCGGAGGTGCCGCTGCGCACGGTCAGCGCGATCCGGGCCGGGCCCGCGCCGATGACCTCGCCGGGAACGACGGCGTGCTCCCGCGCCACCAGCGTGACCGCCGAGAGCGACGCTGCGCCGATCGCCGCCTCCACGGCATGCTGTTCCGCGCCCAGACAGGACCGAAAGCCGACGCCCGGATCGAACGGCGTCATCAATTCGACCTCCCTGTCCGGCAGTTCGGCCCGCAGGGCGATCGCCCTGCTCCGGGTCAGCCGGTGCAGCAGGATCCGCAGCAGCGCCGACACGGCCGTCGGTACCTGCGCGCCCGCCGACGTACACAGCGCACCGAGCGCCGCGCTGGTCTCGTCGTCGAGCGCGACGGTCACCCGCGCTCGGCCTTCCGCAACGCTCACCAGGATCTCCTCTGCCACAGGACGCCTCGGTCGAGGCGCCGGACGGGGGTGCGCCGAGCTTGGTGTGTGGACGGCTCCCGGGGCGCGATCGGCGTCCGGGGCCGGGCGGTCACAGGCCTGGGGTCCCGCGGGGCGACGCACGTCGCGACGCGGCCGTGGGCACCGGCACCGGGACGGCGAGGGTGAAGGCTCCGCCGGTGCCGGTGCCGGTGCCGGTGCCGGTGCCGGTGACCGGAGTCCCGCCCGGGCCGGAGCCCGTCGCCCGGTGCGGCGGTGTGACCTCAGCGGTGTGGGCGCCGGTTCAGCGCGCGCTGGCGGGCACGGATGCGCTTGTGCTCCTCGGCGCGGGCCCGGGAGTCCTGCTGCAACTCCAGCCGCTGTTGTTCGCGTTGGAGCTTCTCCCAGTTGGCGACCCGGTCCCCGGAGAGATCGCCGGCGTCGACGGCGGCGTTGACCGCGCACCCGGGCTCGCCCTGGTGGGTGCAGTCGCCGAACCGGCACTCGTCGGCGAGCTGCTCGACATCGCCGAAGGCCTGCTGGAGACCCTCCTCGATGTCCCAGGCGCCGAGCGCGCGCATCCCGGGCGTGTCGATGAGCAGGGAGCCGTCCGGCATGGGGACCAGCTCGCGATGGGTCGTGGTGTGCCGGCCCTTGCCGTCGCCGCGGATCTCCTGGGTGGCCTGCCGGTCCTTTCCGTACAGATGGTTGACCAGCGTGGACTTGCCGACACCGGAGGCGCCGACGAGGGAGACCGTGCGTCCCGGCAGCAGATGCTCGTACAGCGCCTCGATGCCCTCGCCCAGACGGACGCTCAGCGGGACGACGGGCACCCCGAAGGCCACGGACTCGACCTCCTGCACCGCTTCGGCGACATCCGGGCACAGATCGGCCTTGGTCAGGACGATCACCGGCTGGGCGCCGCTCTGCCAGGCCACCGCGAGATACCGCTCGATGGTCCGCAGCCGCTGGCGGCCCGTCAGCGGCACGACGACGAAGACGACGTCGATGTTCGAGGCCACCACCTGCTCGACGGTCTCGCGCCCGGCCGCCCGCCGGGTGAACGCGGACCGGCGCGGCAACAGGCCGACGAGCGAGGCGAGTTCGTCCCCCGCCTCGGCGGGTGCGACGGCGGCCCAGTCGCCGACGGCCGGCTGTCCCTCGGTGCTCTGCCGGACCGTGGCCGGCAGGGAGACCCTGGCGCGCTGCTCGCCGTCGCCGCCGAGGACCGTGCAGACACCGCGGTCCACCCGGACCACGCGGGCGGGGCGGGCCAGGTCCCGCCACCGGTGGTCGAGGTCGTCGAGGGCGGCCGTCCAGCTCTCGGCGAAGCCCTCGTCCCAGCCGAGGGGAGTCAGTGCCTCCGGTTCGGGCGTCATGGAAGTGCGGTCCTTTCGTCATTCACGATCGTGACCTTCCCCGTCGAGAGTGCCATAGTGTCCAGGCGTCAGCCAAGTGTTTTCCGGGGAGATTTTACTGATGCTGCGCCAGGCTCGGCAGGGGACTGCCCAGTGATCTGTTCCGCTGCTATCCTGCAATCGTTGGCATGAATATACCTTCGCCGAACTGACGGCATCATGGCAGGTCAGAGCGGTTGTACAAGGAAAATTGCATGCCGCATTCGGATTCGTCGACCGTTAATTCATCAACGTGCGGAGACGCTCGTTCACGGAATCTAGCAGCGCTCCGGAAAGCCTAGCGGAACGTGATTCATGGTGGCGGGATCCAGTGTTTTGCGAGGCTTCCCGACGGGAAGTCAATCCTGGAATTCCGGTAAGATATTCCTTGCTCCGACCCCCTTGAGGACCCGTCATGAGCTCTGAAAACGTAGGCCGGAACACCACGGCACCCACGCCGACCCCGCTGCGGGCCCGCCTCACCGAGGCCGGGGGCAGCGGACGCGCCGAACTCACCGAGGAGTTGACGCCCGCCGCGCGGAAGGGGCTCCAGCGGGTGGCCGCGGACCGTCCCCTGGAGGAACTCGTCGTCCTGACCGCCGCGGCGGCGCTGGTCCTGCGCGCCGCGGAGGACGTGGCCGAACCGGTGCTCGCGGTGGCCGGCCCCCGGGGCACGCTCGCCTGCCCCGTCAAGACCTCCGCGGACGCGACCCTGCGCGATCTCGTCCTCGCCGTCGACGCGGCGTTGCGGCAGGCCCCCACCGTGCCGGACGCCGACCCCGCCCTGCCCTTCGCCCTCCTGGTCCGCTCCGACCGGCTGCCCCGCACACCGCACGGCGACACCGCGCTCGTGGTGGGCCTGTGTCACGGCCCCGACGGTGCCCGTTCCCTCCACGCCTCGTGCGACACCGCGCGACTGGATCCGTGGTGGGCCGCCGTGGTGCTGCGCTGCCTGGTCACCGTGCTCGGCGCGTTCGCCGACCCCGGCGCCGCCTGCGCGGACGTCGGGCTGTCGGCACCCGAGGACCGTGCCGAGGTGGCCCGCTGGGAACGCGCCGGCTACGCCCCGCAGCCGGCGCCGGGCACGCTGCTGGAGCCGTTCCTGGAGCGCGCCCGCGCGACCCCGGACGCGATCGCCGTCGTGGACGGTGGACGACAGCTCTCCTACGCCGAGTTGGCGGCGCGCGCGGACGCGGTGGCCCGCGGCCTCGTCGCGGCCGGAGTGCGGCCCGGCGACCGGGTGGCGACCGCGGCGGCCAAGAGCGCGGCCGCCGTGGCCGTGCTCCTCGGCATCCTGCGCGCCGCGGCCGCCTATGTGCCGCTGGATCCCGGACTGCCGCCCGAGCGCCTCCGGTTCGTCCTCGCCGACGCCCGCTGCACGGCCGTGGTGACCGACGACACAGACCTGCTCGCCGGCTGCCCGGTACCGGTCCTGGCGGTGGACGCGCTCATCACGACCCCGGAGCCCGCGGCGGACCCGGCAGCCCTGCCCGCGCCGCCCGGACCGGGGGACCTCGCCTACGTCATCTACACCTCCGGCTCCACCGGCACACCCAAGGGCGTCGCGATCCGGCACTCCGCCATCGCCGGGTACCTGGCCTGGAAGCGGCGCCACCACGCACTGGACGGCGGGACGCGGCTCGTACAGGTGCCCTCGCTCTCGTTCGACAGCTCCGTGTCCGACCTGTTCTCCGTCCTCGGCGCGGGCGGCACGCTCCTGCTGCTGCCGGAGTCGGACCGACTGGTGCCGCAGCGGGTCGGGGCCCTGGTTGAGCGTCACCGCGCCACGCACATCACCCTGGTGCCGTCCCTGTACCGGGTCCTGCTCGACGCGCTGGCCGCACCGGGCTGTCTGCGCCTGGTCACCGTGGCCGGCGAGGCCTGCCCCGCCGAACTGATCGCCCGCCACTTCCGGCAGCTGCCCGGCGCACGGCTGGTCAACGAGTACGGGCCGACGGAGAACTCGGTCGGCTCCACGGCGTACGACTGCACCGAACGGCCCCGGCACGGATTCCCCGTCGGCCGGCCCCTCGACACCACCGTCCTCGAAGTCCTCGACGAGCACGGCCGAGCCCTGCCGCCGGGCTTCCCGGGAGAGATCCATGTGGCGGGCACCGGCCTGTCCGAGGGCTATGTGAACGACCCCGACCTCACGGCCCGGCTCTTCACCGAGGCACCGGAACTGCCGGGCGGCAGGCGCTATCGCACCGGAGACCGGGGCTGGTGGACGCCCGCCGGTGTGGAGTTCCTGGGCCGCGCCGACAGCCAGGTCAAGATCCGCGGCCACCGGGTGGAACTCGGCGACGTCGAGGCGGGGCTGTGCTCGCTGCCGGGTGTGGCCTCCGCCGTCGCGCTCGCGGCGACCGGGGCCGACGGCACGCCCGCCCTGGTCGGTTTCCTGTACGGCGACGCCGACCTGGACGCCGTACGCGCGCAGGCACGCCGGGTGCTGCCCGGCCCCATGGTGCCGGGCCGCCTCGTGCGCCTGGACGCCATGCCGCTCACCCGCAACGGCAAGGTGGACCGGGCGGCCCTCGCCGAGCGGGCCGCGCAGGTGCTGCGGGCCGCCGTACCGGAACAGTGCCATGATTCCTCCCTTCCGCGGGCCGACGAGCCCGCCGACGGCCTCACCGCCCAGGTCGCACAGCTCTTCGCCGAGGTGCTGGGGGTGGGCTCGGTGGCTCCCGAGGACGACTTCTTCGAGCTGGGCGGGCACAGCCTCGCCGCCGCGCTCCTCGTCATCGAGCTGGAGAACCGGGCCGGACTCCAGCTGGAGCTGGACGACTTCTTCGCCGAGCCCACCGTGGCCGGGGTGTGCCGCGCCGCCGCGGTCGCCCGGTCCTGACCCCGGGCCGGGTGCCTCGGGCGCCCGGCCCCGCGCCTAGCCGATCAGCCGCGCCCCGACCGAACGCCGTAGCCCTCGGGACTTGCGCAGGTCGTGGGTGACGTTCACGCGCTTGAGCCAGCGGTCCGTGCCGTCGTAGCGCGCCGTGAAGGACTCCCGGCCGTGCACGACCCGGTGGTTGTTGAGGAAGACGAACGTACCGGGGTCCAGCGGACAGGGGCGGGTGCCGTCGGTCAGCAGCTCGCGGGCGGCGGCGAAGGCGTGCACCGCCGCCGGGTCGTCCTTGGGCGGCGACATGTGTGTGGCGTCGAAGCACAGCAGCGGATCGGTCCGTGAGCCGAACAGCACGGGCACCAGACCGAGTCCGCTGATCAGTCGTGAGATGCCGGCGAAGATCCGGCGGTCCTCCGGTGTGCTCACCGTGTTGTTGTGCGCCAGGTGGGAATCGTCGGAGATGATCCGGAAGCGGCTCTCGAAGAGGACGTCCAGCACGTCCGCCGGCAGCGTGGTGAAGTCGGCCTCCGCCACCACCACGGGGATGCCGTCCGGATTGCGCAGCGAGGCCAGGATGATGTAGTCCGCGCGGTACGGGTGGAAGGCGTCCTCCGTGTGCAGGGTCAGCGCCGTCCGGCTCCCGGTGCCGAGCAGCAGGGTCTCGTACTCCTTGATCGGGAACACGTCGTTGACCAGGTGCCCGTCCTGCTGGGTCGCCCAGCCGAACGGCTCCCCGAGCAGCGAGGCGTACAGCAACAGCAGGATCTCCTCGGGCAGTTCGTGATGGACCCGCCGTTCGTCCCGCCAGTGCTCCGGAGTGGGCCCGATCCGCTCGTCGTCCACCTGGTGACCGCTGATGGCGCAGTACCCGCCCGCCCGGTCCAGCTGGAAGGACCGCAGGAACCGCCGGACCCGTTCGGGCAGCCGGGAGGCGAGCAACGGCAGCTCCTCCAGCAGGCCTTCGCCGTCCGCCGAGGGGTGGTCCCGGGCGAGTTCCATGGTCAGCCGGGCCGTCTCGGCCGCCTCCTGGGGTGTCAGGCGCAGCTCGGTCAGCGGGAGCGTGTCCGGGGTCGTCGTCATGGGGGTCTCCTGTTCCACGAAGGGGGTCTGGGCAAGGCCGGTCACGTGTCGAAGCGGAAGCCCTGGAAGGCGGGGGCGGGCAGGGGCGCGGCAGGCCCGGGCCCGGGTTTCCCGGTGATCCGGCCGAGTTGGGCGAGGACCCGGCCGGCGATCTGCTCGGCCGTGTCACGGTCGTAGCGCGCGGTGTCGTACTGCAGACACAGCCGCAGTCCCCGCGCGTGCTCGACGAACTGGAACGACAGCTCGAACATGCCCTGCCGCAGCAGGAAGGGGCCGCCGCGCAGCGAGATGCCTCCCGGCACGGCGGGGCCGGTGTCGATGTGCGGGTACAGCGCCACCCACACGTCGAAGAAGGGGCCGCGCCCCGGCGGCCGCGGCGGGTCGAGGGTCGCCACCAGCTCGTCGAAGGCGACCCCGCTGTGGTCGAGCGCGTCCGCCGTCCGTGCCGCCACATGCCGCACCAGAGCGGCCGGGTCGTCGCGACCGGTCAGGTCGAGCCGCAGCGGGACGGTCGCGACGTGGAAGCCCACGGCGCCGTCCCGGCCGAGCAGGGACCGGCGGTCCACGGGCGTGCCCAGACAGATGTCGTCGCTGCGCGTCAGCTCGCCCAGCGCACTCGCCACGGCCGCCGCGAGCGGGGCGAAGGTTCCGGCGTGCGCGCTCGCGGCCAGGCCCGGGAGCCGGTCCGTGAGGCGCTGATCGAGGTCCAGGGCGACCGTTTCCGTCACCGCGCCCGCCGGCCCCTGCCGGCGGCGGTCCACGGGGAGGAGCAGCGGCGTCGGCGGGGGCGTGAGCAGGTCACGCCAGTACGCCAGCGACTCCTCCCGCGACCGTGTGCTTCGCGGCGGACCGGGGGCGAACTCCGGTGCCGGAACGGGGAGTCCGCCGTACACCGTCACGAGTTCAGCCGCCAGGACCGTCAGCGACCGCCCGTCGCAGACCAGGTGATCGGCCGTGAGCAGCAGCGCCCAGGCGCCCTCGGCGAGCAGGAAGAGCGTGGCGCGGAAGAGCGGCCCTTCCGCGAGGTCGAAGGGGATCTCGACGCGGTCGTGGACGAGCGCCTCGAACTCCCGGTCGGCCAGGGCCTCGTCGCGCAGGTCGACCACGTCCAGCGGGGCGACCCGGTCGGTGACGACGGCCTGTGGACCGCCCTGCCGTTCTACGAACACCGTCCGCAGCGCCGTGTGGCGGACGGGGAGCGTGGCGACGGCCGCGGCGAGCCGCTGCGGGTCCGGCTGGCCCTGGCCCCGCAGCAGACACGGCACGGTGTACGCACCCTTCCCGCCGTGCGCGCCCTGGCGTGCCAGCCACAGCCAGCGGACCGACTCGGACACCGCCCCGTCCTGGACCGTCCCGGCATCGGACGATGCCCCGGAACGGGCGTCGGTGTCAGTGCCGCCCGCCTCGGTCAGGCGCGCCGCCAGCAGCTTCGGGGTGGCGCATTCGAGGATGTCGCGCACCCGCACCGGAACCCCGACCGCCGCCTCGACGGACACGGCGAGGGACAGCGCGGACAGGCTGTGCCCGCCGGCCAGGTAGAAGTCCGTGTCATCACTCACGTACTCCAACTCCAGCGCCCGGGCGAACATCCGGCACAGATCCTGGGTGAGGTCAGTCATGGTTCCCCTCCGTACGACAAAGGAATTCCGGGGATGGACAGTGGACATTGCGAGGGGCGGAAATTTTGGCGAGACTGGGTGTCCTGCGCATCAACTCGCCCATCGGTGAAGGGGAATTGCCATGCTCAAGTCGCAGCGGCTTGCGGTATTGCCCATCGACTCCTACGACCTGGAATCCGAACTGACGCTCGTGGACCGGCACGACCCCGGAGGCGAGTACGACGCCTTCACCTTCGGCGCCTGGTCGGCCCATGTGCTGGCCAACGGCAGCGGTGCCGACTCCGACACCGCGTTCCGGCCGCACGGTGACAGCCTGACCCTCACCGAGCTGGGCAGGCAGCTGCCCGGCATCATGTCCCTGGTCACCGAACACTTCCCCTTGGAGCGGCTGCAGTGGGTCCGTGTCTTCAGTCTCAGCGACGGAATTCTCGCCCCGCACGTGGACTTTCTCGAATTCGCCGAACCCGGCACCAGGCTTCAAGTTCCGTTGCGCACCAGCGAGGAATCCCTGCATTCCGAGGGCGATCTCGTCTACCACCTCCGTCGTGGTGAGGTCTGGAAAATTCACACCACACATCCTCATTCGGCTCGCAGCGCCGCCGGGCCCGCCCGGCTTTCCCTCTGCCTCGACTTCGCGGACGCCGACGAGCCCATCGAGATCCGCAACGACATTCCCGCGGCACACCCCGTTCGGCTGATCGACCTTCCCGCGGTGACCGACGCCGATGTCGAGGAACTCATCGGCTCCGGCCCTGAGCTGACCCCGGACACCCTGCGCACCGCCTTCCGCCGGTTCGCCGCCCTGCACTTCGAGCGGCGGGCCCCGGTCGTCGCCGCCTTCGACTGGTACCTGGAGGCCGCCCGGCGAACCGGGGACGACGCCATGGCCGACAAGGTGCGGGCGTTCCGGACGTACTGCATCGGCAAGCGGGGCTACCGGGAGGCCTTCGACTGGTGAAGGACCACGGCCAGTTGTCTGGCCCCCGGCCCCGGCAGGGCCCTGCGGTCGAGCTTGCCGTTGGCGGAGTACGGCAGCTCGTCCGTCACCCACCAGCGCACCGGCACCATGTAGTCCGGCAGAACGGCGAGCAGCGCCCGGCGCAACTCCTGGGCCGGCGGCGGATCCCCGGTCAGCGCCGCGTGCAGCTCCGTTCCGCCGTCGGCCCGCGCCACCCCGAACACCGCCGCGTCCTTGACCCCCGGAAGCCCGGTGAGCCGGGCCTCGGGCTCCCGGGGCTCCACCGCGTTGCCCCGGATCTTGATCAGGTCGTCGATCCGCCCCAGGAGCTGAAGCGTCCCGTCGGCGGACCGCCACACGCCCCGGTCGCGCGTGCGGTACAGCCGGGCCCCGGGGACGAAGGGGTCCGCCACGAACACGGTCCGGGTCAGTTCGGGGTCGGTGTAGCCGCGCGCCACCCCCACCCCGCCGATGTACACCTCGCCGACCTCGCCGTCGGGCACCGGCGCCCGCTCCTCGTCCAGGATGCGGACGTAGGTGTTCCACACCAGGGACCCGACCGGCGGACGGGGTTCCAGATTCCCTCTGGCCGCGCTCACCGAGTGACTCGTCACCATGTGGTTCTCGGCCGGCCCGTAGTGGTTGTGCAGGGTGATCTCGGGCCGTCTGGTGAGCAGCCCCGCCAGCTCCGGCGTGACCCGCACCGTCTCGCCCGCGCTGATGATGTGCCGCAGGGCCGGGGCGTGTTCGAGCGTGACGGGCAGCGACATGAGGATGTCGATGAGGGACTGCGGAAAGTCCACCACCTCGACGCCCTCGCCGATGACGTAGTCCATCAGGTCCCGGGGATCCCGCCGTACTTCGGGGGACGGCACGTACAGGCAGCCGCCCGAGGCGAGCGTGGAGAAGATCTCCTGGACCGACACGTCGAAGGTGAGCGGCGCGCACTGGAGCACCTTGCGCCGCCGGCCCAGACCGGATCCGTCCGCCTGCCAGGCCGCCAGGTTGGCCAGCGTCCGGTGTGTCTGCACGATGCCCTTCGGCGCGCCCGTCGAACCGGAAGTGAAGATCACGTAGGAGACGTCCTCGGGAGCGATCACCGGGCGGGCCGGCGGTGGATCCGCGTACTCCACGAGCAGTCGGCTGAGCGTGGTCGTCGTGGTGTCCGGGCCCGGGACGGCCGGACCGGACACCCCGTCGTCCAGCACCATCAGGCGGGCGCTGCTGGTGCGGAAGATCTGCTCGATGCGCTCGCGCGGATAGGTCATGTCCACCGGCAGATAGGCCGCGCCGGCCCGCAGTGTCCCGAGCACCACCGCCGTGAAGCCGACCCCGGCGCGCCCGGCGATCAGCACGGTGTCCCCGGCGCCGACGCCGAACTCCCCGAGCAGACGGTCGGCGACGGTGTCCGCGAGCCGGTTCAGCTCCGCGTACGACACGGGCCGGCGGCCCTGCTCGCGGATCGCCCAGGCGTCGGGGCGGGCCGCGATCTCGCGGTCCACCAGGTCCAGGGCCGTAGCCGCGCCGATGTCCACGACCGGTCCCCGGTGGTGTCCCGGCAGGGCGTTCTCGAAGGGCGGGTGAGGAGGGTCGGTGTGCTGCGACATGGGGGGTCACACCTCCTGCGCGGGCCAGGACGCCCGCGCGACCGATTCGGGCAGGAACGAGTAGGGGTCCTGTGGGTCGTGGGCGGTCGCCTCGATGACGAGCCGGTGTCCGGCCCCCACCTGGAGGGCCAGTTCCTCCAGCAGCTCGACCATCACGAGGTCCTGGAGCGCCAGCCCGGTCGAGTCGTAGACGGTACGGCCGCCGCGCAGCTCCCGCTGCCGGTCGGGATCGCCCAGCAGCTCCGGGAGCGAGGGGCCGATCCCGGCCGGGGCGAGCCGCTGGCACTCGCCCTCGGCCATCGCCTGCTCGCGGTGGTCCGGGACGACGACCGCGTCCCGTAACAGGTCCAGCGGCAGTTCCGTCTTGCCGGGCATGTCCGAGCCGACCGCGTTGATGTGCACCCAGGGCCGCAGCGCGGAGCCCTGGATCACCGGTCCCTGCGCGGGGGCGACGGAGGTCGCCGTGCACAGGACGTCGGCGCGCTCCTCCACCTCCGCCAGGTCGGCCACCCGGACCAGCCCGTCGGGCACGCGCGCCCTGGCCGCGAACGTGCTCTCGGCCTGGATGTCGGTGTCGCACACCAGCACCTCGGTGAGCGGCAGCACCCGGGCCAGGGCGTGCAGTTGCGTGACCGCCTGGGCGCCGCAGCCGACGAGCCCGAGCACGCCGCTGCCGGGCCGGGCCAGTGCGCGCGTGGCCAGGGCCGACGCGGCCCCGGTCCGCACGGCCGTGGCGAACGTACCGTCCACGATCGCGCGCAGATGACCGGAGTCGACGTCGAAGGCGAGCAACGTCGAGAGAATCGTGGGCAGTTGGTTCTTGACCGGATTGTGCGGGTGATAGCCGACCATCTTCATGGACACGGTCGCTCCGTGGCGGACGGCCGGCATCCATTCCAGCAGACCCAGCCGGGGCGCGGTGAGCAGGAATCCGTCACGCGCCTTCATCTCGGCGGGAGCGGGTCCGGCCGAGGCGAGCACCCCGGTCAGCCGCTCGATCACCAGGTCGTACAGCCGGCCGAGACCGACCTCGCTGACGACCGTGGCGACGGCCGCGGCATCGACTACATGGGTGGGTTCCGGTTTCACGTCACTCTCCTGATGCCTCGTGTCCCGCTTCCGGAGGGCTCTCCGCCGGCGGCCCGGCACTCTTCGGGTGAACCGGCCGCGCTCAGGTGGCCGCGGCGTCGGCCGTCGGACCGTGCCAGGAGTCCCACAGCGCGGCGTAGGAGCCACCGGCACGGACCAGGTCGTCATGGCTGCCGCGCTCCGTGATCCGCCCGTCCTCCATGACGAGCACCGTGTCGGCGTCGTGCGCGGTGTGCAGCCGGTGGGCGATGGCGATGACGGTACGGCCGCGCAGCACGGCGGCCAGGGAACGCTCCAGATGCCGGGCCGCCCGGGGATCCAGCAGCGAGGTGGCCTCGTCGAGCACCAGCGTGTGCGGATCGGCGAGGACCAGCCGGGCGAGCGCCAGTTGCTGCGCCTGGCCGGGGGAGACCTCGTGGCCGCCGGAGCCCAGCTCGGTGCCGAGCCCGTCGGGCAGCTCGCGCACCCAGTCCCCGGCGTCCACCGCCTCGAGCGCGGCCCACACCCGCTCGTCCGCCGCCTCGGGATCCGCCAGCGTCACGTTGTCGCGCACCGTCCCCAGGAACACATGGTGCTCCTGGGTGACCAGCGCGACGTGCCGGCGCAGCTCCTCCAGGGGCAGTTCACCCACAGGTACGTCCCCGATGGTGACCGAGCCGTGGTGCGGCGCGTGGATCCCGGCGAGGATCCGGCCCAGCGTCGACTTGCCCGCTCCGGAGGGGCCGACGACGGCCACCCGCTCCCCGGCCCGCACCCGCAGTGTCACGTCGCGTACGACGTCGTGGCCCTCGCGGTAGGCGTAGCTGACCCCGTCCGCGGCGATCCGCCGGTCTTCGGGCCGGCGCCCGCCGCCGGCGCTCTCGGGCACGGCGGCGCCCACCCCGATGAGCCGGGCCAGCGAGGCGTCGCCCACCTGCAACTCGTCCAGCCAGCCGAGCAGTTCGTCCAGCGGGTCGATCACCGCGCGGGTGTAGAGCGCCGCCGCGGTGACCTCCCCGAGGCTCACCCAGCCGTGGATGTAGAACAGGCCTCCGCACAGCAGGGTGGAGGCCACCGGCAGGATGTAGCCGAAGTCCATCAGGGGGAACCACACGCTGCGCAGGAAGAGCGTGCCGCGCTCGGCCGCGTTGGAGCGCAGCACGTCCTCGTCGGTCCGCCGGATCCGCCGCTCGGCGAGGTCCAGCGCCTCGACCGTACGCGCGCCCGTCACGGTCTCGGCCAGCCCCTGCGTCAGGTCCGAGTAACTGGCGGCCTCCTTCAGATAGGCGGACCGCGCGCGCTTGAGGTACCAGCGCGTCGACCCCCAGATCACCGGCACGGCCACCAGGCAGGGCAGCGCCATCAGCGGGCTGGTCACCAGCAGTGCGACGAAGGTGAGCAGGACCGACAGACCGGCCACGAGAATCGACGGGGCGCCCATCCGTACGGCGTTGGACAGGGCGTCCACGTCCCGGGTGCTGCGGGTGAGCAGGTCACCGGTGCCCGCCTTCTCGACGGCCGACAGCGGCAGCGCCAGGATCCGGCGGACGAAGCCCTCGCGGATGTCGGCCAGCACCTGTTCGCCGAGCCGGGCGCCGAGCAGCCTTGCGGTTCGGGTGAACACGCCCTGGGCCAGCAGCAGTCCGGCGATCACCACGACGATGACGTCCACCCGGGTGGTGGAGATGCCCTTCTCCACCTCCTCCACGAGATGGCCGAGCAGCGCAGGCACGACCAGCCCGCACGCGGTGGCGAGGACGAACCAGAGGACCGTGCGGCCGAGCAGGCCGGAATGGCCCCGGACCAGACCTCGGACATGACGGCGCACTTCTGGCGCGTCGGCGACCGGGAGACTCACTGGGCACTCCTTCGCGGGACGGCGATCGATCGGAGAAGGACGCGGTCGGTCATGTTCCGTCCCGCATGACGGTGGCGGCGTACTGGGGGCTCCGGGCGGCGAGTTCGCGGTGCGTGCCGGTGGCGATGACCTTGCCGTCGACGACGAAGGCCACCTCGTCCGCGTGGTCCAGGAGCAGCGGGCTGGTGCTCATCACCACCGTGGTCCGCCCCTGCCTGGCCCGTTGCAGGCGCTCGGCGACGGCCGCCTCGGTGAGCGCGTCCACCGCGCTGGCCGGGTCGACCAGGACGAGCACCGGCGGGTCCGAGACGAGCGCGCGGGCCAGCCGCAGCCGCTGCCGCTGCCCGCCCGAGAAGGTGGCGCCCTGCTCCGCGACCACGCTGTCCAGCCCCTCGGGCAGGGCCTCCACGATGTCCTCGGCGTTGGCGCTGTGCAGCGCGGCCCGCAGTTCCTCCTCCGTGCGGCCGTCGGCGAGTTCGTCGCGCAGCACGCCCGAGAAGAGCGTGTCGCCGTCCTCCGCCACCAGGATGTGCCGGCGCACCTGCTCCACCGGGAGCCCGGCCAGCGGTACCTCGCCGAGGGTGACCTCGCCCTCGCGGTACCGGCCGAGCCGGGCCGCGATCTCGGCGCTCTCCTCGGGGGAGGCGGACACGACAGCGGTGAGCCGACCATGACGCACCGTCAGACCGGTCACGGCGTCGACCAGGTCGGGCGCGTCCGGCAGCTCGGCCGGCCGGGTGCCGGTGGTCGGGTCGGGCTGCTCGGCGAGCACGCGTACGACGCGCCGGGCGGCCACGTTGGCGGCGACGAGCACCTGCACGGCCGACGTCGCGGTGCGCATGGGCAGCATCAGGAACGCCGCGTAGCCGTAGGCGGCCACCAGGTCACCCGCGGAGATGTGCCCGCCCACGGCGAGCCGTGCTCCGACCCAGACCACCGCCACCACGAACACGCCGGGCAGCAGCACCTCGGCGGCCGGGAGCACGGACTCCACCTTGGCGACCTCCACACCGGCCTGCCTCAGCCGTTGGGAGTCCTTGCGGTACCGCTCTCCGAAGGCCTGCTCACCGCCGATGCCGCGCAGGACCCGCAGCCCGGCCACGATGTCCGTGGCCCGCCCGGTCAGTTCGCCCTCCAGGTCGCGGTAGTGCCCGACCCGCTTGTGCAGCGGGCTGAGCAGCGGACCGGTGCCGGCGAGCAGGACCGGCACGCCGATGAGCACCAGCAGACCCAGCGACAGGGAGGTGGACAGCAGCACGACGGCCACCACGACGACGGTGACCGCGCTGCCGATGCCGCGGGCCACCGCGCCGGGCAGCGCCCCGATCCGGGAGATGTCGGCCGTGCCGATGGTCACGACGTCGCCCTCGGCCACGCGGTCGCGCAGCCGGACGCCCAGCCGGACCGCCTGCCGGGCGACGAGACGGATCGTCAGGTAGGTGGCCTTGAGCCGGCCGATGGTGTCGCACCGGTGCCGCAGCAGGCTGCCCGCGGTGGTCACGAGGGCGAGCCCGAGGATGACGCCGGTCCAGCCGACGAGATCCCCGGTGTCCTTGCGCGCGATGGCGTCGATGGCCCGTCCGATGGCCAGAGGCGTGAGCCCCATGCTGGCCATCCACAGGCAGCCCCAGAACACGCCGAGCCCTGCCGTGCCGGCCTGTCGGCGCAGCAGCCAGAGCAGATAGTTTCTCGGGGACCGGAGATCGGGCTCTCCGGTCTCTGACAGTGGGTTGTTCCTCGGCAACGCGATTCCTTCTGACGTGTCTCGAAGTGCGCGGGGATCGGGGACGGGCGGGGACGGCGGACCAGGGGACGGGACGGCGGAGTGCCGGGTGGCTGACGGGGCTAGTCCGGGACGGGCTCCTTCGCGGGATCGGGCACGGCCGTGAGGGCGTCCGCGCCGAGACGGCGCAGCGCGTCCACCACCTCGTCCGGGCGGTCGAGGTGGTACAGGTGTCCGCCGGTGAACCGGCGTACGCCGGCCGGTGCGGCGGACCAGGCGCTCCAGCGCCGGGAGTGCTCGTCCGTGACCCCGAGGTCGTCCCGGCCGCGCCAGGCGTGGACCGGGCAGGGCAGCACCGGGTCTGTGGCCGGCGGCAGGTAGCGGTCGCACAGCGTGAGATCGGCGCGCAGCGGGCGCGCGAGCAGCGAGACCAGCTTGTCGTTGCCCACGGCCTGCTCGGGCACGAACCCCTCCGCGGCCAGCTCGGCGACCAGTTCGCGGTCGCTCAGACCGGCGGTCCCGGTCGGCTCCCCCTGGTCGTCCGGCGCACGGCACGCGGACGCGACGACACCGAGCGGCCACAGCCCGAACCGGTTGCCGAGAGCACGGGCGGCCTCGTATCCGAGCAGGGCGCCCATGCTGTGCCCGAACACCAGGTACGGACGGTCGAGCCGGGCGGCCAGCGCGGGAGCCAGGTCCTCGACCACGTCGGCGGCGCGCGTCGCCGGCTCCTCGCGCCACCGGTTCTCCCGCCCCGGCAGCTGTACGGCCACCACGGCGACCTCGGGACCGGCCAGGGCCTGCCAGCCGCGGAACTGGAAGGCCCCAGAACCCGCGTGCGGCAGACACACCAGCAGCAGCCGCGCCGTCGCGGGCGGCTGCCACTCCACGAGCCAGCCCCCCGGGCCGCCGCTCACCGGACCGCCTCGCGCACGGTCGGCGCGTCGGCGAGATCGCTCGCCAGGTCGCGGCCGAGAGCGGCCAGCTGCTCCGCGAGATAGAAATGGCCGCCCGGGTACCGTCGTACGGTGGCCGCCTCGGTCGTCTCCCGGGCCCAGGCCTGCAGGCCGGGCAGTGCGACCCGGTCGTCCCGCCGGCCCGCGAACGCCGACACCGGACACGTCAGCCGGGGCCCCGGCCGGTAGGCGTGGTCCTCCAGCCAGCCGAGGTCGGCGCGGAGCACGGGCAACAGGATCTCCAGCAGCTCGGGGTGCACGAGAGCCTGCGCGGGCGATCCGCCCAACCCCGCCACCCAGGCGACCAGTTCGGGCTCGGGCAGCCGGGACAGCGCCGGGCGGATCCGCCCCGCACCGGGGTGCTCCAGCCCAGAGACGGCCAGCAGCGCCGGAGCGGGCAGCCCGCCGTCGGCGGACAGCAGACGCGCCACCTCGAAGGCGAGCAGGGCACCCATGCTGTGTCCGAAGAGGGCGTACGGCCGCACACCGCTCCGTGCGACATCCGCGCGGACGGCCGCCGCGAGCGCGGCCGGATCGACGCACGGGGACTCGTCGATCCGGTGCTCGCGCCCGGGGAGTTGAACGGCCACCACCTCCACCCGCTCGGGCAGGGCCCCGGGCCACTCGCGGTAGGCCGAGGCCGCGCCCCCGGCGTGCGGGAAGCAGTAGAGGACCGAGGGTGCCTCGGGCCGGGGCAGCGGGCGCACCAGCGCAGGCCCGCTCGGTCGGCGTTCGGTGGCGGCACGGTCGCTCATCGGCGCGATTCCGGCGCGCTCAGGACCGGCGCCCGGCGGCCGGCCACACGCGCTCGGCCTGCCGGAACAGCAGTTCCGAGCCCACCGAGCGGCGCCCGCACAGCTCCGCCAGCAGACGGCTCTGCCCGACCGGTTCGGACTCGGCGTCGAACTCGGAGCCGGTCAGGTGTTTCAGCCAGGGTTCGAGCCCCATGGCGTACGCGTACACATGCCGGGCGCCCACCTGCTGGGCCAGCCGGTCGGCCATCGCCGCGTCCGAACCCTTCAGCCGCCGCGCCCGGTTGTGCTCGCGGGACAGTTTGACCTCCATCAGCGGGCCGTAGAGCCAGCCCAGGGGCGCGCCGACGCACTCCAGTCCGACGAAGAGAGCGTCCACCTCACCGGCGATGTCCCGCACCCGGTCGTAGAGTGCGGGTTCGATCGGGGTGATGTCGGTGGCGAACATGAAGGACCGGCCGAGCGCGTGCACCAGCGGGACCATCTTGGTCCGGATGTCGAGGTCGGCGTGTTCCCCGACGAAGGGCAGCGCCACGACGTCGAGTCCCCCGGCCGCCGGATGGGTCTCCAGCTCGCCCAGCTCCACCACCCGGGGAAAGCCCAGGGCCTGGAGCATCACCTTGAGGCTGGGGTCCTGGAGCGTGCCGCCGGAGGCGCGCGGCACCACGATCGTGCCGATCCGGGTGCGCAGTTGGAGCAGGGTCTCGAGCGAGAAGTGGTCCGAGTGGAAGTGGCTGATCACGACCGCGTCGATGTGGTGCGGCAGGTCCGCCATCGCGAAGTGCTCGTGCCCGTCGTCGGAGTAGCCGATCAGCGGGTCCAGCAGGACGGAGCCCGCCGAGGTCTCGATCAGGACCGCGGCGTGGCCGAAGTAGCGCATGCGGACCTGGCCGCCGGGAACCGTGGCGTACGGGCGTGGTGGCCGCTCGTGGAAGAGCGCCTCGAAGCGTGCGGTCGCGGCGGTGTCCAGGCCGAGCCGCTCGGCCAGCTCGCCGCAGTCCGCGGGCTGGAGACGGGCGGCGAAGACGTCGTCCCACACGTCGGCGGAGAACGGCACGCCGATGTCGAGCCGGCCCGGGCCGGGCAGCACCGGGCTGCCGTACACGAAGGGCTGGTCGCGGGGCGGGGCCTCGGTGAGCGAGACGGTCTGGCCGTGCTCCTCGAACGCGGGGGAGCGGTACAGCAGCGGTTCGAAGAAGCGGAAGGCGGGGCGGTTGGCCAGGTCGTAGACCAACTCGACGCAGCCGCGCAGCGATTCGGGCACCTGCGGGTACAGGGATTCCATGGCGCCGCCCGTGGCGTGCTCGGCGAGCAGGGTGCGCAGCCGGTCGATGTCGTCAGCGAGGGCGAGCCGCGCCGCCGCAGCGCGCAGGGTCGCCTCGAGCAGGGCCTCCACCTCGGCGGGGCCCGCGTCGCCCGGATCGAGGAAGGGGCCGCCGTAGCGCGCGGGATCGGCGAGGGCACTCTGGTGCAGGGCCGGGGACATGAGGTAGTTGCGGAGGATGGGCAGCAGCCGCTCGCGCAGGTTGAGCGCCCCGGTGTGCGGCGCCAGCAGATAGGGCCAGGCGTACCAGCGGTGGAGCAGCGGCTGGGCTACGACGGACGCGCGGAGGTGGCGTTTGCGGATGACGGGCACTCTGCGTTCCCTTGCGAGTCGAGGCCGGTGGTCAACGGAGGTCGGCTCATGCGGCTGTGATCGAAATCCGGGTCGGCCCCGCAGTGTCGGGGGAGGCACAGGCCTGAGGAGAGGGAATCGTGTTGCCCGGACGCCGGCCGCACAGCGGGGCCGGCGGGCTGCCCCGTTTCCCGCAAGGCTTTCGATCTGGGCGTTTCGGGCGCCTTATCTGCCCTTATTCGCCTCGGGATTTCGCGCTGTATTGCTGGGACTTAGCTTTCGACTGTAGTCATGATCTCCAATGCGTCGCCATAGAGCGTACATGTGACGTGCGTCACATGGTCGCGTTGTGTGGGGGCGTGCTTGACTGGCAAGGAGTTACGGGTGGTCATGTTGTGAAGCTCTTCAGTGCCATTTCTTGAGGGGCTCTTGACTCAAAATCTGCCTCCTGCGGCCGACTTGTGCGGGGAACCCGCCGTATGCCGGTCGTGAAAGAATGCGCCCTTGACCTGGGGTGTGCGCCTACGTGAAACTCTGCGACCCACCGCAGGGGGACCGAGGGGGGATATGTCGGACGACCGGGAATGTCGGGGCATCGCGCTGGTTTCTGGCGCCTCGTCCGGGTTCGGTGCGCGGATCGCGCAGGTGCTGTCGGCCGGAGGGTTCCGTGTCATCGCCCTCGCCCGCCGCGCCGAACGCCTCAAGACACTCGCCGAAGAGGAACCATATCGAGCCATTCTCCCTGTGGTCGCCGATGTGCGGGACCGGGCCGCGCTCGACCGTGCAATCTCCGAACTGCCGGACGAATACCGCGATATATCGGTGCTCGTGAACAACGCGGGCCTGTCGAAGGGGTTCGGCCCCGTGCAGCAGGGCTCCTCGACGTACTGGCGCGAAATGATCGACACGAACATCACCGGTCTGCTGCACCTGACCGAGATCGTGCTGCCCCGCCTCGTCGACCGCGGTGCCGGCCACGTGGTCAATGTGGGCTCCATCGCCGCCGAGTACCCCTACCTGGGCGGGAACGTCTACGGTGCCACCAAGGCGTTCGTGCACCAGCTGTCCCTGAACATGCGCGTCGACCTTCAGGGCACCGGCGTCCGGGTCAGCTGCATCGCACCCGGGATGGCGAGGACGGAGTTCGCCGAGGTGCGTTACGAAGGCGACCGTGAACGCGCGGAGGCCCTTTATGCCGGGCTCACCCCGCTCACGGCCGACGACGTGGCGCAGAGTGTCGCCTGGTGCCTGGACCAGCCGCCGCACGTGAACATCAACATGATCGAACTCATGCCGGCCGACCAGCCTTTCGGCCTGGGTTTCGCGGGGAGCCGGACCAACGGCCCAGCCGCGTCCGGCGACACCGATACCCAATGACCCACATATGTTCACCGAAAGCGTTTACGGAGCGCATTCGGTGCCCCGGTGCGAGCCGTTCGCACCGGGGTGGCCGAGCATTTTCTCCCCCATGTCATCCGCCTCGGAATACGGGGCGAATGGTTTGTGCGGCAGAAGTTCCATGCAGCCGGCACCGATGGCGAACCACGGCTGTTGTGTCAAGGTGATCAGGGAGTGAGAAGTTGATTATCTGTGGTCTCAAGCTCACACACGACGGAGCGGTGGCCCTGCTCGACGACGACCGGCTCGTTTTCAGCGTCGAGATGGAAAAGATCGGCAACGGCGCGAGGTACAGCACGGTCTCCGACTTCAGCCAGATCCCAGGTATCCTCGCCGATTTCGGATACAAGCCGCAGGACGTCGACGAATGGGTCGTGGACGGCTGGGACGGTGATGTCACCGGAGTGGTTTCCCTGCTCAGCTCCTCGCTCCCGGTCGAGCTCGCGGTCGGCCCTTACCGGGAATCGGCCGCCTGTCCCGATCTGGCCGGCCCGGGCGCCTCCGGCGAGTTCCCGATGGAAGGCCGCTCCTACCCCTACACCAGTTACGCCCACGCCGCCGGACATCTCGCGAGCGCCTACTGCTCCAGCCCGTTCGCCCGACGCGGCGAACCGTCGTTCGTCCTCATCTGGGACGGAGGACTCTTCCCCCGGCTGTACTGGGTGGACCCCGAGACCGGCGTCGAGAACCTCGGCGAACTCTTCCCGCTGCTCGGCCACGCCTACGCCATCGCTGGCCACCACTTCGGCCCGTTCCGCCGGGTCGTCCAGTCGCCCACCGTGGACGACCTCTCCGTGGCCGGCAAACTGATGGCGTACATCGCCCTCGGACAGCACCGCGACGACGTCCTCACCGTGCTGCGCGAGGAGTTCCACCGG
Source organism: Streptomyces sp. MMG1121 (assembly GCF_001280015.1). GTDB lineage: Bacteria > Actinomycetota > Actinomycetes > Streptomycetales > Streptomycetaceae > Streptomyces. Next base: position 133,237 of record NZ_LGDV01000051.1, read on the forward strand.
ATCTTCGAGAGCGACCTGCCCGAGTCCGTGGAGTACCGGCGCGCGGTCGGCGGCTTCGGCAGCCTCTTCGAGCCGTCCGTACCACCGGTGCACGCCTTCTTCCAGGCCGTGCGCGACCGCGTGGAGCCGCAGGGGACCTGCGACGAGGACGTACTCGCCAGCGTGCACGCCTTCTTCCAGGAACTGCTCCTGGAACGCATCGCCCGCAAGGTGCGCACCGCCCGCGGCGCGGGGCCCTGGAACCTCTGCTTCGCCGGCGGATGCGCCCTGAACATCAAGTGGAACAGCGCGCTGCGCTCCCTGCCCGAGTTCGGCGAGGTCTGGGTGCCGCCGTTCCCCAACGACTCCGGCTCCGCGATCGGCGCCGCCGTGCTCGGCAGGGCCCGGCACGAAGGCCTGCGCCGCCTCGACTGGCACGTCCGCCTCGGCCCGGACCTGCAGCCCACCCCGCAGACCCCCGACGGCTGGACGGCCACCGCCTGCACACCCGCCCAACTCGCCCAGGAACTCCACGAGTCGGGCGAGCCCGTGGTCGTCCTGAACGGGCGCGCCGAACTGGGGCCGCGGGCACTCGGCGGCCGCAGCATCCTCGCCGCACCCACCAGCGCGGCGATGAAGGACGAACTCAACCGGATCAAGGGCCGTGAGCCCTACCGCCCGGTCGCCCCGATCTGCCTCGTCGACGAGGCCCCGGCGGTCTTCGCACCCGGCACTCCGGACCCGTACATGCTCTTCGAACACGAGGTGCGCCCCGCATGGCTCGACAGGATTCCGGCGGTCGTCCACCTCGACGGCACGGCACGACTCCAGACGGTCTCCGCGGCCGACGACCCGCTCCTGGCGCAGGTGCTGTCGGCCTATCACCGGCTGAGCGGCATCCCCGTCCTGTGCAACACCAGCGCCAACCTCAACGGCCACGGCTTCTTCCCGGACGTCGCCTCCGCCATGGGCTGGGGCAAGGTCGACCGGATCTGGAGCGACGGCGTACTCCACCGCAGGACCGGCTCCTGAACCGGTCCCCGTCCCCGTCCGGCGCCGCGCGCGACGGCGCCGAACGGGACGTACCCGTCGGCGTACGGGCACTCGTCAGCGCGCTGCCGGGGATCGGACGGCTCTACGGCGCCGTCGTGGTCGTCGTCGCCGGCCGCACCGTGCTCGGCCCGGGCCCGCTCGGCGAGGCCTTCGCCCAGGACCTGGCGTTCCTGCGGTACAGCGGGGCCCGGCCGGTCGTCGTGCACGACGCCGGATCCGAGCAGGTCTCGCCGTACCCGGGTGAGGACGCGGCCGCCGCGCTGCGCCGGGTGGCCGCGGGCCTGGTGCAGCGCCGCCTCGTCGGCCTCGTCAACGCCCACGGCCCGCTCGCCGTCGGCATCACGGGCGAGGACGGGCGCACGCTGACCCTTACGGCATCGGGCGGCCTCGTGGCCGACACGGGCGTGCTGCGCCTCCTCCTCGACGACGGCCGGATCCCCGTCGTCGCCGCCGTCGCCGGCGGCCCGGACGGTGCCCATCCGGCGGACGTGGAGCCGGTGGCCCACCTGCTCGCGGCCGAACTGCCCGCCCGCCTGCTGCTGTTACCCCAGCGGGCGCACGAAGCGGCACCGCCCGGGGCGACCCCGGTCGACATGGCCGTACCCCACGCGCTGCTGCGGACGGTGTACGGAGGGGAGGCCCGGGAGGCGCACGATGTCGACGCGGTGGAGGTCAGAGCGGCGGGGCGGCCGGCAGGTCCCGCAGGCCGCGCAGCGAGCCCGACAGCAGGGGCAGACCTGCCGCCACCAGCGCGCCGCTGACGAGCCACATGGTCGGACGCGGACCGAGCACGGAGTCCAGCGCTCCGCCGGCGACGGCTCCGACGGGCACGGTGCTGAAGTTGATGAGCAGGGCGGTCGCGGTGACCCGGCCGAGGAGATCCTCGGGGCAGTACGACTGACGGAAGCTCACGATGAGCACGTTGCACGCCACGAGCCCGGCCATCGTCACGGTGGACCCGATCGCGAAGAACGCGAGCCGGGGGCCCGGCGCGGTCAGCGGGATCAGCAATCCGAAAGGAGCGGAACCGAGTTGGGCGGCCAGCAGCGCACGGGCCGTGCCGAGCCGCCGGGCCAGCCGGCCCGCGCACAGCACACCCAGCACCCCGCCCACCGCCGCGCACGAGCTGAGCAGCCCCACCGAGCCCGGACCCAGACCGACCGCGCGGACCAGGAACACGATGTTCACGGCCTCGTATCCCGCCAGAGCCAGGTTCGCCGCCGCCCCGAACGCGATGACGGCGCGCAGCAGCCGGTCGTGCGCCACGAAACGCAGCCCCTGCGACATCTGTGCCCGCAGCCGTCTGCCGCCGCGCACGGCAGGAGGCTCCTCGGCCCGGACACGCCGCAGACACCAGGAGGAGACGAGAAACGACAGCGAGTCCAGCAACAGGCCGGGTACCGTACCGGACAACTGCGCCAGCAGCCCGCCGGCGCCCGGCCCCGCGACCCGGGCGAGATGTTCCCCGCCCTGCAACTTCGCGTTCCCCTCCAGAAGTTCGGACTTCTCCACCAGGGAGGGCAGATAACTGGAGTACGCCGTCGAGAAGAACACGGTGGCCGTGCCCGTCAGCAGTGCCACCGCGAGGAGGTGCCAGATGGTCAGCACACCCAGCCACCGGGCGGCCGGCACACTCGCGAACAGCACCGCCGACGACAGGTTGCACACGTGCATCACCCGGCGCTTGGGCAACTGGTCGACCCAGGCACCGGCCGGCAGTCCGACCACCAGCCACGGCAGCCACGGCGCCGCCGTCAGCAGCCCGACCAGGGTGGGAGAGGCGTCCAGCGTCACGACCGCGATCAGCGGAAGGAGCACCGACGTGATGCTCGTACCGAACTTGCTCGTGGTCTCGCCGATGAGCAGCAGCCGGAAGGTGCGATGCCCGAAGAGGCCCCACCGCCCGGCGCGCTCCGCGCCGGCCTCGAACGACGTGTGCTCGGCAGCCATGACGAGTGTCGGATTCCCCCACTGTGCTGATCGGCAGAGCCGTTCACGTTACTGGCGGGGACCCTGAAATTCCAGGATGCGAGAACGGCCCGGAGCCGGGACGGGAGTCCGGGGCGAAAGGAGAACGACCGGTGGACAACCCCTTCGACGACGAGGACGGCGAGTTCCTGGTTCTGGTCAACGACGAGGAGCAGTACTCGCTCTGGCCGGTGGGCATCGACGTCCCCGCGGGCTGGGCCGCGCGCCACGGCCCGGCGCCGCGCGCCGTATGCCTCGACTATGTCGACCGCACCTGGACCGACATGCGCCCCGCCTCCCTCAGAAGGGAGATGGACCGGCACTCCCCGGCCGCGACGGGCGGGCCGCCCACTCCCGACACGCCGTGAGGACGCCCATGACCGACGGCCCGGCGGACCCGATGGACTGCCTGCGGGACGCCGTCCGGCGCCACCCGGACCGCCTCGCGGTGACCGCCCCCGACCGGCAGCTGACCTTCGCCGCCCTGTACGACCGCGTCGAGACGCTCGCGACGGCCCTGCTCCGCCGCGGCGCGGGACCCGGCACGGTGACCGGCATCTGCCTGCCGCGCTGCGCCGACCTGGTCGCGGCACCGCTCGCCGCCTGGCACGCGGGGTCGGCCTTCGCCCTGCTCGATCCCGCGCATCCCGCTGCCCGACTGCGGGCCCTGGCGGCGGAGGCCGGGGCAGCGGTGCTCGTCACGACCGGCGACGGGCACCGGCTGACCGGGGCGATCGAGGCGATCGAGGCGATCGGGATGGCCGGGATGGCCGGGATGGCCGGGGTGGCCGGGGCGACCGTGGTGACCGCCCTGGATCCGGCGCACGCCGGGATCGCCCCTGAGCCGCGAGTGCCGCCGGAGCGCGCCCGCTCACGGGGGGTGGCCGAGGTCGTCGAAGCCGACGGTGACGCGCGAGCGCCCTGCCCGGCGGGCGAGGGCCTCGGCGGACGCCGCGACGTGCGACGGCCCGCGCGCGGGCCCCTCGCAGGGGCCGACGCTGAGCCGCGACCGCCCGTCCCCGTGCACCGCGCTCACGGTGCGCCCGCCGAGGCCGGCCGTGACGTACGACCGCCCGCGCGCGGTGTGTTGCCCGCAGCCGGCGCCGTGGCGTACGTCGTCCACACCTCCGGCTCCACCGGTCGCCCCAAGGCGGTCCAGGTGTCGCACGGCAATGTCCGGCATCTCATCGCCGCTCTGGAGAACGGCGGTTGTCTGCCGTGCGCCCCCGCTCGGGTGGCGTGGCTCGCGGGCCTGTCCTTCGACGCCTCCGTGCAGCAGCTGCTCCGGGTCTGCCGGGGAGACACGCTGGTCGTGCCGGACGAGGCGACCAGGCAGGACCCGGAGCGCCTCGCCGGCTTTCTGCGGCGGGCGCGGATCACCGACCTCGACGCCACCCCGGCCCTGTGGGAGCTGCTCCGCCCCCACCTCGTACGGCGCCTTCCCGGCGAGGCCCCGCTCCGCCTCCACCTGGGCGGCGAGCCGGTGCCGCCCGCGATGTGGGCGGACCTGGCGTCGCTCGCCGCCGACGGCCGGGTGAGCGCGCTGAACCTCTACGGCCCGGCCGAGTGCACCGTCGACGCCACGGCCGCGCCCGTCACCGGCCCCGCACCGGTGATCGGCGCGGCCCTGCCCGGCGTACGGGCGCAGGTGCTCGACCGGCGGCTGCGGCCCGTCGCCGAGGGGGAGACCGGCGAGCTGTACCTCGCGGGCGACGGAGTGGCCCTCGGCTACGCCGGCCGGCCCGGGCGCACCGCGGAGCGGTTCGTCGCCGAGCCGGGCGGACCGGCAGGCTCCCGCATGTACCGCACCGGCGATCTGGTGCGCCGTTGCGGATCCGGCCGACTCGCCTACGCAGGCCGCGTGGACGACCAGTTCAAGCTGCACGGCGTGCGGATCGAACCGGGCGAGATCGAGAGCGTGCTCGCGGGCCACCCCTCGGTCGCCCGCGCCGTCGTCACGCTGCGCGAGGACCGGCCGGGCGACCGGCGCGTGGTCGCCCACGTCACCGCGGTCGCCGGAGCCCCCGCGCCCGATCCCCGGGAACTGCGGGCGCACTGCGCGGACCGGCTGCCTCCGGCCCTGGTGCCCTCGGCGGTCGTCGTCCTCGCCGCCTTCCCCACGGCACCCGGCGGCAAGGTGGACCGCTCCGCCCTGCCCGCGCCCGACTACACGCGCGCGGGCCACGGCGGTGCCCCGGCCGACGGCCGCGAGACAGAGCTGTGCCGGCTGTACGCGGATGTCCTCGGCCTCGCCGACGTCGGCACCGACGACAGCTTCTTCGACCTGGGCGGACACTCGCTGCTGGCCATGCGCCTCATCGGCCGTATCCGCGCCGAACTGCACGCCGAGGCGGACATGCGCGACCTGTTCGAGGCACCGACCCCGGCCGCACTGGCCGGCCGGCTGACCGAGGCCGCCGGGACCCGGCCGCCGTTACGGCCGCTGCCCCGCCCGTACCCGCTGCCCCTGTCCTACGCCCAGCGCCGGCTGTGGTTCCTGGACCGGCTGCACGGGCCCGGCGCCGCCTACAACGAACACGTCGCCCTGCGCTTCACCGGCCCCCTGGACCGGCGGGCCCTGGAAGCGGCCCTGTTCGACGTCGTCGTACGCCACGAGGTGCTGCGTACCGTCTACCCCGACGACGAAGGCGAACCCCGCCAGCACATCCTGGACCCGGGGGCGGCCCGGCCGCCCCTGCCACTGCGGGCGACGGGCGAGGACGAGCTGCCGGGCGTGCTGCGGGAACAGGCGAGCCGCCCCTTCGACCTCGTACGTGAACCTCCCCTGCGCGCAAGGCTGTTCGTCCTCGACGCCGACACCCACGTCCTGCTGCTGGTGATCCATCACATCGCCAGCGACGGCTGGTCGATGCGGCCGCTCGCCCGCGACCTGGCGCTCGCCTACCGTGCCCGGTGCGCGGGTCGTCCCCCCGACCGGCCCGCCCTGCCGGTGCAGTATGCGGACTACACCCTCTGGCAGCGTCGGCTGCTGGGCGAGCCGACCGACCCGGACAGCCTGCACCACCGTCAACTGGCCTACTGGCGCGAAGAACTCGACGGACTGCCCGATCGCCTCCGGCTGCCCGTCGACCGACCGCGCTCCGCCCCGCAGGCCTGTCATCGGGGCGCCACCGTGCCGTTCGACTGCGGTCCCGAGTTGCACCGGGCCCTCCTCGACCTGGCCCGCACCCACCGATGCACCCTCTTCACGGTCGTGCGCGCCGGACTCTCCGTGCTGCTGACCCGGCTGGGCGCGGGCCACGACATCCCCCTCGGGGTGGCCATCGCAGGGCGCGGCGACCCCGCCCTCGACGACCTCGTCGGTTTCTTCGTCAACACGCTCCCGCTGCGGACCGACACCTCCGGCGACCCCACCTTCCGGGCGCTGCTCGAACGGGTCGGACAGAGCGGGCCGGCCGCCGCCGCGCACCAGGACCTGCCTTTCGACACGCTCGTCGAGGAGCTGAATCCGCGCCGCACGGCGGACCGCCAGCCCCTCTTCCAGGTCCTGCTGGCCTTCCAGAACAACGCCGAGGCCGACTGGTGCTTCGGCGACGAGCTGACGGTGACGGCACAGCCGGTGGAGCGGGACAGGGCCCGCTTCGACCTGGCCCTGTCGATCGGTGAAGTCCGAACCCGCGACGGCGGACCCGGTGGCCTGACCGGCACGCTGGAGTACGCGATCGACCTCTTCGAACCCGCCACCGCACACCGGATCAGCGCACTGCTGCGCAGAGTCCTTGAGAGCGCGGCGGCCGAACCGGACCGACGGATCGCGCAGTACGACCTGTTGACCGAGGAGGACGGACCACCGCTGCTCACCGGCCCCGCGGCCACCGCGTCACCCTCCTTCGACGCGCTCTTCGAGGCACGGGCACGGCGAGAACCGAGCGCCGTCGCCGTACGGTTCGGCCGCCAGGAGGTGTCCTACGGCGACCTCAACACCCGCGCCAACCAGCTGGCCCACCGCCTCATCGCGTACGGCGTCGGCCCCGAGGACGTGGTCGCGGCGGCCCTGGACCGGTCCGTGGAGCTGATCGTCGCACTGCTGGCGGTACTGAAGACGGGCGCGGCACTCCTGCCCCTGGACGTCGGCTACCCCGCGGCACGCATCGCGACCATCCTCGCCGACGCACGCCCGGCGCTCCTGCTGGCCGCCCGCCGCACCGTCCTGCCGGGGACGGCCGCGCCCACCCGGATCGACGTCTCCGAACCCGCAGGCGCCCCGGGCGCCGGTCCCGCGACCGACCCCACGGACCGGGACCGCACCACGCCGGTCAGGCCCGCGCACCTCGCCTACGTCATCTACACCTCGGGCTCCACCGGCACCCCCAAACCCGTGGCCGTCACCCGGGCCGGGCTCGCCAACCTCGTCGCCCACCAGGCCGCCACCCTGAACGTCCGGACCACCGACAGCGTCCTGCAGTTCGCCTCCCCCGGCTTCGACGCCTTCGTCTGGGAGGCCGGCATGGCCCTCACGGCCGGGGCCACCCTCGTCCTGGCACCGGCACGCCGGCTGCTGCCGGGCCCGGAACTCGCCCGGCTCGCCGCCGAGCAGCGGATCAGCCACCTCACCGTGCCGCCCGCCGTGCTCGGCGTCCTGCCACCGGACACCATGCGCGGCATCGGCACCCTGGTCGTCGCGGGCGAGGCATGCGGCGCGGAGCTGGCCACGGCCTGGGCGAAGGACCGGACGCTGCTCAACGGATACGGCCCCACCGAGACGACGGTCTGCGCCACGATGAGCGGGGCCTTGATCCCCGACGACGGCATCCCGCCCCTCGGCGCGCCGGTACGCGGCACGCGCGTGACGATCCTCGACGCACGGCTGCGCCCGGTCCCCACGGGCGTCACGGGCGAGCTGTACGTCGGCGGAGCAGGCCTCGCCCGCGGCTACCGCGACCGGCCCGGGCCGACCGCCCAACGTTTCGTCGCCGACCCGTACGGCCCCGCGGGGGCGCGGATGTACCGCACCGGAGACCTGGTGCGCCGCGGCGCCGACGGCCGTCTGGAGTTCGTCGGACGTGCCGACGACCAGGTCAACCTACGCGGGTTCCGCATCGAGCCGGGCGAGGTCGAGGCACATGTCGCCGCCGCCGACGGGGTGGCCGGGGCGGCGGTCGTGCTGCGCGAGGACCAGCCGGGCGACCGCAGGATCGTGGCGTACGTCGTACCGGAGCCGCCCACCCGGGAAGCGGGCGGGACCGGTGGCGAGCGTGGTCACCTGGCGGACTGGCGCCAGATCCACGACGCCGTGTACGCGTCGCCGCGGGGGCCCGAACCGGCACCGCTCGGCGAGGACTTCACCGGCTGGTACGACAGCCGCGACGGCGCCCCCATCCCGCTCAAGGACATGCGCGAGTGGCGCGACGCCACCGTACGGCGCCTCAGGGAACTGTCCCCCGTCCGCGTCCTGGAGATCGGCGTGGGCAGCGGTCTGCTGCTCGCCCGACTCGCCCCCGAAGCCACCGAGTACTGGGGGCTCGACTTCTCCGCCGAGGCGATCCGCCGCTTGCGCGGCCAACTCGCCGGGCTGGGGCTGCCGGACGGCCGGGTGGTCCTGCGGCAGCAGTCCGCCCATGAGTCGACGGGCATCCCCGAGGGCCGCTTCGACCTGGTCGTCCTCAACTCGGTCGTGCAGTACTTCCCGAGCGGCGACTACCTGGCCCGCGTGCTCGACACCGCGAGCCGCGCCCTGGCCCCCGGCGGCCGGGTCTACGTCGGCGACGTCAGGAACCTCCGGCTGCGCGACCGTATCGCGGGCCGTGCGGGGGCCGACCCCGAACTCCTCGTGGATCCCGGCTACTTCACGGCCTACGCGGCGGCCTCCGGCAGGTTCGGCACCTGCGACGTCCGGCTGAAGCGAGGGCGGGACGCCAACGAACTGACCGCTCTGCGCTACGACGTGATGCTGGGCACCGGTCCCGTCCCCGCCGTACCCGAACCGGAGGCGACGCTGCGCTGGGGTCACGACCTCCACGGCACGGACGCCTTCTTCGCCCTCGTACGCGCCCGGCGCCCCGCGCGCATCACGGTGACGGACCTACCGAACGCCCGGCTCACCGGCTTCCTCCGGGGCGCCGACCGTGCCCGCCACGACGCCGTCGACCCCGAGCAGTTCGCGGGCGCGGGTGAGGCACTCGGCTACCGGGTCGCCCTGCGCTGGTCCGCCGAGTCGGGCGACACCCACTTCGATGCCGAATTCTCTGTCCATGGTGGGGAGTTGTCCGGTCCACCGGTCCGGGAGACCGGGAAGGCCGACCTCTCGCGCCATGTCAACACACCGCTCACCGCGGACGACGAGCGGCGGATCCGGACGTCGGTGCGGCGGCACGTGGCCGCGGCCCTGCCCGACCACATGGTCCCGTCGGCCGTCGTCGTCCTGGACCGCTTTCCCCTGACCCCCCACGGCAAGACCGACCGTGCCGCACTGCCGCCCCCGCCCACCGGACGGCCGGACGGCGCGGCGGGCCGGCACCGACCGCGCACGCAACGGGAGAGGGCACTGTGCGCCATGTACGCGGACATCCTCGGCCTCGACGACGTCGGCACCGACGAGAACTTCTTCGACCTGGGCGGTCACTCGCTGCTGGCGACGCGCCTGGTCAGCCGGATCCGGGCCGCCTTCGGCGTCGACCTGCCGGTGGGCACGCTGTTCGACGCGCCCACAGTGGCGGACCTCGCCCCCCGGCTGGACGGCGCCCACGGCACCCGACCACCCCTGCGACGCATGCGCCGCCAGGACTGAGACCTCGTCCGGGCCAGGACCGGACACCCGACCCGACCGACGGGGGCCACCGCAATGGACCTCAGCCTCTTCTACTTCGCCGACGACAGCACCGGCACGCCCGCTGCCGGCGCCGACGGCCGCTACCAACTCCTGCTGGAGGGAGCCCGGTTCGCGGACCGCAACGGATTCCGGGCCGTATGGACCCCCGAGCGCCACTTCCACCCCTTCGGCGGGCTCTACCCCAACCCGGCCGTCACGGGCGCGGCGCTGGCCGCCGTCACCGACCGTCTCGCCATCCGGGCCGGAAGCGTCGTCGCACCGCTGCACCACCCGGCCCGGATCGCCGAGGAATGGTCGGTCGTGGACAACCTCTCCGGCGGACGCGTCGGCATCTCCTTCGCCTCCGGCTGGCACCCGGTCGACTTCGCCCTCGGACAGACCGCGTACGACGACCGCAAGCAGGTCATGCTCCAACGCGTCGACGAAGTGCGGCGGTTGTGGCGCGGCGAATCGCTCGACGTCACCGACGGCACCGGCCGGCCCACCCGGGTCCGGGTGTTCCCGCCCCCCGTACGGCCCGAACTGCCCGTCTGGGTGACCAGCGCCGGCGAACCGGACACCTTCCGCGCCGCGGCCCGCGCCCGGGCCGGAGTGCTGACCCATCTGCTCCACCAGAGCCTTGACGAACTCACGGAGAAGATCACCGAATACCGTGAGACGGCCCACCGCACCCACCCCGGGTGGAACGGCCATGTCGTGCTCATGCTGCACACCTATCTCGCCGAGTCACGGGACGAGGCCCGCCGCACCGTACGCGGCCCCCTGCGGGACTACCTCCGAAGCTCCCTGCACCTGGTGACCCGCTCGATCACCGAAGCCGACCCCGACTTCGACCTGGACTCCCTGGACGAGGAGGACATCGACTTCCTCCTCACCCGCTCCTTCGACACCTATTTCGACCACCGGGGCCTGTTCGGCACCGTCGACCGGGCCGCCCGCACGGTCGAGGACGCGCGCGCCGCGGGAGTCGACGAGATCGCCTGCCTGATCGACTTCGGCATCGACACCAAGACCGTGCTCGACGGACTGCGCCTGCTCGGCGAACTCCGCACCCGCATCACCCCCGCCTAGCCACACACGAGCCGCCCACCGACGCCGGAGGTCGAGCACAGCATGATCCCCCTGTCTTTCTCCCAGGCACGCTTCTGGTTCCAGGACGAGAGCGGCGGCGACCGCTCCACATCACCCGTCGCTGCGGTGGTCCTGCGTCTGGTGGGGGAGTTGGATGTGGTGGCGTTGGGTGCGGCGGTGGGTGATGTGGTGGGGCGGCACGAGAGTGTGCGGACGGTGTTTCCGGTGGT
>NZ_LGDV01000052.1 GCF_001280015.1 Streptomyces sp. MMG1121
TTCAGGCGGTGCGGCCGACCAGCAGGTCCGCCAGCTTGTTCAGGCGGCGGACCGTGCGGTCCTCCGTCGCGGCCGGTGCCGGGGCGACCCGCTCGTCGCGGTCGTAGTAGGCGCCGTTGACGATCTCGACGGCCGGGTCGCACAGCCGGACCACGTGCGCGGCGCCCTCGGCGGGGGAGGTGCCCTCGTGGGCGTAGAGCGGCAGCAGCGTGGTGTCGCAGACGCCCGGGTGGACGGAGACGGCGGTGACGCGCGGGTCGGCCGCGAAGACGGTGAGGGCGAGCTGCGACTGGGCGTAGGCGGCGAGGCGCGAGTAGCGGCGGGCGCGGTTGGGGTCGGCCCAGCTGATGGAGCCCGTGCGGTGCAGCGAGGAGGACACGTTCACCACCCGGCCGCCGGGGTCGCTGGTGAGCGCCGGCTCCAGCAGGCAGGTCAGCAGGTAGTGGGCGAGGAAGTTGACCTGGAAGGCGATCTCGTTGCCGTCGGCGGTGACGGTGTGCCGCTCGGGGGCGGCCATGCCCGCGTTGTTGACGAGGACGTCCAGGCACGGGTGTTCCGTGACGACCGTGCGGGCCAGCGTCTCGACCTCCTCCAGGTGGGTGAAGTCGGCTCCGTACGACCGCAGTCGGCCGGCCGGGACGCCCGCGGTGGCGACCAGGCGGTCCGCGGCCGCCCGCGCCTGTGCCGTCGTACGGCCGTGCAGCAGCACGGTGGCGCCGCGTTCGGCGAGCTGCCGCGCGGTCTCGTGGCCGATGCCGGAGGTGGCTCCGGTGACCAGCACGGTACGGGA
>NZ_LGDV01000053.1 GCF_001280015.1 Streptomyces sp. MMG1121
GCGGGTCATGGTGGTGCGGTGGCCGAGGGTGACGTCGTCGACGTCGATGAGGCGTTCTTCCTTGCGTTGCTTGTTCCAGACCTCGTGGCCGGTGTAGCGAGGGTTGAGCAGGATCGCCCTGACCGCACCGGCCTGCCATCCGGATTTGGTGCGGTGGGGGTTGCGGGCGGCGTCGTGGGCGGAGGGGCAGGGGACGTTCTCGCTGTCGAGTCTGCGGGCGATGGCCTCGTCGCTCATGCCGTCGACGTATCGGGTGCCGACGTACATGGTGAAGATGCGTAGCACGACGAGCGCGGTATCGGGGTCGGGCTCAAGTCTGTGCAGGAGCTGTCCGGCGGCTGCTTTGCCGGGGTTGGGGTGGGTTCCGGCGTCGGTGATCCGGTAGCCGTAGGGCGGTCGTCCGCCGAGGTAGCGGCCCTGGAGCTTTGCCTGCGAGCCCATGGCGGTCCGCACCCGGATCTTGATGCGGTTGCGCTCGCCCTTGCTCATGCCGCCGAAGACGGACATGACGAGGTCGTGGGCTTCGTTGTCCGGGTCGATGGGGCCGCCGACCTCGGGGACCCACAGGGGGATGCGGAAGTGGACGAAGACGGGGAAGGTGTTGCCGAACTGGTTGCCGTAGAAGGTGCGCTGTGGCTCCCCGATCACGACCGCGTCGAATCCGCGATGGGGGTCGCGGAGGGCTTGGAGGAGGTCGTTTGCGCGGGGGCGGCGTTGCCAGGGCAGGGAGCGGCTGTGGCCGATGTCGAAGTACTCGGTGACGATGTGGCCGCCGGCGGGTTCGATC
>NZ_LGDV01000054.1 GCF_001280015.1 Streptomyces sp. MMG1121
GATCGAACCCGCCGGCGGCCACATCGTCACCGAGTACTTCGACATCGGCCACAGCCGCTCCCTGCCCTGGCAACGCCGCCCCCGCGCAAACGACCTCCTTCAAGCCCTCCGCGACCCCCACCGCGGATTCGACGCCGTCGTGATCGGAGAGCCACAGCGCACCTTCTACGGCAACCAGTTCGGCAACACCTTCCCCGTCTTCGTCCACTTCCGCATCCCACTCTGGGTGCCGGAGGTCGGCGGCCCCATCGACCCCGACAACGAAGCCCACGACCTCGTCATGTCCGTCTTCGGCGGCATGAGCAAAGGCGAACGCAACCGCATCAAAATCCGGGTGCGCACCGCGATGAGTTCCCAGGCAAAGCTCCGGGGCCGCTACCTCGGCGGTCGGCCGCCCTACGGCTACCGGCTCACCGACGCCGGAACCCACCCCAACCCCGCCAAAGCAGCCACCGGACAGCTCCTGCACAAACTCGAACCCGACCCCGAAACCGCACCCGTCGTGCTGCGCATCTTCACCCTCTACGTCGGCACCCCATACATCGACGGCATGAGCGACGAGACCATCGCCCGCCGCCACGACCAAGACGGCATCCCCTGCCCCTCCGCCCACGACGCCGCCCGCAACCCCCACCGCCCAAAAACCGGATGGCAGGCCGGCGCGGCCAGAGCCATCCTCCTCAACCCCCGCTACACCGGCCACGAGGTCTGGAACAAGCAACGCAAGGAAGAACGCCTCATCGACGTCGACGACGTCACCCTCGGCCACCGCACCACCATGACCCGC
>NZ_LGDV01000055.1 GCF_001280015.1 Streptomyces sp. MMG1121
AGGAGTGGAAGATGAGCGAGCGCAACAAGTTCCTGGAGCCGGTCACCCGTGAGAACACCGCCGTGGTGCTGGTCGACCACCAGGTGGGTCTTCTGTCCGGCGTCCGGGACATCCCCGTCGGGGAGCTGAAGCACAACGTCGTGGCGCTGGCACGGGCGGCGACCATACTGGGCATCCCGCTGGTCGTCACCACCACCGCAGCCGACAGCATGTGGGGACCGACCACCCCCGAGCTGGTCGAGACCCTGCCGACCGGACAGAAGATCATCGACCGCAGCACCGTCAACGCCTGGCACGACGACCGGGTCCGCGAGGCCATCGAGGGCACCGGCCGGCGAAAGCTGGTCTTCGCCGGGGTGTCGCTCGAGGTATGCGCGGCGCTGCCCGCGATCTCGGCGACGGCCGCCGGGTACGACGCCTACGTCGCCGTGGACGCCTCCGGCACCTTCAGCCAGACCAAGCGGGAGGCCGGACTGCTGCGCATGCAACAGGCAGGCGTCATCGTCAGCGACTACGCCACCCTCATGGTCGAGGCCCTGGCCGACAACGCCTCCCCGGAGGCCGGACCCTGCTACGCCGCACTCGACATGCCGTTCGCCGTCCTGGTCGGCCAGATCTCCGCCGCCTACCAAGCCTAGAGGCACGAGGGGCGCCGCCCGCCTTGCTTGGCCGCTGGGGCCAAGCAAGCCGGTCAGCACCGTTGTTTGCGAGCGATCGCACAGACCCGACAGA
>NZ_LGDV01000056.1 GCF_001280015.1 Streptomyces sp. MMG1121
ATGTGGCACTCGTCGCCGCCGGTGCCGTAGTCGCCGAAGTAGTCGACCACGTCCTCGGGCCACTGGTTGGCCTCCGCCAGCAGCACGGTGTCCGGGTACATCGCGTCGATCTCGCGGCGGACCCGCTTGAGGAAGGCGTGCGTGGCGGGGAGGTTCTCGCAGTTGGTGCCCTCTTCGGCGTAGAGATAGGGGACCGCGTCGAGCCGGTAGCCGTCGATGCCGAGGTCGAGCCAGAACTTCAGCGCCGCCAGGATCTCCTCCTGCACGGCCGGGTTCTCGTAGTTGAGGTCCGGCTGGTGCGAGAAGAAGCGGTGGAAGTAGTACTGGCCGCGCACCGGGTCGAAGGTCCAGTTGGAGGCCTCGGTGTCGACGAAGATGATCCGCGCGTCCTCGTACTGCCTGTCGTCGTCGGCCCACATGTAGTAGTCCCCGTAGGGGCCGTCGGGGTTCTTGCGGGACTCCTGGAACCACGGGTGCTGGTCGCTGGTGTGGTTCATGACGAAGTCGATGATCACGCGCATGCCGCGCTGGTGGGCGGCGTCGACGAACTCCAC
>NZ_LGDV01000057.1 GCF_001280015.1 Streptomyces sp. MMG1121
CCCTTCAGGTCGCCGATGCCGTCGCCGTCGCTGTCCTGGAAGGAGCGGACCAGCACCTCGTAGAAGACCGCGCGTTTGAACCAATCCGGGTCCCGGTCCCTGGCGGGAGTGTCCTCGAAGGTGTCCAGTACGGGTTCGTTGACGGTCATGACGCTGCGGGCCCTCCGATCTGGGGCGTCGATCGCCCGACGTGGAGCACGTGCGCCGGCGCGCTGCCGGGCGTCAGACGCACGTAGTTGGTCCTGCCCCAGTGGTACGTCTCGCCCGTCAGTTCGTCGTGGACGGACAGGGCGGCGTTCCAGTCCAGGCCGAGTTGCGGCATGTCCAACGAGACCGTGGCCTCCTGGGCGTGATGCGGGTCGAGGTTGACGACCACGATGACCGTGTCCGAACCCGTGCTCTTGCTGTAGGCGAGCACGGCGTCGTTGTCGGTCCGGTGGAAACGGAGATTCCGCAGGCGCTGTAGCGCGGGATGCCGACGGCGGATGCTGTTCAGCCGGGTGATGAGCGGTGCGATGGTCCGGCCCTCGCGGGCGGCGGACTCCCAGTCACGGGGCTTGAGTTGGTACTTCTCGGAGTCGAGGTACTCCTCGCTGCCCTGCTTCAGCGCGGTGTTCTCGCACAGTTCGTAGCCGCTGTAGATGCCCCAGGCGGGGGAGAGGGTCGCGGCGAGCACGGCACGCACCTCGAAGGCGGGACG
>NZ_LGDV01000058.1 GCF_001280015.1 Streptomyces sp. MMG1121
CCTCATGGCGGGAGGTGACCTGGCAGGAGGTAAAACCCTCCGGGCGGTGACCGGTGCGTTCATCTGCTTCGAGGACGAAGCGGGCGTGACCGGCCGTCCGCCCAAGGGCCGCACCTGGGGGCGGCGCGGGATCACCCCGAGGGTCAAGGTGTCCGGCCGCAGCCGGGGACGGCTCTCGGTGGCCGGACTGCTGTGCTACCGGCCCGGGCTGCCCGCCCGCCTGTTTCCGGGTACGCCGGCATACCGGCCGCAAGGGCGAGCGCCGCTCGCTCGGCGAGAGCGACTACATCCACCTGCTCGACGGCGTCCACCAAACTGCTCAAGGCTCCACTGATCGTGGTGTGGGACCGGCTGAACACCCACATCTCCAAGACGATGCAAGCGCTCGCGGCCGAGCGGGACTGGCTGACAGTGGTCCTGCTGCCCGGGTATGCGCCCGAGCTCAACCCGGTCGAGGGCCTGTGGGCGCACATCAAGCGGAGCCTGGCCAACCTGGCCACCCGCACGCTCGGCGAGCTGGAGAGCCTGCTCCGCAGGCGACTCAAGGCACTGCAGTACCGGCACAACATCCTCGGCGGATTCCTCACCGGGACGGGCCTCGCTCTCGACAGACCGAACTGACCCTAATACGCCGAAGTCAGTA
>NZ_LGDV01000059.1 GCF_001280015.1 Streptomyces sp. MMG1121
CAACGCCACCTCGACTGCGAACAGAGCCGGCTGCGCAAACCGCGTCTCGTCCAGCAGCCCCCCGCCCTCGAACACCACATCCTTCAACGAACAGCCGAGTCGCTCGTCCACGGCCGCACACACCTCATCGAAAGCCTCCGCGAACACCGGGAACACGTCGTACAGCTCACGCCCCATCCCCACCCGCTGCGAACCCTGCCCCGTGAACAACACACCCAGACGACCCGAGACCACACCCCCAGGCCGCACCACCGCGAGCCCCTCCCGCGCCTCCTCCACCGAACCCGCCACCACCACCGCACGATGATCAAAATGCGCCCGGGTGGTGGCAAGTGAGTAGGCGACGTCCGTGAGATGAATGTCCCGCCCGTTGTCCAGGTGGGACGACAGCGCCTCGGCCTGGGCCCGCACCGCCTCCGGGGACTTGCCCGACACCAGCAGCGGTACGACGGCCTCCGGAGCCGCCGCACGGTCCGCTGAGGGCTCTGCCTCGACGGCCTCCAGGATGACGTGGGCGTTGGTGCCGCTGAGGCCGAAGGAAGAAACCGCGGCGCGACGCGGACGCCCCTCAGCCGTCGGCCACTCCCGCGACTCCGTCAGCAGCTCCACCGCACCCGCCGACCAGTCCACCTTCGGCGACGGC
>NZ_LGDV01000060.1 GCF_001280015.1 Streptomyces sp. MMG1121
AAACCAGACCCACACCCTCGGCCCACGCAGTCCCGTCCGCACCCGCCGCGAACGACTTGCACCGCCCATCCGGCGCAAGCCCCCGCTGCCGCGAGAACTCCACGAAGCTACCGGGTGTGGCCATGACGGCGACACCGCCGGCGAGCGCGAGCGAACACTCACCGCTGCGCAGCGCCTGCATCGCGGAGTGCATCGCCACCAAAGACGACGAACACGCCGTGTCCACCGTCACCGCCGGGCCCTCGAAGCCGAAGGTGTACGCGACCCGGCCCGAGATGAAACTGCCCGCGTTGCCGTTGCCGAGGAAGCCCTCCAGCTCGTCGGGTACGCGCGTCAGTGTGGTGGCGTAGTCGTGGTACATGGCTCCGGCGAAGACGCCCGTACGACTGCCCTTCAGCGAGACCGGATCAATCCCGGCCCGCTCCAACACCTCCCACGACACCTCAACACCTCCCACGACACCTCCAGCAACAACCGCTGCTGCGGATCCATCGCCAACGCCTCACGCGGAGAAATCCCGAAGAACCCCGGATCAAACTCCCCCGCACCATGCAAAAACCCACCATGCCGAACCATCGACTTACCAACCCTGTCAGGATCCGGATCAAACAACCGCCCCACATCCCAACCCCGATCCTCCGGAAACTCCGAAATCCCATCCCGACCCTCAACCACCATCCGCCACAAATCCTCCGGCGAACCCACCCCACCCGGAAGACGACACCCCATCGCCACCACCGCGATCGGATCCTCCGACACCACAACACCACCCAAAACCCCCTCACCAACACCCACCTCAGCAACAACCCCCTCCCCCACCAACTCCACCCGCAAAAACTCCGCCAACACACCCGGCGACGGATAATCAAAAATCAACGTCGCAGGCAACCGCAGACCCGTCACGGCATTCAACCGATTACGCAACTCCACCGCCGTCAACGAATCAAAACCCAGATCACTGAACGCCTGCCCCGCACCCACACTCCCCGCACCCGCATGCCCCAACACCACCGCAACCTCACCCGACACCAACTCCACAAGATGCCGACGCTGCTCGTC
>NZ_LGDV01000061.1 GCF_001280015.1 Streptomyces sp. MMG1121
CCACGTTGAAGGTCCAGCGGCTGGCTCTGGCCCGCCGGTTCGCCCAGCACACTGAGGAGCAGGCATGACACCGCAGGCCACACTCGCCCGGCTGCGTGAGTACATGGTGGGACCCTCGCGGTTCATGAGTCTGGTCGCCAGTTTCGAGCTGGGCATCGTCGACACGCTGCGTGAGCGTCCCGGTCTGAGCGCGGCCCAGCTCGGCGAGGCGGCCGGCACCAAGCCGGACGTCGTGGAACAACTGCTGTTCCTGCTGGTCAAGGAGGGCTTCGTCGCGCACGACGAGGCAGCCGGCACCTACCGCCTCGACGCGCTCGCGGACGTCCCGGTCGGTGACCTCAACCGGGCGCTGGCCTACATGAACCTGATCAAGGTCACCGCGCTGCGCCAGCTGTTCTACCTGACCGAGAGCGCCCGCACCGGTACCGTCGTGGGCCTCAAGGAGCTCTACGGAGCCGAGGGCACCCTCTACGACGCGGTCGCCGACCACCAGGACCTCAACGACTCCTGGCTGAAGCTGATGAACAACGTCACCGCCAACATCGACCCCTGGTTCTTCGACCACATCGACATCCCGGCCGGCTCCAGGGTCCTCGACGTCGCCGGCACAGGGTCCTCGACGTCGCCGGCAACACCGGCCTCGGCGCGATCCACACCTACCGCCACAAGGCCTCCCCGGGACTCAGGGTCACCACCTTCGACCTGCCCGACAAGCAGAGCGAGGCACTGGCCAACTTCAAGGCCGAGGGCCTGGAGGACCACCTGTCCTTCATCGGCGGCAACGTCTTCGAGCAGATCCCGCAGGGCTACGACACCGTACTGATCAAGCACTTCCTGGACATGTTCGACAAGAGCGACGTGATCCGGATCCTGACCGGCGTCCACACCGCCCTCAACACCGGCGGCACGGTCCACATCCTGGTCCCGGTCTATCCCGAGAACATCAAGGACACCGACAACTACAACGTCGACTTCTTCCCCGCCTTCTTCATCGGCGCCGCCATGGGCCAGGGCGGCCCCCAGAAACTGTCGACCTACCAGCACTGGCTCGAGGAATGCGGGTTCAAGGTGACCCAGGCCATCACCAAGAACCCCGCCGACATCCCGCCCGACGTCATCCCCGTCCAGGCCATCCTCACCGCCACGAAAACCACGTGACC
>NZ_LGDV01000062.1 GCF_001280015.1 Streptomyces sp. MMG1121
GGCCACGAGGTCTGGAACAAGCAACGCAAGGAAGAACGCCTCATCGACGTCGACGACGTCACCCTCGGCCACCGCACCACCATGACCCGCAACCCCAGCGACGAGTGGATCTGGTCCAACGAACCCGCACACGACCCGCTCATCACCAAGGAACTCTTCGAAGCCGCCCAGCAGGCCCGCCGACAACGCGCCCGCCCCTACCAGCAGCACGAACGCCCCAACCGGCGAAGCACCCGCCGCGCCTACATCCTGCGAGGACGAGTGAAATGCGCCCTGTGCGGACGCAAGATGCAGCCCTCGCCGATCCGCGACCGCGTCTACTACCGATGCGAGTACACGCAACAGGAAGCAGCCCTCTACCCCGGGCTCGACCACCCCCGCACCGTCAACCTGCGCGAAGACATCGTCTGCCGCGCACTCGACACCTGGATCGCCCGCGCCTTCACCCCCGAGCGGCTCACCGCCACCCTCACCGCACTCAGCCACGCCAGCATCGCGGCAAACGCCGCACAAGCCGACAGCCCCGAGCAGGCCCAGGCCCGCCAGGCGATCAAGGACTGCGAGCGGCGCCTCGCCCGCTACCAGGCCGCCCTCGACGCCGGAGCCGACCCAGCCATCGTC
>NZ_LGDV01000063.1 GCF_001280015.1 Streptomyces sp. MMG1121
CCGGCCAGCCCCCGTTCCCGTTCCCACTGCTTCCTCCGTTGCCCTGGCCCTGGATGAAGTTGCCCGGAAGGGAGAAGGTCGGGGTCGGGACGGGGCCGCCGGTGGTGTCACCCGTGGTGCCGGTTGTTCCCCCGTCCGTCAGTCCGCCGATCAGTCCGCCGATTCCCCCCGTGGTGTCCCCGTTCTTGCCGTTGTCCGCCCCCCCTCGGCCTTTTCCCTGACCATCTCCCTTGTTGCTGTCGTCCGGGATGTCGATCAGGTGGAAGTCCTCCACGGGTTTCCCGTCCAGCGCGCCGGTCATCATGTCGCGCCAGATCGGGCCGGGCACCTCGCCACCGAACACCTTCTCGTGCGGGACGCCGCCGATGGTGATGTTGATCATCTTGCGCCGGTGGGCCGGGTCGCCGACCCAGACCGCGCCGGCCATGTTCGGGGTGTAGCCGACGAACCAGGCGGCGTAGCGCTCGTCCGTCGTACCCGTCTTGCCCGCGCTCGGGCGGTTGCCGAGACCGGCCTCCTGGCCCGTACCGTCCTCGACCACGCCCTTGAGGAGCGTGCTGATGGTGTCCGCGGTCTTCTGGGACATCGCGCGTGAGCACGTCGACTTCGGCACCGGCAGCGACTTCTCCTCGCTGCCGACCTTCTGCGTGACCGACTCGATGGCGACCGGGGTGCAGTACATACCGCGCGAGGCGAAGGTGGCGTACGCGTTCGCCATCGTCAGCGGGGACATCTCCTGCGTGCCGAGCGCGATGGACGGGGCCTGGTCGATCTTGCGGCCGTCCGCCCGCTGCACGCCCATCTTCTGGGCCATCTTCGTGACGGGGCAGATGCCGATGTCGCCGATCAGCTGCACGTAGTAGGTGTTGACCGACTTGGCGGTCGCTTCCTTCATGCCGTACGGGCCGTGCTCGGACTCGTTCTCGTTCGTCAGCTTGGCCGGGTTGTTCGGGTCGTTGCGCCAGCTCTTGCCGTCACACGCGGCGACCGGGCTCGGGTACGTCATCTCGTACGGCGACGGGTACTGCTGCGTCGGGGACTTGCCGCCCTCGATCGCGGCCGCCGCGACGATCGGCTTGAACGTCGAACCGGGCTGGTAGCCGGCGCCGCCGCCCATGTCCTGGTTCACGGACAGGTTGATCTGCGTCTCGTCCTTGCCGAAGCCGTACGGCCGGGACTGGCCCATCGCCAGGATCTTGCCGGTGCCGGGCTGGACGATGGTCGCGGCCGTGGCCACCGCGTCGGACTTGTAGACGTGGTCCTTGATGGACGCCTGCACGGATTCCTGGGACTGCGGGTCGAGCGTCGTATGGATCGTCAGACCGCCCTGGTTCCACAGCTTCGCCCGGGCCTCCTTGGTGTTGCCGAAGGTCGGGTCGTTCAGGACGACGTCGCGCACGTAGTCACAGAAGAAGCCGGCGCCCCGGACCGCGGTGATGCAACCGTTCTTGGGCTGGCTCGGGTTCAGCCCCAGCGGCGTCTGCTTGGCCTGGTCGGCCTCCTTCTGGGAGATGTCGCCGACCTCCGCCATGCGCTGCAGGACGGTGTTGCGCCGCTTGGTGGCCTCGGCCTCGTCGTTGACCGGGTCGTAGCGGCTCGGGGACTGCACGATGCCCGCCAGCAGCGCGGCCTGCTGCAGGTTCAGGTCCTTGGAGTGCTGGGAGAAGTACCGCTGGGAGGCGGCCTCGACGCCGTAGGCCTGCTCGCCGAAGAAGGTGATGTTCAGGTAGTTCTCGAGGATCTTCTTCTTGCCGAGCTTGTCCTCGATCTGGATCGCGTACTTCAGCTCCTTGATCTTGCGGCCGATGGTCTGCTGGGTGGCCTCGGCGACCTTCGTCGGGTCGTCGCCGGCCTCCTCGATGAAGTAGTTCTTCACCAGTTGCTGGGTGAGGGTGGAGGCACCCTGTGCGACCCCGCCGCTCTGCGCGTTCTTGTTGACGGCACGCAGCACGCCCTTGAGGTCGATCGCGCCGTGCTGGTAGAAGCGCGAGTCCTCGATCGCGACGATCGCCTTCTGCATGTACGGCGAGATGTCCTTGAGGTCGACCACCGTGCGGTCACGGGAGTAGACCGTCGCGATCTGGTTCCCGCGCGCGTCCAGTATCGTCGTGCGCTGGCTCAGCTGGGGACTCTTGAGGTTGGCCGGGATCTCGTCGAAGCTCTTGACCGACCCCTTGGCCGCGAGGCCGAGCGCGCCGGCCGCGGGCAGTGCGATGCCCGCCATCACGGCTCCGGCGAGGACACTGACACCGAGGAACTTGGCGGCCTGCTGCGTTGGCGACAGACCACCGCCCGAGCGCTTCTTTGGCATGGGGGCAGCCTAATCCGTACTCATGAGCGTTCCGAAGGAGCGGCCGCATCACGGCACGGCAAAGCAAGACGGCCTACGTTCTCATTCGCCGGACACGCGCGCAGGCCTTGGCCTAAGCTGCTCCCAACTGTCACAGCAGTGCGGTCACGTATCAATACGTCCGGCGACCCCGAATCGTTCCGGTCGTACCCCCGTTTTTCCACGGGGACGTGTCCGAGTTCCTGAGAGGCGCGTGTCCGAATCCGCCTCGTGTGTCATCAGGTGCCCGATGTGGCGCACTACAGCTGCCCCGGTTTGCCGGGACAGTCGCGTATGTCGTCAGCTCACTCCCGCGGGTGATCTGCCGCTTACCCATAGTCCGTTCGGGCCATTCAAGATTGGGCCCGAAGGGGGTGTTGCGCTGTGCCCACCTTCCGTAACGTCCTCAACTGGCGGCGGTGAATATGCCGCTGCCGCCGTGGGGGAGCCTCGATTCGGGAGAGGACGGCGCCGGTATGGGCTGGGTAACCGACTGGAGTGCGCAGGCTGCCTGCCGCACTACTGATCCGGATGAACTGTTCGTTCAAGGAGCAGCGCAGAACAGGGCCAAGGCGGTGTGCACCGGTTGTCCGGTACGTACCGAGTGCCTGGCCGATGCGCTGGACAACCGCGTCGAATTCGGCGTGTGGGGAGGCATGACGGAGCGGGAACGCCGCGCACTGCTGCGCCGGCGGCCCACCGTGACCTCCTGGCGCAGGCTGCTGGAGACCGCTCGCTCGGAGTACGAGCGTGGCGCCGGGATCGTGTCCCTCGACAGTGACGAGGTGTACGAGCACTACGCGGCGGTGAGCTGAGGGCATTGCCCTCCGGCACCTGCCTGGGGAAACGTCGGCAGCCGTGGGGCAACCGTGGGGCTCGGCAAGCGCCGATCGCGCCTGGACCTGGGCAGCCGCAATCGGCCTGTGGCCCGTCCGCCCCGCCGGGCGAGACACCCGGCGTGCTTGCGGAGGCCATGTGCCGTCCGCGAGGAGACCGTTGCCGTGTGTGGCGACGCCCGTCCTGTGTGGAGAGGTCCTGCGTCCGTGGGGCGCCGACACTCCTTGCATGTCCGTGGGGCCGCTGACACTCTCAGTGCGCCCGTTGCGACGCTGGCCCTTCCTGCGTTCCTGTGTCAGCTGCCGTTTGCCGCAGATGCGTTCCGCGCCGTCCGTGTGTGCGCATGTGCCCGCGTGGGTACGGCCATCCGCCGCATGACCGCACGCTCACGCACTCGTTTGTTCACTGCTCGCTGTCCTGGGCCTGCGTGCCCGTGGCCAGTCGTGTGCCGATGTGGCGCAGGCCCGTGAGGTCGTGGACGTCGCCGGGCAGTGCGGGTACTTCGACGACCGCCACCTCGGGGTGGCGGGCGGTGAAACGGTCACGCGTGCGCCGCTCGCGCGCGAGCAGCTGCATGCGATCGGCGTGCAGTCTCAGCAGTCCCGCGGTGAGCCGGTCGACGGGGCGCTCCGCGTCGGCGGGGGAGCCTTCCTCGGAAGCAGGGGAACCGGGCGCGGCCTCGGATGCGGGAGGTCGTGAACTGCCATGCGTGTCGGGAGAGTTACGAAGTCCAGCTTTCCCGCTGCCCTGATCGACAATGCGGGGGTCCGCAAGATTTTCCGCGGCGGCGAGTGCCCGCTCGGCCGACAGTCCGTCGGCGCCGCTGCCGTGCACCCGGTTGAGCACCAGTCCGACCAGCGGCATGCTCTCCTCGGCCAGCCGCTCCACGAAGTACGCCGCCTCGCGCAACGCGTCCCGCTCCGGGGCCGCGACCACCAGGAACGCGGTGCCGGGCGCCTGGAGCAGCTTGTACGTTGCGTCCGCGCGCGTACGGAACCCGCCGAACGTCGTGTCCATCGCGGCCACGAACGTCTGTACGTCCTTCAGCAGCTGACCGCCCAGCAGTTTGCCCAGCGTGCCGGTCATCATCGACATGCCGACGTTGAGGAAGGCCATGCCCGCGCGTCCGCCCAGCTTGGCGGGGGCCGTCAGCAGGCGGATGAGACGGCCGTCCAGGAAGGAACCGAGTCGCTTGGGCGCGTCCAGGAAGTCCAGCGCGGAGCGGGACGGCGGGGTGTCGACCACGATCAGGTCCCACTCGTCCTTCGCGCGCAGCTGGCCCAGCTTCTCCATGGCCATGTACTCCTGCGTGCCCGCGAAGCCCGCCGAGAGCGACTGGTAGAAGGGGTTCGCCAGGATCGCGGCCGCCCGCTCGGGGTCCGCGTGCGCCTCCACGACCTCGTCGAAGGTGCGCTTCATGTCGAGCATCATGGCGTGCAGTTCGCCGTCGCCCTCGGTGCCCTTCACCCGGCGCGGGACGTTGTCGAGCGAGTCGATGCCCATCGACTGGGCCAGCCGGCGGGCCGGGTCGATGGTCAGGACGACCACCTTGCGGCCCCGCTCGGCGGCCCTGAGGCCGAGCGCCGCCGCGGTCGTCGTCTTGCCGACCCCGCCCGAGCCGCAGCACACCACGATCCGGGTCTTCGGGTCGTCCAGCAGCGGGTCGACGTCCAGCACGCGCGCGGGGGAGAGGCGACGGGCCGTTTCCTGTGCCTCGGCCGGGTCCGGACTCATGACAACCCCTGCTTCCGCAGCTCGGTGGCGAGTTCGTACAGCCCCGCCAGGTCCATGCCCTCGGCGAGCAGCGGCAGTTCGCCCAGCGGCAGGTCCAGCTCGCCGAGGGCCGTGCGCTGCTCCTGCTCCAGCGCGTACCGCTCGGCGTACTCCGCCGCCTGCCGCAGCAGCGGGTCCACCAGTTTCTCGGCGTTCCCGCCCCGCCGTGCCCCGCCCAGGCCGGCGGTCGAGAGTGCCTGTGCGACCGAAGAACGCTCCACGGTCCGTACGAGTTCCAGATCGCCCGCGTCCAGCACCTCGGGCCGGACCATGTTCACGATGACGCGGCCCACCGGGAGCCGTGCCGCGCGGAGTTCGGCGATACCGTCGGCGGTCTCCTGGACCGGCATCTCCTCCAGCAGCGTCACCAGGTGCACGGCCGTCTCGGGCGACTTCAGCACCCGCATCACGGCCTGCGCCTGATTGTGTATCGGGCCGATCTTGGCCAGGCCCGCCACCTCGTCGTTGACGTTCAGGAAGCGGGTGACGCGGCCGGTCGGCGGGGCGTCCATGACGACGTAGTCGTACGCGAACTTCCCCTTCTTGTCCTTGCGGCGCACCGCCTCGCACGCCTTGCCGGTCAGGAGCACGTCCCTGATGCCGGGCGCGACGGTGGTGGCGAAGTCGATGGCACCGAGCTTTTTCAGGGCCCGGCCGGCTCCACCCAGTTTGTAGAACATCTGGAGGTAGTCCAGAAGGGCCAGTTCCGGGTCGATGGCGAGTGCGTACACCTCCCCGCCGCCCGGAGCGACCGCGATCTTCCGCTCCTCGTACGGCAACGCCTCCGTCTCGAAGAGCTGGGCGATGCCCTGCCGGCCCTCGACCTCCACGAGAAGCGTCCGCTTCCCCTCGGTCGCGAGGGCCAGCGCGAGTGCGGCGGCGACCGTCGTCTTTCCGGTCCCGCCCTTGCCGCTGACGACCTGGAGCCTGCTCACGCCTTCGAGACTAACCAGTCCGGCCGACGGTCACGCGGGAGGCTGTGGATAACGGCCGTCACAGTCCGGCCTCCCGCCTGTGGACACAGGTCCCTGGCCCCTGTGGACGACGCCCGCCATCGGCGACCGCAGGTCCCGCCGGTCGCAGCGGCTACAGTCGCCCTCATGACCAAGTGGGAATACGCAACCGTGCCGCTGCTCGTCCATGCCACGAAGCAGATTCTGGACACCTGGGGCGAGGACGGCTGGGAGCTCGTCCAGGTCGTGCCCGGGCCGAACCCCGAGCAGCTCGTGGCCTACCTGAAGCGGGAGAAGCAGGCATGAGCGCGGTCGAGGACAGGCTGGCCGAACTGGGCCTGACCCTGCCGGACGTCGTGCCGCCGCTGGCCGCGTACCAGCCGGCCGTGCAGTCCGGCCTGTATGTGTACACCGCAGGTCAGCTGCCGCTGGTCAAGGGCAAGCTGCTGGTCACCGGCAAGGTGGGCGCCGAGGTGCCGCCGGAGCAGGCCAAGGAGCTGGCCGGTGTCTGCGCGCTGAACGCCCTGGCCGCCGTGAAGTCCGTCGTCGGTGACCTGGACCGCATCGCGCGCGTGGTGAAGGTCGTCGGGTTCGTCGCCTCCGCGACCGACTTCACCGGGCAGCCCGGTGTCGTCAACGGTGCCAGCGAGCTGCTCGGCGAGGTCCTCGGCGACAAGGGTGTGCACGCCCGCAGCGCGGTCGGCGTCGCGGTGCTGCCGCTGGACGCGCCGGTCGAGGTCGAGATCCAGGTCGAGCTGGTCCCGTAACAGTCGAGCTGGTCCCGTAACACCCGCCGGCCTCCAGCACCTCTCGAACATTCGCCCGGCACGGGATAGCCTCCGGCCATGGCGAACGGTCAGTGGTATCCCCCGGAGTGGCCGGACCGCATCCGCGCGCTCGCGGACGGCACCCTCACCCCGGTGTCCCCCAGGCGCGCGGCCACGGTGCTGCTCCTGAAGGACTCCGAGCCCGGCCCCGTCGTCCACATGCTGCGCAGACGCGCCTCCATGGCCTTCGCCGGAGGCGCGTACGCGTATCCCGGGGGCGGTGTCGACCCGCGTGACGACGACCGTCTGGTGCGCTGGGCGGGCCCCGCGCGCGCGTGGTGGGCGCGGCGGCTCGGCGTCGACGAGCCGGGCGCCCAGGCGATCGTGTGCGCGGCCGTACGGGAGACGTACGAGGAGGCGGGCGTCCTGCTCGCCGGGCCCGACGCGGACTCGGTCGTCGGCGACACAACCGGGGAGGACTGGGAGGCCGACCGGGCCGCCCTGGTCGCGCGCGAGCTGTCCTTCGCCGAGTTCCTGGACCGGCGCGGTCTGGTGCTGCGCTCGGACCTGCTGGGCGCCTGGACCCGCTGGATCACCCCGGAGTTCGAGACCCGACGCTACGACACCTGGTTCTTCGTGGCCGCCCTGCCCGAGGGCCAGCGCACCCGCAACGCCTCCACGGAGGCCGACCGCACGGTGTGGATCCGCCCCCAGGAGGCCGCCGCCGGGTACGACAAGGGCGAGCTGCTCATGATGCCGCCCACCATCGCCACCCTGCGCCAGCTGCTGCCGTACGCCACCGCCGCCGAGGCGCTCGCCGCCGCCCCCGCGCGCGACATGACCGCTGTGATGGCCGGTGCCCGCCTCGTGGACGGCGAGATCGTGCTGTCCTGGCCGGGGCACGAGGAGTTCACCAAGCACATCCCGACGGCGGAGAAGACCCCCGGTGGAGGCCCCGCATGACCGACGCAAGCGCCCTGCCGGGCCAGCCCCGCGGCACGGTGCTCTCCGGCCCCGCCACCGAACGGGCCGTCAACGTCCTCGCGCCCAACGCCTCCGCGATGACCCTGGACGGCACCAACACCTGGATCGTCGCCGAACCCGACTCCGAACTGGCCGTGGTGATCGACCCGGGCCCGCTGGACGACGGCCATCTGCGCGCGGTGGTCGACGCGGCGGAGAAGGCCGGCAAGCGAATAGCCCTGACCCTGCTCACCCACGGCCACCCGGACCATGCCGAGGGCGCCACCCGCTTCGCGGAACTGACCGGTACGCGCGTGCGTGCCCTCGACCCGGCGCTGCGCCTCGGCGACGAGGGCCTGGCCGCCGGGAACGTGATCACCGTGGGCGGCCTGGAGCTGAGGGTCGTCCCGACCCCCGGGCACACCGCGGACTCGCTGAGCTTCCATCTCCCGGCCGACCGTGCGGTGCTGACCGGCGACACCATCCTCGGGCGCGGTACGACGGTCGTGGCGCACCCCGACGGCCGTCTGGGCGACTATCTGGACTCGCTGCGGCGGCTGCGGTCCCTGACGGTCGACGACGGCGTCCACACGGTCCTGCCGGGCCACGGGCCGGTCCTGGAGGACGCCCAGGGAGCCGTCGAGTTCTACCTCGCCCATCGAGCGCACCGGCTCGCCCAGGTGGAGACGGCGGTCGAGGACGGCTGCCGCAGCCCGGCCGAGGTCGTGACGCATGTGTACGCCGACGTGGACCGCTCGCTGTGGCCGGCGGCGGAGCTGTCGGTACGGGCGCAGATGGACTACCTGAGCGAGCACGGGCTGATCTAGCCCGGGTCTACTCCGGTCTCGGCGCCTTGACGCCGTGCACGCGCGCGTACTCCTCGGCGAGCCAGGGGCCGAGGTCGGCCACGTACGACCGCAGCACCCCCGGGTCGCCGACGGGCTCGTAGCCGTACCGCGCCGCCGTACGCAGCTGGTCGGCCCGATCGGGGTAGAAGACGCCGAACGCCTCGGCCATCTCCCGCAGGTCACTGGTCCAGCCGTTCCAACGGGGCATGACGAGGGTGAAGCCGGTGCGGACGAGGTGCCGGGACATGAAGCGCACGAGCGGCCGCCTGGCCTCCTCGGTGTCCTCGGCGCCCGCGATCCGTTCCCGCCAGCGGGGCAGCCACCGGGCCAGGTCGCCGTTGGTCTCGCGCGCGAGGAGGGAGTCGGGCCGGTAGCGCGGCAGATACTCGGCGAGATCGTCGCCGAGCAGCGGGGTGCACAGACAGGCGACGAACCAGCCGAGGTCGTACCGCTCCAGCTCGCTCAGCAGCCGGTCCCGCCCGTACATCAGCGTGCCGACGCCGTCGATCTGCGGGAACTCCTTGTCGACGGCCTCACCGAGCGCCCGTACGGCCTCCCTGTCGGCCTCGCCGGGCTCCTCCCGCAGCGCGACGAACAGGTCCAGGTCGCTGCGTCCCACGCGCGCGGTGCCGCGCGGGACCGACCCGTAGAGGTAGGCGCTGTGCAGCCGCGTGCCGAGAACCTCCAGCAGTCCGTCGCGTGCAGCGGCCACGACCGGGCGGAACGCGTGCGGCACGCGCGCGAGGGAACCTTCGCGGGCGATGTACCCCTGGGCGTCGAGCCCTTTCGGGGGAACCATGTCGGCCATGACATCACTGTGCCCCGGAGATCACTCCGGGGCAGGTGATTTACGGCCGGGAAACGGCCGCCGGACTTGCCGGGAAACGGCCGCCGGACTTGCCGGGAGACGGCTACCGGGAGCGCTTCGCGAGCCGCTCCACGTCCAGCAGGATGACGGCCCGCGCCTCCAGGCGCAGCCACCCGCGCTGGGCGAAGTCCGCCAGCGCCTTGTTCACGGTCTCGCGCGAGGCGCCGACCAGCTGGGCCAGCTCTTCCTGCGTGAGGTCGTGAACGACGTGGATGCCCTCCTCGGACTGCACGCCGAAGCGGCGCGAGAGGTCCAGCAGGGCGCGGGCCACGCGGCCGGGGACGTCGGAGAAGACCAGGTCGGACATGGCGTCGTTGGTCTTGCGCAGCCGGCGCGCGACGGCGCGCAGCAGGGCGGTGGCCACCTCCGGGCGTGCGTTCAGCCAGGGCTGGAGGTCGCCGTGGCCGAGACCGAGCAGCTTGACCTCGGTCAGCGCGGTCGCGGTCGCCGTACGCGGGCCCGGGTCGAACAGCGACAGCTCGCCGATCAGCTCGCCGGGGCCGACGACGGCGAGCATGTTCTCGCGGCCGTCGGGGGAAGTGCGGTGCAGCTTCACCTTGCCCTCGGTGACGACGTAGAGCCGGTCGCCCGGGTCGCCCTCGTGGAACAGGGAGTCGCCACGCGCCAGCGTCACCTCACTCATGGAGGCGCGCAGTTCCGCGGACTGCTCGTCGTCGAGAGCCGCGAAGAGCGGGTTGCGCCGCAGAACGTCGTCCACGAGTTCTCTCCTTGTCGACCTGCTCAGGGGATCTTGCTCCCCGGTGTGCCAGGGGTCCGTGTTCCCCATTTTGCCGGACGGTCCAAACAGTGTGATCTGTCACAAGGATGCCGCACAGGTGTCCCGGGGTAAGCGTCAGGGGTCCAATCGGGGGCCGATCTTCCGGGTCCGGGGCGGATGTCGGTGCCGGGCTCTAGGCTGGCCGGGAGTCCAAAACGCCGGTGGGAGCACAGTCCAAGGGGGCTTAGCGGGTGGTTGTACGTCGCGATTCCGCTGTGGGCGAACAGAGCTCGGGCGGTAGTAAGAAAACCGGAAAAACAGTCAGAACGGTCACCTCTGTAAAGCCCGTCAAGAAGGACGAGTCCCGCACGGCCCTGGTCCGCCGCGCCCGCCGCATCAACCGCGAGCTGGCCGAGGTCTACCCGTACGCGCATCCCGAGCTGGACTTCGACAACCCCTTCCAGCTGCTGGTCGCCACCGTGCTGTCGGCCCAGACCACCGACCTGCGCGTCAACCAGACGACCCCGGCGCTCTTCGCCAGGTATCCGACGCCCGAGGACCTCGCCGCCGCCAACCCGGAGGAGGTCGAGGAGATCCTGCGTCCCTGCGGTTTCTTCCGGATGAAGACCAAGTCGGTCATAGGGCTCTCCAAAGCGCTGGCGGAGGACTTCAGCGGTGAGGTGCCCGGCAGGCTGGAGGACCTCGTCAAGCTGCCCGGCGTCGGCCGCAAGACCGCCTTCGTCGTCCTCGGCAACGCCTTCGGGCGGCCCGGGATCACCGTGGACACCCACTTCCAGCGGCTGGTCCGCCGCTGGCAGTGGACGCAGGAGAGCGACCCGGACAAGATCGAGGCCGCTGTCGGCGCGCTGTTCCCGAAGAGCGAGTGGACCGATCTGTCCCACCACGTCATCTGGCACGGCCGCCGGATCTGCCACGCCCGCAAGCCCGCCTGCGGCGCCTGCCCGATCGCCCCGCTCTGCCCGGCCTACGGCGAGGGCGAGACCGATCCGGAGAAGGCCAAGAAGCTGCTGAAGTACGAGAAGGGCGGCTTCCCCGGCCAGCGCCTGAAGCCCCCGCAGGCGTACCTCGACGCGGGCGGCAAGCCGGCCCCGCCGTTGGGGGCCGCGTGACGGAACGATCCCGGGGCCCTCGGGCGTTGGACGGACAGAGGCGACGGGGGTGGCGATGACGAAGGCCAGTGAGACGCGGGGCGGAGCGGTGGCGCTCAGCAAGGAGGGGCTGCCGGACTGGCTGGCGCCGGTGGTGCGGGCGGTGGAGACGGTCGAGCCGCTCCAGCTGAGCCGTTTCCTGCCACCGGAGAACGGCTCGGGGCGGCAGTCGGCGGTGCTGATCCTGTTCGGCGAGGGCGAGCGCGGCCCCGAGCTGCTGCTCATCGAGCGCGCCGGCTCCCTGCGCTCGCACGCGGGGCAGCCGTCCTTCCCGGGCGGCGCGCTCGACCCCGAGGACGGTGATCCGAAAGCCGACGGGCTGCTCAGGGCCGCACTGCGCGAGGCCGAGGAGGAGACCGGCCTCGATCCGTCCGGCGTCCAGCTCTTCGGTGTGCTGCCCGCGCTGTACATCCCGGTCAGCGGCTTCGTCGTCACGCCCGTGCTCGGCTGGTGGCGCGAGCCCAGCCCGGTCGGCGTCGTCGACCCGAACGAGACGGCGCGGGTGTTCACCGTCCCCGTGGCGGATCTCACGGACCCCGCCAACCGCGCAACCGCCGTTCACCCCAGAGGCCACCGAGGTCCGGCATTCCTGGTCGAATCGGCCCTGGTATGGGGCTTCACGGCCGGAGTGATCGACCGCCTGCTGCACTTCGCGGGCTGGGAGCGCCCCTGGGACGGGGAGAAGCAGGTCCCACTCGACTGGCGGTCATGACAGGGTGTCGTCCGTGCTGTGTTTCCCGGGGGACGCCGTGTCCTCTTGCCGCTGCGAGGCAGGCCGGACCCTCGTCCGAGCTGCGGGGACTGGAGTGAGTAGGCGAGGCCTCAAGCAGTGAACGTGCTGGACATCCTGTTGCTGGTCGCGGCCGTGTGGTTCGCGGTCGTGGGCTACCGCCAGGGCTTCGTCGTCGGCATCCTGTCGGTGATCGGCTTCCTCGGCGGTGGACTCGTCGCCGTGTACACGCTCCCCGTCATCTGGGACGCCGTGACCGACAAGGCGAACGTCGGCACCACCGCGGCCGTGGTCGCCGTGGTCGTCGTCATCGTCTGCGCCTCCGTCGGCCAGGCCCTGACCACCCACCTCGGCAACAAGCTGCGCCGGTACATCACCTGGTCCCCGGCCCGCGCCCTGGACGCCACCGGCGGCGCGCTCGTCAACGTCGTCGCGATGCTGTTGGTCGCCTGGCTGATCGGCTCCGCCCTCGCCGGCACCACCCTGCCGACGCTCGGCAAGGAGGTGCGCGGCTCCAAGGTGCTCCTCGGGGTCTCCCGGGCGTTGCCCGCGCAGGCCAACACCTGGTTCGCGGACTTCTCCACCGTCCTCGCGCAGAACGGCTTCCCGCAGGTCTTCAGCCCCTTCGCCAACGAGCCGATCACCGATGTCCGGCCGCCCGACCCGGCCCTGGCGAGCAGCCCGGTCGCCGTCCGCGCCCAGCGCTCCATCGTCAAGGTCACCGGCACCGCCCAGAGCTGCGGCAAGGTCCTGGAGGGCACCGGCTTCGTCTTCGCCGACCGCCGCGTCATGACCAACGCGCACGTGGTCGGCGGGGTCGACGCACCCACCGTGCAGATAGGCGGAGAGGGCCGCAAGTACGACGCCAAGGTCGTCCTGTACGACTGGAAGCGCGACATCGCCGTCCTCGACGTACCGGACCTGAGGGCGAGCGCGCTGCGGTTCTCCGGCCAGGAGGCGGGCGGCGGCGACGGCGCGATCGTCGCGGGCTTCCCGGAGAACGGCTCGTACGACGTGCGCGCCGCGCGCGTGCGCGGGCGCATCACGGCCAACGGCCCGGACATCTACCACCGTGGCACGGTCAGCCGCGACGTCTACTCGCTGTACACGACCGTCCGCCAGGGCAACTCGGGCGGCCCGCTGCTCACTCCCGACGGCCGGGTGTACGGCGTGGTGTTCGCCAAGTCCCTCGACGACGCCGAGACCGGCTACGCCCTCACGGCGGACGAGATCCGGCCCGACATCGACCGAGGCCGTACGGCGAACGAGCAGGTGGGTACGGACAGCTGCGCCCTGTGACCCCGGCGTGATCCCCCGCGCGGCAGTTCAGCCGCGCGGGTGACGCAGCCGCACCGAGACCCAGCGGGCCCGGCGGCGCAGGATGCGCGGGATCCCCACGCGGAGATCCGCTTCCGCGAGTTGCGGGGTGCCGCGCTGAGGCGTGCTCAGACCGGCGGCCGAGCGGCGGTTGCGGGGTGCGTCACTGTAGTCGTGCGTCCAGCCCATACCCCGACGTGTGCCCCCGCCCGAAGGTCGATAACCACCTGCGCGCCCCCCAATTGGCCTATGCGGCAGGCATGTGGCCGCTCGAGGAACAAATGTTCAGGAACCGTCACCGGTCGGGCTCGGGATCCTTCAGCCAGTTGACGAGTTCCGTGGAGAACGCGACCGGGTCCTCCTCGTGGGGGAAGTGGCCGAGTCCGTCGAACAGGCGCCAGCGGTACGGGGCTTCGACGTACTCGCCCGAGCCGGCCGAGCTGCGCGTGCGGGTCACCGGGTCGAGTGAACCGTGCAGATGCAGGGTCGGCACCCGCACCGGGCGCTTCATCCGGCGGTTGAACTGGATGCCGTCCGGGCGGGCCAGCGAGCGCACCAGCCAGCGGTACGGCTCGATCGAGCAGTGCGCGGTCGACGGGATGCACATGGCCTGCTGGTACGTCCGCACCGCCGCGTCCTCCGGCGGCCGCGGCCCGGACCACTCCCGGATCAGCCGTCCCACCAGTTCACCGTCGTTCGCGGTGAGTTGACGCTCCGGGATCCACGGCCGCTGGAAACCCCAGATGTAGGAGCTGGCGGCCGTCTGCCGGGCGTCACGCAGCATCGCCGCGCGCCAGCGCCGCGGGTGCGGCATCGACACGACGGCGAGCCGGCGCACCAGCTTGGGCCGCATCGTCGCCGCCGTCCACGCCAGATAGCCACCTAGGTCGTGGCCGACCAGCGCCGCGTCCGGCTCGCCGAGCGAGCGGATCACACCGGTGACGTCCAGCGCCAGATTGGCGGGGTCGTACCCGCGCGGCGTACGGTCGCTGCCGCCGACGCCCCGCAGGTCCATCGCCACCGCCCGGTAGCCCGCGTCCGCGAGCGCCACCAGCTGGTGCCGCCACGTCCACCAGAACTGCGGGAAGCCGTGCAGCAGCAGCACCAGCGGACCGTCGCCGAGTTCGGCGATGTGGAAGCGCGCGCCGTTGGCGGCGACGTCCCTGTGGGTCACCTTTTTCCCGTGGGGGACGTCGATCCGTACGACGGAGGGGGCGGGGTCGCTCATGACGACGAGCGTGCCACAGCTTCGATGGCCGCGGGGCCCCGGTCCTCGGGCAGCTCCGCGCGCGGGTGCGGCTTGGCGTTCTGCAGGACGCCCGCCGTCTCCTTCACGGACGCGGCCACCTTCTGTGGGCCCTGGCCCTTCTTGGCCTTCTTCGCGAACACCAGGCCGATGAGGCCGAGCAGGACGGCGACGAACACGTTGGCCGCGAAGGACAGCACGAAGCAGATCGCCAGATTCCAATGGCTCCAGGTCCGGATGCCGTAGGCGAGGGCGAAGTTGAGCATCGGCAGGGAGAAGACCAGCACCACGGCCGCCACCGTGAAGGCGCCGCCGCTGACCGCGCCGCGCTTCACGTCCTGCTTCAGCTGGGCCTTGGCCAGCGCGATCTCGTCATGCACCAGCGCCGACATTTCGGTCGTCGCCGAGGCGAACAGCTGGCCGATGCTGCGTTCGGCGCCGACCGGGCTGCCGTCGGGTGCGCTCATCGCGTTCTCCCTTAGAGGTCTCTCGTGCCGCGGGCGTACCGTCGGCTACGGCCGCCCCGCTCGTGCGACCGTGCTCGACCGGCCGTCCCGCTGGTGTGGCCGTCTTGTTTTGTACCGTCTCGTCAGATCATGCCGGACGGTCGTCCTCCTCGCCTGCCCCGCCCGGTACTTCCGCAAGCCCGTGGCGTGCCGCGGCCGCCCGCTCGGCGGCGATACGCCGGTGTTCGGCGGCCTTGCGGTCGTAGATCGCGGCCATCCGCAGGTGATAGGCCGGGTCGTGCTGCTCGTACACGTCCGGGATGCCGTCGAGGTCGTCGTCGCGCTCTTCTTCCTCGCACAGCCTGCGGTACTTGGCGTTGCGTATCTTCAGCAGCACCGTCGCGCACACCGCCGCGATCAGCGATCCCATGAGGACGGCCGCCTTCACCTCGTCGGTGAGGACGGTGTCGCCGGCGAAGGCGAGTTCGCCGATGAGCAGCGAGACGGTGAAGCCGATTCCGGCGAGCGAGGCCACCGCGAAGACGTCGGCCCAGGCGATCTCCTCGCTGAGGGAGGCACGGGTGAAGCGGACGGTCAGCCAGGTGCCGCCGAATATGCCGATCGTCTTGCCGACCAGGAGTCCGAGCACCACGCCGAGCGTCTCCGGCTTGGTGAACACGTCCCCGAGCGCCCCGCCGGAGATCGCCACCCCGGCGCTGAACAGCGCGAACACCGGCACGGCGAGCCCGGCCGACAGGGGGCGCACCAGATGCTCGATGTGCTCGCCCGGCGAGTGCTCCTCGCCCTCACGGGTGGTGCAGCGCAGCATCAGGCCCATCGCCACGCCGGCGATGGTGGCGTGCACGCCGCTGTTGTACATCAGCGCCCAGATCACCAGCGCGAGCGGCACGTACACGTACCAGCCGCGCACGCCCTTGCGCAGCAGCAGCCAGAAGACCACCAGCCCGGCGACGGCCCCGCCGAGGGCGGCGAAGTTCAGCCGGTCGGTGAAGAAGACCGCGATGATCAGGATCGCGAAGAGGTCGTCGACGACCGCGAGGGTGAGCAGGAAGGCGCGCAGGGCGCTGGGCAGGGAGGTGCCGATGACCGCGAGGACGGCGAGCGCGAAGGCGATGTCGGTGGCGGTGGGCACCGCCCAGCCCTGTGTCGAGCCGTGCCCGGTGAGGTTGGTGAGGGTGTAGACGAGCGCCGGTACGGCCATGCCGCACACCGCGGCGACCACCGGCAGTACGGCCGCTTTCGGATCGCGCAGGTCCCCGGCGACCAGTTCGCGCTTCAGTTCGATGCCGGCGACGAAGAAGAACACCGCGAGCAGGCCGTCGGCGGCCCAGTGGGCCACGGAGAGGTTCAGGCCGAGCGCTTCGGGGCCCATGTGGAAGTGGCTGACGGCTTCGTAGCTGTGGTGGAGGGCGGGGATGTTCGCCCAGACGAGGGCCGCGACGGCGGCGAGGAGCAGCAGGACACCGCCGACGGTCTCGGTGCGCAGCGCGTCCGCGACGAAGGCCCGCTCGGGCAGGGACAGACGTCCGAGGACCTTGCGGGGGGCGGGGGGCGCGGTCACGGCGGGACCTCCGGTGGGTAGGCAGGACGGCTCACATGCCGACCAGACTTCCCGGCGCACCCTTGTCGCGTTCTTGACGCTTTACTTAGCTTACCTAAGGTTGAGCGTTAGCTCAAAGGGAGTAATCCGGGACCGGTGATCTTCACGGTAGACGCAAAAGGGGCATCAGGCCTGTCGGCCGGATGCCCCTGTGCGGTGGTGCCGGTCAGTCCTCGCTGGGTGCGGCCGGCAGCTTGGCCTGGATGAAGTCCATGACCGTGGAGTCCGTCAGCGTGGTGACGTCGCCGAGCTGGCGGTTCTCGGCCACGTCCCGCAGCAGACGGCGCATGATCTTGCCGGAGCGGGTCTTCGGCAGCTCGGCCACCGGCAGGATCCGCTTGGGCTTGGCGATCGGGCCGAGCGTGGCGCCCACGTGGTCGCGCAGCTCGCCGATGAGCGACTCGCTCTCCGCGGCCGTACCGCGCAGGATCACGAAGGCGACGATCGCCTGGCCGGTGGTCTCGTCGGCGGCACCGACGACGGCCGCCTCCGCGACCGACGGGTGCGAGACGAGCGCCGACTCCACCTCGGTGGTGGAGATGTTGTGCCCGGACACGAGCATGACGTCGTCCACCCGGCCCAGCAGCCAGATGTCCCCGTCGTCGTCCTTCTTCGCCCCGTCACCGGCGAAGTACTTGCCCTCGAACCGGGACCAGTAGGTGTCGATGAACCGCTGGTCGTCGCCCCAGATGGTGCGCAGCATCGACGGCCACGGCTCGGTCAGCACCAGATAGCCACCGCCGCCGTGGGGCACCTCGTGCGCCTCGTCGTCGACGACGGTCGCGCTGATGCCGGGCAGCGGGGTCTGCGCGGAACCGGGCTTGGCGGCGGTGACGCCGGGCAGCGGCGAGATCATCATCGCGCCGGTCTCCGTCTGCCACCAGGTGTCCACGACCGGCGTCAGGTCCGCGCCGATGTTCTTGCGGTACCAGATCCACGCCTCGGGGTTGATGGGCTCGCCCACCGAGCCGAGGATGCGCAGGGAGGACAGGTCGAACTTGGCGGGGATGTCGTCACCCCACTTCATGAACGTCCGGATCGCGGTGGGCGCGGTGTAGAGGATCGTGACCTTGTACTTCTGCACGATCTCCCAGAACCGGCCCTGGTGCGGGGTGTCCGGGGTGCCCTCGTACATGACCTGCGTGGCGCCGTTGGCCAGCGGGCCGTAGACGATGTACGAGTGGCCGGTGACCCAGCCGACGTCGGCCGTGCACCAGAACACGTCCGTCTCCGGCTTGAGGTCGAAGACCGCCCAGTGGGTGTATGCCGCCTGGGTGAGGTAGCCGCCGGACGTGTGCAGGATGCCCTTGGGCTTACCCGTCGTGCCCGACGTGTAGAGGATGAACAGCGGGTGCTCCGCCCCGAACGCCTCCGGGGTGTGCTCCGCCGACTGGCGGCCGACCAGGTCGTGCCACCACACGTCCCGCTCGTCGTTCCACGCCACGTCCTGTCCGGTACGGCGCACCACCAGCACGTGCTCGACGCCCGTGGCCTTCGTCACCGCCTCGTCGACGGCCGGCTTCAGTGCGGACGGCTTGCCGCGCCGGTAGCCTCCGTCGGAGGTGATGACGACCTTGGCGTCCGCGTCCTGGATCCGGGTCGCGAGGGCGTCCGCCGAGAAGCCGCCGAAGACGACCGAGTGCGCGGCGCCGATCCGGGCCGAGGCCAGCATCGCGATCGCGGTCTCCGGGATCATCGGCATATAGATGGCGACCCGGTCGCCCTTGCGAACGCCCAGCTCCAGCAGGGCGTTGGCCGCCTTGGAGACCTCGTCCTTCAGCTCCGCGTAAGTGATCGAGCGACTGTCGCCGGGCTCGCCCTCGAAGTGGATGGCGACGCGGTCGCCGTGTCCGGCCTCGACATGACGGTCCACGCAGTTGTACGCGACATTCAGCTCGCCGTCCTTGAACCACTTCGCGAACGGCGGGTTCGACCAGTCCAGTGTCTCGGTCGGTTCCTTGGCCCAGGTCAGCCGACGGGCCTGCTCGGCCCAGAAGCCGAGCCTGTCAGCCTTGGCCTGTGCATACGCCTCCGCGGTGACATTGGCATGCGCGGCCAGGTCGGCGGGCGGCGCGAACCTGCGTTCTTCCTTGAGCAGGTTGGCCAGGCTTTCGTTGCTCACGACATCTCCCTTTCCAAGGGTGTCCGTTGTGTCCCAGGCCACAGCTCATCAGACGCGGGGGGCCGATGACAAGGGCGGTTGCCCAAATTGGTTTAGACCTATCGGAAACTTGGGGATTCGCGCCACCCCGCATGCCTCTTCTCCTGCGGCGACACCCTCGCTGACGTCCTGGAACGCCCCGCCTTCGCAACGGGGTGCCGGTGCCCGCGGGTTGTTGGACGGCCATGGACTCGCTGGACGCGGACTGCGGAGAGGGCGGCACCTTCGTCGCCCCACGGACCGCCGCCCCTTCCGGGCAGGCCGCGCCGACTTGGCCCGCACCGGCGGTGCGGTGCGACGCCGGAACGACTTGATGCCACACGTCAGTTCATGTCCGGCTTCCGGTCCGTCGGCGGGCGCTCCACGAATGATCCGTAATCGAAAAGTAAAAACAAGGTATTACTTTTCGAGGCAAATGACGCACCCGATCACTCGCGTGAGCGAAGTAATCATTTGATCGGCTTGTCGTACTAATTCCTCTTCGGTCCCGTGCAACCTTGGCGGCGCTGCCAGTGCAACCCCGGCAGATCACCAGAAAACGGCTCTCGTCAGCGTTTGCCTGAGAGAAGGAAGAAGGTGGGCGGAACATGGCCGCCACCCAGAGGATCGCCGCCGGTGCCATGGTCGCCGCGGCCTGCGCCTCGTCGCTCGCCGGTTGCGCGACAGGCTCCAACGGTTCGAAGGAAGGGACGACCGGCCCGCAGAAGGGGGCGCCCGCGCCCCAGAGCGTGGTCCGGCTGATCGGCGACGGATCCACCGCCTACACCGGCGCGCAGCCCCATCTGCCCCGGCCCGAGCGGCTGAAGCCCGGGCGGAAGCCGCCCCAGTTCGTCGTCTTCTCCTGGGACGGCGCGGGCGAGGACAGCCAGAAGCTGTTCTCGCACTTCCGCAGGGTGTCCAAGGAGAACCACGCGACCATGACGTACTTCCTCAGCGGCGTGTACACGCTTCCTGAGGGGAAGCGTGACCTCTACAAGCCCCCGAAGCACTCGCCGGGCCGCTCCGACATCGGCTTCAACGACGAGCGGGGGATCGCCGACACCGTCAAGCAGGCCCGGCTGGCCTGGCTGGAGGGCAACGAGATCGGCACTCACTTCAACGGCCACTTCTGCGGGCCCGACGGCGGAGTCGGCACCTGGTCGGTGGACGAGTGGAAGAGCGAGATCGCCCAGGCCAAGCAGTTCGTGAAGACCTGGAAGACCAACACCGGCATGAAGAACGCGGCTCCGCTGCCCTTCGACTACGACAAGGAGCTGATCGGCGCCCGCACCCCCTGCCTCGAAGGCCAGCAGAACTTCATGAAGGCGGCCCACCAGTTGGGCTTCCGCTACGACTCCAGTGGCGTCAACAACCAGGTCTGGCCCAAGAAGAAGGAGGGCCTGTGGGACCTGTCGATGCAGCTGGTGCCCTTCCCGGGACAC
Source organism: Streptomyces sp. MMG1121 (assembly GCF_001280015.1). Classification (GTDB taxonomy): domain Bacteria; phylum Actinomycetota; class Actinomycetes; order Streptomycetales; family Streptomycetaceae; genus Streptomyces. The sequence continues at coordinate 20,168 of NZ_LGDV01000063.1, forward strand.
ACCTACGAACAGCTGACCATGGACTACAACTTCATGGTCAACCAGTCCGGCACCCAGACGCAGGGCGACCCCGACAAGTTCGACTACTGGGGCGACCAGATGCGCGACGGCCTCGTCAAGGGCTTCTATCGGGCCTACGACGGCAACCGCGCGCCGCTGATCATCGGCAACCACTTCGAGTCCTGGAACGGCGGCACGTACATGCGCGCCGTCGAGGACACGGTGAAGGAGGTGTGCAACAAGCCGGACGTGCGCTGCGTGTCCTTCCACCAGCTGGTCGACTGGCTGGACGCCCAGGATCCGAAGACCCTCCAGAAGCTGCGCACCCTGAACGTGGGCGAGGCTCCCCGGCAGGGCTGGGCGTCCTTCCTGTCCGGCCGTCCGGCTCCGGCGCCCAAGGGCGTGCCCGGGGCGCCGGCGGTCAAGTACTAGGCATCAGACGGGGGTTGCCACGCCCTCGCCGAGCACGAAGGCGGGGTCGACCTGCGCCGCCAGGTCGGCCCCGGTGCGTTCGTTGCCCCACACCTCGGCGTTCTTGAGGTGGAAGTGCACCATCTGGCGGGTGTAGCGCTCCCAGTCCCGTCGCTCGTACATGGCGTCCGCGGTGGCCCGCAGCGTGTGCAGGGCGCGGGAGCCGGCCTCCTCCAGGAGATCGAACCGGGGCGGGCGGCCCTTCTCCATGGCGCGCACCCAGTCCGAGCGCCCGACCGTCACGAGCAGGTCGTCCCCGACCTCCGCGCGCAGGAAGTCGATGTCGTCCTGGTCCTGGATCTTGTTGCCGACGACCTTCAGGGCTACGCCGAAGTCGCGGGCGTACTCCTTGTACTGGCGGTAGACGGAGACCCCCTTCCGGGTGGGCTCGGCGACGAGGAACGTCATGTCGAAGCGGGTGAACATGCCGGAGGCGAAGGAGTCCGAACCGGCCGTCATGTCGACCACGACGTACTCGTCGGGGCCGTCGACGAGGTGGTTCAGGAACAGCTCCACCGCTCCCGTCTTGGAGTGGTAGCAGGCGACCCCCAGGTCGGCGTCCGTGAAGGGGCCCGTGACCATCAAACGGACGGCGCCGCCGTCGAGTTCCACCGGGCGCGCGCAGGCGTCGTAGATCTGGTTCGGCTCCCGGACGTGGACGAGGCGCGAGCCCTCGCCGGGCGGGGTCGTCTTGATCATCGTCGTGGCGGAGGGGATGCGCGGGTTGGAGCCGCGCAGGTAGTCCTTGATCAGCGGCAGTCGCTCGCCCATGGCGGGCAGCGCTGCCGCCTCCGCCTCGTCGAGTCCGAGCGCCGGACCGAGGTGCTGGTTGATGTCCGCGTCGATGGCGACCACCGGAGCGCCAGCGGCCGCGAGGTGGCGGATGAAGAGGGAGGAGAGCGTGGTCTTGCCACTGCCGCCCTTCCCGACGAAAGCAATTTTCATGTTCACCAACAGTAGTCAGGTGATAGCTGTATGTGTCAGGCGGAAGTGAAGAAGACCACTCCTTCGAGGGGTGGGGCGGTGGGGTGCGTAGGGTCGTACTCATGAGTACGACAGGCGCGACCGCCGATCCGCTTGCGACCCTGGGCTCGCTGCCCGGTGTGGCCGAGTCCGTGGAGTCCGTGCGCAAGGCCGTGGACCGGGTCTACGGGCACCGCGTCATGCGGCGCCGCAGCACCGAGATCACCTCCGAGGCGGCCCTGCGCGGCGCCCGCGGTTCCGCCGCGCTGTCCGGCGCCGACTGGGGCCTGGAGGAGGTGCGCCGGCGCACCGACTTCAGCGGCGACCCCGAGGCGCGCGTGATGGGCGCCGCCCTGCGGCTGTCGGCCGAGGCGGGGCAGCTGCTGTCCATCTGGCGGCAGTCCCCGCTGCGGGTGCTGGCCCGGCTGCACATGGTGGCCGCGGCGGGCGACGGCGACGAGGTCGGCCGGCCGCGCCAGGCGGGCGAGGCGGTGGACGAGCCGCTGATCGAGCTACCCCTGCCGGACGCCGCGGAGGTCTCCGGCCGGCTGGAGGGGCTCGCGGACCTGATCATCGCCGGGACGTCGGCGCCCGCGCTGGTGACGGCCGCCGTGGTGCACGGCGAGCTGCTGGCGCTGCGCCCCTTCGTGTCCCACAACGGCCTGGTCGCGCGCACGGCCGAGCGGATCGTCCTGATCGGCAGCGGCTTGGACCCGAAGGCGATCTGTCCGGCCGAGGTCGGGCACGCCGAACTCGGGCGCGCGTCCTACCTGGCGGCACTGGACGGATACGTCTCCGGCACTCCCGAGGGCATGGCGGCCTGGATCGCCCACTGCGGACGGGCGGTCGAGCTGGGCGTGCGCGAGTCCACGGCGGTGTGCGAGGCGCTCCAGCGCGGCGCGGCCTGAGCGGGCACCTCGACGCCAACTCGCCGGACATGGGTTGCGGCGGTACGAGTTCTCGTACCGCCGCTGGCATGCTCACCGGGTTACCAAGCGTCCTCGATATGTGCCCATCAGGTCGGGGAGCTTTGCCCGTCACCTGGTGCTGCTGGCCCGTAATCGACGGGTCGACGTCGCGTGGGTGCCCGATGTTCATGTGGGGTCCGTGGGGCCACGTGCGTAGTGGTAGGTGATCCTCTCGGATGTCCTCTGGTCTCGCGGGCCTACATTCTTTCTACCGCGGGCCGGGAGGAAGCGGAACCCTTGGCTGCACTTCTTTACTTTCGGCTTCAAACAGGGGTGAAACGGACGTTTTTCAGGCCATGCTCCGGCGTCGGCTGGTGTACCAGACGAGTCCGGCGGTCGCGGCCGCCGCTCCTATGGCCGCTGCCGCGACGAGTGCGGGGCGGGGCGGGACGGTGAGCGTGGGCAGCCTCTTCTTGAGCGGGACCGGCCTGCGGAACTCCAGAACCGGCCACCCGCGCGCGAGTGCCTCACGGCGCAGCGCGCGGTCCGGGTTGACCGCGTGCGGGTGGCCGACCGCCCGGAGCATCGGCAGGTCGGTCGCGGAGTCGCTGTAGGCGTAGCAGCGTTCGAGGTCGTAGCCCTCGGACGCGGCCAGTTCGCGGATCGCCTCGGCCTTGGTCGGGCCGTACGCGTAGTACTCCACCTCCCCGGTGAAGCAGCCGTCCTCGCCGACGACCATGCGCGTGGCCACGACCCGGTCCGCGCCCAGCAGTTCGCCGACCGGCTCGACCACCTCGGCGCCCGACGTCGACACGATCACCACGTCCCGCCCGGCCGTGTGGTGCTCCTCGATGAGGGAGGCGGCCTCGTCATAGATGATCGGGTCGATCAGGTCGTGCAGGGTCTCGGCGACGATCTCCCGCACCTGCTGTACGTTCCAGCCGCGGCACAGATCGGAGAGGTACTCGCGCATCCGCTCCATCTGGTCGTGATCCAGACCGCCGGCCAGGAAGACGAACTGGGCATATGCGGTACGCAGTGCGGCCCTGCGGTTGATCAGCCCGCCTTGGTAGAAGGACTTGCTGAAGGTGAGCGTGCTCGACTTCGCAATGACCGTCTTGTCCAGGTCAAAGAAGGCTGCTGCGCGAGGCAAGGAGTGGTTTTCCACGCCTCTGAGCATAGGCGCCCACCATTCGGCGTAAGGTGGGGCGCGTGGGTTTGCCTGAGAGGGCTCTCGGGTACACCATGGAAGTCACGGATCGTTCGCGACCGTGCTAACCCGGCCCGACTCCTCCCCCCCCGAGTCGGCCGTGGGGACGACCCCCGCTCTCCCCCCCGGCGGGGGTCGTCGCATGTCCGGACGCATTTACGTCTGATTTTCCCTTCTTTTCGCGACCGTACGGGCGCAGTCGCGCCCTCATGGCCGGCGCTTCCGCATGTCCATGATTCGCTACTCACGGTAATCATCACGCTGCGCTGTGGAAGTCGCACGGGGATCAGTGCGGACGTCACCGGTATGGGTGACGGAGATATTCACAGGCGCCGAGTTGTCCACGGTTTTCGACCAAGATCCACATGATTTCGCGGATCGCCGCACCGTGATTCCTGTGCGCGGCGGTCGTGGCGAGTTCATGGCCGGTTCCGATTGTCGTAGCGCGTATGGCCGGTTTCTGTCGGCCGCTCATATGGAGGCCGCTTGCCGGTTCTCCACACGTTTGGGAATCGCGGGGCCGCAGGGGCTGCGCGGCCCACGCAGCGAAGGGGGAACACTCGTGACCGGAACCGTCACCCACGACCCGCCGCCCGGCACCCCGGGACGGCCGCTCATCGTCACCGAGGACGTCGAACTCCTGGACGACCTGCTGCGCCTGTGCGCGGCCGCCGGCGCCACGCCCGAGGTCCACCACGGCGTCCCGGACCACGGCGACGACTGGGAAACGGCGCCGCTCGTGCTGGTCGGCGACGACGCCGCCCGGCGCGTCGGCGGGGCCACGCGCAGGCGCGGGGTGGTGCTGGTCGGCCGTGACCAGGACGACTCGGGAGTGTGGAAACGAGCCGTCCAGATCGGCGCCGACCACGTCCTGATGCTCCCCGACGGCGAGCAGTGGCTGGTCGACCGCATCGCCGACGTAGCCGAGGGAGTCGGCCGCCCGGCCCTCACCGTCGGGGTGATCGGCGGCCGGGGCGGGGCCGGCGCCTCCACGCTCGCGTGCGCCCTCGCCGTCACCTCCGCCCGCGAGGGCCTGCGCACCCTCCTCGTGGACGCCGATCCGCTCGGCGGCGGACTCGACGTACTCCTCGGCGGGGAGAGCGCCGAAGGGCTGCGCTGGCCCGCCTTCGCCGCCTCCCGGGGGCGGGTCGGCGGTGGCGCGCTGGAGGAGTCACTGCCGGAGCTGCACGCGCTGCGCGTGCTCAGCTGGGACCGCGGCGACTGCGTCGCCGTCCCGCACCAGGCGGTGCGCGCGGTGCTCGCCGCCGCCCGGCGGCGCGGCGGCACGGTCGTGGTCGACCTGCCCCGCCGTCTCGACGACGGTGTCGCCGAAGCTCTCGCCCAGCTCGACCTGGCCCTGCTCGTCGTCCCCGCCGAACTGCGGGCGGTCGCGGCCGCCGGGCGGGTGGCGTCCGCCGTCGGCATGGTCGTACGCGATGTGCGGGTGGCCGTGCGCGGGCCGTACGCGCCCGGTCTGGACGGCCGGGAGGTGGCCCGGCTGCTCGGCCTGCCGCTGGCCGGCGAGGTCCCGGTCGAACCGGCGCTGCTGCGCCCCCAGGGCGGCGCGAAACCACCCGGCGCGACCGGCCGCGGCCCGCTCGCCCACTTCTGCACGGCCTTCTGGGAGCGCGCGCTGATCGAGGCCGGAGGCACCCGATGACACTCCCCGGACTCGATCGGGCCGACGGCGCCGCCCTGCTCGACGGCGTGCGGCGATGGCTCGCCGAGAGCGGCGCCGAACCCACCCCCGCGCGCGTGGCCCAGGCCCTGCGCGAACAGGGCCGGGTGCTCGGCGACGCCGAAGTGCTCGGCGCGGCCGCACACCTGAGGAGCGAACTGGTCGGCAGCGGCCCGCTGGAACCGCTGCTCGCCGATCCGGATGTCACCGACGTGCTGGTCGCCGCTCCGGACCGGGTGTGGGTCGACCGCGGCGGCGGCCTGGAGCTGACCCCGGTGACCTTCCCCGACCCGGCGGCGGTACGACGCCTCGCGCAGCGGCTGGCAGCCGTGGCCGGACGACGCCTGGACGACGCCCGGCCGTGGGCGGACGCCCGGCTGCCCGACGGCACCCGGCTGCACGCGGTGCTGCCCCCGGTCGCCGTCGGCTGCACCTGCCTGTCGCTGCGGGTCGTACGGCCCCGGGCGTTCACGCTGGAGGAGCTGGTCGCGGCCGGCACGGTGCCGCCCGGCGGCGACCGGCTCCTGCGGGCGCTGCTGGCGGCCCGGCTGTCCTTCCTCGTCAGCGGCGGAACCGGTAGCGGCAAGACGACCCTGCTCAGCGCACTGCTGGGCCTGGTCGGAGCGGACGAACGGATCGTGCTCGCCGAGGACTCGGCCGAGTTGCGCCCGGAGCACCCGCACGTGGTCCGGCTGGAGACCCGGCCCGCCAACCAGGAGGGCGCCGGCCTGGTCACTCTGGAGGACCTCGTCCGGCAGGCGCTGCGGATGCGGCCCGACCGGCTGGTCGTCGGCGAGGTGCGCGGACCCGAGGTCGTACATCTGCTCGCGGCCCTCAATACCGGCCACGAGGGCGGCTGCTGCACTGCCCATGCCAACGCTGCGGGGGACGTCCCGGCCCGGCTGGAGGCGCTGGCCACGGCCGCGGGGCTGGACCGGGCCGCGCTGCACAGCCAGTTGGCGGCCGCGCTCTCCGTGGTCCTGCACCTCGTACGGGACCGGTCCGGGCGGCGCCGGATCGCCGAGGTGCATGTGCTGGAGCGGGATGCCACGGGGCTGGTGCGGACGGTGCCGGCGCTGCGCTGGGGAGAGCGGGCCTTCGTACGGGAGCGCGGCTGGGAGCGACTGCGGCAGCTGCTGGGTGCCGAGGGCGGGGGCGGGGACAGCCGCGACGCCGAGTGAGAAGGGCGCGTGGGGGAGGCGAGTGGGAAGTGGGAGAGGTGACGGAAGTGATCGGTGAGACGTCCATGGGAGCGGCGCTGGTCTGTCTCGGTGCGCTGGTCTGGCTGCAGGGCGGGCGGCACTACGGGATGCGGCGGGCGCGGCTGCTGCTCGCCGGCGGCGGAGTCGTGCCGACCGGGCCGCCGCCCTGGGACCAGGCGCGCGCGGAACTGACGCGACTGCGCAGCCGGTTGGGGGCCGAGTGGTGGGCGCTCGCGGCCGGTCTGCTGCTCGCGGTGCTGGGTGCCTCGGTGGTTCCGGTCGTCGCGGGGGCGGCCGGGGTGCCGCTGCTGCGCCGGGTACGGCTGGCCCGGCGGTCCCGGCGCGACCGGGAGCGACGGGTGGACGCGGTGATCGCCCTGTGCGGCTCCCTCGCCGGGGAGGTGCGGGCCGGACGACAGCCGGGCGAGGCGTTGCTGCGGGCCGCGCGGGACACCGGCGGGCTCGGCGACGCACAGGCGGCCGTGGTCGCGGCAGCCCGGTTCGGCGGGGACGCGCCCGGTGCGTTCGTCACGGCGGCCCGGCAGCCGGGCGCCGAGGGCCTGCTCGGGCTCGCCGCGTGCTGGCGGGTGGCCGTGGACCAGGGGGCCGGACTCGCGGCCGGTCTGGACCGGCTGGACGCGGCCCTGCGCGTCGAGCGGGACCAGCGCGCCGACCTGCGCGCGCAGTTGGCGGGCGCCCGGGCCACGGCGGTGCTGCTCGCCGCCCTGCCCGGCCTCGGCCTCTTCCTGGGCGCGGCCATGGGCGCCGCCCCGCTCCGCGTCCTCCTGCACACCGGCGCCGGACTCGGCTGCCTGACGGTCGGCGCGGTCTTCGAGGCGGCCGGGATGGGGTGGGCGGTTCGGATCGTCCGGGGAGCGGAGGCGGTGTGAGGCGGGGGTGTGGTGTGAGCGGGTGCATGCGGGCCGAGAGCGGGGGCTGGGCGGGTGCGAGGCGGGCGGTTGACGGTGGCGGTTCAGCGCGCGGGAGGAGAACGGGCGGTATGAGCGGGGAAGTTGTCCACAGGGTGGGGACGGTCGTGATCGTGGCACTGGGCCTCGGCTGTGGGGTTCGGCGGTTGGGACTGGTCCGGCGGCGGTGCCGGGCGCGGCGGCGGGTGGCCGAGTTGCTGGGGCTGGACAGGCCGGCGCCCGGGCGGTCGTTCGAGGCCGGGGGTGCGCTGCGGCGATGGCTGCCGCCGGCCGGGGCCGCGTGCGGTGTGTGGGCGCTGGTCGGCGGTGTGACCGGGGCCGTACTGGGACTGCTCGCCGGTGCCGGACTGTGGCGGAGCCGCCAGGCGGCGGCCTGCCGGGCGGAGCCGGTGGACACCGCCGCGGCCGCGCGCCAACTCCCGCTCGCCGCCGATCTGCTGGCCGCCTGTATCGCGGCCGGCGCCGGCCCGGTGACCGCCGCGCAGGCGGTGGGGGAGGCGCTGGGCGGGCCTGTCGGGGAAGCGCTGGCCCGGGGCGCAGCGGAAGTGCGGCTCGGCGGTGAACCGGCGTACGCCTGGCACCGGTTGGCCGCGCTGCCCGGCGCGGGAGCCCTGGCACGGTTGCTGGAGCGGGCCGACGAGTCCGGGCTTCCCGCGGCGGGTCCGGCCGCCCGTCTGGCCTCGGACGCCCGCGCGCAGTGGGCGCGCACGGCGACGGCTCGCGCCCGGCGCGCCGCCGTACTGATCTCCGCGCCCGTAGGCCTGTGCTTCCTGCCGGCCTTCATCGCCGTCGGCGTGCTCCCCGTAGTGATCGGGCTCGCGGGTGGCGCGTTGGGAGGGAGGTGAGGCGAAGAGAGGTGCACAGGCGCGAACAGACGTAATCAGGCGCGAACAACTGCAAAAGACCAGAACCTCACGGGGGTTGGAATGAACGGGAAGATCAAGGAAGCGGCGGTACGGCTGCGGGACAGGTGCCGGAAGGACGCCGGCATGGTGACGTCCGAGTACGCCATGGGGATCATCGCGGCCGTCGGATTCGCGTTGCTGCTCTACGAGGTCGTCACCAGCGGCCAGGTCCGGGCGGAGCTGCAGGCCATCGTGAAGAGGGCCCTCAGTGCGCGGATGTGAGCGTGGGACGGACCGGGGGTTCGTGACCGCGGAGGCGGCCGTGGTGCTCTGCGTGCTGGTGGCGTTCACGATGGCGCTGGTCTGGGGGCTGCTCGCGGTGGCGGCACAGATCCAGTGCGTGGACGCGGCCCGCACCGGCGCCCGGGCCGCCGCCCGGCAGGATCCGGCCGACGCGGTGGTGACGCTGACCCGGGAGGCGGCGCCGCGCGGGGCGCGCGTGACCGTGGAGCGCGAGGGCGACCAGGTCCGGGTGACGGTGGTGGCAAGGCCGCCGGTGCTGAGCGGGCTGCCTTTCGAGGTGCGTGAACAGGCCGTGGCGCTGGCCGAGGAGACCGTGGGAGCGGGAGAGGAGGGGCCGTGAGGAGGGAGGACGAGCGAGGTGGCGGCCCTGCGGGCGATTGCGGTCGGAAGCCGGGCGGCCGGGGAGGGCAGGAGGCGCCCACGGACAGGGAGCCGGGGAGCCCGGAGGCTGGGCCGTGCTCCGACCGGGGGTCCGCCACCGTGTGGAGCCTCGGGGTGATCGCCCTGCTGTGCGTGGTGTTCGGCGCCGTGCTCGCGCTGGGGCACGCCGTCGTCGTCCGGCACCGCGCGGCGGGCGGCGCGGATCTGGCGGCGCTCGCGGCGGCGGACCACTGGGCCGAGGGCGGCGCGGCGGCCTGTGCCCGGGCCGAGCGGGTGGCGGCGGCCCAGGCGGTACGGCTGGTGCGGTGCGCGATCGTGGGTGAGACCTCGGACGTGACGGCGGCCTCGGGAAGAGGACCGTTCGCGGCGCGGGTCAGGTCGAGAGCGGGCCCCGCGGGGCCGGTGCCGGTTCCGCAGGCTCCTGCGCCGGCGCACCCCCGCGCTTCTCCTCCGGCGCCTGCGGACGGCCTTCGTCCTGGCCGGCAGCGGACTCGGGCTGCTCCTCCGGCGCCCCCCGCAGCAGCACCGTGAGAAGCCGGACCGCCCCCCGCTTGTGCAACGGGTCGTTGCCGTTGCCGCACTTGGGGGACTGGATGCAGGACGGGCAGCCGGCCTCGCACTCGCAGGAGGCGATGGCCTCGCGGGTGGCGGTGAGCCAGGCGCGGGCGGTGTGGAAGGCGCGCTCGGCGAAGCCCGCGCCGCCGGGGTGGCCGTCGTAGACGAAGACCGTCGGAAGCAGGGTGTCGGGGTGGAGGGGGACGGAGACGCCTCCGATGTCCCAGCGGTCGCAGGTGGCGAACAGGGGCAGCATGCCGATCGAGGCGTGTTCGGCGGCGTGCAGGGAGCCGCCGAGGATCTCCGGGTTGACCCGGGCCTCGTCCAGCTGGTCGTCGGTGACCGTCCACCACACCGCGCGGGTGCGCAGCGTACGAGGAGGGAGGTCGAGTTTCGTCTCGCCCAGCACCTCACCCGTGATCAGGCGTCTGCGGAGGAAGGAGACCACCTGGTTGGTGACTTCGACCGAGCCGTAGCACAGACGGCCGGCGCCCCAGGGGATCTCGGTGTCCGTCTCCAGGACGGCGATCGAGGTGGTGTCACGGGCCACCGTGGAGTACGGCGGGTCGGCCTGCTCGACGAGGGCGACCGAGTCCTCCAGGTCGAGGGAGCGCACCAGATACGTGCGGCCCTGGTGCAGATGGACCGCGCCCTCGTGTACCGCGGAGTGCGCGGCGCCCGCGTCGACCGTGCCCAGCAGGCGGCCGGTGTCGGCTTCCACGACCTGGACGGGGCTGCCCCCCGCGCCGCGGATGTCGGTCAGGTCGGCGGCGCGTTCCCGGCGCGTCCAGTGCCAGGCCCTGGTCCGCCTGCGCAGCAGCTTCGCGGCCTCCAACTGCGGCAGCACGTCCGCGCAGGCGGGGCCGAAGAGGTCCATGTCCTGTTCGGTCAAAGGCAGTTCCGCGGCGGCGGCGCACAGGTGCGGGGCGAGGACGTAGGGGTTGTCGGGGTCGAGGACCGTCGACTCCACCGGCTGGTCGAACAGGGCCTCGGGGTGGTGGACGAGGAAGGTGTCCAGCGGGTCGTCGCGGGCGACGAGTACCGCCAGGGCGCCCTGTCCGGAGCGGCCCGCGCGGCCCGCCTGCTGCCACAGGGACGCGCGCGTGCCCGGGTAGCCGGCGATCACCACCGCGTCGAGGCCGGAGACGTCCACGCCCAGTTCCAGGGCCGTCGTGGCGGCGAGGCCGAGGAGTTCGCCGGAGTGCAGGGCGCGCTCCAGGGCGCGCCGCTCCTCGGGCAGGTAGCCGCCTCGGTAGGCCGCGACCCGCCGGACCAGGGAGCGGTCGACCTCGGCCAGCCTCTCCTGGGCGATGACCGAGATCAGCTCGGCGCCACGCCGGGAGCGTACGAAGGCGACCGAGCGCACGCCCTGCACGGTCAGGTCGGTCAGCAGGTCGGCGGTCTCGGCGGTGGCGGTACGCCGTACGGGGGCGCCTCTCTCGCCGTGCAGCTCGGTGAGCGGGGGCTCCCACAGGGCGAAGACGAGTTCCCCGCGCGGGGAGGCGTCGTCGGCCACCTCGACCACCGGCAGGCCGGTCAGCCGGCGGGCGGCGACGGACGGTTCGGCGGCGGTCGCCGAGGCCAGCAGGAAGACGGGCGAGGAGCCGTAGCGCGCGCACAGCCTGCGCAGCCGGCGCAGTACCTGGGCGACGTGCGAGCCGAAGACGCCGCGGTAGGTGTGGCACTCGTCGATGACGACGTACTCGAGGGATTTCAGGAAGGAGGACCAGCGCGGGTGGGACGGGAGTATGCCGCGGTGCAGCATGTCGGGGTTGGTGAGGACGTAGTTGCCGTACTGGCGGATCCACTCGCGTTCCTCGAACGGGGTGTCGCCGTCGTACACCGCGGGGCGTACGGCATTGCCCAGAGGTTGTGAAAGTTCCTTCACCGAACGGCACTGGTCCGCCGCGAGTGCCTTGGTGGGGGCCAGGTAGAGCGCGGTGGTGCCGCGGCCGTTCGGGGCCTCGGATCCGTCCAGAAGGGTGGACAGGACGGGCACGAGGTACGCGAGGGACTTGCCGGAGGCGGTGCCGGTGGCGACGACCACCGAATCGCCGTCCAGGGCGTGCTCGGCGGCCAGCGCCTGATGCGCCCAGGGGTGCTCGATACCGGCCGCCTGGACGGCCGCGATCACCTCGGACCGAATCCGGTCAGGCCAGACGGCATGGCGGCCCGCGCGCGGGGGCAAGTGCTCCGTATGAGTGATGCGCGCAGCCCGGCTCGGCCCCGAGGCGAGCCGGTCCAGGACCACGCCCGGAGACGGGCGGGACGCCGGGTCCGCCGGGGATCGATCGGATCGGTGATTCTTGGCCATCGGCACCGAGTGTGTCACTGGCGTGACGGACAATGGAGCCAAGGCGTCGTGCACGCCTGCCGGTAAGTGATTGAATGCCATCGCGGCTGGCGTTGCGTCCCGTGGGCCGCAAGGCGAGGTGCCCGAGGGGCGACCGCTCGATAGCAAGGTGCTGGAGGATCCGTGGACCTGTCCCTGTCGACCCGTACCGTCGGCGATCGTACGGTCGTCGAGGTCGGTGGCGAAATCGATGTATACACCGCGCCCAAGCTGCGCGAGCAGTTGGTCGAGCTGGTGAACGACGGGAATTTCCACCTCGTCGTAGACATGGAGGGCGTGGACTTCCTCGACTCCACCGGGCTCGGCGTGCTGGTCGGCGGGCTGAAGCGCGTGCGTGCCCACGAGGGCTCGCTGCGCCTGGTCTGCAACCAGGAGCGCATTCTCAAGATCTTCCGCATCACCGGACTGACCAAGGTGTTCCCGATCCACACCTCGGTCGAGGAAGCGGTAGCGGCCACCGACTGACCCGGACCGTCCGGCGGCGTCGGGCCCTTGCGGGGGCCTGTACGCCGGCCGGTCCGTCCCGGGTCCTTGAGCGGCCCGGGGCACCGAAGTACACCTGGGGGTGCGGGCGCTCGACGGCCCCGCCCCCGACCGCACGCCCGTAGTCGCGAGGGGGATGCATGGCCACCGTCGAACTCCGCTTCAGCGCGCTGCCCGAGCACGTCCGGACCGCCCGGTTGGTGGCGGCCGCGGTGGCACGCAGGGCCGGAGTGGACGAGGCCGTCCTGGACGAGGTCCGTCTCGCCGTGGGCGAGGCCTGCTCCCGCGCCGTCGGGCTGCACCAGAGCAGCGGTATCTCGGCACCGGTGAAGGTGGCGCTGATCGAAGAGGAGAAACAGTTCTCCATCGAGGTCGGCGACGAGGCCCCGCACGCCGTTCCGAGGGGTGACACGCCCGGCGCCGCACAGGACGCCGAGGCGGACATCGAGGAGGACGAGATGGGCCTCGCGGTCATCAGCGGTCTCGTCGACGACGTGGAGGTCACCACCGGGCAGGACGGCGGTCTGATCCGCATGACCTGGCCGACCACACCGCCGGCGGCCGCACTCCTCTGAGCCACCGCCGTTCACACTTTCGAGGGTCCTGCCGAGCAGGGCCCTCGGTGTTTTTTCCCGTGCCCCCTCCTGACGTCTCCCGAATTCGTGAAGGAATTCACGATCCCGTCTTCAGGGCTCTGATCAAGGCGTATTCCAGGAAGCAATGGGGTGAGGGCATTACTCCTTTCGGGTTCGTCGGCGAGATCTCGATCATTTCCTGATGAGCCGGTGGAGGCTAATTCCGTTTGCCGTGCTCTGTTGCGATCACACGGGGGTACCTACAATCCGTCCACATCTTGAGCTCAGCCCAAGCGTCAAGGAGGACGAATGGCGGGGCTTTCTACTTCTCCATCGGTTCACCCCACATCCCTCGCAGCCGCGGTACTGACCGACGACAACCGGGTCCTCGTGGCCGTCATCGCCGCGGTCGCCCTGGCCGCGCTGGTGGTCGCGGGGGTCCTGGTGCGTCAGGTGCTGGCCGCGGGCGAGGGCACCGACAGCATGAAGCGGATCGCCGAGGCGGTCCAGGAAGGTGCGAAGGCGTATCTCGCCAGGCAGTTGCGCACGCTCGGCGTATTCGCCGTCGTCGTCTTCTTCCTGCTCATGCTGCTGCCCGCGGACGACTGGAATCAGCGGGCCGGACGATCGGTGTTCTTCCTGATCGGGGCCGCCTTCTCGGCGGCCACCGGCTATATCGGCATGTGGCTCGCCGTGCGCAGCAATGTGCGGGTCGCCGCGGCGGCCCGGGAGGCCACACCGGCACCAGGCGAACCGGAAAAGGATCTCACCACCGTTTCGCACACCGCGATGAAGATCGCATTTCGCACGGGCGGCGTCGTCGGCATGTTCACGGTGGGGCTCGGCCTGCTGGGCGCCTCCTGCGTGGTGCTGGTGTACGCCGCCGACGCGCCGAAGGTGCTGGAGGGCTTCGGTCTCGGCGCCGCCCTGATCGCCATGTTCATGAGGGTGGGCGGCGGCATCTTCACCAAGGCCGCCGACGTCGGCGCCGACCTGGTCGGCAAGGTCGAGCAGGGCATTCCGGAGGACGATCCGCGCAATGCCGCGACCATCGCCGACAACGTGGGCGACAACGTCGGCGACTGCGCGGGCATGGCGGCCGACCTGTTCGAGTCGTACGCCGTGACACTGGTCGCCGCGCTGATCCTCGGCAAGGTCGCCTTCGGCGACTCCGGGCTGGCGTTCCCGCTGCTCGTGCCCGCCATCGGCGTCATCACCGCCATGATCGGCATCTTCGCGGTCGCCCCGCGCCGCGCCGACCGCAGCGGCATGACCGCGATCAACCGCGGCTTCTTCATCTCCGCGGTGATCTCGCTCGTGCTGGTCGCGGTCGCGGTCTTCGTCTACCTGCCGTCGAAGTACTCCGACCTGCACGGTGTGACGGACGCGGCGATCAGGGGCAAGGACGGCGATCCGCGGATCCTCGCCCTCGTCGCGGTCGCCATCGGCATCCTGCTCGCCGCCGTCATCCAGCAGCTCACCGGCTACTTCACCGAGACCAACCGCCGACCGGTGCGGGACATCGGCAAGACCTCCCTCACGGGCCCCGCCACCGTCGTGCTGTCCGGCATCTCGCTCGGCCTGGAATCCGCCGTCTACACCGCGCTGCTCATCGGGCTCGGCGTGTACGGCGCGTTCCTGCTCGGCGGTACGTCGATCATGCTGGCGCTGTTCGCGGTGGCCCTGGCCGGCACCGGCCTGCTCACCACGGTCGGCGTGATCGTCGCCATGGACACCTTCGGGCCGGTCTCCGACAACGCCCAGGGCATCGCCGAGATGTCCGGCGACGTCGAGGGCGCGGGCGCGCAGGTGCTCACCAACCTGGACGCGGTCGGCAACACCACCAAGGCCATCACCAAGGGCATCGCGATCGCGACCGCCGTCCTGGCGGCGTCGGCGCTCTTCGGCTCGTACCGCGACGCGATCACGACGAACGTGCAGGACGTCGGGGCGCAGCTCACCGGGCCGGGCGCGCCGCTGAGCCTGTCCCTGGACATCTCGCAGCCCAACAACCTCGTCGGCCTCATCGCGGGCGCCGCGGTCGTCTTCCTCTTCTCCGGACTGGCCATCAGCGCCGTGTCGCGTTCGGCGGGTTCGGTGGTGTACGAGGTGCGGCGGCAGTTCCGCGAGCACCCCGGGATCATGGACTACACCGAGAAGCCCGAGTACGGGCGGGTCGTCGACATCTGCACCAAGGACGCCCTGCGGGAGCTGGCCACACCGGGTCTGCTCGCCGTGATGGCGCCCATCTTCGTCGGCTTCACCCTCGGCGTCGGCGCGCTCGGCTCCTACCTCGCCGGAGCGATCGGCGCGGGCACGCTGATGGCGGTGTTCCTCGCCAATTCCGGCGGCGCCTGGGACAACGCCAAGAAGCTGGTGGAGGACGGCCACCACGGCGGCAAGGGCAGCGAAGCCCACGCGGCCACGGTGATCGGCGACACGGTCGGCGACCCCTTCAAGGACACCGCCGGACCCGCGATCAACCCGCTGCTGAAGGTCATGAACCTGGTCTCGCTGCTCATCGCGCCCGCGGTGATCAAGTTCTCCTACGGCAGTGACAAGAGCGTCGGCGTACGGATCCTGATCGCGGCCCTCGCTCTGATGGTGATCAGCATCGCCGTGTACATCTCCAAGCGGCGCGGTATCGCCGTCGGCGACGACGAGAGCGCCGAGCGGATCTCCAACTCACCGAACACGGCGGTGGTTTCGTAGCCGTACCGCTGGTTCCCTTCGAAAAGCCCTGCTCAACGGGCGGGCGGGTGGCGCGTGCTGACGTGCCGCCCGCCCGCTCGCGTCTGTGGGCATGGCTGTGGGCACGGCCGTGGACACGGCTGTGGGCATGGCTGTGGGCACCTCTGTGGCCCCGCCCACGTGGTGAGCCTTCTCTCTCATGGTGGAAAGAGTCACAAAGGGCGCTTTAGGGGGCGTACGGGGTGTGGGGGGTGTGCGTCCGACGTGTAGGGTCCGTGGGCCGAGAGCCAGGGAAGGGACCGATCCGGTGA
The DNA here is from genome assembly GCF_001280015.1 of Streptomyces sp. MMG1121. Classification (GTDB taxonomy): domain Bacteria; phylum Actinomycetota; class Actinomycetes; order Streptomycetales; family Streptomycetaceae; genus Streptomyces. Next base: position 36,026 of record NZ_LGDV01000063.1, read on the forward strand.
ACAAGAAGCTCGCGGCCGCGCTGTCCGGCGGTGCGGTACTCGTGGTGACGCTGACGGGATGCACCAGCAGCGGAGGCAGCAAGGGGCCCGACCCCAAGCTGGTCGCCTGGGCCAAGACGGTGTGCGACCCGCTGCCCGCGCAGCAGGCGAAGATCTCGGGGGCCAACGCCTCGCTCAAGGCGGTCGCGCAGGACGGTCCCCCGAAGGACGTTCAGAAGACCGACTCCCAGGCCTTCCAGGACCTGGCCGACGGCTTCAAGGCGCGTGCCACCACCCTGAGCAGCGCCGGGGCGCCTCCGGGTGTCGACGGCGGTGCGGCGAAGCAGCAGGACGCCGTCAAGAAGCTCACGGCCCTGTCCGCGGCCTACGCCGACCTGAAGAAGCAGGTGGACGGGCTCGACACCAAGGACCAGACGAAGTTCGCCTCCGGTCTGGGCGACCTCTCGGATCGGATGAAGGCGGTGTCGGCCCAGTACGACAGTGCGATCACCGCCTTGGAGGGCCTGGAGAAGGGCGACGTCAACCAGGCGGTGGCCAAGCAGGCGGGCTGCACGAAGGCCTCCTCGGCCTCCGCGTCGCCGTCGGCCAGCAAGGGCTGAGTCACCCGCCGCGGGCCACAATGGGGGCGTGACTGACTCCGGACTCGCCTCCTTGCCCGCTTCCGACCGGCCCGACACCGCCGCGCGCCTGCGTGAGGCGCTGCTGGCCGCCTCCTTCACCGCCGACGGGCTGCTCGACCTGCTCGGCGCCCCCGCGTACGCGGCGCTGGCCCGCAGCGAGACCGTGCCCGCCCTGCGTGCGACCCGTGGCGACACGCCGCTGGAGACGCTCGTGCGGCTGTTCCTGCTCCAGCAACCGGTGCCGTACGCGCGCGTGGCGCACGTTCTGCCGGTCGAGGACGCCCTCGAATCCGGGTGGCTCACGCGCGTGGGCGGCGACGAGGTGGCCGCGACCGTGGACGTACGGCCCTACGGCGGCCCTGATGGCGAGGACTGGTTCATCGTCTCCGACCTGGGCTGCGCGGTCGGCGGCGCGGGCGGCGTCGGACAGCACGACGAGGGTGTCGTCCTGGGCGTCGGCGGCGCCTCCACGACCCTCGCCGGCATCACCGTCCGTACGCCGGTCGCCGCCGCCCTGGACCTCGGCACCGGGTCCGGCATCCAGGCGCTGCACGCCGCCCAGCACGCCACGCGCGTGACGGCGACGGACCTCAACCCGCGCGCGCTGCACATCACCGCGCTCACGCTGGCGCTGTCCGGCGCACCGGCGGCCGATCTGCGCGAGGGCTCGCTCTTCGAACCGGTCCGGGACGACGAGACGTTCGACCTGATCGTGTCGAACCCGCCGTTCGTCATCTCGCCCGGCGCCCGGCTGACGTACCGGGACGGCGGGATGGGCGGGGACGATCTGTGCCGCTCACTCGTTCAGCAGGCGGGGGAACGGCTGAACGAGGGCGGGTTCGCGCAGTTCCTCGCCAACTGGCAGCACGTCGCAGGGGAGGACTGGCAGGACAGACTCAGGTCGTGGGTGCCGCGCGGGTGCGATGCCTGGATCGTGCAGCGCGAGGTACAGGACGTCACGCAGTACGCCGAGCTGTGGCTGAGGGACGCCGGTGACCACCGGGGGGATCCGGCGGACTACCAGGCGCGTTACGACGCCTGGCTCGACGAGTTCGAGGCGCGCAAGGTCAAGGCGGTCGGCTTCGGCTGGATCACCCTGCGCCGGACGGGTACCGCCGAGTCCGTCGTCACCGTGGAGGAGTGGCCGCATCCGGTCGAGCAGCCTCTCGGGGACGCGATCCGGGCGCACTTCGAGCGTCTCGACTATCTCCGGGAGCACGACGACGCGGCGCTGCTCGAAGGCCACTTCAAGCTGACCGCCGAGGTCGTCCAGGAGCAGGTCGGCCTGCCCGGCGCCGAGGACCCGGAGCACGTGGTGCTGCGCCAGCACCGCGGGATGCGCCGGGCCACGAAGGTGGACACGGTCGGCGCGGGCTTCGCGGGCGTCTGCGACGGCACGCTCAGCGCGGGCCGCATCCTGGACGCCATCGCCCAACTCATGGGCGAGTCCCCGACATTGCTCCGCGACCGCACCCCCGCCCAGATCCGGTTGCTGGTGGAACAGGGGTTCTTGGAGCCGGTGGGCTGAGGGGACTTGGGCCGGGGCCTGGGCTGGGCCGTGCTGTGTGGGCGGAGTTTCGCCGAGCGGCGAACCGGGCCGGTGGGCCGAGGCCGCGTGGCGAAGCGCCGGGCTCGGATCGCGAGCGGGTAGGCCGGGCCCATGGGCCCGGCCTGCGGACCAGGTCGGCGGGTCGAGCCTGTGTGTCGGGCCGCGGGTTGAGTGCGAGTGGGGTCGGCTGCGCCGCCCTGCGGCCCTGCCGCCCTGCCGTGTCGGCGGGCTGGGCGGCGTCCTGGGCCTGCGAGCCGAGTCGGAGGAGGTCAGAGGAGAGGGCCCTGCCGTCGGAACCGGCGGAGCTGACTCCGTCAGCCGGGCCCGCGGGTGCCGCACGGGGGAGTGCCGGGGCAGGTGGCGTAGGCCGGGTGCCCCTGCCGTCGTAGGCGCGGTCGGACCGTGTCGGCACCGGGGCGGGATCTTCGTCGTATGCCCGTGGCACGGGACCGGAATCCGTGGGACGGGGTGCCGGACGCGCCGAGAGTGTGAAAAAGGCCGGAAAAGAATGCGCGCCGGAGTGATGACGAACAGGTTCGATCGGGTGTTCGAGATCGAGATGGCCTGCGGTTCACCCCGATGTCGCCTGCTCGCCTCCCGTGCGTGACACCCTCCCCGCGCTGGGCAAGGCCGGACGGCACGGAAGGGGTGCGCGGGGGATGGAGAGCGGGCCGGCGATCTTCGCGGGAGTGGTGTTCGCCCTGTTCGGAGGCGCCCTGCTGGCCTGGACCGGCACTCGCGTCCGGCGCCGGGAGCCAGTGGCGCACGGTGTGAACCGGGTCGCATCGGCCACCCTCGCGAGCGTGGCCGGGACGGTCGCTCTGGCACTCGGTGTGTACTGCCTGACCCGCCTCTGACGTCGGCAGGTGTGCCGCGGCGGGTGTGCCGCGGGAGTAAGGGGAGGGTCACGCTCCGGACATGGGCCGCGGGGCCGCCGGGCACTCCGGGCGGCAGGAATGGCGGTAGTCGGGTTACCGTTCGAGTGGCCGTTGTGGGCTTTTCCCGTTTGACACGGGGGCGGGATGTACCGTCACACTCCGCAGCGTCACACGTGCCAGCAGTACGCCGCGACCCCGGGACGAAGGACTGGGGAGGCCACAGCGTCGACCGGAGAGAAGAGCGAAGTTGTCCCCGACCAGCGAGACCGCACAGGGCGGCCGCCGACTCGTCATCGTCGAGTCGCCTGCCAAGGCGAAGACGATCAAGGGCTACCTCGGCCCTGGCTATGTAGTCGAGGCGAGCGTCGGGCACATCCGTGACCTTCCCAACGGCGCCGCCGAGGTGCCCGAGAAGTACACCGGCGAGGTCCGCCGCCTCGGTGTGGACGTAGAACATGACTTCCAGCCGATCTATGTCGTCAACGCTGACAAGAAGGCCCAGGTCAAGAAGCTCAAGGACCTGCTGAAGGATTCCGACGAGCTCTTCCTCGCCACCGATGAGGACCGGGAGGGCGAGGCGATCGCCTGGCACCTCCAGGAGGTCCTCAAGCCGAAGATCCCCGTCAAGCGGATGGTCTTCCACGAGATCACCAAGGACGCGATCCGCGACGCCGTCGCCAACCCGCGCCAGCTCAACCAGAAGCTGGTCGACGCCCAGGAGACCCGTCGCATCCTCGACCGTCTCTACGGCTACGAGGTCTCGCCGGTCCTGTGGAAGAAGGTCATGCCCCGGCTGTCGGCCGGCCGCGTCCAGTCCGTCGCGACACGTCTCGTCGTCGAGCGGGAACGCGAGCGCATCGCGTTCCGTTCTGCTGAGTACTGGGACCTGACGGGCACCTTCGCGACCGGCCGCGCGGGAGACCCGTCGGACCCGTCGTCGCTGGTCGCCCGCCTGCAGACCGTCGACGGGAGGCGGGTCGCGCAGGGCCGCGACTTCGACTCCCTGGGACAACTCAAGAGCGAGAACATCCTCCACCTCGACGAGGCGACCGCCCGCGCCCTCGCCGCCGCCCTGGAGAACACCCGTTTCTCCGTTCGCTCCGTCGAGTCCAAGCCGTACCGCCGCTCGCCGTACGCCCCGTTCCGTACGACGACGCTGCAGCAGGAGGCCAGCCGCAAGCTCGGCTTCGGCGCGAAGGCCACGATGCAGGTCGCGCAGAAGCTGTACGAGAACGGCTACATCACGTACATGCGTACGGACTCCACGACGCTGAGCGACACGGCGATCGCAGCGGCCCGCGCGCAGGTCACGCAGCTCTACGGCGCCGACTACCTGCCCCCGCAGCCGCGCACCTACGCCGCCAAGGTCAAGAACGCGCAGGAGGCCCACGAGGCGATCCGCCCCTCGGGCGATCGTTTCCGCACTCCCGCCGAGACCGGCCTGACCGGCGACCAGTTCAAGCTCTACGAGCTGATCTGGAAGCGGACCGTCGCCTCCCAGATGAAGGACGCGACCGGCAACAGCGTGACCGTGAAGATCGGCGGCACCGCCACCGACGGCCGGGACGTCGAGTTCAGCGCCTCCGGCAAGACGATCACCTTCCACGGCTTCCTGAAGGCCTACGTCGAGGGCGCCGACGACCCGAACGCCGAGCTGGACGACCGCGAGCGCCGGCTGCCCCAGGTCGCCGAGGGCGACGCGCTGTCGGCCGAGGAGATCACGGTCGACGGCCACGCCACCAAGCCCCCGGCGCGCTACACCGAGGCCTCCCTGGTCAAGGAGCTGGAAGAGCGCGAGATCGGCCGCCCGTCGACGTACGCGTCGATCATCGGCACGATCCTCGACCGCGGCTACGTCTTCAAGAAGGGCACGGCCCTGGTGCCGTCCTTCCTGTCCTTCGCCGTGGTCAACCTCCTGGAGAAGCACTTCGGGCGGCTCGTCGACTACGACTTCACCGCCAAGATGGAGGACGACCTCGACCGCATCGCGGCCGGTGAGGCGAAGGCCGTGCCGTGGCTGAAGCGCTTCTACTTCGGCGAAGGCACCGGTCACGGAGGCGCCGCCGAGGCGGGCAACGGCGACGGGGACCACCTCGGTGGCCTCAAGGAGCTGGTGACCGACCTGGGTGCGATCGACGCGCGCGAGGTGTCGTCGTTCCCCGTGGGCAACGACATCGTGCTCCGCGTCGGCCGCTACGGCCCCTACATCGAGCGTGGCGAGAAGGACACCGAACAGCACCAGCGCGCCGACATCCCCGACGACCTGGCGCCGGACGAGCTGACCGTCGAGCTGGCCGAGGAGCTGCTGGCCAAGCCCAGCGGTGACTTCGAGCTGGGCGCCGACCCGGCGACGGGCCACCAGATCGTCGCCAAGGCCGGCCGCTACGGCCCGTACGTCACGGAGATCCTCCCCGAGGGCACCCCGAAGACCGGCAAGAACGCGGTCAAGCCGCGTACGGCTTCGCTCTTCAAGTCGATGTCGCTCGACACGGTGACGCTCGACGAAGCGCTGAAGCTGATGTCGCTGCCGCGCGTCGTCGGCGCCGACGCCGAGGGCCAGGAGATCACCGCGCAGAACGGCCGCTACGGCCCGTATCTGAAGAAGGGCACGGACTCGCGCTCGCTGCAGTCCGAGGACCAGCTCTTCACGATCACGCTGGAAGAGGCGCTGGCGATCTACGCCCAGCCCAAGCAGCGTGGCCGGGCCGCCGCCAAGCCGCCGCTGAAGGAGCTGGGCGAGGACCCGGTCTCCGGCAAGCCGGTCGTGGTCAAGGACGGCCGCTTCGGTCCGTACGTCACCGACGGCGAGACCAACGCGACCCTCCGCTCCGGCGACAGCGTCGAGGAGATCACCCCCGAGCGCGGCTTCGAGCTGCTCGCCGAGAAGCGCGCGAAGGCGCCCGCCAAGAAGACCGCGAAGAAGACGGCCCCGGCGAAGAAGATCGCGGCCAAGAAGACGGCCCCGGCGAAGAAGACCGCGGCCAAGAAGACGGCGGCGAAGAAGACGACCGCGGCCGCGAAGAAGACCACGGCGAAGAAGACCACCGCCAAGAAGGCGACGGCTTCCAAGGCGACGGCTTCCGGCACGGAGGACTGACGCCCGGTCGGAGGCCGGCGGACTCTCCCGCCGGCCTCACGGCTCGGGCCTGACGGCTGCGTCCCTGGCTCCCGGCCTCGGCTGGCTTCGGCCCCGGCCTCGGCTGGCCCCGGCCTGGCTTCGGCTTCGGCTTCGCTGAGCGAACGCCCCGGCATCACTTTGATGTCGGGGCGTGTGCATGTGCGGACAGGCGAGGTGTGGTGTCGGTGGCTGCCGATAGGCTGAACGCATGACGCGAGCCGACCAGCCAACGGCCCACCCCACAGCACCGGACGACGCCCTGGTCGCGGACTCCCGCGAGCGCGCCGTCCGCTCCCTGCTGCGCCGCCCCGAGCTACGGCGCCTGTGGAGCGCGCAGCTGGTGAGCGGTGTCGGTGACGCCCTCGCCCTTCTCGTCCTGGTCGTTCTCGTCCTCCAGGCGGCGATCGCCCAGGGCTCGTTCGGCGGCGGATACCGGGGCGTGGCGTTCGCAGTGGCGACCGTCTTCGCCGCGCGTGTCCTCGCCACGCTGCTCTTCGGCGCCGTCCTGCTCGGCCCGCTGACCGCGCTCACCGGGCAGGAGGGTCCGCTCGACCGGCGCTGGACCATGGTGGGCGCCGACGTCCTGCGCGCCCTGCTGCTGATCGTCTCGCCCCTGTGGATCGACTGGACGCCGGACAACGCACTGGCCGTCCTGCTCGTCACCGCCTTCGTCACCGGAGTCGCCGAGCGCCTGTGGACGGTGTGCCGGGAGAGCGCGGCCCCCGCCCTGCTGCCCGGACCGCCCCCGGAGGGCGCCACCGTGCGGCCGCTGCCGGACCACATGGACGCGCTGCGCCGCCTGACGCTGCGCACGAGCTTCCTGGCCGTCCCGCTGGCGGCCGCCACGCTGGTCGGCGCCGGGCTGATCAACAACCTGCTGGGCACCGGCGTGGCCTGGTTCGACCAGCACCACGCGGCCCTCGGGGCGTATGTGGCGGCGGGCCTGTTCGCCGCCTCCGTGTCCGTCGTGGCCTTCCTCGAACTGCCCGACGTGCGCACCCCGCGCGCGCGGTCCCCGCTGGAGGGGCTGCGCCGCCCGCGCACCGGCACCGGGGTCGACAAGGGCCGTACGGGCGTGATCCCGCTCCTCGTCCCGGCCTGTGCCGCTGTCGCGGGCGCCATCGCCGCGGCCGCCTCGGTGTGCGTGCTGCACGCCACCGACCTGGGCGGCGGCCCGGTCCTGTACGGCCTGCTGGTCCTGGGCCTGACCGGCGGCGTCGGCATCGGTATCCGTACGGCCCCCGCGCTGCTGCCCTCGCTCTCGCGCCGCAGGCTCCTCGCCCTCGCGATCGCCTTCACCGGCATCGCCCTGCTGGCCGCCGGGCTCGTCCCGGACGTCACCACGGTGCTGCTGATCGTCACGCTCGCGGGCTTCACCGCGGGCGTGGCCGCGAACACCGGGCACGCCCTGCTCGACCAGGAGACCGAGGACTACCGCCGGACGCGCGTCACCGAGCACCTGCAAGCGGTGGTCCGGGTCGCCATAGCGCTGGGCGCCCTGATCGCGCCGGTGGTCGCCGGGCTCATCGGCCGGCACCGCCTGGAGAACGGCCGGTTCGTCTTCGCGCACGGCGGCGCCTCCTTCACGCTGATGCTGGTCGGCGCGCTGCTGCTGCCGGTGGCCGCGCTGGTGCTCGCCAAGGTCGACGACCGCTCGGGCATCCCGCTGCGCCAGGACCTAAAGGACGCGCTGCTCGGCGGCGACGACCCGGACGAGGCACCGGCGGCCGGCGGCTTCTTCATCGCCTTGGAGGGCGGCGACGGCGCCGGCAAGTCGACCCAGGCCGAGGCCCTCGCGGAGTGGATCCGGGCCAAGGGCCACGAGGTCGTGCTCACCCGTGAGCCCGGGGCCACCCCCGTCGGCAAGCGGCTGCGCTCGATCCTGCTGGACGTGTCCTCGGCGGGCCTGTCCCACCGCGCGGAGGCGCTGCTGTACGCCGCCGACCGCGCCGAGCACGTCGACACGGTCGTCCGCCCCGCCCTGGAGCGCGGCGCGGTCGTCATCTCCGACCGCTACATCGACTCGTCCGTCGCCTACCAGGGCGCTGGCCGCGACCTGTCCCCGACCGAGATCGCCCGCATCAACCGCTGGGCGACCGCCGGGCTCGTCCCGCACCTCACCGTCCTGCTGGACGTCTCCCCGGAGGCGGCCCGCGAGCGGTTCACCGAGGCACCGGACCGGCTGGAGTCGGAGCCGGCGGAGTTCCACGCGCGCGTACGGGCCGGTTTCCTCACGCTGGCCGCCTCCGACCCCGGTCGCTACCTGGTGGTGGACGCCGGCCAGGAGCCCGAGGCCGTCACCACGGTGATCCGGCACCGGCTCGACACCGTGCTGCCGCTGTCCGAGGCCGAGATCAAGGCCCAGGAGGAGGCGCGGAAGAAGGCCGAGGAGGAGGCCCGCCGCAAGGCCGAGGAAGAGGCCGCGCGCAAGGCCGAGGAGGAGCGCCTGGAGCGCGAGCGCCAGGAGCAGCTCGCCAAGCTGCGTGCCGAGGAGGAGGAGCGCAAGCGCCGCGAGCTGGAGGAGGCGCAGCGCCGCGAGGCCGAACGGCAGGCGGAGGAGGCCCGGCAACGGGCCGAGGAAGCGGCCCGGCGCGCGGAGGAGGAGCGGCAGCGGCTGCTGGCCGAGGAGAAGGCCCGCGCCGAGGAGGAGGCCCGCCGCAGGGCCGAGGAGGAGCGGCGCCGCAAGCAGGCTGAGGAAGAGGCCCGGCTGCGCGCCGAGGAAGAGGCTCGGCAGGCCCGGCTGCGCGCGGAGGAAGAGGCGCGGCGTCTGGAGAAGCAGCGCAAGGCCGAGGAAGCGCTGCTGCGCGCCGAGGAGGCCCGCCGGCAGGCGGCCGAGGCAGCAGCGGCGGCCGACACGGCTGCCCGCAGGTCCAGCACCCCCCTGCCGGCCGCGCCGGGCGTGGTGCCCGAGGCGACGACGGTTCCCACACCGGTCGTGTCGTCGGCCCCGCGCGGCACCGAGGAGACTGTCCCGACGCCGGTCGTGCCGCTCGGGAAGGACGAGCGGGGCGCCGAGGAGACAGCGGTGCTGCGCCCGGTGCGTGAGGACCGTGCCGGGGCCGGGTCGGCCCAGGGGGCCCGGGAGGCCGACGAGCAGGCGGCGGCTCGGGAGCCCCGTACCGGGCGAACGTCCGGGCCCGGCTCCGACGCCGAGGTGACGGCCGAGCTGCCGCAGCCGCCGGCGGTTCCGGGCGCGGCGGACGAGACGGCGGTGCTGCCGCCGGTGTCCGCGGAGGAGACGGCGGTTCTGCCGCCGGTGCGTGCGCAGGAGGCGGCCGTACGACCGCCGGTGACTCCGGGCGCGGCCGACGAGACGGCCGTACTGCCGCCCGTACGGGGTGACGCCCCGGCGAACCGGGTGCCGGCCGGGTTCTTCCGGGACGAGCGGCCCGCCGCCGGCCCGGACGGCTCCGAGGACCGCACCCGCGAGATGCCCCAGCTCGACGCCGACGGCACGCCGCGACGCCGGCCGCGCCCCGACTGGGCCGAGGAGACCCCGCTGGACGACCTGCCGACGCTGGCGGACGAGCTGCTGGGGTCGTACGACGAGCGGGAGCGCGCCGACCACGACGAGGAGCAGGGCCGCAGGGGCCGGGGCCGGCGAGGCTGACGGCGGATCCCTGCGGGTACGGCGAGCACAGGGCGGCGCGGGTCGCGGCAGCGACCGGCGCCGCCCTCGCCTTTACAGCGGCCACGTCGGGCAGCGGTCACTCGGGCCGGCGATCAGCTTGGCCAGCTGTCACCAATGGCCGCCGGACCGCGTTGTCAGTGCCCACCCGCACAATGGATTCCGAACGCGGAGTGTGATGGAAACGCGGAATGTGACGGAAGGGCGGCGTGACCCATGACCGTATGGGACGACCTCGTCGGGCAGGAGAAGGTGAGCGCGGTGCTCGAAGCCGCCGCACGGGACGCCGATGCCCTCGTCACGGCCGCCGCGGCCGACAAGCCGCTGCCCGAGACCTCGAAGATGACCCACGCCTGGCTGTTCACGGGTCCGCCCGGCGCGGGCCGCAACCAGGCGGCGCGGGCCTTCGCCGCGGCCCTGCAGTGCGTGAGCCCCGACCGCGCCCTCGGTGGTACGCCCGGCTGCGGCTTCTGCGACGGCTGCCACACCGCGCTGCTGGGCACGCACGCGGACGTCAATACGGTGGCCGCGGTCGGCTCCGAGATCCTGGTGAAGGACATGCGGGACACGGTCCGCAAGTCGTTCACCGCGCCGGCGACCGGCCGCTGGCAGATCATCCTGGTCGAGGACGCCGAGCGGCTGAACGAGAAATCGGCCAACGCCGTCCTCAAGGCGGTGGAGGAGCCCGCCCCGCGTACGGTCTGGCTGCTGTGCGCCCCCTCCATCGAGGACGTCCTGCCGACGATCCGCTCCCGCTGCCGCCACCTGAACCTGCGCACGCCGTCCGTCGACGCGGTCGCCGACATGCTCGTACGCCGTGACGGCATCGAACCCGGGATCGCCGCGTCGGCCGCCCGTGCGACGCAGGGCCACGTCGACCGGGCCCGCCGCCTGGCCACCGACCCGGCAGCCCGTGAGCGCCGCGCCGCCGTACTGAAGCTGCCCCTGCGTCTCGACGAGGTCGGCGCCTGTCTCAGAGCCGCACAGGAGCTGGTCGACGCGGCTGCCGAGGACGCCAAGCAGCTCGCCGAGGAGATGGACGGCAAGGAGACGGAGGAGTTGAAGGCGGCGTTGGGCGCGGCCCAGGGCGGCCGGCTGCCGCGCGGTACGGCGGGCGTGATCAAGGACCTCGAGGACATGCAGAAGCGTCGCAGAACCCGCACACAGCGCGACAGCCTCGACGTCGCCCTCGGCGACCTCACCGCTTTCTACCGCGACGTGCTCGCCCTCCAGCTCGGCTCCCGCGTGGCGATCGCCAACGCCGACGCCGAGGACGCGCTGGAGCGGCTCGCCCGGGGCAGCGCCCCGGAGTCCACACTCCGCCGCATCGAGGCGATCGGCGCGTGCCGCGAGGCCCTCGACCGCAATGTGGCTCCGCTGCTAGCGGTGGAGGCGATGACGATGGCGCTGCGGGCGGGATGACGGACGCGCAGAGCCTCCCGCACACCTGGGCGGCTGTGCCCGCAGCCGCCCGTGTCCCTCGTACGAGCACATCACCCCCACGCATTGCGCTCGATCCATCGCACAGCGTTACGCTCGCTTGATGCACACCAGGCCATCCCCCCGCCGGACCCGGAGCACCCGTACCCGGACGAAGGCCCGCCTCGGCGCCTCCCTCCTCGCGGCCGCCGCCCTGCTCGTGTCCGCCTGCTCTCCCGGGAGCTCGACCACCTCGGCCGGCGACACGGCGGAGGCGGCACTGGCCGCGCTGCCGCAGGCGACGCCGTCGGCGCTGTCGTCGTACTACACCCAGAAGTTGCGCTGGCGAAGCTGTGGTGTCCCCGGTTTCCAGTGCGCGACGATGAAGGCCCCGCTGGACTACGACAACCCCGGCTCGGGTGACGTCCGGCTCGCCGTCGCCCGCAAGAAGGCCACTGGCAAGGGCAAGCCGATCGGTTCGCTGCTGGTCAACCCGGGCGGCCCGGGCGGCTCGGCGGTCGAGTATCTGCAGAGTTACGCGGGTGTCGGCTACCCCTCGGACGTCCGCGCCCGCTACGACATGGTCGCGATGGACCCGCGGGGCGTCGCCCGCAGTGAGCCGGTGGAGTGCCTCGACGGCCGCCAGATGGACGCGTACACGCAGACGGACATGACGCCCGACGACCAGCATGAGCAGAACGCGCTGGTCACGGCGGACAAGAAGTTCGACGAGAGCTGCGGGGCACACTCGGCACGGCTGCTGCGGCACGTCTCCACCGTCGAGGCGGCGCGGGACATGGACATCCTGCGGGCGGTGCTGGGTGATCAGAAACTGAACTACGTGGGAGCGTCGTACGGCACGTTCCTCGGCGCGACGTACGCCGGCCTGTTCCCCGACCGGGCCGGCCGGATGGTCCTGGACGGCGCCATGGATCCCTCGATCATCGCCCGCGAGCTGAACCTGGACCAGACGGCGGGTTTCGAGACGGCGTTCCAGGCCTTCGCGAAAGACTGTGTGAAGCACCCCGACTGCCCGCTCGGCGGCAAGGGCACGACGCCCGCGCAGGTCGGCGACCACCTCAAGGCGTTCTTCCAGAAGCTGGACGCGCACCCGATCCCGGCGGGTGACGCGGACGGCCGCAAGCTCGGCGAGGCGCTGGCCACGACCGGGGTGATCGCGTCGATGTACGACCAGGCGGAGTGGGAGCAGCTGCGCGAGGCACTGAACTCGGCGATGAAGGAGAACGACGGCGCGGGCCTGCTCGCGCTCTCCGACAGCTACTACGAACGTGACGCGGGTGGCCACTACAGCAATCTGATGATGGCCAACGCCGCCGTGAACTGCCTGGACCTGCCGCCCGCCTTCACCGGCCCCGACCAGGTACGGCAGGCCCTCCCCACGTTCGAGAAGGCGTCCCCGGTCTTCGGCGCCCCCCTGGCCTGGGCCGCGCTGAACTGCACGTACTGGCCGGTGAAGGCCACGGGCACGTCGCACCGCATCAAGGCGAAGGGCGCGGCACCGATCGTGGTGGTCGGCACGACCCGCGACCCGGCGACCCCCTACCGCTGGGCCCAGTCCCTGTCCCGCCAGCTTTCCTCGGCGCGCCTGCTGACCTATGTCGGCGACGGCCACACCGCCTACGGCCGCGGCAGCGCCTGCATCGACACCGCGATCAACACCTACCTGATCCACGGCACCCCGCCGACCGCGGGAAAGCGCTGCTCATAGCCCTGTCACCCGCCCCGGAGTCCTCGCCTCCGGGGCGTGGTCGGAGCACTCCGGGAAACTGTGTAGACTTACCGACGTTGCCGATCGCACCATAGTGCGGACGGCGCGCCGCCTTAGCTCAGATGGCCAGAGCAACGCACTCGTAATGCGTAGGTCTCGGGTTCGAATCCCGAAGGCGGCTCCACTGAAACCCTGGTTCGGATCACTTCCGACCCGGGGTTTCATCGTTTCCGCCCGGTCCATGAGTGCTTCTGCCCCGGCTCCGAGTGCTTTCCCCCGGTCTTGTCCGCTTCTGTCCCGTTCCTGAGGGAACGCTCGGACAAAAGCGGAGCAAAGGGGCTGCAAAGTGAATGGGGGTCGGGTGAACCCGCGGAACTGAGGCAACATCTTGGTGAACGATGGGCGCCGCGCGGTCAGGACGGGGCGCCCCCGTCGGCCGGATGGGGTGAGGGACGTGGTGGAGCCGAGGATCGCGGTCGCCGTGGTGACCATGGGAAACCGGCCCGCCGAAGTCGATGCCCTGCTGGAGTCCGTGGCCAAGCAGGACCTCGCCCCCGCTCGCATCGTGATCGTCGGCAACGGCTGCCGGCTACCCGAGTTCGCCCGCCGGCTCTCGCTGCCCGGCGAAGTCACCACCGTCGACGTCGAGGACAACCTCGGATGCCCGGGCGGCCGGAACGTGGCCCTCGCCCGGCTGCGGGAGTTCGGGGACGTCGATGTCGTCGTGGAGCTGGACGACGACGGTCTGCTCGTCGACGCCGATGTGCTGCGCCGTGTGCGCGACCTGTACGCCGCCGATCCGCGTCTGGGCATCGTCGGTTTCCGCATCGCCGACGAGCACGGCGAGACCCAGCAGCGGCATGTGCCCCGGGTGGGGAAGTCGGATCCGATGCGCGGGGGCTACGTCACCGGGTTCCTCGGCGGCGGGCATGCCCTGAGCACCGCAATGCTGGCCGAGACCGGGGACTGGCCCGCCGAGTTCTTCTTCGCGCACGAGGAGACCGACCTCGCCTGGCGCGCAGCCGACGCCGGCTGGAAGATCCTCTACGCCCCCCAGCTGCTGCTCCAGCACCCCAAGACCTCGCCGGCCCGGCACGCCATCTACTACCGCGTCAACGCCCGCAACCGCGTCTGGCTGGTCCGCCGTCGGCTGCCGTTGCCCCTCGTCCCCGTGCACCTCGGCGTGTGGACGCTCCTCACCCTCGCCCGCACCCGCTCCCCGGCCGGGCTGAAGGCATGGTTCGCCGGGTTCATGGAGGGTCTGCGGGAGTCGGCCGGCGAGCGGCGGCCCATGCGCTGGCGGACGGTGTGGCGGCTGAGCCGGCTCGGGCGTCCGCCGGTCATCTGACAGCGTCTGACGATCGTCTGGCAGCGTCCGCCGGTCGTCCGAGGGGGCCGGTGGTCTGCGAAGGGAGACGGGACAGGGCCCCGGTCGTTCACCTCCGCCGACCGGGGCCCCTTGTGTCCCCGGATCCAGCCTGCGGCGACACTCCCCCGAGTTACGCGACATACGCGCGCGCCGTCGGGCCGGATCCGATGGAATGATCACATCAGGATGCGCCAACGGATCGCTAACATGTGGCCAACGGTTGGTCGGTGTGTCACGGGCTCGTTGGCCAGAACTCGCCGAGGGTACCGGAGGCAGGTCGTCAGACGGGCCGATCCGGGGCCGGTCCGGCCGGTAGAAGGTGGCGGGAAACCGCTGTGGGCAGGGCGGATTTCCGCCAGGGAACGGCGGGCACGCGCCCGCTGCGCAGCGCGGTCGGACCCGACCGCGCGGGAAGGCAGTGGAGCGGCGTGATGCGGCGGTGCGGGCTGCGGTTCGGACTGCTGGGACCACCGGTCCTGTATGACCGACCGCCGTACGAGATCTCGTACGGGAGCTCTCGAGAGACGTCGTACGAGAGGTCTCAAGAGACGTCGTGCGAGAGGCCGTACGAGACCCCTGGTTCCCCTTCCGGCGAGCCCGAGGCCCACGGCACCCGCTCCGTTCCTGGCGGCGACACTCCCGACGACACCCCCGACAACGGCGTCCGCGCCATCGGCAGTCCCAAAGTGCGTGCCCTGCTCGCAGCGCTGCTGCTGGAGGCTGGCCGGGTCGTGCCGGTCGAGTCGCTGAAGGACGCCCTGTGGGGCGGGGCGCCGCCCGTCTCCGCGCAGGCCTCCCTGCACAACCACGTCACCCGGCTGCGTCGGCTCCTGGACGACCCCGAGCGGCTGCGGGCCGTACCGCCGGGGTACGTGCTGCGCGTCGATCACGGCGAGCTGGACATGCATGTCTTCGACGCCCGGGTCGCCGAGGCGCGGGCCGCGCATGCCTGGCGGGACTGGGCGGGCGTCGTACGGGCGTGTACGGCCGGGCTCGCGCTCTGGCGCGGCGCCCCGCTGAGCGGGCTCCCCGTCGACCTCGGCGGCTATGCGCTGGTGCAGCGCCTGGAGGAGGCGCGGCTGCTCCTGCTGGAGTGGCGTTACGACGCCGAACTCTCCCTCGGTGGGGCGCGGTTGGCCGCGCTCGTGCCGGAGCTTGCGGCGCTCGTCGCCGAGTATCCGCTGCGTGAGGCGTACCACCGTCAGCTCATGCTCGCCCTGTACCGCACCGGCCGCCAGGCCGAGGCCCTCGCCGTCCATCGTGACCTGCGCGCCCGCCTGATCGAGGAACTGGGTGTCGAACCCGGCCCGGCGGTCCGTGAGGCGCATGCCGAGGTGCTGCGGGGGAACGGCGAGGGGCGGGAGCAGGGGGACACCGGCGGGGACGTCCGGCAGCAGGCGTCTGCCGGCGATGGGCGCGCGGGGGCCGCCGTCGAGGAGTCGCACGGGGACGGGCGGGAGGAGACCGAACCGGCCGCGCGGCAGACCCCGCGCCCGGCCCAGCTGCCCGCTCCGCCGGCCCACTTCACGGGGCGGGCCGACGCGCGTCGCGAGCTGTGGCACGCGCTCACCGAGCCGCCCGCGCCGGCCCCCGCCATCGCCGTGATCAGCGGCATGGCGGGCGTCGGCAAGAGCGCGCTAGCCCTGTATGTCGCACATGAGCTGAGGGAACGTTTCACCGACGGCCAGCTCTACGTCAACCTGCACGGCGCCACCCCCGGCATGACCCCGCTCACCGCCGCGCAGGCACTCGCCGCGCTGCTCCGGGACCTGGGTACCGAGCCCCGCAGCATCCCAGAACACCCGGATGCCGCAGCCGCGTTGCTCCGCTCGCTGCTCGCCCCGGCCCGGATCCTGCTGGTGCTGGACGACGCGGCGAACGCGGCCCAGGTACGGCCCCTGCTGCCGGCCGGTCCCGGCTGCGCGGTGATTGTCACCAGCCGCTCGCCGCTGACCGCTCTCGACGGCGCCCGGCGCTTTCCGCTCACCCCGTTGACCTGCGAGGACAGTGCGGCGCTGCTGCGCGCGGTGAGCGGACGCGACGGGTTGGGCGCCGGGCACGCGCTGGTCGAGCTGACCGGCCGGCTCCCGTTGGCCCTGCGCGTGGTCGCCGCCCGGCTCGCCGCCCGCCGGGCCCTCACCCCCGATGTGCTGGCGGGCCAACTCGCCGAGACCGGCGGCCGGTTGCGCCACCTCGAGTACGACGATCTGAGCGTCCGGCGCTCCCTGGCCGTCGCCCACGACTCGCTCGCCGCCGCCGAGCGGGAGGCCGACCGGGACGCGGCCCTCGCCCTGCGCCGCATCGGCGCGCTCGACCTGCCGACCTACGGCGCCCTGCTGATCGCCCGCCTCACCGGCACCGACGAACGCCGTGCCGAGGCCGCCCTCGACCGTCTCGTCGACGTCGCCCTCCTGGAGGAGACGACCTACGGCCGCTACGCCCCCCACGACCTGGTCCGCGACTTCGCCCGCGAACTGGCGGACAGCGGGCGGGGTGCCGGTGCGGGGGTACCGGGCGGGGTGTCGGACACGGGTGCGCGCGAGCGGGCGGGGCGGGGTGCCTGGGATGCGTGGTCCGGCGGCGGTACGGGGCGGGGCGCCTCGGACACGCGGTCGGGTGGAGCAACGGGGCAGGACGTCGCCGGGCGAGCCGTCTCTGCCGCCGCCCCTGCATCAGACCGCGCGGATACCGGCCCGCACCAGGACACACAGCGGGACGTCGACCGCTGGGCCGCCCCTGCCAGCGCTTCCGCGCCGTCTGCCGACAGGGCTGCCCACGCGGACACTCGTGTGCGCCGTGACGTCGACGGCAGGGGTGATTCTGTCGACACGTCCGCGCTGTCTGCCGACCGCGCTGCCGTCGCCGACGGCCGTGTGCGCCGTGACGTCGACGGCGGCAGTGACCCTGTCGACACCTCCGCGCTGTCCTCCGACCAGTCCGCCCCCGGCGGCACTCCTGTGGGCCGCGACGCCGAACGCCGGGGTGACTCCGCCGGCAGCCCCGTTCCCACCCCCACTCCTGCCCTCGACCCCGACCTGGTCGCCCTCCGCTGGTACGCCGCCGTGGCCGAGCGGATGCTTGAGGCGGTCGTGGAGCCCGGGCTCGATCAGGACGATCGCCGCCGGGCGACCTCCGCGCAGCCGGCGGAGCATGCGGCCGAGGTGGCGGCGCTGGGGTATTTCGGCTCCGCCGAGGAGGCCGTCGGGTGGGGTGAGGTGGAGCTGGAGAACATCGTCGCGCTGGTGGAGCGGAACGCGGACACCGCCGACGCGCACCGGGCGGCCTGGCTTTCGGTGCTCGCGCGGCTGCTCTTCCCCTACGTCCAGCGCAGCGGTCACGTCGCGGAGATGGAAGTGCTGGGACGAGCCGCGCTCAAGGCGGCGCGGCGGCTCGGGGACGCACCGGCCGAGGCGTACGCGCTGGGCGACCTCGCGGGCCTGTACTTCCTGACCGGCCGGCAGAAGGACGCCCTCGTCCTCACCGACCAGGCCCTGGAGATCTGGCGACGCGTCGATGTCGTCTCCAGGATCCGGCGTTGTCTGAACAACCGCGGGCTCCTGCTGGAGGGACTGGGCCGGTTCGCGGAGTCCGGGGAGGCGCTGCGGCAGAGCCTCGCGTACTCCCGGCAGTTGAACGACCCCTACGGCGAGGCCGTCACCCACAGCCACCTCGGCAACCTCTACGAGCACACCGACCCGCGTGCCGCCATCGAGCAGCACCGGCGCTCGCTGGCGATCGGCGACGCGATCGGCGCGGTCATCGTGCAGCACTCGGCACACTGCAACATCGGTTACGCCCACCTCGCCCTCGGCGAACCGGCCGCCGCAGCAGGGCACTTCGAGGAGAGCCTGCGTATCCTCGGCGGCGCCGGCGACTGGCACGGCGAGTCCCAGACCCGGCTCGGTCTGGTCCGTGCGCTGCGGCAGCTGGGGGAGACCGGGCGGGCGAGCGGTGAGTGCGCCGAACTGCTGCAGCGCGCCGATGCCCGTGCCGACGCCTACATGGGCGCTCTCGCCCGGCATCAGCACGGGCTGCTGCTGCGCGAGCAGGGCCGGCGGGCGGAGGCGTACGACGCCTGGCGCGCGGCGCTCGCGGCGCTGGACGGCACGGACGAGCAGACGGTGCTGGGCGAGCTGCGGGCACTGCTCGCCGAGGACCGGCCGCACCGGACCAAGGCCCCCTGATCCGCGCTCACTTGGCGTCGGCATAGCACTCCACCACCGCCGTCGTGAACGGGAACCGCACCGGGGTCTCGCCGAAGGTCAGCCGTCCGGCGAGGTCGGCGGAGGCGCGGATGGCCTGCACGACGGTGTCGGCCTCCTCGGCAGGGCAGTGCACGATCACCTCGTCGTGCTGGAAGAAGACCAGCTCGGCCTTGAGGTCCGCGCAGGCCCGGCGGAGCGCGGCGAGCATCAGCAGGGCCCAGTCCGCGGCGCCTCCCTGGACGACGAAGTTCCGCGTGAAACGGCCCCGCGCGCGGGAGTTGGCCGAGGCGTAGCCCGGGACCCAGGCCTGGCCGTCCGCCGCCGGTGCCTCCGTGTCGTCCTCGCCGAGGGGGATGCCCGCCTCCTCGGCCGCGTCCTCGCCGGACCCGGCTGCCGGCGGGCAGGTCCGGCCCAGCCAGGTGCGCACGAGCCGGCCCTCCTCGCCCGCGCGGGCGGCCTCGTCGACGTAGGCGACGGCCTTCGGGAAGCGGCGGCGGAGCGCGGCCAGGTTCTTCAGACCGTCGCCGGAGGTCTGGCCGTAGACCGCGCCGAGCACGGCGAGCTTGGCCTGGTCGCGGTCGCCGGAGAAGGCGTGCTCGGACACGGACTGATAGAGATCGCTCGCGCGGCCGGCGACCTCCATCAGTCCGGGATCGCGGGAGACGGCGGCGAGCACGCGCGGCTCCATCTGGTCGGCGTCGGCCACCACCAGCCGCCAGCCGGGGTCGGCGACCACGGCCCGGCGGATCACCTTGGGGATCTGCAGTCCGCCCCCGCCGTTGGTCACCCAGCGCCCGGTGACCGTGCCGCCGGCGAGGAACTCGGGGCGGAAGCGGCCGTCGTGCACCCAGTCCTGGAGCCAGGACCAGCCGTGCGCCACCCAGATGCGGTACAGCTTCTTGTACTCCACCAGGGGTGCGACGGCCGGGTGGTCGACGGACTGGATCTCCCAGCGGCGGGTCGAGCGCACCTTGATCCCGGCCTGTGCGAAGGCCTTGATCACATCGGCGGGCAGATCGGGGCGCACCCGGCGCCCGAAGGCGGCGGACACCTCGTCGGCCAGCTCGGCCAGGCGGCGCGGCTCGCCACCGCCCGCGTACCGCTCGCCCAGCAGGTCGTGCAGCAGCTCGCGGTGGACCTCGGCGCTCCAGGGCAGACCCGCGCGGTTCATCTCGGCGGCCACCAGCATCCCGGCCGACTCGGCGGCCGTCAGCAGCCGCATCCGGTCGGGGTGGGCCGTGCGCTCGTGCCGCCGCAACTGCTCGGCGTAGACCGCGAGGAGGTCGGTCAGGGGCAGACGGGCGCCGGTGGGCTCGAACAGTGGGGACTGGGCGCCCGGTTCGGCCGCGCGCTGCGGCGGGTCGGGCGGTACGGGGCCGCCCCGGAGGCGGGCCAGGGCGGCGGCGGCCGAGCGTGGCTCGCCGTGCCGGCCCTCGTGACCCAGCAGGAGTGTCTCGGCGTCCTCGATGTCGTAGCACCGCTCCACTCGCACCCCCGTGGCGAGCAGACGCGGGTAGACCTCGGGGGTGGACCGCCACACCCAGCGCGTCACCTCCGGGCGGCTCCGCACCGCCCCGGCGAGATCGCTCTCCCGCCGAACCGGCCCGGCGGGCAGCCCGTCCGGGCCGAGGGGGGCGACGTCCACGCCACCGTCCTCGGCCGGCGCGAGTGCCCACCGGTCGGTCATGAACGCGAGTGTGGCAGGCGGGTCTGACAATCGCCCTGAACTGCGGTTTCATCCCGCGACCGCGTCGCAGGCCGCCGTCCTCGACCGAGTCGCGGGCCGCTTTCCTGGACCGAGTCGCCGGCGGCATTCCTCGGGCCTGTCGCCGGCCGCCGTCCTCGGCCTCCGCGACGACTGCTGTCCTCGGCGGGCGGTCTCAGTCCTCGGCGGAGTCCGACCCGTCCGACCCCTCCCCGGCTCCCGGCATCTTCTGTTCCGTCAGCAGTGACATCATCTTGGCGATGTGCCGCTCGGTTCCGGGCTTGGTGATGCCGAGGCCGTTGAGGACGCCCTCGCCGTTCTCCTGTTCCAGGAGCGCGAGCAGGATGTGCTCGGTGCCGATGTAGTTGTGGCCGAGCCGCAGGGCCTCGCGGAAGGTCAGTTCCAGGGCCTTCTTGGCCTCGGGGCCGTAGGGGATCAGATCGGGTACGTCGTCCGCGGCGGGCGGGAGCGCGGCCGTCGCGGCCTGGCGTACGGAGTCCAGCAGGACGTTCTGCGCGGTGATCGCCTTCGCCGCCATGCCCTCCGGCTCGGCCAGGAGCCCGAGGACCAGGTGTTCGGGGCGGCCCTCGGGGTTGCGGGCCGCCACCGCCTCGTTGTGCGCGGCCATGACGACGTTCCGCGCGCGCGTGGTGTAGCGGCTGAAGCCCTGGCTGAGGTCGAGGTCGGCGGACTCCTTCGACACGAACCGCTTCTGCGCCGCCTGCCGGGTCACGCCCATGCTCCGGCCGATCTCGGACCAGGACGCGCCCGAGCGTCGCGCCTGGTCGACGAAGTGGCCGATCAGATGGTCGGCCACGTCACCGAGGTGGTCGGCGGCGATCACCGCGTCCTGGAGCTGGTCGAGGGGTTCGGGATGAACCTTCTTGATGGCCTCGATGAGGTCGTCGAGGCGTACGGATGACGTGATGTTCGGGTTGGTCGCCATGTGTCAACCGTAGGTTGCACCCCTCATGCTGTCAACCGATGGTTGACAGTCTGGTTTTCCTGTCGAACGGGCCCCGTCGCCGGGTCGTTCGCCCGCCCTCGCGCCGTCACTTCGGCGTGGCCGCCAAGCGCACCGCCAGCCCCGCGAACACCGTCCCGCTGAAGTAGTCCAGGCCCCGGGCCACCCGTCGGCTGCGCCGCAGCAGCGCGGTGAGCTTCCCGGAGAGCAGTCCGACCGAGCCGTCGACCAGCACGCCCATCACCGTGATCGTGCACCCCAGGACGAGGAACTGCTCGCGCACGTGTCCGAGGGCGGGGTTCACGAACTGCGGCAGGAAGGAGACGTTGAAGAGAATGACCTTCGGGTTGAGCAGGTTGGTGACGGCTCCCCGCCAGAACGCGCGCCGGCGTCCGGGCCCGGGATCCGCCCCCGTCCCCTCGCCGTTGCCGTCGTCGCCGCGGAACGCCTTGACCGCGAGGAACAGCAGATAGGCCGCGCCGGCCCAGCGCAGCGCGTGATAGAGCGCCGGCAGGGTCAGGAACAGCGCCGACAGCCCGAGCGACGCGGCGACCGCGTGCACGAACATCGCGCAGGCGACCCCGACGGCCGCCGTCAGCCCGGTCAGGGGTCCGCCCCGGCCGCCCACCGCCACGATGAACATCATGTCGGGCCCCGGGGTCATGCAGAGTGCGAAGGCGGCGATCAGGAACGCCGCGTAGAGAGACGTGTCCACCATGCCCTCATGCTTGATGACCCCACGCGCGCGTGGGGCCGAATTCCAGGGTCCGAGACGCCGGTCGCCGACTCAGGGCCGCTCGTGCTCGTACATCACCACCAGCACGCCGTGCACCGGCTGGCCCGCGCCGTCCTCCTGCGTGCCGTCCACCAGCTCGGCCAGCGTGTCGCGCAGCTGTCGGGCCCGCTCGGGGGTCAGTCGCAGGTGACGCAGGCTCAGCAGGTGCTCCTCGGGGGAGCGGTCGACCTCCTGCGCCACGGCGTTCAGCAGGGCGGCGCGGTCGGCGGCGCGCGGCTCGGCGACCCGCAGGCGCCGCCCGGTCCGCCGGTAACGGTGCTCGGTGCCGCCCCGGACCGTGCGGGTCTCGGCGATGTGCACGAGCCCCGCCGTGTGCAGCGTCTTCAGGTGGTGCGCCACGCTTCCCTTGGCCACGCCGAGCCGCACCGCCAACTGGCTGATCGTGGCGGCCTCGTGGGTCAGCGTGAAGAGCAGCCGCTGTCGCAGGGGGTGGGCGAGCGCGGCGAACTGCTCGGGCGTGGAGATGTCCAGCACGCCGTCGTTCCGTACGTCGTCGTCCGGTGTGCTGTCGTTCACGCTCCGGTCCGGCGCGCCCTCGGCGCCCTGCCCGGTCGGCTCCGGTTCGGTCATGGCGTAAGCGTCTAATCTTCTTGACGCTTTCGCAAGTCCGGTGCTGTACTCCCTGTCATGACCACGCAGACGCCCTCGCCCGCCCTCGTCATCGACGTGCCGGCCGTCGTCGAGGAGACCGCGCAACTCCTCGTCGCCCACTACGTCTTCCCGGAGCCGGCGGACCGGCTCGCCGCCCTGCTGCGCCGCCGGCTGTCCGAGGGGGCGTACGACACCGCCGACCCGGCGGAACTCGGTGCCCGCGTCACCGCCGACCTCCAGTCGGAGAACGGGGATCCGCATCTGAGCCTGAAGTTCCACCCCGAGCGGCTGCGGCCGGACGCCGGCGAGGTGAATCCCGACGTGCTGCGCCAGCAGTTCACCGCGTCCCTGGGCGGCGTACCGCGCGTGCAGCTGCTGCCGGGCGGGGCCGTGCTGCTCGAACTCGCCCCGCTGCTCTACCGGCTCGACTGGTCGGCGGAGCCCCTGTCGGCCGCGCTCACGCTGGCCGCGCGCGCGGACACGCTGATCCTGGACCTGAGAGGTACGGTCGGCGGTTACCCGGACACCGTCGCGTTCGTGTGCAGTTACCTCCTGGACGAGCGGACCCACCTGAACACCCAGTACTGGCGCGAGGGGGAGCGGTACGAGCAGTACTGGACCCTGCCGCACGTCCCCGGCGCCCGTTTCGGCGGCACCAAACCGGTCTACGTCCTCACCAGCGGCCGTACCTTCTCCGGTGGTGAGGAACTCGCGTACAACCTCCAGCAGTTGGGGCGCGCGGTGATCGTGGGGGAGGTCACCCGGGGCGGCGCGCATCCGCGCGGGGGCTGGGCGGTGCACCCGCATCTGGAGGCCACGATCCCGGTCGGCCGCTCGATCAACCCGGTCTCCGGAACCAACTGGGAGGGCACGGGCGTACGTCCCGACGTCCCCTGCCCGGCGGACACGGCCCTGGACCGCGCCCTGCAACTCCTGCGGCCGGCCGCCCGCGCCTGACCGTCCCCGGCGGCCCCGGGCGGCGCACGACCGGAGATGATCACTCCGGAGCCGTCCTCCCGGTCCGTGGTCCCGCCGCCCACTACCGTGGTCCCGGCCCGTCGGCGCGTGGGCCCGCTCCCGAACGCTTATCCACAGGCTGTGGACGAAGCCCGGCCCGCTGTCGGTGGGGCATGGCACCATCGACGATGTGACCAGCACTGCCAGCACCGTCGAGCACGCCTTCCGGGCCGCGCTGTACGACGACACCGACACCGGCCTCGACACGGGTGCCTCCCTGCTCGCCGCCGACCCCGCCGCGGACGTCGAACTCACGCGGCGCGGCGAGGAGTTCGTCGCGGTGGCCTGGCAGCGCGGCTGGCAGCCCGCCGATGTCGTACGGCTGGTCCGGCGCGAGTCGGCGGACGCGCACGTACGCCTGGCCGCCGCGCTGATCCGGGCGCAGGCCGGGCGGGACCGTCCGCGCGGGCGCCGCTGGACCGCCCAGCTGGCGGAGCTGCCGGAGGGCCCCGCGCCCGAGGCCGACCGCTTCTCGCAGGCCACGACGGCGCTGGAGCTGTACCGACTGCTGCTGCGCCTGCCCGCCCTGGAGCCGCTGGAGGAGCCCCGTCGCACGGCCGGCCCGGCCGCCTCCCGCATGCTCGCCCGGATCCGCGCGCTACTCGCCAAGGCCGAGGCGACCGGGTACCCGGAGGAGGCGGAGGCGCTCAGTGCCAAGGCGCAGGAGCTGATGGCCCGGCACAGCGTCGACGAGGCGCTGCTCGCCGCCGAGGCGCCCGCCCCGGACGCGCCCGGAGCCTGCCGGATCGGGGTCGAGCCGCCGTACGAACAGGCCAAGGCCGTGCTGCTGGACGCGGTGGCGGGCGCGAACCACTGCCGCGCGGTGTGGAACGAACCGCTCGCCTTCTCCACGGTCGTCGGCTTCGAGGCGGACCTGGAAGCGGTCGAGCTGCTCTACACCTCGCTGCTGGTGCAGGCCACGCACGCGATGGCCAGGGCGGAGGCCGCGCAGAGAGCGGGCGGCCGTAAGCGGACCAAGACCTTCCGGCAGTCGTTCCTCGCGGCCTACGCCCACCGCGTGGGAGACCGGCTCGCGGCCGTCGCCGAGACCCAGGTCAGCCAGGATCTGCTGCCGGTCCTGGCCACCCGGGAGATAGCCGTCACCGACCGGCTGGAGCGGATGTTCCCCGAGACCACCACGACCCGGCTGCGCGGGGTGAGCGACGCGGCCGGGTGGACGGAGGGCGCGCGGGCGGCGGACCGGGCGCAGGTCAAGTCCCGCCCCCGGCTCGGCTGAACGTCAGTCGCCGGCCTGCTGGAAGGCGCTCACCGAGGCGTTCGGGCCGCTGCCCTGGCCGGCGACGGGGCCGTACGACCAGGGGAAGCTCCGGGAGGTGGCGGTGCCGGGCAGGGTGATCTTCACGGTCTTGGCGTCCAGGCTGGTCTTGTCGCCCGCCTTGCCGCGCACGTAGGAGATGGTGAAGGTCGCCGAGTCGCCCTTGGCGAGCCTCAGTTTCTGGGCCTTGGCGCCCTTGAGCACGGGCACCTTGGCCTCGGTGCCACCGGCGCCGAGCACCACGTTCGCGAAGTCGTCCAGGGTGCAGGGGGCGCTCTGGTTGGTCATGCTGACCGGGATCTCGCCCGTGTCCCCGGCGCCGGGGGCCACACTCGCCGAGCCGATCTGCAGGGAGACTCCGCCGATCTCGCAGGCCGAGCTGCTGCTGCCGCCGCCGCTCTTGCTCCCGCCGCCGTTGCAAGCGGTCAGCAGCAGGGCGGCGGCGAGGGCGGTGACGGTGAGCGGAATGGCGCGCATGAGCAGGTCCCATCGAGGTCGTGACGGTGCCCCTGCATCATGGCGCCTGTCCCGCGGCTCTGTTCGCCCACCCCTGCGGAATCACCGCTTCAGGTGGGTCCACCGCCCGAAGTCAACGCACCGGCTGACGCGGGAGTCAACACGCCGCCCGACGTACCGCCCGCTCCAGTCGGCGCGCCGCAGCGGCGGGTTCACCCCCGCGAAGTCACCGACGGGAACGGCGTCACTTCTTCAGGTGGCTGGGCGGCACCGCCGGCAGCTTGCCGCCCTCCGCCCTGGTGTACGTCTCCTGGCCCGTCCTGCCCGACCAGGTCACCTTCATGGACTTGGCGTCGACCGATTCGACCATGCCGGTCACGCGCTGCTTGTTGCCGTCGGCGCAGGCCAGATGGATCATCTGCATCCCCGCCTCCTTGCCCGCGGCGCCCTGGCACCAGTCCTTCTGGCCGGTCACGAAGAGCCCGGCCTTCTTCCCGCTGACCACCAGGGCCACGATCTTGCCGCCGCTCGTGGTGATCCAGCTGCCCTGGAGCTTGCCGGACGCGCTGGTGACGGCTCCGGAGCCCGAGGTCGAGACGGGGGTCGCGCTCGGCGTGGAGGAGGCGGTCTTGCCGCCGCCCCCACTGCACGCGGTCAGTGCGGCGAGCGCGCCCACCATCCCCGCGGCCACGGCGGCGGTCCGCACCCTTGCAGTCGCAGAAGTCACCGGAAAGCTCCCAAGCTGTAGCGTCCGGCCGCCCTCGGCCGGACGGCCCGCAGCAAGCTACCAGCAGTCACCAGGAGGACTTCCGGACGCCGGGCAGGAATCCGTTGTGAGCCTGCTCGCGCAGGTTTACCCGGGACAGCCCGAAGGTGCGCAGGTAGCCGCGCGGGCGGCCGTCCACCTGGTCGCGGTTGCGCACGCGCGTGGCACTCGCGTCGCGTGGCTGACGGCGCAACTCGCCCTGCGCGGCGCGCCGTTCGGCGTCCGTGGACGACGGCCGGCGGATGATCTCCTTCAGTTCGGCGCGCCGGGCGGCGTACCGGGCGACGGTCTCCCGGCGCCGCTCGTTCTTGGCGATCTTGCTCTTCTTCGCCATCAGACCCTTACCCCCCGGGCGCGGATCCGGGCCACGGCCGCCTCGACGCCGATCGCGTCCACGGTCTTCACGGCCCTGGCGCTCAGCCGCAGCCGGACGTACCGGCCTTCGCCGGGCAGCCAGTAGCGCTTGCTCTGAATGTTGGGGTCGAAGCGGCGCGAGGTGCGCCGGTGGGAGTGCGAGATGCGGTTGCCGAAGCCCGGCCGGGCCCCGGTCAGCATGCAGTGAGCGGACACGGTGACGTAGCTCTCCTCAGGCATTGCTGCTAATGGAATTCATTTTCAGTAAGATACCAGCATGGCACGCAACGAACTCCGCCCGGTCATCAGGCTCCGGTCCACCGCCGGGACCGGCTACACCTACGTGACCCGCAAGAACCGCCGCAACGACCCGGACCGTATGACGCTGCGCAAGTACGACCCGGTCGCCGGCCGGCACGCCGACTTCCGAGAGGAGCGCTGAGCCACCGCCATGCGCAAGGGAATCCACCCGGACTACGGGCCCGTCGTGTTCCGTGACCGTGCCGCCGGCCACGCCTTCCTCACGCGGTCGACCATGACGAGCGAGAAGACGGTCGAGTGGGAGGACGGCACCACCTGCCCGGTGGTCGACGTCGAGATCTCGAACGTCAGCCACCCCTTCTGCACCGGCACCGCGCGCGTGCTGGACACCGCCGGGCGCGTGGAGCGCTTCGAGCGCCGGTACGGGAAGCGGGGCGGCGCGTGAGCCTGGCGGTGGCCGTCGTCGGCGGGCTGCACACCGACGCACGCAAGGCGGCCGTCGAGCGGTTGCTCGCCGACGTGCCCGGCAGCGTCGTACTCCATCACGACCTGGCGACGGCCGTCGCCGGCACGGTCGTGCGCACGGTCCGCGACCGGGGCGGCGTCCTGTCCGCGGGCGAGGCGCCGCTGGTCAACGACTGCGCGTGCTGCGCGCTGCGCGAGGATCTGGTGCCGGAGCTGCGCCGGCTCGCCGACGAGGGCACGACCCGGCTCGCGGTCGTCGAGCTGTGGGACTCGGTCGAGCCCAAGGCGATGGCGGAGGTGGTCGCGTCCGGCGGGCTGACCGTCACGGCCGTGATCACCGCCGTGGACCCGGCGCTGGTGCTGCCGTACCTCGGCAACGGCGACGACCTCGCCGAGGCCGGTCTCGCCGCGGCGGCCACCGACCAGCGCACGATCGCCGACACCTTCGCCCGGCAGCTCGAGTACGCCCCCGTCCTCGCTGTCGCCGACTCCCCGGAGGCCGACGACGAGGACCGCGAGCTGCTCGCGCAGCTCCACCCGACGGCCCGCCAGGTCCCGATCGGTGCCGTGGCCGGCTCGGACGCGCCGGCGTCTGCCGCCTCCCCGCTGGCGCGGGCCGCCCTGGCCGGTTTCGACGTGGAGGCCGCGGCGGCCGCCCAGCATCCGGCCTGCGCCCTGCTGCCCGCCGAGGCCGACGAGCACGGTGTCTCGACCCTGGTCTGGCACCGCCGCCGGCCCTTCCATCCGGAGCGGCTGTACGCCGCGCTGGAGGATCTGACCTGCGCCGCGGCCCGCAGCCGGGGCAGGTTCTGGCTCGCCGACAAGCCCGACGTGCTGCTCCACTGGGACGCGGCCGGCGGCGCGCTGTGCGTGGAGAGCGCGGGGCCGTGGCTGGCGGGGCTGCCGGACGCCGCCTGGGAGCTGGTGCCGCCGGTGCGCCGGGCCGCCGCCGCGCTGGACTGGCATCCGGAGCACGGCGACTGCTGCAACCACCTGGTCTTCACCTCGCCCGGTCTCGACCGGGACGGACTCGCGCACCTGCTGGAGTCCTGCCTGCTCACCGATGCCGAGTACGCCGCCGGACGCGATGCCTGGAAGCGGCTCCCGCCCGCCTTCGACACCCTGCTGGAGATCTGATGCCCCGCACGCCCGACCGCAAGCCCGTTCGCAGCCGTCCGAACCCCCTGGACCAGGCCGGGGTCACGTACCTCGACTACAAGGACACCGACCTGCTCCGGAAGTTCGTCTCGGACCGCGGCAAGATCCGCAGCCGCCGTGTCACCCGGGTCACCGCGCAGCAGCAGCGGCTGCTCGCGCGGGCGATCAAGAACGCCCGGGAGATGGCGCTGCTGCCGTACTCCAGCAGGTGAACACGTATGGGTAGGCAATCTCCTACGGTTGACGCGTAGGGCATCGCCTACCTATTCTCCGGGCATGACCATCACGCACGCCTCATTCGTCACGCTTCCCGTCTCCGACCAGGACCGCGCGCTGCGCTTCTACCGGGACGTCCTGGGGCTGGAGGTCACCGCCGACCGGGACATGCCCCAGGGCCGCTGGCTCCAGGTGGCCCCCGCGGGCGCCCGGACCGTCTTCACGCTCGCCGGGCCGGGCATGGGCGGTTTCGAGCCCGGCTCCGCGCGGGGGATCATGTTGGTCACGACCGACGTCGACGCGGACTGTGCCCGGCTCGCCGAGGCCGGGATCGCCGTGCAGGGTCCGGACGAGCTCCCCTGGGGCCGCATGGCCTTGTTCACGGACCCCGACGGCAACGGTCTTGCGCTGCTGACGGAGAAGGAAGGCTTCTGACCGCTCGATGAACGGGACGGGTACCGCCGCCGAGGACCGGGTCTTCGCCGCGCTGGCCAACGCCACTCGCCGCGAGGTGCTGCGGCTGCTGCGCGAGCGCGGACCGCAGCCGGTCCAGGCGCTCGCCGACCACTTCGAGATGCGCCGCCCGAGCCTCTCGGAACACCTCAAGGTGCTCCGGGAGGCCGGCCTCGTCTCCGAGCAGCGCTCCGGGCGGCAGCGCATCTACCGCCTCGAGGCCGCCCCGCTCGCCGAGGTGCAGGACTGGCTCCATCCGTACGAGCGGTTCTGGCGCGACCGGCTGAGGGGCCTCGGCGATCTGCTCGACCGTATGCCCGACGATGACCGGTCATGAGCCGCGAACCCGATGACGACCTGACGACCATCCGCGTCGACCGGTTCTTCCCGCATCCGCCCGCCAAGGTCTGGCGCGCCCTGACCGACCCCGAGCTGCTCGCCCGCTGGCAGATGCCCGGGGCCGAGGGCTTCCGGCTGGAGGTCGGGCATCGGTACCGGATGACCTCCGTCCCGCGTCCCAACTCCCGCTTCTCCGGCGTCGTGGAGGTGCGGGTCCTCGCCTACGACGTCGAGCGGATGCTGTCCGTCCGCTGGGCGGACGCCGATCCGGCCAACCCCGCCGACTGGACGATCACGTGGACCCTGGAACAGGAAGGGCGCGGTACGCGTCTGTTCCTAGTGCACGAGGGATTCGATCCGGACGACCCGGCGCAGCTGATGGCACGGAACATCATGGACGGGGGTTGGCGGGGGCATGTCCTGCCTGCGCTGGGGCAGACGCTGGAACGACTTCGCTGATGCGGGCGTCTCCCCGACGGGTAAAGCGGACGTCAAACCTGTAACCGTGGGACCACCGCGCGTGCACGTGCATCTGCTCATGCATCCGCACGTGAACGGGGTTATGATCCGGGTCAGTTGACTACAGCATCTATGGCCACACCAGCCAGTGCACCACCGGGGAGCGACCTGTGGACCGCGACGTTGACGGCACGTACGGGGGGTACGACGTGTACAACGGCATGGCTGCCACGCAGCTGGACGGCGTGGCCTGGCAGAAGAGCAGGCACAGCAACTCGCAGGGATCCTGCGTGGAGTTCGCCCGGCTGCCGGGCGGCGAGGTCGCCGTACGCAACTCGCGCTTCCCGGACGGGCCCGCGCTCGTCTACACGCGCGCGGAGATCGAGGCCATGCTCCTCGGCATCAAGGACGGCGAGTTCGACCATCTGATCGCGAGCTGACGCGCCGATGCCGGCGGGCGGGGCGGCCGGCAACGATGTCGGGGTCAGGGCGTCGAGGTGAGGACCGGGGTGCTGCCGGGGCATGAGAAACCGTCGCGGCAGACGTGCGGATGACGGGTGACGCGCGTAGAAAACGTGCGTCCGTCGGTGCCGTTCCGTGTCAGCGGACCGGCCGGAGGCGGAACAGGGCCCAGACGACCTTGCCGTCGAGCGTGCCGGCGAGCGGGTGCCAGCCCCAGCTGTCGGCGAAGGAGTCGACCAGGAACAGCCCCCGCCCGGACTCGGCCGAGAAGTCGTCCGAGTCGCGCGGCACCGGCGTCTCGTGGCTCGGGTCGCGCACCGCGCACACCAGTCGCTCGGTCCAGCGCATCAGATGCAGCCGTACGGCCGGGGTGTGCGGCTCGCAGCCGTGCCCCTGCCCCTGGTCGGCCGGGACCGCGTGGCGCAGGGCGTTGGTGACGAGTTCGGAGACGACGAGGCATATGTCGTCGAAGCGGTCGCCCACGTCCCATTGGTCGAGGGTGGCGCGGGTGAAACGCCGGGCCTCGCGCACCGCTTCGTAGCGGGCGGGCAGGGCGCAGGAGGCGGCATCCGACACGGCCG
Organism: Streptomyces sp. MMG1121; assembly: GCF_001280015.1. GTDB lineage: Bacteria > Actinomycetota > Actinomycetes > Streptomycetales > Streptomycetaceae > Streptomyces. The sequence continues at coordinate 66,860 of NZ_LGDV01000063.1, forward strand.
CGGGATCCAGCGGCGGAAGGCCCTGCCGTAACGGCTTGAGCATGGTCGATCCATTCGTTCCCATGCGAGGCACTCCCGGGAATTCGCGGTCGTTGCGATGCAGCGGTGGCGCGGCACCATGGTTTCGGATGCGCAGAGCAGATGCAAGGGCAGATGCACGTGCACGCGACCGAAATGGCACTGCCCGTACCGCTTGTTGGCCATTTTTTCTGCCATCTTTACGACGCTTGTCGCCAGTGGTCCTGACCTCTTCCCGGCCAGGTGCAGGCAGAAACGGCTCAGCTCTTTCCGTTTCCGTAACCGGACGAGTACTGCTCGAAGTGTTTTAGTGGCAGACTGCGGGCCCTGAAGACGGTTGGGGAGGCTGGCGAACGTGAGCGCGGGAGAGCCTGGATCGGTGGTGCGGCGGATGCTGCTCGGCTCGCAACTCAGGCGGCTGCGTGAGGCGCGGGGTATCACGCGCGAGAAGGCGGGGTACTCGATCCGCGCCTCCGAGTCGAAGATCAGCCGTATGGAGCTGGGCCGGGTGAGCTTCAAGACCAGGGACGTGGAAGACCTGCTGACGCTGTACGGCATCACGGCCGAGGCGGAGCGCGAATCGCTGCTCTCCCTCGCGCGCGAGGCCAACGTGGCGGGCTGGTGGCACAGTTACACCGACGTCCTGCCCAGCTGGTTCCCCACCTACGTAGGCCTGGAGGGCGCCGCCTCCCTGATCCGCGCCTACGAGGTGCAGTTCGTCCACGGCCTCCTCCAGACCGAGGAGTACGCGCGCGCGGTGGTCCGGCGCGGGATGAAGGGCGCGGGCCCGGACGACGTCGAGCGCCGCGTGGCCCTGCGCCTGGAGCGGCAGCGGTATCTGCTCGCCGACCGCGCCGGCGAGGTCCCCGAGTTCCACATCGTGCTCGACGAGGCCGCCCTGCGCCGCCCGTACGGCGACCGCGCGGTGATGCGCGGCCAGCTCCAGCACCTCATCGACATCTCCGAGCGCCCCAACGTACGGCTCCAGGTCATGCCGTTCAGCTTCGGCGGGCACTCCGGCGAGAGCGGCGCCTTCACGATCCTGAGCTTCCCGGACGCCGACCTGTCCGACGTGGTCTACCTGGAACAGCTGACCAGCGCCCTCTATCTGGACAAGCGCGAGGACGTCGCCCAGTACGAGCAGGCGCTCAAGGAGCTCCAGCAGGACAGCCCGGGCACCGACGAGAGCCGGGACCTGCTGCGAGGACTCCTTCAACTCTCTTGAAACGCAAGTACGATGACGTGCGATCAGACCGTGACCGGGATCTGGCTCCGCTAGTGATTGAGGGATCACATGTCGTCCTACTTCAGCGACCTGGCCCAGCAGTACATCGACGGTGAATGGCGTCCGGGCACGGGCTCCTGGGACGTGATCGACTTCAACCCCTACGACGACGAGAAGCTCGCCTCGATCACGGTGGCCACGATCGACGAGGTGGACCAGGCCTACCGGGCCGCCGCCCGCGCCCAGAAGAAGTGGGCCGAGACCAACCCCTACACCCGGCGCGCGGTCTTCGAGCGGGCGCTTCGGCTGATAGAGGACCGTGAGCAGGAGATAGCCGACCTGATCGTCGCGGAACTGGGCGGCACGCGCGTGAAGGCCGGTTTCGAGCTGCACCTCGCCAAGGAGTTCCTGCGCGAGTCGGTCCACCTCGCGCTGCGCCCCGAGGGCAAGATCCTGCCCTCCCCTGTCGACGGCAAGGAGAACCGCGTCTACCGGGTGCCGGTGGGTGTCGTGGGTGTGATCAGCCCCTTCAACTTCCCGTTCCTCCTCTCGCTGAAGTCGGTCGCCCCGGCGCTCGCGCTCGGCAACGGCGTGGTCCTCAAGCCGCACCAGAACACCCCGATCGCCGGCGGCACCCTGATCGCGAAGATCTTCGAGGAGGCCGGGCTGCCCGGCGGCCTGTTCAACGTCGTCGTCACCGACATCGCCGAGATCGGCGACGCCTTCATCGAGCACCCCGTCCCGAAGGTCATCTCCTTCACCGGCTCCGACAAGGTCGGCCGGCACGTCGCCACCGTCTGCGCCAGGAACTTCAAGCGCTCGGTGCTCGAACTGGGCGGCAACAGCGCGCTGGTGGTCCTCGGCGACGCCGACATCGACTACGCGGTGGACGCGGCCGTCTTCAGCCGGTTCGTCCACCAGGGCCAGGTCTGCATGGCGGCCAACCGGGTCCTCGTGGACGCTTCCGTCGCCGACGAGTTCACCGAGAAGTTCGTCGCCAAGGTCCGCACCCTGAAGACCGGTGACCCGCGTGACCCGCAGACCGTCATCGGCCCCGTGATCAACTCCCAGCAGGCGAACGCCATTTCGGCCGCCGTCGAGCAGGCGCTCGCCGAGGGCGCCACGGCCCTGGTGCGGGGGGCCGCGGAGGGCAACCTGGTCGCGCCCAGCGTGCTCACCGACGTACCGGCCGCGTCCGCGCTGCTCCAGCAGGAGATCTTCGGCCCGGTCGTCTTCCTCATCCCGTTCGACGGCGAGGAGGAGGCGGTCCGCATCGTCAACGACACCCCGTACGGCCTGAGCGGCGCCGTCCACACGGGCGACATCGAGCGGGGCGTCGCCTTCGCCAAGCGGATCGACACCGGCATGTTCCACGTGAACGACGGCACGGTCCACGACGAGCCGCTCGTCCCGTTCGGCGGCGAGAAGCACTCGGGCCTCGGCCGCCTGAACGGCGAGACGACGCTGGAGGCCTTCACGACCATCAAGTGGATCTCGGTCCAGCACGGCCGCAGCGGCTTCCCGTTCTGACCCTCTCCCGGTCTTTCTCGCCCTTCTCCGCCAGCCGGGCCATTGAGGACAGGATCTGACCTCGATGGCCCGTAGCTTCGGTGATGTCAGGGGCGAATCGCTCCGGCGGCACCCAGGAAAGGCGGCCGGTCATGGTCACACACGTACCCGCAGAGGCACAGGGCGACGAGCGCGGCGCGCTGCTCGCGTTCATCGAGGAGCAGCGCGGCGGCATCCGCCGGGCGCTGCTCGGGCTGACGGAGGAGCAGGCCCGCACCCGCCCGAGCGCGAGCGAGCTGTCGCTCGGCGGGCTGCTCAAGCACGTCGCCGAGGTCGAGCAGGGCTGGATCGCGCGGGCGAAGCAGGAGCCGCCGGCGATCCGGCGCGACCAGTCGAACTGGCACGAGACGTTCCAGCTGGCCGATGACGAGACGGTGGCCTCGCAGCTGGCTTACTGGGAGCAGGTCGCCGCCGAGACGGAGAAGTTCATCCGCTCCGCGCCGAGCCTGGACGACACCTTCCCGCTGCCGCCCGACCCCTGGTTCCCGCCGGAGGGCCGGGTCTCGCTGCGCTGGCTGTGTCTGCACCTGATTCGCGAGACGGCCCGGCACGCCGGCCACGCCGACATCGTCCGGGAGTCGCTGGACGGGAAGACGGCGTTCGAGCTGGTGGCCCTGGAGCAAGCCGGATAGTCGTACGGCAATAACCTGGACCGCATGTCAGCGATCCGTCTTCTCGTGCTGGGCGCGGTCCGCCAGCACGGGCGGGCCCACGGCTATCAGGTACGGGGTGACCTGGAGTACTGGGGCGCGCACGAGTGGTCCAACGCCAAACCGGGCTCCATCTACCACGCCCTGAAGCAGATGGCCAAGCAAGGGCTGCTGCACGCGCACGAGATCGCGCCGTCCACGGTCGGCGGCCCGCCGCGCACCGAGTACGAGCTGACCGGGAAGGGCACCGAGGCGTACTTCGCCCTGCTGCGGGACGCGCTGGTCACCTACGACCAGCGCGGTGACATGAAGACGGCGGCCATCGGCTTCATGGTGGACCTGCCGCGGGCCGAGGCGGTGGCCCTGCTGAAGGAGCGCACACGCCGGATCGAGGCGTGGCGGACCTCGGTCACCGAGCACTACGTCCCCGAGGAAGGCCCCGCCCGGCTCGGTCACATCGGAGAGATCACGAACATGTGGGTCCACACGGCCGACTCCGAGGCCGCGTGGACCCACGGCCTCGTCGAGCGCCTTGAGAACGGCGCCTACACCTTCGCCGACGAGGGCGAACCGTTCGTCGGCGTCCTTGCCGAGGGGCAGGAGAACCCTTATGGGACGGGGGAGCGGCATCCGGGGGACGGTCGTTGAGCAAGTTTGCTCCACTGTCGGCGCCCGGCCCATGGCTTCATGCCTCCTGATGCCGCCATGCGTGAAGAGCCGGGCCCAGCATCCGGCCGTAGGTCAGCTCGGCAACGGCAGGTGTATGGGCTCGTCGGCACAGGGCACGCAGAACGTCGCCGAAAGGCTCCTCGCGCAGAGTCATGGCCGTCTCGCCGGCCCCCTCCAGGTCACCCAGGAGGACTTTGGCGTGCCAGACCGGCAGCAGATCCCGGCACAGCCGGTACATGCGGACCCGGCCGCGTCTGAGCACTTCGCGGTTGAGGTCGAAGACGACGATCGTTTTCCGGCCCTTCGCCGTGAGGCCTTCGTACGTCCCGGACGCAGGCAACAGTGCCAAGTGGCTGGCCGGATCGTCGGTGCTGGGATCCAGCAGCAGGCATTCCCCGGTCTCCTCGTCGCAGGGATACTCCTCACGCTTCACGTTGCTGTTGCAATACGAGCAGGCCAGCAAGTGGTTCAGCCAGTCGAACGTGCGCAGCGGGGCGAGTGCCTTGGGCTGGAAGTGATCGATGTCGGTGCCCTGGCTGTCGAGACAGTACATGCACCGCTGGATGGCGGGCGCCATACGGTGCAGCCGGGCACGAATCTCACGTTTGGCCGCGCGGCTGCTCCCCCATACGGATGTTGCCGCCGCGCTGTCGGCACCCTTTTTCACGACGCTTCCCGTGCAGCGGGCCAGCAGTTCACGTAACTCCGAGTCGGCGGGAGGCCGTTGGACCGGGATCACCGGCTTCCTCCGAGCCTCGCCGCCACCTCGTCGACCCGTGTGGACAGGGAACTGGTGAGCAGCTCGGTCAGTTCACGGTACTCGCGCAGCTCCGTATCGTCGGCCTCGTCACGGAAGACCTTTCGCTCAAGCTGTACGAGCCTGACACGCTGCCGCTCGGCCTCGTCGGAGTAGGGCGTCTCCAGACCGAACAACTCGGACAGCACCGCGTCGTCGCCGCTTCCGTACACCACGCGCCGGTGCAGCCCGTCGTCGACGACCTCGGGGCCGCGGTCCTCTTGCGGACCCGGCAGCCGGATCAGCCCGCCGGGATCGGCCGCCTGGCAGATGTACGGGCTGTGGCTGGTGACGATGAACTGGATGCGGGGGAAGTGGCTGCGCAGCCAGGTGCCTATCCGGCGCTGCCAGGTGACGTGGAGGTGGGCGTCCACCTCGTCGATGATCACGACACCCGGCATCCGGACCACCGGATGTCCGCCCTCGTCCGTGCCTGCGTCGAGGGCGCCGTACGAAGTCTGGAGCTGCCGCACGATGTCGAGGACCAGGGAGGCGACGGTGCGGAAGCCGTCGCTCATCTCGCGCAGGGGGTAGGCCCGGTCGGCGTTCCCTGCCGGGGCCACCCACAGTCCGTCCGCGCTGACCCGCAGGGCCCGGTAGCCGTCCGGCAGGAGTCCGTCGGAGAGCAGTTCCAGAACGGTCTCCAGTAGCTCCCGGGCGCCTTCCTGTTCCTCGAAGCTCCGCAGGTGCAGCTCCTTGAGCCAGCTCACGCCTTCGGCCAGTGACGCGTCCTCATGGAAAAGGGAAGCCATACGGCCCGCAGGTCCCGGCGCCAGCATCAGACGCTGAGCCTCGCCGCTGCCGCCCACCAGCCGGCGGAAGGGCCCGTAGGCGGCGCAGAACCAGCCCTGGGGGTTGTCGGCCCAGGGACCGCGCCCGGCGCCTTTCCAGCCGTATTCCTCGCCGTCGTACGGAGACAACCGGGGCTGTGACGGCGATGCCCCGTAGCGTGGCCCGCCCGCCTGCGCTTCGGGGACCGCCCAGTCGAGGCCGAGAACGATACGGTCGATGGGTGCTCCGCCCCGCCCAACGAGTCGGTCCACGCTGTAGTCGGGCCGGACATATACCTGCGTCCAGGCCGATTGCTCGCCGGTGGTGATCCAGCCACTGAAGTCCTGCACGAGGGTGCGGGCCACCTGGGGGCCTGCGACGGTGAGGGCGAGGGCCCGCAAGAAGGTGGACTTGCCCGAGCCGTTGCGTCCGGCGAGTACGGTCCAGCTGCCTCCGTCGCCGTCATGCGATGCGGACAGTGGGAGCTCGTCGACGGTCCGCGCTCCCGTGAAGCCTCTGACATTCGAGAAGCCGATTCCGGTTACGTACACCTGTCCCCCCTTCTGCCCGCGTCCTCGTTCACTGGGCGGGGTCAGCCTCTCATGGGGCGCTGACATGCGGCAGGCGCGGGCTCAGGCCCTCATGCCCACTCCTCCGCCATGACCTCGGTCTGCTTCAGCACCAGGTCGATCGCGTCCGGTGCCTTGTCGGGCGGGTAGCCGAAGAAGTCCAGCAGGAACTGGACCCTGGCCCGGATGCGGTCCCGGGCCTGACTCTTGACACGCCAGTCGACGGTGACGTCCTTGCGGACGAGTTCGCACAGTTTGCGGGCTATCTGACTGAGGACACCCTCTCCCATCTCCAATGCGGAGGGGTTGGCGGCGACGGCATCGTAGAAAGCCAGCTCGTCCTCACTGAGGTCGAGTTCTGCTGCGCGGGCACGATCGGCAGAGACCTCACGGGCGAACTCGACGAGAAGGTCCATCGTCTCGGCCGCGCTGACCAGCCCGTTGTGATAGCGGTTCATCGTTTCCTGCATCCGCTGGGTGAAGGCGCGCTGCCTGGTGATGTTGCCGGGGTGGGCGTCGCGGATCTCCTTCGTCAGCGAACGGCGCAGGGCTTCGAGCGCGAGGTTGGGGTGACGGCTCGCCTTGAGCGAGGCCACGAACTCCTCGCCCAGATGCGACAGATCGGGCATGGTCAGGCCGGCGGCGTCGTAGATGTCGACGACACCGTCCGCGACGACCGCCTCGGCGTTGAGCTGATCGATCAGGCGGCGCTGGTCGGCGGCGGTGGCCAGACCCTGCTCCTTGAGGCCGTCCACGTCGAGCTTCTCGCGCGAGGTGCGCACGGTGGTGAAGAACTGGATGTCCGGGAGTAGATCCTGAACGTCCTCATGGGCCGGGCACAGTGAGAACGCCTGCGACAGCAGCTTGCTGTAGTGCATGAAGAGGTGCCGGCGTGTGGGTTGGCCCGGCTGGAGACCGGGCTCGCCCTCCTTCAGGAACTCCAGGACGGTGTACAGGGCCTCCTGGTAGCCGTCGGCGTCGAGGGTCTCGCGCCACGGGCAGTCGTCGAGCACCTTGACGACCCGCCCGTGCATCTCCAGTACCGTCTTGACGGCCTCCGAAATGTTCGCGCCGATGGTGCCCTCGTCGCGGTCGTCGTTCGAGGTGTACTCGGCGACGGCGTCGGTGAGATGCTGGGTCACCCCCAGGAAGTCCACGACCAGTCCCGACGGCTTCTCGCCCCAGGTGCGGTTGACGCGGGCGATGGCCTGCATGAGGGCGGCCCCGCGCATCCGGCGGTCGAGGTAGAGGGTGTGCAGCGGGGGCGCGTCGAATCCGGTGAGCCACAGCGACTGGACGATGACGAGTTCGAGCTCGTCGTCAGGGTCCGTGACCCGCTTCTGGAGGGCCTTGATCTTCTCGGGGGTACGGACGTACGGCGAGACCTCGGCGTCGTCCTTTCCGGGGTTCCCGGTGAAGACCACCCGGATCCTGCCGGTGCCGTCCGGAAGGAGCCCGGTCTTCCTGTCGGGCTCACCGACCCACTCCGGCCGACGCGCGGCCAGCGCCCTGAACAGGCGGGCGGCGATGCGACGCGAGGAACAGACGATCATGCCTTTGCCGGCGCTGCCGGTCAGCTTGGTCATCTCCCGGCTGCGGTTGTCCCAGTGGGACAGAACGGTGCCGGCGAGTTCACCTATGCGCTCGTCCGCGCCGATCACACTCTCGAACGTGGCGAACCGGGCACGAGCACGGGCCTGCTCGGCCTCGCTCAGTCCCTCGACCAGTCCCTCGGCCTGGGCGTCCAGGTCGTCCAGGTCGGCATCCTCGGGCAGGGCGACCTTGTGGAGGATCGGCTCGTAGTACACGCGGACGGTGGCGCCGTCCTTGACGGCCAGGGTGTGGTCGTACGTGTGGATCGTCGGCCCGAAGACGGCGAGGGTGTTGCCGGTCCTGTTGTCGATCGGGGTGCCCGTGAAGGCGATGAACGTGGCGTTCGGCAGGGCGTCGCGCAGATGGCGGGCGAAGCCGTCCTCGAAGTCGTAGTGGCTGCGGTGGGCCTCGTCCACGACGACGATGATGTCCCGGCGGTCCGAGAGCAACGGATGCCTGGCCCCGGCCTCCTTCTCGGCCTTGCTGATACGGAACTTCTGGAGCGTCGTGAAGATGACACCACCGCCGCCCTCACGTCGGGTCAGCAGTTCCTTCAGCTTGGAGCCGGTGAAGGCCCGCTTGGGCTCTCCACCGATCACCCTGTGCAGGCTGTGGCTGGCGACGAAGGTGTTGAAGAGCTGGTCGTCGAGGTCGATGCGGTCGGTGATGAGGACGACCGTCGGGTTGGACAGCTCGGGGATGCGGGTCACCTTGCCGGTGTAGAAGAGCATCTCCTCGCTCTTGCCGGCGCCCTGCGTATGCCAGACGACGCCGGCCCTGCCGTCCGTGGCGACGGCGGACTCGGTGGCCGCGAGTGCCGTCTTCACGGCGAGGTACTGATGGGCCTTGGCGAGCTTCACCGTGTCCACGTTGCCGCCGGTGCCCTCGGCGGAGTAGGAGAGGAAGTTCCCGATGAGATCCAGGAAGTGATTTGGCTCCAGCGCTCCGGCGATCATCCGCTCCAGCGCGCGTCCGTCCTCCCGTTCCTCCTTCCGCTTCAGCAGCTCACCATCCTCGGCGTGCCAAGGGGCCATGTGTTCCCAGGGCGTGAAGGGTGTGCCGATATGGGCGGTCACCCCGGCGCTGGCGACTGCCACGAACAAGGTGCGGAAGGTGCCGTCGTTCTTCAGCTCGCGTCGGTAGTTCTGGATCTGCTCGTAGGCGGTGCGGGAGTCGTCCCGCCCGCTCGCCTTCTTCAACTCGACGACACCGAGCGGGATGCCGTTGACGTAGAGCACGATGTCGAAGATGAACGTCCGCTCGCTGGCCGCGCATATCCGAACCTGCGAGGCGGCCACGAGATCGTTTCCGTGCGGGTCGGTGAAGTCGATCGGGCGGACGGTGACGCTGTGCTTCTTTTCGGTGATCGGATCCGTGTACTCGACCTTCAGATCACCGGTGAGCTTCTTGTAGAACTGCCAGTTCCTGCGTACGTCGTTGCCGGGCGCTTGCCGCAGCAGTTCCTCGATCACCTCTTCCACGGCGTGGGCGGGGAGGTCGGGGTGGCGGGTGGCGATGGCTGTACGCAGGCGGGGATAGAGGACCAGGTCACCCCAGTCCTTCCGGTGGCCGCTGTTCGGGTTCAGGTCCTTTCCGGGAAAATGCTGCCATCCGAACTCGGCGAGGTGATCGAGGGCGAGCAACTCCCAGTCGTGCTCGGAGGAGCCACCGGCCGGTCGGCTGGCGGGGCTCCTGTCGGACTCCGGGGGAGTGACAGCACTTTCGTCGGTCATGACGTGGCATCCTCCACGACGCGCTCGGCGTCCTTGACGTGGATCTTTCCGGCGATGAGTCGGGGCAGCAGGGTGTCTCTGAGGGCGGCCAGGGTGCCGTTCTCCGTCCCGGCCTGTACGGCGACGTTCAGCAGGTCACGGGCCTGGTGGCAGAACCGCTGCATCGGTTGGGCGGAAGGAATGCGAATGCGGTGTCTGAGAGCCAGGTCTCGATTGATCCCGGGTACCGCCGAGTCGCCGAGCAGCGACTTGAGTCCTGCGGAATCGAGTACGAAGTACAGGGCCTCGATAGAGATTCCCGATGCCGTCGGTCGAGCATAGAAAGCCGTGTCGATGACCCAGCCAGGCCGTGACATCCAGGAGACGTGTCCGGCGTTCGCTCCCTTGCGGCCGACTACGGGGCCACATGATGAGGTAAGCGAAGTGTCATGCCAACCCACCTGGCCGGTGCAACCGAAGACAGGCGTGTCTCCGGAACGCCGCTTGGGCTCGGGCAGGGACTTCCCATAGACCAGTTCGGCGATATCGCCGACGACTGAATTCAGAGGATCTTGCCGGGTGGCCTCTTCCAGGAGGGCGCCTCCGAGCGCCAGGCTTGCAGAGGCGATCTGCTCGTTCACGGCGATCTTGTCGTCGAGGGAGCACAGGACCTCGGCGATGGCTTGCTGGACGTGCAGCGGATGATCCGGGATCGGCAAGTCGGAGAGAATTCCCAGGTTGATATGGGGGACTCCCGTGGTGATCGCGCGCGCATGAATTCTCGCCACCATGGCCGGATCGCGGAAGCAATAGTAAATATAACGTGCGTCGGCCTGGCTCTTGTCGACGCGCAGTCGCATCTGACTCTGTGAGATGACGTAACGTTCGTACGGCAGGGTGGGTACGATACCGACTTGCCCCAGGGTGCCTCGCTGCGTGAAGACCACGTCATTAGGCAGTGCCAGGTTTCGGGAAAGATCTTCGCTGGCCTTTTCTTCGGATACGTAGACGTAATCGCGATGAGAAAAGAATCCCCTGCCGGACAAGTTCTGCCCCCGAATCACGGGAACTCCGGTTTCTGTGTAATCAGCCTTTCCGAGGTTCGAGCCGAAAGGACCTCCGACGAGCCCCTTGGGGACGGAGAACTCTTTAAGGGGCCGTGTGACGACGTGCCGCATCAAATCCTCCTCAGCTGCTCGCTCACGATGGCCTCCAGTCGCCGCGCTTCCGCAAAGTGAGCGGACAGTTCCTTGGTCAGCCTCGCCACCTTCGCCTCCACCGGCTCCGTGTCATGCTCACCGACAGCCTCGGCAACCCCCACATACCGCCCCGGCGTCAACATGAAGTCGTTCTGCCGGACCTCCTCCAGCGAAGCGCTCCGGCAGAAACCCGGCACATCCTCGTACGCTTCCGCGCCCTCGACTCCCCGCCAGGCACGGAACGTCGATCCGATCCGCTCGATGTCCGCCACCGTCAGTTCCCGCAGCGTGCGCCCGACCATCTCACCGAGTCCGCTCGCGTCGATGAAGAGCACCTCGCCCTTCCGACCGCGCACCCACTCCGCGTGCTGCCGCCCCTTGCCCTCCGCTAGGAACCACAGACATGCCGGGATCTGCGTGGACCGGAACAGCTGGGCCGGCAATGCCACCATGCAGGCCACCAGATCGTCCTCGACCATCGCACGCCGGATGTCGCCCTCGCCGCCCGACTTGCTGCTCATCGAGCCGTTGGCCAGGACGATGCCCGCCCTGCCGCCCGGGCGGAGTTTGCTGACCATGAGCTGGATCCAGGCGAAGTTGGCGTTGCCGACCGGCGGTACGCCGTAGGCCCACCGGTTGTCGATGCCAAGTCGTTCGCCGCCCCAGTCGGAGATGTTGAATGGAGGGTTGGCGAGGACCACATGCGCTTTCAGCTCGGGGTGTTGATCCTCGTGAAAGGAGTCGGCCGGTTCTTCCCCGAGGTTGGCCTCGATGCCGTGGATGGCGAGGTTCATCTTCGCCAGCCGCCACGTCGTGAGATTGCGTTCTTGGCCGTAGACCGAGATGTTGAAGCGGTTGCCGCCGTGGGTGTCGATGAACTTCTCGGTCTGCACGAACATGCCGCCCGAGCCGCACGCCGGATCGAGGACCCGTTCCCCTTCCTGCGGCTCCAGCATCTCCACGAGCAGCCGCACGATGGATTCTGGGGTGAAGAACTCCCCACCCTTGCGCCCCTCGGCGATCGCGAACTGCGCGAGGAAGTACTCGTACACCTCGCCCATCAGGTCCCGAGCCCCCGTGCGCCTGCCGTTCTCGCCGATCTGGGACTGGAACTCCAGCCGGTCGAGAAGTTGCACCAGGCCGGCGAGGGTGGTCTCGTTGACACGCTGGCTGTTGTAGTTGTCGGGCAGGGTGTCCTTGAGGGACGGGTTGGCCTTCTCGATGGTGTCCATCGCGGAGTTGATGACCTCACCGAGCGAGGGTCCGTCCAGCGTTCCCTTGGCGCGTTCCATGACCACTTCCCAGCGGGCGGTCGGGGGAACGTAGAAGAGACCCGAGCCCGTGTACTGCCGGCGGTCCTCGACGGTCTTCAGGATCAGCTCGTCCGAAGCCTGACCTTCGAGGCCGAGGTCGGCCAGCATGCTGCCATCCCTCAGATCCGCCTCAAGCTGCGCCTGCTTCTCGGCCATGGCTACGGAGACGTACTTCAGAAAGACGAGGCCGAGGACGAAATGCTTGTACTCGGCGGCGTCCAGCGTCCCTCGCAGCTTGTCCGCCGACTTCCACAGGATCGCCTTCATGGGCTCGGGCTTGGCGTCCTTCTTCTTCCGTGGTGGCACGACGGTTCTCACTTCTTCCGGTCTCTGCGAATGTGAATCTGTACTGCTGGGGAAGTGTGCTGCGGGCGGTGCTCGTCACTTTGGCCGCAACGCCAGTGCTCCGTCCGCGACCCCTGCCGAAATCCGCTCGGCGAGGCCGTCCAGAGCCTCCAGCTGGCGGCGCACGTCGGCGCGTAGCCGCTCTGTCTCCGACAGGATCTTTTCCAGTTCACCGATCTCGGCCGGTGGCAACTGAGGCAGGTCCATGTCGCGCACGCTCACCCGCCGGACCAGTGCCCCGCTGCCGCGGTGCTGGTTTCGGGGTGATTGGAGCAGCTGGGCCAGGCAGTAGGGGCGGATCCACAAGGTATCGGGGCGGTCGGGTTCGCCGTCGGCCATGTTCTGGATGTGGTCCCGGTATGCCGTGATCCGGAGTCCCTGTATCGGGGAGAGCAGCACGCAGCCGCCCGCCATGTCGACCTGGCAGCGCACCCCGTGCTCGGCGAGCAGGAACACGTCGCCAGGCTCGGTGATCCTCGCCGACGAGTACTCCGAAAGATCCTTCAGGTCGATACGGCGTGCTCCGATGGGAAGTTGACCCAGCAGCTCGGCACGGCCGACGACGGGCAGGCCGGCTTCGCCGATGTGCTCGTCCTTGATGCGGTGTCCGTTGAGCAGCCTCAACTGCCCCGCCCGCAGGTGTTCGTCGAGTTTGCGATGCCGTATCGGCGTACGCCGCTTGGCGATGCCCAGTTCACCGAGCCAGTCGCGCAGGTGGGGCATGGCCACGGCGGCGGCCCGGCGTGCGGTGATCGTCTCCTCGAAGTGGTCGACGTCGACCTCGGGGGCCGCGAGGCGGTGAGCGGGCAGGACCGAGCGGTGGTCCAGTAGGTACTCGTGGCCGGGCTCCGACGTGTGAACGGGAACCAGCTTCGCGTCCTGTGGATCCGAAACGACTTCGGTCGGCCGGCCAGCTCCTGAGCACTCCGCACGACAACTCGCCTGTGACGACCCTACGATCCTGACGACCTGGTCGATCCACTCCCTCCCCTCGGTCCGCCGGGAGATTCGGTCCGCGTCGATGAGAAGCACCGACGGCGGCGGCCCGGACGGTGGACGAAGAACGAGCAACGCGTACTCGGCACCGGTCAGGAACGGATGGATACGACGGGGAAGCTGAACGATCGTCTCCACACAGCCGCGTTCCAGGAGTGCTTCGCGCGCGCCGATGGTTGCAGTCCGCACGGAGGCCGGACCTGTGCCGGGTGTACGGGCGAGGGTCCAGGCCGGGACGACGACGTACGCACGACCGCCGGGACGCAGCCGGCGGACTGCCTCCTCGGCCCACCACAGGGGGCCTTCGTCGTCCCGTTCCCGCTCCCCGGACACGTAGGGCGGATCGGCGAGCACGATCTCGGCGTTCGGGAAACCGTGCGGTCTCTCGTCCCGCGACTGATCCCATGTGCGGAGAGTGTCGAGTTCGGCGGGCGAGGCGTAGACATCGATGGCACCGGCCTCGTAGCTGAGCAGCCGATACCGGAGCAACTTCCGCAACAAGGGGTCGGATTCGACTGCCACCAGCTCGCCGTGACCCCTGAGATCCTCGTAGGGTCCCCCGCCCATGGCGAGCAGCAGTTCCCCGAGGCCTGCGCAGAGGCTGATCGTCGAGCGCTGATCCGGACCGCCCTTGTTGGGCCCGATCAGCGCGGCGATCAGAGCGACGACTTCGCGCGGGGTGACGTCCATGACGAGGTCGGACTCGATGCGCCGGGCAATATCCAGTCCCTCGTCATCCAAGCCGAGCAGCGCGTCAGCGGCCCGGCCGGGCGCGCCGATCTCTTCGATGAGCTCGTGTACGGCGCGGACGACCTCCGGGTCGGCAGCCTCGTACTCGGCGAGCAGTCCCTCGGGCAGGTGCTCCGGAATCCATTCCTTTCCTTCGCCGGACATGGCGATGACGGCAAGTCCCCGGGAGATGAGCGTCTCGGCCGAACCGAGACGGTGCCTGAGCGCGACCAGACCGCGCAGCCGCAGGGCACGGCGGAACCGGTCGCCGTAGGTGGGCAGCCTGCCGTCCGCGTCGGGCTCCGCGTCCGGAACGCTCCGCTGGTCGAGCCAGTCAGCGATCTCCGCAGCGTCGAAGAGGGGCTTGCTCTCGCTGCCCACGCCCGGGATCGGGTCGGGGAAGGGGCGGCGCGAGCCGTTGGCGTCACCCAGGACCTCTCGGGAGAAGCGTCGCCGCCAGTTGCTGACCGTGGGACGCCCGACTCTTGCGAGCTCCTTGATCTCACCGAGCGACACGGGAGCGTACGACGGGGTGGTAGGACGTGACATCACAGCCTCACAGACGCACCGGCTCGGCACCGGACAGCACCAGAGGCCTGCGGGCGAGGACGACGGGGATTTGGCTGAACTTCCGGTGCAGGGCTGCCTTTTCAGGCGCCACGTACTCCATGAGCCGAAGTAGCCTCTCGTAGTCCTCCTCCAGACGGAGGTGGAAGATGCGCTCGTGGTGGCCGACACGGTTGCGCAGGCGGCGTACGGCATCGAGCTCCAGCTGGAGCGCGCCGCGCTCGCCCAGGTAGCCGCGGAACGCGTGACGCAGAGCGGGGATCCAGAACTGCATCTCGTAGTTCTGGCCGCGCCCCGTCAGACCTACCCAGAAACCGAGGGTGAACCTGGCGACCATGTCGCCGGCGGTGAACCCCGGCCCGAACTCGGTCTCGAGGGACCGCTTGGCGCTGTTCACCTGGCGGATGCCCTTGCTGGTCAGCCGGACGCGAGGTGAGTCCCACCAGTCGGCCTGGCCGTAACGGCCGGCCAGCTTGGCGTGGAAGGAGTTGCGCATGGCGACCTCGAAGTCACGCAGCGCGCCGAGGAAGGCGCGCGAGGCCTCTCCGTCCCAGTAGTACAGCCTCAGTGCGACGACGAGGTCGTGGTCGCATGCGTCGAGAAAGGGCTGGAACCGCTCAGCCGAGATGGCGTCGATGATCCGTTTGGCCTCTTCCTCCGTCACCACTGCCGCCCCCCTGAATGAAAGATTCCGTGTTACCTTCGGGAGCGTGAGCCCCGGAGTCCTGTCACTGCTTTGCACACAGCCCGGGGCGTAGTCATGTCCGGGCCCGGAAGAGCGTCTGTGGGCATGCTGCAGACCGTCGCTGTGATGGCCTGACCGCGTCATCACTTTCAACGCGTGCAACACTACGACGTTCGTTAGTTGATGTCTAGTGATTGCTGAGAAGGGGGCTTCTCAGCAATCACGACAACCCTCCCGACGATGACTGACAGTGCGTTGTCTGTCTTTTAGTGATGGAACCCGGTGGCCGTCGTCCTGTCCCGGGTCAGCGGGCTCGGCTGGCGGCGCAGTTCCGGCAGCAGGCGGGTCAGGTCGGCCAGGAACAGGTCGGCCAGGTCGTGCGAGAAGCCGTTGCGGCACACGACCCGCAGGACGGACAGGTCCTCGCGGTTCGCCGGGAAGGTGTACGCGGGCACCAGCCAGCCGTTCTCGCGCAGCCGCCGGGACACGTCGAAGACGTCGTACGACGTGACGTCGTCGGCCGTGGTCAGCGCGAACACGGGCAGCTGGTCGCCGTGCGTGAGCAGCCGGAAGTCGCCCAGCTCGCCGATCCGTCCGGCCAGCGAGCCCGCCACGTCCCGGGTGCACT
Organism: Streptomyces sp. MMG1121; assembly: GCF_001280015.1. GTDB lineage: Bacteria > Actinomycetota > Actinomycetes > Streptomycetales > Streptomycetaceae > Streptomyces. Next base: position 82,894 of record NZ_LGDV01000063.1, read on the forward strand.
GCTGGACCGCCCGGTAGCCCTCGCGGCCGAGGCGCAGGAACGTGTAGTACTGCGCGACCACCTGCGCGCCGGGCCGCGAGAAGTTGAGCGCGAAGGTCGGCATCTCGCCGCCCAGGTAGTTGACCCGGAAGACCAGCTCCTCCGGCAGTGCCTCCGCGTCGCGCCACAGTGCCCAGCCGACGCCCGGGTACACCAGCCCGTACTTGTGCCCGGAGGTGTTGATCGAGGCCACGCGCGGCAGCCGGAAGTCCCACTCCAGGTCCGGGTCGAGGAACGGCGCCACCATCCCGCCGGACGCGCCGTCCACGTGCACCGGGATGTCGAGCCCCGTGCGCTCCTGGAGGGCGTCCAGGGCCGCGCACAGGTCGGCGATCGGCTCGTAGGAGCCGTCGAAGGTCGAGCCGAGGATGCCGACGACCCCGATGGTGTTCTCGTCGCACAGCTCCACGGCGGCCTCGGGGTCCAGGTGGAAGCGGTCGCCCTCCATCGGGACCTGACGGGCCTCCACCTCCCAGAAGTTGCAGAACTTGTCCCAGCACACCTGGACGTTGACGCCCATGACGAGGTTGGGCCGCGCGGAGCCCGGGTACCGGTCGGCGTTGCGCTTCGTCCAGCGGCGCTTCAGCGCCATCCCGGCGAGCATGCACGCCTCGCTCGACCCGGTCGTGGAACAGCCCACCGTCGCCGACGGGTCCGGCGCGTTCCACAGGTCGGCGAGCATCGCCACACAGCGCCGCTCCAGCTCGGCCGTGCGCGGGTACTCGTCCTTGTCGATCATGTTCTTGTCCCGGCACTCCGCCATCAGCACCCCGGCCTGCGGTTCCATCCAGGTGGTGACGAAAGTGGCCAGATTCAGCCGGGAGTTGCCGTCCAGCATCAGCTCGTCGTGCACCAGCTGGTACGCCGTGGACGGGGTCAGCGGGCCGTCCGGGAGCCGGTGCGTGGGCGGCGCCTCGATCATGTCGCCGACCGGACTGGCCTCACCGAAGAACGGGTTGACCGACATCACCCGCTCTTGATGCTGCCGGGGACCTTGGTGCAGAGCCATGAACGTGCCTCCAGGATAGGGAAGTTGTCAGCGGACCGGGGTGCCGTCCGGTCGCAGCTGCATCTGCGGGCGCCCCGTCACCAGCAGCCACGCCGGCAGCGAGGCGATGCACAGCAGGGTGAGGATGGCGGGCGAGGCCACCAGGACGGCGGCGGTGAACAGGCTCACCCAGCCCTGTCGCGTGATAGCCAGGAGCATGCCCAGGACGCCTGTCGCCACGCCCAGCGACGGATGCACGGCCGGAACGAGCGCATGGGCACACAGACCCAGTGACGTGCCGACGAAGACCGCGGGGAAGATGCGGCCGCCACGGAAGCCGCAGGACGCGGAGACCAGCAGCGCGGTCAGCTTCACCACGGTCATCACGGCGAACTGCCCCGCCGACCAGCCCTCCGGGGCGCGGGCCAGCTCGCCGACCTCCGACAGCCCCTTGAACAGCGTCAGATGGCCGCCGAGCGCCGCCAGCGCCCCCAGCACGACGCCACCGGCCGGCAGCATCAGCATCGGGTGCCGCAGCCGCCGGAAGCCCGCGTGGACGTACGGGAAGGCGTAGACGGCGCACATGCCGAGCAGCGCTGCCGCCGAGGCGATCACCAGGGCTGCCAGCAGGTCCTTCGCGTGCGGGCGGCCCATCGCCGGCAGCCCCAGGTCGAAGGTCGGGCGGGACACCAGGGCGGTTGTCATGGCCCCGCACGCGCCCGCGGTCAGCGGAGCGAACACGTTGTCCCACAGCCGCCCCCGCATCGGCCGGCCGGCCAGCGCCTCGGAGATCACCAGCGCCGCCGCCACCGGCGTGCCGAACAGTGCGCCGATCGTCGCCGCCTCGGCCAGCACCGGCCACAGCGCGCCCGGTGTCCGGGGCAGCAGGCGCGTGCCGAGCCAGACCGCGAGGCCCACGTTCGCGGCGATGATCGGGTTCTCCGGGCCGAGGCTCGGACCGCCGGCCAGCATGAGCGCGGTCACCACCAGCAGCCCCGGCAGCACCGCCGGCGCCATGACGGGGGCGTCCAGGCCGAGGGTGGCCGGGTCGGGTCCGGCGTGACCGGGCACCTTCCAGACCACCAGCCCGACGGTGATACCGGTCGCCACGAGCACGGCGAACATCCAGGGCACCGAGTAGCGGCCCACCCCGAGCGCGTCCGGCAGCGGCCCCCACAGCACGTGCTGGAGCTGTTCCGCCGCCGCGCTGACCCCGACGAAGACCAGGGCCGCGACCACGCCCACGACGACGGCGGGCAGGATGAACGGCAGCAGGGTCCGTGCCGGGGCCGTCGGAGCGGTCGGGGGCGGCTGCCGCGCGGTGTCCTGGGCCACCGGCTCACCATAAACGGAATAAACGCACATATTGCGCACAACATCCGAAACGCCCCGGAGGGGAAACCGGCTTGCACCTCACGTGGCGTGAGGCCTCAGCGTGGCGGGCGTACCGACGACAAGGAGCGGAAAAGTGAGCTACTCCGTGGGACAGGTCGCGGGGTTCGCCGGGGTCACGGTGCGCACCCTGCACCACTACGACGAGATCGGCCTGCTCGTGCCCGGCGAGCGCACGCACGCCGGCCACCGGCGCTACACCGACGCCGACCTAGACCGGCTCCAGCAGATCCTGTTCTACCGAGAGCTCGGCTTCCCGCTCGACGAGGTCGCGGCCCTGCTCGACGACCCGGCGGTGGACCCGCGCACACACCTGCGCCGCCAGCACGAACTGCTGACCGCCCGGATCGAGAAGCTGCAGAAGATGGCCGCGGCCGTGGAGCACGCCATGGAGGCACGCAAGATGGGCATCAACCTCACTCCCGAGGAGCGGTTCGAGGTCTTCGGGGACAAGGACCCCGAGCAGTACGCCGAGGAGGTCGAGCGGCGCTGGGGCGGCACGGAGGCGTACGCCGAGTCGCAGCGCCGCGCCGCCACCTACACCAAGGACGACTGGAAGCGGCTGCAGGCCGAAGCCGACGACTGGAGCGCGCGTTACGCCGCCCTGGTGGCCGCCGGCGACCCGCCGGCCGGCGAGGCGGCCATGGACCTGGCCGAGGAGCACCGGCAGCACATCGGCAGGTGGTTCTACGACTGCCCGTACGAGATGCACCAGTGCCTCGGCGGCATGTACGTCTCCGACGAGCGCTTCAAGGCGTTCTACGACGCCATGCACCCGGGTCTCGCCGAGCACCTCAAGGACGCGATCACCTCGAACGCCGCCCGGCACACGGCCTGACCTCCTGGCCCGGGAGCGCCGCTCCCGGGCCAGGAGCGGCGCTCACTCCCGGGCCAGGACCACGGCGGTGCCGTACGCGCACACCTCGGTGCCCACGTCCGCGGCCTCCGTCACGTCGAACCGGAACATCAGCACCGCGTTGGCACCACGCGCGCGTGCCTGCTCCACCAGCCGCTCCATGGCCTGGTTGCGGGTCTGCACGAGCGTCTTGGTGAGCCCCTTCAGCTCACCGCCGATCATCGACTTCAGCCCGGCGCCGATCTGACTGCCGATGTGCCGCGAGCGCACGGTGAGCCCGAAGACCTCGCCGATCACCTGCTCCACCCGGTATCCGGGCACGTCGTTCGTCGTCACGACCAGCACGTCCGGCTGGGGCCCCTGGCCGCCGCCGTAGTCATCGAGTCCCATGAGTCACAGCTTTCTCTCAGTCGTCCCACAGTGCATCCTGGAGGCACCGGTGGAACCTGGGGCGGTCACATCACGTTGATAGCTTTGGGCGGCACCACAGGGAAGTCTGCCGTCAGCCGCCGCAACCGCCCTCACCCCTTCAGGAGCCCGGACCCGTGATGACTCTCGCCCTCGGCCCGAGCTGGCTCGATCCCAACAACCTGCTCGACCATTTCGGCATCTGGGGCCTGCTGCTCGTCGTCTTCGCCGAGTCCGGTCTGCTCATCGGCTTCTTCCTGCCGGGTGACTCGCTGCTGTTCACGTGCGGCCTGCTGATCACGTCCCACCAGCTGGACTTCCCCCTGTGGGGCGCCATCGCCCTGATCTGCCTCGCCGCGATACTCGGCGACCAGGCGGGCTACATGTTCGGCAAGAAGGTCGGCCCCTCGCTCTTCAACCGCCCGGACTCCCGCCTGTTCAAGCAGGAGAACGTCACCAAGGCCCACGAGTTCTTCGAGAAGTACGGCCCGAAGTCCCTGGTCCTGGCCCGCTTCGTGCCCGTGGTGCGCACGTTCACGCCGATCGTCGCCGGCGTCAGCGGCATGAAGTACCGCTCGTTCCTGATCTTCAACGTCATCGGCGGCGTCCTGTGGGGCGCGGGCGTCACCCTGCTCGGCTCCTGGCTCGGCAACATCGCCTTCGTCAAGAACAACATCGAGGCGATCCTGATCCTGATCGTCCTGATCTCGGTGATCCCGATCGCGATCGAGTTCCTGCGGGCGCGGAGCAAGGCCAAGAAGACCCCGGCCGCCCAGCCCGAGCCGCGGCCCGTCCCCTCGCAGCAGCCGGTGTACCAGCACCAGCCGGTGATGGACGACGCGACGACCCAGCTCCGCCGCATCGAGCCGGAGCAGCCCTACGGCTACCAGCCCCAGGCCCAGCAGCAGTCGTACCAGCAGCAGGACTGGAACCAGCAGTACTACGACGAGCAGCAGCAGCATCCGCAGCAGCAGCATCCGCAGCAGCAGTACCCCCAGCAGCAGTACTCGCAGCAGCAGTACCCCCAGGAGCAGTACTCGCAGCAGCAGTACGAGCAGCAGCAGCACGAGCAGGGCCAGTACCCCTATGACCACCGCCGGTAGCAGCCACTCGCGTACGCACGGGGCGCCCCGCGTTCTCAGGCGCGCCTAAAAACCGCGAGTCCGCTTGGCGGCCCGGCGCTTCCCGGCGGAGCCGACCCGCAGGAACAGCCGCGAGATCTCCGATCCCAGATTGACCCCGATGGCGATGGCCATGGCCAGCGACGCGGCCTTGGCCAGGGACACCAGCCCCTTGTCCACCTCGTTCTGCGCTATCGACAGCAGCCCGAGGTACGTCGCCGAACCGGGCAGCAGCGGCCCGATCGCCGCCGTCGTGTACGGCAGCGCCGACGCGAACCGGTAGCGCGACAGCAGCTGCCCGAACAGACCCACCAGCCCCGCCGCCACGGCCGTGGACGCGACCGGCGAAATGCCCCCGACGTAGTGCATCGCGCCGTACACCGACCACGCGACGCCCCCGTTGAGGGTCACCCAGAGCACGGTCGAACGTTCCTGCTGGAGCAGTACGGCGAAGGTCAGGGACAGCACCATGGACGCGCCGATCTGGATCAGCGGCCGTTCGTTGATGACGAGCGCCACGTCCGGGTTCAGCTTGCCGCCGACCTTCACGCCGAAGTACAGGACGAGCAGCACGCCGGTGACGATGCCGACGAAGAAGTACATGACCTCCAGCAGGCGGGCCGAGGCGGTGATGTAGAAGCCCGTCAGGCCGTCCTGCACGCCCGCCACCAGCGCCCGCCCGGGCAGCAGCGCGAACAGCCCACCGGTGACCACGGCGGACGCCTTCACGTCGACGTGCGCCAGCGCGAACGCCACCCCGATCGCGGCGGGCGGCATCGCGGCGACCGTGAACTGGTAGAACTCCGGCAGCCCGCGGCCCGCGCACAGCCAGGCCAGCCGGTCGCCGAGCATCGCGCCGACGGCCGCCGCGAAGAACACGATCAGATCACCGCCGACCAGCACGGAGGCCGCACCCGCCAGCAGCCCGCCGGCCACGGTCAGCGCCCAGCCGGGGTAGGGGTGCCGGTTGCGGCGGATCTCCGCCAGCCGTCGGTAGGCCTCCTCCAGGGAGACGTGCGTCTCCGGGTCGGTCAGGTCGTCCACCAGCCGGAACACGGCCGCGAGCCGCGTGTAGTCGGTGCCCCGCCGTCGTACCGTCCGCGACGCCGTCACCGGGTCCTCCACGAGCGACGGCTGGTGGGAGATCGACAGCAGCGTGAAGGTGACGTTCGGCTCGCAGCGGTCCAGGCCGTAGGAGCGGCAGACCGCGAACATCGCGGCCTCCACGTCCTCCGCGCCCTCGCCGCCCGCCAGCAGCAGCTCCCCGATACGCAGGGTCAGGTCGAGCACGCGCGGCACCGCCGGGCCCTCTTCCTCGACCCGCTGCACGGGCTCCGGCGCCGGCCGCTCGGCCACCGGCATGCGCAGCATCGTGCGCATCCGGTCCTGCCACGGCGCGTCCTTGACGAGGCTGACCAGCGGCACCCCGGTGGCCGGCGTGAAGGCGGCCGGGGCGTTCTGCGCGCTGTAGGTGCGCGGGGTACTGAACGCCGACCCCTCCGGCTCGGCGCCCGGCGGCTGCAGCGTCTCCAGCCCCTTCGGCACCGAGAACTCGGAGGTCGTCTCCGGCTCACCGATGCTCTCGGGGACCTCGATGCCCGCGGGAACCGCGAACTCGGACGTGATCTCCGGGTCGTACCGCGCCTCGTCCGACCGGGGCTTGCGGTCCTCCGCCTCCGTCACCTCGCACCGCTCCCTGAACGACACCTTCCGTCAGCCTCAGTATGCGCATGACCACGCAGCGGACACACAAACGGGTCGCACGCGTGTGCGTGCGACCCGTTTCAGCGGGGCAGGGCTCAGTGGCCGCCCTGCTCCTCGAAGCGCTTGTACGACCGCTCGATCTCCGCCTCGGCGTCCGTGCGGCCGACCCAGTTGGCGCCCTCGACGGACTTGCCGGGCTCCAGGTCCTTGTACACCTCGAAGAAGTGCTGGATCTCCAGGCGGTCGAACTCCGACACGTGGTGGATGTCGCGCAGGTGCTCCACGCGCGGGTCCGTGGCCGGAACGCACAGCAGCTTGTCGTCGCCGCCCGCCTCGTCCGTCATGCGGAACATGCCGATCGCCCGGCACTTGATGAGGCAGCCCGGGAAGGTCGGCTCGTCCAGGATGACCAGCGCGTCCAGCGGGTCGCCGTCCTCGCCGAGGGTGTTCTCGACGAATCCGTAGTCGGTCGGGTAGGCGGTCGAGGTGAAGAGACGACGGTCCAGGCGGATCCGACCGGACTCGTGATCCACCTCGTACTTGTTGCGCGAACCCTTCGGGATCTCGATCGTGACGTCGAACTCCACCGGTGGCTCCTCCATGATCAGCACATAGTTCTGGTGGTTAAGTGTCCCTCACGCAGGTGTGTGATCGCGAAAGGGGCTGGTGGTCGTGCCAGAGCTGAGGCCTTGGCGGGCCGCGAGACCGCAGGTGGAGCGGATCGCGAGCGCCGTACGACCGCGTCTGGCGCGGGCCGCTACGGCCGTAAGACCGCGGGTCGCGCGGTTGACACGGGCCCTTGCGTCCCGGTCCCCGCACCTCCCCCGTCCGCGAGCCGTCGGGACCTGGCAGTACACCGCCGGCGCCGCCACCGCCGGCCTCGCGCTCGCCGTCGGCGTGGTGACCGTGGCCGGCCCCTGGGACGCCAACGGTCAGCGTACGGCCGAGCGGGACCGGGCGATCGCTCTGGAGCGGTCAGGTGGCGCAGATCACGGCCACTCCGGTACGGCGGCGGGCGCCCCGCACCCCGCGCCGAGCGCCGCGCCCGTCCTGACGGGTCTGGGCGGCACGTCGGGCGCCGTGGACACCAAGAAGGCCGCCCCGGGCGGAAAGCCGCTCTCGGACGTCCTGGGGCCTCTCCTGGACGTCCCCGCGCTCGGCGGCAGCCACGCCGCGGCCGTCGTCGACGTGACCACCGGCAAGCGGCTGTACGGCACGGACGACGGCAAGGCCCTCACCCCCGCCTCCACCACCAAGATCGCCACGGCGGTCGCCGCCCTGTCCGCCCTCGGCCCGGACCACCGCTTCACCACCCGCGCCGCCTTCGAACCCGACACCGGCGAACTCGTCCTCGTCGGCGGCGGCGACCCCACCCTCACCGCCCACAAGAACACCGACGGCTGGGCCGGCCTGCGCCGACTCGCGGCCGACGCCGCGCAGGCCCTGAAGAAACGCGGCGTCCGCAAGGTCACGCTCTCCTACGACACGACCCTCTTCGCCGGCCCCGCCCTGCACCCCATCGGCGTCAACGACAACCTCGCCCCGGTCACCGCCCTGGCCGTCGACGAGGGCCGCACCGACGACTCCACCAGCGGCCCGGCGCCCCGCGTGAGCGATCCGGCCCAGGACGCGGCGGCCAAGTTCGCGGGCTTCCTCGAGGACGCCGGCGTCACGACGACATCCCCCGGCCCCTCGAAGGCCTCCACGCGCGCGGAGACCCTCGCCTCGGTCTCCTCGCCGCCGCTGTCCGACGTGGTCGAGCGCATGCTGACCAACAGCGACAACGACATCGCCGAGGCCCTGGCCCGCCACACGGCGCTCACGAGCGGTCAGCCGGGCAGCTTCGCCGGCGGCGCCCAGGCGATCTCCGCGCGGCTGACCAAGCTGGGCCTGCCGATGGCCGGCACCTCCTTCCACGACGGCAGCGGCCTCGACCGCGACGACCGGCTGACGCCCGACCTGCTCACCGGACTCCTGGTCACGGCCGGCGACCCGGACCGCCCCGGTCTGCGCCCCGTCCTCACCGGCCTGCCCGTGGCCGGCTTCACCGGCACCCTTGCCGACCGCTACGCCGACGGCGCGGCCGGTGTCGTCCGCGCCAAGACAGGCACCCTGACCGGCGTCAACACCCTGGCCGGCACGGTCGTCGACACCGACGGGCACCTGCTGGCCTTCGCCTTCATGGCCTCCGGGACGACCAATCCGGAGGAGGCCCAGTCGGCCCTGGACAGGACGGCCACGGCGCTGGCGGGTTGCGGCTGCGGCTAGCGCCTGCCGCACCCGTCGCGGCCGGGCCGTCACACTCTGCCCCCAACCCGCACCGCTCACGTACGGTTGACGCATGACTGGCTTCGGTGGCACCACATCTCCCGGGATGGTCGACTGGAACCTCGCGGTGGCGACCGCGACACGGCTCGTGCGACCGGGCCCCGACGTCAGCCGCGACGAGGCGCGCGCCATCGTCGCGGAGCTGCGGCGGCACGCGAAAGCCTCGGAGGAACACGTCCGGGGCTTCACTCGTATGGCCACCGAGGAGAGCCACGACACGCCCGTCCTCGTCGTCGACCGCCCCGGCTGGGTGCGCGCCAACGTCGCCGGCTTCCGCGAGATCCTCAAACCGCTGCTGGAGAAGATGCAGGAACGGCGCGCGGGCAGCCCCGGCAGCGCCGTCCTCGGCGCCGTCGGCGGCAAGGTCACCGGCGTCGAACTCGGCATGCTGCTGTCGTTCCTGTCCTCCCGCGTCCTCGGCCAGTACGAGACCTTCGCCCCGGCCACCCGCGACCTCCCGGCCGGCGCCGACGGCGGCGGCCGGCTGCTCCTCGTCGCACCCAACATCGTCCACGTAGAGCGCGAACTCGACGTGGAGCCGCACGACTTCCGCCTGTGGGTGTGCCTGCACGAGGAGACCCACCGCACGCAGTTCACGGCCGTGCCGTGGCTGCGTGACCATCTGGAGGGCGAAATCCAGTCGTTCTTGGCGGAGACCGACGTCGACCCGATGACCTTCCTGGAGCGCATCCGGGAGGCCGCCCAGTCCCTCGCCGGGGGCCGCCCCGAGGGGGAGGAGGACGACGGCGGCCGCTCCTTCGTGGAGCTGGTGCAGACCCCCGCGCAGCGCGAGATCCTCGGCCGCCTCACGGCCGTGATGTCCCTGCTGGAGGGCCACGCCGACTACGTCATGGACGGTGTCGGACCCAGCGTCGTGCCCTCCGTCGCCGAGATCCGCGAGAAGTTCCAGCAGCGCCGCGCCAAGGGCGCCTCCCGGCTCGACATCGCCCTGCGCAAGCTGCTGGGTCTGGATGCCAAACTGAGGCAGTACCGGGACGGCGAGCGCTTCGTACGGGCCGTCGTCGGCGAGGTCGGCATCGACGGTTTCAACCGGGTGTGGACCTCGCCCAACACCCTTCCCACCAAGGCCGAGATCGCCAAACCGGCGGACTGGGTCGCACGGGTGCACCGCAGGACCGAGTCGTGAACGTCACGGACGCGTCGTGAAACGAATCCGGCCTACGGCAGTCGAACGCCCCTCCAATCACCCGTCCGAGGGACCGTGGGGCTTGCGTAGGCGTGCGATGCTCGGGGAACCTCCCGGTTCTGTCACCATCTACCCACTCTGAGTGACCGGTCTCGGGATCACCCCCCGACAACTTCATGAAGGGAACCGGACATGGGTCCCCATCCTGCGGTCGCGGCGATACGCCTGGCGGTCCGCCGCGTCCTTCACGACATCCTCAACGACCACACCTCGGGCAAGCCGGGCCGTCAGGCCACCGGCGAGCACCCGTACCGGACGGCCGAGCGGTCCCCCTCCCCGCTCGTCCTCGTCGCGTGCTCCGGCGGCGCCGACTCCATGGCCCTCGCCTCCGCCCTCGCCTTCGAAGCGCCCCGACTCGGCGTCCGCGCCGGAGGCGTCACCGTCGACCACGGCCTCCAGCCCGGCTCCGGCCTCCGCGCCGACGAAGTCGTCCTGCGCCTGCGCGGCCTCGGCCTCGACCCGGTCGAGTCGGTCGCCGTGACCGTCGGCCGCGACGGCGGACCGGAAGCCGCCGCCCGCGACGCCCGCTACGCCGCCCTGGACGCCGTGTCCGAACGCCACGGAGCCGCCGCCATCCTGCTCGGCCACACACGCGACGACCAGGCCGAGACGGTCCTGCTCGGCCTCGCCCGCGGCTCCGGCATCCGCTCCCTGTCCGGCATGGCCGCGGTCTCGGGGGCCGACGGCCGTTACCGGCGCCCCTTCCTGCAGCTCGACCGGCAGACGGCTCGCAAGGCATGCCTGGTCCAGTCCCTGCCCGTCTGGGACGACCCGCACAACGCCGACCCCGCCTACACCCGCTCCCGGCTGCGGCACGAGGGTCTGCCCGCCCTGGAGAAGGCCCTCGGCAAAGGCGTCGTGGAGGCGCTCGCCCGCACCGCCCAGCTCTCCCGCGACGACGCCGACGCCCTCGACACCTGGGCCCGCCAGGCCGAGACCGCCGTACGGGACGCGACCGGCCTGCTGGAGTGCGCCAAGCTGTACGCCCTCCCGCCGGCCGTCCGCCGCCGCATCCTGCGCCGTGCCGCCATCGAGGCCGGCGCTCCGGCCGGTGCGCTGTTCGCCCGCCACATCGAGGAAGTCGACCGCCTGATCACCGGCTGGCGCGGCCAGGGAGCCATCAATCTCCCGGGCAAAGTCGTCGCCCAGCGGCAGGGTGGCAGACTGGTGATTCGGCAAGGCTGAATCCCGACCTCTCCCGGAGCGACCCTCCGGCGGGCCGGGCGGCCGGAGGCCGTACATGCGGCCGTAAGTGCGGGACGACCGAAAGTGATGCGGGTGGACGCGAAAGACATGGGTGCCGACCTCCAGCGGGTGCTCATCACCAAGGAAGAGATCGACGCGAAGCTGGCCGAGCTGGCCGCGAAGATCGACGCGGAGTACGCGGGCAAGGACCTGCTCATCGTCGGCGTCCTCAAGGGCGCGGTGATGGTCATGGCGGACCTCGCGCGGGCGCTGTCCACCCCCGTCACCATGGACTGGATGGCCGTGTCCTCCTACGGCGCGGGCACCCAGTCCTCCGGTGTCGTGCGGATCCTCAAGGACCTCGACACCGACATCAAGGGCCGGCACGTCCTGATCGTCGAGGACATCATCGACTCGGGCCTGACCCTGTCGTGGCTGATCAACAACCTCGGCTCCCGTGAGCCCGCCTCGCTGAAGGTGTGCACGCTGCTGCGCAAGCCGGACGCCGCGAAGGTCGCGATCGACGTCGAGTGGATCGGCTTCGACATCCCGAACGAGTTCGTCGTCGGCTACGGCCTCGACTACGCCGAGAAGTACCGCAACCTGCCGTTCGTCGGTACGCTCGCGCCCCACGTCTACGGCGGCTGAGCCAACAGGGCGAGCCCTTGTAAGACGATCGGGAACCCCGGCGGGCTTCGCGCCGTTGGAGCAAGCAGAGACGGGATTGCCGGCCGTCGACGCCGCTCCGTGCGACTTCGGGCAACAATGCTGGGGTACCGTCAGAAGAACTGTCTTATCAAACTCACTATGGCAGGAGGGACGGGGCGACACCGCTCCGTATGGATGGACGTGAAGCGATACTTCCGTGGGCCGGTCATGTGGATCGTGCTGGCCGTCCTTGCCGTGGTCGTGTTGATGCAGGTCGTCGGCTCGTCCGGCGGCTACAAGACGGTGGACACCGGCCAGGTCGTCGCGGCGATCAATGACAACAAGGTCCAGTCGGCCAAACTGACCACAGGCGACGAGCAGACCATCAAGGTCACCCTCAAGGACGGCCAGAAGGTCGACGGCAGCTCGAAGATCCAGGCGAGCTACATCGGCGACCAGGGTTCTCAGCTCGCCGGCAACCTGCAGACCAAGTACCAGGACAAGCAGATCCCGGACGGCTACACGGTGTCGCCGTCCAAGCAGAACCCGTTCGTCGGCGTCCTGCTCTCGCTGCTGCCCTTCGTCCTGATCGTGGTCGTCTTCCTGTTCCTGATGAACCAGATGCAGGGCGGCGGCTCCCGAGTCATGAACTTCGGGAAGTCCAAGGCCAAGCTCATCACCAAGGACACCCCGAAGACGACGTTCTCGGACGTCGCGGGCTGCGACGAGGCCGTCGAGGAACTCCACGAGATCAAGGAGTTCCTGCAGGAGCCGGCCAAGTTCCAGGCCGTCGGCGCCAAGATCCCCAAGGGCGTGCTGCTCTACGGCCGCCCGGGTACGGGCAAGACGCTCCTCGCGCGCGCGGTCGCCGGTGAGGCGGGCGTGCCGTTCTACTCGATCTCCGGTTCCGACTTCGTCGAGATGTTCGTCGGTGTCGGTGCCTCCCGGGTCCGTGACCTGTTCGAGCAGGCCAAGGCGAACGCCCCGGCGATCGTCTTCGTCGACGAGATCGACGCGGTCGGCCGTCACCGCGGCGCCGGCCTCGGCGGTGGTCACGACGAGCGCGAGCAGACCCTGAACCAGCTGCTCGTCGAGATGGACGGCTTCGACGTGAAGGGCGGCGTCATCCTGATCGCCGCCACGAACCGGCCCGACATCCTCGACCCGGCGCTGCTGCGTCCGGGCCGCTTCGACCGCCAGATCGCGGTCGACCCGCCGGACCTGCAGGGTCGCCTGGAGATCCTCAAGGTCCACCAGAAGGGCAAGCCGGTCGCGCCCGACGTCGACCTGGCCGCCGTCGCCCGCCGCACCCCGGGCATGACCGGTGCCGACCTCGCGAACGTGCTGAACGAGGCCGCGCTGCTCACCGCCCGTGGCGACCAGAAGCTGGTCGACAACAAGGCGCTGGACGAGGCGATCGACCGCGTGGTCGCGGGCCCGCAGAAGCGGACCCGGATCATGTCGGACAAGGAGAAGAAGATCACCGCGTACCACGAGGGCGGTCACGCCCTGGTCGCGGCGGCCTCGCCGAACTCCGACCCGGTCCACAAGATCACGATCCTGTCCCGCGGCCGCGCCCTCGGCTACACGATGGTGCTTCCGGACGAGGACAAGTACTCGACCACGCGCAACGAGATGCTCGACCAGCTGGCCTACATGCTGGGCGGCCGCGCGGCCGAGGAACTGGTCTTCCACGACCCGACCACCGGCGCCGCGAACGACATCGAGAAGGCCACCAACCTGGCCCGCGCGATGGTCACGCAGTACGGCATGACCGAGCGGCTCGGCGCGATCAAGTTCGGCGGCGACAACAGCGAGCCGTTCCTCGGCCGTGAGATGGCTCACCAGCGCGACTACTCGGAAGAGGTCGCCGCGCTTGTGGACGAAGAGGTCAAGAAGCTCATCGAGACCGCGCACAACGAGGCCTGGGAGATCCTGGTCGAGAACCGCGACGTGCTCGACCAGCTCGTTCTCCACCTGCTGGAGAAGGAGACCCTGGGCAAGGAGGAGATCGCCGAGATCTTCGCCCCGATCCACAAGCGCCCGCCGCGGCCCGCGTGGACCGGCTCCTCCCGTCGTACGCCCTCCACCCGGCCGCCGGTGCTCTCCCCGAAGGAGCTGGCACTGACCAACGGTGCGAACGGCTCGACGGCCTCGATCAGCACGGTCAAGTCCACGGCGTCGGAGTCCGCCCCGGTGACGGAGCAGACCCCGGAGGACCGCCCCGAGAGCTGACCGCGTCCCGGCCGGCAAGACCGGAATGAACGCCGCGTCCGCCAGGTTTTAGCCTGGGGGGCGCGGCGTTCGTATGTCCGCAGGAACGCGTGTGGTCGTCGCCACGCGTATGGCACAGGAACGAGGAAACACATGACCGACCCCGTGACGCTGGACGGCGAGGGCTCCATCGGCGAGTTCGACGAGAAGCGCGCCGAGAACGCCGTACGGGAACTGCTGATCGCGGTCGGTGAGGACCCGGACCGCGAGGGCCTGCGCGAGACGCCGACACGGGTGGCGCGGGCGTACAAGGAGATCTTCGCGGGTCTGTGGCAGCAGCCGCAGGACGTCCTGACGACGACGTTCGACCTCGGGCACGACGAGATGGTGCTCGTGAAGGACATCGAGGTGTACAGCACCTGTGAGCACCATCTGGTGCCGTTCCGGGGCGTCGCCCATGTCGGCTACATCCCGGCCGTCACCGGCAAGATCACCGGCCTGTCCAAGCTGGCCCGCCTGGTGGACGTCTACGCCCGCCGGCCGCAGGTGCAGGAACGGCTCACCACGCAGATCGCGGACTCCCTGATGGAGATCCTGGAGCCGCGTGGCGTCATCGTGGTCGTCGAGTGCGAGCACATGTGCATGTCCATGCGGGGCATCCGCAAGCCGGGCGCGAAGACCATAACGTCCGCCGTGCGCGGTCAGCTGCGGGACGCGGCGACGCGCAACGAGGCCATGAGCCTGATCATGGCGCGCTGAGCCCGGCTCACCGGGGGTTTCGGGAGACCGGCGATCACGCCGCCGGTTCCGCCCCCGGGTGGTTCTGGTCGTCGTCCTCCGGGAGCTTGCACACGCGCTCCAGGAACAGGGCCGCCGCTATCACCGCGATGCCCGCGAGGACCGAGAAGCCGGCGTAGATGGCCTGGTCGCGGCGGGCGGGGATGTCCAGGATCTCCAGCAGGAAGACGCCCGTGCCGCCGTACATACCGGCGACGAGAGCGGCGACCAGGGCGCTGGCCTGGCCGAAGACGACCGCGCGGGCGGCCATCAGCGGGTCGACGCCCTTGGCTCCGGGGCGGCGCTCGCGCTGGGCCTTCAGCCGGGCGCGCAGCGAGAGCGCCGTCGAGAGCAGGACCACGGCGATCAGGGCGAGCACGATGGGTGCGGCCAGAGGGACGCTGGGCAGGGTCCCGATCGAGTTCCAGAGGCGGGCGCCCGCCCAGGACAGGACTCCGGCCACGACGAACACGCCGACCAGCAACCTGATGCGCAGCTCTCTCACGGTGCCCCTTCAGCTCCCCCGGACCGGTCCCGGACTGTGGTCGTCTTGACCTTAACGACTACTCGGGCAGTCGGAGTTCCAGGTCCACGCGGGGTGCCACGCCCTCACGGGTGATCTTCGACAGCAGCTCGGCCACCGTGCCGCGGCCGGGCAGCAGGGCTTCCGGGTCCACGTCGTACCAGGGCGCGAGCACGAAGGCGCGCTCGTGGGCGCGCGGGTGGGGCAGGGTGAGCCGCGGGTCGTCGGAGGTGACGTCGGCGTAGGCGACGATGTCGACGTCCAGCGTGCGCGGACCCCAGTGCTCGTCGCGGACCCGCTTGAAGGCCTCCTCGACGGCGTGCGCCCGCTCCAGCAGGGAGTCGGGGGGCAGGGTGGTCTTCAGGACCACGACCGCGTTGAAGTACGACGGCTGGCTGCCGGGCTCGACGCCCCACGGCTCGGTCTCGTACACCGGGGAGACCGCTTTGACGCGCACTCCCGGGGTGTCCTCCAGCGCGTCGACGGCGCCCTGGAGGGTCTCCAGGCGGTTGCCGAGATTGGCGCCGATGGAGATGACGGCCCATTTCGGGTTCTGCAGGGTCGTGTCGGCGGCGTCCACCTGCTCGACGACCGAGGCGGGCACCGGCTGGACGGTCGGGTCGCTGTGACCCTGAAGGAAAGGTCGGGTCATACTCGGCTCCGGGTGATGGTGACGGTCACGTCGTCGAAGGGAACGGTGATCGGCGCGTCCGGCTTGTGGACAAGGACCTCGACCTCCTGGACCCCTTCGTGCTTCAGGCAGGTCTGCGCGATCCGCTCGGCGAGCGTCTCGATGAGGTTCACCGGCTCGCCCTCGACCACGGCCACGACCTCCTCGGCGACGATGCCGTAGTGCACGGTCTTCGTCAGGTCGTCGTCCGCCGCGGCCGGCCGGGTGTCCAGCCCGAGGACGAGGTCGACGATGAAGGTCTGGCCTTCCTCGCGCTCCTTGGGGAACACACCGTGATGCCCGCGGGCCTTGAGGCCGCGCAGCGCGACACGATCCACGCGAATCACTCCTGCAATCGTCGGGAAGGACCGGTCCGTACCGCGTGCGGGCGGCACACCGGCCTCTGACGAATCTACCTGCGGGCACTGACACAACCGGGCTGCGGGGCCGCGGGGCCGCACAGGGACCACGAGGGTTCATCTCGCGTTTCCCCTGGGAAACCAGGCCGCGCCATGGGCTGGTAGCGGCTCATACCCGGGGGTAGGTGATTCCAACCACTTCTTCGTCCCTGGGGAACCGCCGTCCGCTCAGCCGAGGGGACCGTCGTCCGGATTGACGCCGTTTGTGCCGGGCTCCTCGTCCTCCTCGTCGTCGGTCTCCGCCATCACCGGGGAGGCGTGGTGCGACCACAGCTTCCAGCCGGAGGGCGTGCGCCGGAACACATTCGTGGCGACGACGAGCTGGCCGACCAGCGGTCCCAGCTCCGCGCCGTCCGCCGGGGCGGGGCCGCCGCTGAGAATGTTCTCGGTGCAGTTCACGAGCGCGGTGTCGCCGGTGACGGAGACGTGCACGTCGGTGAGGAAGAACTGGATGTAGTCGGTGTTGGCCATGATCAGGGCGTACGACCTGAGAACCTCGCCGCGGCCGGTCAGCACCGGCCAGCCGGGGTGCACACAGGAGATCACCCCGGAGTCCGCCGGATCGTGGTACTCCTCGTCCACGCCCAGGTCGGCGGGGGTGAGCCAGAGCAAGGACAGCTCCTCGAAGTCGCCGCGCTCCATGGCCTCGTAGAAGGCGGTGTTGGCGGCCTCCACGTGCTCGACGTCGGTGTGGGGGGCGCTCACCGGTCTCCTTCCGCCCCGTGCTCGCCGTCAGTGCCGAGCGCATGTCCGGTGCCAAGCGCCCCGCGCTCACCTTCGGCGCCGGGCGCGTATCCCGCGTCATGCGCCGCGCGCCCACACTCAGCGCCAGGCGTGTGCCCTGTCTCACGCGCCCGGCGCTCACCTTCCGCGCCCGGCGCCGACCCCGTCGTACGCGCCCCCTCCACAGCCCGTGCGACCCGTACCGCGTCCGCGGTGGCGCGTACCTCGTGTACGCGCACCGCCCATGCGCCGGAGTGCGCCGCGAGTGCGGAGACGGCGGCCGTGGCGGCGTCGCGCTCCCTGGCCGGCGGGGGCGCCCCCGCCGGACCGGCCAGCACCCGGCCGAGGAACCGCTTGCGAGAGGCGGCCACGAGCAGGGGGTGACCCAGGGCGCGCAGCCGGTCGAGGTGCGCGAGCAGGACGAGGTCGTGCTCGGCCTCCTTGGAGAAGCCGAGGCCGGGGTCGACGACGATGCGGTCGGGGGCGATGCCGCCCGCCAGAACGGCCTCCACGCGTGCGTGGAGTTCGTCCACGACTTCGGTGACGACGTCCTCGTAGACGCCCTTGACGTTGCTGCCATCGAGGAAGCCGCGCCAGTGCATCACGACGAACGGGGCGCCCGCGGCGGCGACCACCGGGATCATCGCGGGATCGGCGAGGCCGCCGCTGACGTCGTTGACCAGGGCGGCACCGGCCGCGAGGGACTGTTCGGCGACGGAGGCGCGCATGGTGTCGACGGAGACGACGACGCCTTCGGAGGCGAGGCCGCGGACGACCGGGATGACGCGCCGCAGTTCCTCGGCCTCGTCCACGCGCGTGGCGCCGGGGCGGGTGGACTCGCCGCCGACGTCGACCAGGTCCGCGCCTTCGGCGACGAGGGCGAGGCCGTGTTTGACGGCGACTGTCGTGTCGAACCAGCGGCCGCCGTCCGAGAAGGAGTCGGGGGTCACATTGACGACGCCCATGACCGCGCACCGGTCCCATGCCGGAAGGCCCGCCACCAGGCCGCGTCCGCTGAGGTTGTTCATACGTTCAGCGTAGGCCCAGGAGCAGGCCGTGAACGCGCGGTGGCCCGGGCAGAAGCACCCGTGGGGCTTCTGCCCGGGCCGGTCCTCGGTCACGCCGCTCGGTCCCGTGTCGATCAGGCCGCGCGGACGTCCCGCTCCACCCCGTGCGCGCAGGGGCGCTCGGCAGCGGCTTTGCGCCGGCGCAGGAAGCGCGGGAGCGGCAGGGCGAGGTTGACGAAGCCCTCCGCCTGCATGGCCGCGAAGCCGATGCGGGGCAGGTCGGCGGAGTTCCGGTAGACCACGAAGCGGGGCTCCCAGCGCGGCTGGAACTTGGCGTTGAACTTGTACAGCGACTCGATCTGGAACCAGCGCGAGAGGAACACGAGCAGCCCGCGCCAGGCGCGCAGCACCGGACCGGCGCCGATCTTCTCCCCGCGCGCGAGGGCGGAGCGGAACATCGCGAAGTTCAGCGAGACCCGGGTGATACCGAGCTTCGGAGCGGCCTGGAGGGCGGCGACGATCAGCAGCTCGTTCATGCCAGGGTCCGCGCTGCGGTCACGCCGCATCAGGTCCAGCGAGACGCCGTCCTCGCCCCAGGGCACGAAGTGCAGGACCGCCTTCAGGTCGCCGTACTCGCCGGACACGTCGTCCGCCTTGTGGGCGGTGGCGATCAGGCAGTCGCCGTCGGCCGGGTCGCCGACACGGCCGAGCGCCATGGAGAAGCCGCGCTCGGTGTCCGTGCCGCGCCAGTCGTCGGCGGCCAGCCGGATGCGTTCCAGTTCGCCGTCGCTGAGGTCACGGATGCGCCGTACCCGCGTTTCGTAGCCGGCTCGCTCGATGCGCTTGACCATTTGTCGCACGTTGCGCATCGCGCGTCCGGCGAGCGAGAAATCCGCGACGTCCACCACCGCCTCGTCACCCAGCTCCAGGGCGTCCAGGCCGGTCTCGCGGGTCCACACCTCGCCGCCCGTCTCCGAGCAGCCCATGACGGCCGGGGTCCACGAGTGGGCCTTCGCCTCGTCCATGAAGCGCTCGATCGCGCCGGGCCAGGCCTCGACGTCGCCGATGGGATCGCCACTGGCGAGCATCACACCGGAGACGACGCGGTAGGTGACCGCCGCCTTGCCACTGGGGGAGAAGACGACCGCCTTGTCCCGGCGCAGCGCGAAGTGGCCGAGCGAGTCACGGCGTCCGTGCTTCACCAGCAGGGCGCGCAGCTGGGCCTCGTCCTCCTCGGTGAGGCGCGCGGCCGGGTGTTCGGGACGGAAGGCCAGGTAGGCCGTGGTGGCCGCGGTGATCCAGCCGAGCGCGCCGAGGGAGAAGGCGACGGTCCAGGAGGTGTTGCCCTGGTAGTCGACCGGGCCCTCGAAGCCGAACAGGCCGTAGACGACGTGCGTCAGCCGGTCGGCCAGGCTCGGGTCGCCGATCGTCCGGTGCGGGTGAACGCTGACGATGACGAGACCGAGAATGAGGGAACCCGCGCTCATGAGCACGAAGTTGGCGAGCGCGCGCCACCTGCTGCGTGGGTCCGGCAGCGCCGCGAACTCGTTCCTGTGTCGCAGCAGCGGTACGAGCAGCGCGAGTACGATCAGCACGCCGACGATCGAGTGACGGTACGCGAACTGCGCCACGGCACCCGCCGGCAGCAGCGCGACCGCCGCCCGCCACGCCCGGCGCTTGCGCCGTTTGAGCCCGTGCGCGAGCAGCAGCAGGAGCACACCGGCGCTCAGCGACAGCGCCGCGGCGAAGGGCCCGAACGAGCCCGGCAGCACCTCGGCGATCGCGTGCATACGGCTGTGGCGGAAGCGCGGGAACACACCCGCGGCAATGTCCAGGACGCCCACGAGCGCGGCCGCCCTGCTGACCAGGGTGGGAACGGCCTCGGGACGCGGGCCGCGCAGTATGCGCCGCGCCCGGCCGGATCGGCTCGGAACCTCGCCCGACATTTCCCCATCTATCCTGACAGACATCGCATCCCGTAGTTCTGCGAGAGACCTTGAACCCGGGCCCGATCGGGCATCCGGCGACATTGCGCCCTCTAGGACGGTGTCTGGGGGAGAGAGGTTCACTCCTCACCGGAAAGTCGGGTCAAAGGGCAAGGAAAGCCCCGGGCAAGCCTTCGCAATGAGGCGTGGCAAGTGCCGGGCGGAAAGTGCAGGCAGGAAGCAGCCCATGGGTCTCACGAGCAACAAAGTGCTGATGCTGGCGATCGTGTTCGCCATCGTGCTGTTCATCGGTACGGTGTGGCTGTGGCCGCGCCTGGCACGGCAGAGCTGGCGGTCCGTCAGCGGACGGATCGGTCTTCTGCTGGCCACCCAGCTGGCGATCTTCGCCTCGGTGGGTCTCGCCGCCAACCAGGCCTTCGGGTTCTACGCCAGCTGGGCCGACCTGTTCGGCAGGGAGACCGGCCAGGGTCTGGTCGTCGACCACATAGCGGGCGGCGGTAACAGTCCGATCCAGGTGGTCTCCACATCCCGGGTCGTCGGTGTGAGCAGCGGGCTGCCGCAGGTGGCCGGGCAGGTCCAGAAGGTCGACATCATCGGCCGTACGACGCACCTCGCCACTCCGGCGTTCGTGTACCTGCCGCCCGAGTACTTCCAGCCGCAGAATCGTGCCCGCAAGTTCCCGGTGTCCGTGGTCCTCACGGGCTACCCCGGCACGGCACAGGCGCTGGTGGACAAGCTGAACTACCCGAGTACGGCGCAGCGGCTGGCCAAGAGCGGCAAGATGCAGCCGATGATCCTGGTGATGCTGCGGCCGACCGTGGCGCCGCCGCGGGACACCGAATGCGTGGACGTTCCCGGCGGTCCGCAGGCCGAGACCTTCTTCGCCAAGGATCTGCGCAACGCGGTGATGGCTCACTACCGGGTGGACAAGACGCCCGCCAGCTGGGGCATCGCCGGCGACTC
Organism: Streptomyces sp. MMG1121; assembly: GCF_001280015.1. Classification (GTDB taxonomy): domain Bacteria; phylum Actinomycetota; class Actinomycetes; order Streptomycetales; family Streptomycetaceae; genus Streptomyces. Next base: position 104,012 of record NZ_LGDV01000063.1, read on the forward strand.
GACCGGCGGCTACTGCGCGCTGAAGATCGCCATGCACCACCCCGGGTCGTACGCGGCCGCCGCAGGCCTGTCGCCGTACTACAAGGCGCCGATCGACCCCACCACCGGGGATCTCTTCCACGGCAACAAGAACCTGCAGAATCGCGCCGACCTGTTCTGGTCGCTCAAGAACCTGCCCGCGCCCGAGACGTCGCTGCTCGTCACCAGCAGCAAGGTCGGCGAGCACAACTACAAGGACACGCTCAAGTTCATCAAGAGCGTGCAGGACACGAACGTGACCAGGGTTTCGTCGATCATCCTTCCGAGCGGCGGGCACAACTTCAACACCTGGAAGCGGGAGATCCCGGGGATGCTCCAGTGGCTCAGCGCACGGCTGGTCGCGCACTGAACCCTGTGCCCTGACGCCTTGTGAAGCCCATCGTGTGGCCGTGTTTTTACGGGGCGGGGGTCCGCGATTCGCCTACGCGCGGTAAGTTTCTGGCCATGCCACGTGGACGCCACCGCCATTCCCCGCCTCTGCACCGGCTGTTGCCTCCGTCTGCGATCGCCGGCGTGTCCGTCGTCTGCGCGCTGGGTCCCTGGATGTTCTCCGAGGCCACGGTGTTGCGCGCGCTGGCCGCGGCCGCCGCGGCGACGGCTGTCGCCGGCGCGGTCGTGATGCGCCGCTGGGACGCGCAGGCGGGCAAGCAGGTCGCCGAGCTCACACGCGCGCGTGTGAGCGACGAATGGCGCAACGAGGAACGGGTCGCCGAACTGGAGACCGATCTCGAGGAATCCCGCGAGCTGCGCGCGAAGCTGGAGCAGCGGCTGCGAGCCAAGCGCGCCGAGCTGGCCGGCCTGCGCAACGAGCACGCGTCCCTGCTGCGCCGGTACGCCACGGCGGAGACCGAGCGCGCGAGCGCCCTGGAGGGCCGCCGGCTGCTGGAGATCGAGGCGGCCGTGCCCTCGTCCGCACCCGCGCTGCCGCCCGCGCGCAGCGCCGAGCCGGAGCCGGCAGCGGTCGAGGCGAGGGAAGCGGACGCGGCCGACGCAGCGGCGCCTGCGGCCACGGAAGCGGACGCCGGAGACGAGTCGCAGAGGCACGCGGTGTTCTCGCCCGAGGGAGCCCGGCTGTACCTGCGCGCCCTGACGGCCCTCGCCCGGTTCGAGGGGAAGGCTCCGGAAGCGGAAGCTCCGGTCGAGCCTGAATCCGAGCCCGAGCCCGAGCCCGAATCCGAGCGCGAGTCTCCGTCCGGGCTCGGGTCCGAGCCCACGACTGTGGCGCCCGGCGTCGAGGTGGCCCCTGAGGTTCCGGTCTTGGAGGGCGAGGCCGGCGCGGACGACTCCGATGCGGATGCCGTCGTCGCGTACGAGGCCGATGCTGCTCCTGCGGCCGTCGCGGACGAGGTCGATTCCGTCGCCAAAGGAGAATCCGCCGGAGAAGACGCCGGAGACGGGGCCGTGGAGGCCGCCGCGGAAGGCGTGACGGACGGCGCTGGTGCCGCTCCGAGCGAGACCGACGTGCCGGCCGCACCGGAGGACGAGGCGCGGGGGCGGACCGCGGTGGCCGACGGACACGCGCGTGTGGCCGCCTCCCCGGCCGCACCGGCGGAGCCCGCCAAGCCGGTCGGGCAGCCTCCCGCCGGGCACTTCACGGTGCCGACGGCGGTGGCCGTCGTACCCGCCGCCCCCGCGCGGCGCCCGATGGTCCAGGGCGGTTTCGACTTCTTCGGTACCCAGAAGCCCGCGCCCGAGGCCGCGCTGGACTCCGTGCAGAACGAGGATCTCGCCGACGTCGTCGGCCAGGAGGCCCTCGCCGTGCACAAGGCCGAGGCGGAGGCCGATTTCAAGCCCGCCGACGCGCAGTCGCACGGCGTCGGCCAGATCATCGACCTGACCGCGCACGACGAGACCGAGCAGATCGACATCCAGGGGCTGCGCAGCGCGGCTTCCTGAGACCGCGCGTACGTACGCGGCGCCGGGCCCGGCTTCCCCGAGGGGAGCCGGGCCTCACGTCATCCAGCGGTCCGGGCGGGCGTCCCGGCGTCCGGTACGGGACCTCTCAGCCTGGTCGTACAGGAGCCGCACGGCCTCCCGGGCGTCCCGCTGCCGGGCCGTCACGGTCTTTCCGGCCCCGGTGTCCACATGCACGTCGGCGAGCCGCCAGAGACGCTGCCAGGGCCCCTGGCTCAGCCGTACGCTCTGCACCTTGGCGTGCGGGACCAGTGAGAGCCTGCGGCGCAGCAGACCGTGCCGGGTGGCGAACACCGTGTCCGTGACCGCCAGACGGTGGCCGCGCCACCACACCGGCACGCACCACCGGGCCCGCCCCGGCGGCCGCGACAGCGCCTGAGGCACCGTCACACCCGGCAGTACGCGCGCGATGACCGACTCGGCTACCGCGCGTGGCGCGACCGGTATCAGTACGGAGTTGGCGGACCCGGCCACGTCCAGTTCCACCCGCACCCAGCCGAGCCGCCGCCACAGCAGCGGTTCCACGATCCGCACGGTCTGCACCCGGCCGGGCGGCACCGTCTCGTGCGTACGGTCGAGCAGCCCGTGGTCGATGCGCAGCCCGTCCGGGGACTCGCCCACCTTCCAGTCGAACTCGGCGACGAACCGTCCCGCGCTCCTCGCGCCGGCCGCGCCGAACAGGGGCAGGGCGGTCGCCAGGACCGTCCACACGTTGTGGGTGGTGAGCCACAGCACGGTCGGCACGACGAGCGCGGCGCACAGCGAGCCCCAGGTGGCGCCCGTCAGCACCAGGGAGAGCATAAGCGCGCGCGGGGGCACGCGAAGCAGCTCGTGCGCCGGTGCTTCGCCGACTTCACGCGCTGTCTCGGGTGCGAAACCCGCCGCGCGCGCGAGCAGCTCCGCGCGCAGAGCACGCGCCTCCTGCTCACCCAGGAAGGCCAGTTCGTCCTTTTTGTCGGCTCCGACGACGTCGATGCGCAGCTTGGCGACGCCCGCCACGCGCGCGAGGAGCGGACGGGAGACGTCGACGGCCTGGACGCGCTCCAGCCGGATGTGCGCGGTGCGCCGGAACAACAGGCCAGTCCGGATGCGCAGTTCGGACTCGGTGACCGCGAAGTGCGTGAACCACCAGGACAGAAAGCCGTACAGGCCGGCTACGGGCACCAGGACCGCGAGCCCCAACAGGAGCATGGTGTCGGTGAGCTTCGTCAGCTGCTCCTGCGCCCCGTTCGGGTCGTGCGCGGCCCAGCCGACGAGTACGGCGACCGGCGCCCACGCCCGCCGGAAGGGCGTGACCGGGTGCAGCCGGCGCTCGACCACGGCCGCGCGCCCCTCGGCACCTTGCCCGCCGTCCAGGACGGCATCGACGGCATCGGCGTGAGCGGCGTCCTTGGCGTCCGTGCCGTCGCCGTGGCCCGGGGCCGTCACAGCCCCGCCGATCGAGCCTCGCCCAGCTCGGTGAGCCGGTCCCGCAGCCGTTCCGCCTCGGCCGGGTCCAGACCGGGGATGGTCGCGTCGGTCGCGGCGGCCGCCGTGTGCAGCTGCACGGTGGCCAGCCCGAAGCGCCGCTCCACCGGACCGGAGGTGACCTCCACCAGCTGCATCCGCCCGTACGGCACCACCGTCTCCTCGCGCCACAGGACGCCACGGCTGATCAGCAGGTCGTCGGCGCGCTCGGCGTACCGCCACGAGCGCCAGTTGCGCCCCAGCAGCCGCCAGCACCACGCGGCGCACGCCACGGGCAGCAGCGCGAAGGCGCCCCACGCCGGCCCCGCGAGCAGGCCCGGCAGCAGGCCGGCGGCCAGCGCGAGCACCGCCGTCCACACCACGAGCAGCAGTCGGCGCATCCGCAGCAGCCCCGGCGGCAACGCCCGCCACATCGGCTCGTCCCCCGGTATCCCCGCCTCGAGCGGGCTCCCCGTTTCCATGGGGCCAGCGTACGTAGGGGAAACTGGGGCCATGACTCCTACGACGGAGACCACGGTCGGGATCGGCGGCGCCGCGGAGAGCACCGACATGGTGCTCAACATCGGACCCCAGCACCCGTCCACGCACGGCGTCCTGCGGCTCAGGCTCGTGCTGGACGGGGAGCGGATCGTGCGCGCGGAGCCGGTGATCGGCTACATGCACCGCGGCGCCGAGAAGCTCTTCGAGGCGCGCGACTACCGGCAGATCATCGTGCTCGCCAATCGCCACGACTGGCTGTCGGCGTTCTCGAACGAGCTGGGTGTGGTCCTCGCGGTGGAGCGGATGCTCGGCATGGAGGTGCCCGTGCGGGCGGTGTGGACGCGCACGCTGCTCGCCGAGCTGAACCGGGTGCTGAACCACCTGATGTTCCTCGGCTCCTACCCGCTGGAGCTGGGTGGCATCACCCCGGTGTTCTACGCGTTCCGTGAGCGCGAGGTGCTCCAGAACGTGATGGAGGAGGTCTCCGGCGGGCGCATGCACTACATGTTCAACCGCGTCGGCGGCCTCAAGGAGGACCTGCCGGCCGGCTGGACCGCACGCGCGCGTGCCGCCGTCGCCGCCGTGCGCTCCCGCATGGACGTCTTCGACGACCTGGTGCTCGGCAACGAGATCTTCCGGGGGCGCACGCGCCGTGTGGGCGCGCTGGCGCCGGAGGCCGTGCACGCCTACGGCGTGAGCGGGCCCATCGCGCGCGCTTCGGGGGTCGACTTCGACCTGCGCCGCGACGAGCCGTACCTGGCCTACGGGGACCTCCAGGACACCCTGAAGGTCGCCACCCGGAGCGAGGGCGACTGCCTCGCCCGTTTCGAGGTGCTCCTGGAGCAGACCCACAACGCGCTCGACCTCGCCGACGCCTGTCTGGACCGGCTCGTCGAGCTGCCGCCGGGACCGATCAACCAGCGGCTGCCGAAGGTCCTGAAGGCGCCCGAGGGGCACACGTACGCGTGGACCGAGAACCCGCTCGGCATCAACGGCTACTACCTGGTCAGCAAGGGCGAGAAGACGCCGTACCGGCTGAAGCTGCGCTCGGCGTCGTACAACAACATCCAGGCGCTGACCGAGCTGCTGCCGGGGACGCTGGTGGCGGACATGGTGGCGATCCTCGGGTCGCTGTTCTTCGTGGTCGGCGACATCGACAAGTAGCCCGCTGCGACCAGCGGCTAGGGGCCGGGTGCCAGCGGGTTCGGGATGCAGACCGACTGGACCAGCCAGCCGAAGTCGCCGAGGCCGCCGGGCGCGGTGAGTTCACCGGCCTCTCCGGCGCTCGCGAGGGCACGGACGTAGGCGGAGGGGTCGGTGGAGGCCAGTGCGAGCGGGGGGCGTGCGCCGGTGATGTCCAGGGCGTGGAGGGCAGCGCGTTGTGTGAGCAGGCGCGCTGGAGACAGCGAGCGCGCCGTGTGGTGGGGCGCGTGCGCTGTGTTCGGGGGCGTGCGGAGAGCGGACGGCGCCTCGAAAGATGCGCGCGTGGTGTTCTGGGACGTATACGCCCCCGCGGGGAGCGTGTGCGCCGTGTCGGGAGGCGTGCACGGCGCGCCGTGCCGGGCGTACAGCCTGGGTGCCGCCGCGCACGCGTCCAGCGCGACGTGCGCCGTGATGTCGCACGACCCGTCCGGCACAGGCGCCGTCTCGCGCCCCTCCCGGAAGCCGGTGAGCGTACCGAACGGGGGGCGCGTGTCGATGGTGTGCGCGTAGTCCACGGCCACCGCGAGCCCGCGCACCACCCGGTCCACCACCGACGCCCAGGCCAGGTCCCGGGGCAGCCCGATCTCCGCGCGCAGCCCCTCCTCGGCGGGCAGTGGCCACCACTGGGCGAGCCAGTCCGCCTCGGCGCCCGTCACGGGCTCCCCGAGCCGTTCGGTGCCGTCCTCCGCGACGAGGACCAGCCGGGGCACGCCGGAGGAATCGACCTCGGCGACGTCCACGGGCACGTTGTCCAGCCACTCGTTGGCGAAGAGCAGCCCGGTGACGGCGGCCGGGGGTGCGGCGAGCCAGGTGATGCGGGCGTCCAGGCCGGGCGGACGGGCGGCCAGTTCGACGGCGTACCCGCGCGCGCGTGCGGCCGTCTCGGCCGGCAGGGCGGCGAGCACCCCCGTGACCAGTTCGCCCCGCCCCGCGCCCATGTCGACGAAGTCCAGCACCGCGGGCCGCCCCAGGGCCTCGTCCACCCGGCACAGCAGCCCCGCCACGGCCCGTGCGAACAGCGGGGAGGCGTGCACGGACGTACGGAAGTGACCGGCCGGGCCTTCCGGACGCCGGTAGAAGCCGCCGGGCCCGTACAGCGCGGCCTCGGCCGCCGCGCGCCAGCCGTGCTCGCCGCCGTTCCCGTCGCCGGGGGCAGGTTCCGCTTCCCGCGCCGTTCCATCCGTCACCGGAACAGACTAGGCGCACAGATGATCACTTCCTCCACCTTGCGGAGTACGCGCACCGCGTGTGGATCGGTCCTCCGGTTGACCCCTGCACGCATCTCGTTTCCCTACTCTGGGTTACGTGCAGCGCCTCTACGACTTCCTCCGCCGCCACCCGACCTGGGTCGACACCTTCTGGGCCGTCGTCCTGCTCGGGCTGTCCGGCGTGAGCGTGGTCAGTCTGCACGGGGTGCCAGGGCACCACGGGACGATCGCCACAGCGGCGATCGTGTCCGTCGTCCTGTGCGTCGTCGTCGCGCTGCGCCGCCGTTACCCGGAGCCGATGCTGCTCGTCGCGTGCGCGACCGGACTGGCCCAGCTCGTCCTGGACGTCGAGACGACGGTCGCCGACTTCGCGATGCTGGTGATCACGTACACGGTCGCGGCGATCGGCGCCCGCTGGGCCTCACGGCTCGCGCTCTCCGTCAGCCTCGTCGCGGCGGCCCTCGCGCAGCTCCGCTGGCCGGCCGAGCACTCCGGGTTCGTCGGACAGGTCGCCATCGCGGTCTTCCAGACGGTGCCCTTCGCACTCGCCTGGGTGCTCGGTGACTCCATGCGGACCCGGCGCGCCTACTTCGCCCAGCTGGAAGAGCGCGCGGCACGTCTGGAGAAGGAGCGCGAGGCGCAGGCGAAGGTCGCGGTCGCGGCCGAGCGCGCCCGTATCGCGCGCGAGCTGCACGATGTCGTCGCGCACAACGTGTCGGTGATGGTGGTGCAGGCCGATGGTGCCGCCTACGTCCTCGACGCCGCTCCCGACCAGGCCAAGAAGGCCCTGGAGACGATCTCCTCCACCGGCCGGCAGGCCCTCGCCGAGATGCGCCGCCTGCTGGGCGTACTGCGCACCGGGGAGCACCAGGAGGGCGGGGAGTACGTTCCGCAGCCCGATGTCGAGCAGATCGACGACCTCATCGAGCAGTGCCGCACTTCCGGGCTGCCGGTCGACTTCAAGGTCGAGGGCACCCCGCGACCGCTGCCCAGCGGCGTGGAGCTGACCGCGTACCGCATCGTGCAGGAGGCGCTCACCAACACGCGCAAGCACGGCGGCCCCAACGCGGGCGCGAGCGTGCGGCTGGTCTACTTCGACGACGGGCTCGGCCTGCTGGTCGAGGACGACGGCAAGGGAGCCCCGCACGAGCTGTACGAGGAGGGCGGCGCCGACGGCCAGGGGCACGGTCTGATCGGCATGCGCGAGCGGGTCGGCATGGTCGGCGGCACGCTGGACGCGGGCCCGCGCCCGGGCGGAGGATTCCGCATCAGCGTCCTGCTCCCGCTCAAACCGGCGCACTGACACGCGCACGCGCCCCGATTGACACCTGTAAGCCGTAGCCGGCAGGTGAGCCGCAGACCGGCGAGCCGATACTCGTAAGCCCCGTCCCGCCCGCCCCGAAGGAAAGAGGCCCGATGACGATCCGCGTGATGCTCGTCGACGACCAGGTGCTGCTGCGCACCGGGTTCCGGATGGTGCTGGCCGCCCAGCCGGACATGGAGGTCGTCGCGGAGGCGGGCGACGGTGTCGAGGCCCTGCAGGTGCTGCGCACGACCTCGGTCGACGTCGTCCTGATGGATGTCCGCATGCCGAAGCTGGACGGGGTGGAGACCACTCGGCGGATCTGTGCGGAGCCGGGCGCGCCGAAGGTACTGATCCTGACCACGTTCGACCTGGACGAGTACGCCTTCTCCGGGCTGAAGGCGGGCGCCTCCGGGTTCATGCTCAAGGACGTGCCGCCCGGTGAGCTGCTGACCGCCATCCGTTCCGTGCACAGCGGTGACGCCGTCGTGGCGCCCTCCACCACCCGGCGGCTGCTGGACCGCTTCGCGCCGATGCTGCCCTCCAGCGGCAAGGAGCCGCAGCACAAGGAGCTGGAGCGGCTCACCGACCGGGAGCGGGAGGTGATGGTGCTGGTCGCGCAGGGCCTGTCGAACGGGGAGATCGCGGCCCGGCTGGTGCTGAGCGAGGCGACGGTGAAGACCCATGTGGGCCGGATCCTGACCAAGCTCGGTCTGCGCGACCGGGTGCAGGTGGTGGTGCTGGCGTACGAGACCGGCCTGGTGCGCGCGGGCGGGCACGGCTGAGATCGCCCGGGGAGGCGGGAATCAGCGCAGGACGCCCTCGATGAAGTCGCTGCCCAGCCGGGCCACCGCGGACAGGTTCAGCTGGTGCTGGACGTACCGCCCGCGGCGGCAGTCGGTGATCAGGCCCGCCTTCTTCAGCACCGCGAGGTGCCGGGATATCTCGGGGGCCGACATGCCGTGCGCGTCGGCCAGCTCGCCCGTGGTGTGCGGGGCCCGCGCGAGATGCCGGCACAGCCGCATCCGCACCGGGTGGGCCAGTGCCTCCAGGCGGCGCGTGAGCTGTTCGACGGACGGGGCCTGCGGGCGGGAGCCGCTCGCCGGGTAGGTGATCGAGGGCTGCCAGCCGAACCGGTGCAGCACCAGGACGTGCGGCCAGCCGAGGCTGGTCGGCACCAGGACCAGGCTGCCGTCGCCCGTGGCGGTGCGGCCCACCGAGAGCTTGTCGACCGTGATGAGTGCGGCCTCCTCGTCCAGCGAGATGGCCTCGGACAGGGACGCGAGGGCTTCGCCGAGGCCCTTGCGGCGCAACAGCTCGGTCTTGTGCCGGGCGTCGGCGGCGAGCTGGGGCTGGATACGGGCCCAGGTGTCGGCGAAGAAGGCCTCGTCGCAGTCGAGCATCAGCTGCCGGAACCACGCGCGGACGACCGGCGGGTCTTCCAGCAGCCGGCGCGCGAACTGCTCCTGTACGGCCCCGCGCGCGGCGGCCAGCTCCAGGGAGCGGCGGCGCAGCTCCGGGTCGTCCAGCAGTGAGGGTTCCTGGAGGTCGTAGCGCAGTTGGCAGGTGAACTCCAGTGCGGCGTTGACGAACTGTTCGTCCGTCAGCTTGTCCAGCAGGTCCAGCTCCTCGGCGAGGGTGGCGCCGGGCGGCGTGCGCCGGCCGGGGATGCCGGCGAACGGGGCGAAGACGTCCGAGAACGTCGTACGCCACAGGAAGTCGGCCTCGCACAGCCGGTCGGCCAGCCGGGGGTCCAGCCGGGACGAGACGGCGGTCGCCCAGCCCTGCAGGTCGGGGTGGTGGCCGGGTTCGCTGAGCGCGTGCAGAGCCATCCCCAGCTCCGCCAGCGGGGAGGGCACGACCGAGATCCGCTCGGGCGGCAGTCCGGTGATGTCGATGGTCACGCTCATGCGTCCATCCTGCCCCGGCCCACTGACAGCGGCGCCGTGGATTGACGGCAGCTGTCAATCCACGGGACATCGGCACCCGGCTCGACCAGGCTGAATGCACCGGGGCAGCCGCGGAGCCCGATCAGCCACAGATCAGCCACGTCCCGAGAAGGCGAACCGCCATGAGCATCACCCAGCAGTACCTCCTCGACAGTTACCGTGCGCGCGTGCTCGGCGAACCCGAGCCGCCCGCGCCCGGCCGGCACGACGCCGACCTGGTGCGCGAAGTGCGCGACCACCGGCGTTTCAACGCCGTCATCGCCGAACGACCGGCGCGCGGGCGCGTGCGCTACGTCCTGCGCCGGTGGTTGCGCCCGCGCGCGCTGTGATCACAGGCCCCTGTTGCTTTGCGATCACAGGCCCCCGTGCTCTGTGATGACGGGCCCCGTGCGCTGTGATCACAGCGGGGGCAGGTGGGTCACGAAGTCGGCGACGGCCGCCCGTACGTCGTCCGCCGTCCACTCCAGGCCCTCCGCGCCGACCGTGACCTCCGTGTACGCCAGGTCCGGTCCGCCGTGGTCCCAGCCCCGCGCGAACAGCAGGACCGAGGTCTCCTCCGCCTGCCGCACGGCCGCCTCGGCCACCACGCCCGGGTCGTACGGCAGCCAGACCCGGAACTCGTGGGTGTGCGGCACCCCGGGGTGCACGCGGGCCCACGGGACGCCCGCCTCGGCGAACCCCTCGCGCAGCGCGGCGGCCACCACGCGCGCGTGCCGCACGTAGTCGGGCAGCCGGGGCAGCTCCGTCTCGAGTCCGGCGAGCGCGGACAGCACGGTCGGGAACTGCTGGAAGACCATCCCGCCGTACCGGTGCCGCCAGGCCCGCGCGTCCTCGATCAGCGTCTTCGGGCCGGCCAGCGCGGCACCGCCGAAGCCGCCGAGGGACTTGTAGAACGACACGTAGACGGTGTCGGCGAGGCCGGCGATCTCCTCCAGGGGGCGGCCGAGGTGCTCCGTGCACTCCCACAGGCGCGCGCCGTCGAAGTGCACCACCGCGTCGCGCTCCCGCGCGGCCTCGACGACCTCGGTCAGCTCCTCCCAGGTGGGCAGGACGTAGCCGGCGTCCCTGAGGGGCAGTTCCAGCATCAGCGTGCCGAAGGGCTCTTCCAAGGTGCGTATCTCGGCGGCCGTGGGCAGCCGGGGTTCGCTGGTCACCTGTACCGGGCGCAATCCGCTGACCTGGCTGAACGCGTTCCGTTCATGCACTTCGGGGTGGGCGAGGCCGTGCAGGGCGACCGTGGGGTCGCCGGTGCGGGCGGCCCAGCAGCGCAGGGCCACCTGCTGGGCCATCGTGCCGGTCGGGAAGAACGCGGCGGCCTCCGTGCCGAGCAGCGCGGCGACCCGCCCCTCCAGGGCGCCCACGATCCGGTCCCCGTAGATGTCGGCCCGCTCGTCGAGGTCGTAGACCTCGGGTGCCGTCCGCGTCAGCCAGTCCAGGCGTTCGCGGATCGTGCCCTCGAAAGGGGCGCGCCGCAGCACGCGCCGCGCCTGTTTGCAGGCGGCCACCCGGCGCTCGTACCGCGCCCGCCGCTGGTCCTGCTCAGCCGTATCGCTCATGGCGGCGATCATCCCGCGCCCCGGCCACGCCCGACACCGGGTTTTCCGCGTCGCTAGGCCGCCCTGGCGGGGTGGCGAAACCCACAGCCTGTGGACAACCGGCCGCCCCCGCACTCGATAGCGTTAACATGACGAGAAATCGTCCGGTACATCGTCCGGTACCCAGAGCGGACTGGAACGGGAAGGCCGCCGTCGCGTGAGTACAGTCCACCAGCCAGACCTCAAGGACCGCCCCGCGCGGCTCACCGTCGGCGTCGTCGGCGCCGGCCGCGTGGGCCCCGCCCTGGCCGCGTCCCTCCAGCTCGCCGGGCACCGCCCGGTGGCCGTCTCCGGTGTCTCCGACGCCTCCCGCAGGCGCGCCGAGACCATGCTCCCGGACGTGCCGCTGGTGCCGCCCGCCGAGGTCCTGAACCGCGCCGACCTGGTGCTGCTCACCGTCCCCGACGACGTCCTGCCCGGCCTGGTCACCGGCCTCGCCGAGACCGGCGCCGTACGGCCCGGACAGCTGCTCGTGCACACCTCCGGCCGGTACGGCGCCAAGGTCCTCGACCCCGCCCTGCGCGCCGGCGCGCTGCCGCTGGCCCTGCACCCGGCGATGACGTTCACCGGTACGCCGGTGGACGTCCAGCGCTTGGCCGGCTGCTCCTTCGGCGTCACCGCGCCCGAGGAGCTGCGGCTGGCCGCCGAGGCCCTCGTCATCGAGATGGGCGGCGAGCCCGAGTGGATCAGCGAGGAGGACCGCCCGCTCTACCACGCGGCCCTCGCGCTCGGCGCCAACCACCTGGTGACCCTGGTCGCCCAGTCGATGGAGCTGCTGCGCACGGCCGGTGTGTCGGCGCCCGACCGGATGCTCGGCCCGCTGCTCGGCGCCGCCTTGGACAACGCCCTGCGCTCCGGCGACGCGGCGCTCACCGGTCCCGTCGCGCGCGGGGACGCCGGCACGGTCGCCGCGCACGTCACCGAGCTGCGCAAGCACGCCCCGCAGACCGTCGCGGGCTATCTCGCGATGGCCCGCGCCACCGCCGACCGGGCCCTCGCGCACGGCCTGCTGAAGCCGGAACTCGCCGAGGACCTGCTGGGCGTGCTGGCCGAGGGATCCAACGGCACGAACGGCACCAATGGCACCAAGGGGAACGCCTGATGACCACCACCCTGCTGAGTACCGCCGAAGAGCTGCACGCGCGCGTGCGCCACGGCCGCCGAGCCGTCGTGATGACCATGGGCGCCCTGCACGAGGGCCACGCCACCCTGATCCGCGCCGCGCGGGAGCTGGCCGGCCCGGACGGCGAGGTCGTCGTGACCGTCTTCGTCAACCCGCTGCAGTTCGGCGCGGGCGAGGATCTCGACCGGTATCCGCGCACGCTGGAGGCCGATCTGAAGCTCGCCGAGCAGGCCGGCGCGGACGCCGTGTTCGCGCCGTCCGCGGACGGGGTCTACCCGGGCGGCGAACCCCAGGTGCGCATCACCGCCGGTCCCATGGGCGAACGCCTGGAGGGCGCCTCGCGGCCCGGCCACTTCGACGGCATGCTCACCGTCGTCGCCAAGCTGCTGCACCTGACCCGCCCCGACGCGGCCCTGTTCGGGCAGAAGGACGCCCAGCAGCTGGCCCTGATCCGGCGCATGGTGCGGGACCTGAACTTCGGTGTCGAGATCGTCGGCGTACCGACCGTGCGCGAGGCGGACGGGCTCGCCCTGTCCAGCCGCAACCGCTACCTGGCGCCGCAGGAGCGCGGTACGGCGCTCGCGCTGTCCCGGGCGCTGTTCGCCGGCCGTGACCGGCACGCCGCCCAGGAGGCACTGCGCGCGCGTGCCCGCGAAGTGCCCTCCACGCACGCGCGTGCCGAGGCGCTCAGCGCCATAGGGGAGTCCCGCGCGGCGGCCGACGCGCACGCCGTCGCCACCGCCGCGCCCGGCGGCCCGGCCGCGGTCCGCGCGGCGGCCCGCCAGATCCTGGACGAGGCCGCCCGCTTCGTGCCGCCGCTCCGGCTGGACTACCTCGCCCTGGTCGACCCCGCGGACTTCACCGAGATCGGCGACGACTTCACCGGCGAGGCCGTCCTCGCCGTCGCCGCGCGGGTCGGCACCACCCGGCTGATCGACAACCTCCCCCTCTCCTTCGGAGCCGCCTCGTGACCAGCACCGGCACCAACACAGGCATACGACTGCACGCGCCCGCCCCCGGCTGGGCCATCGACGCGGACGTGGTCGTCGTCGGCTCCGGAGTGGCCGGCCTGACCGCGGCCCTGCGCTGCGAGGCCGCCGGGCTCACGACGGTCGTCGTCACCAAGGCCCGCCTGGACGACGGTTCCACGCGCTGGGCGCAGGGCGGCATCGCCGCCGCCCTCGGCGAGGGCGACACCCCCGAGCAGCACCTCGGGGACACCCTGGTGGCCGGGGCGGGCCTGTGCGACGAGGAGGCCGTACGGATCCTCGTCACCGAAGGCCCCGACGCCGTACGGCGGCTCATCGACACCGGCGCCCACTTCGACGAGTCCTCCGAGGGCGAGCTGGACCTCACCCGCGAGGGCGGCCACCACCGGCGCCGCATCGCGCACGCGGGCGGCGACGCGACCGGCGCCGAGGTCTCCCGGGCCCTCGTGGAGGCCGTACGCGCGCGTGGGCTGCGCACCATCGAGAACGCGCTCGTGCTGGACCTGCTGACCGACGCCGACGGCCGTACGGCCGGTGTCACCCTGCACGTGATGGGCGAGGGCCAGCACGACGGCGTGGGCGCCGTGCACGCCCCCGCCGTGGTCCTCGCGACCGGCGGCATGGGCCAGGTCTTCTCCGCGACCACCAACCCGTCGGTGTCCACCGGCGACGGCGTGGCGCTGGCGCTGCGTGCGGGCGCCGAGATCTCCGACCTGGAGTTCGTGCAGTTCCACCCGACCGTGCTGTTCATCGGCGCGGACGCCGAAGGACAGCACCCGCTGGTCTCGGAGGCGGTGCGCGGCGAGGGCGCCCACCTGGTCGACGGCGACGGCGTGCGCTTCATGCTGGGCCAGCACGAACTGGCCGAGCTGGCGCCCCGGGACATCGTCGCCAAGGGCATCATGCGGCGCATGCGGGAGCAGGACGCCGAGCACATGTACCTCGACGCCCGGCACTTCGGGGCCGCCATGTGGGAGCACCGCTTCCCGACCATCCTGGCCGCCTGCAGGGCCAACGGCATCGACCCCGTCACCGAGCCCATCCCGATCGCCCCGGCCGCCCACTACGCCTCCGGAGGCGTGCGCACCGACGCCCGGGGCCGCACGACCGTGCCCGGCCTGTACGCGTGCGGCGAGGTCGCGTGCACCGGCGTGCACGGCGCGAACCGGCTCGCCTCCAACTCCCTGCTCGAAGGCCTCGTCTACGCCGAACGGATCGCGGCCGACATCGCCGCGGCCCACGCGGAAAACGGCCTCCACGCGCGTGTGCCCGCGCCGGTCCCGCACCCCGACCGCCCCGCGCACCCGCTGCTCACCCCCGAGACCCGCTTCGCCATCCAGCGCGTCATGTCCATGGGCGCCGGTGTGCTGCGCTCGGAGGAGTCCCTCGCCCGGGCCGCCGAACAGCTCCAGCGGCTGCACACGGAGGCCCGCGACGCGCTCGAGGAGCACGGCAAGACCGCCGAGCCCGGCGTCGACACCTGGGAGGCCACCAACCTCCTGTGCGTCGCCCGCGTCCTGGTCGCGGCCGCCCGGCTGCGCGAGGAGACCCGCGGCTGCCACTGGCGCGAGGACCGTGCCGAGCGCGACGACACCCACTGGCGGCGCCACATCGTCGTACGGCTCAACCCGGACCGGTCCCTGGCCGTACGCACCACGGACACCGCAGACTTCCCCCCGACCCGGCACAACCAGCGCCCTCAGGAGCAGTGACAGACGTGAGCACCGACGACCTTCCCCTCGCCTCCGCCGGCGGCTGTGGCGACGACTGCGCCTGCGGCGCCGAGGGCGATCAGGAATACCTGGAGTGCGGGCTCGACCCCGCGCTCGCCGAGCTGCTGGCCGCCGCCGGGCTCGACCCGATCGAGGTCGAGGACGTCGCCAACGTCGCCATCCAGGAGGACCTGGACGGCGGCGTGGACGTGACGACCGTCGCGACCATCCCCGAGGAGGCGGTGGCCACCGGCGACTTCACCGCGCGCGAGGCGGGCGTCGTGGCGGGCCTGCGGGTCGCCGAGGCCGTTCTCTCGGTGGTCTGCACGGACGAGTTCGAGGTCGAGCGGCACGTCGAGGACGGCGACCGGATCGAGGCCGGGCAGAAGCTGCTGTCCGTCACCACGCGCACGCGCGACCTGCTCACCGCCGAGCGCAGCGCGCTGAACATCCTGTGCCGCCTGTCCGGCATCGCGACGGCCACGCGTGCGTGGGCGGACGCCTTGGAGGGCACGAAGACCAAGGTCCGTGACACCCGCAAGACGACCCCCGGCCTGCGCTCGCTGGAGAAGTTCGGCGTCCGCTGCGGCGGGGGCGTCAACCACCGCATGTCGCTGTCCGACGCGGCCCTGGTGAAGGACAACCACGTGGTCGCCGCCGGTGGCGTCGCGCAGGCCTTCAAGGCCGTACGGGAGACCTTCCCGGACGTGCCGATCGAGGTCGAGGTCGACACGCTGCACCAGCTGCGCGAGGTGGTCGAAGCCGGCGCCGACCTGATCCTGCTGGACAACTTCACGCCCGGCGAGTGCGCGGAGGCCGTCGGCATCGTCGGCGGCCGGGCCCTGCTGGAGGCCTCCGGCCGGCTGACGCTCGGCAACGCGCGCGCGTACGCCGACACCGGCGTGGACTTCCTGGCGGTCGGCGCCCTCACCCACTCCTCGCCGATCCTGGACATCGGCCTGGACCTGCGCGAGGCGGAGTAACGGCCATGCTGCTCACGATCGACGTCGGCAACACCCACACCGTCCTCGGCCTGTTCGACGGCGAGGACATCGTCGAGCACTGGCGCATCTCCACGGACGCGCGCCGCACGGCGGACGAGCTGGCGGTGCTGCTCCAGGGCCTGATGGGCATGCACCCGCTGCTCGGCGACGAGCTGGGCGACGGCATCGACGGCATCGCGATCTGCGCCACCGTCCCGTCGGTGCTGCACGAACTGCGCGAGGTCACCCGCAGGTACTACGGCGACGTACCCGCGGTGCTGGTCGAGCCGGGCGTGAAGACCGGCGTGCCGATCCTCACCGACAACCCCAAGGAGGTCGGCGCCGACCGGATCATCAACGCGGTCGCGGCCGTCGAGCTGTACGGCGGCCCGGCGATCGTCGTCGACTTCGGTACGGCGACCACGTTCGACGCGGTCTCCGCGCGCGGGGAGTACGTCGGCGGGGTCATCGCGCCCGGCATCGAGATCTCCGTGGAGGCGCTCGGCGTCAAGGGCGCGCAGCTGCGGAAGATCGAGGTGGCCCGGCCGCGCAGCGTGATCGGCAAGAACACGGTGGAGGCGATGCAGGCCGGCATCGTCTACGGCTTCGCCGGGCAGGTCGACGGGGTGGTGAGCCGGATGGCCCGGGAGCTGGCCGACGACCCCGACGACGTCACGGTGATCGCCACGGGCGGGCTCGCGCCGATGGTGCTGGGGGAGTCCTCGGTGATCGACGAGCACCAGCCGTGGCTGACGCTGATAGGGCTGCGCCTGGTCTACGAGCGGAACGTGTCCCGGCTGTGAGCGGACCGGCGCCCTCTTCGGGGGCGCCGGTTTTCTGTTCCCGGGCTGCAGACAGCCGCAGGTGACACCGGTCGAGGGAAACCGGGAGCGACACGCGGCGACACAGCATTCCGGTCCATCACTTTTGTCCGATTAGCGGTAGCGTCGCCGCATGCCCACGCCATACGGATCCCGCGGCGGCATGGCGTTCGGCGTGGAGGAGCTCCGTGTGCTCCGCCGCGCCCTCGCCCTCGCCCTTCACCCCGGTCCCGCCTCTGCCGGGGACGTCCAGGACTGTTTCCGGCTCGCCGAGTCGCTCGACGAGGCGATGTGCGAGGGGGCCAGACTGCGCGCGTTCCTGGTGGCCGACCTCGGCCGGTACCGGGCGGCGCTGCCGGGCACGGCCGCCGGGTACCTCACCATCCTGGAGGAGGCGCTGGGCGCCGGGCACCGGCCGACCGCGGATGATCTCGCCGCGCTGCGGGCGCTGCGCGGCAATCCCGTGGCGGCCGCGCTGCTGGACCGCTGCCAGGCGCTGGCCGAGCAGGACGTACGGGCCCGGTTCGCACAGGGCGCCCGGACCGTGCCCGCTCCCGCCGTACCGCCCGCACGGACCCGCCTGCTGGCCCTTCCCGGCGGTGCGGGCGAGCCCGTGGTCCAGGAGGCCGAGGAGCCCGCGAAACCGGCGGAGAAGCCCGCACAGAAGCCCGGGCCGACCCCTGCGGAGCGACCCGCACCCGAGCCGACGGCACCGAAGCGGCCCATCCCGACGCCGGGGGAGGTCTTCCCGCGCCGCAAACCGGCCCCGCCGACGGAGGCCGCCGAGCCCCGCCAACTGGCCGCCGGCTGATCCCGCATCTTTCGCCGGACCGCCCGTGCGGACTTCGCCGGACCGCCCGTGCGGACTTCGCCGCCGGGTGGTGCGGCCGTCATCCCCTCCGGCGTGCCCTCCCCGGCGGCTGCTTGCGGAGGTGTCGGCGCAGGTCGGGCCACCGGCCGGGGGCTTCGTGCACCCCGCCCCTTTCGCCCGTTCCCGCGTGGCTACTCTGGAGGCATGGACTACGTCTCCGCGCTCGTGCCTCCGGTCGTGATGGCCGTGTTCTTCGTCGGTCTGGTCAGGGTGATCGTGAAGACCCAGGGCGGGGCCGCCAAGGCCAAGGAGGACGCGGCCGTCGACGCCGCCCTCGCGCGCGCGGAGGGTGCGCGGCAGGCCTCGGTCGGCAGCGACGCCTGAGCCGCCCGAGTCCTTCACCCGCCCATGCCGCGCCCGTCCTCACGGCCGACGGCGCGCCCGGGCGCGGCATCGCCTTTCCCTCGGCGTACGACTCCCGCATCGCGGTGCGGCTTCGAGTCGTACGCCCTTTTTGTTCGCATTCGCAGTCTTAGTGCACGTCCGGCACGTCATTGTCCGGATCTCCCACTATTGTTCTGAGCTGTGCCTCGCCCATTGGGAGAACTCGAAGACGCGGTCATGACGCGGGTGTGGAAGTGGAACCGCCCGGTGACCGTTCGAGAAGTCCTGGAAGACCTCCAGCAGGAACGCTCGATCGCGTACACCACCGTGATGACCGTTTTGGACAATCTCCATCAGAAGGGCTGGGTGCGCCGGGAGGCGGAAGGGCGGGCCTATCGATATGAGGCCGTCTCGACGCGAGCCGCGTACGCCGCCGCCTTGATGAACGATGCGTGGTCGCAGAGTGACAACCCGGCCGCCGCTCTCGTCGCCTTCTTCGGGATGATGAGCGACGAACAGCGCCAGGCCCTCCGTGACGCCGTACGCATCGTCCAGGGGCCGGAAACCCAGGAAGCTCCCGAAGCCGCCGAACCGCGCCAAGAGGAGAACCCCGGCTCGGCACAGGACGCGGCCGGGCGATAGCGTCCGCTCATGTCAGCAGAGCACCCCGAAGTCTCCGCAAAAGCCATCACCGTCCGGCGGGCGCGGACCAGCGATGTCCCGGCCGTACGTCACCTCCTCGACGCCTACGTGCGCGACCGGATCCTGCTCGACAAAGCCACGGTCACGCTTTACGAGGACATCCAGGAGTTCTGGGTCGCGGAACGCGACGACAACGCCGAGGTGGTCGGCTGCGGTGCGCTGCACGTCATGTGGGAGGACCTCGCGGAAGTCCGCACTCTCGGGGTGAAGCCCGGCCTCAAGGGCGCCGGCGTCGGTCATCAGTTGCTGGAGAAGTTGCTGGAGACCGCACGCTGGCTCGGCGTTCGCCGCGTTTTCTGCCTGACCTTCGAAGTCGACTTCTTCGGGAAGCACGGCTTCGTGGAGATCGGGGAGACGCCCGTCGACACCGATGTCTACGCGGAGCTGTTGCGTTCCTATGACGAGGGCGTCGCGGAGTTCCTCGGTCTCGAACGAGTGAAACCGAACACCTTGGGCAACAGTCGGATGCTTCTGCATCTGTGATCGTCATTGCCCAGGTGGCTATGTCCGAAACGCGCATGTTTCCGGGCGGAGGTGGTCCACCGGCCCTCTCCCAGGGGTTTGTGTTTTTCCGGCAAAAGCGGTTTGCTTTCCGACGTACTGCAGTACTGCATATAACAGGGGCGGCGAAACGGCGGACGCCGCACACCCCTGGTCCTCAACGTTATCGATGAAAGGAAATCCGGTGGCACAGAAGGTTCAGGTCCTTCTTGTCGACGACCTCGACGGCGGCGAGGCGGACGAGACCGTGACGTTCGCGCTGGACGGCAAGACGTACGAGATCGATCTCACGACCATCAATGCGGACAAGCTGCGTGGTCTTCTCGAGCCCTATGTGAAGGGCGGGCGTCGTACCGGAGGCCGTGCCTCTGGTGGACGTGGAAAGGCGCGTGCCGCTTCCGGTGGCAACCAGGACACCGCGGCGATCCGCGCCTGGGCCAAGGAGAGCGGTTACGAGGTCAACGACCGCGGTCGTGTTCCCGCGTCCATTCGCGAGGCTTACGAGAAGGCCAACGGCTGATCCCGCCAAAAGGCGGGCGACGGCCCGGCGCACGCGCGCCGCAGCCGGATCCGGTGACACCACGCTGCCACCGTGTCCACCAGTCGCACGAGATCGGGGGCGCTCCCCTCGCGCCCCACGGCCGACAGTGCCGGCAGCGAGGCCTCGACCTCGCATCCCGGCCTGGGGGGCCGCAGCCATACGGCGGCCCCCCGTACGGAAACAGAACCGGAACCAGTCTCCGGCGGAGATTCCGGCCCGGATTCCGGCGGAGCCAGTAGAGATTCCGGCGCAGATACGGCCCCCTGTTCCGGCGGCGCCGGTGCCTCCAGCACATCGCCCGCGCCCAGGGCCCGCAGGTCGAGCGTGACGGCGCTCCACTCCAGCCAGTCCAGCAGCCCGGGCAGCTCCTCCGCGCTGCCCGCGGCCATCAGCAGTTCCATCCGGTCGCCCCGCAGGGCCACCGGAGAGCCCGGCGCGAGATGCCGGAGCGCCCCCGCGCCCGCCTCGGCCGGCACGTCCAGGACGTCGAAGCGCACTCCGGCCAGCAGCCGCAGCGGCCGTCCGGGCACTGTCGTCCACCCCAGATCGTTCTCGTACCAGTGGCGGGCCCGCGCATCCGGGCCGGCCGCAGGAGCGCAGGGCTCCGGTTCCGGATCGAGAGGCCGACGGGGAAAGGGGACCGTATGGACGGCAAGAGCATGTGCCGTAATGCCAGGGAGCCCCGTGGGCTCCGTGGGTTCCGTGGGCGTCGTGCGTTTCATGGGCTTCGTGGGAGTCGTGCGGTTCGCGTGAGCAACCGCTCGGTTCTCGGGGGCCGGGCCAGCCATGCCAACTGCAACCGGCAAAACATCTCCAGAGTTACGCTGAGTGCCCTCCCGATTGCGCGCAGTACCGGAAAAGGGGGCGCGTGGGGGTCCGGGGAGGCGCGAGGTTGTTCGCCCATAGCGGAGGGAACGGGCGCGCGCGGCATGGAGTGTCCGTGCCCGCGGGTAAGACATGCCTAGTGGGAGGGGGCGACACGCAGGACGGGCCGTCTCACGTTCGCCATCGGCGTACTGGCGAGTGGGGTAACTGCCTGGCCTGCGGGAACATCGTCTCGCACCATCAGGTTGGAGCAGATGTCGGCGTTCGGGGTCAGGAGGCCAAGGACGGTGTCGGCAGTTGGAATGAGCGGTCCCCGCTTGCGGGACTAAGCTGCGGAAGGACAGGGAGGGGAAGTTCCCCCCACTGCCTGACCGCTCTGAGGAGCGATTAACGATGTTCGAGAGGTTCACCGACCGCGCGCGGCGGGTTGTCGTCCTGGCTCAGGAAGAAGCCCGGATGCTCAACCACAACTACATCGGCACCGAGCACATCCTCCTGGGTCTCATCCACGAGGGCGAAGGTGTCGCCGCTAAGGCCCTGGAGAGCCTCGGCATTTCGCTTGAGGCGGTCCGCCAGCAGGTGGAGGAGATCATCGGCCAGGGCCAGCAGGCCCCGTCCGGGCACATCCCCTTCACCCCCCGTGCCAAGAAGGTCCTGGAGCTGTCGCTCCGCGAGGCTCTTCAGCTGGGCCACAACTACATCGGCACGGAGCACATCCTGCTCGGCCTGATCCGTGAGGGCGAGGGCGTCGCCGCCCAGGTCCTGGTCAAGCTGGGCGCAGACCTCAACCGGGTGCGGCAGCAGGTCATCCAGCTGCTCTCCGGTTACCAGGGCAAGGAGACCGCCACCGCCGGCGGCCCGGCCGAGGGTACCCCCTCGACCTCCCTCGTCCTCGACCAGTTCGGCCGGAACCTCACCCAGGCCGCTCGTGAGTCCAAGCTCGACCCGGTCATCGGGCGCGAGAAGGAGATCGAGCGGGTCATGCAGGTGCTGTCCCGCCGTACCAAGAACAACCCGGTGCTGATCGGTGAGCCCGGCGTCGGCAAGACCGCCGTCGTCGAAGGCCTCGCCCAGGCCATCGTCAAGGGCGAGGTGCCCGAGACGCTCAAGGACAAGCACCTCTACACGCTGGACCTCGGTGCCCTGGTCGCCGGCTCCCGCTACCGCGGTGACTTCGAGGAGCGCCTGAAGAAGGTGCTCAAGGAGATCCGCACCCGCGGCGACATCATCCTGTTCATCGACGAGCTGCACACGCTGGTCGGTGCGGGTGCCGCCGAGGGGGCCATCGACGCCGCCTCGATCCTGAAGCCGATGCTGGCCCGCGGTGAGCTGCAGACCATCGGTGCGACCACGCTGGACGAGTACCGCAAGCACCTGGAGAAGGACGCGGCCCTGGAGCGCCGTTTCCAGCCCATCCAGGTCGCCGAGCCGTCCCTGCCGCACACGATCGAGATCCTCAAGGGTCTGCGCGACCGCTACGAGGCCCACCACCGCGTCTCCATCACGGACGAGGCCCTGGTCCAGGCGGCCACCCTGGCCGACCGGTACATCTCGGACCGCTTCCTGCCGGACAAGGCGATCGACCTGATCGACGAGGCCGGCTCCCGGATGCGCATCCGCCGGATGACCGCTCCGCCGGACCTGCGGGAGTTCGACGAGAAGATCGCCGCCGTCCGCCGGGACAAGGAGTCCGCGATCGACTCGCAGGACTTCGAGAAGGCCGCCTCTCTCCGTGACAAGGAGAAGCAGTTGCTGGCCGGCAAGGCCAAGCGCGAGAAGGAGTGGAAGGCCGGCGACATGGACGTCGTCGCCGAGGTCGACGGCGAGCTGATCGCCGAGGTCCTCGCCACGGCCACCGGCATCCCGGTCTTCAAGCTGACCGAGGAGGAGTCCAGCCGCCTGCTGCGCATGGAGGACGAGCTCCACAAGCGGGTCATCGGCCAGGTCGACGCCGTCAAGGCGCTGTCGAAGGCGATCCGTCGTACGCGCGCGGGCCTGAAGGACCCGAAGCGTCCGGGTGGTTCGTTCATCTTCGCCGGCCCGTCCGGTGTCGGTAAGACCGAGCTGTCCAAGGCGCTCGCCGAGTTCCTCTTCGGTGACGAGGACGCGCTGATCTCCCTCGACATGTCGGAGTTCAGCGAGAAGCACACGGTCTCGCGTCTGTTCGGTTCGCCCCCCGGCTACGTGGGCTACGAAGAGGGCGGCCAGCTCACCGAGAAGGTGCGCCGCAAGCCGTTCTCCGTGGTCCTCTTCGACGAGGTCGAGAAGGCCCACCCGGACATCTTCAACTCGCTGTTGCAGATCCTGGAGGACGGTCGTCTGACCGACTCCCAGGGCCGGGTCGTGGACTTCAAGAACACGGTCATCATCATGACGACCAACCTCGGCACGCGGGACATCTCGAAGGGCTTCAACCTGGGCTTCGCGGCCTCGGGTGACACGAAGACCAACTACGAGCGCATGAAGAACAAGGTGTCGGACGAGCTGAAGCAGCACTTCCGCCCCGAGTTCCTCAACCGCGTCGACGACGTGGTCGTCTTCCCGCAGCTGACGCAGGAGGACATCCTGCGGATCGTCGACCTGATGATCGGCAAGGTCGACGAGCGCCTGAAGGACCGGGACATGGGCATCGAGCTGTCCCAGTCCGCCAAGGAGCTGCTGTCCAAGAAGGGTTACGACCCCGTGCTGGGCGCCCGGCCGCTGCGCCGCACGATCCAGCGCGAGATCGAGGACTCGCTCTCGGAGAAGATCCTCTTCGGCGAGCTGCGCCCCGGTCACATCGTGGTCGTGGACACCGAGGGCGAGGGTGAGACCAAGACCTTCACCTTCCGCGGTGAGGAGAAGTCGGCGCTGCCCGACGTCCCGCCGATCGAGCAGGCGGCCGGCGGTGCCGGGCCGAACCTGAGCAAGGACGCGTAAGCCTCCGGCGAACGGGCCGACTTGAAAGGGGCCGGTGCTCTCGGGCACCGGCCCCTTTCGGCATCCGGCGGGCCTCTTCAGAAGAAGTCGGGCCTTTTCAGAAGAAATACGGATGATTCGGCGGCACCATCACGTCGGCGGCCGCGAACTGGGCCGCGTACACGGCTGCGTCCAGGGACTCGGCCTGCTTCGCGTACAGCCCGGAGGCCAGCACCCGGTGCTCCCAGCCGCTCGGCTGCGACCCGGCGAGCGGGCGGCCGACGGCGCCGGGGAACCTCGCCGGGTCGGGGAGTCGTTCGCCGTGCCGGGTGAGGGTGCGCAGCGGAAGGACGATCGGGATGCGACCGGCGAGACGGGCCGTCCGGCCGCTCGGCCCGGCCGCGGCCGACGCGGCGAGCCACTGGATCAGCGTGGTGTTCCCCGAGCCCGCGACGCCCCGCAGCAGCACCCGGTCATGGCCGGCCAGCGCCTCGTCGGCGGGCGCGGTGACCGGGACGGCGGGTGCCGTCCCGGACGCGGGCCCGGGCGGCCCGTCGCCGCGGGTCCGCGTCGACGTCAGCTCAACTGGCCGTTGTAGTCCGGCAGTTTGAAGGTCTTCTCGGCGTGGCCGCCGGACAGGTCGGTGGCGTTGTTGCCGATGTTCGCGATGATCGTGTAGCCCTTGTGCTCGATGTCGACGCGCTGGGCCGTCTTGTAGGCGGAGACGTCCTTGAAGAGGTCGAACAGGCCGCGGACGTAGAGGCCGGAGACGTCGTAGCCGTCATGCTCCAGGTTGTACTCGGTCGGCAGGTAGATGATGCCGGGGCGGGCCGTGACGAAGAAGAGGGAGACGCCGTGCTCCTGGGCGTACTTCGCGACGTTCAGGACGGGCTTGTTGGCCGGCTGGGGGTAGCTGAAGCCGAAGTCGGTCTCCAGCGTGGTGTTGTCGATGTCGAAGACGATCGCCTGCTTCTCGCCCGGCTCGGCGGTGGCGATGCGCTGCTTCAGGTACGGCAGGGCCTGGTCCATCACCGTCTGGCAGTCCTTCTGCCAGGTCGCGTAGTCCACCTTGGCGGCGGAGGCGGAGGCGGAGGTGGAGGCAGTGGCGCTGCTCGTGGTCGCGGCCTGGGCCGGGGCGGCCAGCGCGGCCAGCGCGGCCACGGAGACGGCGGTGGCGGAGATACGGCGAGCCCAGGGGCCTCTGGTCATCGGTGGGGGTCCTCTCACACGAAACGGCCTGAATGTCAGGGGCATGATCTGAGGTGAGGGTGGCGTGAGGGGAACCGTAGGGTTACTGGACGGTAGGTGCCTAGAGGTGTGCGTCACATTCCCGTGATCGCCGGCCGGGGTTCCGGTGATAAGCCGCACAAGGGTTATGTGCCCTACTAGCGTCGATAGTGGGATGCATCGGGCGAGTAAAGGGCGCGCAAAGAGATCCTTTACCTTGGAGCCCCCCGCGGAAGAACGGCGTCGTCAGGGGTCGTGCCCGGCGAGCCAGGGCAATGTCAAGAAGTCGATGGTTTCGCGGTCATCTACTACCGGACGCCGTAGAGGGTGTGTTTTGGGGCGGATGGGGTGCTGGGCTACCAAGGAACGGCCGCACGGCGGAACGCCAGTTCGCCGGGTGGCGGTTCTGTCCCCGAGTCCATGAGGTTTCGATGTTCCAGTGCGCCACGTCCCGTTCTTCCCGTACGTCCCCGCTCCGCACCCGTGTGGCCGTCCTGGCTGCCGGAATCGGCGCCACGGCCGTCGTGGGGACCGGGGTCGCGAGCGCCGCGCCGTCCGCCGTTTCCTGGGTCGACCCGGTGAAGAAGTACACGCGCTCGGCCGGCTTCATGCAGTCCGGCGCCATGTGGCAGGCCAAGCACAGCGGCCAGGACTACGCCGTGCCGACCGGCACCGAGGTCGTCGCCGTGCACGGTGGCGCCGTCGTCAAGGCCGGTGCGAACGGCGCCGGTGACGGCCCCGCGTACGGCAACGCCGTCGTGATCAAGCATGGCGGCGGCCAGTACTCGCAGTACGCGCACCTGTCCCGGATCGACGTCAAGGCCGGCCAGGTCGTCAAGACCGGACAGCGCATCGCCCTGTCCGGCTCCACCGGCAACTCCACCGGCCCGCACCTGCACTTCGAGATCCGTACGACCCCGAACTACGGCTCCGCCGTCGACCCGGCCGCCTTCCTGCGTGCCAGGGGCGTCACCATCTGATCCGGCCCCTGGTGGTCGGCCAAGGACCGGGCGCGGCGACGGAGGACGCGGGGTCCCCCAGTCCTCGCCGGACGGTCTAGTCCTTGCCGCGGGCGTGCTCGTGTGCCTGCCGGACCAGGTCCAGGGCGACCTCGAGAACGGCCTCGCGCTTCTTCTCGGGGTCGCCTTCCAGGTCCTGCATCACGAACATCCCCGCGTGCATCGTGAACATCGCGCTGACCGAGCGGGCCTGGTCGACCAGGTCGGCGTCCGGGTCGATGAGGATGTCCCGCAGGCCGCGCATCCGGTCCTTGAAGGTCTCGCCGATGCGCAGTTCCCGTACCGTCGCCTGGTTCTCCTGCATGAAGCGGAACAGCGGCTCCGCGCCGGCGAGGGCCGTGCTGTAGCGCCGGATGATCTCCTGCTTCGTCTCCAGGGTGTTCGGCTGCTGCCGACCCCACTCGATCAGGTCCTCCATCGGCTTCGTCAAGCCGTCGAAGAGGCTGACGGTGATCTCTTCCTTCGTCTTGAAGTGGTAGTACAGGGCTGCCTTCGTGACGTCGAGACGCTCGGCGATCTCGCGCAGTGAGGTCTTCTCGTAGCCCTGCTCCGCGAAGAGTTCGAGCGCCACGTCCTGGATGCGCTGGCGGGTGTTGCCGCGGCGCTGCTGCTTGGTGCCGTCCATGGTGACGCCCATCCTCGTACTCCTCGCACTCCCGTGGAAACTTACTTGACGCCCGGCTAGTTGCAGGTCTACCTTCCCCAGTGTAGTCAACTAGCCGGGCGGCAAGTAAGCAGAAGCCGCAGGGGGAATGGAAAGAAAGATGGCGGACACAGTAGAGCGCGCCAGGGCGGGCATACCGTCCGAGACGGTGAAAGAGCCCAAGAGCGTACGGGTCGTGCTGCTCGCGCTGATGATCGCGATGATGCTCGCGATGCTCGACAACATGATCGTGGGTACGGCGATGCCGACGATCGTGGGCGAGCTGGGCGGCCTGGAGCACCTGTCCTGGGTGGTCACCGGTTACACCCTGGCCACCGCGGCCTCGACCCCCGTGTGGGGCAAGCTCGGCGACATGTACGGCCGCAAGGGCGCCTTCCTCAGCTCTATCGTGATCTTCCTGGTCGGCTCCGCGCTGAGCGGCATGGCCCAGAACATGGGCCAGCTGATCGGCTTCCGGGCCGTGCAGGGTCTCGGCGCCGGCGGTCTGATGGTCGGCGTCATGGCGATCATCGGCGACCTCGTGCCGCCGCGGGAGCGGGGCAAGTACCAGGGCATGATGGCCGGCGTGATGGCGCTGGCGATGATCGGCGGCCCGCTGGTCGGCGGCACCATCACCGACAACTGGGGCTGGCGCTGGGCCTTCTACATCAACCTGCCGCTGGGTGCCGTCGCCCTCGCGCTGGTCAGTGCCGTGCTGCACCTGCCGAAGAAGCGGTCCAAGGCGGGCATCGACTACCTCGGTGTCGTCCTGCTGACCGTCGGCATCACCTCCATCGTGCTGGTCACCACCTGGGGCGGCAGCGAGTACGCCTGGACCTCCGCGCGGATCATGGAGCTGATCGGCATCGGCGTGGCCGCGCTGGTCGGATTCGTGTTCTGGCAGACCCGGGCGTCCGAGCCGGTGCTGCCGCTGCACATCTTCCAGAGCCGCAACTTCACGCTGATGTCCTTCATCGGCTTCATCACCGGCTTCGTGATGTTCGGCGCGACGCTCTACCTGCCGCTGTACCAGCAGTCGGTGCAGGGCGCGTCCGCGACCAACTCCGGTCTGCTGCTCCTGCCGATGCTCGGTGCGATGCTGGTGACCTCGATGGTCGCGGGCCGGGTCACCACCAACAGCGGCCGCTACAAGGTCTTCCCGATCGTCGGCGGTGTGCTGATGACCACGGGCCTGTACCTGCTGTCGACCATGGACACCGGTACGACCCGGCTGACCTCCGGCATCTACATGGCCGTCCTCGGCCTGGGCATGGGCTGCCTGATGCAGATCACCATGCTGGTCGCGCAGAACAGCGTGGAGATGAAGGACATAGGCGTCGCGTCCTCGTCCGCCACCCTGTTCCGTACGCTCGGTTCGTCCTTCGGCGTCGCCATCATGGGCGCGCTGTTCAACGACCGGGTCAAGCACGTCATGGCCGAGCGGGCCGGTGCGGCCGGCAAGCACATGACCGAGAAGAGCGCGGCGCTGGACGCGAAGAGCCTGAACAAGCTGCCGCCGATGATCCGGGAGGCCTACCAGCACGCGGTGTCCTCCGGTACGCACTCGGCGTTCCTGCTGGGCGCGGTCATCGCGGTGTTCGTGCTGGCCGCGGCGGTGTTCGTGAAGGAGGTCCCGCTGCGGGGCGCCGTCGCGAAGCCTTCGGCGGAGGGCGAGGACGTCGCTCCGATGCCGATGGTCGAGGCTGTCTGAGCCTCACCTGAACGGAAGACCCCGGTCGGTGTCCGCCCCGGGGTCTTCCTCTTTTTTTCTCCCCCCGGCCGCCAGGGGGGGTGGAGTTCCTCCGGGAACCCCGGGAGCGCCCCTACGGCACCGGACTTGTCACCGCCCCGTGGCCAGCGTCGCGCCGCCCGTCGCCTCCAGGACCACGCCGGTCACGAAGCCGTTGGTGGCGAGCAGGTGGATGCTGCGGGCGATGTCCTCGGGGCGGCCGACGCGGCCCACAGGGGTGGTCGCGGCGAGGCCGTCGAAGAGGGAGCGGCGCTGCTCGGCGGGTACGGCGTCCCACCAAGGGGTGTCGATGACGCCCGGTGAGACCGCGTTGATCCGCAGCGGTGCCAGTTCCACCGCGAGCGGCGGGACGAGGGACTCCAGGGCGCCGTTGACCGCGGCGAGGCCCGCGGTGCCGGGCAGGGCGGCACGGGCGGAGGCCGCCGTCACCAGGGTCACCGAGCCTTCGTGGTTCAGGGCGGGCAGGGCGGCCTGCAGTGCCTGGACGTGCGGCCAGAACTTGCCGTCGAAGCCGGCCGCCAGCTCGGCCAGGTCCAGCTCGGCGAAGGGGCCGCCGCCCTTGCCGCCGCTGAGCGCGAGGACCAGATGATCGACAGGTCCACAGGTGGCGAAGAAGGCGTCCAGCGCGCTGCGGTCCGCCGCGTCCAGGCGGTACGTCGAGACCTTGCCGCCGATCCGGTCCGCCGCGGCGTCGAGGCGGTCCTGGCCGCGGCCGGTGATGACCACCTCCGCGCCGTCCGCCGCGAAGGCCGCGGCCGTCGCCTCCCCGATGCCGGAGCTGCCGCCCATGACGACGACGCGCTGTCCGGTGAGCGGGTGTACAGGGCTGTTCGGAGTGCTCATGACTGGCTCTCTCCTGAGAATCGCCGGGTTCCGGCCCTTTGCCGAGAACGTCGGTCTCGTTAAAGTGTTACCGAGACCGGTAGTCTCGTCAAGCGTCTTCGGAGAGCAGGCCCCGGACGCGCAGTGCCGGAGAGGATGAGCACGTGCACGACAGCCATGGCAGCAACGAACCCCGCCCGCACACCGGACGGCGCCGTAACGAGGCCGCGCGGCGGGCGATCCTCGACGCCTCGCTGGAGCTGCTCGCCGACGCCGACGGCGCCCCGGTGAGCGTGGAGACCATCGCGCGCGCGGCCGGGGTCGGAAAGCAGACCCTCTACCGCTGGTGGCCATCGAAGGGCGCTGTCCTGCTGGACGCGCTCAGCGACCGCGCCGCCCAGGACGTGCCCACGCCGGACACCGGATCCCTGCGCGAGGATCTGTGCGCGCTGGCCGTGGACACCTTCGAGGCCTCCCAGCGCCGGCCGACCGGCCCGGCCCTGCGCACCCTCGTCCGGGAGGCGGCCCGCGACGCGCATCTGGCCGAGCTGATGCGGACGTTCACGCAGGCCCGCCGGGACGTCGTACGCGCGATTCTCGAACGGGGGCGAGAGCGCGGCGAACTGCCCGCCGACCGGGACGTCGATCTGCTGGTCGACCAGTTCTACGGCCTCTTCTGGTACCGCTTCCTGCTCGGACACGCGCCGCTGGACGAGGCCACCGCGGTCCGGTTCGCTGACTCCCTGCTCCGCTGACGGATCAGGCGGTGCCGCCCGAGACCGGCAGCATCGGATAGCTGCCGGTGGCGGTCGGGGCGTGTTCCGGCAGCCACAGCACGGCCACCGCGCCCTCCGCGGGGATGTGGGCGGGGGCCCCGGCGGGCCGTACGTTGCGGAACGTCAGCCGGGCGCCGAGGACGCGGGCCTGGCCGGCCGCGATGGTCAGGCCCAGGCCGTGGCCCTGCCCGGAGCGGTCCTTGCTGCCCGTGCGGAAGCGGCTCGGGCCCTCCGCGAGGAGTTCCTCGGGGAAGCCGGGGCCGTGATCCCGTATCCGGATGACCCGGCCCTCGACGGTCACCTCGACCGGCGGCCGGCCGTGCCGGGCGGCGTTCGCCAGCAGGTTGAACAGCACCCGCTCCAGCCGGCGCGGGTCGGTGGTGACCTCCGACTCGTGCACCACCCGTACGAGGATGTCCGGGTCCTTGACCGCCACGCGCCGGGCGACGAACTCGCCGAGCATGATGTCCTGCAGCTCGGCCCGCTCCGAGGCACCGTCCAGCCGGGCCACCTCCAGGACGTCCTCGACCAGCGTGCGCATCGCCTTGGCCCGGTCCAGGACCAGTTCCGTGGGACGGCCGGGGGGCAGGAGTTCGGCCGCCGTGAGCAGGCCCGTCACGGGGGTGCGCAGTTCGTGCGCGATGTCGGCGGTGACCCGCCGCTCGGCCTCCAGACGCTGCCGCAGCGCGTCCGCCATGGCGTCGACCGCGCGTGCGAGATCGTCGGTCTCGTCCCGTACGACCCCGCCGATGGCCTCCCGCACCCGGACGTCCGTCTCGCCGTTGGCGACCTGGTTCGCGGCGGCCGCGGCCTTGCGCAGCCGCCGGGACAGCTGCCCGCCGATGAGCACGCCGAGCGCGCTGCCGCCCAGCACGACCGCGACCGAGCCGATGACCAGCGCCTGGTCCAGATCCCTCATCATGTCGGTCGAACGGTCCGGCAGATGGCTGTGGTACGACAGCACGTGCCCGTCCTTGACCGGCACGGCCGCCCAGATGTCCGGCACCCCGGCGTGCTCGGAGACGTCGCTGGCCATGCGGCCCTCTTCGACCTTCTCGCGCAGCGCGTCCGGCAGGTCGGGGTCGTCGACCTTGACGTTGGGGAAGTTCGGCCGCCGGTTCAGCTCGTAGTTGCGCTGGGCGATCAGGACCCGGTCGTTGGCCAGTTCGCGCGCGTTGTCCAGCATCGAGACCTGGGCCGCGTTGTGCACGACCAGGCTCAGCACGATCGCCACCAGCCCGGCCACCAGCGCGATCGCCGCGCTGAGCTTCCATCTGAGCCCGGTGCGCAGGCCGGCGCGCTCCATGCGCAGCATCGGCCGTCGAAGGAACCCCCACATGTGCGCCCCGCTCAGGCCTTCAGCTTGTAGCCGAAGCCGCGGACCGTCTCGATCCGGTCCTGGCCGATCTTCTGGCGCAGCCTCTGCACATGCACGTCGACGACCCGGGTGTCCCCGCCCCAGCCGTAGTCCCACACACGCTCCAGCAGCTTGTCGCGCGAGAGCACGGTGCCCGGCGCGGAGGAGAACTCGAGGAGCAGCCGCATCTCGGTGGGCGTCAGCCCCACCGTCTGTCCGGCCCGGCGCACCTCCATGCCCTCGGTGTCGACCTCCAGGTCCCCGAAGCTGAGGACCCCGCCGGTCACCTCGTCCGTGGTGTGCTCGGTCTGCGCGCTGCCGCCGGCGTGCCCGAAGCGGCGCAGTACCGCCCGGATCCGGGCGACCAGCACGGCGCCGTCGAACGGCTTGGTCACGTAGTCGTCGGCGCCCGCCTCCAGGCCGAGGACGACGTCGATGGAGTCGGCGCGCGCCGACAGCATGATCACCGGCACGGTCGACTCGTCGCGGATGCGCCGGCACAGACTGACGCCGTCCAGGCCCGGGACCATGACGTCCAGCAGTGCGATGTCGGGGCGGTTCGCCCGGAACGCCTCCAGGCCCGACAGCCCGTCGGGCATGGCGGTGACCGCGAAGCCGTCCCGCTCCAGCGCGAGCTGGGTGGCCTCGCGGATGACGTCGTCGTCCTCGACGAACAGGACGTGGGTCTGGTCTGCCATCCCGGTGCTCTCAGTCCTCGTGGTGGGGGTCAGTTGTCGGGCGCGACCGTCGTGTCGCCGCCTGCCTTGCTGTAGTCGGTCTCGTGCCTGCTCTTCTCGGCGAACCGGCCCGCCTTCCAGCTGTACGTGATCACGGTCTCCCTGGACGGGTTCGAGACCGCGTCGTCCGTGTCGTACACCTGCTTGGTCACGGTCAGATCGGAACCGTCGATCTCCGCGTAGACCGGCGACTCCTCCGCCTTGAACACATTCTCGTACGTGCCCCCGATGTCCCGGTACACGAACGAGCCGATACCCACCCAATCGCCGCAGGTCAGC
The DNA here is from genome assembly GCF_001280015.1 of Streptomyces sp. MMG1121. GTDB lineage: Bacteria > Actinomycetota > Actinomycetes > Streptomycetales > Streptomycetaceae > Streptomyces. The sequence goes on from NZ_LGDV01000063.1 coordinate 136,070, forward strand.
ACATTGACCACGACGTCGTTGACGGATCCGCCGGTCAGATCGCCGTAGGAGACGTCGACCGGGTAGTCGTCGCCGCTGCACGGCTTCAGCTCCCGCTTCACCGTCGCGGACACCTTCGGGTCCTGCTTGATCAGCGAGACCGCGTCCACCCGTCGGTAGCCGCCGTGCGGGGTCGGTGAGGGGGAGGCGACGGCTCCCGCCACCGCCGAGGCGTGCGCCGGGCCCTCGTCCCGGGCGCCCGTGCCCCCCGTGCCGCACGCGGCGACGAAAAGGAGGACGGCGGCGAGCACGGCCCCCACCGTGATCACCGCCTGTGTGCCGCCTCGGGCCCGGTCGGGCCCGGCCTCTGTCAGGCCGCGCAACGCTCCCGCTCCTCACGCTCCAGCGCGCGTGCGTCCAGGTCGCGGGCCTCCAGCTCCTCGCGGAGCCGGGCGAGCGCCCGGTGCAGCGTGCTCTTGACCGTACCGGCCGACATGCCGAGGGCGGCGGCCGTCTCCTCCGTGGACATCTGCTCCCAGTGTCGCAGTACTACAACACTGCGCTGCTTCGGCGCGAGCACCTTCATGACGTCCATCAGGAGGGCCCGGTCGGCGTGCTGCTCGGTGGAGTCGTCCACGGACGCGTCCGGCAGCTGCTCGGTCGGGACCTCTTCCAGCTTGCGTGCCCGCCACCACTCGGTCCGGGTGTTGATCATGACTCGGCGCAGATAGGCGTCGGCGAGCCGCTTGTCGGCGATGCCCTCCCAGCGGCCGTACGTGCGCACCAGCGCGGTCTGCAGCAGATCCTGGGCGTCGACCGGGTCCGGGACCAGCCGGCGGGCGCTGCGCAGCAGCGCGTCCTGCCGGGTGCGGACGTACTCCTCGAATTCGAGCACCTCGCCCTGCGCCATGATCAACCGCCTCCGTTCCCCGTTCACTCCGGCCCCGTGCCTGAAGTCCTTGCGTCCCCGTGCCCGGTGGTCTGCCGGGCACGAACAAGAAGTTACGGAGTGGTTGTCACGGCGCTGTGCGAGCCAGCCTTCGGCTAGCAATCGGCTATCCGTCGGTTGTGTAACGGCCGTACGCGCGGGGTAAGAGAGGCGGCTAATATGTCCGCTTATGCAGTACTTTGCCGGGTTGGAGGGCTGTAACGGAGGCCCCAGAGCTGTGACTTGGCTGTCCGTCAACTCAACGGCAGCCGGTACAGGCCACCCGTCAGCGGCTCCACCAGACCGTCCGTGACGAGCCCGTCGAGCGCGCGGGCACGCTGCACCGGCTCGTGCCACACCCGGTCCAGCACCGCCTGTGCCACCGGCTCGTGCGCCTCCCGCAGCACGGCCAGCAGCTTGCCGCGAACCTGCCGGTCCGTACCGGCGTACGTCTGCCCGCGCCGCGGCGGCCCCACGTGCTCCGGCTTGCCGGCCAGCCGCCAGGCGCACTGCGCGGCGATCGGACACCGCCCGCACCCCTCGTTCTTCGCCGTGCACACCAGCGCGCCCAGCTCCATGGAGGCGGCCGCCCAGCGCGCGGCGGTCCTCTCGTCCCCGGGCAGCAGCTCACGGGCGAGCCTGCGCTCGGCGGCCGTCGTCGCGTTCGGCGGGTACTGCACCCCCGTCACCGCCCGCGCGAAGACCCGGCGCACATTCGTGTCCAGCACCGCGTGCCGCTGCCCGTACGCGAACGACGCCACCGCGGCGGCCGTGTACTCGCCGATCCCGGGCAGCGCCAGCAACTGCGCGTGGTCCGTCGGTACGTCCCCGCCGTGCCGCTCCGTTATGGCTACGGCGGCTCCGTGCAGCCGCAGCGCCCGCCGCGGGTAGCCGAGCCGGCCCCAGGCGCGCACCGCCTCGCCCGGAGCCTCCTTCGCGAGGTCGGCCGGGCGCGGCCAGCGGGCCAGCCACTCCTCGTAGACGGGCAGCACGCGGTTGACCGGGGTCTGCTGGAGCATGAACTCGCTGACCATCACACCCCACGGGCCCGCCTCCGGGCGGCGCCAGGGGAGGTCGCGGGCATGGGCGTCGAACCAGGCGATCACGGGGGTGTGCAGCTTCTCAGTCATGGCCTTCCGATCCTGCCACGGCTCGGCACCCAGGGTGCGTGACCGCGCGCTCACCGGGCGTCGCGGCGCGTGAAGAGGCCTGCCGCCGACGGAAGTTGCCGGAATGATGATCCGGAAAAGTTGGTGCGCGAGCGGCGGGTGGGGCAAGCAAGCGCGCCGATCTCTCGTACAGTTTGGGCCGTGGGATCTCTGCGCAATCCGGTCGGGCCGCTTCCCTCCTCCATCTACTGGCGAAGGAGGGCCGTCATGCTGTCCGTGGTCGCCGTGCTGGCGCTGCTGATCACCTGGATCGTCACGGCCGGCGGCGGGGGCGGCAAGAAGAACACCGACGCGTCCAACGGCAAGAATCCCGCGCACACGATCACACCCGGGCCGTCCTCGTCCGGACCCGCGATCAGCCAACACCCGGGCGGGCGCGACGACTCGGGCGGCGGGGACGGCGGCGGAGGTTCCGGCGACGGCTCCTCCGGCTCCGCCGGTTCTTCGGGCTCCTCTGGGTCCGGCGGCTCGTCCTCGGGCGCGGCGGGCGGCGGCGTCGCCGCGGGCGACGCGCTCCCGGCGTCCTCCCCGCTGCCCGACTGCACGTCCTCCGCGGTGGCGCTGAGCCTGAAGAGCCTGCACAACTCCTACTCGCCGGACCAGACGCCGGCTTTCGAACTCACCGCGAAGAACAGCTCCTCGGCCGACTGCAAGATCGATCTCGGCCCGAAGAACGCGGTGTTGACCATCACGTCGTCGGCCGCCAGCACCGCCTACTGGTCCTCGGCGGACTGCCCCAAGGGTGCTGCCGCCCTGGAGTTCCGCGTGCCGGCGGGCCAGAGCATCACGTACACGGTGAAGTGGGACCGCAAGCCCAGCGCCCCTCAGTGCGCGACACCCACGGCGGGCTCGGCGAAGCCGGACACCTACTTGCTGGAAGCGAAGACGCCGGGCTTCGGGACGGTGCAGACATCGTTCGTGCTGTCGGCGGACTAGAGCGCCTGGAGCGCCCCCGGAACGGCAGATCACCGCGAGCCGTGGGGCGCCCGGCCCGGACTCAGACGTACCGCTCCAGGATGGAAGACTCCGCCAGCCGCGACAGCCCCTCCCGTACGCTCCGCGCCCGCGCCTCGCCCACACCGTCCACGGTCTGCAGGTCGTCCACGCTGGCGGCGAGCAGCTTCTGCAAGCCGCCGAAGTGCTCCACCAGCCGGTCGATGATCGCGCCCGGAAGCCGCGGAACCTTCGCCAGCAGCCGGAAGCCGCGCGGGGACACCGCGGAGTCCAGCGTCTCGGGAGACCCGGTGTAGCCCAGCGCCCGCGCCACCGTGCCGAGTTCGAGCAGCTCCGCGTGGGTCAGCGCGTCCAGCTCGGACAGCGCCTCCTCGACCGTACGGGAGCGCTTCGCCGTCGGCTCGGGGACGTAGTCCCGCACGACCAGCTCACGGTCGGGCTCGACCCCGGCGATCAACTCCTCCAGCTGAAGCGCGAGAAGACGCCCGTCCGTGCCCAGTTCGACCACATATTCAGCGATTTCGGTGGCGATGCGCCGGACCATCTCCAGCCGCTGGGCGACCGCGGACACGTCCCGGACCGTCACCAGGTCCTCGATCTCCAGCGCCGACAGCGTGCCCGCCACCTCGTCGAGGCGGAGCTTGTACCGCTCCAGCGTGGCCAGCGCCTGGTTCGCGCGGGACAGGATCGCGGCCGAGTCCTCCAGGACGCGCCGCTGACCGTCGACGTACAGCGCGATCAGCCGCATCGACTGCGAGACGGAGACCACCGGGAAGCCGACCTGCTTGCTCACCCGGTCCGCCGTACGGTGCCGCGTGCCCGTCTCCTCCGTCGGGATCGTCGGGTCCGGCACCAGCTGCACCCCGGCCCGCAGGATCTTCGACAGGTCCGACGACAGCACGATGCCGCCGTCCAGCTTGCACAGCTCCCGCAGCCGGGTCGCGGTGAACTCCACGTCCAGCACGAATCCGCCCGTGCACATCGCCTCGACCGTCTTGTCCGAGCCGAGGACGATCAGCCCGCCGGTGTTGCCGCGCAGTACGCGCTCGAGGCCGTCGCGCAGGGCCGTACCGGGAGCCACGGCGCTCAGCGAGGCGCGCATCAGGCGATCGGAACCGGCACTCCCACCGGACTTTCCGGGAGCTGCTGCCCGGTCGTTGGCTGCCACTGCACTCCTCCGGTCGCAGGTTCTGACGCGCCCCCGCACCCGCACGGGGTTCGTACGGACGGGCGAGACCTGGGCAAAGTCTACCGGCGCTCCTCCGCCTCCCGTGGGGCCTCCCGGCGACGGGAGCGCGGCAGGACCCGCAGCGCGTCCCCCATGTCCGCGACTTCCAGGACCTTCATACCGGCCGGCACCTTGCCCGGATCGGTCGGCACGAGCGCGTGCGTGAAGCCCAGCCGGTGCGCCTCGGCGAGCCGGCGCTGCACGCCCGTCACCCGTCTGACCTCGCCCGCCAGCCCCACCTCGCCGATGGCCACCAGATTCTTCGGCAGCGGGGTGTCGCTGGCGGCGGAGGCGAGCGCCAGCGCGATGGCGAGGTCGGCGGCCGGCTCGGACAGCTTCACGCCGCCCACCGTCGCCGAGTAGATGTCCCGCTTGCCGAGCGCGCTGATCCGCCCGCGCTGCTCCAGCACCGCCAGCATCATCGACACCCGGGACGTCTCCAGACCCGAGGTCGTCCGGCGCGGGGAGGGGATCTGGGAGTCCACGGTCAGCGCCTGCACCTCGGCCACCAGCGGGCGGCGGCCCTCCAGGGTGACGGTCAGGCAGGTGCCCGGCACCGGCTCGGCACGCCGGGTCAGGAACAGGCCGCTGGGGTCGGCGAGGCCCGTGATGCCCTCGTCGTGCAGCTCGAAGCAGCCGACCTCGTCCGTGGCGCCGTAGCGGTTCTTCACGCCGCGCACCAGGCGCAGGCGCGCGTGCCGGTCGCCCTCGAAGTGCAGGACGACGTCCACGAGGTGTTCGAGGAGGCGGGGGCCGGCGATCGCGCCGTCCTTGGTCACGTGGCCGACCAGCAGTGTGGACATGCCCCGGTCCTTGGACGCCCGGATCAGGGCCCCGGCGACCTCCCGCACCTGGGCCATGCCGCCGGGTGCGCCCTCGATCTCGGGAGAGGCGACCGTCTGCACCGAGTCCAGGACCAGCAGCGACGGCTTGACCTCGTCCAAGTGGCCGAGGACGGCGGACAGGTCGGTCTCGGCGGCCAGATACAGCTCGTCGTGGAGGGCGCCGATGCGGTCCGCGCGCAGCCGCACCTGGCTCGCCGACTCCTCGCCGGTGACATAGAGGGTGCGGTGCTCGGCGCTCGCGGACTTGGCGGCCACGTCGAGAAGGAGGGTGGACTTGCCGACGCCCGGCTCGCCCGCCAGCAGGACCACCGCGCCGGGCACCAGGCCGCCGCCGAGCACCCGGTCCAGCTCGGGCACGCCGGTCGTACGGGCGGTGGCCTGCCTGCCGTCGACCTGGCCGATGGGCAGCGCGGAGGTGGTGACTCGGCCCGGCGCGGTCGTACGCACCGCGGGCGTGCCGTACTCCTCGACCGTGCCCCACGCCTGGCATTCGGGGCAGCGGCCGAGCCACTTGGCCGTCTGCCAGCCGCACTCGGTGCAGCGGTAGGACGGGCGGTCCTTGGTGGTCTTCGTGCGGGCAGCCATGCGGAAACCGTAGCCCGCGGCACTGACAACCCGACCCGGGGCCGCGTATGAGTGAGCCGGTACCGGCCGCCTCCCGTCGGCTTCGAGCCCCGGGGAAAGGGACTCCTGTCCCCTTATGAGGGATCGTTTCACCCGTATGGATTAAAAGTGCTCAAGGTTCGAGAAGGGGCGCTCCGCCGCCGCCTACGGTCGCACGGGTGATGAGCAGCAGTCCGGAGACCACGACCCGCACCACCGGCGAGCACCGGGTGCATCGCGCGGCGCGCGAAGCACGGGAGGCGCGGGAGGGGCGCGAGGCACGGGAGGGGCGCGACCGCGCCGCCGCACGCACCCTGGCCCACCGGTTGCCGGCGCGCTACGAGCCGTATCTGGACGGACTGTTCACCTACTGCCTGTCGGTGCTGTGCGACCACGACGCGGCCACCACCGCCCTCGGCGACGTCCTCGCCCTGGCCGAACGGCGCGCGCACCGCATCCCGGAGCCCGCCGCCGACCGCAGGGCCTGGCTGTACGCACTGGCCCGCTGGGCGTGCCTGCGCGGGCTCGCCGAGGCCAAGCAGAAACGTCAGGCCACCCACGCGGCGGGCCGTTCCACCCCGGGAAAAGCGGCCGGCGACCAGGTCCCCGATCCGCTCCTCGCGCCGGAGATCCAGGAGCAGCGGCGCCGCGAACTCGCCCTGCTGGCCTGGCCGGAGGCGGCCGGCACCACCCCGGAGCAGCGCGAGGCCCTGGAACTCGCCGTCCGCCACCACCTCGCCGCCCACGAGGTCGCCGCCGTCCTCGGCATGGAGCCGGCCGCCGCGCGCGACCTGCTCGCCTCCGCCGCATGCGAGGTCGAGCGCACCCGTGCCGCGCTCGCCGTGGTCGAGACCGGAGGCTGCCCGAGCGTGGCCCACCTCACGGGCGACAGCCGGCTGGTCCTGAGCACCGCGCTGCGCCGCGAACTGGTCCGGCACGTCGACGACTGCCCGCGCTGCCGCCGCACCGCCGAGCGCGCCGTGTCCGGCCGCTGGCCCGGCGCGACGGTCACCCCTGCCGAGCTGCCCGTCCTCGAAGCGCCCCGCGCGGCCCTGCACCTGGCCCTCGCCCACCACCCACGCGCGCGGGGCGCCGCGGTACCCCGGTTCGACCGGCGCGGCTTCCCGATGGACCCCAAGGACCGCGCGGCCCGTCGCGACCGACTACGCGCGCGTGCCGTCACGACGACCGTCGTCGCCACCGTCGTCGCCGCCCCCGTCCTGGCCCTGTGGGCCGCCTACCGGGGCGCCCCCACGGCGGACGGTGACGGCCGCTCGCCCACCGCGAGCGAGGGGCAGGGCCCCGACGCCCTCGGCAGCGATCCGGGCGGCGGCTACGAGAACGCGGGGAACGCCAGCGTGAAGCCCGGCGCGCGGGCCGGCGGGCACGGCAAGGCGGACGTCTCCGTGGAGGTCGTCAGCGTCGCCGGAGCGGGGAGGAAGGGCGCTGGGCAGCTGGACGTCAGTGCCGCCAACGACGGCGACACCACGCTGATCACCCTGTCCGCCTCGGGCTCCGCACCGGTGCGCTGGTCCGCGTCCATGCCGGCGGGCTGGCTCTACCTCAGCCAGTCGGCGGGAACCCTGAACCCCGGCGAGACGTTGACGATCAAGGTGTACGTCGACCATCTGCGCGAGCCCTCCGGCCACTGGCGCGCACAGGTGGCGATCTCCCCGGCGGGCACGGTGGTCACGATCGACGGCTACGGCACGGCCCCGACCCGCCCGACCCCGCCACCGTCATCGGC
>NZ_LGDV01000064.1 GCF_001280015.1 Streptomyces sp. MMG1121
GGCCACGAGGTCTGGAACAAGCAACGCAAGGAAGAACGCCTCATCGACGTCGACGACGTCACCCTCGGCCACCGCACCACCATGACCCGCAACCCCAGCAACGAGTGGATCTGGTCCAACGAACCCGCACACGACCCACTCATCACCAAGGAACTCTTCGAAACCGCCCAGCACGCCCGCCGACAACGCGCCCGCCCCTACCAACAACACGAACGCCCCAACCGGCGAAGCACCCGGCGCGCCTACGTCCTGCGGGGACGAGTGAAGTGCGCCCTGTGCGGACGCAAGATGCAGCCCTCGCCCATCCGCGACCGCATCTACTACCGATGCGAGTACAAGCAACAGGAAGCAGCCCTCTACCCCGGGCTCGACCACCCCCGCACCGTCAACCTGCGCGAAGACATCATCTGCCGCGCACTCGACACCTGGATCGCCCGCGCCTTCACCCCCGAGCGCCTCACCGCCACCCTCACCGCACTCAGCCAGGCCAGCATCGCGGCAAACGCCGCACAGTCCGACACACCCGAGCAGGCCCAGGCCCGCCAGGCGATCAAGGACTGCGAGCGGCGCCTCGCCCGCTACCAGGCCGCCCTCGACGCCGGAGCCGACCCAGCCATCGTC
>NZ_LGDV01000065.1 GCF_001280015.1 Streptomyces sp. MMG1121
ACCCCGCACGTGGACTGGTCCGCGGGCGCGGTCTCTCTGCTGACGGAGCAGGTGGACTGGCCGGAGACCGAAGGGCGCCCGCGCCGGGCCGGTGTCTCGGCGTTCGGGATCAGCGGGACCAACGCCCACGTGATCCTTGAACGGGATGCCACGGAATCCGAGTTCCACGCCGCGGGCGACGGTTCCGACGACGCTGGCGTCGGCGAGCGGGCCGCGCTCATACCCTGGGTGCTGTCCGGACGGGACGGGCAGAACCTGCGGGCGCAAGCCGGCCGGTTCGGCGCCTTCGCAGCCAGGAGCGGCGGCCTCGACCCCGTCGACGTCGGGTTCTCGCTGGCCACGTCGCGTGCCTCCCTGGAGCGCCGGGCGGTGGTGTTCGGCCGGGACGAAAGCCAACTCCTCGCAGGAATCGGATCGTTGGCGCGCGGCGAGTCCGCGCCGAACGTGGTGGACGGAACGCTGATCGAGGGCGGCAAGAGGGCCTTCTTGTTCTCGGGGCAGGGGTCGCAGCGGTTGGGGATGGGCCGGGAGTTGGCCGGGGTGTTTCCGGTGTTCGCTGCTGCTTTGGATGCGGTGTGC
>NZ_LGDV01000066.1 GCF_001280015.1 Streptomyces sp. MMG1121
CTGGGTTGATAGGCCGGATCTGGAAGCCAGGTAACTGGTGGAGGTGACCGGTACTAATAGGCCGAGGGCTTGTCCTCAGTTGCTCGCGTCCACTGTGTTAGTTCTGAGGCAACGACCGTTGCCGGATTTGAGTAGAACGCATAACAGAAAAGTGTGCTTGTTCGCTCGAAACCATTAGGGTTTCGGTGGTCATAGCGTGAGGGAAACGCCCGGTTACATTTCGAACCCGGAAGCTAAGCCTCACAGCGCCGATGGTACTGCAGGGGGGACCCTGTGGGAGAGTAGGACGCCGCCGAACAATCTTTGGAGGACCCCTGGTCCCAGCGTTCAGCTGGGACCAGGGGTCCTTTTGTTTTTACAATGCTTGTGGTACCGAAGACAGGAGTCACCATGTCCACCAACTCTCCCGACGACCGACCGGAGCGCGACCAGCGGCGACGGGACAGTGGTGACCGGGGCGACCGTGGCGGCTACCGCGGGGAGCGCCGGGACAACGACCGTCGTGATGACCGTCGTGGCAGCGACCGTGGCGGCAGTGACCGTGGTGGTTACGGCGGCCGGCGCGATGACAA
>NZ_LGDV01000067.1 GCF_001280015.1 Streptomyces sp. MMG1121
CGCCGACAGACCCGCACTCGCCAACGCCTGCCGGATCACACGCTGCTGCGAAGGACCGTTCGGCGCGGTCAGCCCATTGGACGCACCATCCTGGTTCACGGCCGTCCCACGGACGACCGCCAGGACCTCGTGACCGTTCCGCCGCGCGTCCGACAACCGCTCCAGCAAAACCAGACCCACACCCTCGGCCCACGCAGTCCCGTCCGCACCCGCCGCGAACGACTTGCACCGCCCGTCCGGCGCAAGCCCCCGCTGCCGCGAGAACTGCACGAACGCGATGGGCGTGGACATCACGGCGACACCGCCGGCGAGGGCGAGCGAACACTCGCCGTTGCGCAGCGACTGGACCGCCGAGTGCATCGCCACCAAAGACGACGAACACGCCGTGTCCACCGTCACAGAGGGACCTTCGAGCCCGAGGGTGTACGAGACGCGGCCGGAGACAAGACTGCCGGCGGCGACCGCCTCGCTGTAGTCGTGGTACATGGCTCCGGCGAAGACGCCCGTACGACTGCCCTTCAGCGAGACCGGATCAATCCCGGCCCGCTCCAACACCTCCCACGACACCTC
>NZ_LGDV01000068.1 GCF_001280015.1 Streptomyces sp. MMG1121
CTCCTCGCCGGTCACCGCCTTGACCACGTCCGGGCCGGTGATGAACATCTGCGAGGTCTCGCGGACCATGAAGACGAAGTCGGTCAGGGCCGGGCTGTAGGCGGCGCCGCCCGCACACGGGCCGAGCATCACACTGATCTGCGGGATGACACCGCTCGCCTTGGTGTTGCGCTGGAAGATGCCGCCGTACCCGGCGAGCGCCGAGACACCCTCCTGGATCCGGGCACCCGCACCGTCGTTCAGCGACACCAGCGGCGCACCCGCCGCGATGGCCATGTCCATGATCTTGTGAATCTTGGTGGCATGGGCCTCACCCAGCGCACCGCCGAAGATCCGGAAGTCATGCGCGTACACGAAGACCGTACGACCCTCGACCGTGCCCCACCCGGTGATGACACCGTCGGTGTACGGCTTCTTCGCCTCCAGCCCGAACCCGCTCGCCCGGTGCCGGCGCAGCTGCTCCACCTCCTGGAAGGAACCCGGATCCAGGAGCAGCTCTATCCGCTCCCGCGCCGTCAGCTTGCCCTTGGCGTGCTGCGCCGCCGTCGCCTTCTCACTCGG
>NZ_LGDV01000069.1 GCF_001280015.1 Streptomyces sp. MMG1121
GCGGCATCCAGCAGCGCCGGGTGCAGACCGAACCCGGCAGCCGAGTCCACCTCACCCGACGGCAACGCGGCCTCGGCGAAAATCTCCTCCCCACGCCGCCACACCGCACGAAGCCCCTGAAACACCGGCCCATAGCCATAACCACGGCCCGCCAGCTCCTCATACATGCCCGACACATCCACCGCCACCGCACCCTCCGGCGGCCACACATCGAACACTGCAGCACCCGGAACGGACACCTCCTCACTGAGCTGCCCGCTCGCGTGGCGGATCCACGGCGCGCCGGACTCCGCGTCCTCGGGCCGCGAATACACCGCAACCGACCGCACACCACCGCCAGTGTCCTCACCAACCGCAACCTGCACCCGCACCGCACCCTCACCAGGAACGACCAGCGGCGCTTCTATGACCAATTCGCGCAGCGTCCGCGCCCCCACCTCGTCACCGGTACGCACAGCCAGCTCGACCAACGCCGCCCCCGGCAACAGCACCACACCCGACACCGCGTGATCCGCCAACCACGGCTGAACAGCACCACACCCGACACCGCGTGATCCGCCAACCACGGCTGCGCGGCAACGGACAGTCGGCCCGTGCCAAGAACACCGCCGCTCTCGGAAACACTGATCACCGAGTCCAGCAGCGGGTGTTCGACCACCAGCGCGGGGTCACCGGCCGAGGCGATCGAGTTCACCCAGTAGCGCTGGTGTTGGAAGGCGTAGGTGGGCAGAGCCGTACGGTGTGCGTTCCGGCCCGCGAAGACTCGCTCCCAGTCGATACCGACGCCGCGTACGTGCAGCTGTCCAACCGCGGTCATCAACGCCCGGTCCTCCGGCACGTCCCGCCGCAGCGACGCCACACAGTCCTGCGCCACCATCCCGCTCAGGATGCCGTCCGGACCCAACTCCAGGAAAGTGGCGACCTTCTGGTCTCTCATCGCCCGCACACCATCGTGGAACCGGACCGTGCCACGTACGTGCTCCACCCAGTACTCCGGCGAACACAACCGCCCCGCGTCCGCCACCTCACCC
>NZ_LGDV01000070.1 GCF_001280015.1 Streptomyces sp. MMG1121
CGCCCCATCCACTCCGCAAACACCACCGACTCCGACAACAACCCCAACGCCATCCCCACCCACTGCGCCCCCTGACCCGGAAACACAAACACCACACCCTCGGGATGAGTGCCCGGCGCGGCGTCCGGCGCGACAGCGAGTGCCGCCAAACGCTCGATCGCCTCCGCGTGAGTGCCTGCGACCACAACATCGCGGTGAGGAAAGGAAGTGCGGGTGGTCAGGAGCGACAGGGCGACGTCGGGCAGCGGGATGTCGGGGTGGGCACGGAGGTGGTCGGCGAGGGAGTCCGCCTGGGCGCGCAGTGCGTCGGGGGTCTTGCCCGACAGGGCCAGCGGTACCACGCCGTTGGGGACGGTACGTGCCGGGGCGGGGGTGTCGGAGGGCTCCGCGGGCCGGGCCTGCTCCAGGATGATGTGGGCGTTGGTGCCGCTGATGCCGAAGGACGACACCCCCGCACGCCGCGGCTCGTCCCGCTCGGGCCACTCCCGCGCCTCGGTCAGCAACTCCACCCCACCCGCCGACCAGTCCACCTCAGGCGTCGGA
>NZ_LGDV01000071.1 GCF_001280015.1 Streptomyces sp. MMG1121
GACACCCCCGCACGCCGCGGCTCGTCCCGCTCGGGCCACTCCCGCGCCTCGGTCAGCAACTCCACCCCACCCGCCGACCAGTCCACCTCAGGCGTCGGAGCATCCACATGCAACGTCCTCGGCAACACACCATGCCGCATCGCCAACACCATCTTCATCACACCCGCCACACCCGCAGCAGCCTGCGCATGACCGATGTTCGACTTCAACGAACCCAGCCACAAAGGCGAACCCCCCGCACGAGAACGCCCATACGTAGCCAGCAAAGCCTGCGCCTCGATCGGATCACCAAGCGACGTACCCGTACCATGCGCCTCCACCACATCCACATCCGCGGCAGACAACCGGGCACTCTCCAACGCCTGCCGAATCACACGCTGCTGCGAAGGACCATTCGGCGCAGTCAACCCATTGGACGCACCATCCTGATTCACCGCCGAACCCCGCACCACCGCCAACACCTCATGACCACTACGCCGCGCATCCGACAACCGCTCCAACAACAACACCCCCACACCCTCGG
>NZ_LGDV01000072.1 GCF_001280015.1 Streptomyces sp. MMG1121
TCCCGCAACACCTCACGCCAAAAGCCCAGCTCACGACTCTCGAACCCATCCGACTCCAGCACCTCACGCTGCCACAACGTGAAATCCCCGTACTGCACCGGCAACTCCTCCCACACCGGCACACCACCCGCCGACCGCGCCCCGTACGCCACCGAAAGATCCCGCACGAACGGACCCACCGACCAGCCGTCAAAAGCAATGTGATGCACCACCACCACCAACACATGCTCCCTCTCACCCACCTCCAACAACACCACCCGCAACGGCACCTCACACACCAGATCGAACCCACGCCCCACCAGAGCAGCCACACACCCCGCCACCCCACCAGCCCCCGCCCCCACCACACGCAACCCACCCGGCCACGCCACCTCCACACCCAACACCCGCTGCCACGGCACCCCCTCCACCACCGGAAACACCGTCCGCACACTCTCGTGCCGCCCCACCACATCACCCACCGCCGCACCCAACGCCACCACATCCAACTCCCCCACCAGACGCAGG
>NZ_LGDV01000073.1 GCF_001280015.1 Streptomyces sp. MMG1121
CCCCCCCCCCACCCCCCCCCCAGCCGCCCACGCCTCCACAAAACCCCCCCCCGCCCCCCCAAAGGCCGCGCCACCCTCCAACGACCACACCCCCGCCACATACGCAGCCGCCACCTCACCAATCGAATGACCCGCAAGATAGTGCGGCCGCACACCCCACGACCGCACAAGGCGATACAACGCCACCTCGACCGCGAACAGAGCCGGCTGCGCAAACCGCGTCTCGTCCAGCAAGTCACCGCCCTCGAACACCACATCCTTCAACGAACAGCCGAGTCGCTCGTCCACGGCCGCACACACCTCATCGAAAGCCTCCGCGAACACCGGGAAAGAGTCGTACAGCTCACGCCCCATCCCCACCCGCTGCGAACCCTGCCCCGTGAACAACACACCCAGACGACCCGCAACCACACCCCCAGGCCGCACCACCGCGAGCCCCTCCCGCGCCTCCTCCACCGAACCCGCCACCACCACCGCACGATGATCAAAATGCGCCCGGGAGG
>NZ_LGDV01000074.1 GCF_001280015.1 Streptomyces sp. MMG1121
CGCCGGCGCCGCTGCCGCCCCCCACCCCCCTGCCGGCACCGGCGCCCGCCCCCGTGCCCCCCCCCATACCGGCCCCCCCCCCCGCGTTCGCCCCCACTCCCCCCGGCGTCCCGGCGCGCGGCGGCCTGACGGCGGCCCAGGTACGCGGCATGACGGCCCCGGGCACCCCCGCCCCGGCCCCCGCCACCGGCCTGACCCCGGCCCCGGCGACGGGCTGGCCGAACGCGCAGAGCTGGCCGAACGCGGCGGGGACGGGGCAGGCGGCGGGGTAGAGGCCCCCGGTCTAATGGGCCACCGGCCAACCCGTCGACCAGTTCAGCAGGTTGATGCCGAGCTTCGGGGTGCCGTTGTCGTCGCCGTCGTAGTAGTGGTAGACGATCAGGTCGCCGTCGGTGTCGTTCATGACGGACTGGCCGCCGGGTCCGATGACGCTGCCGTGGGACTCCAGCACCGGCGTCCCGCCGCTGTTCATCAGCGCGACGCCGCTCTTGTCGTAGTACGGCCCGGTGACGGAGGCGGCCCGGCCGACCTTCACCTTGTACGTCGAGCTGGTGCCCTGGCAGCAGACGTCGTAGGAGGCGAAGAGGTAGTAGTAGCCGCCCCGCTTGACGAGGTACGGCGCCTCGACCGCCAAGTCGAACGGACCGTAGAATCGAATGGTTTGCGAGTCAACAGTTCTCGCACGAGCCGCCCGCCTCCTCCGCATGCCGGACGAGAAGCGGGCGGCCCACGGCCACTGATCAGTCTCGGTCAGCTGCTCGGGCACTCCTTCCACGCCATGTGGTACACGGTGCTGATGTCCCCGTCGGTCGAGTCCATCGTCATGAAGCTGACCTTGTCCGGGGCCTGGGTCCCGGCGTTCACTCTCAGCTCGGTGTTGATGTTGAAGTTGCGCAGCACCCCGCAGGGCGCCCAGACCAGTTGGGCCACGTCGGTGCTGTCGGTGGCCTCCCAGTTGTCGTCGTAGGTGCCGTTGAAGGGGTGGGTCTTGGGCACGGTCTGCGAGGAGCCCTGGAAGTAGTACGAGGCCTTCTGCGTGGCCGTGGCGCCGGGCTGCAAGGACAGGAAGCCCCGGTAGTCCGCGCTGGCGATGGCGTAGGTGAAGCCCTGCGGGACGTGGACCACGAGATTGAGCTGGCAGTTCTTGCGGAAGGCCGTGGGGTCGGAGTTGCCGCCGGCCTGGGCCAGATAGGAGCTGTAGGTGACCGTGAAGGCGGTGTTGTCCGGGGCCACGGCCACGGCGGCCGTACCTTCCGGGCACCCCGAGCCGTTCACCGTCGCCACGTCGATGACGATCTTGTCCGGGGGCGGGTTGTCGAACACGCCCGAGGCGGGCGCGTGGACAGGCAGTGCGGTGGTGAGCAGAGCGGCTACGGCGCCGCCCAGCAGGAGTCCACCAGCCATGGTCTCTCCCATGCAGTCGAGTGGGGGGTTGCGCCTCCGGTCCGTTCGTTCTGTTCGCTCTGTTCGTTGAGCCTTGAAGGAACTGTGTGGGACCTGTGAAGGGCGGGAGGCGTTGGAATCGTAGGAAGCCACGCTCCGGCCCGGCAGAGCGAACTCCGGCCATTCACATCCGGGCGTTCACACCGCACTTCCGTCAACTCGGCGTGTGCGTATCCGCCTCCCCATGTCCAGCGAGGTCGCGCGGTTCCGCGTTCCGGCCGGGAGCTCACGGGTTCTCCCAGGCCGCCGGTTCCGCCGCCAGCGCCCGGACGGGCTCCGGCAGGGTGTCCGCCGCGAGGTCGGCGATCGTGACGCCCTCCAGGATGCGGCGGACGTTCGCGCGCAGGGCGATCCAGAGGGGCAGGAGGGGCTGGGCCGTGCCCGTGTAGGTCAGGCCCGTCGGGCGTTCGCCGCGTACCGAGACGATCGGGCCGTCGACCGCCCGGATGACGTCCGCCACAGTGATCGCCGTCGACTCCCGCGCCAGCCGGTAGCCGCCGCCCCCGCCGCGCCTGCTCTCCACGATTCCGGCGCGTCGCAGATCGCCCAGGATGCCTTCCAGGAACTTGTGCGGGATGTCCTGTACGGCGGCGATTTCCTCTGCCTTCACTGGACCGTTACCCTGCCGTACGGCCAACTCCAGCACCGCCCGTACCGCGTAGTCCGCCCGCGCCGAGATCCTCATGGATTCCATTGTGGGGCGTCGCTGTGTGGACAATGGCCACGCCCGCGCCCCGTAAGATCGCCCGGGAGGATCCACCTTGGCGCTCAGCAGACGTACTTTCAGTGCCCTGGCCGGCTCGGCCGCGCTCGGGCTCGGTCTCGGCGGCAGCGGCGGCTCCGGCGCGCCCTCGGCGTTCGCGGCGCGCGGCAGTGTGCCGACCGGGCCGTCCCCGCTGCCGCCCCGGGTCGACGGCGAGCAGCACACCATCGGCTACGACCGGTACTCACTGCTCGTGGACGGCAGACGGCTCGTCGTCTGGTCCGGCGAGTTCCATCCCTTCCGGCTGCCGAGTCCGTCGCTGTGGCGGGACGTGCTCCAGAAGATGCGGGCCCACGGCTACAACGCGGTGAGCATCTACGTCGCCTGGAACTACCACTCCCCCGCGCCGGGTACCTACGACTTCACCGGTGTCCGGGACCTCGGCCTCTTCCTGCGCATGGCCGCCGAGACGGGGCTGTACGTCATCCTGCGGCCCGGCCCGTACATCAACGCCGAAGTGGACGGCGGCGGCTTCCCCGGCTGGCTGACGACGACGCGGGGCACCGCCCGGACCGACGACCCGACCTATCTGTCGTACGTCGACGAGTGGTTCACCCAGGTCAACCGGATCGCCCGCAAG
This sequence comes from Streptomyces sp. MMG1121, assembly GCF_001280015.1. Classification (GTDB taxonomy): domain Bacteria; phylum Actinomycetota; class Actinomycetes; order Streptomycetales; family Streptomycetaceae; genus Streptomyces. The sequence goes on from NZ_LGDV01000074.1 coordinate 2,787, forward strand.
CATCTCCTCACCCAGGGCACCGGCACGGTCCTGCTCTACCAGATCGAGAACGAGTACGACGCCCACGCCGGTGACGCCACCGGCCGCCGGTACATGTCCCACCTGTACAAGAAGGTGCGGGCCGACGGAATCGACGTCCCCCTCTTCCACAACGACAAGGGCCGCAACGGCTACTGGGCGCCCGGGTCGTTCGACACCGGTGGCGAGCGGGGCGGCTGGCTGTACGGGTTCGACGGGTATCCCCCGCCCGGGCGGACCCCGCCCGACTGGGGGTCCTTCGGGCCCGGCGGGGCGAAGGGCGGGGCCAGTGCCTCGCCGTCGACGCCCGGGTTCGTGCCCGAGTTCGGCGGGGGCTGGTTCGACCCGTGGGGCGGGGCGCCCTTCGACGGCAAGGGGTACGCCGAGTCGCGGCGCACCCGGGACGCGGCCTATGAGCGGCGGTTCTATCTGACCAACCTCGCCAACGGGCTCACCCTCCACAACGTGTACATGACCTTCGGCGGCACCTCGTGGGGCTGGCTGCCCGCGCCCGTCGTCTACACATCGTACGACTACGGGGCCGCCATCGACGAGGCCCGCAACGTCACCGACAAGATCGCGCCGATGCACCAGCTCGGCCATCTGCTCCAGCGCGTGCCCGACTTCGCCAAGCTGGACCGGGCGGCGGAGGTGACGGCCAAGGGGCTGAAGGTCTACCACCTGACCAACCCGGACACCGGTCTGCACGTCTACGTCGCCCGCAACGACGGCACGGCCCCGGTCACCACCGACCTGCCCACCGAGGCCGGCCGGCTGCGGATCACCGTGCCCGGCGAGGACGCCCGGCTGCTGACGACCGGGCTGAAGCTCGGCCGGCGGACGCTGAAGTACTCCACCGCCGAGCCCGTCTTCTGTCTCACGGCCGGCCGGCAGGACATCGCCCTGTTCTCGGGGCGCAGCGGCGACATGGCCGAGCTGGTGCTGACGAGCCCGGACGAGCCGGACGTGATGCGCCTGGACCCGGAGGCCGCCTGGGTCTACGACGGCGACGAACTGCGGGTGACCACCCCCCTCGGCCAGGGCGGGCTGACCCGCGTGCTGGTGACGGGGGGCGGCAGCGAGAACCCGCTGGTGCTGCTCCTCGGCGACGACGCCACCGCCGTACGCCTCTTCCCGTACGACACCCCGTCCGGGACCGTGCTCGTGTACGGCCCCTCGCTGCTGCGCCACGCCGAGCTGCGCGGTTCCGAGCTCCACTTGACCGGCGACATCACCGAGACGACGTCCATGGAGGTGTGGGGCCCGCGCGGGATCGACACCCTGGTGTGGAACGGGCGCACCCTGCCCACCCGGATGCCCCTGTCCGGCAGCCTGATGACCACCGGTCTGCTGCCGGCCGTGCCCGAGGTGCGGCTGCCGGAGCTGGGCGGCTGGCGGATGCGGACCGAGAACCCGGAGGCCGGGCCCGGTTTCGACGACTCGGGCTGGAAGATCGCGGACCGTACGAAGTCCTTCAGCACCACGCCCGTCCCCGACGGGCAGCCGGTCCTGTTCGCCGACGACTACGGCTTCCACTACGGGGACGTCTGGTACCGGGGCACCTTCACCGACTCCACCGCTCTGGAGGAGTTGTCCCTCGCCTACAGCACCGGCACCCAGGGGCTGTTGATGGCCTGGCTGGACGGCGAGCCGCTGGGCACCCACCGGATGCCGGTACCGGACAAGAACAGGACCGCCCGGCAAGGGAGTTGGGAGGCGACGGCCGCCTTCCCGGTGCGTGAGGCGCTGCGCTCGCCCGGCCGGCACGTGCTGTCCGTACTCGTCCGGCGTATGCAGCACGACCAGGACGGCAAGGGGCTCGACACGCACAAGGCGGCGCGCGGGCTGACGGCGGTCTCCTTCAAGGGGGCCGCGCCGAAGGTGAGGTGGCGGATCCAGGGCGCGGCGGCCCCCGACCCCGTGCGCGGGCCGATGAACAACGGCGGCCTGTACGGCGAGCGGACGGGCTGGCATCTGCCCGGGTTCCGGGACCACGACTGGGAGCCGGTGGTCTTCCCCCGCACCGCCCGGTACCAGGGCGTGACCTGGTACCGGACGACCTTCCGGCTGTCGGTGCCGGCCGACATCGACGCGTCGATCGGGCTGACCCTGGAGGACGACCAGTACCGGGCCTACCGGGCGCAGATCTTCCTCAACGGCTGGAACATGGGCCAGTACATCAACAACGTCGGCCCGCAGCACACCTTCGTCCTGCCGAACGGCGTGCTGCGCACCCGGGGCACCAACACCCTCGCGCTGGCGGTCCTCTCGGAGTTCACCACGCTGTCGGGGCCGGGCAAGGTGGGCCTGACGTTGCTCGGCAGGGCAACGGGCGGGCTGCCGGTCACGCCAGCCTGATCACGTTCCAGGACAGCGGCTCCAGTACGGCGGTGAGGGCGCCGTCCGCCACGGCGGTGCCCTCGACCGGGTGCGGGGCGACCCGCTCGGGCTCGTCCAGGGTGTTGCGGGCGTCGGGGTCGGCGTCCGCGAGCGCGCTGTGCTCGGTGACCGTCGTCAACTCCAGCCCGTTGAGGGCGACTTCGAGGGGCAGGGCGTCGGTGCGGCTGCGGTTGACGGCGAACACGGTGACCGTGCCGTCGGCCGCGCGCACGGCCGTGGCGTGCAGCAGGTCCGTCTCGCCGTACTTCTTCGTCCGGTACGCCGGCGAGTCCACCCGCACGTCGAGCACCTCGCCCCGGCCGTACCGCGAGGCCTGCGCGAACGGGAAGAACGTCGTCTGCCGCCAGGCCGGACCGCCCGGTTCGGTCATGATCGGGGCGATCACGTTGACCAGCTGGGCGAGGCAGGCGACGGTGACGCGGTCGGCGTGCCGGAGCAGCGCGATGAGCAGGGAGCCGAAGACGACCGCGTCGGTGACGCTGTAGTTGTCCTCCAGCAGACGGGGCGCCTCGGGCCAGTCGGACTGGTCGAGGGTCTTGGCGTACTCCTCCCAGCGGGACAGGTACCAGACGTTCCACTCGTCGAAGGAGAGGTTGATCTTCTTCTTGGACTTCAGCCGCGCGCCCACGTGGTCGGCCGTCGCGACCACGTTCTCGATGAAGGACTCCATGTCGACGGCCGAGGCGAGGAAGGAGTCGACATCGCCGTCCACGGGCTCGTAGTAGGCGTGCAGCGAGATGTGGTCGACCAGGTCGTACGTCTCCTGGAGGACCGTCGCCTCCCACGCGGCGAACGTGGGCATGGCCTGGCTGGAGGAGCCGCAGACGACCAGTTCGACGGCGGGGTCCGCCTGGCGCATGGCCCGTGCGGTCTCGGCGGCGAGCCGGCCGTATTCCCGTGCCGTCTTGTGGCCCGTCTGCCAGGGGCCGTCCATCTCGTTGCCGAGGCACCACAGCCTGATCCCGAAGGGATCCTCGTCGCCGTGGGCCGCGCGGAGCTCCGCGAGGGCCGTGCCGGAGGGGTGGTTGGCGTATTCCTGGAGTTCGAGGGCTTCTGCCACGCCCCTCGTGCCGAGGTTCACGGCCATCATGGGCTCGGTCTGCGGGCCGACCTTCTTCAGGAACGCGATGTACTCGGAGAGGCCGAAGCGGTTCGTCTCGGTCGAGTGCCAGGCCAGGTCCAGGCGGCGGGGGCGGTCCCCGGCCGGGCCCACGGAGTCCTCCCACTGGTAGCCGGAGACGAAGTTGCCACCGGGGTAGCGGATCGCTGTGACGCCGAGTTCGCGCACGAGGTCGAGGACGTCGGTGCGCAGTCCGGCCTCGTCCGCCGTCGGGTGGTCCGGTTCGTGGATGCCGGTGTAGACGCAGCGGCCGAGGTGTTCGACGAAGGAGCCGAAGAGGCGGGGGTTCACCCGGCCGACGGTGAACGCGGGGTCGAGGGTGAAGCGGGCGGTGTGCATGGGCGCCTTCCTGGGTGGTGTGCTGGGGTTTCGTCGGCGGGTGCGGGTGCGCGGTCGTTTGCGCGCCCACGCGGCGGAGCCGCGTATCGATACGGCCCCGTGCCCCCTGGGTCAGTGGGGACCAGTTGGCTTTCCGGTGCGGCTCGTTCGGCCCTGGCTCCGGGGTGCCGTTGTCCGTTGCGCGGTGCGGACCGCCGCCGGTCTGGTGCGCTTCAGCTGCGCTGCTCCTTCTCGCGAGTTACTGCCCCGCGAGGCCGGTGTGGGCGACACCCGCCACGATCTGGCGCTGGAAGAAGACGAAGACGACGATCAGCGGCAGGCCCGCCATCAGGCCGCCGGCCATGAGCTGGGCCCATTGGATGCCGTAGGAGTTCATGACGGTCGCGATGCCGTTCGGCATGGTCATCAGGTCGGGGTTGGTGGTCACCATGTAGGGCCACAGGAAGTTGTTCCAGGAGGCGATGAAGGTGAAGATGCCGACCGCCGCCAGCGAAGGCCTCGCGAGCGGGACGACGATCGTGAAGAAGACCCGCCAGCGGCCGGCGCCGTCGATGAACGCGGCCTCCTCCAGTTCGCGCGGGATGCCCTGGAAGAACTTGTAGAGGATGTAGACCATCGCGGCGGGCGCGCACTGCGGCAGGATCATCCCCCAGTAGGTGTCGACCATGCCCATCTGCTGGACCGTGGTGAACAGGGGTACGCCCAGGACCGCCGGGGAGACCATCAGGCCCGCCATCACCACGCCCATCAGGACGCCCTTGCCGCGGAACTCGGTGCGGGCGAAGCCGTATCCGGCGAGCGCGCTCACCTGCAGGACGATCGACGTCACGCAGACCGAGACGACCAGGGAGTTCACGAACCAGTCGGTGATGTCGCCGCTGTCGAGGAGGGCCTTCCAGGCCTGGCCCGTCCAGTGCTCCGGCAGCCAGTGCGGCGGCACCTCGACCGCCTCGGTCTCCGACTTGAGGGAGGTGAACAGGGCCCAGAGGAGCGGGGCGAGGAAGACGAGGCAGACGGCCGTGCCCAGGAGGGTGAGGACGATCTGGCCGGGGGTCCAGGCGGACCGCGGCCTGGGGGGCTCGGCCCGTGCCGGGGTGACGGTCGTCATCGGGCGGCCTCCTCGGTGCGGTTGCGCAGCAGCCACGTCCTCGCGAGGGCAACGACCGCGATGATCACGAAGAAGATGACGGAGATCGCGGAGGCGTAGCCCACGCGGTAGCTGGTGAAGCCCTCTTCGAGGGCGTACTGGACGAAGGTGCGGGTGGAGTTCTCGGGGCCGGGTCCGAAGTCCATCATCACGACGGCCTGGTCGAAGACCTGGAGCGAGGCGAGGATCTGCAGGGCGATGACGAGTCCGGTGATGTTGCGCAGCATCGGCAGGGTGATGTGGACCATGCGGTGCCAGGCGTTCGCGCCGTCCAGCTTCGCGGCCTCGTAGAGGTGCCCGGGGATGGACTGGAGCGCGGCGAGGTAGAGCAGGAAGCTGAAGCCGACCGTCCACCACAGGGTCTCGATGACGATGGCGAGCATCGCGTACGACTTGTCGGTCAGCCAGGCCGTGTCGCTGCCGAAGACGTAGTTGATCATTCCCGTGCCGGGGTTGAACAGCCACTGCCACAGGTTGCCCGCGACGGTGGAGGGCAGCAGGAACGGGACGAAGAAGCACAGCCGCCAGAGCCATTTCCCGCGCTCGATGTGGTGGGCGAGCATCGCGAGGAGGAAGGCGAGGACCGTGATGCAGGGCACGACCAGCAGCGTGAAGTACGCGCTGTGGCCGAGGGCGTCCCACATCAGCGGGTCCCCCAGGGCCTCGCGGTAGTTGTCCAGGCCGATGAAGCCCTCGCCCCGGCCGGTGATGTTGGCGTCCGTGAAGCTGAGGTAGACGCCGCGCAGCAGCGGCCAGATCACGAAGAGCGTGAAGAGGAGGAGGAAGGGCGCCACGAACCAGCCGCCGTGCTGGAAGCCCTGTCCGCGGCGGACGGCGGCGCCGGGTGCGGCGCTCCTCGTGCGGGCCGGGGCGATGACGGTCCGGGTGCTCGCGGTCGTCATGCGGCCGTACCTCCCTGCGCGGCGGTCCTGCCGTCCATGGGGTTCTTCATCGCGAGCAGCGTGGCCAGCTCGCTCTTCATCCGGCGGGCCGCCGCGTCGGGTCGCGCGGAGCCCATGGTCGAGGAGACGACGATGGGGCCGACGCGCTGGGCGAGGATGCCGGTGGAGCCCGCGAACCACACCTTCGGCTCGTTGGCCTGGTGGTCCATGGCCGACACGTACTCGTTCTGCGGGTACAGCTTCTTGTACGCGGGCGTGGACAGGGTCGGCGTGTAGGCGGGGACGTGGCCGCCGGCCGCCCACTGCCGGGCGTGGGTGACGACGTAGGCGGCGAGCCGGTGGGCGGCCTCGTCGGTGGCGCCGCCGCGCTCGGACTGGTGCGGCAGGACGAAGGAGTGCGACTCGGCGTGGGTGGCCGGCTTGCCGAAGACGGGCGGCAGCGGGATGGCGCCGTAGTCGAGCTTCGCGGCGGAGTAGACCGGCACCGACCAGTTGCCCTCCCAGGCGAAGGGGGCGCCGTTGATGAACTGTTCGGCGCCGACGGAGCCCATGGCCGGGTCGGCGTATCCGTCGGTGACGTGCCGGCGCAGGAACTCCAGGACCTGGCCGGCCCTGTCGGTGTCGAAGGTGACCTCGGTCCTGGCGTCGTCGAACCAGGTGCCGCCGAGCTGGGTGTAGAAGGCGACGAAGAACCACCACTGGAAGTTCTGGTCATTGATCCACAGTCCGATGGTCTGCAGGCCCTTCCTGGTGGCCTTCCTGGCCTCCTTGAGCACGCCGAACCAGTCGTCGGCCGACGTGACCGGGACGATCCTGTCGTCGGCGCCGAGCAGCCCCGCCTTCTTCAGCACGTCCTTGCGGTAGAAGCAGAGCTGGACGTGGACGTCGAGCGGGAGGCCGTAGAGCTTGCCGTCGGCGATGCCGCGCTGCCACAGCCCGGGGTTGTAGTCCTGCTCCCGCAGGCCGTACTCGGCCAGCAGGCCGACGTCCCAGGCGTCCAGGAGGCGGCCGGGCGCGAAGCCCGCGACGCGGCCGATGTGCATCACGCCGAGGTCCGGTGCGTGGTTCCCGGCGGCTGCCATGGCGAGCTTGGTGTAGAAGGGGTTGCCCCACTGGAGGGTCGAGTCCTTCACCTCGATGTCCGGGTGCGCCTGACGGAAGGCGTCCAGCATCGCGATCATGTTGTAGCCGTCGCCGCCGCTGAAGAGGTTCCAGTAGCGCACGCGGGTGCGCGCGGTGGAGGCGAGCGCGTCGGCGCCGGTGCCGAGCGCGGCGAAGCCGAAGCTTCCGGCCACGGCCAGGCCACCCGCCGCTGTGAGGAGTTGCCTGCGATTCAGGCCAGGTCGTCCCATTCCCCGCCCTCACTGTCCGAAGTCTGGTCGGTAGTCCGCTCAGATTGTTCGATATTTCGACACATGCTCGTAACTTCGAACGGGACCGTAGGTTCGAAGCTCTTCCGCGTCAATGGGTCGGACACAAGCTCATGGGTCGTTCTGGCGTGAACCACGGTCGTCGGATCGCATGACGCGAACACATCCGGGCGCGTACGCTCGTGACCGGCCGCACACCGGCGATGGGAAAGGGGAGGCGATGGGCATCGCGGGCGCGCGTGGGCGGCTGGCACGCCTGGCCGCACGACTGCGACCTTCCCGACCGCCCTCTCGCCCGGCCTCGGCGATGCGCCTGCTGGCCCGCGACCTCGCCGACGCGGTCCGCGCCCGGCCGCAGACTCCGGACGGGGTACGGGAGTTGTGCCGGGCGCTGTGCGAGGAGATGAGCGTGCGGCGTGGCGGGCGACGGGTGGAGCTGCGCTTCGAGCGCTTCCCGGACGAGCTCCAAGTGACCGGCCTGTGGGTGGAGTTCGCCGACTTCGACCTGGTGATCGTGGAGGAGCGGGCCGAGTCCGTGCAGCAACTGGTGATCCTCGGCCATGAGTTGTGGCATCTGCATGCCGGGCACCGGCATCACCACATGGCCGGCGACGCGGCGGCCCGCGCGCTGGCCGACACGCCCGGCTGGCGGGAGACGGCGCTCACGGTGGCCGCCCGCAACGGCTCCCGGGAGACCGACGAGGCCGAGGCCGACGACTTCGGGCACCGGCTGGCCACGCTGTTCCGCGGCCGGCTCTCCGGTGCCCGCACCACGCATCCGGACCCCGTCCAGCGTGCCCTCGGCTATCACGGACGCGAGCGGGCGAACCGGGCGGGCGAGAAGAGGGACGCCGCACGGTGAGACAGCTGGCGCTCGACCCCTCGGCGTTCCTCGGCGAGTTCTACATCTCCTTCTGGATCCCCACCACGGTGCTCACCGCCGCACTGGTGCTCAAGCTGCCCACGATCATCCGGCTGTGGCGGGACCCGCTGCTGCGCGCGGTCGGCGGGCTGCTGCTGCTCGCCAGCGCGGTGTTCGTGTTCTGCTCGCCGTCCACGATCCACCGCATGAACGTGGTGACCGGGGTGCCCAACATCTCGGCACCCTGGTGCTATTCGCTCATCACCGCGATGTCCGCGTCCGGGCTGCTGCTGATCGTGACGTGGCGCAACGGCCTGGCCGACCGCTCGGCCGCGACCCGGCGGACGATGCGCCGGGTGGTCTCGGCGTACTCCGGGGTGATCGTCGCGCTGTGGGCGCTGTTCCTGCTGGCGGACGCGCCGGTGGAGCGGGTACGGGACCTCGACACGTACTACGCCGACACGCCGTTCATGCGCGAGGAGATCCTGCTGTACCTCTTCGCGCACGCCGCGGCCTGTCTGGTCGCCTCACGGCTCATCTGGAACTGGGCGCACAGCGAGGGCCTGGACGCCCTGCTGCGCTGGGGGCTGAAGCTGCTGGGCGCCGGATACGCGCTCAACCTGGTCTTCAGCGCGGCCAAGCTGACCGCCATCGGCGCGCGCTGGTCCGGGCACGATCTGGACTGGCTGAGCACGAACCTCGCCCCGCCGGTCGCCTCGCTCTCGGCGATCCTGGTCGCGGCCGGCTTCATCCTCCCGCACGCCGGGCAGTACCTGCACGACCGCTGGCGCGTCCGCGCCGCCCACCGCGAACTGCGCCCGCTGTACCGGGTGATGCGCGGCGCGAGCGGCGACAGCGTGCCGTTCATGCTCCGCGCCACACCGGAACTGCGTCTGACCCGCCGCGAGACGTTCGTCCGCGACGTCCTGCTCCCGCTGACCCGCTACATCGACACCGACCTGACCGGAAGGTCGTACGACGCCGCGCTCGCCCTGGGGCATCCCCCTGAGCGGGCGCGGGCGTTGGCGGCGGCGGTGAGCATCCTGGACGCGATCGAGGCCCGCGGCCGCACGTCCGACCCGGCCGACTGCGAGACCGGCCCGGACCCGACGAGCCTCCTGCGTGAAATCGCCCCGACCTCGCGTGCGCTGCGCAGGCCGGAGGAGGTGGAGGCGGTGCGGGTACGGGCGGGGGATCGCGTGCCGGTGCCGGAGTGACGGTCAGCCTGCGAACGCCGGTTGGGCCAGGCCCTGTCCCGCCCCGGGAACCACCAGTACCGAACCGGACACAGGGTGCGGAGCCGGCAGGCCGACCCGCGCTGTCGTGATGTACAGATCGGTCAGCCCGGCGCCGCCGAAGGCGCAGGCCGTGGTGCGCGGGGCGGGCACGGTGATCACTCGGTCCAGCGCGCCGTCGGGCGTGTAGCGGCGTACCGCTCCCCCGTCCCACAGGGCCACCCACACGCAGCCCTCCGCGTCCACCGTCAGGCCGTCCGGAAAGCCCGCGCCCTCCTCGATCTCCACCAGCGTCCGCCGTGCGCCCGCCCGCCCGCCGTCGAAGTCGAAGACGTCCACCCGGCGGGTCGGGGTGTCGGCGTAGTACATCAGGCGGCCGTCCGGGCTCCAGCCCGTGCCGTTGCTGACCGTGACGTCGCGGAGAACCGTCTCCGCCGTACCGTCGCCCGTCAGGCGCGTCAGCGTGCCGCCCCCCGCCGCCTCGTCGTAGCGCATCGTGCCCGCCCACAGCGATCCGTCGGGAGCCACGGCCGCGTCGTTCGCGCGGCGGCCCGGCACCGGCTCGCGGCGCAGCCAGCGGAAGCTGTCGTCGGGGTCCAGCAGGCCCACGCCGTCCCGGAGGTTGAGCACCAGGCCCCCGCCGGCCCGCGGCTTGGCCGCGCCCACGTGCTGCTCCGTCGTGCGCACCGTACGCCGGCCCGTCGCCGGGTCGTACGTGTGCACCCGCATGCCCAGGATGTCCAGCCAGATCAGGCGTCCGGTCGCCGGGTCCCAGGTCGGGCCCTCGCCGAGCGTCGCCTGCGCCCGGACCGCGACCTCGTACCCGCCGCTCACTGACCGCTCCGGTGGCCCAGCCGCTCGGACAGGTCCGCCGCGCCCTTCACCGCCAGCTGCTCCAGCTCCGCCCGGCGCGCCTCGCTCCAGCGGATCATCGGGACCGAGATGGACAGTGCGGCGACCACCTGGCCCGCGCGGTCGCGCACCGGGGCCGCCACGCAGCTGACGTCCGGGTTGGACTCGCGGCTCTCCACCGCGATCCCCCGCTGCCGGATCTCCGCCAGCGCCTCGCGCAGCGCGGCGGGGTCGGTGATGCTGTTCGGCGTCATCGCGGTCAGCTCGGCGTCGTCCGGGACGCGCGCGGTCAGCTCCTGCTCCGGCAGTGAGGCCAGCAGCATCTTGCCCACGGAGGTGCAGTGCGCGGGCAGCCGGCGGCCCGCGGCCGACACCATGCGTACCGCGTGCGTGGAGTCGACCTTGGCGATGTAGATGACGTCGGCGCCCTCGAGGATCGCCACGTGGACCGTCTCGTCGCAGGTCTCGGCGACCGAGCGGGCCACCTGCTGCCCCTCGGCGGCGAGGTCGAGCTGCTCGGCGTAGCGGCTGCCGAGCTGGTAGGGACGGACCCCGAGCCGGTAGCGTCCGGGCTGTCCCGGAACGGGCACGATGTACGAGCGTGCGGCGAGCGTGGTGACCAGCTCGTGCACGGTGGTGCGCGGCAGTTGGAGCTTGCGCACGATGTCGGGGGCGGAGAGCGTACCGTCCCCGTCGAGGAACAGCTCAAGAATGTCGAGAGCCCGGGTCACGGCAGGCACGAGGCGTCCCACGTCCGGCCCCCTCCCTTGGGTCTAAGCGCCCGTTCGAGACCCCGGCACCGTGGCGTTCGAGATATCAACAGGCGATCGGCATGACGAACACAGGCTAGTCATGGGGAGGTGCGCGGGCAATGGCCCGGAGCACGCCGGGCACCATGGAGGATATGTACGTCGACTTCCAGCTGGTGCTGCTGCGCCGTATGGCCGACCACAACCCCGGCCTGGTCGAGGACGCCCGCCGCGCCCTGGGCGCGTCGGTCACGGACCTGCGGGAGGCGAACAAGCGCTGGCAGGCGATGGTCCGCTCGCCCCGCTCCCGGTCCGCCGCCGCCCGGTACCGCTCCGTTCTCGGCGAACCCGAGTCCGTCCTCGTGCGCCGCCTCGGGGACGTCGACTGCGAGGCCCGGCGCTGGGCCCTGCCCCTCTGGCCCGACCTGCGCTTCGAGGTGCTGGTCTCCCCCGACGGCGCGGTCTGGAACGAGTGGCTCGTCCGCGCGCCGGGCGCCCCGGCGCCGACTCTGGAGACCCTCGACGACCTCGTTCCCTGGTCCTGCACGGTGGACGAGGCCGCCCGCGCCTTCGCCCCGGCCCGCCCCCTGGAGGGCACGGCCCCCACCCGCTGGGGCCTCGCCTTCACCGCCCCCGACCGGGACGGCGTACGCCGCGAGGTGGTCACGGAGTTCACCTGGGGGCTGCTCCAGCGGACGGCCGTACGCGCTTAGCTCAGGCGTCGAAGGCCGTCGCCCGTGTCCGCTTCTCCCAGGCCTGGATGTCCTCGCGGACCTGGTCGAGGTGGCCGAGGATCGCGCCGACCGCGTCGTCGCCGAGCGGCAGCCGCAGCGGGGTGTGTTCCGCCTGCAGCGCGGCCAGGACGAGGTGCGCCGCCTTGGCCGGGTCGCCGGGCTGGGTGCCGTGGCCGCCGGCCACCGCGCCGCGCGTCTCGCCGGCCTTGGCGTAGATCCCGCTGTCGGCGCTGACCCCGGCCCGGCCGGTGCCGAACAGCGCGGTCCGGAAGGCGCCCGGCTCCACGATCAGCACCTTGATCCCGTACTCGGCGACCTCGTCCGCGAGCGCCTCGGAGATGCCCTCCAGCGCGAACTTCGTTCCGCTGTACGCGCCGAAGCCCGCGAAGGACAGCTGCCCGCCCATGCTGCTCATCTGCACGATCGCGCCCGAGCGCCGCTCCCGCATGTGCGGCAGCACCGCCCGCACCAGCGCCGTGGGACCGAAGACATGCAGGTCGAACAGGTCGCGCAGCTCCGCGTCCGTGGTCTCCTCGACAGCCCCGACATGGGTGCGGCCCGCGTTGTTGACCAGCACGTCGATCCGCCCGTGCCGGGCCACGACATCCCGTACCGCCTCCTCGATCGCGGCGGTGTCCGTCACGTCCAGCCGGAGCGCCTCGACCTGGTCGGGGTGGGCGGCGACCAGGTCCGCCAGGGCCTCGGGGCGGCGGGCCGCGCCGACCACCACGTCGCCGGCGGCGACGGCCGCCTCGGTGATCTCCCGCCCGAACCCGCTGCTCGCCCCGGTGACCAGCCATACCTCGTTCATCGCAACTCCCCGTGGATCTCGGTGGGTCCTTCTGACACGGACCAGCCTGCTGCCCGACGCGGTTGCCCGTCCAAGACCCGTGGTGATAACCAACGGCTATGACGACGGACGTCCACGGACGGGACCTGCGCTACTTCGTCGCGGTCGCCGAGGAGCTGCACTTCACGCGCGCGGCCGAGCGGCTGTACCTCTCCCAGCCCGCGCTGAGCAAGCAGATCCGGGCACTGGAGCGGCAGTTGGGGACGGAGCTGCTGCGGCGCGACCGGCACGGGGTGGCGCTGACGGCGGCCGGTGCGGCACTGCTGCCGCACGCCCGGCAGGTGCTGGCCGCGTGGGAGGCGGGCGCGGCGGCCGTGGAGGCGGCCAAGGCGGCCCAGCGCAGCACGCTCGTGGTGGGCATGAGCACCAGCCCGGGCCGGGGCGGTCTGCTGCCGGCCGTCCGCTCCCGGTTCACCGCCGCCCACCCCGAGGTCACGGTCCGGCTGCGGCAGCTGAGCTGGGACGATCCGACGGCGGGCCTGGCGGACGGGGAGACGGACGTCGCCTTCGTCTGGCTGCCGCTGCCCGACGAGGAGCGCTACGCCTGGACGGTGGTCGCCGAGGAGCCACGGCTGCTGGCCCTGCCCGAGGGACACCCGCTGGCCGACCGGGCGGAGCTGGACTTCTCCGACCTCCTGGACGAGCCCTTTCTCGCCCTGCCCGAGAGCGCGGGCCGGCTGCGCGACCACTGGCTCGCCCGGGACGCCCGGGCCGGCCGGCCGCCCCGGATCGGTGCGGAGATCTCCGGGGCGGAGGAGACGTACGAGGCGCTCGTCGCCGGCCTCGGCATCTGCCTGGTGGCCGAGGGCAACGCCCCGCTGATCAGCCTGGGCGGGGTCACCACCCGCCCGGTACGGGGCATCGGCCCGAGCCGCTACGCGCTGGCCTGGCGCCACGAGGACGAGCACCGGCCACTGGTACGGGCGTACGCCGAGGCGTGCCGGGCGACGGCGGAGGCACGCTAGTCGGTTTCGGCGGCCGCGAGGATCGCCTGCGCCACGCGCTGCGGCGAGCCGGGGTGCAGCCACAGGAACAGGTTCGGCTCCACCAGTTCCAGTTCCATCAGCCGGGGCGCGCCGTCCTCGCCGTCCACGAGGTCCACGCGCGCGTACAGCAGCCCGGGGGCACCGGGTACGGCCGCCAACGCCCGCTCCGCCACGGCGAGTTCGGCCTCCGTGGCCTGCCAGGGCGTCAGGTCGGGATGCGCCACCTTGTCGGCGTCGTACGGCGTACCGGGCGTCAGGACGGCACCCTTGCGACTGGCGTGCAGCGGCCGGCCGCCGAAGAACTGCAGGGCCCGTTCCCCGCTGACGTCGATGCCCCGGACGTACGGCTGCACCATCGCGGTGAACCCCTCGGCGTGCATCCGCGCGAGCTGTCGTACGGCCGTGTCGTGCTCGGCGGGGGTGTACCGGGCGGCGAACCGGGCCCCCGCGCCCGAGGTCGGCTTGATCACGTACTCGTGGCCGTCGGGCAGCTCGGCCGGCTCGCCCGGCGCGATGTACCACGTGGGCACGGTGGGCACACCGGCCGCGGCCAGCTCCCCGAGATAGCGCTTGTCCATGTTCCACCGCACCACGGACGCCGGATTGGCCAGCCGGGTCACCGCCCCGACCCGCTCCACCCAGGCCCCGAACTCGGCGGCCCGCCAGCTGTAGTCCCAGGTGGACCGGATGACGACCAGGTCGTACCCGCCCCAGTGCACCCCCGGATCGTCCCAGTACCGGGCCTCGGCCACGGCCCCGCGGTCCGCGAGCGCCCGCAGCAGCACCGGCAGATCGGCGTCCCAGTGCGGCGCGGCCCCCGGGTCGTAGGTGGCGAGTGCGATGCGGGGCACGGCGGACTCCCTGTCGTACGACGGTTCGATCACGGCGAGGCTAGCAACCGTCGCCGTCCGGCAGGGGGCGGATGAGCCGGGCGGCCCAGGGGTGCGGCTCGCGCCCGGTCCGAGCACGGTGGTGGGGACCAGGCTCCTGGGGTAGGAAGGGTGCCGACAGTGCCGACAGTTAGGAGTACGCCGCGTGTCCTCCCTCTTCCCCGCCCTGGCGGACGGCCCGGGCGAGCGGGTCGCCCTGCGCTTCGGCGAGCGGTCCTTGACGTACGGCGGGCTCGCGGGGGCCGCCGGTGCGGTCGCCGGGCGGCTGCGCGGGGCCGGCCGGGTCGCCGTGTGGGCCACCCCGGAGCTGGAGACCGCCGTCGCCGTGACGGGCGTACTGCTCGCCGGGGCCGCCGCCGTACCGCTGAACCCGAAGTCGGGCCAGAAGGAACTCGCGCACATCGTCTCCGACAGCGCGCCCGCTCTGGTGCTGGCCGCATCCGGCGCAGAACTCCCGGAAGCGCTGAGGGACTTGCCCCGTCTGGACGTGGATGTCTCCGCGGTCGGTCCCGGCCCCGAGGGGCAGGCCGGTGACGCGGACCCGGCCCTCGTCGTCTACACCTCCGGCACGACCGGCCCGCCCAAGGGTGCCGTCCTGCCCCGCCGGGCCCTCGCCGCCACCCTGGACGCGCTCGCCGACGCCTGGCAGTGGACGGCGGACGACGTGCTGGTGCACGGGCTGCCGCTGTTCCATGTGCACGGCCTCGTGCTCGGCATCCTGGGCCCGCTGCGGCGGGGCGGCAGCGTCCGGCACCTGGGCCGGTTCAGCGCCGAGGGCGTCACCCGGGAGCTGAACGACGGCGCGAGCATGCTGTTCGGGGTGCCGACGATGTACCACCGCATCGCCGAGGCCCTGCCGGACGACCCTGAGCTGGCCAAGGCGCTCGGGCGGGCCCGGCTGCTGGTGTCGGGCTCGGCCGCGCTGCCGGTGCACGACCACGAGCGGATCGCGGCGGCGACCGGGCGCCGGGTCATCGAGCGGTACGGCATGACGGAGACCCTGATGAACACCAGCGTCCGGGCCGACGGGGAGCCGCGCGCGGGCACCGTGGGCGTACCGCTGCCCGGCGTCGGACTGCGGCTCGTGGAGGAGGACGGCACGCCGATCACCGCGTACGACGGGGAGAGCGTCGGGGAGATCCAGGTGCGCGGGCCGAACCTGTTCACCGGGTATCTGAACCGGCCCGACGCCACGGCCGCCGCGTTCACCGCCGACGGCTGGTTCCGCACCGGCGACATGGCGGTGCGGGAGAGCGACGGGTATGTGCGGATCGTCGGGCGCAAGGCCACCGACCTGATCAAGAGCGGCGGTTACAAGATCGGGGCCGGGGAGATCGAGAACGCGCTGCTGGAGCACCCGGGCGTGCGGGAGGCCGCGGTCACCGGGGAGCCGGACCCGGACCTGGGCGAGCGGATCGTCGCCTGGATCGTCCCGGCGGATCCCCAATCCCCGCCCACGGTCGAGGAGCTGGCGGATCATGTGGCACGCCGGCTGGCCCCGCACAAGCGCCCCCGCGTCGTCCGCCACCTGACCGCGCTCCCCCGCAACGACATGGGCAAGATCATGAAGCGGGCACTGGTGGCCGATGCCTGAGCGGCGCTCGGCACGCCGGTTCCTGACCCTGGTGGCGGACTCGGGCAGCTTCCGCGAACTCCCTTGCCCACCGGGGGAGTCGCAGCCGGACGGCCCCCTCGCCTGGCAGGGCTACGACGCCTCGCGGGCCCGCGCCGCCGCACGCACCGGCGAGCAGGAGTCGGTCGTCTGCGGCACCGCGCGCGTCGACGGCACCCCGGCCGTGCTGATCGCCTTCGAGTTCGGCTTCCTCGGCGGTTCACTGGGCGAACGCACCGGGGACCGGCTGGAGGCGGCGTACGGCCACGCCCGCGCACACCGGCTGCCGGTCGTGCCGTTGGTCGCGACCGGCGGCAGCCGGATGCAGGAGGGCATGCTCGCGCTCACCCAACTCCAGCGCGTGGCCCGGCAGTCGGCACTCACCCGCGAGGCCGGGCTGCCCCAGATCGCGGTCCTGCGGGACCCGACGACCGGCGGCGGCTGGGCCACCCTCGGCGCGGGCGCGGACGTCGTCCTGGCCCTTCCCGGCGTTCAGGTGGGCTTCGCCGGCTCCCGGGTGCGCCCGCCGGACGCCGACCCGACGGCCTACACGGCGCAGTCCCAGGTCACGGCAGGCTCGGCGGACGCGGTGGTGGCACCGGCGGAGCTGAAGCGGGTACTGGGGGCGTGGCTGCGCCTGCTGACCGGGGGCGCGAGCGGACAGCGGGACCGGGCCGGCGACCGTGCCGCCACGGCACCCGCCCCCGTCCCGCACGCCCTGGGTGACAGCGTGCTGCCCGGCACCGGATGGGACGCCGTCCGGCGGGCCCGCTCGGCCGAACGGCCCCGCGCACAGGCCTACTTGGACGCCTACTTCACCCACCGCCTCGACATCGGCGGTGACCGGTGCGGCGGCGCGGACCCCGAGGGCATCCTGTGCGGGTTCGGCGAGCGGGACGGCCGTACGGTGGCCTACGCGGCGCAGACCGGGGCGGCGACCCGGCCCGCCGGGTACCGGACCGCCGCCCGCCTGATCCGGCTGGCGGACCGGCTGGCGATACCCGTGCTGACGCTGGTGGACACACCGGGCGCCGCGAACGACGCGGAGGCGGAGCGGGCGGGGGCCGGGCCGGCGATCGCGGAGGTGTTCGGGGCGGTGGCCGCCGCCCGCGTCCCGGTCACCACGCTCGTCATCGGCGAGGGCGGCTCCGGCGGCGCGCTCGCGCTGGCCGCGCCCGGCAACACCTGGGCCACGCCGGACAGTTACTTCTCGGTGATCGCCCCGGAGCTCGCGGCGGCCATCCTCAAACGCCCGCCGCGGGAGATCGAGGCGACCGCCGATCAGCTGCGCATCCGGCCGCAGGACCTGGTGGAGCTGGGGGTGGTCAGGGGGATCGTGGATCACCACCCCCAGCCGTGGGTCACCGCACCGCCACCGCCCGGATGATCTCCTGCGTCACCGAGCCCCCCTGGTCGTCGTGGGCCGAGGCCCGCAGCGAGAGGGACTTCGCGCCGCGCGGCACCGTCAGCGTGCCGCGCCAGGAGGCGTTCTTGCCGGTCAGCGAGACCGTCCGCCAGGTCGTGCCCTCGTCGTAGGACACCTCCAGCCGGCCCCCGCCCAGGGTCCCGGTGCCGGCGGCCTGCGCCACGTACGACGCGCCGAGCCCGACCGGGACGCGCTGTCCGCCGCGCACGGTGCCCGCGAGGTCGGTGTCGAGGTCGTAGGCGAGGTTGATCAGCGGCAGATAGGTCCAGTGGTCCTCCGGGGTGGCCGCCGACCGGAAGGTCCACTCGCTGTGCCCCTGGGTGGCGAGCTTCCAGCGGGCGGGGTCGAGCGCGGTGTCGGTGACGGCCTTGTAGGTGTGTGCGTCGGCCGGTGCGTCCCAGACGTAGGCGGCCGAGCTGGTTCCCTTGTCGACGAGGGCGCCGTCGAGGTAGACGGCGGTGGTCTGGCTCATGCCGCTGTCCGTGCTCCACACGTCGCCGAAGCCGGTGTGGTCGGGCCCGGAGTCGCCCCAGCCGGGGGTGTTCAACTGGATCTGGTTGCCGGCGCGTTGCTGCCCCCAGCCGAGCCCGGTGCCGAGCCAGGGGTGCCACACCGGCCGGAACCAGTCCAGCACCGGGTGCGTACCGCCCTCGTACCGCACCAGGCCGCTGCGCTCCTCCAGGGTGCCGTCGCCGATCGTGACGGACTCGTGCCACAGCTGGCCGGGGCCGGTGGAGACGTAGTCGGTGCGCTCGGCGGGCAGGGCGACGCGCTCCTGGAAGCCGAGGCCCACGGGGAAGGTGTCGGTGAGGGAGTAGCGGAACTCGCCGCCTGCCGTCGGCTCAGGCGCGTGGAACTTCACGTGGACGGCCGCGAGTTGACGCTTGCCCGGCGCGTAGGTGAGGTCGTGGTCCGGGATCGCGCCCCGGTGTCCCTCGGAAAGGTCGTACACGTACGGGGAGTCGGGCGTGCCGGTCATGTCGACCGTCCGCGCCGCGCGCAGCCGGGCCGCGTCCGCCGTGTTCACCGTGGCGATCTGCAGCGGCCGGTCGGTGTCGTCGGCGGTGCCCCACCAGGCCATCAGCCGGCCGGGCGCGTCGTCCGTGACGAACAGTGCCTTGGCGCCGGCGTCCTGCGCGGCCTGGGCGAGCGCGACCGGGTCGGCGCCGTCGGCGAGGTGCGCGAGCACCGCCTTGCCGGACACCCCGGTGAAGGGCCCGTCGCCGACGTCGGCCAGCGGCAGCCTGGTCCGGCCCCCGATCAGCGTGCCGCCGGCCTGGACGGTCGCCTCGCCGACGCCCTTGACCTCCAGCATGGGCTTGGCCAGCCGCCACACCGTCCGGTACTCGAAGGAGCCCTGGGTGACCTTCGCGGTGGGCGCGGCGAAGACGCTGTCGTAGGTGAGGGGCACCTGGACCGCGCCGAAGAGGTCGGCGCCGTTCGCCTTGCGGTCGTACTCCATGAGGAGCTGGTGCGTCTCGGTGCGCTGGTCGACGCGGGCCTTCAATTCGCGCAACCGGCGTCCGTCCAGGGTGACTTCCCGGTTGCGGTCGAGGGTGATCTCGGGTGCGGAGAGGAAGCCGAGGCCGAGGGAGTCGGCGCCGTGGCTGCCGTGCACGTCGAGGAAGGTGGACAGGGTGTAGGTGCCGGGCTGCAGGCGCAGCTGGAGGGTGCCGGAGTCACCGACGTGCGCGGGCTGGGCGTCCTCGCCCGCGGTCAGCCGCTGGACGGTGAGGTCGGCCGGTGCGGGCGTGCCGGAGCGGTCCTTGACGTGCACGGTGAGCGTGTACCGCTCCTCCTCCTTGACCAGCCCGAACGCGGTGTGCGCGACGGTGTTCCCGGACGGGTCCACGGCCACGATCTGCCCGCTGGTGTCGCCGACCTGCGCCTTGGATCCGTCGCCGGTGACCGTGGTGGCGGCGGTGCCGTGGGCGGGCACGGTGAGGGCGGGGTCGGCGAGGGTGGCGACACCGTCCGGGGCGCCCTGCACCGACAGCTTCAACCGGACGTCCGTGTCGGAGGAGTTGGTGTACGTCACGGTCCGGGTGACGGGCTTGTCGGCGTCGTACGGCCAACTGTAGAAGCCGAGGTCGGCGCTGCCGGTGGCGGTGACCTGAGCCCGCACGGCGTCGGGCACGCTCACCCGCCCCGCGCCCAGTGTGTAGGCGGACGCGTCCAGTTGCTTCGAGCTGGACATCAGCGCGTCCTTCAGCTGCGCGCCGGTCCAGTCGGGATGCTCCTGTGCGAGCAGGGCGGCCACCCCGGCGACGTGCGGGGTCGCCATCGACGTACCGCTCATGGTCGTGTAGTAGCCGCTGCCGGAAACCAGCTGGGAGCGGGCGGCGAGGATGTCGACGCCGGGGGCCGAGATGTCCGGCTTCAGGGCGTTGTCGCCGTACCGGGGGCCCGCGCTGGTGAAGTAGGCGGCCTGGTCGGCGGAGTCGACGGCGCCGACGGTGAGGGCCGCGTCGGCGGCGCCGGGCGAGCCGATGGAGGACGGGGCGCCGGTGTTGCCCGCGGCGACGACGAACAGCGCGCCGGTCTCCTTCGAGAGGGTGTTCACCGCCTCGGCCATCGGGTCGGTGCCGTCGCTGGCCTCGGTCGAGCCCAGGCTCATGGAGACGATCCGGGCGTGCACGTCCCGCGCGGCCCACTCCATGCCGGCGATGATCTGGGACTCGCTGCCCGAGCCCTGGTCGCTGAGCACCTTGCCGACCGCGAGGGTGGCGTCGGGCGCGACCCCCTTCTCCTTGCCGTCGGAGGCGGCCCCGCTGCCGCCGACGGTGGAGGTCACGTGCGTGCCGTGGCCGTTGCGGTCGGCGACCTCCTGCCCGTCGATGAAGCTCTTGGTCGTGGTGACCCGGTCCTTGAGGTCCGGGTGGCTCAGGTCGACCCCGGTGTCGAGGACGGCGACCGTGACGCCCTTGCCCGTGAGCCCCGCGTCCCAGGCGGTCTGCGTGCCGATCTGGGCGTTGCTCTCGGCCATGTCGGCCTTGACCCGCCCGTCGAGCCAGACCTTGGCGACGCCGTCGTGGTGTGTGAACGACCGCCAGAAGGCGCGCCCCTTGGCGGCCTCGACCGCGGCCCCGCCCAGACTGGGCAGGCCGCGCTCGCGCTCGGTACCGGCCGGGGCCGCGGCCCGCGCGCCCTTGCCGTAGGTCACGATCAGGGGCGTCGCACCGGCCTCGGCGTCGGTCAGCCCCTGCCGGATCAGCCCGCTCACGTCGAACAGCCGTCGGTCCAGCGTCCCGGCCCGCAGATACGGCAGCGCCTCGTCGGGTACGACGGTGATCCCGCCGTCGCTCTGCTGCGTGCGTACGGCCCCGGTCGCCCCCTCGGGCCGCTGCACGGTGACCGTCTTCTTCCCGTGCCCGAGGTCGGTGACGGTCACCTTGTCGCCGGTGACGAGCGTGACGGTGGTGGCCGCGCTCGGGCTGCTCCCGGTGTGCGCGGCGGGGTGCTGTGCCTGTTCCGGGGCCCGCTGGGCCGCCGCGGCCGCCGGGCCGACCGGGAGCAGGGCGCTCACCAGCCCCGCCGCCAGCAGTGCCGCCCCGCGTCTGACTGGTCCTCTGGTCATCCACGCCTCTTTCGTCGGGGGTGTCTGTCCGAGTGGCTCGTGTGCTGGGACGAGTGTCAGGTGCGTTGTGTTGCCACGGTGTTGACCGGTGCGGGCGGAAAGCCGCCGTGGCGGCAATCCGCCAACTGTCGTGGGAACCACGGACGTTGAGGCGGACATCTTCCTCCCCTCGGCCGACAATGAGGGAAAGGCATGAGGGGGACGGATGAGCAGACTGCTGGAGTTCACGACCGAGGACGGGGCCGTCGTCGTCATGGAGGCCACGGACCCTACGGGCGGGAACCTGCCGGTCGGGCGGGAGGACGGCACGCTGGAGCGGACCGCCCGCACCTTCGAGGGCGCCCTCGACGGCGTACGCGCCGCCGCCCAGTCGGCGCTGCGGGTCTTCCGGGACGGCAGCCTGCGCCCCGACTCGGTCGAGCTGGAGTTCGGCGTGAAGCTGACCGCGGAGGCCGGCGCGATCATCGCCAAGGGCGCGGCGGAGGGCCAGCTGGTGGTCCGCCTGGGATGGAAGGCACAGCCGGAGCCGACGACGGGGACGGCGGCCGCGCCGACGGCCCGGACAGCGGCCGCCGTGAGTGGGGAATCCGGGCCCGCGTCCACCACCGAGCGGTGAGCCGCGCCCGAAACCCCCCATTCAGCGGCACCCCACCCGGCCCCCTCCAGCAGGCGCCCGCCGCCGCGGCCCGCACAGGATGCAGTGTGAGAGGCCCGCCAACCGGCCGGGCGCCCCGAGGCCCGTGCATCCGGGAGGTTCGCCGTGACCGTCAGTCTGGAGCAGTTGCGCCGCTGCCACTTCGCCGTCGACCTGGGCGCGGCTCGCACCCGGGTGTACGTGAAGGGCGCCGGTCTCGTCGTCGACCAGCCTTCGGCGGCCGCCGTGAACACGCGTACCGGCGCGCTCATCGCCGTCGGCGAGTTCGCGGAGAGGATGACGGGGCGCACCCCGAGCTACATTCGGGTCGTCCGGCCCATCTCCGGTGGCACGGTGGTCGACATCGAGATGGCCCAGCGCATGCTGCGCCAGCTGCTCGGCGACAAGATGCGCCGGGCCCTGCGCCGTAATCTCCGGCTGCGCGCCGCGGCCTGCACCCCGCACGACACCGATCCGCTGGCCCAGCGGGCGACCATCGAGACGCTGGTCGGGCTGGGCGCGCGCCGGGTCGAGCTGGTGGACACGCTCATCGCCGCGGCCGTCGGCTGCGGACTGCCCGTCGAGCGCCCCGAAGCCACCATGATCATGGTGTGCGGGGCGGCCGCGACGCAGGTGGCCGTCCTCTCCCTCGGCTCCATCGTCACGGCCGAGCGGATCCCGGTGGGCGGCGAGGCGGTGGACCACGCGATCGTGCAGCACCTGCGGCACGAGCACGAGCTGATACTGCCGAGCCAGTCCGTACGACCGCTGCAACTGGCCCTGTCCGGCAACGGACTGACCTCGCAGGGCCCGGCCTCCACGGAGATCCACGGCCGGGACGTGGCCACCGGGCTCGCGCGCAGCGTGCAGGTCGACACCGCCGCCGTACGCGACGCGATCCAGACCCCGCTGACGGCCGTCCTGGACGGTATCGGCAAGGTGCTGCGCGGCTGCCCGCCCGACCTGGTGGCCGACCTCGCCGACCGCGGGATCATGATGGTCGGCGGCTCCGCGCTGCTGCCCGGCTTCGACCAGATGCTGCGGCAGGCGACCAGGATGCCGGTGCACATCGCCGAGCGGCCCGACATCTGCGCGGCCCAGGGCATCGGCGCGATGCTGGAGGGCCGGATCGAGCCGCTGGTGCTGAACCCGCTGGCCGCCTGAGCCCGGTACGGCGCCTCGGATGGCCGCCGATCCCGTCCCGCACCTGCCGCCGCTGCTCGACGCGGTCCTGGGGGTCGGCTCCGAGCTGGAACTGCGCACCACGCTGCAGCGCATCGTGGACGGCGCCGCCGAGCTGACCGGCGCCCGGTACGCGGCGCTCACCACCACCGATCCCGGCCAGGACGGGCTCGCCGAGATCCGTACGGCGACGCGTCCGGTGGCGGAGGTGACGGGCCTGGACGTGCCGATCCTGGTCGGCGGCGAACCGTTCGGGCGGCTGCGTCTGGCGGACAAGCGGGGCGGCGGCCCGTTCCCGCCCGAGGACGAACAGCTCCTGCGCGTCCTGGCCACCCAGGCGGGCATCGCGATCGGCAACGCCCGGCTGTACGAGACGGCCCGGCAGCGCGAGCGGTGGATCGAGGGCGCGGCGGCCGTCACGACCGCGCTGCTGAGCGGCGAGAGCGCCGCGGACGCGCTGATGACGGTCGCGGAGCGGGCCCGGCTGCTCGCGGACGCCTCCGCCGGGGTGATCCTCCGCCCGACGCCCGAGGGCGGTATGGAGATCGTGACGGCGTCCACCCACGACGACCCCGGGGAGCTGATCGGTACGACGATCGAGCCGGGCAGCGCGGTGCTGGAGCAACTGCTCGGAGGGGAGCCGGTGTTCATCGAGGACTCGGCGACGGATCCCCGTATGACGACCCGTGTCCGGCACCGGTTCGGGCCCAGCATGATGCTGCCGCTCCAGGCGAGCGGGCAGCTCATCGGCACGCTCGCGCTGCCGCGCCGGCGCGGCGGGCGCCCGTACACGGCCGTGGAACGGCGCCTGGCCACGCAGTTCGCCTCCCAGGCCGCACTCGCGCTGGTCCTCGCGGGCGCCCAGCACCGCAGGGAGCGGCTCGCGGTGTACGAGGACCGCGACCGGATCGCCCGCGATCTGCACGACCTGGTCGTCCAGCGGCTGTTCGCGACCGGCATGATGCTGCAGGCGGCCCAGCGCCGGGCCCGTGTCGAGGCCGTCCAGGAGATGCTGGGAAAGGCGGTCGACGAACTGGAGTCGACCGTCCAGGAGGTCCGCACCGCGATCTTCGCCCTGCAACAGCCGCCCGCCGAGGCCCCGACCACCTTCCGCGGCAAGGTCCTGCGCGAGGCGGCGGGCGCGGCGGCGGTTCTCGGCTTCCAGCCGTCCACCCGCTTCCTGGGCCCGGTCGACGCCCGTGTCCCGGACCGGACCGCGGCCCAGCTCCTCACCGCGCTCCGCCGGGCCCTGGCCACCGCGACCCGCCACCGCGACGTCTCCCGCATCGAGGTGACGGTGGACGCGACGGCGACACTGGAGGACGGCCGGGCGGCGGTACGGCTGACGGTGTACGACGACGGGGAGGGCGCGGAGGGGACGACGGTCACCTGGCAAGCACCGCTGTGAACAGCGCCCCCGGGCGGCCCGGCGGTCAGTACGGCAGGATCCGCCCCGACGGGGTCCTGCGGTCGATCTCCTGCTCGCGCGGGCGGGCGGGACGCCGGCTGACACGTACTCGGATACGACGGTCCATGACGCCTCCTCCAGTCCGTACGACCAGTCCGTACGATCCGGCAGTGGATGCCGGTAGGTGGTGCGTGCCCATGACACGGTCGCTTCAAGCCTGAACCGGCCAACTCGTCGGGCCGTTCACAGCAGCGAGAAGCGCCGGGTCAGCCGCGAGACGCTGCTCCTCGGGCCGTGCACGATCACGCCCAGGTACTCCAGCTCCTCGGCCCCGGTGGCCTTCAGATCGGTGAGGTAGTCCTCGTAGTCGCGTGCCCTGCGCGCCGTTTCGGTGAGGGACACGAACTGGACGCCCTCGGTCGTACGGGCCCGCTCCAGCAGCAGGTGCAGTTCCTGGGCGGACGCGGTCAGCACGGGAATCGGGTGGGTGTTCAGGCCCGGGTGGACACCGCCGGAGGCGTCCTCGCCGTCCCGTCCGACCGAGTCGCCGATCCTGCCGCCGAGGGAGAGCGCGAGGACGGCGGAGGTGTTCGCCGCGTGCGCCGTCGGCAGATCCTCGCGCAGAACCAGAGCAACCTTCGTTTGCATGGTTTCTCACCTCAGTACCGTCCGCATGCCGGTCAGTTCGCACGGAGAGTAGTCGAATTGACGCCAACTGGCCTTATTGGCCGAACGTTTGAAGTATCTGCATGCCACAATGAACGGCATGGACGAACTTGATTCGGCGATCATCCGCCATCTCCAGCTGAACGCCCGGCAGTCCAACCGGGAACTCGCCCGGCAGATCGGAGTGGCCCCCTCCACGTCGCTCGAACGCGTGCGGTCCCTCGAGGAACGCGGAGTGATCACCGGCTACCACGCGCAACTGAGCCTCGCCGCCCTGAACAGGAACTACCAGGCCTTCGTCGCCGCGCAGGTCAGGCCCCTGAGCCGGACCGTGATCACGTCCTTCCAGGAAGCGGTCTCCCAACTCCCCGAGGTGCTCGGTGTCTTCGTCGTCGCCGGGGGCGACGACTTCCTCATCCACGTGGCCGTGCAGAGCAACGAGGCTCTGCACGCCTTCCTCATGGACCGCCTCAGCCAGCGGCGCGAGGTGGTCGGGTTCCGGACCATCGTGATCTTCCAGCACGCTCCCACACCGTTGCTGTCCCCGCTGCCGGAGGTGAACGTCCCGCACTCCGAGGGTCCCGCGCCCCGGCGCGGGCCGAAGCGGCCCCGCGGCTCGTGGTGAGCCGTGGCGCGGGACCGGCCGCCCGTCAGCGGGCCGCCACCAGCCGCCGTACCGCTTCCTCCACCACCTGCCTGTCCTTGCAGAAACTGAACCGGACGAGCCAGTCGGGGGCCTCGGCGCTCTGGTAGAAGGCACTGGTCGGCACGGCCACCACCCCGGCGCGCAGCGGCAGTTCACGGCAGAACCGGCCACCGTCCGGGTAGCCCCAGCCGCGCACGTCGGCCTGGACGAAGTAGCCGCCCTGGCCGGGAAGGGCGGGCAGCCCCGCCTGCCGCAGGCCCTCGCGCAGCAGGTCCCGGTTGCGCTGCAGATCGTCGCGCAGTCCCTCCACCCACGTCGTCTTCGAGGCGAGCATCGCGGCGACGGCCGCCTGGAACGGCGTACCGGTCGCGTACGTCAGGTACTGCTTGGCCGAGGCCACGGCCGCCACCAGGTGCGCGGGACCGCACGCCCAGCCGATCTTCCAGCCGGTGACGTTGAACGACTTGCCGGCCGAGGAGATCACCAGCGTGCGCTCGCGCATACCGGGCAGCGCGGCGAGGGAGACGTGGCGCAGGCCGTCGTACACCAGGTGCTCGTAGACCTCGTCGGTGACCACCGTCAGGTCGTGTTCCTCGCAGACGGCGGCGATCTGCGCCAGCTCCTCGGTGGTGAAGACCTTTCCGGTCGGGTTGTGCGGCGAGTTCAGCAGCAGCACGCGCGTACGCGGTCCCACCGCCCGGCGCAGCGCCTCGGGGTCGAGGGCGAATCCGTCGGCGGTGACGGAGAGGGGGGCTGTGGTCATCCGCGCGCCCGCCATCCGGGCACCGGCCGGGTAGGCGTCGTAGCAGGGATCGAGGGCGAGCACCGCGTCGCCCGGATCGCAGAAGGCCAGCAGCGCCGCGGCGACGGCCTCCGTGGCGCCCGTGGTGACCAGCACCTCGTCCTCGGGGCGGTAGCTGACACCGGTGGTCGCGAACCGGTGGCCGGCCACCGCCTCCTTCAGCTCGGGCAGTCCGGTCGCCGGAGGGTACTGGTTGCGGCCGGCCGCGATCGCGGCGGCCGCGTGCCGGAGGATCTCCGGTGGGCTCGGCAGTTCCGGCACTCCCTGGCCGAGGTTGATCGAGTCGGTGCGCTCCGCGAGCCGTGTCATCTCGGTGAAGACCGACGTCCCGAAGTGGTGGGTGCGTTCCGCGGGTACCCAGCTCACGGCCATGGTGGTGATTCGCTCCTCGGAGTGGAAGGGGCCGGCGAAGGGACCACGGGCGGCTCCCGTGGTCCCTCGGGGTCAGCTGCTCCGGCGGCGCGTGGCCGCCGGAGTTCAGCCGAAGGTGACGGGCATACGGGTGATGCCCTGGATGAAGTTGGACCGCAGTCGCCGGACGGGACCGGACAGACCGACGTCCAGACCGGGCTCGGTCAGCCGACGGAAGAGGATGCCCAGTTCGGTGTGGGCCACCATCGCCCCGATGCAGCGGTGGATGCCGATGCCATACGACAGGTGCCGGTTGGGGGACCGGCTGATGTCGAAGACCTCGGGGCGGTCGAACTGCGCGGGATCCCGGTTGGCGGACACGTTCCACAGCGTGACCGAGTCGCCCTCGCGCACCTCGCGGTCGCCGATCGTGAGGTCGGCCGTGGCCACCCGCATCACGTAGGCGTTGGTGGAGCTCCAGCGCAGGATCTCGTTGATGGCGCTGTCCATCAGCTCCGGCCGCTGCCTGAGCAGCGCGAACTGCTCCGGGTGGTCGTGCAGGGCCAGCAGGCCCGTGCAGGCGGTGTACGAGGATGTCTCGTTGCCGCCGACCGCGACGTTCATGCAGTTGTAGAGGATGTCCTCCTCCGGCCACGGCCGGCCGTTGCGCTCGGCCTCGACCAGGAAGCTGACCAGGTCGTCGCCGGGACGCCGGCGCCGGTCGCGGACGATCTCCGCGAAGAACTCGAAGATCTCGGCCTGGATCACCGCCAGTTGCAGCCGCTCGTCGTCGGAGGTGTCGACGTAGACCGGATCGCGGAAGCCGATCATCTGGCGGGTCAGGTCGATGAGCTGGCGTGCCTCCTGGTGCGAGACACCCATCATGGCCATCACCGCTCCGGCCGGCAGCTCGGGCGCGATGTCGGTGGCGAAGTCGCATCCGCCGTCGGCGCGCGCCCGGTCCACCGCGGCGTCCACCAGCTCGGTGACCTGGCGGCCGATCTTGCCGAGCATCCTGTTGGTGAAGGCCCGGTGCACCACCTGGCGGATCTGCCGCTGGCGCGGCGGGTCGGAGGCCACCAGCATGCGTCCCGCCGACGGGTCGGCCTGGCTGCGGAACGATCCGCCCAGCATGGGGCCGCCCTCGGAGCCGAAGCCCTCGTGATCGTTGTAGAGCGCGGCGACGTCGTCGTACCGGGTCACCGCCCAGAAGCCGCCGCCGTCGTCCGTGCGATGCCAGTGGACGGGGTCGTTCTCCCGCAGCCAGGCCAGCATCTCGTAGTGCCGCTGGGCGACGAACGCGTCGGGATCGGTCAGATCGATGGTCAGTACGGTGCTCATGCCGTCACCGGCTCCTCACGCCTGGTGCGGATCATCCCGGCCAGGGCGCCCAGTTCACTGGTGACCAGGATCTCCCGCGCACTGATGTCCACGGCCAGCTCGCGCACCAGCCGCCGCTGCATGCGGAACGCGAGCAGCGAGTTGCCGCCGAGGGCGAAGAAGTCGTCGTGGACGCCGATCTCCTCCACCGCCAGCAGCTCGCTCCACAGCTCCGCGAGGAACTTCTCCGTGTCGTCCCGGGGCGGCACGTGGTCCGCCCGGTGGCGCAGATGCTCGTCGAGGACGGCGGCGAGCATCCTGGTGTCCCGCTTGCCGTGGTCGTTGGCGGGGATCTCCGCCACCTTGATCAGCGAGCTGGGGACCATGTAGTCGGGCATCGCCTCCTGCGCGAACTCGCGCAGCTCCTTGAGGTTCACCTCGTCGTGCGGCACGACCAGCGCCACCAGGTGGCGGTCGGTGCCGGTGCCGGCCGCGAGCACGGCGACCTCCCGCAGCTGCGGATGGCGGCCGAGGATCCGCTCGGCCTCGCGGGGCTCGACCCGGTAGCCACGGATCTTGACCTGGTCGTCGGCGCGTCCCACGTACCTGAGCGCACCGTCGGGGCCACGCCGGACCAGATCACCGGTGGCGTACACGCGGGCGCCGGTGCGGTCCGGGGCGGGCAGGAAGCGTTCGGCGGTCAGTCCGGGCCGGCCGAGGTAGCCGCGGGCCACTCCGGCGCCGCCGATGTGCAGTTCGCCCACCGTCCCGTCGGGCACCGGGTCCAGTGCGGCGTCGAGCACGAGCAGGTCGGTGCCGGCCAGCTCACGGCCGATGGGCACGCTGTCCTCGCCCTTTGCGAGCGGCTCGACGGGGTGCGCCGAGCAGGCCGTCGTGCCCTCGGTCGGGCCGTAGAGGTTGTGGAAGCTGCCGGAGAAGGAGCCGGAGAGCAGTTGGCGGCAGGCCTCGGGCAGGACGACGTCGCCGCCGGTGTGCAGCACCCGCAGCGTGGCGAACGCGTCGCGGTCCTCCTTGACCACGTGGTTGAACGCCATGGTCGGCACGAGCATCGCCGTGATGCGCCGGCGCCGCAGCTCCCGGCCGAGGTCGCCGGTGAGCAGGTCCGGCATGGTGGGCAGCACCATGATCTCCGCGCCGCCGGCGAACGCGCACCAGGTCTCGAAGTGGAACGCGTCGAACGACAGGCTGGAGACGTGTCCGACCCGGTCCTGGGGGGTGAGGGCGGGCAGAGCGGGGTTGGTCGCGAAGTGCACGATGTTGCGGTGCTCCAGCACCACGCCCTTGGGGGTGCCGGAGGAACCGGAAGTGAACAGCAGGCAGGCGGCGTTCTGCCGGTGCACGTCGGGCAGCGCCGGCCCCGGGTCCGTGGGACCGTCCAGGGTGAACTCCCAGACGTCGGTGCCGGCCGAGCGGACCCGCTCGCTCTCGCCGGGGTCGGTGACGACGAGCGTGGGGCGGCTCTCGGTCAGCATCAGGTCGCGGCGGGCGTCGGGGTAGCGGGTGTCCACCGGTACGTAGGCGGCGCCCGCCTTGAGGATGCCGAGCAGGGTGACGAAGACGGGTATGCCGCGCCGGAGGTGGTAGGCGACCCGGTGCTCCGGGCCGACCCCGCGCTCGCGCAGTACGGCGGCCACCCGGTCGGAGTGCCGGTCGAGCTCGGCGTAGGTCAGGGAGGTGTCGTCGTGGCTGACGGCGGGCCGGTCCGGTTGCCGGCGCACCGTGGCCCGGAACAACTCGACGAGGGTGCCCGGACTGCCGGGCAGCGCGCCGGGCAGGGCGGGCCCGTCGCTGGTGAGGGTGTCCGCGTGGGCGACGCACTCGTCGCGTGTTCCCTCGAAGCCGGTCGCTTGCCATCCGGGCGGCAGCGGGCGGCCGAGGGGCCAGATGCTCGGGGTGCCGTCGTCGTCGCTGACCAGGCAGTAGAGGTCGGGGGCGGTGTGTGCCGTCACAGGTTTCTCCTCGGAAGAAGGGTCGGCCGGGCGTCCGGGGGCTCCATTGCCCTCGCGGTTACAGGCCCTCGGCCAGCCGGCGTTCGGCCTCCTCCAGCACCTCGGTGCTCTTGTTGAAGGCGATGCGGACGTGTCCGGAGTCGATGGTGTGATCGCGGAAGAAGCAGCGTCCGGGTACCACGAGTACCCGGCGCCGGGCGGCGAGGGAGCGGACGAAGCTCTCGCAGTCCTCGTCGGTGATCCGACGGATGTCGGCCATGATGTAGCAGCCGCCCTCCGGGGCCCGGCAGGGCAGCCCGGCCTCGGTGAACAGGGCGACCATCCGGTCCCGCAACTGCCGCAGCCGCTCGGCGGGTCGCCAGGAGGGGTCGGTGAGCACGCCGGACGCGGCGACCGCCCGTTGCAGCGGGCCCGTCGCGCTGAAGCTGGTGGCCAGGTGCACCGCGCGCAGCCGCTCGGTGATCTCCGGGCAGGCCCGCAGGTGTCCGATGCGCCAGCCGCTGAGCGCGTACGCCTTCGACAGGCTGCCGATGACGATGCTGCGGTCCCGCAGTGCCGGGATCTCGGCCGCCGACACATGGCGCCGGTCGTCGTAGACGAACGGCGCGTACACCTCGTCGGAGATGAGGGTGACGTTCCACTTCTCGCAGAGGGCGGCCAGCTCCGTCAGCTCGGGCCGGGTCAGGGTGCGTCCGGTGGGGTTGGCCGGGGAGTTGACGACCACGGCCTTGGTACGGGGCCCGAAGGCGGCCGCCAGTTCCTCGGGGTCCCAGCGCCAGTCGGAGGCGCGCAGGCCCACGAAGCGCGGGACGCCGCCGGCCAGCGCGAGCGCGGCGAGGAAGTTCTCGTAGAACGGCTCCAGGAGCACCACCTCGTCGCCGGGATCGACGGTGGCGAGCATGGCGATGCTCAGCGCCTCGGAGGCTCCGGTGGTGATGGTCAGCTCGGTCCGCGGATCGGGACCGCCCGGGAGGCCGGCGGCGATCTGCTCGCGCAGCGCGAGGTTTCCGCTGGTGTCCTCGTACTGGTTGTCGCCGTCGAGGAGGTGTCCGGCGGCGGCGGTCAGGGCGGCCCGCGGCGGCAGCGGCGTGCCGGGCACCCCTCCGGCCAGGTCCAGGGCGCCCAGTTCCTTGCCCAGGTGGAGGAGTTGCGCGAGGGAGCCGGCGGGCAGGGCGCCGACGCGTGCGGCGCCGCGGGGCAGGGTGCGGGGCGACGCGGTGACTGTGGTCATGTCGTCTCCTGAGCTGTGCGGGCGCGCGGGACGGACGGGTGGTCCGGTCGGATCGAGGGCAGCCAGTACGGCCGCTGCGTCTCGTAGGCCTCGATGGACTCGGCCTCGCGCAGGGTCACGGCGATGTCGTCGTAGCCGTTGAGCAGCAGCCAGCGGGTGCGCTCGTCCAGGTCGAACTCCCAGACGTCGCCGTCCGCCCCGACCGTGCCGGCGGCGACGTCGACGGTGACCTCGAAGGACGGGTCCCGCTCCGAGCGCGTCATGAGCCTGTCCATCGCGGGCTCGGGCAGGGCGAGGGCCAGCAGCCGGTTCTTGAGGGCGTTGCGCCGGAAGATGTCGCCGAACCTGGACGACAGGACGGCGACGAACCCCCAGTCGCGCAGCCCCCACACCGCGTGCTCCCGCGAGCTTCCGGTGCCGAAGTCGGGCCCGGCCAGCAGCACGGTGGCACCGGCCCGCCCGGGTTCTTCGAGGACGAAGCCGGGCGTGGACCGCCAGCGGTGGAAGACGGCGTCCTCGAACCCCGACTTGGTCACCCGCTTGCAGAACTCGGCGGGCATGATCTGGTCGGTGTCGACGTTGCTCCGGCGCAGCGGAACGGTCCGGCCGGTGTGGCGCGCGAGAGGTCGCAGTGGCTGGGGCGGTGGTGTCACGTCAGGTCCTCCGGGGCGGCGAGGCGTCCGGCCACCGCGGTGGCCGCGGCCACGGCGGGTGAGACGAGGTGGGCGCGGGAGCGTCCGCCCAGACGTCCCTCGAAGTTGCGGTTGGAGGTGGTGGCGACCCGTTCCCGTCCGCCGGCCCGGTCGGGGTTGAGCCCGGGGCACATCGAGCAGCCGGGCAGCCGCCACTCCGCTCCGGCCTGGGTGAACACCCGGTCGAGTCCTTCCGCCTCGGCCCGCAGGCGTACCTCGGCCGAGCCCGGCACCACCAGCATGCGGGTGCCGCCAGCCAGCCTGCGCCCGCGCAGCACGTCGGCCGCGGCGCGCAGGTCCTCCAGCCGGCCGTTGGTGCACGAGCCGACGAAGACGGTGTCGACGTTCAGGTCGCGCAGGGCCGTGCCGGGCTTCAGGTCCATGTACTCCAGGGCCCGGACGGCGGCGGCCCGCTCCTCCGGGGCGGCGAACTGCCCGGGATCCGGCACGGTGCCCGAGAGCGGGACGGTCTGGCCCGGGTTGGTGCCCCAGGACACCTGCGGGGAGAGCGAGGAGACGTCGATGGTGACGGTACGGTCGTAGCCGGCTCCCGGGTCCGTCGGCAGGGTCCGCCAGTGGGCGAGCGCGTCCTGCCGGGCCCGGCCGGCCGGAGCGTGCGGCAGGCCGTCGAGGTAGGCGAAGGTGACCTCGTCGGGGGCGAACATCCCCGCCCGGGCGCCGGCTTCGATGCTCATGTTGCACATCGTCATCCGGCCCTCCATGGACAGCGTCCGCAGGGCCTCGCCGCGGTATTCCAGCAGGTGTCCCTGGGCGCCGCCGGGACCGATCCGGGCGATGAGGGCGAGGATGAGGTCCTTGGCGGTGACGGCGGCGGGCAGGGTCCCGGTGAACTCCGCGGCCATGGTGCGCGGCCGGGGCAGGGACAGCGTCTGCGTCGCCAGCACATGCTCGACGTCGCTGGTGCCGACCCCGAACGCGAGCGCGCCGAAGGCCCCGAGCGTGGAGGTGTGGCTGTCGCCGCAGACGGCGGTCATCCCGGGCTGGACGAGGCCGAGTTGGGGGGCGACCACATGGACGATGCCCTGCCGGGCGTGGCCCATCCGGTACAGCTCGATGCCGTGTTCGGCGCAGTTGCGGCGCAGGGCCTCCAACTGCCGTCGGCCGACGGGGTCGTGCGACTCGTCGGTGTCCGTCGGCACGTTGTGGTCCTCGACCGCGAGGGTCAGGTCGGGGCGGCGGACCGGGCGTCCGGTCAGCCGCAGCCCGTCGAAGGCCTGCGGCGAGGTGACCTCGTGCATCAGGTGCAGATCGATGTGGAGCAGGTCGTCGGCGCCTGTGGTGGCGTCGGCCGGACGCGGTACGCGGTGCAGGTCCCAGATCTTCTCGGCCAGGGTGCGCGGCTTGTCCATCACACGCCCAGGCCGGCCGGGGTCGTGACGGCGAATTCCCGGGCGAGCCGCTCCTTGACGACCGAGAGCTCCTCGCAGTCCCCGCCGACGCGCTCGGCGACGTGGACGCGGTACAGCTCGGTCAGCTCCGCGTCGCTCACCTGCACGCCCAGCTCGTCGAGGAGGTGGCGCAGGACGGAGCGCCCCGAGTGACGGCCGATCAGGATGGAGCGCTCCCGCCCGAAGCGCGCGGGCTCGACGTACTCGTAGGTGGCCGGGTTGCGCAGGACGCCCTGCTGGTGCACGCCGGCGGCCGTGCCGAAGGCGTAGGTGCCGAAGATGGCCTTGTTCCTCGGTTCCTCCAGTTGGATCACCTCGCGCAGTGCCGTGTAGGCCTCGTACATGCCCTCGGTCCTGATGTCGGTGCGCAGGCCGAGTTCCTCGCTCTTGTAGGCGAGCAGCGCGGCGATCTCCTCCAGGGCGGTGTTGCCGGCCCGTTCACCGATGCCGCCGAGTGTCGCCTGGACCTCGTCGGCGCCGGCCCGGAGTCCGGCGACGGCGTTGGCGAGCGCCAGACCGAAGTCGTTGTGGCAGTGCGTCGAGATGCGGACCGGGGCGGGGGCCCACTCCCGGAAGGCGGCGATGAGGTCGCCGTACTCCTGGGGCGTCAGGCAGCCGGAGGTGTCGCCGATGACGAAGCAGTCGGCGCCCGCCTCCACGGCGCTTACGGTGATGGCGCGCAGCAGGTCGTGCTCGCCGCGGCTGGCGTCCTCGATGGGCACCGAGACCGAGGCCACGCCGAGACTCCGTGCGTAGGAGACGGCGTCGACCACCTCGTCGACGGCTTCCTTGCGGGTGATCTGCCGCTTGTGCGTCAGATGCAGATCGCTGCCCGTGGCCATGACCTGGACCTCGTGGTTGTCCACGCCGCCGGCCTCGACGGCCGTGTCGATGTCGGCGCGGACGGCACGGCAGAACGTCACGAAACGTGCGGTGGTCAGCTGCCGGGAGATCAGCCGGGTGGCCTGGAACTCGCTGGGGGAAGAGGCCGGAAAACCGGTTTCTATGGAGTCGACGCCCAGGGCCTCGATACGCAGGGCCAAATCGAGCTTGTCCTCCGGGCGCATCGCATTCGCGGGGGCCTGCTCCCCGTCCCGAAGCGTGGTGTCAAAAACAGAAACACGACGTGCCGAGGATTCCTGCTGCATAAGCATCCTTCCGTCTGGTATCCGGCTTCCCGCTACCTGTGTCCCACGGCTGCGGCACGCCGAGAATGGCAGCGATGTGCCAGGTCGGAGGCGACTGGGGGACGGGGAATGGCCGAGGACAGATACGCCCGCTGATTGATGTGCGGCATACGCAGAGACTGGTCTCACGTGAATCGGCTGGATCGAGCCTACCCCAGATGCCTGTAGCGGTCCATCAGATTTTTGAATCGTCCGTCATGTTCACAGTCTCGACGCCGGTTCTTCAAGTTGACCGGTCGGCCGGAAAGCGGCTGGATATGACCTCTCATATGTGAGGTTCCTCCCAGCCGGCATCTCCCGCAGCACGGCTCGGGCCATAAATTTTCTTGCGCTGCACCCGTTGTGCCGAACAGATGACATCTCGGCCAAACATCGCGCCGACCAGGGCGAATGATTCCGGCCACCCGGGCCGTACAGATTCGGGAAACGTCAATGATTCCGCTGACCGCCTTGACACACCGGCCGGAAAAGATGGCAGAGTCATGACCGCCCGCTGGAAGGAGAACGGTATGTGCGCAGCCGAGAAGAGTTATCTCCGTATAGGGGAGCGAAATGCTCCGGTCCGCTTGCTCGCATTTCATCACGGAGGTGGTTCCGCGCTGTCATTCCTGCCGTTGGCGCGCGGTCTCCCCGACGTCTGTGAGACGTTTGTTTTCGAGCTGACCGGACGCGCGGGCGACGGGGGCCGGGCCCCGGCGGCCGATTACGCGGAGGCGTTCGCACGGTTTTCCGTCGATGCGACGGATGTCGTCGACCGGCCCGTGGTCGTGATCGGCCACAGTCTGGGCGCGCTCTTCGCGCACAACATCGCCAGTCTGCTCCCCGGCGATCAGCGGGAACTCGTACACACGGTGATCGTGTCGGCGTCGCGTTCGGCCGTTTCCACCGCCGCGACCGCGCCGATGCCGGACCGGCCTTTCCTGGCCCGCAGCCGCGAGTCGCTCCTCGCCGATCTGCACGCTTTCGGCGGAGTCCAGCCGGAAATGCTGGAGGACGCGGATTTCGTGGACGCGGCCGTCACCCTGATGGGACACGACCTCCATCTGGCCGACACCTACACGCGCCCGCCCTCAGGCCCGTCGCCCGTACCGCACCAGGTCTGGTACGGGCGCCAGGACGCCACCCTGCCGGAGGAGGAGCGGATGCGCTGGGACGAGAGCTGCCTCGCGCCCGCGGTCCACCGGGGCTTCTCCGGCGGGCACTTCTATCTCTACGAGCGCTCCGAGCCGGGGGCCGCGCTGGGCGAACTGGTGACGGCGGCCGCGGCGGCCGCGGCCGGCTCCCCCACCTCTTGAGCACAAGGACGGCCGGCGCGGGTCACGGGCCCGTGCCGGCGCCGCCAGTACACCGCCGCACACGCCGCGACCACGAGGGGCAGCACGAGCAGCCGGCCGCTGAACGCCAGCACCACCAGCGTGAAGACGACAGCGACGCAGGCGGCGTACCACAGCGGCGTGCGGCGCGGCAGCAGTCGTAGCGACGCGGCCATGCCGGCGACGGTGACAGCGGCCAGGAACGCCGACGTGACACGCATCAGCGGGTCGAGCGGCACGCTCAGCAGGGTCGCGGCCAGCGTCAGGGCGCCGGTGAGCACCGCCTGCACGGTGAGACTGCGGCGCGGCACCTGGCCCGCTCCCCCGCCCTTGGCCAGCCAGCCGGGCAGGGCGCCGTCCCGTCCCAGCGCGGCGCCCAGCCGGGCGGCACCCGCGATGAAGGTGTTGACCGCTCCGAGACTGAGGCAGATGGCCGCCGCCGCCGTCAGCCAGCGCGCGCCCGGCCCGACACCGCGCTCCATGAGCAGCATCAGCGGGACGTCGGAGCGGCCGGCCCCGGTCCCCAGCGCACCGATGGTGACGATGGACAGGCCCAGGTAGAGCACACCGACGATGCTCAGGGTGATCGCGGTGGCGCGGGGCAGATGCCGTCGGGGGTCGGCGAACTCGGCGGACAGATGACTGGCCGCCTCCCAGCCGCTGAAGGCGTAGAACAGCACCAGGGCGGCCGAGCCGATCGAGAGCCATCCGTCGGGCATGAACGGCGTGAAGTGGGCCGCCGTGACGTGGGGGGCGGCGAAGACCGTCGCGCAGGCGAGCAGCAGCACCAGCAGGCCGACGAGCAGCAGCTGCATCCGCCCGGACACCTGGAGCCCGGCGTAGTTGGCGACGACGGCAGCCGCCAGGATGGCCGCGGCGGCCGCGTACCCGGCGCGGTGCGACAGCCCCAGGACCTCGGCCACGTAGTTTCCGCCGGCCATGGCACCGGCCAGAACGCCGGCCGGCACCGCCGCGTAGAACAGCCACCCGACGCAGGCCGCGAGCCGGGGGCCGAAGGCCCGGGCGACGAAGCTCGCCACGCCGCCGCCGTCGGGGTGCCGTGCGCCCAGCGCGGCGAAGGTGACCGCCACGGGAATGCTGAGCACCAGCAGGGCGGCCCACGAGACCAGTGAGGCCGGGCCCGCCGCGGCGGCCGCCAGCGCGGGCAGCGCCAGCACCCCGGGTCCCAGGACGGCGCCTATGTACAGAGCGGTGCCCTGGCCCAGTCCCAGGCGGCCCCCGTGCATGGTCGTTCCCCTTTCACACATCGTTCGTTTCGGAGTCTAGGCAGCACCGTCGATACGAACGGCGGTCGGCGTACGAACGTTCGGCGCCTCTCGGGAATCGGCCTTTCCGTGCGCATGGAATTCGGCGCTCCGGCCTTTCTGCCGGTCATGTGACCGCCCTGGCGACTCATCACCCAAAAGGGGCGATCGACCAACAAAGGGGCACTATCTTCCGCGGTCTTGACGAGGATCTGATGTTTCCCGTGATACCCATGAGGAAAGGATTCGGCAGACCACATGCACTGAAGCCGCAATAGAGAACGTCGCACGGGGGGCACGACTCGATTTCTCATGCGCCAGAGCCATTCACCGCCCGCAGGTCCGGGCGCTTTCATGCCGCACCGCCCCCCCGTTGCGCGTTTCCCATGTCTCGGCTGTTCGGGCCCCGTGCACGGGGCCACGGAGTGTGGAAGGACATTGTCATGGCGAAAAACGACCGGCAGCCCGACATCGAGGGCCGCAGCAAGCGACTGTGGCTCAACGGCGACGGCACCTGCGACGTCGAACTCATTCCCAGTCTCCGCAGTTACACCTACGACCGGGACGAGATGATTCCGGAAACCGCTCGGCTCCGGCTCGACTTCTACGAACGGGCGTCCGCGCGACTGGCCGACAAGGGCGTACGAACGGTCTTCCTGGAGCGGCTCGGCGACATATCGTACCGAGCCTCCTACATACCGGCTCCACCCTTCGAAGTGATCGTGAAGAACATAGCCACCGGCTCAACGATCCGGAAATATCCGGGGCTCTTCGAGGAGGGGCACCGATTCGACCCGCCCGTGGTGAAGTTCGACTACCGGACCGACCCCGAGGACCAGCCGATCGGCGAGGACTATCTGCGGGTGATGGGCGTCGATGTCGAGGCGTTCCGCGAGACGGCCCTGGAATGCAACGCCTCGCTGCGTTCCTGGCTGAACCCGCTCGATCTGTGGGACTTCTGTCTGGTGATCGGCTCCGACGAGGCGGGCCGGCCGGTCATCAACTCCGAGATCTCGCCGGACTGCATGCGGCTGCGGGACGACAGCGGCAATCCGCTGGACAAGGATCTGTTCCGGCAGGGAGCCGACCCGGCGACGATCATCTCGGTCTGGACCGGCCTGGTCGAGCGGATCAAGGCATGACGGTGACCGGCGTCGGACGCACCGTACTGGTCACCGGGGCGAACCGGGGCACCGGCCGGGCGGTCGCCGAGGAGTTGCACGCGGCCGGCTGGCGGGTGTGGAACCTCGGCCGGACCCCGGCCGAGATGCCCTGGATCGAGAACGTCCACTGCGACCTGCGCCACCCCGCGGACGTGGCGCCGGCCGTCCGGCAGGTGACCGAACTGGCCGGCGGTCTCGACGCCGTCGTCGCCAACGGCGTGGAACGCGCCCTGGGCGAGCTGGCCACGCTGCCGCTGGAGGACTGGCGGGCGGCCGTGGACATCAACCTCACGTCGGTGATCGCGCTGGTCCAGGCCGCCCTGCCCGCGCTGCGCGCCCGCGGCGGCCGGATCGTCCTGATGGGCAGTCACGCCGGGACGCGGTTCTTCGAAGGAGGGGCCGCCTACTGCGCGACCAAGGCCGCGCTCAAGGCGGTCGCCGAGGTGCTGCTGCTGGAGGAGCGGCGCAACGGCGTGTGCACCACCCTCGTCAGCCCGGGCGCCATCGCGAACCTGCCCGACGACACCTCGCCGCTCAAGATGGCCACCGCCTCGGTGGCCAAGGCCGTGCTGTGGGTGCTGCAGGCTCCGGGCGACACGGTGGTCGGCGAGGTGGAGCTGCGTCCGGCCAGGCTGCCCGACCAGGCCCCCGTCACCGGCCTGGACCGGTTGCAGGCCGTATGACGACGAGGGAGGAGCCCATGAGCGAGCCCGGCGACGGGCCCTGTCCGTCCGTCGACTGGGATGCCGGCATCGGCATCCTGACCCTCAGAGCGGACGGCGCCGGCGCGCACGCACAGCGCGCCACGGTCACCTTCCACTCCCGCGTCTGGATATCCCTCGACGACCGTGCGCGTCCGGTCACGGTCGACCTCCTGGACGTTCCCGACGTCGTGGCGCGGGCGGTGCCCCGGGCCCGGCGCGGCCACGACGACGAACCGGTCAAAAGAGGTGGGATCGAGTGGCTGCTCGACCCGGACAGCGACTGGGTGTGGATCCCGCTGAGCAGCCGTCCCGACCGGACCCGGCTGGTCCGCGAGGGCCGGGTGGAGGTGCTGCTCGCCGGTGACCAGCCGCTGCGGGTGCGCGTATGGGTCCCGGTGAGCGGTGCGACGGACCGGGACGGAGGGTGGACGCGGTGAGCCGTCCGCTCGACGGGGTGCGGCTGGTCTGCACCGATCTCGACGGCACCCTGCTGAACCGGGCCGGGACCGTCGGTCCGGCCACCCGTGCCGCCCTGGCGGAGGCGGAACTCAAGGGCCTGCCCGTGGCGTACGTCACGGGCAGGCCCCTGCGCGACGCGCTCGGGGCGGCCCGTGACCACGCGTTCCGCGGACTGGTCGTGTGCAGCAACGGGGCGGTGACCGTCGAGGCGGCCACCGGCCGGGTGCTGGACCGGCGCGGCTTCCGCGCCGACGGGGTGGTGGGGCTGCTGCGGCGTATGCGGGAGCGGGTGCCCGGTGTGGTGCTCGGCGTGGACTGTGTGCGGGGCCTGTATCTGGAGCCGGGTTTCGCCGAACTGGTCCCCGACTGCTGGCCCCACGAGGCGGTGCCGGACGCCGCGTCGGCGGTGCGGCCGGACGACCCGCCGGTCAAGGTGCTGGCCGTGCACCCCTCGCTGCCTGCCGCGCGGCTGGACGAGGCGCTCGTACGGCCCGGTGACGAGGTGGAGGCCACCCGCTCGACGCCGTACTTCCTGGAGATCTCGCCGCGGGGCGTGGACAAGGGCACCTCGCTGCACCGTCTGGCCGGCCACTACGGGGTACCGCTCGCGGCCACCGCCGCGGTGGGCGACATGCCCAACGACCTGCCGATGCTGCGGGCCGCGGGACTGGCCGCGGCCGTGTCGAACGCCCATCCCGAGGTACTGGCGGCCGCCGACCTCGTCCTGCCGGACAACGAGCGGGAGGGGGTGGCGCGGCTTCTGTCCGAGATCTGCGCGGCCCTGCCGGCACCGACGGTCCGGCCGGCCCCCTGAACGGCGTCAGGACGCGGACGCGCCGGCGCGCCCCGGACAGCTCCGGGGCGCGCCGGCGTCGTCGTACGGGCGGGCGGCCCGGCTAGCCGGGTATCCGCTCGCGCAGCGCCGCGACGTGGGCGGGTGTGCTGCCGCAGCAGCCGCCCACCAGGGACAGCCCGTACCGCTTCGCCCGCTCGGCCATGAGGTCGGCGAACTCCTCGGGGCCGTACCGGACGGGCACGTACCGGTCCACCGGGGTCCAGTCCGCGATCTCCGAACGGTCCTCCAGGTTCGGGTAGGCCCCGAACGGCAGCGGACTGTCGTGCGACCATCTGCGCAGCACCTCGTCGGTGCCCTCCACGGTGGTGCAGTTGACGCAGACCAGGGACGCACCGCGGGCCGCGACCGCGCGGGCCGCGTCCGTCACGGACTCACCGGACAGCAGGGTGCCGTCCGGGCCGCAGACGAAGCTCACCCACACGGCCAGTCCGTCGGCGGCACAGGCGTCGACGACCGCCACGGCCTCGCGCACGGTGTTCAGGGTCTCCGCCAGCACCAACTGGACTCCCTCGGAGGCCAGTTGACGGGTCAGCCAGGCATGCTCCCGGCGCAGTTCCTCGTCCGGGGGCACCAGGGAGGGCTGGTAGCAGTCCTCCACCGGGATCACCGAGGCGGCGAGCACCGGCCGCCGCCCCTGGTCGTCCGGCCCGGCCGAGCCCCGTGCCAGGGCCACGGCCCGGCGCACCAGGACCTCGGCCGCGTGCTCGTCCGCCCCGGCGCGCAGCAGGGTGCGCCGGTTGGTCCGGAAGGTGATCGCGGTCGCCAGGTCGGCACCGGCGGTGGTGTACTCCCGGTGGATCGCGGCCAGTTGCCGCTGCCCCGCCATGTCCAGCAGGGCGGCGGTCGTCCACCACGGTTCGGTGACGCTGACGCCGAGGCGCTGCAGTTCCGTCCCCTTGGCGCCGTCGACGAGGACGGGCGCGCCGGGGACGGCCGACGGCAGCCCCGGCGCCGGGTTCACCGTGCCTCCCGGGCTCGCCGGGTCACAGGGCCCGTTCCAGGTCCGCGGCGAGGTCGCGGACGTCCTCGATGCCGACGGCCAGCCTGATCAGGTTGTCCCCGATGCCCAGCCGCCTTCGGGTCTCGGCGGGAATGGGGCGGTGGGTCATCAGCGCCGGGCACTCGATCAGCGACCGTACGCCGCCGAGGCTGACCGCCACGGCGAACCGCTCGACCTTCTCCAGCAGCTTCTGCGCGTCGCCCAGGTAGTCGAAGGTGATGATCGAGCCGAAGCCGTCCATCTGCCGTGCGGCGATCTCGTGCTGCGGATGGTCGGCGAGTCCCGGGTAGTGCAGGGCGCCGACCTTGGGCGACTGCCGCAGCAGTTCCACGAGGCGCCCGGCGGACTCGTTCTGCCGCCCGACCCGGAGCGACATCGTCTTCACGCCGCGGTGCAGGAGGTAGCAGTCGAGCGCGCCCGGTACGTTTCCGGCCGCGGTCCGGTAGCGGAAGAAGTCCTTCTGGAACTCCTCGCTGTTGTAGACCAGCGCACCGCCGATGACGTCCGAGTGACCGGAGATGAACTTGGTGGTGCTGTAGAGCGAGATGTCGGCGCCGAGGGCCAGCGGGCGCTGTACGACGGGGCTGGCGAAGGTGTTGTCCACCAGCACGGGCACGCCGCGGGCGTGGGCCCGCTCGCTGATGGCGCTCACGTCGGCGACCTTCAGCAGCGGGTTGGTGGGGGTCTCGATCCATATCAGCCCGGTGTCGTCGGTCAGGGCCGCGTCGAGGGCGTCGAGGTCGGTGAGGTCGACGTACTCCACCGTGATGCCGTAGCGGGGCAGCAGGTCGAAGAGCGAGAAGGTGCCGCCGTACACGTCGTCGGAGGAGATCAGTTTCTGGCCCGGCGACAGCAGGCTGAGCGCGGTCGTGCCGGCGGCCTGGCCCGAGGAGAACGCCAGCGCGTACGCGGCGTCCTCCAGGGAGGCCAGACAGCGCTCCAGGTTCTCCCGGGTCGGGTTCTCGCCCCGGCCGTAGAAGTAGCGCAGGTCCGTCTGGGCCCGCTGTTCGTAGGTGGAGGCCAGGTGGATGGGCGGAACGATGTCGCCGGTGCCGGGGTGGGCTTCCTGGCCGATCTGGACGAGCTTGGTGTCGAATTCCATCGGGACTCTCTTTCGGCTCGGGCGGTCGGGCTCAGCTGGGCTTGACGGCCCGTACGCAGTGAGCCACGCAGGGCACCGCGAGGCCGGAGAGTTCCGTCTCGAATTCCCTGGCCGCCGTGGCGACGGCCTGTACGGTCCGCTCGTCGCGCTCGTCGCCGAAGGTCTCCGCAAGCTTGCCCCGCAGCCAGCCGGGCAGCAGGTCCCAGGAGAACTCCACGAACTCCTCGACGCTGTCCGGGGTGAAGACGATCCGGTGTTCCTCGACGGTGACGTCCTGGAAGCCGGCCTTGGTGAACCGTGCGGACAGCGCCTCGGGATCGGCCATGCTGAACGGCCCCGGGGCGCCGGGCGGCGGGGCCGGCAGGGCGAGCCGGGCCGCCACGATGCCGAACGCCAGGCTGAGCATGGGCACTTGGGGTGCCGTGCCCCACACGGACGCGGTGCAGGTGCCGCCCGGCTTCAGCCCGCCGAAGGCGGTGTGCAGCACCCGGTCGACGTCCGGCAGGAACATCAGGCCCCAGCGGCTGACCACCGCGTCGTAGGCGCCCGCCGGAACGTCCAGCTCCTCGGCGTCCTGCCGGAGGAACTCCACGTTGTCCAG
Source organism: Streptomyces sp. MMG1121 (assembly GCF_001280015.1). GTDB lineage: Bacteria > Actinomycetota > Actinomycetes > Streptomycetales > Streptomycetaceae > Streptomyces. The sequence continues at coordinate 45,817 of NZ_LGDV01000074.1, forward strand.
CTTCAGTTCGGCGGCCCGGCGCCGGGCCACGGCCAGCATGCCCTCGGCCTGGTCCACGCCGAGCACCCGGCCCTCGGGCACCCGGGCGGCGAGGGCGAGGGCCGGCTGGCCGGTCCCGCTGCCGATGTCCAGGACGGAGCTGCCCGCGCTCAGCCCGGCCCCCTCCAGGAGGGTCCGGGTGACCGGCTCGGCGCCCCGCTCGAACAGCTCGTACCACTTGTCCCAGCCCGCGCTCAGCTCATGCCAGTTGCGTTCCTGCTGTGCCTTGAACGCGGCTGCCGCGTTGTTTTCGTTGTCCGGCAAGGGTCGGACCGTCCTTTCACAGAGCCGGGCGGATCACATGCTGAGGAAGCGCTCGTTGGGGTGCTCGTTCGTCCAGAAACCCTTCTCGGCGGTGGCCACGGTCGCGACGAACCGGTCCACCTCCGCGGGCGTGTTGTAGACCGCGAACGAGGCGCGCACCGTGCCGATCACTCCGAGGGAGTCGACGAACGGCATGGCGCAGTGCACTCCGGTACGGGTCATGATCCCGCCGGCGCTGAGGTGGTTGCCCACGTCGTAGGGGTGCAGGCCGTCGACGGCGAAGGAGACCAGGCCGCCGGAGGGCTGCTGGGCGCCGAACAGCCTGACCCCGTCCAGTGCGCGCAGTCCCGCGGCGGCGCGCGCGGTCAGCTCCGCGTCGTGCGCGGTGACCTGGTCCATGCCGATGCCGGTCAGGTACTCGACCGCGGCCGCGAGCCCGACCGCCCCGGCGATGTTCGGCGTGCCGCCCTCGAACAGGGCCGGCGGCTTGAAGACGGTCTGCGGCCCGTCGGCGGTGACGTGCCTGACCATGCCTCCGCCGACCAGCAGCGGATTCGTGCGCTCCAGCAGCTCCGCCCGGCCGTAGAGGACGCCGATGCCCATGGGCGCGTACATCTTGTGTCCGGAGAAGCAGTAGAAGTCCGCGCCGAGCGCCTGCACGTCGACCGCGCGGTGCGCGACCGCCTGGGCGCCGTCGACCAGCAGCGGAATGCCGCGCTCCCGGGTCACCGCGGAGATCTCCGCGATCGGGTTGACCGTTCCCTGCACATTGGACACGTGCGCCACCGCGGCGAACCGGGTGCGCGGGCCGAGCTGTTCGGCGAACGCCTCCGCGGTGATCTCGCCGTGGGCGTCGGTGGGGACCACGCGCAGCACCGCGCCCGTGCGCTGGCACACCCGGTGCCACGGAAGCAGGTTGGAGTGGTGCTCCATACCGCTGACGACGATCTCGTCACCGGCCTGGACCAGTCCGGCGACGAAGCCCTCGGCCACCAGGTTCACCGACTCGGTGGTGCCCTTGGTGAACACGATCTCGTCCTTCTCGGCCGCGCCCACGAAGCCGCGGACGGTCTCCCGCGCGGCCTCGTAGGCGTCCGTCGCCCGCATGCTCATCGCGTGCACGCTGCGCCCGACGTTGGCGTTCGACTCCGAGTAGTAGCGCACGATCGCGTCGAGCACCTGACGCGGCTTCTGCGTGGTGGCCGCGTTGTCGAGGTAGGCCAGGGGGTGGCCGTCCACCTGCTGGGTCAGGATCGGGAAGTGGTCCCGGACATCGGAGATCATCAGCTCACCTGCTTGAAGAGAGAACGGAAGGCTGACAGCAGCTCGTCCGGCATCGGGACGGTCTTCTGCGGGGAGTACGGCCGCCGCGCCGGCGGCACGTAGTCGGAGTCGGCGGGGACGGGCACGGAGCCGTCCGGCCGGCGCACATGAGGGCCGAAGTAGAACCAGCAGATCTGGCCGACGGTCTCCGACAGCAGCACGGGGTGGCAGGCCGGGGGGTACATCTTCATGTGGTCCCAGGCGGCCATGAACTCACCGCGTGCGGTGAAACGATTCCCCCGTGCCGCGTGACCAAAAGCGTCATGCACCGCACGGAAAAGGTCGTTGAAAAGGAACCGCACGCCTCGCGAAGTGACGGGCGAGGGTTCCAGCATGGGGTGATCGGCGGGACGCTGGGCGTCCTCGGTGGCGGCGCCCTCTCCATGCCCATTGGCCGTCAAATACACATAGAGTTTCTGCTCGCCGTGCAATTGATCGGACAGTGCGGCAGAAGAAGTGTACGGCTGTCCGTCGGCCAGCCACGGTTCAATGCTGACGCCGTTTTTACGTAACAGCTCGAACTGCTCGAGGGTGTCTTCCTTCAGGATTCGATACTGAAGGGCTTCCTGCTCGGTCCCCGTGCTGAGCGGCGCCTGATCGTACCAGTTGCTTATGGAGCGGCACACCACTTTGTCGAGGTGGAGACCGGCATTCCAGCTCGGGTTCTTGTCGAGCGACCGGGAAACGACGTAATCGTGAGAAAGTTGGCGCAGCGCGAGTTTCACGCGACGCCTCCCGCCCATTCCCGCCCTCGCCTACCGGACCGTGGAACCAGCCGTTCAGCTGGAGTTGACGGTGGGGTGGCCGTGAGGTGACGGGTATGGCACGGGAGGGAGGCGGGGGCGGCCGAGTATGGCCGGCGAGCACGGGATGGAACTATCGCTATCACACCGACGCGTATCGCGCAGGAGCTCCTGCTACATCGAGTCAATTCTTTAGACGACACAGTGGATCCTCCTTTCAGTGCCCTGAACGTATCGCTCGACACAACGCTTGAGCAAGGCATCTCTTCGTCCACTATCCGAGACGCATCGACCACGGTGGCTGAAATCCGATGGGTCGCTTCCGGCCGTCGGCCCACACCCCAAGCCCGAGGCCCGGCGCAGACTGACCGAAAGCACATGCCTCATACATCGTCGTCCGGTTTCCGGAGTGGGGCATTCGGCTAGGCTCACCGAGCTCAGCCCCTGTCCAGTCATCAAATGAAAGGCTGTGTCCCGCTTATGTCAGAAGCCGGAGCACTCGATCGGGAGAGCACAGGAGGCCAGTCCACGGCGAACCGAAACCGGCCCGGCGCGCTCGTGCTTCTCTGCGGGGTGCAGTTGATGCTGCTCCTGGACTTCTCGATCGTTAACGTCGCGCTGCCCAGCATGGAGTCCTCCGTCGGACTCGGCGAACACGGCACCCAGTGGGTGGTCAGCGCCTACGCCCTCGGCTTCGGCAGTCTGCTGCTGCTCGGCGGCCGGCTGTCGGACCTGATCGGCCGGCGCCTGATGCTCGTCGTGGGCGTGACGGCGTTCGGAGCGGCCTCCCTGGTCGCCGGCCTCGCCACGGTTCCCGGCCTGCTCATCGCCATGCGCGCGGTACAGGGCGTCGGCGCCTCGCTGATCGCCCCGGCCGCCCTCTCCCTGATCACCACCGGCTTCACCGACGAGACCCAGCGCAACCGGGCGCTGGGCTGGTTCAGCGCCGCCACCGCCAGCGGCTTCGCCATCGGTGTGCTGCTCGGCGGCATCCTGACCCAACTCGCGGGCTGGCGCGCCGTGTTCTTCGTCAACGTGCCCCTGACGGCCCTCGCCGTCCTGGCCTCCTTCCGGGTACTGCCCGCCACCCGGAGCACGACGGGCCCGCGCACCTACGACCTGCCGGGTGTGCTGCTGTCGGCCGCGGGGTTCGTGGCCCTGATCTACGGTCTGAGCCAGGTCCAGGACAACGGCACCCGGGCGGCGGTCACCATCGCCGCCGGCGTCGTCCTGCTCGTGGTCTTCGTGGTGGTGGAGTCCCGGGCGGCCGCTCCGCTCGTGCCGCTCGGCATCTTCCGCAACCGCACCCTGAGCGTCGCGAACGTCGCCAGCTTCCTGATCCCGGGCGTCATGGGAACCACCGCGCTGCAGCTCTCGCTCTTCCTCCAGCAGGTCCAGGGCCGCTCGGCCCTCGGCACCGGTTTCGCGTTCCTGCCGCTCGGGCTCTCCGTCGCCGTGGCGGGGCCCGCGGCGGCCATCGCCGCCGGGAAGTTCCGGCCAAAGATCGTCTGCGTCACCGGTGGTGCCCTGGTGACCGTGGGCGTGTTCCTGCTGTCCCGGATCACGGCGGACAGCGGTTACGCCGCCGGCGTGCTGCCGGGCACGATCCTGATGGGGTTCGGATTCGCCGCTTTCTTCGCCACCGCCACGATGGCGGCGACCGCGGGGGTTCCGGAGCAGCTCCAGGGCATCGCGGGCGGACTGCTCAACACCTTCCAGCAGGTCGGCACGGCGGCCTTCGTCGCGATCCTGGTGAGCCTGGCGACCCAGCGCACCCAGTCGCTCGGGGCGCCCACCCCGGCACACCAGGCCGCCGGGTTCCAGACGGCCTTCACCGTCGGCACCGTCGTCGCCCTGGTCACCACGGCGCTGATCGCCGTCGCGCTGCCCGGACAGAAGTCCGGTGCGGAAGCGATCAACTGACACATCGTCAATTACCCACCACGGCCTGCCTGCTGTGCCGTGCGAGGGGGTGGCCGAGAAACCACCATGCCTATCCGAGAGCGAGGCTAGTCTTCAGCCATGTCTGAACTCCCGAAGCACGATGTCAAGGACAAGGGCCTGAGCGCGCAGGGCGTGCGCAGGATCGAGTGGGCAGAGCGCAACATGCCGGTGCTGCGCCAGGTCAGGGAGCGTTTCGCGAAGGAACAGCCCTTCGAAGGCATCCGGTTCGCGGCGTGTATGCACATGACCACGGAGACGGCCGTACTGCTGCGCACGCTGCGGGCCGGGGGCGCCGAGATCGCCGCATGCGCCAGCAACCCGCTCTCCACGCAGGACGACACGGTCGCCGCGCTCGTGGCCGAATACGGTATCTCCGTCTTCGCGATCAACGGTGTCGACCGCGACACGTACTACCGGCACATCAACTCCGCGCTGGACATCAACCCCGACTTCGTCTTCGACGACGGCTGCGACCTGGTGAACACCGTGCACACCACGCGCACCGAGCTGCTGGAGACCATCAAGGGCGGCTGCGAGGAGACCACGACCGGTGTCGTGCGGCTGCGTCAGATGGCCGATTCGGGTGCCCTGAAGTTCCCGATGGTCGCGGTCAACGACACCGACACCAAGCACATGTTCGACAACCGGTACGGCACGGGGCAGTCGTCGCTCGACGCGATCATGCGTGCCACCAACGTGCTCTTCGCCGGGCAGACGGTCGTCGTGGCCGGCTTCGGCTACTGCGGCCAGGGCGTCGCGCAGCGGGCAGCCGGGCTGGGTGCCTCGGTCGTCGTGACCGAGGTCGACCCCACCAAGGCGCTCGACGCGCTGATGCAGGGCTACCGGGTGCTGCCGATGGCGGAGGCGGCCCGCGTCGGCGACGTGTTCGTCACGGTCACCAGCAACCGCGGGGTGCTGCGCAAGGAGCACTTCGAGGTGATGAAGGACGGCGCCATCCTGTCCAACGCCGGGCACTTCGACGTCGAGGTGGACGTCGCGGGACTGGAGGCCATGTCGGTGGAGAAGCGTTCCCGCATCCGCCACCAGACGGACGAGTACGTGATGGCCGACGGCCGCAGGCTGCTGCTGGTCGCCGAGGGCCGACTGGTCAACCTCGGCGCGGCCGAGGGCCACCCGGCCTCGGTGATGGACATGTCCTTCGCGGACCAGGCGCTGACGGCGGAGTGGCTGACGGCGAACCAGGCCTCGCTGGAGCCCGTGGTGCACGAGGTGCCGACCGAGATCGACAAGACCGTCGCCCGGCTGAAGCTGGACAGCATGGGCGTGTCGATCGACTCGATCACCGAGGACCAGAACACCTACATGAACTCGTGGGAGTACGGCTCCTGAACCGGATGAATTCCCGGAACGACGGCCCCTGAGCCGAGGAATTCCGGAACGGCCACAGGCCGGCAGGCGAACATCGCCTGCCGGCCTCTTGGTTTTCTTGTGGCCTGTGCCGCGCACCGTCTCAGGTGACGAGACCCCTGTTGCGGAGCCGACGACGCGTCACTAGCCTCGGCGTCGGTTCTGCCGGGCCGGGGCAGGTAATACTGGCGTTTTCTTCACGGGGTGCTCGCACATGCTCTTGCTGTGCCCCGTCACTTACGGGGGTAGTAAGGTGCGCGTTCGTCCTGCGATACTGCCGGACTCAACGGCGCAGCGGGCATTAACCTTGGTCACGCTGGCCAGTTCGACGGGGAAGGGGATATTCCTCACCGCCGGAGTCCTCTATTTCACCCGGGCGGTCGGACTGCCGACCCTGCAGATCGGGATCGCCTTCAGCATCGCCGGATTCGTGTCCCTGGTCCTCGGGGTGCTGGCCGGCCACCTCGCCGACCGCTGTGGCCCGCGGGTCGTTCTGCTGGCCAGCCTGCTGCTGAGCGCGGCCGCCACGGCGGCGTTCCTGCTGGCCCACGTCTACTGGTCGGCCCTGCTCGTCGTCGTCCTCGCGACGACGGCACAGGCCACGCTCCTCGTAGCCCGTGGCCCCATCATCAACGCCCTCGCGGACGCACGTCCGCAGGAACTGCGCGCCTACATCAGGTCGGTCACCAACGTGGGCATCGCGGTCGGCGCGATGATCGCCGGCTGGGCCGCCCAGACGGACACCGCCCGGGGCTACCACCTCCTCGTGCTGCTGGACAGTGCCTGCTTCGTCGTGGCACTCCTGCTCGCCTGCCGGCTGCCCCGTATCACCCCCGTGCGCGCACCGGCCCGGGCCGGCCGCTGGACGGCCTTGCGCGACCGCCCGTATCTCGCCCTGTCGCTGCTGGACGGCGTCCTGTCGATCCAGTACCGCGTGCTCACCGTGGCCCTTCCGCTGTGGGTGGTGAGCGCGACCTCCGCACCGCGCTGGATGGTCTCCGCGGCGGTCGTGGCGAACACCGCGATCATCGTCTTCCTCCAGGTCGCGGTCGGCCGCAGAATCGACACTCCCCGGCGCGCGGCCGTGGCGCTGCGCCGCTCGGGGTGGGCCTTCTGCCTGGCCTGTGCCGGCATCGCGTGGTCCGCGGGGTCACCGACGTGGGCCGCGGTGGCCCTGCTCGGCCTCGCCGTCGTCGTGCACAGCCTGGGCGAACTGTGGCAGGCCGCCGGGGGCTTCGAGGTCTCGAACACGCTCGCACCGCCGTACGCCATCGGCCAGTACCTGGGCGTCTTCGGCGTCGGGATGGGGCTCGCCGAGTCCTTCGGCCCGGCCCTGCTGACCTGGCTGTGCATCGGCTGGGGCAAACCGGGCTGGCATGTGATGGGCGCCGTGTTCCTCGTCGCCGGTCTCCTCGCCCCGGCGGTCGTGCGGTGGGCGGAGTCGACCCGGTCCCGGCACACGCCACAGACCGCACCTTCCTTGGGTGAGGCCGCGGACCTGCACGCCGAAACCGTCTGACCGCCTCACCACCCCACCCTCCCGACGCACCGGCCACCGTGACCACCCACGGCGCTGCACCACGCCCTGACGGATCGACGACATACAGGGGGATTTCTCCATATGGCCTCTCATCGTGCCCGACTGACACCCCAGATGCTCCAGTACGCGGAGAAGTTCGACGACCGCGGTGACATCCGCTGGCTGCCCTACCTGATGTACTTCCACCCGGCCGGACACCGCTCCGAGGTGGTGAACACCGACCCGGTCGGCTTCCGTGTCGCCGAGGCGCGGGGGGAACAGGCCTCCGCCGGCGGACGGGTGCCCGAAGGGCCCGTGCGGCTGATCGCGGGCAGCTCCACCGTGTTCGGGATCGGCGCGTCCAGCGACTCCGCCACGCTCGCCTCCCGGCTGTGGGCCACGCACGCGCCCGGCCGTCCCTGGCTGAACTTCGGCGGCCGCAGCTTCAACTCCGCCCAGGAACTGCTCCTGTTCACGCTGTACCGCCATCTGGTGCCGCGGATCGAGGAGATCGTCCTGTTCACCGGGTTCAACAACCTCGGCCTCGCCCGGCTGCCCCGCTGGATGCAGCAGGACAGCGGCGCCTTCTTCAACGGCCACGAGTACTTCGAGCAGGTACACGAGCTGCGCACCCGGCAGCGCCGGGCGGCCGGGCAGTCCCGCTGGGCCGCCCGCCGGGCACCCGAGCGCCCGAGCGCGGACGACGCCGTACCCGACCTCGACGGGCAGCTGTCCTCGGCGGTCGAGCTGACCCTGCGCCACCTCGACACCTGGCGGCTGCTCGCCGAGGGGCTCGGCGCCCGGCTCACCTTCGTCCTGCAGCCGCTCGCACCGTGGGTGCGCGAGCGGCCGGCCGGTCAGGAGCAGCTGCTCTTCGAGGAGCTGGACGGCATCGCCAATTTCGGCGAGGCGTACGGCGATATCTGCACGATCGAGGCGGGGCGGCGTTACGCCGACCTGTTGAGCGGCGGCTGCGAAAAACTCGGAGTGCCCTTCCTCGACATGAATCCGGTGCTCGGCGAGGCAATCGGCGACGAGGACTGGATATTCGTCGACCGTATCCATTTCACCGATCAAGGACACGACATCGTCGCCGGTCTGCTCGCCGACCGGCTTTCCCTTCGGTGACACGTCAGGAGAGATTCCATGAGCTTCCTTCGCAAAATACTCGACACCGTTTTCCGGCGCCGCCGCGGAAAGCGGAAGAACGACGCCTCGATCTACCCGATGTTCTAGACCGCAGGGAGGGAACGGCAGCGATGTCTTCGACAGTCCTGCGCGCGCCGGCGGCGGAAGACCGCGACGGCGCACCATCCGTGTCCTGGGCCAGGACGTGGTACGCCGCGTTCTGCGATCCGGAGAGTCCGCGGGCCGACCGGGTGCCGGTGGCCCGCCTGCGGGAGCTGATCGCCGGGCCGGCGCGGTCCGGGGAGTGCTCCCCGGACCTGGCGGCGTCGCTGCGGGAGGCCGCGCAGTGGTCCGCCGACGAGGCGGAGGCCTTCCAGCGGCTGGCCGACGGGGCCCGGCAGGACGCCGTCCGGGCCAGGGCGGCGCAGCGGCTGGCACTCGGCTGCGCACCGCTCGGCCTGCTGTCCGGTGCGTGGCTGCAGTGGCTGAGCAGCATGGCGGAGTCGGACGATCCCGGTGCCCTCGCCGCACTGACCCTGTACGCCTCGGACGTCGGTGTCGGCCACCCGCGCAGCTCGCGGGGGCACGCCTTCCTGGCCCTGCTGCAGGGCCTGCACGCGGCGGAGCACGCGGTGCCGGCCGCCCGGACCGTACTGGACACGAGGATTGCGCAGGACGCCTTCGTGCTGCCCGCGCTGCTGCTCGCCATGAGCAGGCGGCCGGAGGACTTCCGTGCCGAGATCCTCGGTGCCGACCTCTGTCTGCGCCAGGTCGGGCTGCTGCCGGCGCTGACCCCGCTGAGGACACTGGCGGGCGAGGGCGTCGACTGGGACGCGCTGAACCCCGGCGCGGCCCGGCCGCGGGGTCCCGCGGGGGGACTGGAGGGATCCCTGACGGCGACGGACGCGCTGACGCAAGGGGCGCCGCCCGACGTGCGGGACGGGGTGCTGCGGGGCTTCCACTGGGCCCTGACGGCGCTGCGGGAGTGGCACACGGCCCTGCGCACGGAGCTGGCCGGGGTCCTCGACCCCCGGCGGGAGGCGGCCGACCTGCTGCGGCTGCGCGCCCGTGAGGGAGCGGTCTACCACCATGCGTACGAGCTGCGCGGGCGGCCGCTCGCCGACTGGCTGGCCGAGGCCCGTGACGATCCGTACCCCTTGCTCACGGCACTCGCCGCCAGCACGCTGGTGCGCCCCGGCCGCCCGGAGCGCAGCCCTCTCGTGAACGGGCTGGTCGGTGAGCGGGGCGCGATGTTCCGTGTCTTCGCCGAGGACGACCTGGACGTACTGCGGCGTTGGATCGCCTCGCTCGACGGGCCGGGAGGAGGCGGCAGCCAGGACGGCGACGAGCAGGACGGGCCCGCGCGGCGGGCGGCGGCGGACACGGCCGAGCCGCCGGCTTCCGGGCCGGCCGGGGACCCGTGGCCCTCCCCCGGTCCGGCGCGCGAGGACGCCCCGTCCGACGACCGGGCCCCCGCGGACCTGCGCGAGGCCTACGTCCTGCTCCAGCGGCGCGGCCAGTCCGCGGCGGTGCGCCGCTACGCCCTGGAGTACGTGCACGGGTGGCTGGGCCGGGCGCGGGTGCGGATGTCCGGGCCCGACATGCCCCTGCCCGACAGCTGGCCGGCCGACGGGCTGCGGCCCTGGCTGTCCCAGCAGCACGACCGGCACGCCGCCGAGTTCGAGCGCGGCTCCGACGCCGGGCTGCCGTCCCGGGAGCAGCTGGTCGAGTCCACGCTGCAGCTCGCCCCGCTGACGATGATCGACGGCGCCTGGCTGCAGGGGTTCACGGACTACCAGCTGGCGTCCTCGGACATCGGCCACTCCCTGTTCTCGACGTACTGGGACGAGCTGGGCAACGGCCGGACGGAACTCAACCACCCCCTCATCTACCGGCACCTGGTCGCGGAGATGGGGGTGGACCTCCCGCCGACCGGCTCGACCGAGTTCGCCCGCTGGCCGGGATTCCAGGACCGTTCCTTCGAACTGCCCGTGTTCTGGCTCGCCGTCGGCCGGTTCCCGCAGACCTTCCAGGCGGAGGTGCTGGGGCTGAACCTCGCCATGGAGCTGTCGGGCGTGGGCGGCAGTTACCGGCGGGCCCGGCTGGCGCTGCGCGAACACGGCTTCAGCACACGGTTCGTCGATCTCCACAACACCATCGACAACGTGGCCACGGGGCACTCCGCATGGGCGGCGGACGCCATCGACGCCTTCATGTCCGCCCTCGCGGGGGGCAGTGGCACCGAGGTCCGCGAGACGGCCTGGCGGCGGGTGCGGGAGGGATACCGCTCGCTCAACCCGCCCACGGGCGCGCACGCCTGGCTGGCCGACCGGCGGGCCAGGCGTCGCAACAGGCAGCGTTGAGCGGAAGTCGAGCGGAAGTCGAGGGAAGGAAAGAGGACATGGCCGATCTGGTTCTGGGTGTCTCGGCGTACTACCACGACAGTGCGGCGGCCCTCGTCGCCGATGGCGTACCGGTCGCCGCGGCACAGGAGGAACGCTTCTCCCGTAAGCGGCACGATCCCGGTTTTCCCGAGCAGGCGATCCGGTACTGCCTCGAGGAGGCGGGTGTCGGCCTCGACGAGGTGGCCGCCGTCGCCTACTACGAGGACCCGAGGCTGAAGTTCCGGCGGGTGCTCGCCACCTACCTGGGCGCCGCGCCCCACGGGGCAAGCTCGTTCCGCGAGACGCTGCCCGAGTGGCTGTCGTGGAAGCGCGACACGGTGGGGACGGTGCGCGACAACCTCGCGGCGCTGGGAGCGGGCCGGGTACCGCCGGTCGTCGCCCGTCGGCACCACGAGTCGCACGCGGCGTCGGCGTTCTTCCCGAGCCCCTACGAGTCCGCCGCGGTCCTGTGCATCGACGGTGTCGGGGAATGGGCCACGACGACGTTGTGGCACGGCCGGGACGACACACTGCGGCCCCTGACCGAGATCAGGTTCCCGCACTCGCTGGGTCTGCTCTACTCCGCCTTCACCTATTTCTGCGGGTTCAAGGTCGACTCCGGCGAGTACAAGCTGATGGGCCTGGCCCCGTACGGCACCCCGCGGTACGCCGGCCTGATCCGCGAGAAGCTGATCGACGTCAAGGAGGACGGCTCGTTCCGCCTCGACATGCGGTACTTCGAGTATCTGGCGGGCCAGGTGATGACCGGCCGGGGCTTCGAGAGGCTCTTCGGCGGTCCGCGCCGGCTGCCGGAAGCGGCCCTCACGGAGCGGGAGTTCGACCTCGCCGCCTCGGTACAGGCCGTCACCGAGGAGGTGGTCCTGCGCCTGGCCCGCACCGCACGCCGGGTGACCGGTGAGTCCCGGCTCTGCCTCGCCGGGGGTGTCGCCCTGAACTGCGTCGCCAACGGCGAGGTCGTCCGGGAGAAGGTGTTCGACGAGGTGTGGATCCAGCCCGCGGCCGGCGACGCGGGCGGTGCGCTCGGCGCCGCGCTCGCGGTGGCGCTCGACCGGGGAGCCGGTCGGCCGCACCTCGGCAACGGCCGTGACGCCATGGCGGGTTCGCTGCTCGGTCCTTCCTACGACGCGGCGCAGATCCGTGCGTTCCTGGACGACGCCGGCGCCGTCTACACGGAACTCGATCCGCGGGACACTCCGGGCTCGGTGGCCGACCGGCTGGCGCAGGGGGCGATCACCGGGTGGTTCCAGGGGCGCATGGAGTTCGGTCCGAGGGCCCTGGGGGCCCGGTCCATCCTCGGTGACCCACGGGATCCGGACATGCAGTCGGCCATGAACCTGAAGATCAAGTTCCGTGAGTCCTTCCGCCCGTTCGCCCCTTCCGTCCTGCGCGACGACACCAAGGAGTACTTCGAACTGGACCAGGACAGTCCCTACATGCTGGTGGTCGCGGACGTGGCCCCGGCACAGCGGCTGACCGTCGGGGACCCGGGCGAGGGCGTCACGGGCCTGGACCTGCTGAAGGTCCGGCGCTCCACGATTCCCGCCGTGACCCACGTCGACCACTCGGCACGTGTGCAGACCGTCGACGAGCACGGCAATCCCGCCTACCACCGGCTGCTGACCGCGTTCAAGGAGCGGACCGGCTGCCCGGTGCTGATCAACACCTCGTTCAACGTCCGGGGCGAGCCGATCGTCAACTCCCCGCGGGACGCGTACACCTGCTTCATGCGCACCGACATCGACGTGCTCGTACTCGGTGACTTCCTGCTGGAGAAGAAGGACCAGCCCAGCTGGCACGAGACGGAGGACTGGCGCGAGGCCATTCCGCTGGACTGAGGGTCCCGTCCACCGCCGCCCGACCGGCCGTCGGCGCCACCGCACCACTCGGAGATGAACACCGATGCGAAACCTGCTGCTGTCCCTCGTCTACTTCGTCCTGGTCGTCCCGGCCGGCCTGATCAGCCGGGTGGTCCGTGATCCTCTGTCGCGCCGCCCGGATCCGGCCGCCGACACCTACTGGGTCACCGTCACCGGTGGTCCGGCGAGCCGGCAGGCGGCCCTGCGATGAGCGCCCCGGCCGGCTCCGCGGTCCGGGCCCTGGCCTTCGTCGAGAGCAACCTCACCGGCACCGGCATGCAGGCCCTGCGCCTGGCCCGCTCGCTGGGGCTGCGCACGCTCTTCGTCACGTCCGACCTCGACCGCTACTGCGTGGACCCGGACACGGCCCGCGCGATCCGCGAGAACGCCGACGAGATCCTGCAGTGCGACACGCACAGCGTGGAGGCGATCGAGAAGACGCTGCGGGCCGGTGCGACACCACCGGCCGGCGTGATGACGGTGATGGAGTACTACGTCCCCACGGCGGCGGCCGTCGCGCACCGCATGGGCCTGCCCGGACTGGCTCCGGCCGCGGCGGAGCTGGCCAGGGACAAGCTCAGGACACGGGTGCGGTGTGCCGAACGCGGGGTGCCGGTACCGGCGTTCCGTTTCGTACGCGACGCCGCGGAGGTCGACGCCGCGCTGGCCGAGACCGGACTGCCCTGTGTGGTGAAGCCGATCGACGAGTCGGCGAGCATCGGTGTGGCCCTGTGCCGCACCCGGGAGGAGGCCGTCGAACGGGTCGCGGACATCGCCGGCCGGCCGACCAACTCCAAGGGGCAGCCGCGGGTTCCCGGAGCGCTGCTCGAGGAGTGTCTGTTCGGTCACGAGGTCAGCATCGAGACGTTCACCTTCGAGGGCCGTACGAGCGTGCTCGGGGTCACCGACAAACTGCTGGGCCCCACACCGCACTTCGTCGAACTGGGCCACACCTTCCCGTCGGCGCTGGCCGACGAGGCGACGGCGGCCGCGGAACTCGCGGTGGCGGCACTGGACGCCCTCGGCTTCGACTTCGGCCCCGCGCACGTGGAGGCCAAGCTGACCCCGCGCGGCCCGGTGCTGATCGAGGTCAACGCGCGGACGGGCGGCGACTTCATCCCGGATCTGGTCCATCACGCCACGGGGGTGGAACTGTTGCGGCAGTCGGTCGTCACCCACAGCGGCGGACGCCCCGATCTGACGCCGACGCGGGCCGAGGGCGCCGCGATCCGGTTCATCGCCGGACGGTCGGGCACGGTGACCGGTGTTCCCGACCCGGGTGTCCTGGACGGCTTCCCCTCGGTCGTCGCCTTCCGGATGAAGGCCGAGCCCGGGATGCGGACCACCTGGCCGTCCCACAGCCATGAGCGGCTCGGCCATGTGATGACCCGCGCGGCGACCCCGGCGCGGGCCGCGGTGGAGGCCGACGCGGCACTGGCCCACCTGGCACCGGTCTACCGAGACTGATCTTGGCCCGAGCGGGTGAGCGGTGGCCGCCGCATCGGCATGGCGGCCACCGTTCTCGCGTTCTCAGAGGTCAGATCGATTCTGCACCGACCTGCACTGGTGGGGCGGGTGGGACTCGAACCCACGGCCGACGGATTATGAGTCCGCTGCTCTAACCGGCTGAGCTACCGCCCCATAGCGGCGTGTCGCGTACATGTGTGCGCGCCGTCTGCCGCAGCATAGCCGCTCATACGATCTCCTGCTTCGGATGGTCGGCTTCCGTGCTGCTCATGATCCTCAGGACATCGCCGCACCCCCGGCGGTTCCCGCGGACATGAAAAAGGACCCTCAAGGGGTCCTCGTTCACTGCGCTCCCCCGACTGGACTCGAACCAGTAACCTGCCGGTTAACAGCCGGCTGCTCTGCCAATTGAGCTACGGAGGACCGAAGCTCCCCCGACTGGACTCGAACCAGTAACCTGCCGGTTAACAGCCGGCTGCTCTGCCAATTGAGCTACGGAGGATCGCCTCGATTGCATCGAACGTACCTACCTGGGTATTCGCCAGGGGGCGGGCGCTCGCTGCGACACATACATTAGCGCAAGCAGGGGGGTGCTCCGCCAATCGGTATCCCCCGGCGCCCACGTCGCACCGCAGACCCAGGCAAGAGAAGGGTGGCAGCCATGCGCTACCGGCTCACGTTCGTCGCCGGTCTGGCCCTCGGTTACGTACTCGGCACGAGGGCCGGACGCGAGCGCTACGAACAGCTGAAGAAGTCCGCTCGGCGCATCGCGCAGAACCCGGCCGTCCGGAACACCGCCGAGACGGCCGCCCAGCAGGGCCGCCAGTACGCCGGCAGGGCCTTCCACACGGTCAGCGGCAAGGTCGGCGACCGGGTCCCGGAAACGGTGGCCCAGCGCGTGCGGTCGCTGCGGGAGCGGAACCTCAACGGCACCCCCGAGGACGACTGGGGCACGAGCAACACGTAGGGCAGCCCCCTTGGGCGCTCCCGGGCGAAGCAACCGCGGGGATGCGGCAAAATTCTCCGTATGGGGATAGTCGCCGGGTTGGACAGCTCGCCCGATTTCACTCGCATCGTCGTCTGTGACGCGGACACCGGTGCCGTACTACGGCAGGGATACGCGCCGCACCCGGTCGACGCACCGGACGGCGAGAAGCGTCCGAGCGACGTCGACCCGCAGGCCTGGCTGCTGTCCCTGGGCGAGGCCGCGGGGGGCGGTCTGCTGGAGGGCGTGCAGGCCATCGGCGTGTCGGCCCAGCAGAACACCGTGGTCCCGCTGGACGCCCAGGGCAACACCGTGCGCCCGGCGCTGGTCGGCGGCGACAAGCGGACGCAGGTCGCGGCGGCCGACCTGGTCGACGCGCTCGGCGGACGCGAGGCCTGGGCGCAGGCCGTCGGGTGCGTGCCGCAGGCCGCCCAGCCGGTCACCAAACTGCGCTGGCTCGCGAAGAACGAGCCCGAGAACGCCCGCAGGACGGCCGTGCTGCTCCAGGCGCACGACTGGCTGGTGTGGCAGTTGCTCGGGCGGCCGGTGCGCAGGACCACCGATCGCGGCGGCGCCTCCTCGACCGGGTACTGGTCGGCCGCCACCGGCGGCTACCGGCCCGACCTGGTCGAGCTGGCGCTCGGGCACCAGGCGATGCTGCCGGAGGTGATCGGCCCGTCGGACGCGGCCGGTACGACCCCGGAGGGGCTGCTGATCTCGGCCGGTACCGGGGAGACCATGGCCGCCGCGTTCGGGCTCGGGATCGGGCTGGGCGACGCCGTCGTCTCGCTCGGGGCCTCCGGGTCCGTGATGGCCGTGCATCCGGAGGCGCTCGCCGACCAGTCGGGGATGATCACCTCGCTCGCGGACGCGACCGGCATGCACCTGCCGGTCGTCACCACCCTGAACGCCGTACGGACCCTGCGCGGCACCGCCGAACTGCTCGGGCTGCCGGATCTGGAGAGCCTGTCCGAGCTGGCGACGAAGTCGACGCCGGGGGCCCATGGGCTGGTCCTGCTCCCCTATCTGGAGGGCGAGCGGACGCCCCATCTGCCGCACACCGCGGGCACGCTCGCCGGGCTGCGGCGCGAGTCGATGAAGCCCGAGCATCTGGCGCGGGCGGCGTTCGAGGGCATGCTGTGCGGGCTCGCCGACGCGCTGGACCTGCTGCGCGGGCGGGGCGTGGAGGTGCGGCGGATCTTCCTGCTGGGCCCGGCCGCCGAGCTGCCCGCCGTACAGGCCTCGGCGCCGTCGCTGTTCGGGGCCCAGGTCGTCGTACCGCAGCCGGCGGACTACGCGGCGATCGGTGCGGCCCGGCAGGCCGCGTGGGCGCTCGGCGTGTCGCAGGGCGCACTCGACCCGCGCACCCCGCCGGCCTGGCAGGGCGCGGCGGCGCAGGTGCTGGAGCCGGGCGACGAACTGGCGGTGGGCCAGGCCGTACGGCAGCAGTTCACCGCCGTGCGGGAGCAGACCCATCCGGGGGCATTTCGCCCGTAACGCCACAAAAGCATATGGTCGTACGCGCTTCGCCCCCGAGTAAATGGGTTGAGGTAACGCGGGTGGAGTGTCCGACGATAGGGGCCAAGGGCAACCGAACCAGCCCCCGTCGCCGACTCCGAGAGACGTAGCGTGCTCATACGACTTCTGCGGACCTATCTCAGGCCCTACAAGAAACCCATCGCCCTCCTGGTGCTGCTGCAGTTCCTGCAGACCTGCGCCTCCCTCTACCTGCCCACTCTGAACGCGCACATCATCGACAACGGCGTCGTGAAGGGTGACACGGGTTACATCCTGTCGTACGGCGCCCTGATGGTCGGCATCTCGCTGGCCCAGGTCGTGTGCAACATGGGAGCCGTGTACTTCGGCGCACGCACCGCCTCCGCGCTCGGCCGTGACGTACGCGGTGCCGTCTTCGACCGTGTGCAGTCCTTCTCCTCGCGTGAGGTGGGACACTTCGGCGCCCCCTCGCTCATCACCCGTACGACGAACGACGTACAGCAGGTCCAGATGCTGGCCCTGATGACGTTCACGCTGATGGTGTCGGCGCCCATCATGTGTGTCGGCGGCATCGTCATGGCCCTCGGTCTGGACGTTCCGCTGTCCGGGGTGCTGGTCGCCGTGGTGCCGGTGCTCGCGATCTGCGTCACGCTCATCGTGCGCCGGCTGCGTCCGCTGTTCCGCTCGATGCAGGTCCGTCTCGACACGGTGAACCGGGTGCTGCGCGAGCAGATCAGCGGCAACCGGGTGATCCGCGCCTTCGTCCGCGACGCGTACGAGCAGGGCCGGTTCGGGAAGGCGAACGCCGATCTGACCGATATGCAGCTGGCCACCGGCCGGATGCTCGCGCTGATGTTCCCGATGGTCATGACCGTGGTGAACCTGTCGTCGATCGCGGTCGTGTGGTTCGGCGCGCACCGCATCGACAGCGGCGGAATGCGGATCGGCGACCTGACCGCGTTCCTCGCCTATCTGATGCAGATCGTCATGTCCGTGATGATGGCCACCTTCATGTTCATGATGGTGCCGCGTGCGGAGGTCTGCGCCGAGCGCATCGAGGAGGTCCTCGGCACCGACTCCAGCGTGGTGCCGCCGGCCGCGCCGGTCACCGAGCTGCGCCGGCACGGGCATCTGGAACTGCGCGGGGCGGGCTTCCGCTATCCGGGGGCCGAGGAGCCTGTGCTCAAGGCCGTCGACCTGGTCGCCCGGCCGGGTGAGACGACCGCCGTGATCGGCTCCACCGGCAGCGGCAAGTCCACGCTGCTCGGGCTCGTCCCGCGGCTGTTCGACGCCACCGAGGGCGAGGTCCTCGTGGACGGCGTGGACGTCCAGCAGGTCGGCCCGCAACTGCTGGCGAAGACGGTCGGGATGGTCCCGCAGAAGCCGTACCTCTTCGCGGGCACGGTCGCCACCAACCTGCGCTACGGCAACCCGGACGCCACCGACGAGGAGCTGTGGCACGCGCTGGAGGTGGCACAGGCCAAGGGCTTCGTCAGCAAGCTGGAGGGCGGGCTCGACGCGCCCATCGCGCAGGGCGGCACCAACGTCTCCGGCGGTCAGCGCCAGCGGCTCGCCATCGCCCGCACGCTGGTGCAGCGCCCGGAGATCTACCTCTTCGACGACTCCTTCTCCGCACTCGACTACGCCACCGACGCGGCCCTGCGCGCGGCGCTCTCCCACGAGACCGCCGAGGCGACCGTCGTCATCGTCGCCCAGCGCGTGGCCACCATCCGCGACGCGGACCGGATCATCGTGCTGGACGAGGGCCGGGTCGTCGGCTCCGGCCGGCACCAGGAGCTGATGGCGACCAACGAGACCTACCGGGAGATCGTGCTCTCCCAGCTGACGGAAGCGGAGGCTGCCTGATGTCCGGGCCCATGCGCATGATGGCCGGGCGCGGTCCCGACCAGCGCTCGATGGACTTCAAGGGGTCGAGCAAACGGCTCCTCGCCCAGTTCCGGCCCGAACGGCTCACGATCTGCCTCCTGCTGCTGTGCACGGTGGTCAGCGTGGGCCTGAGCGTGGTCGGCCCGAAGATCCTCGGCAAGGCCACCGACCTGGTCTTCGCCGGCATCATCGGCCGGCAGATGCCGGCCGGCACCACCAAGCAGCAGGTGCTCGACCGGATGCGGGCCCACGGCCAGGGCTCCGTCGCCGACATGCTCAAGAGCACCGACTTCACCCCGGGCAAGGGCATCGACTTCGGGGCCGTCGGCAACGTCCTGCTGCTCGCGCTCGGTACGTTCATGGTCGCCGGCCTGCTGATGGCGGTGGCGACCCGGCTGGTCAACCGGGCCGTGAACCTCACCATGCTCCGGCTGCGCGAGCAGGTGCAGGGGAAGCTGTCGCGGCTGCCGCTGTCGTACTTCGACAAGCGCCAGCGCGGCGAGGTGCTCTCCCGCGCGACCAACGACATCGACAACATCGGCCAGACGCTCCAGCAGTCGATGGGCCAGCTGATCAACTCGCTGCTGACCATCGTCGGCGTGCTGGTGATGATGTTCTGGGTCTCCTGGATCCTGGCGCTGGTCGCGCTGGTCACCGTGCCGTTGTCGGCCCTGGTGGCCACCCGGGTCGGCAAGCGGTCCCAGCCGCACTTCGTGCAGCAGTGGCGCACCACCGGCAAGCTGAACGCGCACATCGAGGAGATGTACACCGGGCACACCCTGGTCAAGGTGTTCGGCCGCCAGGAAGAGTCGGCGCAGCAGTTCGCCGAGCAGAACGAGGCGCTGTACGAGGCCGGGTTCAAGGCGCAGTTCAACAGCGGTGTGATGCAGCCGCTGATGATGTTCGTGTCCAACCTGAACTACGTGCTGGTGGCGGTGGTGGGTGGTCTGCGCGTCGCCTCCGGCTCCCTGTCCATCGGCGACGTCCAGGCCTTCATCCAGTACTCGCGGCAGTTCTCGATGCCGCTGACGCAGGTCGCGTCGATGGCGAACCTGGTGCAGTCCGGCGTCGCCTCGGCCGAGCGGGTCTTCGAACTCCTCGACTCCGAGGAGCAGGAGGCCGACCCGGTGCCGGGCGAACGGCCGGCGGAGCTGCGCGGGCGGGTGCGTCTGGAGCACGTGTCGTTCCGGTACAACCCGGAGAAGCCGCTGATCGAGGACCTGTCGCTCACGGTGGAGCCGGGGCACACGGTCGCGATCGTCGGCCCGACCGGCGCGGGCAAGACCACGCTGGTCAACCTGCTGATGCGGTTCTACGACGTGTCGGGCGGCCGGATCACCCTCGACGGGGTCGACATCCGGAGGATGACCCGCGACGAACTGCGGTCCGGGATCGGCATGGTGCTGCAGGACACCTGGCTGTTCGGCGGCACGATCGCGGAGAACATCGCGTACGGCGCGTCGCGCGAGGTCACGCGCGGGGAGATCGAGGAGGCGGCACGGGCGGCCCACGCCGACCGCTTCGTGCGCACCCTGCCCGACGGGTACGACACCGTGATCGACGACGAGGGCACGGGGGTCAGCGCCGGCGAGAAGCAGCTCATCACCATCGCGCGGGCGTTCCTGTCCGACCCGACGATCCTGGTCCTGGACGAGGCGACGAGTTCGGTCGACACCCGGACCGAGGTGCTGATCCAGAAGGCCATGGCCAAGCTGGCCCACGGCCGTACGTCGTTCGTGATCGCGCACCGGCTGTCGACGATCCGGGACGCCGACACGATCCTGGTGATGGAGAACGGCTCGATCGTGGAACAGGGCGCGCATGCGGAGCTGTTGGCCGCGGACGGCGCGTATGCCCGGCTGTACAAGGCGCAGTTCGCGCAGGCGGTCGCCGAGGTCGACTAGTCGGCCGGGGACGGGAGGGGGGCCGCCGGGGACAGGCGGCCCCCCTGTTCAGTCCGCTCAGTGCGCCTCAGTCCAGGTAACCCCTCAGCTGGTCCGCGAACGCGTGGTCGCGGAGCTTGTTGAGGGTCTTGGACTCGATCTGCCGTATGCGTTCCCTGGTGACGCCGAAGATGCGCCCTATCTCCTCCAGCGTGCGGGGGCGGCCGTCGGCCAGGCCGTAGCGGAGCTGGACGACCTTGCGCTCCCGCTCCCCCAGCGTGGACAGGACCGCTTCCAGGTGCTCCCGCAGCAGCAGGAAGGCCGCCGACTCGACCGGGCTCGCCGCGTCGCCGTCCTCGATGAGGTCGCCGAGGGCGACGTCCTCCTCCTCGCCGACCGGTGCGTGCAGGGAGACCGGCTCCTGGGCGAGTCGCAGCACCTCGCTGACCCGCTCGGGCGGCAGGTCGAGATGGTCGGCGACCTCGTCGGGCGTCGGCTCGTAGCCCCGCTCCTGGAGCATCCGCCGCTGCACGCGGACGACCCGGTTGATCAGCTCGACCACATGGACCGGGACCCGGATGGTGCGGGCCTGGTCGGCCAGGGCCCGGGACATGGCCTGGCGGATCCACCAGGTGGCGTACGTCGAGAACTTGTAGCCGCGGGCGTAGTCGAACTTCTCGACGGCGCGGATGAGCCCGAGGTTGCCCTCCTGGACCAGGTCGAGCATGGTCAGCCCGCGGCCCACGTAGCGCTTGGCGACGGACACGACGAGCCGCAGGTTGGCCTCGATCAACCGCCGCTTGGCCATCCGCCCCATGACCACCAGCCGGTCCAGGTCGAGCGCCATCCGGCCTTCCAGGTCCGGGGTGTTGAGCAGCTTCTCCTCGGCGAACAGGCCGGCCTCGACCCGGCGGGCGAGTTCGACCTCCTCGGCGGCGGTGAGCAGCGGGATGCGGCCGATCTCGCGCAGGTACTGGCGGAACAGGTCGGCCGAGGGGCCGCTGCTCTCGGCCCTGGCGGCGGCCGGTGTCCCGGCGGGTTCGTCGGGTTCCTCGGGCTCGTCCGTGAGCGCTTCCGCCGGCGGTTCGACCGGCTCGGCGGAAGCGGCCTCCGGGTGCACGGCGGCACGGCTCTGCGGGGGTACGGCCACGAGGACGTCCGTCTCCGCGTCCGGCTCGTCCGCGCTGCCGCTGGTGGCGCTGCTGTCACTGGTGGCGCTGGTGGCGCTGTCGGTCTGGGTGAGGGTCTGGGTCTGCACGAGGGCGACCTCCAGGATGATCGCTGCTGAAGGTGTGCGGCAGCGGTACTTCGGGAGCGGAGAGTCGACGGCCTGCGCTCCGAGGACTCGGGCACCGCCCCCAGTGTGGAGTACGACACATCCCCGCCACGAGGGGCGTGCGGTGACTTTTTGCGTCCGGTCCGTGACGGGTTGGTGATCCGGGCCCGAAATCCGGGCGCGCTGTACGGCCCTGAACTGGCAGAATCCGCGAGTGCCCGACCTTCTGTACGAAACCCACGTCACTGTCCGCTGTTCCGATCCGGCCGAGACGGAGCGGTTGCGCGGCTGGGCGGACGCGACCGGACTGAAACTGACCCACATCGTGCTGGCCCGCGGCCGTATGCGGGAGCAGCCCATGCTCACCCTGGCCGGTTCGGCGTCGCACTGCGAACAGTCGGCGCGGGCGACCGCGACGGTGGCGGCACTGCGCTCGGCGGGATTCACGCCGGTCCGGGTGAAGACCGAGTCGGCCCCGTGGGCACCGGAGGTACCGGCCGGCCCGGGCGGGGGCGGGCGGTCCGGCGGACAGTACTTCGAGCACCATGTGAAGCTCCTCCTCGACGCCGGCACGGACCTCGACGAGCTCACCGAGCGGGTCGTGCCGCACGGCGCGCACCTGTCGTGGAACGCCCGCCGGGTGCGCGGCGGCGGCCGGCACGAACGGTTCGTCACGCAGCGCTGCCGGGGCGTCGGCCGCGCGCGGGCCGAAGAGGCTCTGCGCCGCCTTCTCGCGGAGCTGGACGGGCTGGACGTGCTGGCGGTGGAGCGGGAGTTCGTGCTGTACGACAGTGACGAGTCGGTGGACGACGGATGGCTGGAGGCGTCGCGATGAGTGAGGTGTGGCGGGCGTTGTGGCGCAGCACGGAGCTTCCCGCCGAGCCATTGGACGAGGCGACCCGGCAGACGAGCCATCTGCCGCGCACGCTGATCCAGGTGCCCGGCGCCGACGTGACGCAGCGGCCCGTCTTCGAGCCGGCCCTCAAGCAGTACCAGAACGCCTACCGCGCCACCGACCCCGTCTTCGCGGACCCGGCACGCGGCGAGGCCTGGCACACGGCCCGCCGGCAGGCGCTGTACCTGGTCCTGGCCGCGATCGCCGGCTCACCGTGGGCGGACGCGCTGGTGCTGCGCGGCAGCGTGCTGATGTCGGTGTGGTTCGGGGAGGCGGCCCGCGAGCCCGGTGACCTGGACTTCGTCGTCGTACCGGCCCACTGGCGGATCGACGAGGAGCGCACCGCCCGGATGCTCGCCGGCCTCGCGCAGGCGGCGCAGGCCCGCGAGGGCGAGGTCCGCTTCTCGGCGCGGGACGCGGTCGTGGAGGACATCTGGACCTACGACCGTGTGCCCGGCCGCCGCATGATCCTGCCCTGGTCGGCACCGGGTCTGCCCGGCGGGCACGTGCAGCTGGACTTCGTCTTCAACGAGGAGCTGCCCGAGGAGCCGGAGCCGGTAGAGCTGCCGGGCGGGGCGGTGCTGCGCGCGGCGACGCCCGCGCTCTCGCTGGCCTGGAAGCTGATGTGGCTGGTCACCGACATATACGCCCAGGGCAAGGACCTCTACGACGCCGTCCTGCTCGCCGAGCGCCACCCGCTCTCCCACGAGCTGCTGCACGAGGTGTTCCGACTGTCGGGCGAGTGGCCGTACCCGTACCAGGGCAGCGTCCTGCTGGAGGACGTCGTGGAAGCGGTCGGGAACGTCGAGTGGCATCACTTCGTCACCGAGTACCCGCAGTTCACCGACAGGGAGCGGGAGTTCGCGCAGCGACTCGTGCGCGCGGTGACCCCGGCCTTTCCACCCGGAATCACACGGCCCGAGCAGCCCCGCGAAGAGGGCTAGCTGTATGAGGCCACGACGTTGGTGACGCGATCGCGTAGTCGGGCTGCGGGTGGCTGCCCTGCGGCAGCGCTGTGGGGCCGGTGATAGTTGTAGTGGATGTTCCAGACGTCGAGCGCTGCGCGTCGTTGGTCTTCGGAGGTCCAGGTGCGGGCATAGAGGAACTCCTCGGCGACGATCCGGTTGTAGCGCTCTACTTTCCCGTTGTGTCGCGGTGTGTATGGGGTGATCCGCTGGTGCCGGGAGCCGAGCAGGGCCCGTGAGAAGGCTTCGGCCCGGTAGCAGGCTCCGTTGTCGGTGACGATCCGCTCGATGCGGGGGATGCCGTTGGCCCCGAACCACGCACGGGCACGGTGCATGAACGCGATCGCAGTAGTGGCTTTCTCGTCTGACAACGCTTCGGTGTAGGCGATTCGGGAGTAGCCGTCGACCGCGGAGTGCAGGTAGACGTAGCCGCCCCGCTTCGTCTTCCTCTTGGAACGTTCGGCTGCTTTGGCCTGGTCGGTTCCTTGGCCGTGGACTCGCCAGCCGCCGCCGTCGGGGATTCGGCCTACCTTCTTCACGTCGATGTGGACCATGTGCCCGGGCCTGCGGGCGATGATTTTGCGTGGTTCGCGGTTTGAGTCGCCGTTCGGATCGATGAACTTGCGGCGGTTCAGCCCGAGGGCGAGAAGGTGGCGAGACACCGTACGACGGCTGATCTGGATGCCCTCGTCGCGGGGCTCGAAGACGATCCGGGAGGCGGACCACTTCTGTGTGCGACGGAGGTCCTCGATCCGTGCCACCGCGTCCGCGGAGATCGCTGTGGGCTGGCGGTGCGGGGCCGAGGAACGATCCAGTAGGCCAAGCTCCCCGTCCTGTCGGTAGCGGTTGACCCACTTCGATGCACACGCCCGAGAGATTCCCATCTCAGCGGCCACGTGCGCGATGGGACGGGTATGGCAGCGTTCGACCAGTCGCCGACGACCTTCGAGGGACAGCGGCGCGTTGCGATGAGCCATGCGCGTCAGCGTGCGCTGGGACGCATCGCGGCCGCGGTGTCCGCTGCTACGGCCAGCGCGTCGGTGAGCGGCCGGTCGAGCAGTTGCACGAGGTCGGGGCTGGAGTTGCTGAGGAACCCATGGCGGACGCTGGTGGCGATCGAGGTGAGCATCGGCGGCTGGAACGGCAGCAGTGCGTCGTCCGCGAGGAGCCGGGCGCGGTACTCGCCCAGCCCGATGGTCCGGTGTACGACGTCGAGGCGCTGGGCGATGTCCTCGGCGGTGATCGGGTCGCCGACCAGGTCGTAGGTATTGCCGGCGTGCGCTGTTGGGTGGCTGGCAACGATGGCTGTTGCGGCAGCCAGGTCCGCCCGAGCCACCGCAGAGAGAGCGCCATCGCCAAAGGCTGACTCCAGACCGTCGGGTGTCCACGTCAACAACGCTCCGAAGAGCTCGGCGTAGAGCCCATTGCGCAGGACCGTCCAGTCGAGCCCACTGGCCTTGACCAGTTCCTCAGTGGCGCGGTGGGCGAGCGCGAACCCGAGGTGATCCCCGGTGCGGGTCAGGCTGGTGTAGATCACGTGTACGACGCCGTCGCGGACGGCGGCATCGAGAAGGGCCTGATGCCGAGCGATGACCTGGTCGTCCTCGGCATACCCGGCAGAGACCAGCACCAGCGTCGAGACACCGGTCAGGTCAAGGCTGGCGGGGTCGTCGAAGTCCAGGTGGCGCTGCCTATCGCCGGGAGTCCGGCTGCCACCCAGGGCGGGCACCTTCCGTTCGGCCAACTCCTGAAGCGTGAGGGATGCGAGCTGTCCGTTCGCGCCGGTCACCATGATCATTGTGGTTCGTTCTCCTAGGTGGTTCTCATCAGTAACTACGATGAGTCTCGACCGGTCACGGTCGGCCCACAAGGAGGCAGTTTGATGTCAGTGACGCACACCGAGGTAACCGCTGGGCCCGCAGAGCTCGACCCGTGCGGACAGCCTGACCACCCCGACTGCGGGATCCGCGACGTCCTCGACCGCGTGGGCGACAAGTGGTCGGTCCTCGTGATCGTCGAGCTTGCGAGCGGCGCACGGCGTTTTCGGCAATTGCAACGCGCAATCGACGGGATCTCTCAGAGGATGCTGACCCTGACCGTGCGCCGGCTGGAACGCGATGGGCTGGTCCTTCGAACCGTCTATCCGACCGTGCCTGCTCAGGTGGACTATCGCCTCACCGAGACCGGTACGAGCCTGACCCATCTCGTCAAGGCACTGGCCGACTGGTCACTCGAGCACCGGGACGGCATCGCCCATGCCCGCCAGGCTTACGACGCGCAGCATCCCGACAGCGAGATCCGATGACCGCCCGCGTCAACAACGTCATGACCCGCAACAGCTAGCCCCCTTACAGCGCCTCCATGCCCCGCGTCTTCAGTGACTGGTCGTACTGCTGGAGGACCCACAACTCGTTGCGCACGGCGGCCAGTTCGGCGGGGTCGCCGCCCGCTTCCAGACGGCGGACGGTGATCTGGATCTGCTGGACGCGGCGCTCGACGGCGCGGCGGCGGACCTGTACGAGCTGTTCGCCCGCGTAGTTCTCGTCGACCGTCCGGCGCATGATCGCCTCCACGGCCAGCTCCGTGACCATGGCGCGGACCGTGTCGTCGGGGGCCGCCTCGCGGACGCGGACCAGGTATTCCTGCGAGTCCTGCATGCCGTACTCGGCGCCGCCCGCGTCCAGGACGGCCTGGCGCACGGCGGCGTAGGGGGCGGCGGTGAACTCGTCCACGCCGTACGCGTCGAAGGCCGGGGAGACCAGCTCCGGGCGCTGGAGGGCGAGCTTGAGCAGTTCGCGCTCGGTGGCGTAGATGGGGTTGCGCAACTGGAGCGCGGGCCCGGCCGCGGCGGGGCGGGCGGCGGCCTCGTACGGCTGCGGGCCGGCGGGTGCCGGGGCCTTGGTGCCGCGGTCCCTCGCCCAGCGGGCCAGCTGGGCCACCCGCTTGACCACGAACTGGGTGTCGAGGATGCCGAGCATGCCGGCGAGGTCGACGGCGACCTCGTGCTGGGCGCCGCTGTTCTTGATGCGGGCGACGATCGGGGCGGCCTCGTCCAGCGCCGCCGCGCGGCCGGCCGGGGTGTCGAGGTCGTAGCGGACGACGATCTGGCGCAGCGCGAACTCGAAGAGGGGCGTGCGGGGTTCGGCCAGGTCCGCCACCGCCTCGTCGCCCTTGGCCAGGCGCAGTTCGCACGGGTCCATGCCGTCCGGTGCGATCGCGATGTAGGTCTCGGCGGCGAACTTCTGGTCGTCCTCGAAGGCGCGCAGGGCGGCCTTCTGGCCGGCCGCGTCGCCGTCGAAGGTGAAGATGACGCGTGCGCTGCCGTTGTCCATCAGCAGGCGGCGCAGGATCTTGATGTGGTCGCCGCCGAAGGCCGTACCGCAGGTGGCGATCGCGGTCGTCACTCCGGCGAGGTGGCAGGCCATGACGTCGGTGTAGCCCTCCACGACGACCGCGCGGCTGGCCTTGGCGATGTCCTTCTTCGCCAGGTCGATGCCGTAGAGGACCTGCGACTTCTTGTAGATCGCCGTCTCGGGCGTGTTCAGGTACTTCGGGCCGTTGTCCGCCTCGTAGAGCTTGCGCGCGCCGAAGCCGACGACCTCGCCGCCGATGTCCCGGATGGGCCACATCAGGCGGCCCCGGAAGCGGTCGATGGGGCCGCGGCGGCCCTCCTGGGAGATCCCGGAGAGGAGCAGCTCCTTGTCGGTGAAGCCCTTGCCGCGCAGATAGCGGGTGAGGTGGTCCCAGCCCTGCGGGCTGTAGCCGACGCCGAAGTGGAGGGCGGCGGCCTGGTCGAAGCCGCGCTCGGCGAGGAAGAGCCGGCCGGTGTCGGCCTCGGGGCTGGTGGCGAGCTGCTCGGCGTACCACTGCGCGGCGATCTTGTGCGCCTCGACCAGGCGGATCCGCTCGCCGCGCTGGTGGGCCGGGTTGTACCCGCCCTCCTCGTAGCGCAGCGTGATGCCGGCCTGGGCGGCGAGGCGCTCGACCGCCTCCGAGAAGGAGAGGTGGTCCACCTTCATCACGAAGGTGATGGTGTCGCCGCCCTCCTGGCAGCCGAAGCAGTGGAAGAGTCCCTTGCTCGGGCTGACCTGGAAGGACGGCGACTTCTCGTCGTGGAACGGGCACAGGCCCTTGAGGTTGCCGCCGCCCGCGTTCCGCAGCTGGAGGTACTCGGAGACCACGGCGTCGATCGGGACCGCGTCCCGTACCGCCTTCACGTCCTCGTCGTTGATCCGTCCTGCCACGAGGTGATTCTACGGGGGCGGACCGGCAGCCCCGGTGCTCAGGGGACGAGACTGTCCAGCGGCACGTGCGGGTCGGCCAGGGCCTCGGTGTCCACCTGGGCCTCGGAACGGATCAGCTTCTGGATGTCCTCTGTGACATCCCACACGTTCACGTTCATCCCGGCCAGCACGCGCGACTCCTTCACCCAGAACGCGATGAACTCCCGCTTGCCGGCATCGCCCCGGATCACCACCTCGTCGTACGACCCCGGCGGCGCCCAGCCGCTGTACTCCATCCCCAGGTCGTACTGGTCGGTGAAGAAGTACGGCACGCGGTCGTAGGCGATCTCCTGGCCGAGCATCGCGCGGGCGGCGGCCGGTCCGCCGTTGAGGGCGTTGGCCCAGTGCTCCACCCGCAGCCGGGTGCCGAACAGGGTGAGCGGGAAGTTCGCCGCGTCGCCGGCCGCGAAGACGTCCGGGTCGGACGTGCGCAGCCGCTCGTCGACGACGATGCCGCCGCCGAGCGCCCGGTCGGCGATCTCCAGGCCCGCCGCCTCCGCGAGACCGACGCGGGGCGCCGCGCCGATCGCCGCGAGGACGTCGTGCGCCGGATGCTCCTCGCCGTCGTCGGTACGGGCCGCGAGGACCATGCCGTCCTGGCCGACGATCTCGGTGAGCTGCCGCCCGAAGTGGAAGCGGACGCCGTGCTCGCGGTGCAGCTCGGCGAAGACGTTGCCCAGCTCCGGGCCGAGGACGTGGTGCAGCGGGGTCGGCGCCGGGTCGATCACCGTGACCTCCGCGCCGTACTCACGGGCCGCCGCCGCGACCTCCAGGCCGATCCAGCCGGCGCCCGCGATCACCAGGTGCCCGTTGTCCCGGCCGAGGGACTTCAGTACGCCCTTGAGCCGCTCGGCGTGCGCGAGACGGCGCAGATGGTGCACGCCGGCCAGACCGGTGCCCGGGATGTCGAGGCGGCGCGGCTCGGCGCCGGTGACCAGGAGCAGCTTGTCGTAGCGGACGAGCGTACCGTCGTCGCCGTAGCGGACCGTCTTCGCCGTACGGTCGATGCGGTCGACGAACTGGCCGAGGTGCAGCTCGATGTCGTTGCGCGCGTACCAGGCGGGCTCATGCACGAAGACGCTGTCGCGCTCCTCCTTGCCGAGCAGGTACCCCTTGGACAGCGGCGGGCGCTCGTAGGGGTGGTCGCGCTCGTCACTGATCAGTATCACCCGGCCGGTGAAGCCCTCCGCCCGGAGCGTCTCGGCCGCCTTCGCGCCGGCGAGACCGCCTCCGACGATGACGAATGTCTGATCCGCGTCGACCACTTGATGCCTCCTCGTAGGGGTGCCGCCATATGCGCCGCCATAGGCGAGCGTCCCGCACACGGCGTGCTGCGGGAAGAGGGAGTGACCCGATCAGGCCAGGACCGGTCACGTTCCTCTCACATATGCCCCGTCAGTCTCGCGTGCAGGGACCGCGCCGAGGCGTCGGTGAGAGAGGCGATCTGGTCGACGATCACCCGCTTGCGCGTGTGGTCGTCGCCTGCCCCGTCGAAGAGGGTCCGAAACTGCGGATCGAGCCCGTCCGGCGCGCGGACGGTCAGCGCCTGCGCCAGCTCCGCCACGATCACCCGCTGGTCCGCGCGCAGCCGCTCCTGCTCGGCGCGCTGCATCACATACCGGTCCGCCACCGCCTTCAGCACCGCGCACTCCATCCGGGCCTGCCTGGGTACGACGAGCTCTGCGCCGTAGCGGCTGAGCCGGCCGGTGCCGTACGCAGCGCGCGTGGCGCCCTCGGCGGCCAGGCAGAACCGGCCGATGAGCTGGCTGGTGGCGTCCTTCAGGCGGGCCTGGGCCACCGCCGTGCCGTCGTACCCGTGCGGCCACCACTCCTCGTCCTGGAGACGGTCGAGGGCCGCGGAGAGTTCCGCCGGGTCGGTGTCCGCCGGTACGTACCGGCCGACGGCGACCGCGAACACCTCCTGCCGCTCGGGCTCGGCGTGCAGGCAGTTGGGGTCGATATGGCCGGCGTGCAGACCGTCCTCGACGTCGTGCACCGAGTACGCCACGTCGTCCGACCAGTCCATGACCTGCGCCTCGAAGCAGGTGCGGGTGCCCGGGGCGGCTGCTCTGGCCCAGTCGAACACCGGGCGGTCGTCCTCGTACACGCCGAACTTCTTCGACGCCGGGTCGGTGGGGTGGGCGCCGCGCGGCCAGGGGTACTTGGTGGCGGCGTCGAGGGCGGCGCGGGTGAGGTTGAGGCCGACGGAGCGGTCTTCTACGAACCGTTTGGGCTCGATGCGGGTGAGGAGCCTGAGGGACTGGGCGTTGCCCTCGAAGCCTCCGCAGTCGTCCGCGAAGTCGTTCAGCGCCTGTTCGCCGTTGTGGCCGAAGGGGGGGTGGCCGAGGTCGTGGGCGAGACAGGCGGCCTCCACGAGATCGGGGTCGCAGCCGAGGGCCGCACCCAGCTCGCGGCCCACCTGGGCGCACTCCAGGGAGTGGGTGAGCCGTGTTCTCGGGCTGGCGTCCCAGACCTGGCTGCGGGTTCCCGGGGTGACCACCTGGGTCTTGCCCGCGAGGCGCCTGAGGGCGGCGGAGTGGAGGATGCGGGCGCGGTCGCGTTGGAAGGCTGTGCGGCCTGGCCGTTTGTCGGGTTCGGGGGCGTAGCGTTCCAGCGCGGCCGGGGTGTAGCTGAGTGCGGTGCCTTCCATGATTCGACAGTAGGCGTCGGTAGTGACAATTGGGTGTTGGCGGTGCGCCCGGTCGTCTGCCCCGGTCCCCGCGCCCCTTCAGGCAACCTGCGCCAGCGGTGTCGCGCAGCTCTGCTCGTAGCGATGCAGGATCAAGCGGGCCATCGCCGGATGGTCCCCGAGCGGTGCCGAAGCCAGCCACGGTGCCGCCTGCGCGCACTGGGCCGCGAAGCGCCCCGGCGCCGTGAAGTACGACGCGACCGCCACCCGGTGCCGGCCACGGGCCGTCAGTGTGCGCACGGCCGTCGGGACGCTCGGAGTGGCTGCGCAGGCGTAGGCGGGGAGGACCGGCACGCCCAGGCGGGTGGCGAGGAGGCGGGCCGTACGGCGGGTGTCCCGGGCCGAGTCGGGGTCGCGGGAGCCCGCTGCCGCCAGGATCACCGCGCCGCCCCGGCGCACGGCCTCGTCCGGGACCGGCGGCCAGCCGGCCTCCAGCAGGCGGTCGCGGAGGGCCTCCGCGAGGAGGGGGTGCGGGCCGAGCGGGGGTGCCACGCGTGCGCGTACCCGGGCCGTGGCCGCCATCTCGGGGATGTCGTGCTTGACGTGGTAACCGCGGGACAGGAGCAGCGGGACCAGGACGGCGGGGGTGTCGCCGAGGGCGGCGAGGGTGTCCGCGAGGAGCGGCTCGTTCAGTTCGATGTGGCCCAGGTGGACGGACAGGCCGGGGCGCAGCTCGCGTACGCGGTCCATGAGCGTCGTCACCGTCGTGAGCGCGCGCGGGTCCCTGCTGCCGTGGGCGACCAGGACCAGGGCCGGCGGGGGCGGGGCGAGGTGCGGGTGCGAGCGCGTCATGGACCGATGGTGGCGGGGGCAGGTTGCGTGGCCGTTGCCTGGCCGTCACGGGTATTTTCCACGGGTTCACCTCGTACGGATGCGCGAGGTGAGGCGAACCGGATCCGGGCCGCCGGCGTCCTCCAAGGTCGGGACCGATCACTGGGGGGACCGTATGAGGATCCGTCGACCGCGACTGCCGCGCACCCGTACCGGGCGGCGACGGCTGGTGCAGGCCGTGATGGCCGGGTGTGTGCTGGCGCTGCTGCCTTCGACCTGGCTGTACGTGTCCACGGCGGAGCGGCTGCGCACACTGGCGGACGTGCCGTCGGCCAAGGTCGCCGTGGTGTTCGGGGCCGGGCTGGCGGGCGGGGAGCCGTCGCCGTACCTCGCGAACCGGCTGGACGCGGCGGCGACGCTGTACCGGGAGGGGCGGATCGAGGTCGTCCTCGTCACCGGGGACAACAGCCGCAGGGACTACGACGAGCCCGACGCCATGCGCACCTATCTGACCGGACACGGCGTGCCGAGCGAGCGCATCGTCCGCGACTACGCCGGGTTCGACACCTGGGACTCCTGTGTGCGGGCCCGGAAGATCTTCGGGGTCGACCGGGCCGTGCTGATCAGCCAGGGCTTCCACATCCGGCGGGCCGTGGCCCTGTGCGAGGCTGCGGGGGTCGCGTCGTACGGGGTCGGGGTCACCGAGAAGCACGACGTGACCTGGTACTACGGCGGGACCCGCGAGGTGTTCGCGGCCGGCAAGGCGGTGCTGGACACGGTGTTCCGGCCGGATCCGACCTTCCTGGGGCCGCGGGAGAACGGCGTCACGAAGGCGCTGGCCGAGGCGCGGGGCTGAGCGGGGAGGCTGAGTATGGAGATCACCGGTCTGACGCCTGCCGAGCGCCGCGTCCTGGACGCCTTCCCGCTCGGCGAGGGCGTCGACTTCCGGGAGGGCGACGACGAGGACCCCGCAGAGGGCGCCTCCTGGGGTCCCGAGCGCACGCTGCGGGCGGAGGTGCTGGGGCAGCTGCTGCTGGCCGGGCCGGTACGGGAGGGGCGGGTCGCCGGCCTGAAGGTGTGGGGCGCGCGCATCACCGGGCGGCTGGACTCAAGTACGGCACCGTCGGCCATCCGGTCCGGCTGCGCTTCTGCCACTTCGAGGAGGCGCCGGATCTGTACGGGGCGCAGGTCGGCGCGCTGGTCCTCAGCGACTCGGTGCTGCCGGGGCTGACGGCCGGGAACCTGCGCGCCGAAGGGGTCGTGCGGATCTCCTGCTGCCGGGTCACGGGGCCGGTACGGCTCCAGGGGGCGAAGCTGTCCGGGGCGTTCTTCGCGGGCGGTGCGCGGCTCGGCAGGCCCGGCGAGGTCCCCGAGGAGCCGGTGCTGCAGCTCAACCATGCCGAGGTGGGCACGGACGTGTGGGCCCCGGGCCTGGTCGCGCACGGAAAGGTTCACTTGAACGGGGCGGTCGTCCGCAATCAGGTCAACCTCAACGACGCGTATCTGAACGCCCCCGGAGAAACCGCGTTGCACGCCGAGGTCCTGACGGTCGGCACCGACCTGCACGCCATGCGCCTGCGGACCCGTGGCCGGGTCAATCTGTCCGGTGCCCGCATACCCCGTCAGCTCAATCTCGCCCACGCCCGGCTGTCCGACCCGGGCGGCCAGGCCCTGCGCGCCAGCAGCAGCGTCATCGGCGAGCTGTGGCTGCGGGAGGCCGCACCGATCGAGGGGGCCGTCAATCTGCGCCGCGCCCAGCTCGACCTGCTGCACGTACCGCCCGAGGTGTGGCCCCGGCAGGTCCGGCTCGACGGGCTCGGCTACCGCGTGCTGACCCCGCATCTCGCGGCCGAACTGCGTCTTCCCCTGCTGGAGCGCGAGCCGGAGGGATATCTTCCGCACCCCTACGAGCAGTTGGCCACGGCGTACCGCACGGTGGGCGACGACGCCGCCGCGCGCACCGTCCAACTGGCCAGGCTCCGTCGTCATCGCCGTACCCTGCCGCCGTACGCCCGGCTGTGGGGCCATCTCCAGGACGCGGCCGTCGGCTACGGTTTCCGCCCGATGCGGGCCGCGGGGTGGCTGCTGCTCCTGCTGTGCACCGGCACGCTCGCCTTCGCCCTGCACCACCCGCCCGCGCTCAAGCCCTCCGAGGCGCCCGCGTTCAACCCGCTCTTCTACACCCTCGATCTGCTGCTGCCGATCATCGACTTCGGTCAGGAGGGGGCGTACGCGCCGCGCGGCGGGTACCAGTGGCTGGCGTATCTGCTGATCGTCACCGGCTGGGTGCTGGCGACGACGATCGCGGCGGGCGTCACCCGCTCGCTGAACCGGCAGTGAGGCAGTGGGACCGGTCGGGAACGGCACGGGGAACCGGCACCTCACGCCGCCCCCGGCCCGGCGGGGAGGCGGGCGTCCCGGCCGTGTAACCGGGAGCGGCCCGGTGCCGTAACACGCCCGACGCACGCTGGCCCCATGGAGATGCCCGCCTCGACGCCCACCCACTGCCCGTACTGCGCCCTGCAGTGCGCAATGAACCTCACGCCCTTGGCAGAGGGGGGCGTCGAGGTGTCCGCGCGGACGGACTTCCCCGTCAACCAGGGCGCGCTGTGCGGGAAGGGGCGTACGGCCGCCGAGGTGCTGGCGCCGGGGGGCGCGGCTGACCTCGCCGCTCGTGCGGTCCGGCGGGCGGCTGGTGACGGCGGGCTGGGCGCAGGCCCTCGACCTGGTCGCGGAGCGGCTCGGGCGGACGCGGGAGCGGTACGGTCCCGACGCGCTCGGGGTCTTCGGCGGGGGCGGGCTGACGAACGAGAAGGCGTACGCGCTCGGCAAGTTCGCGCGGGTGGTGCTCGGCACCTCGCAGATCGACTACAACGGCCGCTTCTGCATGTCATCGGCCGCGGCGGCGGGCACGAGGGCGTTCGGGCTGGACCGGGGGCTGCCGTTCCCGCTGGAGGACATCCCGAAGACCGGCTGTGTGATCCTGGTCGGCTCCAATCCCGCCGAGACCATGCCGCCGTCGCTGCGCTTCTTCCGCGAACTGCGGGAGAACGGCGGCACGTTGATCGTCGTGGACCCGCGCCGGACGCGCACCGCCGAGCAGGCCGACCTGCACCTCGCACCCCGGCCCGGCACCGATCTCGCCCTCGCCCTCGGCCTGTTGCACCTGGTGGTGGCCGAGGGGCGGACGGACGAGGCGTACATACGTGAGCGCACCACCGGCTGGGCCGAGGCCCGGGCCGTGGCGATGGCGCACTGGCCGGAGCACGTGGAGCGGATCACCGGGGTGTCGGTGCCCCAGCTCCGGCAGGCGGTACGGCTGTTCTGCGAGCCGGCGGCGGCGATGGTGCTCACCGCGCGCGGGCCCGAGCAGCAGTCCAAGGGGACGGACACGGTGGGCGCGTGGATCGACCTGTGCCTGGCGACGGGGCGGGCGGGGCGTCCGCTGTCCGGGTACGGCTGTCTGACCGGGCAGGGCAACGGGCAGGGCGGGCGCGAACACGGCCAGAAGGCCGACCAGTTGCCGGGCTACCGCAAGCTGGACGACCCGGCGGCCCGACGCCATGTCGCCGAGGTGTGGGGCGTCGACCCCGGCAGCCTGCCCGGGCCCGGGCGCAGCGCGTACGAGCTGCTCGACGCCCTCGGTACGGACATCAGGGCTCTGCTGCTGATGGGCTCCAACCCGGTGGTGTCGGCACCACGCGCCGCACACATCGAGAAGCGCATCACGTCCCTTGACTTCCTTGCTGTTTGTGACGTGGTGCGTTCCGACACGGCCGAGCTGGCGGATGTGGTCCTTCCCGTGGCCCAGTGGGCCGAGGAGACAGGGACGACGACCAGCCTGGAGGGGCGGGTGCTGCTGCGCCGGCAGGCGGTCGGGCCGCCGCCCGGTGTGCGAAGCGACCTGTACGTCCTGCACGAGCTGGCCGCGCGTCTCGGTGTGGAGAAGGGGTTCCCGACCGATCCCGAGGAGGTGTTCACCGAACTGCGCCGGGCCAGCGCGGGCGGACCGGCGGACTACTCGGGGATCTCCTACCGGCGGCTGGCGGCGGAGAACGGGGTGTTCTGGCCGTGCCCGGAGCCGAAGCCCACCCGGACCGGCCCCGGTGCGGGCCGCCCGGATTCCGCGTCCGCGAAGGGCTTCCCGGACGCGGTGCACCCCGGCACCCCCCGCCTCTTCCTCGACCGCTTCGCCACCGAGGACGGCCGGGCCCGGTTCGCGGGTGTGGCGTACCGGCCCACGGCGGAGGAGCCGGACGTCGAGTATCCGCTGCTGCTGACCACCGGCCGGGTCGTCGCGCAGTACCAGTCGGGCGCCCAGACCCGGCGGGTCGCCGAGCTGAACGCCGCCGCGCCCGGTCCGTTCGTGGAGCTGCACCCCCGGCTCGCGGCCCGGATCGGCGCGGTCGAGGGTGATCCGGTGACCGTGATATCGCGCCGGGGCCGGGCCACCGCGCCTGCCCGGATCACCTCCGCCATCCGCCCGGACACGGTGTTCATGCCGTTCCACTGGCCCGGCGAGGGCCGCGCCAACACTCTCACCAACCCGGCGCTCGACCCGACGTCCCGGATGCCGGAGTTCAAGTCGTGCGCGGTGCGGGTGGAGGCGGTCGTACCGGCCTCGCCATGAGGGCCGGCCGAACGGTGCGTGCGCACGGGTTCCGTCAGGGGACGGCTGCGGTCACGGCGATCGTGGCGGCGGTCCTGGTGGCCGCGAGCTGCTCCGTTCCGCAGCCGTAGCGCTGTCACCGCCGCCGGGTCGGTCACGCGGAAGTGCGGCGGCAAGCAGACCCTCGTGCAGACCCGGACGGCCGACCGGGCGCCGGCCCGGGACTTCCGGGCGGCGGTGGCCCGCGCGGGCGGCTGCACACGAGGGCGCCTCGGCCGGGTCCTAGGGCGAGCGCAGTAGTGCGGTTCGATCCGCGGGCTGCGGCGCGGCGGGCCGGGTTCGCGTAGGTTCGGGCCATGTCCGAAACCGAGCAGTTCGACCTCGACGCCTACCTGGAGCGGATCGGGTGGCAAGGCGGCAGGCAGGCCGGCCCGGAGACGCTGCGCGGCGTCCATCTGGCCCATGCGCTGTCCCTGCCCTTCGAGAACCTGGACCCGCTGAGCGGCCGGGCGCCCTCGCTGGTGCCCGGTGACCTCATGGCCAAGATGGTCCACGGCCCGCGGGGCGGCTACTGCTACGAGCACAACACGCTCATGTGGCTGGCCCTGGAGGCGCTCGGGTTCCGGGTGGGCGGGCTGGCCGCGCGGGTGGTGCTGGGCGCCCCCACGCCGTGGAGCCGGCCGCGCACGCACATGATGCTGCGGGTCGAGGTGCCGGGCGAGCCGGAGCCGTATCTGGCGGACGTGGGCTTCGGGGCGTCCGGCTCGCTGCTGGTGGCGGTGCCGCTGGTCACCGGCACCGCGTTCGAGGGCGGCGGGCGCCGGCACCGGCTGATGCCGCTGTCGCACGAAGGGCCGCTGGAGCTGCTGGAGTTGCAGGCGTACGACCGCCGACAGCAGGACTGGGTCGGCCAGTACGCGTTCACGCTGGAACCGTTCGCCGCCCCGGACTACGAGGTGTTCAACTGGCACGTGGGGACCAATCCCCGCTCTCCCTTCACCCGGCGCCCGTATCTGCAGCGGACCACCGCCGAGCGTCATCTCGCCCTGGACGGCGACCTGCTGACCGAGACCCGGGCCGACGGCACGGTGACCGAGCGGAAGCTCGCGAACGAGGCGGAGGTGCGGCGCGTCGTGGCGGAGGAGTTCGGGATCACCGTGCCCGGGGGGCTGTGCCTGCTCGGCTGACTCAGCGGCGGGAGCGCCAGTCGCCGCCCTCGACGAGGGTGCCGGTGGCCCGCAGCCGGGCGGCGACGCGCGGGGCGGCCAGGTAGACCCAGGCCGAGGCAGTGGTGCCGTCGGCGCGTACGGCATGCCGGGCGACGCGTTCGTAGAGGCTGCGGGGGTCGCCCGGCAGGTACTCCTCCAGCCGGTCCAGGGCGGCGAGCAGCTCGCTGTAGGTGTCCGGCCGGGCGGTGACCAGTTCGCCGTACACGTGCGTGCCGGGGCACTCGACGGCGTAGGGGTGGCCGGGACCGTCGTAGAGCGCGGCGTCCGGGAGGCGGGCCGGTTCCTCGGACGCGGTGCGGCCCCACAGGAACAGGTCGTGGTTGGCCTCGCCGGGGCGCAGCGTGCCGTAGACGAAGAAGGGCAGCGGGGTCCCGGGGTCCGAAGTGATCACGGAAACGATTCTGTACCCCCGCCGGCTTCTCACACATCTCCATGAAGCCGCTATGGACATGACTTGTCATGCCCCCTTAAATCTGTCGACATCAGCGCCATCCCCACGTCCAGCCTGGCGCCTTCCCGAGGAGACCGATGAGCCGGATACGGCAGCACGCCCGAGGATCCCGTCGTCTCACCACCACCGCCGGTGTCGCCGTCACCACCGCGACCCTGCTGACCGTCGCCCTCTCCCCCGCCGCCCACGCCGACCCGGGACCGACCCGCGCCACCGCGATCGAGCACGCGGCGTCGGCGCTCCTGGCCCATGCCGCGAACCTGGGCCTGACCTCCGCCGAGGACACCAGTGTCCGCGACGTGATCGTGGACCCGGACGGCACCCAGCACGTCCGCTACGACCGCACCTATCACCGACTCCCCGTCCTGGGCGGCGACTTCGTGGTCCATCTGAAGAAGGACGGCGGCTACCGCGGCGCCGACCGGGCGACCCGGGGCGCGATATCCCTCACCTCGGTCATCCCGAGGATATCCGCGCCGCAGGCCGCCGACCTCGCCGTGAACGCGCTGCGGGCGGTCAACCTCGGCGACCGGCTGCAGCAGCTCAAGGCCAAGCCCGAGCTGATCGTCGACGCCCTGCACGGCACCCCGAAGCTGGCCTGGCGCACCAACGCGGTCGGCCGGGACTCGCTCGGCAACCCGGTCGCCCGCACGGTGCTGACCGACGCCCGCACCGGTGCCCAGATCGACGCCTGGGACAGCATCGAGACCGCCGCCGGCGACGGCCAGTCGTTGTACAGCGGAACGGTGCCGCTGCAGACGACCCAGTCCGGATCGACGTACAACCTCACCGACCCGACGCGCGGCAACACCTACACCGGTGACGCGGCGAACAAGACCGACTTGTGCATCTTCGGCATCTGCATCAGCCGGGCACCCTCGACGG
The DNA here is from genome assembly GCF_001280015.1 of Streptomyces sp. MMG1121. Lineage (GTDB taxonomy): Bacteria > Actinomycetota > Actinomycetes > Streptomycetales > Streptomycetaceae > Streptomyces. The sequence goes on from NZ_LGDV01000074.1 coordinate 84,178, forward strand.
TGTTCACGGACGCCGACAACCACTGGGGCACGGGCAGCACCGCCGACCGCTCCTCGGCCGCCGTCGACGCCCAGTACGGCACCGACGAGACCTGGGACTACTACAAGAACGTCCAGGGCCGTAACGGCATCGCCGGCGACGGCAAGGGCTCGTACAACCGCGTCCACTACGGCAACAACTACAACAACGCCTTCTGGGACGACAGCTGCTTCTGCATGACGTACGGCGACGGTGACGGAACCGCCTTCGGACCGCTGGTCGCCCTCGACGTCGCCGGGCACGAGATGACCCACGGGGTCACCTCCAAGACGGCCGCGCTGACCTACTCCGGGGAGTCCGGCGGACTCAACGAGGCCACCTCCGACATCCTCGGCACGATGGTGGAGTGGTACGCGAACAACCCCTCCGACCCCGGTGACTACCTCATCGGCGAGAAGGTCGTCCGCCCCGGCTTCGGCAAGACCGCCCTGCGCTACATGGACCAGCCGTCCAAGGACGGCAACTCGGCGGACTACTGGAGCAGTTCGGTCGGCAACCTCGACGTCCACTACTCCTCCGGCGTCGCCAACCACTTCGCCTACCTCCTCGCCGAGGGCAGCGGCGCGAAGACCATCAACGGCGTCAGCTACAACTCGCCCACGTACAACGGCTCGACGGTCACCGGCATCGGCCACGACAAGGTCGGCAGGATCTGGTACCGGGCGCTGACGGTCTACATGACGTCCTCGACCGACTACGCGGGCGCCCGCACGGCGACCCTCAGCGCCGCGAAGGACCTGTACGGCGCGGGCAGCACCGAGTACGACGCGGTGGCCGCGGCCTGGAGCGCGGTCAACGTGAACTGATCCGGGCCAGGACGACGGAAGGCCGGTGCCCGTCCGGGCCCCGGCCTTCCGTCGTGCGCCGCGCTCAGGACACCAGCTCCGGCTCCCGCTCGGCGGATTCGGCGGGCTGCTCCGCCTTGCCGTCCCGCATCACCGCCGTGGCCAGGACCGCCGCCGCCAGGACACCGACCGCGCTGACCGCGAAGGTGGTGGACATCGAGGAGGTGAAGGCCTCGCGGGCCGCACGGACCAGGCCCGGGTGGGCCGCGGCGACCGCTCCGGCGATGGACTCACGGGCCTGGGCGGGGGCGCCGGCCGGCATCCGGTCCGTGTAGCCACTGGCCAGCAGCGAGCCGAGGATCGCGATGCCGAGGGCGGTGCCCGCCTGCTGGACGGTGTCGTTCAGGGCCGAGCCGACGCCCGCCTTCTCCGGCGGGATCGTGCCCATCAGCGCACCGACCGCGGCCGGCATGGCGGCTCCCGCGCCGAGGCCGAGCAGGCCCAGGGCGATCGCCGGGACGGTGAATCCGGAGCCCGCGCCGACCGTGGTGAGCAGGGCGAAGCAGGCCACCATGATCAGCATGCCGGTCAGGATCACAAAGCGGTTGCCGATCTTCGCGGCCAGCTTCACGCCGCCCGCGTTGCCGATGATCGCGGTCACGGCCAGCGGCAGGAAGGCCAGGCCCGCCTTGATCGGCGAGTAGCCGAGGACGAACTGCAGGTACTGGGTGAGGACCAGCAGCAGACCGCCGTTGCCGATCTGGACGAGGGCCAGGGAGAGCGAACCGCCGGTGAAGTTGCGGTTCTTGAACAGGACGAGCGGGACCATCGGCGAGGGGGTGACGTTCTCCCAGACCACGAAGGCGGCGAGGGCGACGACCGCGACCGTCAGGCCGGCCAGGGAGCGGCCGCCGAAGGCGCCGTGCTGCGGGATCTCGATGATCCACCAGACCAGTGCGGTCATCCCGGCCGCCGACAGCACGGCGCCCAGCGGGTCGGCCTTCTGCCACGGCGCCTTCGACTCGGGCATGAGGGTGACGCCGGCGATCACGGCCAGGACGACCACGGGGACGTTGAGGAAGAAGATCGCGTGCCAGGAGAAGTGGTCGATCAGCACACCGCCCAGCACCGGGCTGCCCACCAGGCCGAGCATCGACACCGACCCCCAGGTCGCCATCGCCCTGCCGCGCTCCGCCTCGTCGAAGACGGTGATGAGGATGGACAAGGTGGACGGCATGATCAGCGCCCCGCCGACGCCCATGGCCACCCGCAGGGCTATGACCTGCCCCGGGTCGGCCGCGAACGTCCCGGCCAGTGATGCGGCGCCGAAGAGCAGCAGGCCGACCAGCATCACCTTGCGGCGGCCGAAGCGGTCACCGAGGCTGCCGGAGGTGAGCAGCAGGCCGGCGAAGACCAGGACGTAGGAGTCGAGGATCCACTGGACGTCCTGGGCGCTCGCGCCGAGGTCCTCGGTCATCGAGGGCACGGCCACGGTGAGCGCCATGCTGTCGATCGTCAGGACCAGCGTGCTCAGGCAGAGCACGATCAGGATCCACCAACGGCGCGGATTGCGGCTCTCCGCGCCTGCCAGGCTCTCCGGGCTTTCCATGGGTTGTCCCCCTCGTATGCGAACACCGTTCCGTTCGATGCGCACACTGTACGCAGATCGGAACGGCGTGCGCAAGCCTTGAACTCTGTACGCTGGATGCGAACGACGTACGCACACAGAGGAGGCCACCGATGGCCGCAAGGACCGAGCACAACCCGATCCCCTCCGTCTGGGCCCGGCAGCGACGCGAACCCGACCAGCCCTCCCTCAGCCGGGAGTCGATCGTGCGCGAGGCGATCGCCGTACTGGACGCGGACGGCGTCGACGCGCTGAGCATGCGCAAGCTCGGCACCCGGCTGAACGCCGGCGCGACCTCGCTCTACCGGCACGTGGCCACCAAGGACGAGCTGATGGAGCTGGCCGTGGACGAGGTCGCCGCCGAGATCCGGGTGCCCGACAGCGACGGGTCCGACTGGCGGGCGGCCGTCACCGAGGCCGCGGGCTCCTTCCGGGCCGCCGCGCTGCGCCACCCGTGGGTGTCCTCGGTGATGGGCCAGGCGGGCCTCGTCTACCTGGGCCCGAACCTGATGTCGTTCTCGGAACGGCTCGCCACGCTGTTCACGGCGGCCGGGTTCCGCGACCCCGACCAGGGGATCAGCACCCTGCTGGCGTACGTGCTCGGCATGGCCACCACCGAGTCCGCCTGGCTCACCACGGTCGCCCGGTCCGGGCACACCGAGGCGGAGTTCGTCGCCCGGCTGATGCCCGCCGCCCAGCAGGCCACGGCCGGTCACGCCCACCTCTCCGCCGCCTACGCCACCACGGACCGGGACCCCGCCCGGGACCGGGACGCCAAGTTCGCCTACGGCCTGGACGTCGTCCTCGACGGCCTGACCGCACGACTTCCGCATTAGTCCCGGGACCTTCGTCCCGAATCACCCGGATCACCCGCTTCTGCTGATCCTTGTTACACGATCTCCGGATTTCTGTTACGAGGCGGTGCGACGGTCGAAGGCATGAAGCCGTCCCTGCGTCTGCTGCTGCCCGCGTGCGCCGTGCTCGTCACCGCCGGGGCCGCCTCCGGGTGCGCCGCCACGGACGGGCTGGCCGCCGGGGAACCGGCACCCTCCGTCTCCGTACAGCCGCGCCCCGAGGCGGTGTGGCCGGCCTGGTCCGGCACGTCCCCCTCGGCTCCCGGCGCGCAGACGTCCACCCACCAGCCGCCGCCCGAGCCGCTGGCGGGACTGCCCCGCGTCGCCGCCGGGAAGCTGAAGGAGCTGGACGTACGGAAGGTACTGCGCGCCGACCCGCGCACCTGGCCGTACGCCGACCGGCCGCTCACCGACCGCCCGGGCCCGGCCGGGATACGCCCGCCGCGCTACGCCGACCTGAGCGGCGACGGCCACCCCGAACTGCTCGTCGCCGTCGACACCGAGAGCGGCCGCACCCTGCTCGCCGTGTACGCCGAGCGGGCCGGCCGGGTGTACGAGGTGCTGCTCACCGGGGGCCGCCGGGTGGCCGTGGAGACGCTGGGCCGGGACCTGGTGCTGCGCAGCCTGTGCGCGGACGGCGCCCAGCAGGCCGTGCGCTTCCACTGGGACGGGGTCCGGCTGGTGACGGTCAGCGACGAGAAGCGGTACGGATCCGCCGCCACGGAGCCCACGCCGACCCCCACGCACAGCAGGGACGGCGGGCGATGACCGCGCCGCCGAGCGCACTGCACCGGCGGCTCGGGCTGCGCCGGCTCGGGCTGCGCGGCAAGATCGCCGTCCTGCTCGCCGTCGGCTGCTCGCTGGTCGCCGTGGCCATCGGACTGCTCGTGCACCAGCAGCGGCTGGAGCAGGTCGGCGCGGGCGCCCGGGCGGAGGCGCTGGCGCAGCTGGTCCGGGTCCGGCAGGTGTACGAACTCACCGGCCGCGTCAGCCAGGACGACTCCGACGCGGCCCTGGACTCCGCCGCCCTGCCGGCGCCGCTCAGGAGCGCGGCGCTCGACGGGCGGCGCACGACCTACCTCGACCTGTCCTCGGCGCACCCCGGCGTGTGGGCGGCGCGGCCCGTCGGCGGCCATGTGCTGTCCGTGCGCAAGCCGCTGGAGAAGGAGGCGCGCGAGATGGCCGCCTTCGACCGGCAGCTGCTGATTTCCGGCGCCTGCGTCGTCGTCCTCGCCACGCTCGGCGGGGCGCTGCTGGCCGGCCGGCTCAGCCGTGAGCTGCGGACGGCGGCGTCGACCGCGCGCCGCATCAGCCAGGGCGAGCTGGATGCCCGCATCGGCGGGCCCGTACCGGCCGGCGGGCGCGACGAGGTGGCCGAACTCGGCGCCGCCGTCGACACGATGGCGGCCACCCTGCAGAGCCGGCTGGAGGCGGAGCAGCGGTTCACCGCCGACGTGGCGCACGAACTGCGCACCCCGCTGACCGGGTTGCACACGGCGGCCGAACTGCTGCCGCCGGGCCGCCCGAGCGAACTGGTCCGGGACCGGGTGCGGGCGCTGCTGACCCTCACCGAGGATCTGCTGGAGGTGGCCCGGCTGGACGCGGCGGTGGAGCGCCCGGACCTGGCGGTACGGCCGCTGGGGCCGCTGGTCGCCGGGATCGTGCGGCGGGCCGGGGAGGACGTCGGGCTCACCGGCGCGGAGGACGAGACGCCCGTACGGACGGACGCGCGCCGTCTGGAGCGGGTCCTGGCCAACCTGATCGGCAACGCCCGCAGACACGGCGGCGGCCCGGTCGAGGTGTCCGTGTCCGGGTGCGCGGTGACCGTGCGGGACCACGGGGAGGGGTTCCCGGAGCGGCTGCTGAAGGAGGGGCCGCGGCGGTTCCTGACCGGCGCCGCCGAGCGCGGGCAGGGCACCGGGCTCGGGCTGACCATCGCCTTCGGGCAGGCACACGTGATCGGGGCGCGGGTGCGGCTGCGCAACGCCTGCGCGGGGGGCGCGGAGGCGGAGGTGAGGCTGCCCGCGGCGGCGCACTGACATGACGTCACCCGTTCAACGGCGCCCGTCGCTCCATTCGTGTTCTCTTCGTACCGCTGTCTCCCGCGCCCGCGTGCACGCCTGTGACCTGGCGGAACTCCGCGCGGTTAGGCCGTATGGGTGCCGCGGGCGACACCCGTTCACCGCATTCCTGACGGGCCATCAGGAAGCGGAACTCCGCGACTGCGACTTACCTCGAAAGGGCAGGGGCGACCCCCTGGACAAGCCGTCTCGCGAAGGTCAGGGGAGCACCATGCGTCACACCGCCCGTCTGCTGACCGGGTTCGCGCTCCTCGGGGCGGCCGCGGCACCCGCCCACGCCGCCGGCAGCCTGGACGTGTACCCGTCCAACGTGGTGCCCGGCAGCCATGTCACGGTGAACACGCCCTTCTGCGGGGACAAGGACGCGGCGACCGGGGACGCGGGCGCGGTCGGTGCCGGCACCTTCCTGCTGGCGCCCAGCGCGCACGCGGGCGACGTGGTCGGCCAGTTCCAGGTGCCGGAGAGCGCACAGCCGGGGACGTACGAGATCGTCGTGAAGTGCGCCGAGGGCAACCGGCAGGTGAAGGGAGACCTGGTGGTGGCGTTGAACGCGGCGCACGGGCAGATGCAGCCGCGGGGAAGCTTGAAGACGGGGGTCGGCGGCGCACTCGGCCCCGACCCCGTGCAGACCGCGGTGGGTGTGGCGGCACTGGCCGTCGCCGCCGCGGGCGGTACCTGGCTCCTGCATCGCCGGGCGAGAGGCGACGGGATCTGACGGACACCCTCCGCTGTCCGTCCACCGGTACCGCACATCCCACCCCCTCCGGGTCCGATGCCCCTCGTGACCCGGAGGGGGGAGGGGTCTGCGGGGCTCCGGCCCCGGGAGGCTGGGGCTCCGGCCCCGGGAAATCAGGGCTCCGGCCCCAGAAAGACCGGGGATCACCCCGGGAAACGGGGCTCCGGCCCCGAAAGACGCAGGGGGCCGGGCCCGAGGGATTCGGGGCCGCCCCGGCAGGTTCAGGGGTCGCTCCGGCGGATTCGGGGTCGTCCCCGGGAGAGGGTTTCGTATGCGCAGGAGCGGCCGGCGCAGCAGGAGCGCCAGGCTCGGCGACGTCGCGATAGCCGCGGTCACCGTCGTGGCCCTCGGTTCCGGGGTGTGGCTGCTCGGCAGCGGCGCCGGGACGCACACGCCACCGCAGCCCGCGGCCACCGAGGGCCGTACCGATCCCGGCGGCGAGCGGTCCGCCTCCCCCGCGCTCGCCCCGTCCCCGCCCACCCGGATCCGCATCCCCGCGATCCGCGTGAACGCCCCGCTGATGGGCCTGGCCCTCACCCCCTCCGGCAGCCTGGACGTGCCGCCCGCGCAGAACAAGAACCTGGCCGGCTGGTACGAGGCGGGCACCCTGCCCGGCGAGACGGGCACCGCGATCGTCGCGGGCCACGTCGACAACACCGAGGGCCCGGCCGTCTTCTACAACCTCGGCGCGCTCAAGCGGGGCGCCCGCATCGAGGTGGACCGCCGGGACGGCTCCGTGGCCGTGTTCACCGTGGACGCGGTCGAGGTCTACGCGGCCCGCGACTTCCCCGACGCCAAGGTGTACGGCGCGGCCGACCGCCCCGAGCTGCGCGTCATCACCTGCGGCGGCGCCTACTCACGGGCGACCGGCTACCAGGGCAACGTCGTGGTGTTCGCCCATCTGACAGGCGGCCGCTGACGGATCGGTACGGTGCCCAACGGGGCGTCGGCAGAAGGCGGCGAGCGGCTCGTCGCCGAGGAGACCTGTTCGAGCAGCACCGGGACCCGCTCGCCGGGCCGGCGGACCGGTCCTGCGATGCCGGGGAAACACGGCACCGCCTCGGCCGCATGCGCAACCCGACAGGACCACGCACGCCCGAGCGACCGCTCGGGCCGTGCGTGGCCGGTTTCGTCCTGCGATGGTTTGGCCTGGCGGCCGTGCGGCTCAGACTGTCGAGGTCACGGTCGGGCGAGGAAGGGGAGCTGCGGGGATGAACAGGGCGACGGGTAGCGATGCCACTGCCGGGCAGTCGACGCCGGGTGCCGCCCCCGCGGGCAGGACCCCGTTCGATGACCTCTATGACCAGCCCGACCCACGGGCCTACTTCCGTGTGCTGGGCGCGCTGGACTACCAGACGCCCCGTCACGCCCAGGGGGTCTTCCGGCGTATGGCCGCCAACCGGACCGCCCGGCCGGCGGGACGTGCGGGGGTGCTGGACATCTGCTGCTCCTACGGCATCAACGCGGCCCTGCTCAATCACGACCTGACGTGGGACGACCTCTACGCCCACTACACATCGCCACGGGCCGGCGCGCTCACCACCGCCGAGCTGATCGAATGGGACCGTGCCTACTACGCGGCCCGCCGACGCCGGGACGCGGTCCCCGCGACCGGACTCGACGTGGCCGCGCCCGCCCTCGACTACGCGCTCGCGGTCGGCCTCCTGGACCATGCGTTCACGGAGAACCTCGAAACCGCCCCGCCCTCACCGGCTCTGCGCCACGCCATGCGCGACACCCGCTTGATCACGGTCACCGGCGGGGCGAGTTTCCTGTCCCCCCGCACCTTCCTGCCGCTCCTGGCCGCTGCCGACGCCCCCGTGTGGATCGCCGCTTTCGTGTTGCGGACGGGCTCCTACCAGCCCATCGCGGAAAGCCTGCGCTCCCACGGACTGGTCACCGAGAAGGCCGCCGGCGCCACCTTCGCCCAGCGCCGTTTCACCAGCCCGCAGGAGCAGCAATACGCCGTCGACGCGGTGGCCCGCGCGGGCGAGGACCCCGACGGGCGGGAGAGCGAGGGTTACTTCCACACGGCCCTCTATGTGTCGCGGCCTCCCGAGGACACCGCGGCGTTCCCCCTCGCGACACTGACGCAGGCTCCGGGTCCGGCCCCTCGCCGGCCCAGGCGTTGAGGACCGGCGCAGTCCGCGACCGCGGCGTCCCGCAGCGCAGGACGGCCCTACCGGTGCACTGGTAGCCCCTGTCCGGGCCGGTCGATGTGGCAGGTCGGCGAGGGCCTCGCGGGTCGGGAAGACCAGCGGCGACAGCGCGGCCGCGGACCTCACACGCCGGGCCGGCGGCAGCTGAGCGCAGCGTTCCGCGTGGGAAACAGGGGTGATGCGGCCGGGTAACGTCAACGCCGCACGCTCGTGGACATGACCTCGAATACGCGTGTGGTGGTGATCGGCGCCGGCCTCGCGGGCGTACGGCTCGCCCGGCGGCTCGGCGAGCTGGGCGCGCCCGCGCTGCTCGTCGGCGAGGAGGAGCACCCGCCGTACAACCGGGTCCTGCTCGCCGAGGTCCTGGCCGGCCGGTACGCCCCGGAGGTGATCACCCTCCCGGCACCCGGAAACCTGCTGCGCACCCGGATCACCGGCATCGACCGGAAGACCCGCCGGCTGCACCGCCCCGACGGACCGCCGATCGCCTACGACACGCTGGTCCTCGCCACCGGCGCCAGCCCCGTACTGCCGCCCCTGCGCCCCCTGTTCACCCCTGAGCATCAACTCCCGCGGGGCGTGCACGCGTTCCGCACCATGGACGACTGCCTGGCGCTGGCAGAGGCGGCACGGCCCGGGGTGCGCGCGGTGGTCGTCGGGGGCGGACTCCTCGGTGTCTCCGCCGCCCGGGCGCTCGCCGAGCGCGGCGCGCGGGTGGTCCTCGCCCAGCAGGCCGAGCGGCTCATGGAGCGACGGCTCGACCCGGACGCCTCCCGGCTGGTGCACCGGCACCTCACGGCCCTCGGCGTCGAGGTGCACACCGAGTGCCGGGTGCGGGACATGCGCTGCGTCGCCGGCGCGGTCCGCTCGGTGGAACTGGCCGACGGCTACGTCCTCGACGCCGACCTCGTGGTCCTCGCCTGCGGGGTGCGCCCGCGTACCGGACTGGCCGCACAGGCCGGACTCGCCGTCCGCGAGGGCGTCCTCGTCGACGACGCACTGCGCACCTCCGACCCGCACATCCACGCCATCGGCGACTGCGCCCGGCACGACGGAACGGTCTACGGCCTCGCGGCACCCGCCCTCGAACAGGCCGATGTGCTGGCCGGGTTGCTGACCGGTGACCGCGCGGCACGCTACCGCGGCACCCGTTCCCTGACCCGGCTGACCCTGACCGGCCCTGGCTCCCCGTTCGACCTCGCCGCGTTCGGCGAGACCGAGGCGCGCCCCGGCGACGACGTCGTACGGCTCTCCGACGCCACCCGCGGCACGTACCGCAAGGTCGTCGTCCGCGACGACCGCCTGGTCGGCGGGGTGCTCGTCGGCGAACTCGGCACCGTCGGCGCGCTCGCCCGCGCCTGGGAGGGAGCGGAACCGCTCCCCGGCGACGGCCCCCTGCTGCATCTGCTCACCAACGACGGAGGCTCCTGAATGACCGACTCCCCGGGGGCCACCCCCACGATCGTGCTCGTCGGCCACGGCATGGTCGGCCAGCGCTTCCTGGAGGCGCTCGCCGAACGCGGCCTGACCGCCACGCACCGCGTGGTCGTGCTGTGCGAGGAGCCGCGTCCGGCGTACGACCGGGTGCAGCTGACCTCGTACTTCTCGGGCCGGACGGCCGAGGAACTCTCCATGACGGACCGGGAGTTCATCGACGGCCACGGCATCGAGCTGTACGTCGGCGACCCGGCGCGGACGATCGACCGTGCCGCGAAGAAGGTCACGGCCGGGTCCGGCCGGGTCTTCGCGTACGACACCCTGGTCCTGGCCACGGGCTCGTACCCCTTCGTACCCCCCGTCCCGAACAAGGACGCCGAGGGCTGCTTCGTCTACCGCACGATCGAGGACCTGCTCGCGATCGAGGCCTACGCGAAGCGGGCCCGGGTGGGTGCCGTGGTCGGCGGCGGGCTGCTGGGCCTGGAGGCGGCGGGCGCGCTCAAGGGACTCGGGCTGGCCACGCACATCGTGGAGTTCGCGCCGCGTCTGATGCCGGTCCAGGTCGACGACGGCGGCGGTGCGGCGCTGCTGCGGACCGTCGAGGGCATGGGTCTGACCGTGCACACGGGCGTGGGCACGCAGGAGATAGTCGCCGGTCCGGAGGGTGCCGTCACCGGCATGAAGCTGTCCGACGGCCGCGAACTCGCCGTCGACATGGTGGTGTTCAGCGCCGGTGTCCGGCCCCGCGACCAGCTGGCCCGGGACTGCGGTCTCACGGTCGGCGAGCGCGGCGGCATCGCCGTGGACGAGCGGTGCCGTACGGTCACCGACCCGCACGTGTTCGCGATCGGCGAGTGCGCGCTGGCGGTGGACGGGCGGGTGTACGGCCTGGTGGCGCCGGGCTACGAGCAGGCGGAGACGGCGGCGGCGACCATCGCCTCCGGCGAGGCGGCCTTCGTCGGGGCCGACCTGTCGACGAAGCTGAAGCTCCTCGGCGTCGACGTCGCCTCCTTCGGCGACGCGCACGGCACCGCCGAGGACTGCCTGGACGTCGTCTACTCCGACTCCCGCTCGGGCCTGTACAAGAAGCTGGTCATCGGCCGGGACGGCACGCTGCTCGGCGGCATCCTGGTCGGCGACGCGGAGGCGTACGGCACCCTGCGCGCGCTGACCGGCTCGGTGCCCCCAGTCTCCCCCGAGTCCCTCGTCCTGCCCGCCCAAGCGGGCTCGGAGGTCCGGCTCGGCCCGTCCGCGCTGCCGGACGAGGCGATCATCTGCTCCTGCCACAACGTGTCGAAGGGCACGATCCGCGGCGCGGTCACGGAGCACTCCTGCACATCCCTGCCCGAGGTGAAGAAGTGCACCCGGGCCGGTACCGGCTGCGGCTCCTGCCTCAAGGTCCTCGGCCAGCTGGTCGACGCCGAACTGGAGGCGTCCGGCGTCGAGGTCGAAAAGGGCCTGTGCGGCTGCTTCGACCGGACCCGCGAGGAGCTGTACGAGATCGTCCTGACCCTGCGCATCGCGTCGTACCGCGAACTGCTCGACCGCTACGGCCGGGACGGTGCCCGGGGCGGCGAGGGCTGCGAGGTCTGCAAGCCGGCCGTCGGCTCGATCATCGCCTCCCTCGCCCCGACGATCGGCGCGAGCGGCTACGTCCTGGACGGCGAGCAGGCGGCCCTGCAGGACACCAACGACCACTTCCTCGCCAACCTGCAGAAGAACGGCTCGTACTCGGTCGTGCCGCGCATCCCCGGCGGCGAGATCGCGCCCGAGAAGCTGATCGTGATCGGCGAGATCGCCCGGGACTTCGGCCTCTACACGAAGATCACCGGCGGCCAGCGGATCGACATGTTCGGCGCGCGGGCCGAACAGCTCCCGCTGATCTGGGCCAGATTGGTGGACGCGGGCTTCGAGTCCGGGCACGCCTACGGCAAGTCGCTGCGGACGGTGAAGTCCTGTGTGGGCTCCACCTGGTGCCGCTACGGCGTCCAGGACTCGGTCCGTATGGCGATCGACCTGGAGCTGCGCTACCGGGGCCTGCGCTCCCCGCACAAGCTCAAGTCGGCGGTCTCCGGGTGCGCCCGCGAGTGCGCCGAGGCCCAGTCGAAGGACTTCGGCGTGATCGCCACCGCGGGTGGCTGGAACCTGTACGTCGGGGGCAACGGCGGCGCGACCCCGCGCCACGCGGACCTGCTGGCGCAGGACCTGTCCGACGCCGAACTGGTCCGCCTGATCGACCGCTTCCTGATGTTCTACATCCGCACCGCCGACCGGCTGGAGCGCACCTCGACCTGGCTGGAGCGGATCCCGGGCGGCCTGGACCACGTACGGGACGTGGTGGTGCACGACACGCTCGGCATCTGCGACGAGCTGGAGGAACTGATGCGGGCGCACGTCGCGCACTACCGCGACGAGTGGGCCGAGACCGTCAACGACCCCGAGAAGCTCGCCCGGTTCGTGTCCTTCGTGAACGCCCCGGACACCCCCGACCCGGTCGTCGCCTTCGTCCCCGAGCGCGACCAGATCAAGCCCGACCTGCCGCTGCTCGCCATCGGCATGCGGCCCGCCGACGACGTCCTGGAAGGAAGCACCCAGCGATGACCCTGGCTGTCGAGACCACCGAGATCACCACCCTGAAGGTCCAACTCCTGCTGGCGGAGGGCTGGTTCACGGCCTGCGACCTGAGCGCGCTGCACCCGGGCCGGGGGGCCGCCGCCCTGCTGCCCGACGGCCGCCAGGCGGCCCTGTTCCGCGACCGCGCAGGCCGCCTCTACGCCATCGACAACCGCGATCCCTTCACCGGCGCGGCCGTCCTCTCCCGCGGCCTGACCGGCACCCACGAGGGCCGCCCGTTCGTCGCCTCTCCCCTGCTGAAGCAGCGCTTCGACCTGGCCAACGGAGAGTGCCTGGACGACGCGTCGGTACGGGTGACGTCGTACGCGGTGCGAGCAGCCTGACTCTTCCTTGACTGATCGTTCCAGAAAAGCCTAGGCTGCGTCACGTGGCCAGGACCAAGGACTTCGATCCGGACGCCGCGCTGCAGACAGCCCTGGAGCTGTTCTGGCGGCGCGGCTACGAGGCGACGTCGATGGCCGACCTGGTCGAGCACCTCGGGATCGGCCGGGCGAGCCTGTACGCGACGTTCGGCAGCAAGCACGAGCTGTACCTGCGGGCACTGGAGCGCTACGAGCGGTCGGGGCTCACCCGGATCGTGCGGGAGCTGTCCCAGCCGGGGGCCGCCCTGCCGGCCGTACGCGCGGTCGTACGGCGCTACGCGGCGGAGGCGGCCGACGAGCGGCTGCGGCTGAACGGCTGCCTGATCACCAACACGGCCGCCGAGCTGGCCCCGCACGACCCGGCCGCCGCCCGGCGCGTCGAGCGCAACTGGGACCACCTGGAGACTCTGCTGCACTCCGCGCTCGTCCGCGCCCAGAGCCAGGGCGAACTGCCGGCCGGCCGCGAACCGCTCGCGCTGGCCCGCACCCTGCTGGTGCTGATGCAGGGCCTGCGGGTCGTCGGCAAGGCATCGGCGGACCCGGCCCGCGTCCGGGACGCGGCGGAGCAGGCCCTGACCCTGCTCGACTGACCCACGCCCTCTTCCGGGTGTGCCTTTTCCTGAGCTCATACTGAACCGTTCGGTCAAAAACAGGGGAGATCATGACCACCACCACTCCGGGCCCGCGCACCCGCTTCACCGGCCGGACGGCACTCGTCACCGGCGCCGGATCCGGCATCGGCCGGGCCGTCGCCCTCGCGTTCGCCGCCGAGGGAGCCCAGGTCGTCGTCGCCGGACGGCGGCCCGAGCCGCTCGCGCAGACCGTCCGGCTGATCGAGGAACAGGGCGGCAAGGCCCTCGCGGTGAGCGCCGACGTCTCCCGCGCGGCCGACATCGACGCCGTGGTCCGCGCCACCGTCGACCACTTCGGCGCGCTCGACGTGGCCGTCAACAACGCGGGCGTCTTCCGGGGCGGACGGCCCCTCGCGGACCTCCCGGAGGAGGACTGGCACACCCAGCTCGCGACCAACGTCACCGGCGTCTTCCTCGCCCTCCGGGCCCAGATCCGCCAGATGAGCAGCCAGCCGGCGGGCGGCGCGATCGTGAACATCTCCTCCACCCTCGGCCTGCACACCACCGCCCCCGGGGCCGCCGCCTACTCCGCGTCCAAGGCCGCCGTGACCGCGCTCAGCCGGGGCGCCGCCCTCGACCACGTCCGGGACGGCGTCCGGATCAACGTGGTCAGCCCCGGTGCCACCGAGACCGCCATGTCCCTGCGCGCCGGCGAGACCGAGGCGGACCGGGCCGAGCGGGCGCGGGCCACCCTCCCGCTCGGCCGTATCGCCACCACCCAGGAGGTCGCCGCCGCCGTCCTCTACCTGGCCTCGGACGACGCGGCCTCGGTCGTCGGCACCGACCTGGTCGTGGACAGCGGCGCCACCCTGTGAGCCCTGCCGGGGCGGTCGGGGGTCAGTCGATCCCCGACCGCTCCACCCCCGCCACGATCCACCGCTGGAAGCAGAGGAAGACCAGCAGCAGCGGAAGGACCGACACGGCGGCGGCCACGAACAGCTCGTGCAGCCGGACGACCTGAGAGGTGGTGAACGACGACAGCGCCACCTGCACTGTCCAGGCACGCTGGTCCTGCCCGATGACCAGCGGCCACAGGAAGGAGTTCCACGCGCCGAGGAACACGATCGTCCCGACGGCGGCGAACACCGGCCGCGCGTTGGGCACGACGACCAGCCAGTACGTACGCCAGTGGCCGAGCCCGTCGACCTGGGCGGCGTCCTCCAACTCCCGCGGAAAGCCGAGGAAGTACTGCCGGAAGACGAAACAGGCGAACGCGGAGAAGAGAGTGGGGATGATCAGCCCCCGGAGCGTGGAGATCCAGCCCAGTGACGACACCAGCACAAAGCTCGGTACGAAGGTGACGGCGGCCGGGACCAGCAGGGTGCCGAGGATGCCGTAGAAGACCTTGTTCGCGTGCCGGTACGGGATGCGGGCGAGGCCGTAGCCGGCGAGAGAGGCCAGGAGCAGGGTGCCGAGGGTCGTGGCGACCGCGATCAGCGCGGAGTTGAGCAGGGACCGGGCGAAGGGCACGGACGGATCGTCGAACAGTTCCCGGACGTTCCCCCACCTCAATTCACCGGGGAAGAAGGTCCATTGGGGTGAGGTGATGTCCTGCTCGCCGGACAGGCCGTTGCGGACCAGCAGGTAGAAGGGGACGAGGAAGAGCAGAGCGAGCGCGACGAGCAGTACCAGCCGCAGTGCCCGCCCGGCCCGTACCAGGGCGTCATCCATCGGCGTCCGTCCTTCCCAGCCTCAGCCAGCGCGCCTGTCCCACCGTGACGACCGCGATGACCAGCGCGAGTATCACCGCACCCGCGCTGCCGAGCCCGAAGTTCTGCCCCTGCCCGAGGGCGGTGTAGTAGAGGTAGACCAGGGGCGGCCGGGCGTAGGGCGGATATCCCCTGGCATCGGACAACAGGTTGTAGAACTCGTCGAAGGCCTGGAAGGCGTTGATGACGAGCAGCAGCACGACCGCGACCGACGTGGCCCGCAGCTGGGGCAGGGTGATGTGCCGCAGCACCGTCCAGCCGGGCCGGGCCCCGTCCACGGCGGCCGCCTCGTACAGCGCCGGGTCGATCCGCTGGAGCCCGGCGAGGAAGAGGATCATGTAGAAGCCGGCCTGCAGCCACAGCCGTACGGTGACGATGACCAGCCAGTACCAGGGCGGGTCCGTGGTGGACAGCCAGGCGACGGGATCCCCGCCGAACCACCCGAGCACCGTGTTCGCCAGCCCGAACCGCACCCCGTTGAAGATCGACATCTTCCAGACCAGGGCGGCGACGACGTAGCTGCACGCGGCCGGAAGGAAGAACACGGACCGGAAGAAGGCGCGTGCCCGCCGCACCCGGTTGACCATCAGGGCGAGCGAGAGGGAGAAGACGTACGTGGCCGGGACGATGAAGGCGGTGAAGACGAGGAAGGTCTTCAGACTGCTGACGAACGCGTCGTCCTTCAGCATCGCCGTGTAGTTGTCCAGGCCGACGAAGTGCGTGGGCGTGACGGTGTTGTGCGCGTCGAAGAAGCTGAGGCCCACGCTCCACAGCAGCGGGACGTAGGTGAAGAGGGCGAGCCCGAGTGCGAACGGCCCCACGAACACCCAGAACCACAGGGCATGGGCTCTGCGGCGCCTCACGACTTCTTCTTCACACGGTCGAGCTCGCCGGACACCTTCCGTACGACGGCCCGCAGTTCGCTCTCCGGACTCGCCCCGCTCTTGATGATGCGGCTGAGCGCGTCCTGGTAGGCGGTCTGCGCGGCCGGCGTCCACAGCAGGGGCTGGGCGTAGCCGTGCTCGGTGGTGAAGCGCACGGCGTCGGCGGCGGCACCCGACCGCAGCTTGGCGGCCTTCTTGGCAAGGGAGATCCGGGCCGGGATGTGAAAGCCGTAGTCGAGGGCGAAGTCCTGCTGGTAGTCGCCGCGTTGGACCCACAGCCACTTCACGAACTCCTTGGCGGCCTCCTGGTGCTTGCTGCGCGCGCTGACGGCGGCACCGTACGCACCGACGGGCACGGTCGGCCGGCCATGAGCGCCGTCCCCGGGAAACGGAAGCACCCCGAAGTCGTCACCGAGTTCCCTCTGCACCTGCGGCAGCGCCCACAGCCCCGACCACTGCATCGCGGTCAGCCCCTGGAGGAAGGCGGACGGGTCCGACCAGTCGGCGGGCGCGCCGAGGAGGAGGGACTTGTCCGCGTACAGCTGGCGCAGCTTGCCGAGGGCGCGAGCGGCGGCGGGGTCGTCGAAGCCGACCTTGCCGTCGGCGGTGACGAGCTGAAGTCCGGCGGCGTAGAGGGGAGTTCCGCCCAGCACACCGGCTCCCCCGTCATTCCCCAGGAAGAGCCCCTTGACCTTGCTGTCGGTGAGCTTGCGGGCCGCGTCCACGAGGGCGTCGAGGGTGGCGGGCGGCTCGACGCCGGCGGCCTGGAGCAGGCTCTTGCGGTAGTAGAGCAGCTGCATGTCGATGACCTGGGGGATGCCCCAGATCTTCCCGTCATGGGTCTTCGTCGCGAGTACGGCCGGATTGAAGTCGTCCTTGACCCCGTCGAGGAGATCGGTGAGATCGACGACCTGCCCGCCCTGGATCTGGTCCACGGTCGGCCCGTTGACCTCGAAGACGTCCGGGCCGGAGTCCGTGAGCAGCGCGGCTGCGGCCTGCTGATCGTAGTTGCCGGGCCGCCACTCCACACTGACGTGTGCCTTCGTGTAGGCGGCGGCGTACCGCTGGACGGCCTGCTGGGTGCCGGCCTCGCCGTACTGGTGGTACCACTGGGACAGCGAGGTGCCCGAACCTCCGTTGCCGCGCCCGGTGTTGGACCCGCACGCGGCGAGCAGTCCGGCACCGGCGGCTGCCGCACTCGCGGTCAGCAGCGTCCTACGGCTCATGATCATCGTCATTCCCCCTGACGTCGGTCATCGATGCACGGCCCAACGATCAACCCTGCGCGTCGATTACGAAAGGGGTGTTGCGGCCGTGTGTCAGGGGGCGAGCGCGTCGTAGGCGACCCCGGTCAGCCGCACGGACTCGTCCCAGAGCCGCAGCGACACACGGTCGTCGAGCGTCCAGGGCGCCCGCCACGAGGGCACGGGCGCGCCCCGCCACATGGCGAACGACGGCCCGATGAACCGATCGGCCCGCACACCGTCGGCGGTCGCCGCGTACAGCGTGGGCAGCGCGCCCGCCGCGGCCGGCTGCGCGAAGACGCGATTGGCCGCCGCCATCACCCGCTCGACAGCGCGGCGCCCCTCGGCACGCGGCCCGGCGGTCTGGAGGTTGGTGGCGGCGTAGCCGGGGTGGGCGGCGAGGGCGACGACATCGGCACCGCGGGCGGCCAGCCGCCGGGCCAACTCGTGGGTGAAGAGAAGATTGGCGCTCTTGGACCGCCCGTAGACGACCCAACGACGGTATCGGAGACGGCTGTTGAGGTGGCGGGGGTCGATGTTCGCCAGGACGTGCATGAGGCTGGAGACGGTCACGACGCGGGCGCCGGGGGTGGCGAGCAGCCGGGGCAGGAGCAGCCCGGTGAGCGCGAAGTGACCGAGGTGGTTGACCCCGAACTGCGTCTCGAACCCGTCCGCGGTCGTTCCGTACGGTACGGCCATCACGCCGGCGTTGTTGACGAGCAGATCGACCCGGTCGTACGGCAGCCGGCGCGCGAAGTCCCGTACGGAGGCGAGGTCCCCCAGATCCAGCGCCCCGAGTTCGACGTCCGCCCGCGGCACCTCCCCCAGCAGCCTCTCGACGGCCGCGCTCCCCCGCGTCCCGCTCCGGCACGCGAGCACCACTTTCGCACCCCTACGGGCCAGCTCCCGGGTGGTGACGTAGCCGAGCCCGCTGTTGGCGCCGGTGACGACGGCCAGGCGACCGGTGAGGTCGGGGATGTCGGCGGTGGTCCAGCCGGCGGCGGCCATGGGCTGGCTCCCTCTGGATCGTTTCGGGCGATGTACAACTTTTCCGGGCCGGGGCGCATCCAACACAGTGACCTTCATCCACCCATTCGCCCGATGGAGACGGATACGCCATGTTTCATTATCCAAACGCTCCGAGACTCTTCCGCACATCCCCCCGACGCGGCGCGGCCGCCGTACTGACCGCCGCCCTCGTGGGCCTCACGGCCGCGGGAGCCGCCTGGAGTGCGCCGTCGGCGACGTCACGGACCTCGGCCTCCGTCCGCACCTGCACGGTCGGCGACCTGTATCTCTCCATGGGCCGCAAGGAGGGCGCGGCGGGGTCGCTGTACTGGCCGATCCGGTTCACCAACACCAGCACGACGAGCTGCACCCTGCGCGGCTACCCGGGCGTCAGCGTCCTGGACACCGCACACCACCAGCTCGGCCGGCCGGCCACCCGCAGCGGCAGTTCCTACGACACGGTCACCCTCACCCCGGGCCACTCGGCCCCGGCGGTCGTCCGCACCACCAACGGCCCGGTGGGCGGTCCCTGCCTGCGCACCGGCGCCTACCTGCGCGTCTACCCGCCGGCGTCCCGCACCGCGGCGCTGATACCGGCCCCCTGGACGACGTGTTCGGGCGTTTTCCAGGTCGGCCCGGTGAATGTCGAGGGCGCCATCTGAGGTCTTCCGGGAGGGGGACGACACAGCGGAGGGGACGACGACCGGCCTCGGGCGCCGGCCCCTCCGCCTCGAGGGGCACGGGTGATGCACGGAGAGGCGGCACCCCCGCACAGGGTGCCGCCTCTCCTCTTTCGTGCGCCGGAGCCGTCGCCGATCGGTGAGGGTCGGGGACCGACGGCGGCTCCGGGGTTCAACCGGCCCGGCAGGGACTAGCGGTGGTCGCTGCCCGTCGAGTTCGTCGCCGCCCGGCCCGCCTCCAGGCGGGCGACCGGGATGCGGAACGGGGAGCAGGAGACGTAGTCCAGACCCACCTCGTGGAAGAACTGGACCGACTCCGGGTCACCGCCGTGCTCGCCGCAGACGCCCAGCTTGAGGTCGGGACGGGTGCGGCGGCCCGCTTCCGCCGCCAGCTTCACCAGGGAGCCCACGCCGTCCCGGTCGATCGTCTCGAAGGGGGAGACGCCGAAGATGCCCTTCTCCAGGTACGCGGTGAAGAAGGACGCCTCGACGTCGTCGCGGCTGAAGCCCCACACCGTCTGCGTCAGGTCGTTCGTGCCGAAGGAGAAGAACTCCGCCGCCTCCGCGATCTGACCCGCCGTGAGCGCGGCGCGCGGCAGCTCGATCATCGTGCCGATCGCCAGCTTGAGCCGCGTACCGGTCGCGGCCTCGACCTCCGCGATGACCTTGTCGGCCTCCTCGCGGACGATCTCCAGCTCCTGGACCGTGCCGACGAGCGGGATCATGATCTCCGCTCGCGGGTCCGCCTTCGCCGACTTCCGCTCCGCCGCCGCTTCCGCGATCGCGCGGACCTGCATCGTGAACAGACCGGGGATGACGAGGCCGAGGCGTACGCCGCGCAGGCCCAGCATCGGGTTCTGCTCGTGCAGGCGGTGGACCGCCTGGAGGAGGCGGAGGTCGTTCTCGTGCGGCTCCTGGCGGGACTCCGCCAGGGCCACGCGGACCGAGAGTTCCGTGATGTCGGGGAGGAACTCGTGCAGCGGCGGGTCCAGGAGACGGACCGTGACCGGAAGGCCGTCCATCGCCTCGAAGAGCTCGACGAAGTCCTTCTTCTGGAGCGGGAGCAGGGCCTTGAGGGACTCCTCGCGTTCCGTCTCCGTGTCGGCCAGGATCAGGCGTTCCACCAGTTCACGACGGTCGCCCAGGAACATGTGCTCCGTACGGCAGAGGCCGATGCCCTGCGCGCCGAAGCGGCGGGCCCGCAGCGCGTCCTCGGCGTTGTCCGCGTTCGCGCGGACGCGCAGGCGGCGCTTGCGGTCGGCGAAGGCCATCATGCGGTGGACCGCCTCGACCAGCTCGTCCGCGTCGTCCGCGCCGGGGTGCATCCGGCCCTCGAAGTACTCCACGACCGGGGACGGGACCACCGGGACCTCACCCAGGTAGACCTTGCCCGTCGAGCCGTCGATCGAGATCAGGTCGCCTTCCTCCACGACGTGTCCGCCGGGAACCGTCATACGGCGGCGCTTGGTGTCGACCTCCAGCTCCTCCGCGCCGCAGACACAGGTCTTGCCCATGCCCCGGGCCACGACGGCCGCGTGGGACGTCTTGCCGCCGCGGCTCGTCAGAATGCCCTCCGCCGCGATCATGCCGTCCAGGTCGTCGGGGTTCGTCTCACGCCGGACCAGGATGACCTTCTCGCCCGAGCGGGACCACTTCACGGCGGTGTACGAGTCGAAGACCGCCTTGCCCACCGCGGCGCCGGGGGATGCGGCGATACCGCGTCCCACCTGGTCGACCTTCGCGTGCTCGTCGAAGCGCGGGAACATCAGCTGGGCCAGCTGGGCACCGGTGACGCGCTGGAGCGCCTCCGTCTCGTCGATCAGGCCCTGGTCGACGAGCTGGGTGGCGATACGGAAGGCCGCGCCCGCCGTGCGCTTGCCGACGCGGGTCTGGAGCATCCACAGCTGACCGCGCTCGATCGTGAACTCGATGTCGCACAGGTCCTTGTAGTGGTTCTCCAGCGTCTCCATGATCTGCATGAGCTGGTCGTACGACTTCTTGTCGATCGACTCCAGCTCCGCGAGCGGGACGGTGTTGCGGATGCCCGCCACGACGTCCTCGCCCTGGGCGTTCTGGAGGTAGTCGCCGTAGACGCCCTGGTGGCCGGAGGCGGGGTCACGCGTGAACGCCACGCCCGTGCCGGAGTCCGGGCCCAGGTTGCCGAAGACCATCGAGCAGATGTTGACGGCCGTGCCCAGGTCGCCGGGGATGCGCTCCTGGCGGCGGTACAGCTTCGCCCGGTCGCCGTTCCACGAGTCGAAGACCGCCTTGATGGCGAGGTCCATCTGCTCGCGCGGGTCCTGCGGGAAGTCCCGGCCGGCCTCGGCCTTGACGATCTTCTTGAACTTGGTGACCAGCTTCTTCAGGTCGCCCGCTTCGAGGTCCGTGTCGACGGTGACCTTCTTGGCCGCCTTGGCCGCGTCGAGCGCCTCCTCGAAGAGCTCGCCGTCGACGCCGAGGACGGTCTTGCCGAACATCTGGATGAGGCGGCGGTAGGAGTCCCAGGCGAAGCGGTCGTCGCCGGCCTGCTTGGCCAGGCCCTGCACCGACTTGTCCGACAGGCCGATGTTCAGGACCGTGTCCATCATGCCGGGCATGGAGAACTTGGCGCCCGAGCGGACCGACACCAGCAGCGGGTTGTCGGGCTGGCCGAGCTTCTTGCCCATGGTCCGCTCAAGGGCGTCGAGGTGCGCACTCACCTCGTCACGCAGTGCCGCGGGCTCCTCACCGCTGGCCAGGTAGACCTTGCAGGCCTCCGTGGTGATGGTGAAGCCGGGAGGGACCGGCAGACCGAGGTTGGTCATCTCGGCGAGGTTGGCACCCTTGCCACCGAGGAGGTCCTTGAGGTCCTTGTTTCCCTCGGTGAAGTCGTAAACGAACTTCACTGCACGGGGGTCTTTGTTTTCCGACACGGGTCTCGACTCCTTGAGGCCACGGTGGCTGCCCTGACGGCGAGGAACATACCCAGATCGAAGGCACATGGGTACGTCCACTTGTGCGTCATGCGCCTGTAACCACCCGTCCGCCAGCGGATCGAAAGTCAAGGCTTGGCAAGCCGCAGCGCCCGTATGTTTTCACTTCTTGAACGCAAGACCACCCACAACCGGGGTTTTTCGCTCAGATGAGCGGGCTACATACACATCTGATTTCGATCGATGAACGATCAAGGGGTGGCACCGAGTGCCACCCCTTGGAGAAGTGCAGTCGCCCATGATCCGCTCATCTGAGCGCAACCCTTATCAAGGGTGGCGAGAATCACGCTGCCACAGCGGGCGGGATTTCACCATGCGGACCGTCGCCGAGACCCCGAAACTCCCGCGAAACACCTCGTCACACGGCCAGGGCGGCGAGACCTCACACGCCCAGCGCCAGCAGCCGCTCCTCCACCCGCTCCGGCGCGTAGAGGTGTTCCACGACCAGTGCCCCCGCTCCGATGAGCGCGGCCCGCTCCCCGAGCCGGGAGGTGACGACATCCAGGTGGGCCGTGGAGCGCGGCAGCGCCCGCTGGTAGAGCAGCTCGCGCACGCCGGTGAGGAAGGGAGTGCCGGCCAGATCGCCCGCGATCATCAGCACACCGGGGTTCAGCAGGGTCACCACCGTCGCCAGTACGTCGCCGACCCGGCGGCCCGCCTCCCGGGCCAGCGCCGCCGCCTCCGGATGCCCGGCCGCCAGCAGATCCCGTACGTCCGCGCCGGAGGCGGCCGGCACCCCGCTCTCCGCTAGCCGCCGGGCCACGGCACCCCCGCTCGCGACGGCGGCGAGACAGCCGTACGAGCCGCACCGGCACAGCGCGTCCGCGCCGACCCTGATGTGCCCGATGTCGCCCGCCCCGCCGTCGATCCCCCGGTAGATGGAACCGTCCACGACCACCCCGGCGCCGATGCCGGTGGAGACCTTGACCAGCACGAAGGCCCGGCAGTCGGGGTGCCCGGCGCGCTGTTCGCCGTACGCCATGAGGTTCGCGTCGTTGTCGACCAGGACGGGGACGGCCGGGGCGCCGGTGTGCTCGGTGAAGGCGCGGGAGAGGCGGCCCGTTATGTCGTAGCCGTCCCAGCCCGGCATCATCGGCGGCTGCACCACCCGGCCGGTCTCGCTGTCCACCGGGCCGGGCACCGCGAGCCCGACGCCGCTGACCTCCGCTGCCGCGTGCCCGGCCTTCTCCAGCAACTCGCCGAACCAGTGCGCGAGTTCGGCCAGTACGACCTCCGGGCCGTCCTCGACCACCAGCGTGCCCGAGTGCTCGGCGAGTATCTCGCCGGTCAGGGAGAGGACGGCCGCGCGGGCGTGCCGGGTGTCCAGGTCGGCGACGAGGACGACGGCGTGGGAACCGTCGAACTCCAGCGTGATGGAGGGGCGGCCGCCGAGCGGTGAGCCGACCGGGCCGCCGGCGCCCTCGCGCAGCCAGCCGGCCCGGAACAGCCGGTCCAGGCGCTGGCCGACCGTGGCCCGGGACAGCCCGGTGACCTGCTGCAGCGCCCCCCGGGTCACCGCCCGGCCGCTGCGCACCAGTTCGAGCAGCTCCCCGGCACCGGCCTGGCCGCCGCTCCGGCCGGCTCTTCCCGGACGTTCGGTCATGCGCACCCCCTTGTGTTTCCCAACTCTGCATTACATAGTGAGTTTTGCGTGTTAAATAGACGTAACTCTACGGTAGACACAACCAAACCCGGTCGGCCCGGCCGGGCGTCATCGTCTTCGGGGAGCCCCGAGTGGATCGCACCGCCCAGCTCAGCGCCGGTATCGCGGGGGACGAGATCGCATACGATCCCCCTGCCTCCGGCACGTCGTTGCACGTCAGGGCGGCCCGGGTGCTGGACGCGAATTGGACGGGCAGTGCGACGGTCCCCTCCCGGAACCTGTATCCGCACCAGTGGTCCTGGGACTCGGCGTTCATCGCCATCGGCCTCAGGCACGTCTCGCCGCTGCGGGCGCAGACCGAGCTGGAGACGCTGCTGGCCGCCCAGTGGGCCGACGGGCGCGTCCCGCACATCGTCTTCAACCCCTCCGTACCGCTCGACGCGTACTTCCCGAGCCCCGACTTCTGGCGCTCCTCCACCGCGGGGCGCACCGCGGGCGCCCCGCGCACCGTACAGACGTCGGGCATCGTGCAGCCACCGGTGCACGCGCTCGCGGCCTGGCTGGTGCACCGCGCCGACCCCGTGCTCTCGCGCTCCCGCGGCTTCCTGGCCCGGGTGTACCCGCGGCTGGCGGCCTGGCACCGCTATCTGCTGCACCGCCGGGACCTGGGCGGCGGCGCTCTGGTGTCCGTCGTCCACCCCTGGGAGCAGGGCATGGACAACAGCCCCTGCTGGGACGCCCCGCTCGCCCGGGTCACCCCGGCCCCGGCCCGCTCCTTCCGGCGCGCCGACCTCGACCACGGAGCGGCGGAGGACCGGCCGACGGATCTGGACTACGGGCGGTACGTGCGGCTGGCCGCCGACTACAGGGATGCCGGATATACCGACGGCGCGGGCGAGTTCGCGGTCGAGGACCCCGCCTTCAACGCCCTGCTCATCGCTTCCGAGCACGCGCTCGCCCGGATCGCCGAGGAACTGGGCGCGGCCGGCACCGCCCGGCACGCGCGCGCGGAGCGGCTGACGGCGGCACTGGTGGAGCGGCTGTGGGACCCGGCGGCGGGGATGTTCCTGTGCCGGGACCTCAGGGGGGACGGCGGGCTCCTCCCCGAGCGTGGCGTCTGCGGACTGGTCCCCCTGCTGCTGCCCGGCCTGCCCCGGGACATCGCCGCCGCGCTCGTCCGAACCCTCCGGGGTCCCCACTTCTCGCTCGGCGGGCGTACCCGGCTCGTCCCCAGTTACGACCTCCTCGGCGAGGCCTTCGACCCGCACCGGTACTGGCGCGGGCCCGCCTGGTTCAACACGAGCTGGCTGCTGGAGCGGGGCCTGCGCGTGCACGGCGAGCGGGACCGGGCCGACGCCCTGCGCGCGGCCGTGCTGCACCTCGCCGACAGCACGGACTTCGCGGAGTACGTCGATGCGTACACCGGCGAGGCCTGCGGTGCGACCGGCTTCGGCTGGACCGCCGCGCTCGCCCTGGACCTGCACCAGGACCTGCGGCGCGAGCTGCACAAAGACCTTGTCAAAGGCCCCGGCGCGGGCGTGTCCCCGGCGGGCACCGGCACGTTCGACACGAGTGACAAAGGAGGGTACCGGCGATGACGGACCGGCATCATCTGCTCGTGCACGGGGCGACCTTCGCCGCCGTGGGCGACCGGGGCGACATCAGCGGGGTCCGGAGCGGCAGCTCCCCCGACGGGCTGTTCGTACGGGACGCCCGGCATCTCAGCCGCTGGCAGCTCACCGTCGACGGCGCCGTGCCGGAGGTGCTCACCCCGGTCACCGACGGCGACGCGGCCCGCTGTGTGCTGGTGCCGCGCGGCGGGCGACAGGAGCCCCCGGCGCACACCCTCTTCCGTGAACAGGCCGTCGGGGACGGCTCGTTCGTGGAGTCCCTGCGGGTCACCAGCAACCGCCCGGTGCCGACCACGACCCGGCTCGCCATCACCGCCGACGCCGACTTCGCCGACCAGTTCGAGCTCCGCTCCGACCACCGCACCTACGTCAAGCCCGGCGCCGTACGCTCCCGCGAAGTCCTGGACGACGGCATCGAGTTCAGCTACCGGCGCGCCGAATGGCGGTCCTGTACGGCGATCACGGCCGACCCGGCGCCCGACGCCGTGGAGGAGACGGGCACCGGCGCCCGCCGCCTGGTGTGGACCCTCGACCTCGCGCCGCACGGCACGGTCGAGCTGATGCTGCGCGTGATCGCCCGGCCGCACGGTGAGAAGCGGGCCGTGCGGGTGCCGCGCGACCCCGCCGCCGTGCACGAGCAACTGCTCGCACAGGAAGGCGAGTTCATGGAGGGGGTGGCTTTCCCGACCGGCTGGCCGGAGCTGTCGGCGGCCTGTGCGCGCGGGCTCGCCGACCTGGCCGCGCTCCAGGTGCCGGCCACCGGACCGGACGGCGAGGAACTGCGCGTCCCGGCCGCCGGCGCCCCCTGGTACCTCACTTTGCTCGGCCGGGACGCCCTGCTCACCTCCCTGTTCGCGCTGCCGTACCGGCCACGGCTGGCCGCCGCCACGCTCCCCGCGCTCGCCGCGACCCAGGCGGGCGGCTCCGGTCTGTCCCCGGTCGCCCAGCCCGGCAAGATCGTGCACGAGGTACGGCACGGCGAGCTGGCGCACTTCGGTCAGGTGCCGTTCGGGCGGTACTACGGCTCGGTCGACGCGACCCCGCTGTTCCTGATCCTGCTCGGCACGTATGTCGAGCAGACCGGGGACGGGGATCTGGCCCGCCGTCTGGAGGCCCACGCGCGTGCCGCCGTCGGCTGGATGCTGGACCACGGCGGGCTGACCTCGCGCGGCTATCTCGTCTACCGCGCCGACGAGGGCGGACTCGCCAACCAGAACTGGAAGGACTCCCCCGGCGCGATCTGCTGCGCCGACGGCACCCGGCCCACCGGCGCGGTGATGGCGGCGGGCGCGCAGGGGTACGCCTACGACGCGCTGCGCCGCACGGCGTGGGTGGCGCGCACGGTGTGGGCCGACGGGACGTACGCGGCGCTGCTGGAGCAGGCGGCCGCCGATCTCCGGGACCGCTTCCAGCGGGACTTCTGGATGCCGGAGCACTCCTTCCCGGCGCTCGCGCTCGACGGCGAGGGCCGCCGCATCGACGCGCTGGCCTCCGACGCCGGGCATCTGCTGTGGTCGGGGCTGCTGGACAAGGAGTACGGCGAGGTGGTGGGCCGACGCCTGCTGGAGCCCGACTTCTTCTCCGGGTGGGGTGTCCGTACGGTGGCCTCCGGGCAGCCCGCGTACCATCCGCTCTCCTATCACCGGGGCTCCGTCTGGCCCCATGACAACGCTCTGATCACGCTGGGGCTGACGCGGTACGGGCTGCATGACGAGGCGCGCACGGTGGCGCATGCGCTGGTCGACGCGGCGACGGCCGCGGGGCATCGGCTGCCGGAGGTGCTGGCGGGGTACGGGAGGGACACGCATCCGGAGCCGGTGCCGTATCCGCACGCGTGCGTGCGGGAGTCCCGGTCCGCCGCCGCGCCGCTTGCTCTGCTCACGGCGGTGGGCGGGGTCTAGCGCCGGTGGGGCGCCGCGGGTCGTGGGCGATGTGTTTGCCCGGTGTTTGCCCGGTGTCCTGAACGGGGGGCGACGGGTGGCCGTACGAGAGGGCATCACGGGTCTCGCACGGAAGGACCTTCGGGTTGTCTCAGGACACGAGTACGCGCCAGCCAACGGATTCGGTCGAGGGTGCGGATGAGGAGAGCCCCGCGCCCGTGCTCGCGTCCGGTCGCCCGCCGCGGCCCTGGGCCGTGGTGTCCGCGCGGACACGGCGGTGGCGGGCGGAGCATCCGGGGGCGGTCCAGGTGCTGTCCGTCACCGTCACCGTGCTCGCCGCCGCGCTGGTCGTCGCCGCGCTGGTGATGCCCAACTCCGTGGTCCGGCTGGGGCCTTCGAAGTTCCTGCGGATACCGGCGGAGGCCGTGATCGGGGCGGCCGTGATGATCGCGCTGCCGCGCCGGCCGCGCCTGGTGCTGGCCGTCGTGTCCGGGCTGGCGCTGGCGGCGATGACCGTGCTGAACCTGCTCGACATGGGGTTCAACCAGTACCTCGGCCGTGGCTTCAACGTCGTGCTCGACTGGAGCCTGTTCGGCGACGCGGAGTCCTATCTGGAGGACTCGATCGGCCGTACGCAGACCCTGGCCGTCGTGGCCGGTGTGATCGCTCTCGTGCTGCTGGTCTTCGTACTGCTGGCGCTGTCGATGGTGCGGCTGAGCAATGTGCTCGCCCGGCACACCGGCATCGCGACGCGGGGCACGCTGGTCGCCGGGGTCGTGTGGATCACGTGTTCCTCACTCGGTCTGCAGCTGGGCGGCGTGCCGCTCGCCGCCGACAGCACCGCCACCGCGCTGAAGGACCAGAGCCACCGGATCTCGGCCACGCTCAAGGACGAGGCGGAGTTCCGCAAGGTGGCCAAGGTCGACGCCTTCGGGAACACCCCCGGCAGCCAGCTGGTCCCGGATCTGCGCGGCAAGGACATGATCTTCACGTTCATCGAGAGCTACGGCCGTAGCGCCGTGGAGGACCCGATCATGGCGCCCGGCGTCGACGCGACCCTCGACGCCCGCACCAAGGCGCTGGCCAAGGCGGGTTTCCACGCCAAGAGCGGCTGGCTGACCTCGGCGACGTACGGCGGCAGCAGCTGGCTCGGCCACTCCACCACCATGTCGGGCCTGTGGATCAGCAACCAGCAGCGGTACCGCACGGTCATGGCGAGCGACCACCTCAGCCTGACCGACGCGTTCAAGAAGACCGGTGACTTCGACACGGTGGGCGTCATGCCGGGTGTGCAGAAGGGCTGGCCGGAGCAGAAGTGGTACGGCCTGGACAAGGTCTACAACGCCTTCCAGCTCGGCTACAAGGGGCCGAAGTTCAGCTGGTCGACCATGCCGGACCAGTACACGCTCCAGCAGTACCAGGACCGGGTGCACAGCAAGAAGCCCGCCGACGGCAAGGCGCGGATGTCGCTGCTCATCCTGACCTCCAGCCACCAGCCGTGGGCGCCGATCCCGAAGATGGTGCCCTGGAACCAGCTGGGCGACGGCTCGGTCTTCGACTCCATCGAGAAGGCGGGCAACCCGTCCTCCTACACCCTCACCGACGACACGCACTCCAAAGAGGAGTACGGCAAGTCGATCCAGTACTCGGTGACGGCGCTGACGCAGTGGCTGGAGCGTTACGGCACGAAGGACACGGTGCTGGTCTTCCTCGGCGACCACCAGCCGAACGCCCACGCCAGCGGCAACCACGCCAGCCGTGACGTACCGATCTCGGTCGTCGCCAAGGATCCGAAGGTCCTCGACAAGATCGCCGGGTGGGGCTGGACCGACGGCCTGCGCCCCGCCCACAAGGCACCGGTATGGAAGATGAGCGCCTTCCGTGACCGCTTCCTGACGGCGTTCGGCTCGACACCACATCCGAAGAAGAACTGAAGAAGAACTGACGGGGCCCTGGCGGGTGAGGCGGGTCGGAGCCGCGTCGGAGGGGGAGGGACGGAGCCGCGTCGAGGGGAGGAGGGGCGGAGCCGCGTCGGAGACAGGGGCGGGGCCCTGCCGAAGCCCGGAGCGGAGCCGGCCGAGGCCCAGGAACGAACCCGGCCGGAGGCAGGGGAGGAGCCCTGCCGGAGGCCGGGAAGGAGCCCGCCGAGGTCCGGGAACGGGGTCTGCCGGAGACCGGAGCAGACCCTGCCGGGGCCCGGAGCAGACCCTGCCGGGGCCCGGAGCAGACCCTGCCGGGGCCCGGAGCAACCCTGCCGGGGCCCGGAGCAACCCTGCCGGGGTCCGGAGCAACCCTGCCGGGGTCCGTGGCGGAGCCCCGTGGCGGTCACCGTCCAGCGGGCGGGTCGGGTGGGTGGGCGAGAGCTGCCGCTCAGCCGCCCGACGTGTCCAGTTCCGCGTCCTCGCTGATCCCCGCGCAGTCGTACGGGTCCTTCAGCCAGCCGTCCGGAAGCACCACCCGGTTGTTGCCGGACGTACGGCCCCGGGGCCCGTCCGCGCCGGCCGGCCACGGCTGGTCGAGGTCCAACTCGTCCAGTCCGGCGCGGAGTTCGGCCAGCGAAGAAGTGATCGCGAGCCGCTTGCGCATCTCGGAGCCGACCGCGAAGCCCTTCAGGTACCAGGCGACGTGCTTGCGGAAGTCGACCACGCCCTTGGACTCGTCGCCGAGCCACTCGCCCAGCAGGGTCGCGTGCCGGACCATGACGTCGGCCACCTCACGGAGCACCGGCCGGGCCAGATCATCGAGGCGCCCCTCGAAGGCGGCCACCAGGTCCGCGAACAGCCACGGCCGCCCCAGGCAGCCGCGCCCGACCACGACTCCGTCGCAGCCGGTCTCCCGCACCATCCGCAGCGCGTCCTCGGCCGACCAGATGTCGCCGTTGCCGAGCACGGGGATCTCCGGGACGTGCTCCTTGAGACGGGCGATGGCCTCCCAGTCCGCCGTGCCGCCGTAGTGCTGGGCGGCCGTACGGCCGTGCAGGGCGATGGCCGTCACCCCCTCCTCGACGGCGATGCGGCCGGCGTCGAGGAAGGTGATGTGGTCGTCGTCGATGCCCTTGCGCATCTTCATCGTCACCGGCAGGTCACCGGCCCCGCTCACGGCCTCCCGGAGGATCGCCCGCAGCAGGTTGCGCTTGTACGGCAGCGCCGAGCCGCCGCCCTTCCTGGTCACCTTCGGGACCGGGCAGCCGAAGTTCAGGTCGATGTGGTCGGCCAGGCCCTCCTCCGCGATCATGCGGACGGCCTTGCCGACGGTCGCCGGGTCGACGCCGTACAGCTGGATCGAGCGCGGCTGCTCGCTCGCGTCGAACCTGATCAGCTGCATGGTCTTCTCGTTGCGCTCAACCAGTGCCCGGGTCGTGATCATCTCGCTGACGAACAGTCCCTTGCCCCCGCTGAACTCACGGCACAGCGTGCGGAAGGGTGCGTTGGTGATGCCCGCCATGGGTGCGAGCACGACGGGCGGCGCCACGGCGTGCGGGCCGATGGAGAGGGGCTGGGTCATCACAGGGCTCCGGAACGGATGTACGGCGTAGGGACACGGGCCAAGCCCCCATTGTCCCTCACTCCCCCGGCAGCTCGGCCAGCCGCTCCAGCCGCTCCTCGCTGTCCTCGTCGGCGGGGACGTACACGACCAGCCGCTGGGCCGGCGCCTGCGGGGCCAGCCACATGTTGCGGTGCTCCAGCCTGATCAGCCCGACCCGCGGATGCAGATAGCGCTTGACGTGCGGGGACATCTGCGCGACCTCGTGCCGCTCCCACAGCGCGCGAAACTCCTCGGAGACCGCGAGCAGCCGGTCCAGCTGCTCCTTCCACACCGGCTCCGCCACATGCTCGGCCATGCCCGCCCGGTACTTCGCGATCAGGTCGCGCAGCATCTCGTCCCGGTCGAGGAAGTCCCGCTTCCAGCGCTCGCTGGTGGTCAGCAGCCACAGGCAGTTCCGGTCGGCCCTCGGCAGCTCGGCGGGGTCGCCGAAGACCTGGGCGAAGGGATGGTTGGCGGCGAGGATGTCGTAGCGGGCGTTCTGGAGGGTGGCCGGGTAGGGCGCGAGCCGCTCGACGACCTTGAGCGCCGACCTGGCGGCGACCGTGCACTCGGCCTCGGTGCGCGGGTCGGCGGTCCCGGCGAGGGCGAAGAGATGGGCCCGTTCGGTGGGGTCCATCAGCAGCGCGCGGGCGACCGCGTCCAGCACCTGGGCGGAGACGTGGGTGGCGCGGGCCTGCTCGATCCACGTGTACCAGGTCACCCCGACCGCGGAGAGCTGGGCGACCTCCTCCCGGCGCAGTCCGGGGGTGCGCCGGCGCGGGCCGCGCGGCAGGCCGACCTGCTCGGGGGTGACGCGCTCGCGGCGGCTGCGCAGGAAGGCGGCCAGCTCCCGGCGCCGTACGTGCTGCTTTCCGGGCTGCTCCCTGAGGTGTTCCGGCGCTGCGATGGTCATGGGTCCAGGGTGCCTTCCGCGCGTACCCCGGTTCCAGTTGGTGCCGGTACCTGGACAAGCACCGCCTGGTACCCCGCTGGGCGCGGGCGCACAGTCGGGGGCGTGACCACGACGACACCCTCTCCCACCAGGAAGGCCGCGCCCGGCGCGCTCACCCCCCTGGGCCTGTTCACGCTGCTGCTCGGGACCGCGCTGCCGACGATCGACTTCTTCATCGTCAATGTCGCGCTGCCGACGATCGAGCACGATCTGCACGCTCCCCCGGCCACGCTGGAGATGGTGGTGGCCGGGTACGCGGTGGCGTACGCGGTGCTGCTCGTCCTCGGCGGCCGGCTCGGGGACGGCTTCGGCCGGCGGCGGCTGTTCCTGTGGGGAGTGGCCGGTTTCGGGCTGACCTCGCTGGCCTGCGGGCTCGCCCCGGGTGCCTGGTGGCTGGTGGCGGCGCGGGTGGCGCAGGGGGCGGCGTCGGCGGCGCTGCTGCCGCAGGTGCTGGCCACCCTGCACGCGACGACGTCCGGCGAGCGGCGGGCCCGGGTGGTCGCGCTGTACGGCTCGGTCGGCGGGGTGTCCGTCGTGCTCGGGCAGGTGCTGGGCGGGGTGCTGGTGGCGGCCGATCTGGCGGGCACCGGCTGGCGTGCGGTGTTCCTCGTGAACGTACCGGTGGCGATCGCCGCGCTGGTCTGCGCGCTGCGGGCGGTGCCGGACAGTCGCGCCGAGCGACCCGCGCGCGGCGACCTCGCCGGTACGGCGCTGCTGGCGGCGACGCTGATCGCACTGCTGCTGCCGCTGGCCGAGGGCCGGGCGACGGGATGGCCGCTGTGGTCGGTCCTGCTGCTGTGCGCGGCACCGCTGCTGGCCGCCGCCTTCTACGCGGTGGAGCGGCGTGGCGAGCGCGCCGGCGGCAGCCCGCTGCTGCCGCCGTCCCTCCTGACCGCGCCGCAGGTCCGCCGGGGGCTGCTGCTGGGGCTGCCGGTGTTCATCGGCTTCGCGGGCTGGATGTTCGTGAGCGCGGTCACCCTCCAACAGGGCCTGGGATACGGGGCGCTCAGGGCCGGGCTGACGCTGGTGCCGATGGGGGTGGCGCAGTTCGCGGCGTCGATGCTGGCGCCGCGTGCCGTACGGCGGTTCGGGGGGCGGGCGGTGGCGCTGGCGGCGGCGGTGCACATCGCGGGTCTGGCGACGGTGGCCGGGACCGCGCTGCTGGGGCCCTGGCCGCATCTGAGTCCGCTGCTCCTCGCCCCCGGTCTGGTGCTGTGCGGTGTGGGGCAGGGCCTTGAGCTGCCGCTCTACTACCGGATCCTGCTGGCCGCGATACCGGCGCGGCTGGCGGGCACGGGCAGCGGGCTCGCGGCCACGCTCCAGCAGTCGGGCCTGGCCGTGGGGGTCGCGACGCTCGGCTCGCTGTTTCTGTCCCTCGCCCCGGGGCTCGGGATGCGGGAGGCGCTGGCGGTGGTGCTGGCGGTGCAGGCGGCGGGATTGGCGGGGCTGGGGTGGCTGGGCCTGCGGCTGCCCCGGATGCCGGGATGAACGACGAACAAAGATCATGTATCACTCATTAGTTAGACGCACTATTGAAATCGGCGTACGATGGCGCCATGCCCGAGTTGAGCCATCGCCGACGCCTGCTCGTGCTCGCGATCTGCTGCATGAGCCTGCTGATCGTGAGCCTCGACAACACCGTGCTGAACGTGGCGCTGCCCTCCATGCAGCGCGATCTGCACGCCACGACCTCCGGACTGCAGTGGACGATCGACGCCTACACGCTGGTGCTCGCCTCGCTGCTGATGCTCGCGGGCTCGACGGCCGACCGGATCGGCCGCAAGCGGGTGTTCATGGCGGGTCTGACGGTGTTCACCATCGGCTCCGTGCTCTGCTCGGTGGCGCCGAACCTGTCCTTGCTGATCGTCTTCCGGATGGTGCAGGCGGTCGGCGGCTCGATGCTCAACCCGGTCGCCATGTCGATCATCACCAACACCTTCACCGACGCCCGTGAGCGCGCCCGCGCGATCGGCGTGTGGGGCGCGGTGGTCGGCATATCCATGGCGGCGGGCCCGCTGGTCGGCGGTCTGCTGGTGCAGTCCGTGAGCTGGCGCGCGATCTTCTGGGTCAACCTCCCGGTCGGCCTCGCCGCCCTCCTCCTCACCCTCCGCTACGTCCCGGAGTCGCGCGCGCCGAAGGCCCGCCGGCCCGACCCGTTCGGCCAGCTGCTGGTGATCGCCCTCTTCGGCTCGCTGACGTACGCGATCATCGAGGCGCCGGACGCGGGCGCGGCCACGGTGGCCCCCTTCGCCACGATCGCCCTGGCGGCTCTGCTGGCCCTCCTCTGGTACGAACCGCGCCGCGCCGAACCCCTCATCGACCTGCGCTTCTTCCGCTCGGCACCGTTCAGCGGCGCCACGGTGATCGCGATCAGCGCGTTCGCGGCACTGGGCGGCTTCCTGTTCATGTCGACGCTGTATCTGCAGAACGTGCGCGGTCTCGACGCCCTGCACGCCGGCCTGTGGATGCTGCCGATGGCCGCCCCGACCTTCCTGTGCGCCCCGCTCTCAGGCCGCATGGTCGGCACCCGCGGCCCCCGCCTCCCCCTGCTGATCGCCGGTACGGCGATGACGGCGAGCGGTGTCCTCTTCGCGGGCTTCGAGGCGGAGACGTCGAACGTCACGCTCTTCCTCGGCTACGTCCTGTTCGGCATCGGCTTCGGCTTCGTGAACGCGCCGATCACCAACACGGCGGTCTCGGGCATGCCGCGCTCCCAGGCCGGAGTGGCCGCCGCGGTCGCCTCCACCAGCAGGCAGCTCGGCCAGACCCTCGGCGTCGCGGTGGTCGGCGCCGTCCTGGCCTCCGGCATCGGCTCGTCCCCCTACCGCGAGGTCTTCGTCTCGGCGGCCCGCCCCGGCTGGTGGATCCTCACGGCGTGCGGACTGGCCGTGCTGGTCCTCGGGCTGCTGACCAGTGGACGGTGGGCCCGCACCACGGCGGCCCGCACGGCCGAGATCCTGGAAGCACCCGAGATCCGCCAGCCGGTGAACGCCTCCTAGCCCGCGGGCCGCTCGGCCGCCGCGCCCCCGCACGCCAGCTCACGCAGTCTCTCCAGCCGCGCCCGCGTCTCCTCGTCCTTCGGGGTGTACGTCACCATGCGGGCGCCCTCGTCATCGCGCTGGCACTGCAACAGGGCGCCGGGCTCGGTCCGGTGCCGGCCGGGCTCGCGCTCGCGCCGATGGCCGTGGCGTACCTCGTCGTCTCCCTCGCCGGACCCCGGCTGATCGGCCGTCACGGCACCCGTGTGGTCACCGCCGGGTCCGTCGTCCAGGCCCTGGGCGTGCTGCTGATCGCGCTGGCCGCCTGGCGGGACTGGCCGCACCTCGGCTTCGGCTCGCTGCTGCCGGGTGCCGCGGTGGCCGGGGCCGGGCAGGCGCTCCAACTGCCCAATGTGATGCGGATCGTGCTGTCCGAGGTGCCGCCGGCCCGGGGCGGGATCGGCAGCGGTGCGATGGTCACCGCCCAGCAGTCCGCACCGGCCCTGGGCGTGGCCACGCTGGGCACCCTGTTCCTGACCCTCCTACCGCGCCTGGGCATGCGGGAGGCGCTGGTCACGACGCTGCTGGTACAGCTGGCCGGGATCGTGCTGACAGGTCTGCTCAGCCTGCGGCTGCCCCGCGACATCGGCTGAGCCCCGGCCACGGCTTGGCCAACGGCCCGTGAATCCCGCCCTGTTGATGTTCGTCTTGCTGCACACTCCCTCCGGTCGGGTGTGTCGAGGTGGGTCGGGCGCGGGAGGCGTGATGGTGCGGGGCAACAGCACGAGCAAGGTCAGCCGCTGGGACGGGCACGGCCGGGAGCACGTCGTGCGGGTCGAACGCACGGGAGTGCAGCGCCTGATCAGATGCGGCACCTGCGGCTGGCGCAGAAACGCGCAGTTCCTGCCGTGGCTGAAGGCCGAGGAGCATCTGGCCGAGGCCCACCAGGCGACGGTCGACCCGGCCGCGACCGGTAGCCGCCCCGCCGATCCCAGATAAGAAGACCGGGCATTTCCACCCGCCTTGACCTGCGGTTCTTACCGATTCACCGGGTCGCTGCGGCCTGTCTCGAGTGGCCGCTTTCCCAGGGCTGGTTCAGCCTGGGAAAGGTCCATCGAGCGACAGGAGACGCACATGACCTCGGTACTCCGCCATCGCTACGGCCGCGCGCTCGGCGCCGGCGCCCTCTCCGTGGCGCTGCTCTCCGGCGGAACGGCCGGAGCCTACGCCGCCGGCAGCAGTTCCAGTCCCAGCCCCACTTCAAGCTCCTCGGCCGGTATGGCCTCGATCACCCTCACGGCGGGCAAGACCTCGGTAAAGGCCGGCGACACGGTGAAGTTCACCGGGCGCACCAAGGGTCTGAAGATCAACAGTCCGCTGGTGCTCCAGCAGGAGAAGAACGGCAAGTGGATCCCCCTGAAGGCGACGGGGAAGGTCAAGAAGGGGAGCTCGTACGCGATCCTCGCCAAGCTCAAGACCAAGGGCACCGAGAAACTACGGGTCTCGAGCGCGACCATGAACGGCAAGGTCCACTCCCCCACCGTCACCGTGAAGGTGAGCTGAGCCCCCTCACCAACAGGTCCACGACAGCCGTGAACTCCTCGTCCACGCCGGGGCGGATCCACTCCCGGGCGTAACAGGGGTCGTGGAAACGGCCGGTGGCCTGGAAGACGGCACGGGCCGCGGCGGCCGGGTCGGACACCGAGAAGGTGCCCGACCCGGCTCCTGCCGTGATGATCCGGGTCAGCTGTCCGGTCAGGTCGGCGATGTGCTCGCCGACCACCGTGCCCTCCATCTCGTCGGTCAGCACCGTGTACGTGGCGAACAGCTCGGGGTCGTCGCCCGCCTTGTGCCGTTTGGCCTCGAACAGCGCCGCGAGCCATGCCCGCAGCCGCTCCTCGGGGCTCCCGCCGGAGTCGACGATCCCGGCGAGCCGCTGTGCCGTCCGGTCCAGCCAGCGCTTGGTGACCGCCTCGCGCAGCGCCGCCTTGGTGCGGAAGTGCCGGTAGACACTGCCGTGGCTGACGCCGAGCGCGCGGGCCACGTCCACCACGGTGGCCTTGGCCGGGCCGTGCCGGCGCAGCACCTCCTCGGTGGCCTCGAGGATGCGCTCGGCGGTCAGGGTCTCGGCGGGCGGTGTCATGACATAGACCGTACCCGGGCGCCGGATCAGCGCTCGCTGTCGAGGTGTGTCATCTGCGCGGTCGGGTAGCGGTCGCCGGCCGCCGCGTCCGCCGGTACGGCCTCCTCGATCGCGGCCAGGTCGGCCGCGTCCAGGGTGACGTCCAGCGCGCCGAGCGACTCGCCGAGCCGCTCGCGGGTGCGGGCTCCGACCAGCGGCACGATGTCCTCGCCGCGGGAGAGCACCCAGGCGATGGCGATCTGCGCGACGGTCACGCCCTTCTGCTCCGCGATCTTGCGCAGGGCGTCGACCAGGTTCAGGTTGTGCTGGAGGTTCTCGCCCTGGAAGCGGGGCGAGTGGGCGCGGAAGTCGGTCGCGGCCAGCTGCCGGTCCCGGGTGAAGTGGCCGGAGATCAGGCCGCGGGAGAGGACGCCGTACGCCGTGACGCCGATGCCCAGCTCGCGGGTGGTCGGCAGGATCTCCCGCTCGATACCCCGGCTGATCAGGGCGTACTCGATCTGGAGGTCGGCGATCGGGGCGGTGGCGGCGGCCCGGCGGATGGTCTCGGCGCCGACCTCGCTGAGGCCGACGTGCCGGACGTACCCCTTCTCGATCAGTTCGGCGATCGCGCCGACGGTCTCCTCGATCGGCACGTCCGGGTCGAGGCGGGCGATCCGGTAGACGTCGATGTGGTCGACGCCCAGGCGCTGCAGGGAGTAGGCGGCGAAGTTCTTCACCGCGGCCGGGCGGCCGTCGTAGCCGCTCCAGTTGCCCTCCGGGTCACGCAGGGCGCCGAACTTCACGCTGGTCAGGGCCTTTTCGCGGAGGGCGGCCGGGGCGGTACGCAGGGCCTCGCCGATCAGCATCTCGTTGTGTCCCATGGCGTAGAAGTCGCCGGTGTCCAGCAGGGTGACACCCGCCTCCAGGGCGGCATGGATCGTCGCGACGGACTCCGCGCGGTCGGCCTCGCCGTAGAGCGCGGACATGCCCATGCAGCCGAGGCCGAGGGCGGAGACGGCAGGGCCGGTGGTTCCGAGGGTTCGGGTTCGCATCGTCATGACTTCACCTTGCCATGACAGCTGACAGATTTCAATATCTGTCATTCCATTTCCGTCAGGCTTCGGGATTGCATGGTCCAGACCTATTGACGAGAGGTCTGGACCACGAGCACTGTCATGCCTACGACAGGCACCTCACCGCACCCCCACCGGGAGGCCTCGCATGCTCAGACGTCTGCTCGCCACCGCGCTCACTGCGGCCGCCCTCGTCCCCCTGGGGATCGCCACCGCCCCCACCGCCTCCGCCGCCGACACCTGCGCGGTCAAGTCCCGCCCGGCCGGAAAGGTGCTCCAGGGCTACTGGGAGAACTGGGACGGCTCCGCCAACGGCGTCCATCCGCCCTTCGGCTGGACCCCGATCACCGACTCCCGCATCCCCGCGCACGGTTACAACGTCGTCAACGCGGCCTTCCCGGTCATCCGCTCCGACGGGACAGCCCTGTGGGAGGACGGCATGGACACGGGCGTGAAGGTGGCGACGCCCGCCGAGATGTGCGCGGCGAAGGCGTCCGGCCAGACGATCCTGCTCTCCATCGGCGGTGCGGCAGCGGGCATCGACCTCAACTCGACCGCCGTGGCGGACAAGTTCGTCTCGACGATCGTCCCGATCCTGAAGCAGTACAACTTCGACGGCATCGACATCGACATCGAGACCGGCCTGACGAACAGCGGCAACATCAACCAACTGTCCACGTCCCAGGCCAACTTGATCCGCATCATCGACGGCATCCTCGCCCAGATGCCGTCGGGCTTCGGCCTGACGATGGCCCCGGAGACCGCGTACGTCACGGGCGGCAGCGTCACCTACGGCTCGATCTGGGGCGCGTACCTGCCGATCATCAAGAAGTACGCGGACAACGGCCGGCTGTGGTGGCTGAACATGCAGTACTACAACGGCAGCATGTACGGCTGCTCCGGCGACTCCTACGAGGCGGGCACGGTGGCGGGCTTCACCGCCCAGACGGACTGCCTGAACAAGGGCCTGGTGGTCCAGGGCACGACGATCAAGGTCCCCTACGACAAACAGGTCCCGGGCCTGCCCGCCCAGTCCGGCGCGGGCGGCGGCTACATGTCACCGTCCCTGGTCTCCCAGGCCTGGCAGCACTACGGCAGCTCGCTCAAGGGCCTGATGACCTGGTCGATCAACTGGGACGGCTCGAAGAACTGGACGTTCGGCGACAACGTGAAGGCACTGCAGGGGCGTTGACATGCGAAAGCCGGGCGGGCCGATCACTCGGCCCGCCCGGCTTCACGACAGGGTGACTAGGCGCCCAGAAGGCGCTGGGCCAGGTACCCCTCGATCTGGTCGAGAGACACGCGCTCCTGCTTCATGGAGTCACGCTCACGCACGGTCACCGCGTTGTCCTCGAGCGTGTCGA
Organism: Streptomyces sp. MMG1121; assembly: GCF_001280015.1. Lineage (GTDB taxonomy): Bacteria > Actinomycetota > Actinomycetes > Streptomycetales > Streptomycetaceae > Streptomyces. The sequence goes on from NZ_LGDV01000074.1 coordinate 123,149, forward strand.
AGTCGACGGTCACGCAGTACGGCGTACCGATCTCGTCCTGGCGGCGGTAGCGGCGGCCGATGGCGCCGGCGTCGTCGAACTCGATGTTCCAGTTCTGCCGCAGCGCCTGGGCGAGACCCTTGGCCTTGGGCGACAGCTCGGGGTTGCGGGACAGCGGGAGCACCGCGACCTTCACCGGGGCGAGGCGGTGGTCGAGCCGCAGCACGGTCCGCTTCTCCATCTTGCCCTTGGCGTTCGGCGCCTCGTCCTCGACGTAGGCGTCGAGCAGGAAGGCCAGCATGGTGCGGCCGACACCCGCCGCCGGCTCGATGACGTACGGCGTCCAGCGCTCCTGGGCCTCCTGGTCGTAGTAGGCCAGGTCCTGGCCGGAGGCCTTGGAGTGGGCGCCGAGGTCGTAGTCGGTGCGGTTGGCGACACCCTCCAGCTCGCCCCACTCGCTGCCGCCGAACTGGAAGCGGTACTCGATGTCGGCGGTGCGCTTGGAGTAGTGGGAGAGCTTCTCCTTCGGGTGCTCGTACCACCGCATGTTCTCAGTGCGCAGGCCGAGGCCGGTGTACCAGTTCCAGCGCTGCTCCATCCAGTACTCCTGCCACTTCTCGTCCTCGCCCGGCTTGACGAAGAACTCCATCTCCATCTGCTCGAACTCGCGGGTGCGGAAGATGAAGTTGCCGGGCGTGATCTCGTTGCGGAAGGACTTGCCCATCTGCGCGATGCCGAACGGCGGCTTGCGGCGCGAGGTGGTCTGCACCTGGGCGAAGTTGGTGAAGATGCCCTGGGCGGTCTCCGGGCGCAGATACGCGACCGAGCCGCTGTCCTGCGTCGGGCCGAGGTGCGTCGACAGCAGACCCGAGAACTGCTTGGGCTCGGTGAACTGGCCCTTGTTGCCGCAGTTCGGGCAGTTGATGTCGGCGAGGCCGTTCGCCGGGGCGTGGCCCTTCTTCTCCTCGTACGCCTCTTCCAGGTGGTCGGCGCGGAACCGCTTGTGGCAGGCGGTGCACTCGGTCAGCGGGTCCGTGAAGGTGGCGACGTGACCGGATGCGACCCAGACCTCCGAGGCGAGGATGACGGACGAGTCGATACCGACCACGTCCTCGCGCGAGGTCACCATGTAGCGCCACCACTGACGCTTGATGTTCTCCTTGAGCTCGACACCCAGCGGTCCGTAGTCCCAGGCGGCACGCTGTCCACCGTAGATCTCACTGCACGGGAAAACGAAGCCACGGCGCTTGCTCAGGCTGACGATGGTGTCGATCTTGTCGGCGGCCACGGTGCTCTCTTCATTACGACGACGGGCGTTGAAGCGAGATGCTTCCAGCGAATGATTCAGGTTACCGGCGCAGGCTCCCCCACGGCCAAATCGGCCCCCCTCCAGGCCCCTCCCCCGGCCCCTGATCAGCGTTGTTGACAACGGTTTCCATATTTGTTGAAAATGACTGTCATGAACGTACGACGACGCCTCATACCCGCCGCCGCGGTCACCGCGGTCACCGCCCTCGGGATCGGCACGCTCTCGGCCTGCTCCGGCGACACGGCGGAGGCGGCGAACACCGGGAAGTTCGATGTCGTCGCGTCCTTCTATCCCATGGCCTTCCTCGCCGAGCGGATCGGCGGGGACCACGTCCACGTCACCAGTCTGACCTCCCCCGGCCAGGAACCGCACGACCTGGAGATCAGCCCCAAGCAGATCGCGATGCTCCAGGACTCCGACGCGGTCCTGTACCTGAAGAACCTCCAGCCCTCCGTCGACGACGCGGTGACCCAGTCCCCGGTCAGGACGAAGATCGACGCGGCCTCCCTGACCACGCTGGAGAAGCACGGCAACGAGGTCGGCGGCCACGCGGCCGCGCACGACACCCACACCGGCGAGGAGTCCGGCGCCCAGGACCCGCACATCTGGCTCGACCCGGTGCGCTACGCCCAGGTCGCCGAGGGAGTCGGCAAGGCCTTCGAGAAGGCCGACCCGAAGCACGCGGGCGACTACAAGAAGAACACCGCGGCCCTGGTCAAGCAGCTCGACGACCTGAACACGCGGTTCAGGACCGGGCTGGCGGACACCAGGACCAAGGTCTTCATCACCACCCACGCCGCCTTCGGCTACCTCGCCGAGCGCTACGGCCTGACCGAGGAGGCCATCAACGGCCTCGACCCCGACTCCGAGCCCAGCGCCGCGCGGGTCAGGGACCTGGAGAAGATGGCCAAGGCCGACGGCGTGAGCACCGTCTTCTACGAGACGCTCGTCAGCGACAAGACCGCCAAGACCATCGCGGGCGACGCGCGCCTGAAGACCGACGTCCTGGACCCGATCGAGGGCATCACCGCCAAGTCCCGCGGCAAGGACTACTTCTCCGTCCAGGAAGCCAACCTCAAGGCCCTCCAGCAGGCGCTGGGCGCCAAGTGACCGGCAGGGGAGACCAGATGACCAGCGAGCCCGTCATAGCCCTGCGCGGGGTCACCGCCGAACTCGGCGCGCGTCCCGTGCTGCGCGGCATCGACCTCACCGTCGGCCGCGGCGAGGTCGTCGCGCTGCTCGGCGCGAACGGCTCCGGCAAGTCCACCGCGATCCGCACGGTCATCGGCCAGGTACCGGCGAGCGGCGGCACGATCGAGTTGTTCGGCACCCCGCGCCGCTCCTTCGGCGACTGGGCGCGCGTGGGCTACGTACCGCAGCGCACGACGGCCGCCGGCGGGGTCCCGGCGACGGTGACCGAGATCGTCTCCTCCGGCCGGCTCTCCCGCACCCGCTTCGGCGTCTTCCGCAAGGCCGACCGGGAGGCCGTGCACCGGGCCCTGGAGCTGGTCGGCATGGCCGACCGCGCCAAGGACTCGGTGAACGCCCTCTCCGGCGGCCAGCACCAGCGTGTGCTGATCGCCCGCGCGCTGGTCGCCGAACCCGAACTGCTGATCATGGACGAGCCGATGGCGGGCGTCGACCTGGCCAGCCAGGAGATCCTCGCGCGGACGCTGAAACAGCAGGTCGAGGCCGGTACGACGGTCCTCCTCGTCCTGCACGAACTGGGTCCCCTGGAGCCCCTGATCGACCGGGCGGTCGTCCTGCGCGACGGCTGCGTCCTGCACGACGGCCCGCCCCCGCGGGCCGTGGGCCAGCATGCTCTCCCCGGCCACGACCACGTACACCCGCACGCACCCGCGGGCACCGAACCGATCCGCACGGGACTGCTGAGCTGATGGACTTCCTGAACTACGCCTTCATGCAGCGGGCCCTGCTCGCCGCCGTCCTCGTCGGCATCACCGCCCCCGCCGTCGGCATCTACCTGGTCCAGCGCCGCCAGGCCCTGATGGGCGACGGCATCGGGCACGTGGCGATGACGGGCGTCGGCCTGGGCTTCCTGCTCTCGACCTCCCCCGTGTGGATGGCGACCGCCGTCTCCGTGCTCGGCGCGGTCCTGATGGAACTGATCCGCTGGTACGGCAGGACGCGCGGCGACATCGCCCTCGCCATGCTCTTCTACGGCGGTATGGCCGGCGGCGTGATGCTGATCAACCTCGCGCCCGGCGGCTCCAACGCCAACCTGACGTCGTACCTGTTCGGCTCCCTGTCGACGGTCTCGCAGTCGGACGTGACCGCGATCTGCGTGCTCGCCGCCTTCGTCCTGCTGGTCACCCTCGGCCTGCGCCGCCAGCTGTTCGCGGTCAGCCAGGACGAGGAGTTCGCCCGGGTCACGGGCCTGCCGGTGCGCGCGCTGAACCTGCTCACGGCGGTGACGGCGGCGGTGACCGTGACGGTCGCGATGCGCGTCGTCGGCCTGCTGCTGGTGTCGGCGCTGATGGTCGTGCCGGTGGCGGCGGCCCAGCAGCTCACCCGCAGCTTCGTCGCCACGTTCGTGATCGCCGTCGCCCTCGGGGTGGCCGTGACCGTCAGCGGCACGATCACCTCGTACTACCAGGACGTCCCGCCCGGTGCGACGATCGTCCTGCTGACCATCGCCGCGTTCATCGCGCTGACCGCCCTGGCCACGCCGCTGGCCCGGCGACGCGCCCGCGCGGCAGGCCTGGCCGGGCCCTCGGGGGACCCGGCGGAGTGCTCGATTCCGGCCACGAGAGGAGCCGGTGACGAGGTCGGCGTCTGACCGCCGACAGTCCGGGCTGGCACAATGGCCCGGGCACAGGCGAGACGTGAGGAGGCAACCGGTGACGACCGCTGGACCGCCCGTGAAGGGCCGCTCCACCCGGCAGCGCGCTGCCGTGGCGGCGGCCCTCGACGAGGTCGACGAGTTCCGCAGCGCGCAGGAACTGCACGACATGCTCAAGCACAAGGGCGACTCGGTCGGCCTGACCACGGTGTACCGCACCCTGCAGTCCCTCGCCGACGCCGGCGAGGTCGACGTCCTGCGCACCTCCGACGGCGAGTCCGTCTACCGCCGCTGCTCGACGGGTGAGCACCACCACCACCTCGTCTGCCGCGTCTGCGGCAAGGCGGTCGAGGTGGAGGGGCCCGCGGTGGAGAAGTGGGCCGAGGCGATCGCCGCCGAGCACGGCTACGTCAACGTGGCCCACACGGTGGAGATCTTCGGCACCTGCGCGGAGTGCGCGACGCAGGGCCACTGAGGGTCCCCGGACGGTCCTCGCTCGGGCGGCACCGTGAGGCACGCCGTGCGAGGGCGGCTCGTGCATGTCCCACTGGATGTCCGCGCCGAGGGGAGCCGCCGCCGCGCCCCGCCAGGGGTTGTCGGCGCGGGTGTACGGCTCCCCCGGCGTCGCCGGCCGCGTGCCGCCCGGCGGAGTCCCGCGTCCTCGGCGACCCGCGCGGACCGCCGATGGCTACGAGGTGGCCGTATCGCCCTTCAGGGCGGCCTCCATCGCGAGCAGGTCCTCGTTCGGCACGGCACCGCCGAAGCGCCGGTCGCGGGAGGCGAACTCGATGCAGGCCCGCCACAGGTCGCGCCGGTCGAAGTCCGGCCACAGCACGTGCTGGAAGACCATCTCGGCGTACGCGCTCTGCCAGAGCAGGTAGTTGGAGGTGCGCTGCTCACCGGAGGGACGCAGGAAGAGATCCACGTCCGGCATGTCCGGGTAGTACAGGTACTTCTGGATGGTCTTCTCGCTGACCTTGGCGGGGTCGAGCCGCCCCGCCTTCACGTCCTCGGCCATCGCCTTGGCGGCGTCGGCGAGTTCGGCACGGCCGCCGTAGTTCATGCAGAAGTACAGCGTGAGCAGGTCGTTGTCCTTGGTCTGCTCCTGGGCGACCTGCAACTCCTTGGCGACCGACTTCCACAGCCGGGGCATCCGGCCCACCCAGCGCACCCGGATGCCGAGGTCGTCGAGCTGGTCACGGGTCTTGCGGATGAAGTCGCGGTTGAAGTTCATCAGGAAGCGGACCTCGTCGGGCGAGCGCTTCCAGTTCTCGGTCGAGAAGGCGTAGAGGGAGATGTTGCGGACGCCGACCTCGATGGAGCCCTGGAGGACGTCCAGCACCCGCTCGGCGCCGACCTTGTGCCCCTCCGTGCGGGGCAACCCGCGCTCCTTCGCCCACCGCCCGTTGCCGTCCATGACGATGGCCACGTGGTTCGGGACCAGCTCGCCGGGGAGCTTCGGCGCGCGGGCACCGGACGGGTGCGGCTCCGGCGCCCTGTACTCACGGCGCTGGCGCCCCAGGATCCCGCGTACAACCATGTGCTTCTCGTCTCCCTCTACCGCTCTAGGTTTTTTCCACGTACCGCAGCGACCGCAGCCCGCGCTCCAGATGCCAGTGCAGGTAGGCGGACACCAGCCCGCTGCCCTCCCGGACGTACCGTGCCTCGCACGCGTCGGCCGTTCCCCAGTCTCCCGTAAGCAGAGCTCCGAGCAAGACCAGGGTCTGCGGCGAGGGCACGACACTGCCGGGCACCCGGCAGTCCACGCACACGGACCCGCCCGAGGCCACGGAGAAGAACCGGTTCGGACCGGGCATGCCGCACTTCGCGCAGGCGTCGAAGCTCGGGGCGTAGCCATTGACGGCGAGGGACCGCAGCAGGAAGGCGTCGAGGACGAGGTGGGGGGCGTGCTCCCCGCGCGCGAGCGTCCGCAGGGCGCCGACGAGCAGCAGATACTGCTGTACGGCGGGCTCGCCCTCGTGATCGGTGAACCGCTCGGCGGTCTCCAGCATGGCCGTGCCGGCGGTGTAGCGGGCGTAGTCGGCCACGATGCCGCCACCGTACGGCGCGATGGTCTCACTCTGTGTGCACAGCGGCAGCCCGCGCCCGATCAGCTCACTGCCGCGCGCGAAGAACTGCACGTCGACGTGGGAGAAGGGTTCGAGGCGGGCGCCGAACTTCGACTTGGTCCGCCGCACCCCGCGCGCCACGGCCCGTACCCGGCCGTGACCGCGCGTGAGCAGCGTGATGATCCGGTCCGCCTCACCCAGCTTCTGGGTGCGCAGCACGATGCCGTCGTCGCGGAACAGACTCATGCCCTCATTCTCGCGCATGGCGGGAGCGGCTCGTGAGCGACTAGAGCACCTCACCGCGACTACGGGCGTTGGCGTAGGCGGTCGCCGCGCTCAGCCGCTCGGCGGGAGTGGCGCACCGCACGGCTCCGGGCACGGCGTCCCACTCCTGGCCACCGCCGTACGGTCGCAGCTGGACGTAGGGCCCCTCGTGCCCCATGACGATCCCGAGCCGCCCGGAACGGGTGTCGACGGCATGGCTGCCGACGGGAGGCCTCACGCCGCACCCACCCCCAGCGCCGCCGCGAGCCGGCGCGCGGTCTCCACGGAACACCGGCCCAATTCGACCAGCGGCCGGGGTGTCTCCCGCGCGAGACTCACGGGGTCCAGCCCGAGGGAAGGAAGAACGATCCCGATTTTTTCGAGGGCCGACCGCAATTCCCGCATCGCCTCTTCCGCCTCTTCCACGCCGCTTCCCTTTCTTCTCCGGATTTCACGCTGAGCGCCTCCATGGTGGCCCTCCGCCAGTAAACTCGGCAGCAATCTGCGCCCTACAAAACCAAGGCAGACCAAGGGGGTTGGCCATGGCCAACGGTTCGCGGCAGGCGGCGTGGGAGTTCTTCGGAGCGGAGCTGAAGCGGCGGAGAGAGAACGCGGGGATCACCCAGGCGGACCTGGGGACGCGCGTATTCGTCTCCGGTGGGTACATCGGGCAGTTCGAGCAGGCGATTCGCAAGCCGCAGTTAGATGTGGCCCAGCGGATCGACGAGATCCTACAAACCGATGGCTTTTTCGAGCGGCTGTGCCGGAAGTTGATTGATGACCGGCGGTATGCGGAGTACTTCGCCCAGGCGGCCGAGCTGGAGCGACTGGCCACGAAGATCTGCGAGTTCGCGCCCGCACTGGTGCCAGGCCTGTTGCAGACAGCGGGGTACGCGCGGGCGGTCACGCTCGCGATGAACCCGTTCGCGTCGGACGAGTACATCGAGGACAAGGTGTCGGGCCGACTGGAACGGCAGGGCATCCTCAAGGACGCTACACGGCCCGTGTATTGGGTGATCCTGCACGAGAACGTGCTACGAATCCCGGTCGGCGGACCGGCCGTCACGACCGAGCAACTGGACCGCCTCGCGGCACTCGCACGAGAGCGAACGGTGCTGCTGCAGGTGCTGCCGTATACGGCTGGGGCGTACCCGGTAATGACCGGGGACCTGCGCCTGATGGAGTTCGAGGACGCGCCGCCAACTGTCTATACAGAAGCCGTGTATTCGGGGAATCTGCTGGACGATCCGGCTGTGGTGAAGCCCGCGCACGAGGCATACGATCTGCTCAGGGCCGCCGCGCTGTCGCCGGAGGCGTCCCTGGCCCTGATCGAGTCGGCGGCGGAGGACTTCAGACGATGCACGAGTACGACCTGAGCAGCGCGCGCTGGCACAAGAGCAGCTACAGCGACGGCAACGGCGGCAACTGCGTCGAGGTCGCCGACGGAGTCCCCGGCGTCGTCCCCGTCCGGGACAGCAAGGTCCCGGACGGTGCCGTGCTTCTCATCGGCCCGGACTCCTGGACGGCGTTCGTCGGTCAGGTCGCGGCGGGGCGACGCTGAGGACCTCCCGGTGACCGGTGTGCTCGCCGATCCCGAAGTGATCGTCGCCGAGTTCGCCCACGAGTGTGAAAAGACGATCTATCCGGATCCACTACCGACGCCATGATCGACACTCTTAGTATCCATACGACTACCCGGGGGAGTTGATCCTCCGGGCCGGTCGCGGTCTTCCCGGCGCCGGGGCCGCTGTCCTGTCACGTCTCGCACCGTGTCCCGACGGAGGTTCAGCATGCCCCGATTCCGCAAGAAGCTGGCAGGAGCGGCAGCCGCCGCGGCTCTCTGCCTGCTCGGCGCCGGCACATCGTCCACACCGGCCTCGGCGGCACAGTCCCTGCGGTGGGTCGCGCTCGGCGACTCCTACACCGCCGGCGCCATCCCCGCGGCGGGCCACACCTTCGAGGAGCCCCGCGACGGCTGCCAGCGCACCACCGAGTCCTACCCCGAGGTCATCAAGCGGGACCTGGGCTCACTGGTCCGTCTGCACAACGTCAGCTGCGGCAACGCGACCATCGCCAACGTCGACCGCGAAGAGCAGCACCCCATCGGCTACGAGCTGCACATCCCGGGGCTCGTCGACAACCACGACCCCGACTACCCCTTCCCCCCGGTCCCCCCGCAGATCGACGCCGTGTCCCCCGGCACCGGCCTGGTCACCGTGGGCGTCGGCGGCAACAGCCTCGGCTTCGGCGAGATCCTCGGCAAATGCATCGAGCTGGGCCCCGAGGGAGGCGTCGGCTCCAGCCCGTGCAAGGACCACTACGGGAACAGCCTGGCAGCGCGTCTTGAGCACGTCCGCGCCGAGTACGACCGGATGCTGACAGCGATCCACGCGAAGGCCCCCTCCGCGAAGGTCGTCACCGTCGGCTACCCGACCGTCATCCCGGACAACGTCTCCAACTGCCTCTACGGCAATCCCCTGCAGTTCTCCACCATCCGCCACGCGGACCTGAACTGGCTGCGCGCATCGGCCCTCGAACCGCTCAACGCCGTCATCCAGCAGGTCACCGCCGCGCACGGCGATCATTACGTCGACATCTACTCCTCCAGCAAGGGCCACAGCGTGTGCGCGCTCGGCCAGGAGAAGTGGGTGGAGGGCATCCTGGAACGTCTCCCCACCCCCGGGAACCCGGCCGTCTGGGCACTCGTCCACCCCAACGCCCGCGGCCACGCCAACGCCGCCGCCCGCGTCGAGAACGCCATCCTCGGCGGCTGACCGACGCACACCCGCCAGCCTGGAGGTCCGCCGCAGCCCGCTGCGGCGGACCTTCGGCGTCGGCGGCCGGACGAAGGGGCATCGCCGTTGGTGCGGCCTCCGGCCATTCGCGCGCGCTGCCTTGACCGGCCCCGGACCCGCTCTTATGGTCACGCTACCGAACCGGACGTAGGACGTCGTACCTCCTCTCCCACCTCCCCGACCCCGCTGGAGGATCCGTGCGCGACGACGTGACCCGCGACCTTCCGGCCCCGCACCGCCGGTCCTTCCTGAAGGGAGCCGGCGCGCTCGGTCTGGCCGCCGTCCTGCCCCCGGCACTGACCGCGTGCGGCGGGCCGCAGTCCACGAACGACACCGGTGGCGGTGGCAGCGGCAAGGACCGCACACTGACCGCCGTGATCGGGTACGGCAACGACGGCAGCTGGGATCCGACGCAGACGGCGTCGGCGTTCGCGATGGCCGCCAACAACCACATCTACGAGGGACTGCTGGACACCGATCCGATCACCCGGTTGCCGTATCCGGCGCTCGGCACCGAGGTGCCGACGGACCCCGGCGCCACGACCTGGCGGTTCGGGCTGCGCCCCGGTGCCACCTTCCACGACGGCGAGCCCGTCACCGCCGACGACGTCGTCTTCGTCTTCGACCGGATACTGGACCCCAAGACGCCGACCCTCGCGAAGGGGTTCTTCGAGAGCTGGCTGGAGGGAGCGCGGAAGGTCGACGCCTCCACCGTCGAACTCGTCCTCAAGTTCCCCTTCCCCGACGGGCTTTCGCGGCTCACCCTCGCCAAGATCATGCCCAAGCACGTGTTCTCCCGGCCCGGTGCCTGGGACGAGGCGATCACGGGGCTGGCCGTGGGATCGGGGCCGTACCGGCAGACCGCGCACCATCCGAAGTCGAATACGACGTTCGAGGCGTTCGCCGGCTACAACGGGCCGCGCAGGCCCACCTTCAAGCGGATGAACTGGCTGACCATCGTCGATGCCGCGCCGCGCGTCGCCAAGATCTCCGGGTCCGGCGCCGGTGCGCAGATCGCCGACAACATCCCGTACGCCAACATCTCCCGGCTGGAGCAGGGCGGGCTGAAGGTCGCGGGCGGAGCCGGGATGAACAACCTGTTCCTCATGTTCAACACCCAGCACAAGCCCTTCGACGACGTACGGGTCCGGCAGGCGCTGCACTACGCCATCGACACCGAGAAAATGGTGCAGGTCGCCCTCAAGGGGCACGGGAGGGCCGCGTCCTCGTTCCTGAACGAAGGGAATCCGGCCTACCGGCGGGCCAAGACCGTGTACGACTACGATCCGGACAGGGCCAGGGCTCTGCTGAAGGCCGCAGGGGTCAGCGGACTGAAGGTCAACATCCTTGCGGTCAACGTCAGTTGGATCGTCGACTGTCTGCCGACCATCAAGTCCTCGTGGGACGCGGTCGGCGTCGGGACGACGCTGGCGCCGCAGGAGACCACGGCCGTGTTCACCAAGATGGACCAGAAGCAGGACTACCAGGTCGTCGCCGCCGCCTCGAATCCCAATCAGTTCGGGCTCGACGCCGATCTGATCATGCATTACAACTACGGTCCCCAGAATCTGTGGATGGGCTACACACGGTGGACCGACAACCCCGTCGCCAAGAAGCTTTTCGCCGACATGGACCGGGCGACCCGCGAGCCGGACACCGCGAAGAAGAAAGCCATCGTCCAGGACTACATCGATGTCGTCGCCGAGCAGGCCGTGCTGTATCCCGTGGTCCACAACGAACTGATGACCGCCTGGGACCCGCGCAAGCTCACCGGGATAAGGGCCCAGCCGTATCCGGGAATCAACGTGCTCCAGGCCAAGTGGGTCTGACGGGATGACAGCCGTCGTACGGATTCTGCTGCGCCGTATCGCCCTGCTCGTCCCGCTGCTGCTCGGGATCGTGCTGTTCGTGTTCCTGGTGATGCGGTTCTCGGACGTGGATCCGGCGTCCGCGTTCTTCCAGGGGGCCAATCCGACCCCGAAGCAGCTGCACGACTTCCGCGAACAGAACGGTCTGCTCGATCCGCTGCCCGTGCGCTACGTCCACTTCGTCGGCGATCTCCTGCACGGCGACCTCGGTACCAGCGCCCTGACCCGGGCGCCGGTCGTCGACCAGGTCACCACCGCGCTGCCGCTCACTCTCCAGCTGACCTTCCTCGGCCTCGGTATCGCGGTGGTGCTGGCGCTGGCGGGCGGGGTCACTGCCGCCGTCCACCGCGACCGGCCGCCCGACCAGGTCATCCGGGTCCTCTCGCTGGTCGGGGTCGCCGCGCCCGGGTTCTGGCTGGCGCTGCTGATGATCCAGTACCTCGCGGTGGACCGGGGCTGGTTCCCGACCGGCGGGTACATCAACCCCGCCGACTCCCTCAGCGGGTGGCTGAAGACCATGGCACTGCCCGCGTTCGCGCTCTCCCTGCCGGTGGCGGCCCAGCTCACCCGGATCGTACGGACCTCGGTCGTGGAGGAACTGGACAAGGACTACGTGCGCACGGCGATCGGGAGCGGGCTGCCGCCCCTGGTCGTCGTCGGGCGCAACGTCCTGCGCAACGCGCTCGTCAATCCGCTGACCGTGCTCGGACTGCGGGTCGGCTATCTGCTCGGCGGTGCCGTCGTCATCGAGACGATCTTCTCGCTGCCCGGCATGGGCAAGCTGATGATCGACGCCGTGCAGAACGGCGATCCGGCCGTCGTCCAGGGGGTCGTCCTCACCACGGCCACCGGGTTCGTCGTCGTCAACCTCGTCATCGACATCCTGTATCTGCTGGTCAACCCACGTCTGAGGGCGGCCTGATGGTCACGCGCGCGCGTCTTGCCGAGCGGCTCTTGCGGCCCGGCGGAGTCCGGCCGCGCGGCTGGCGCCGGCTGCCGCCGCTGTCGAAGCTCGCCGTCTGCTTCCTGGCCCTGGTCATCCTCACCGCCGTACTCGCTCCCCTGCTCGCCCCGGACGATCCGCTCGACCAGCAGGACCCGGTCGGCGGCAGCGGGCATCCGTCGGCCGCGCACTGGCTCGGGCAGGACAGCCTCGGCCGGGACATCCTGAGCCGGCTGATGTACGGGGCCCGGTGGTCGCTCGCGATCGGGCTGGGGGCGACCGCGCTCGCGCTGGTCGTGGGCGCCGTCATCGGGGCGGTCGCCGCCACCTCCCGCAAGGGCGTCGACGAGACGCTGATGCGCGCACTGGACGTGGTCATGGCGTTCCCCGGGATCGCGCTCGCGGCCGTGCTGGTCGCCGTGTTCGGCGGCGGGATCGGGGTGCTGATCTGCGCGATCGCCTTCCTTTTCACACCGCCCGTGGCGCGGGTGGTGCGGGCCAATGTGCTCGATCAGTACGGGGAGGACTACGTCACCGCCGAGCGGGTGATCGGCGCCCGTACACCGCACATCGTGCTGCGGCACGTGGCCGTCAACTGTGCCGCTCCGGTGCTGGTGTTCTGCACGGTCCAGGTCGCCGAGGCCATCGTGTTCGAGGCGTCGCTGTCCTTCGTCGGCGCGGGTGTACGGCCCCCGGACCCGTCCTGGGGCAGCGTCATCGCCGACGGCAAGAACATGGTGCTGACGGGTGGCTGGTGGGCGACCGTCTTCCCCGGGCTGCTGATCCTGCTCACCGTGCTGTCGCTGAACATCCTCTCCGAGGGCGTGTCCGACGCGTGGGCCGCCCCGGCGCCCAGGGAGGTGCGGGCGCCCGAGGACCGGCTGGAGGCACCGGAGCCCGGCGGTGGTGAGGTGCTGCCGCTGCCCGGTCTGGCGCAGGCCGCCCGGCGGCTGCGCTCCCGGGCCCGGCCGCTGCCCGGCCGGAACGGACAGCCGGTACTCGCCGTCGAGAACCTCGCCATCGGCTTCCCGGACCGGCACCGGGGCGTGGACATCGTGGCCGGCGTCGGCTTCGAGGTGTACCCCGGTGAAGTGCTGGGCCTGGTCGGCGAGTCGGGGTGCGGGAAGTCGCTGACCGCGCTCACGATCATGGGGCTCCAGCCCGAGGAGGCCCGGGTCGGGGGCCAGGTGCGCTTCCGGCAGCGGAACCTGCTCACCGAGCCGATGCGGGTACGGCGGCGGCTGCTCGGGCACGAGATGGCGATGGTCTACCAGGACGCGCTGTCCTCGCTGAACCCCGCCATGACCATCCGCGCCCAGCTCAAGCAGTTGGTACGGCGCGGTGGCCGGCGCGCTCCGGCCGAGCTGCTGGAGCTGGTCGGGCTGGACCCCGAGCGCACCCTGCGCAGCTATCCGCACGAGCTGTCCGGCGGTCAGCGCCAGCGCGTGCTGATCGCCATGGCCCTCTCCCGCGACCCCGAGCTGATCGTCGCCGACGAGCCGACGACCGCCCTCGACGTCACCGTGCAGGCCCAGGTGATGGAGCTGCTGCTGCGGCTGCGCGCGGAGCTGGGCTTCGCGCTGATCCTGGTCTCGCACGATCTGGCGCTGGTCGCCGACGTCACCGACCGGGTGGTGGTGATGTACGGCGGACAGATCGTGGAGACCGGGGTGACCGCCGATCTGGTGGCCGCGCCGGCCCACCACTACACGCGCGGGCTGCTCGGCAGCGTGCTCTCGCTGGAGTCGGCCGATGTGCGGATGACGCAGATCAAGGGGGTCGTACCCGCTCCTGCCGACTTCCCGGCGGGCTGCCGCTTCGCCGACCGTTGCCCGCTGGCGACCGGGGTGTGCCACGAGCGCGCCCCCGTCCTCACCGGCACGGCGGCCCACGCGGCCGCCTGCCACCACCCGGCCGTACCCGTGGAGCCCGTCGAGGAGGCCGTGCAGTGAACGCCGTCATCGACGTGAGGGACGCCCATGTCGTCCACAAGGCCCGCAGCGGCGGTCTGTTCAGCCGCGACCGGGTGTACGCCCTGACCGGCGCCGATCTGACCGTGGCGGCCGGCGAGACGGTCGGTGTGGTCGGCGAGTCGGGGTGCGGGAAGTCGACGCTGGCGAAGGTGCTGGTGGGCGTCCAGCGGCCGACGTCGGGGACGGTGGCGTTCCGGGGCCGGGAGCTGTGGGCGATGCCGGCCGGGGAGCGCCGGGCCACGGTCGGCGCGGGCGTCGGCATGATCTTCCAGGACCCGTCGACCGCGCTGAACCGGCGGCTGCCCGTACGCCGCATCCTGCGCGACCCGCTGGACATCCACGAGCGCGGCGCCCGGGCCGAACGGGCGGACCGGGTACGGGAGCTGATGAGTCTGGTGGGTCTGCCCCGGGCGCTCGCCGACGCCCTGCCCGGACAGCTCTCCGGCGGACAGCGGCAGCGGGTCGCCATCGCCCGCGCGCTCGCCCTGGACCCGGCCCTGGTCGTCGCCGACGAGCCGACCAGCGCCCTGGACGTGTCGGTCCGCGCGCAGATCCTCAACCTCCTGCTGGACCTGAAGGAACGTCTCGGCCTCGCCCTGGTGTTCGTCTCGCACGACATCCAGACGGTCCGGCGGATGAGCGACCGGGTGATCACCATGTACCTGGGCCGGATCGTGGAGGAGACCCCGGCCGACCGGGTCACCGACGCCGCCCGGCACCCGTACACCCGCGCGCTGTTCTCGGCCTCGCCCGGGCTGCTGGACCCCATCGACCCGATCCCGCTGTCCGGGCCGGTGCCGTCCGCGACCCGGCCGCCGAGCGGCTGCCCCTTCCGCACCCGCTGCTGGAAGGCGGACGGGGTGTGCGCGGACACGATGCCGGACTTCTCGGCCGCGTCACGGCCCGGACACCGCTACCGCTGTCACCATCCTGTGGAGGAGGACCGGCCGACCCGCGACCTGGCCCGACAGAGCCTGCTTCAGGAGCCCTGAATGACGTTCCCCGCCCCGCTGACCGGTGTCGTCCCGCCCGTCTGCACTCCCTTGACACCGGACCGCGAGGTGGACGTCCCCTCGCTGCTCAGGCTGGTCGACCATCTGGTGGACGGCGGGGTGCACGGGCTGTTCCTGCTCGGCTCGACCTCCGAGGCCGCCTTCCTGACGGACCGGCAGCGACGGCAGGTCGTCGAGGCGGTCGTCGGACATGTGGGCGGCCGGCTGCCCGTCCTGGCCGGCGCGATCGACATGACCACCCCGCGCGTCCTGGACCATGTCGGCGCCATGGCGGCGGCCGGTGCGCAGGCCGTCGTCGTCACCGCCCCCTTCTACGCCCGCACCCACCACGCCGAGATCGTCCGCCACTACCGCCGGATCGCCGCCGTGAGCCCGGTGCCGGTCATCGCCTACGACATCCCCGTGGCCGTGCACACCAGGCTTCCCGCCGATCTGGTGCTGGGGCTGGCCGCCGACGGGGTGCTGGCGGGGCTCAAGGACTCCAGCGGGGACCTGGGGGCGTTCCGTGAGGTCGTCACCGGGGCCCGCGCGCATCCCGCGTTCAGTGTGCTGACCGGCTCCGAGCTGATCGTGGACGCGGCGCTGGCCCTGGGCGCCGACGGGTGCGTACCGGGGCTGGGCAATGTCGACCCGCACGGGTACGTCCGGCTGTACCGGCTGTGCCGGGCGGGCGACTGGGAGGGTGCGCGGACCGAACAGGAGCGGCTGTGCGCGCTGTTCGGGATGGTCCGGGTCGGTGACCCGGCGCGGATGGGCGGGAGTTCCTCGGCGCTGGGCGCGTTCAAGGCGGCGCTGCATCTGCGCGGGATCATCGACTGCCCGGTGACGGCCGAGCCGCAGATGCCGCTGTCCGGCGAGGAGACGGAGCGGGTCGGCAAGTTCCTGGCGGCGGCGGGACTGCTCTAGCGGGCTCTCTCTAGTCGAGGCTCAGTCTGCGGAACTCCAGGGTGTCGTAGCTGCGGGCGGCGCCCGTCTCGTACAGGACGCCGGCCGTGTCGGGGCCGAGCTGGACGAGGTCGGAGTAGGCGGCCGGGCGGTTCGCGAGAGTGAGCAGGCGGGTGAAGGTGCGGCCGGCGTCCGTGCTGTACCAGATCGCCAGGGTCCGGCGGGCGGTCGGCACGGAGGGCGCCGAGAACAGCAACCAGCCCTGCGGCGCGCGGAGTTGGAGGACGCTGCCCTGGACCACGGGGACGTCGCGCAAGGTGGGCTGGACGGTGTAGGAGTGGTCGAGGGTGGTGCCGCCGTCGGAGGAGTAGGCGTCGAGGCGGTGGCTCCAGGCGGCGCCGAACTGGTCGCGGGCGTTGAAGTAGAGCCGTCCGTCCGGGAGCTGGGCCGCCGTCGTCTCGTTGACGTTGGCCCTGCCGTCGGGGGTGTCCTCCACGAAGCCCAGGTGCCAGGTGCAGCCGGAGTCGTCGCTGTAGAGCGCGTGACCGGCGTAGTACCGGAACTCCCGGCCGGTGTCGGAGGAGCCGGGGCGCGGGGCGGCGGAGTGGTTGGCGGGCACCAGGAGGCGGCCGGCGTGCGGGCCCCGGGTGAGGGCCACCGCGTGGCCGGGACCGGTTGCGTACCAGCGCCAGCCGCGCCGTTTCACCTGCGCCGTGATGTCCACCGCAGGGCTGAAGCGGCGGCCGTCGTCCCAGCTGCGCTGCACGTACACCCGACGGCCCCGGCCGGCCGACACCTCCCCGCGCATGATCTGCCCCTCCGTCACCGCCCCGCTGTTGCCGCAGGTCACCAGGACGACGGCACCGGTACGCGGGTCCACGACCGGTGCCGGGTTGCCCCGGGTGTCGCCGTGCCCGGCGGCCACGACGGTCAGCGGGCCCCAGGTGCAGCCGCCGTCGGTGGAGCGGCGCAGCACGACGTCGATGTCACCGGTGTCGCCGGCGCTGTCGCGCCGCCCTTCGGCGAACGCCAGCACCGTGCCGTGCCGGGTCCGTACGACGGCGGGGATCCGGTACGTGTGATAGCCGCCCCGCCCCGAGACGTACGGCACCGAGGACACGCAGCCGTGCACGGTGCGACCGGGGCTCGTGCGGGCCGGGCCCGCGCGGCCCGCCTGGTCCGGGCCCGCGTGGTCCGGTGCCGCCTGGGCGGGCAGCCGGGCGGTGAACGAGGCGAGGAGGGCGAGACCGGTCAGCACGGCGCGGTGGAGCGGGGTCATCCCCTCATGTTCTCGGCAATCACCCGCTCGGACGGGTAGCCCACGCCCGTGCCGCCGCCGGAAGGCAGGACACGCAGGCGTCCGTCGCGGACCTCGGCGATGTGGTCGACGGCGGTCAGCTGGGCGCGGTCGTGTGTGACCAGGACGGTGGCGGTGGCCCGCTCCCGGGTCAGCCGGGTGAGCAGGTCGACGACGGCGGCGCCGCGTTCGTGGTCGAGGGCGCTGGTGGGTTCGTCGACCAGCAGGAGGGTGGGGTCGTTCATCAGGGCCCGGGCGATGCCGACCCGCTGGCGCTGGCCGCCGGAGAGCTGGTGGGGGCGGCGCCCGGCCCGGTCGGCGAGGCCCACCGCGTCGAGCAGCTCCAGGGCCCGGCCGCGGGCCCCGGCCGGCCGTCGACCGTCGATCGACGCCATGAGCAGGAGCTGCTCGGCCGCGGTGAGGGAGGGCAGCAGATGGGGCTGTTGGAAGACGATGCCGATCGTGTGGCGGCGCAGCTCGGTCAGTTCCCCGCGGCTCATGCCGGTCGTGGTGACGCCGTCGACGGTGACCGTGCCGGTGTCGGGCGTGACGAGGGTGGCGGCGACGGCGAGGAGGCTGGACTTGCCGGAGCCGGAGGGGCCGACCACGGCGGTCACCGTGGACCGGGGCACCTCCAGGGTGACCTGGTCGAGGGCGGTCAGCCGGCCGTCGCCGTCGGGGTAGGTGAGGGTGACGTCGGACAGGTGCAGGCTCATCGGGCGCTCCCCAGGGCGGTCAGCGGGTCCACGGAGGTGATGCGGCGGACGGACAGGGCGGCCCCGAGCGTGCCGAGCAGGATCATCACGGCGGCCGGGACGAGGACGGTGGCGGGGGTGAGGAGGAACGGCACCGCTGCTCCCACGACGGTGGCGCCGAGGGCGGCGGCGATGCCGGTGCCGAGGAGGGTGCCGGTGACGAGCAGGACGGCGGCCTGGCCGAGGGCGTCCCTGAGCAGATGCGCGGTGGAGGCGCCGAGCGCCTTGAGGACGGCGATGTCGCCGCCGCGCTGGATGGTCCAGACGGTGAAGAAGGCGCCGACGACGAGGGCGGAGATGGCGAACAGGAAGCCGCGCATCAGCTGAAGGGAGCCGTTCTCGGAGCTGTACGAGCCGATCGCGGACAGCGAGTCGCCCTTGGAGACCGTCCTGGTGCCGAGGGCCCGGTCGGCGGCGGTGACGTCGGCGCCGGTGGTCAGGTCCAGGGCGATCACGGTCGCCGTCGGACCAGCGGCCCTGGTGGGGGGCGCCACCTGCTGCCAGAGCGCGAGGCTGGTCCAGATCACGGGGGTGTGGCTGAAGGACGCGTCTCCCTGAACGGCGGCCACCGTCAGTGTCCGGCCGGCCAGCGTGAAGGAGCCGCCCGGCCCGACGCCGAGGTCATCGGCTGCGGTACGGGACAGCACCGCCGTGTCCCCGCGCACCTTGCCCCCGTCGGGGGCCAGCCGGGAGCCGGGCCCGACGCCGAAGGCGGAGACCGCGGTGCTCCTGGCACCCGCGGTGGCCTTGGTGGTGGTGATCCCGAGCGGTTCGGCGCGGGTGACGCCGGGCACCTCGGCCCACCGGTCCCACTGCCGGGCGGTGACGGTGGAGTCGGCGTACGACAGGCTCTGGCCTGCGGCGGGGGCGGCGAAGGCGATCCTGTCGGCGGGCAGGCCGGTGATCGCGGAGATGTTCTGCCGGCCCAGACCGGCGGTCAGTCCGGACAGCAGCCCGACCAACAGGGTGATCAGGGTGATGACGGCTCCCACGAGGGCGAACCGGCCCTTGGCGAACCTCAGGTCTCTCCAGGCGACGAACACGGCTGCGGCTGCTCTCTCGGTGGTGGACGCGGTGTGTCTCCACCGTCGCCCCTCGGGCCCCGCTCGGGCATCCGGCGGCGGGGGGCACTTCGCGGGCCGAACGGCGGCGCACGGATTGCACCTTTCGACAGAGGCCCGACCGCGGATCGTTTCTTTACGCTGGGAGGACTGTGAACACCACCGCTCCCGCTCCGATCCCGACCACCCGGGCGCTGTCGTGGTGCCTGCATCTGCTGGTCGTCGGGCTGCTCGCGCTGACCGGCGGCCGGGCCGTGACCGGCCGCCTGCCGTATGCCGGAGCGACCGTCGCCGTGGCGGCGGTGTGCGGGCTGGTGTACGCGGCGGGCCCGCTGCTGCCCCGGATCCGCGGCGACCGGCGGGCCGCGGCCTGGTGGCTGGCCGCTGTCGGCGTGGTGTGGCTGGTGCTGCTGGGGCTGTCCGCCGACGGGGTGTGGGTCGCCTTCCCGCTGTACTTCCTCCAACTGCATCTGCTGCCGCGCCGCGCCGGACTGGCCGCCGTGGCCGCGACCACGCTCGCGGCGGTCGTCGCGTTCGCCGTCCATCAGGGCTCGTTCAGCGCGGCCATGGCGATCGGCCCGGCGCTCGGGGCCGCCGTCGCGGTCGCGGTGGTGTGGGGATACCAGGCGCTGTACCGGGAGAGCGAACGGCGCCGACAGCTGATCGAGGAGCTCACCGCCACCCGCGCGGACCTGGCCGAGGCCCAGCACACGGCGGGGGTGCTGGCGGAACGCGAGCGGCTGGCCCGTGAGATCCACGACACGCTCGCCCAGGGGCTGTCCAGCATCCAGTTGCTGCTGCGCGCCGCCGAACGGACCCTGCCCGCCGCCCCGGACAACGCGGCCCGCTACGTCGGCCAGGCCCGCCAGGCAGCGGTCGACAACCTCGCCGAGGCCCGCCGCTTCGTCGCCGCCCTCGCCCCGCCCGCCCTGGAGGGCGGCACCCTGGCGGACGCGCTGGAGCGGCTGTGCGCCACCACCGGCGCCCGGCACCGGCTCACCGCCCGCTTCCGCCTCAGCGGCGACCCGGTTCCCCTGCCGACCGCGCACGAGGTGGCGCTGTTGCGCGTCGCCCAGTCCGCGCTGGCCAACACCGTGCACCACGCCCGGGCCCGGTCGGCGGAGGTGACACTCGGGCACTTCGGCGACGAGGCCACCCTCACGGTCGTCGACGACGGCGTCGGCTTCGACCCCGCCCGGCTGCCCGCGCCCGACCCAGAGACGGGCGGCTTCGGCCTGACCGCCATGCACGCCCGCCTCCACGCCCTCGGCGGCACCCTGACCATCGAGTCATCCCCGGGCCGGGGCACCGCGCTGACCGCCCGGCTCCCCCTCACCGCCCCCACCGAGACCGAGAC
>NZ_LGDV01000075.1 GCF_001280015.1 Streptomyces sp. MMG1121
CGCGGTCGGTGCGCTCCCAGGTGAAGTCGGGCAGCTCGCGGCCGAAGTGGCCGTAGGCCGCCGTCTGGGCGTAGATCGGGCGGAGCAGGTCGAGGTCACGGATGATCGCGGCCGGGCGCAGGTCGAAGACCTCGTCGATGGCCTTCTCGATCTTCTCGGTCTCGACCTTGTTGGTGCCGAATGTCTCGACGAAGAGGCCGACGGGCTCGGCCTTGCCGATCGCGTAGGCGACCTGGACCTCGCAGCGGGAGGCCAGGCCGGCCGCCACCACGTTCTTGGCGACCCAGCGCATGGCGTAGGCGGCCGAACGGTCCACCTTGGACGGGTCCTTGCCGGAGAAGGCGCCGCCACCGTGGCGGGCCATGCCGCCGTAGGTGTCGATGATGATCTTGCGGCCGGTCAGGCCGGCGTCGCCCATCGGGCCGCCGATCTCGAAACGGCCGGTCGGGTTGACCAGCAGCCGGTACCCCTCGGTGTCCAGCTTGATGCC
>NZ_LGDV01000076.1 GCF_001280015.1 Streptomyces sp. MMG1121
AGAAGGGAAGGCCGGATCTTCGTCAACGAGCGGTCCTACTCCGCCCGCCCCGGCGACTGCATCACCGTGATCAGCGGCCTGGGCGCCAAGACCCTCAACGTCCGCAACGACAGCCACAAGCGTGTGGAGGTCTTCCGCGGAGCCGTCTGCGACAACGGCGCCCCCGTCGCCACCGTCGGCGCCTTCAGCACCAGCTTCGGCGTCGATGACCTGCACGTGAAGGACGGCGTCCACGTCAAGGACGGCATCGTGGCCAGCTTCCGCGTGGACTGCGACCACGAAGGCGGCTGGGGCGACGGCGGCGGCCGAGACGAAGGCGGCCGAGGCGACGGCGGCGGCGACGGCGGCTGGGACGACTGATCCCAAACCGACCGCGCAATATGGGGCCCCGGCCTGCCGCAATCGGGCCGGGAACCCCATCGCCACCATTGT
>NZ_LGDV01000077.1 GCF_001280015.1 Streptomyces sp. MMG1121
CGGGGCTCTGCCCCAACCCTGACGGGGCTCCGCCTCAACCCCGCCGGGCTCCGCCTCCGGTCCCGCCGGGGCTCTGCCCCATCTCTGACGGGGCTCCGCCCCCGACCCTGCCGGGCTCCGCCCCCGACCCTGCCGGGCCGGTGCGCTTGGCCGGGCCCCGTTTGGGGGGGCGATGCTCCTGACCTCGCCGGGGCGACGCCTCCAACGCTGCCGGGGCTCTGCCCCGACCCTGCCGGGCTCCGCCCCCGACCCTGCCGGGCCGGTGCGCTTGGCCGGGCCCCGTTTGGGGGGGCGATGCTCCCGACCTCGCTGGAGCGACGCCTCCAACGCCGGCGGGGCTCTGCCCCAACCCTGACGGGGCTCCGCCTCAACCCCGCCGGGCTCCGCCTCCGGTCCCGCCGGGGCTCTGCCCCATCTCTGACGGGGCTCCGC
>NZ_LGDV01000078.1 GCF_001280015.1 Streptomyces sp. MMG1121
GGCCTCACCCGGATACATCCCCAAGGCGATCAGCACGTCCCGGAAGTTCAGCCCCGCGGCACGCACCGCGATCCGCACCTCCCCCGCCGCCAACGCCCTGCGCTCCCCCTCCTCGAACGGCACGAGCGCGAGACTCTCCAGCGTCCCCGCAGCCGCCACATCCAACCGCCACCCCGAACCAACACCCTCGGCGAGCGACAACACCCCCCGCCCATCAGCCCGCACCAGCCGAGGCACCACCACCTCACCCACACGCACAGCCATCTGAGACTCACCAGCACCGACCGCAGCGGACAACGCCGCCCACGACTGCGCCGTCCCATCCACATCCACCAGCACGAACCGATCCGGATTCTCCGACTGCGCCGACCGCACCAGACCCCACACCGCCGCAGCAGCAAGATCCTCGACACCCTCGGCCGCAACGGCC
>NZ_LGDV01000079.1 GCF_001280015.1 Streptomyces sp. MMG1121
GGGTGCGACGTCGCCGGCGGTGACGCAGGCGAATCTGGCACAGACCATCTGCCGCAAGGGCGGCTACACCAAGGACATCCGCCCGCCGGTGGCGGTCACTGGCAAGGAGAAGAAGCTGAACGCCGTCTCCTACGGCTACACCGGCAGTCTCGGTGATGCCGAGTACGACCACGACATCAGCCTTCAGCTCGGCGGTGACCCGAACGACGCCCGCAACCTGTGGGTGGAGCCGGCCGACCCGGGCCATAAGCCGGGCGGCGGGATCAACAACAAGAAGGACCGGTGGAAACGAAGCTCCACACCGCGGTCTGCTCCGGCAAGGTCATGCTCAAGGCCGCGCAGCAGGCCATCGTGACCGACTGGACCACCGCAATGGACAGGCTCGGGCTGACCTGATCGGGTGTGCCGGGGCCGGTGCGGCTACGCAGG
>NZ_LGDV01000080.1 GCF_001280015.1 Streptomyces sp. MMG1121
GGCTTCGGGGGTGGGGGATTCGGCTTGCCCGCGCTGCGGCTCAGGCTCCGGCTTCGGCGTCACCTCTGACTCCGGCTCAGGCTCCGGCTTCGGCGTCACCTCTGATTCCGGCGTCACCTCTGACTCCGGCTCAGGCTTCGGCTTCGGCGCGGGCGCGGTCCCGGGCGCGGGCTCGTCGAAGGCCGGGCGGGCGTGGTGCCATGGGGCGTCCGAGCTGCGCGGGGTGGTGCTCCGGCGGGCCGGGCTGGACGTGCCCTCTCCTTCCGCCGGCGGCTGCTCCTCCGGCTGCGCCTGGTCCTGTTTCTCCTCCGGTGCCGGCTGCGTCGGCTTCTCCCCCGGTGCCTGCCGCGTCGGCTCCTGGGTGTCGGCCCGCTGTGAGGCCGAGCCCTGGGAGGCGCTGCGTGCGCGGCGGGGGCGGGCCGGGGT
>NZ_LGDV01000081.1 GCF_001280015.1 Streptomyces sp. MMG1121
CCGGTGTTCGCGGAGGCTTTCGATGAGGTGTGTGCGGCCGTGGACGAGCGACTCGGCTGTTCGTTGAAGGATGTGGTGTTCGAGGGTGGGGGGCTGCTGGACGAGACGCGGTTTGCGCAGCCGGCTCTGTTCGCAGTCGAGGTGGCGTTGTATCGCCTTGTGCGGTCGTGGGGTGTGCGGCCTGATTTCCTGGCGGGGCATTCGATTGGTGAGGTGGCGGCTGCGTATGTGGCGGGTGTGTGGTCGTTGGAGGATGCGGCGGCTTTGGTGGTGGCGCGGGGTCGTTTGATGCAGGCGTTGCCGGCTGGTGGTGTGATGGTTGCGGTGGAGGCGACGGAGGAGGAAGTAGTTCCGCTGCTGTCGGAGGGTGTGAGCGTCGCTGCCGTCAACGGGCCTACGTCGCTGGTGCTGTCGGGTGT
>NZ_LGDV01000082.1 GCF_001280015.1 Streptomyces sp. MMG1121
GGCGGGTGCTGACCGGGCATGGGGCCGGGCTGCTGCTGGCCGGGCTGGCCGGGCCACTGGGTGGCCGGGGCGGGTGCAGCGGGCTGGTAGGAGGGCGGCAGCGGCGGCATCCCGCTCTGCGGCGCGGGCGGAGGAGCCCAGCCGGGCTGGGCGTCCTGCGGGGCCGGGGGAGCGGGCGGCGCGGCGTCCTGCGGGGCCGGTGCGGCGGGCGGTACTGCGTCCTGGGGCGCGTCGGGCTGGGGAGCGACGTTCGGCTGAGGCGTGCTGTCCGGCCCGGGTGCGCTGTGCGATCCGGCCGTGCCGTCCGGTCCCGCCGTGCTGTCCTGCGCGGTGGCCTCCGGCGCCTCGGCGCCCTGTGTCACACCGTCCGCGGACATGGCGGCACCGGAGTCCGGCCCGTCGGCG
>NZ_LGDV01000083.1 GCF_001280015.1 Streptomyces sp. MMG1121
ACCACGACGCCCTTGGGGCGGCCGGTCGAACCCGAGGTGTAGATCACGTAGGCCGGATGCCGGACGTCGAGCGAGGTCTGCGGGTCGGTGTCCGGCCAGTCCCCTTCGGCCACATCCGCCGGGTCGTCGATCACCACCGTGGGACGGGCGTCGTCCAGCATGTACGCGATCCGTGCCGCCGGGTACGCCGGATCCACGGGCAGATACGCGGCCCCGGCCTTCAGCACACCCAGGACCGCCACCACGGACTCCACCGACCGCGGCAGAGCCACCGCCACGACCTGCTCCGGCCCGACACCCCGGGCGATCAGCGCATGCGCGAACCGGTTCGCCCGGGCATTCAGCTGCCGATACGTGAACTCGGCGTCTCCACACACCAGCGCGACCGCGTCCGGCGTCGCCG
>NZ_LGDV01000084.1 GCF_001280015.1 Streptomyces sp. MMG1121
ACCACCGCGGTCGTCGTCGCGGCGGAAGGCCGGGCGGTCACCGCCACGGTCGTCGCGCCGGAATCCGCGGTCGTCGCGGCGGTCGTCACGACGCGGCCCACGGTCACGGTCATCACGCTGGAACGCCGGACGAGAACCCCGGTCACCCTCACGACGGTCATCCCTACGACCGCCGAAACCACCACGGTCACTGCCGCCACGCTCGCCGTAACCACCACGACGATCGTCCCGCCGGTCATCACGCCGGTCATCGCGACGGAAACCACCACGGTCGCCGCCGTAGCCACCACCACGGTTGTCATCGCGCCGGCCGCCGTAACCACCACGGTCACTGCCGCCACGGTCGCTGCCACGACGGTCATCACGACGGTCGTTGTCCCGGCGCTCCCCGCGG
>NZ_LGDV01000085.1 GCF_001280015.1 Streptomyces sp. MMG1121
GCCATCGCCCTCGATGTCAAGGCACTTGCCGATCGTGCTCAGCGAGCCGTCGGGGTTGTGGGTCCAGTGCTGGTCCTCGGCGTAGGTCTGGCAGTCCCAGAGTTGTACGGCTGTGCCGTTTCCGCCCGTGTCGTCCGCGGCGGCGTCGACGCACTTGCCGCCGGGCCCCGTGATGGTCCCCTGAGGCCCGTTGGGGACGTCCGTCTCGCCGGCGTAGCCGACGGAGACGATGTTCGCCTGGACGGCCTCCTCGGCGGTGTCGGTGGGGTAGCCGGCGACCATGACGCCCTCGAAGAAGGTGCCCCGGTTCCAGTTGCTGTTGTCCCCGCCGGTGCCCAGGATGATGCCGCCCTCCTGCTGCATGGGGCGGTAACCGCCTCGCGTGGGAAGCCCGCCGTCCCACCAGGTCGACAGCGCGCCGGACCGGGAGTCACCGCCCTTCAGGGCATACCTCGTCTGTCCGTCGTTCTTCAGCACCGCGGTCACGAAGGGACTGCTGTTCCCCCGGTTGGCGGTGTTGGAGCCGTTGTCCCCCTGGAACATGCCGTTCTCCATGTCAGCCTCGACCCACGGCCCCGAACCCGTGCACGGCGCGAAATAGCACGTGGTCGCGATGCTCACCGCGTCCATGTGTCCGTTGCCGGTGTCGGCGGGCGTGCTTTCCGCGTTGCCGTAGTCGAAGCAGCAGTCCGAGCCGACGTGCGTACCGCTGGCGACCATGTAGGCGCCCTCGGGCCGGCCGTTCACCGCCACACCGGAGGCAGCCCCGGTGTAGCGGTAGCCGACGCCCGGCGAGACCCAGATGCCGTACACCTTGTGGCCGCCGGCCTTGACGGCGATCTC
Organism: Streptomyces sp. MMG1121; assembly: GCF_001280015.1. Classification (GTDB taxonomy): domain Bacteria; phylum Actinomycetota; class Actinomycetes; order Streptomycetales; family Streptomycetaceae; genus Streptomyces. The sequence continues at coordinate 844 of NZ_LGDV01000085.1, forward strand.
ACTGGCGTCCGCCCCGCGGTCGGCTCCCATTCCCGAGGTCCCCGCGGGCCCTGGAGTCAGGTCGTTGTGCCGCGACGTCTGGTCGTAGACCTTGGTGATGCGGCATGTGGTGCTCTGGCAGAACGTGTCCTGCCGGCCGGCATCCGCGTAGCCGCCTCGAGAGAGCAGCCCGATGTCGGTACCGGCCCCGTCCGAGGCACGTGTGACCTGGTACAGGGGTCCGTCGTATGAGGACAGCAGCGCCCTTGTCGTGCTGTGCGCGGCGACGCAGGGTGTGCCCGCGGCCCCGTAGATGTCGCACGGCAGGGAGCCCGCCGCCTGCGAGACGGCGGGGAGGCCGATGAGGACACCGAGGGCGAGTCCGAACGCGGACACCGCGCACGCCAGGCTCCTCGCCAGTCTGCGGATCGTTCCCGAGCCGCCTTCCGAAGCCGCGTCGAGAACAGAGATTCGTGGCGCGCTCATGACACTCCCCTCCAGGGCGGACAGTGCTCACCGATCGGCTCGGAACGTACGCAGCCTGTTGCAACACGTCAATATTTGTTTCACTTCTCGTGAATGACTTGGCCATCTCGTCCGGACGTGTTCGTTTCCGTCCGACTTCGGTCGCGGTGCGTCGGATATCGGATGTCGACACCTGCTCAGCCTGGCGGCAAGGCGCCGATACGGGAGAGGTACTGACGACCGCCTCCCGCGCCGCGGACGGAGACCGAGAGACCTGGTTCTCCGGGAGGCCGCGACCAGCCCGGTCGTTGACCTCCTCCTCGCCCGACCCGATGTCACCCCCGGGTGGATGGTCTTGACGAGGTGTCAGCCAAGACGGCTACCGGGTTCCGCGCTCCGGCCTTCGAGCACCTGATCGCCGCCGCGGTGGCCGACCCGGGCGTGCGGCGCCTCTCCGCTGCTGAACACCGACCCGGACGGCGAGCACCTCTCGCCGGGCGCCTCGCGACAGCTGGACGAACAACTGAGCGCGATCCAGAGGCACTTCGTTCAGCAAGGCAGCACGCCCCCGTAGGCGATGTCAAGGCCGTCGCGACAGCAGGTCGTTCAGTTCCGCCGCGAAGAGCAGGGCGGGGTCGAGGTCCATTCCGGCGAAGTGGCCGGCGAGTTCGAGGGACAGGACGCCGTGCAGCCGGGTCCAGAAGATCAGGGCCCGGTGGAGTGTCGCGGGCGGGGCGGGGTGGCCTTCGGCCCAGTTGCGGTGCTCTTCCAGGTGCGTGCTGAACGGTGTGCCGGGGCCGTCCGAGGCGAGGGCCGCACTGGCATCGAGCAGGACGGCCATGATCTGGGAGGAGATGCGCGTGGTGTCCTCGGGCGCGTGATAGCCGGGCACGGGAGTGCCGTAGATGAGGAAGTACCGCTGGGGGTCCTCGAGCGCCCAGCCGCGCACGGAGTGCGCGAGTGCGGCCAGGTCCGCGCCCATGACGGCGGCCGCGCGGAGGGTCTCGGCGAGACTTCCGTACGCGTCCCGGATGAGTTCGGTGATCAGCTCGTCACGGCTGGCGAAGTAGCGATAGAGCGCGGGTCCGCTCATGCCCATCTGTTTGGCAACCGCATTGAGGGAGAGTGCGGTCACCCCTGCCGTGGCGATCTGCTCCCAGGCGTGTTCCTTGATCTCCGCGCGCACCTGGGCGCGATAGCGCTCCCGCGGAGTCATCGCGTCCGCCTCCCCACGTCCCTGCCGTCTTCACCATCCACCGGACTATAGCCTCAAGATTTCGTTAGAAGCTATCACGCAGTCTCTTGCCTCCCCCCTCCCACAGTTATAACTTCTAACGAACAAGTGAGGTTGTCACTGCCATCTGAAGTGACCACCCGCGACGCACGCCCGCACACCGACCAAGGACGGCGTCCTCGTACGGACCGAGGAGACCCACACCGGAGCCGAGGTCGACGCGAACGTCCCCGCCGCGACCAAGATCCTCCGCGCAGGCCTCGAAGCATGGCTGCGCGACCTGAAGAACGCCGCCGAAGCCCAGGATCACGACCACGACCAGCGGCACTGAACCACGCATCGGGCCACCGCTGACCGCAGCCACGGTCGAGCCGAGCGGGGTGTCCGTGATCAGGGACCGGGTTCCTCCACTGTTTCCGGCGTTTCCTGGCTTGTCCCGGACTCCTCCGACGTCGGGAACAGCAGATCCTCGTATGCATCCAGTGCGAACACGAAGAGCATGACCATCACAGGCACGAGCAGGGCCACCACGATCATGACGACGCCTCCCGGAACGGCAGTGATCACGGGATGGGCAACGGATCCGTGTCCAGTTTGAGCCAAACGGGGGAGCACGGCACATCGGGCCGGTGAAGGCTTAGGCAATTCGGGTGAGGCCCGTATGCGGAGCGACATCTCGTTTATGAGAGGCGACCGGGGGAACCCGCGGTTCATCCCGAAGACCGGAAAGACCGTTGGAGGAGGCGGATGTTCCATGGCGGCTGGTGAGAAGGGCAAGGCAAAGGCCGAGCAGGTCGAGGGCAAGGTCAAGAAGGCCGCTGGACAGGCTGCCGGCAACGAGCGCATGACCGTAGAGGGACAGGCTGAAAAGTCCAAGGGCCACGCACGGCAGGCAAAGGAAAAGGCCAAGGACGCCTTCAAGGGCTGACGTCGCTGACATCGAGAACTGCTCATGGGTGCAGGGCCTTCGCCTCCGAAGAACGGGGTGAAGGCCCTCTCGTCCGCCCGCGACCCACGTCACACCTGCCCGATGTCACATCATGCGCCGCTGGGCGGTCCCCTCTGTTGTAAGCAGTCAGAGAGGAGACCGCTGCAATGAAGGCTGTCATCGTGTGTGCCTCCGTGTCGCACGGCAACACCCGTCGAGTCGCCGACACCATGGCCCGGGAACTGGACGCGAAGGTCGTCTCCCCCGAGGAGGCCGACCTCGTGGAAGTGGCCGGCGCCGGCCTCGTGGGATTCGGTTCCGGTGTCTTCTACGGCAGGCCCCACCCCAGCCTGACGAACTTCGTCAAGGCACTCCCCCACGGGCACGGCCGGTCCTTCGTGTTCACCACCAGCGGGCTTCCCGAGGCACCGCTGGCGCCGTTCCGTTTCACCCGCCCACTGGTCCGACTGCTCGAAGACAAGGGTCTGGAGGTGGACGGGAGCTTCTCATGCCGGGCGTTCGACACCTGGACCCCCTTCAAGGTCCTCGGCGGAATCAACAAGACGCGGCCCAACCCCCTGGACCTGGCAGCGGCGCGGGCGTTCGCCGTACGGCTGCGGGACGGAAGCGGACCGACACCCTGACGGACCGGGACGACGGCAGGTTCCCCGATTCCCCGACCTGCCGGCCGCACGTTCAGCGGTCGGCATCGGCGAGTCCGCATCACCTCCCCGTCACCCTTCGGGCGCCTCCTCGGGCACCGAGTCATCGGCGCCGGACGCCCCGCCCCCGATACGGCGTGCCACGTCACGCAGCTTGACGTTGTGGTTCTGCGAGATACGGCGCAGCACCCCGAACGCGTCCGGCTCGGAGAGCCCGTGGCGCTCCATGAGGATTCCCATGGCCTCTCCGATCGCATGCCGGGTCTCCAGGGCGTGCTCCAGCTGTTCCTGCGTACGTGCGCCGGCGAGGGCCACGGCGGCATGCGAGGCGAACAGCCAGCCGGCGGTCTCGCTGACCGCCGTGAAGGCGCCGGGGCCGTACGCATACAGGTTCAGGGCGCCGAAGTCGTCGTTGCGGGTGTACAGGAGGAAGCCCATCATGCTGCCGTAACCGAGGCTGCGGGCGGCGGGCGAGAAGTGCGGCCAGCGTCCATCGGGCGAGGTCAGATCGGGAATCCGGTACACGCGGCCGCCGGACGTGTCGCGCGCCGCGTCGAAGCAGGGCCCTTCGCCCAGTCGGCCCTGGAGGCGATCGGACTCCTGAACGTGGTCGCCGCAGGCGGAGAGCGTTTCCACCTCGCCCTTGCGCAGATCGAGAATGCCCGCTTCGTCACAGCCTTCCACCAGTTCCACCGCGGTGGTGGAGATCCGGTCGAGCGTCGCGTCGAGGGACTCCTGGGCCAGGAGGTCCCGTGCAAGCAGCGCCATACGCTCAGCGAATTCGCGCCAGTCCACATCCCTCACCGCATCCGGCCTGTCTCTGACACATGTGGTGCGACTGATTATCCCCGCAAAGCCACAGCCGGTCTTCACGTCCTGTCTGCCCGCGGCACAGGCAGTCCCGGGCATCGAGCGTGCGGGGGCAGGTCGGCATGAGCACCAGAACGCACCAGAACGCGGACGCTCCGCGCCTCATCGCGCCGCGATCAAGGGGGAAGCCCGACGGCGCCCTCGCCACCAGCCGCGCCGCCCGTGACCGGAGCGGGAGGCCGCGCCGAAGGGGGCCGAGCCGGGTTGAGTCGGGCCCGCAGGCGGATCTGCTCGACCGGGACGTCTCGCCGGCCCACCGCGACCGATTCCGCCCGTCGCGGCTCGAGCGAGAACGCGGCGAGGGATCCTCCCGGGGCGTGGCGGTTCCTCGGCGAAGTCGGTGCGCCGGGTGCGTGCCAGTCCGTGGGGGCGTACTCCTGGGACCGCTCTGCGGGCATGCCGGCCCGATGCACCGGTCGCCGGGCACCCGCTGGGACCGGTTCGTCGCAGACTTCGAGCCACAGTACGCCGCTCCTGCCTCGCCCTCTCAGGGGGTTGTTGTGGCGGCGCGTCTGGGCGACAGTGAGGGCATGATCACGCGATTCGTACGGCCGCTCCGTCAACTCGTACAGCCCGCATCTCCATTCGGTCGCCGTACCACCGCGTTCACCCGCGTCAGCGGCGATGCCGAGAGGAGTCGGCGCCGTGGGTGAAGTCGACGCTGTCGAGAGGTTTCGGCGACGTATCGGGGTGCCCGGGCTGGTCGACGTGCACACACACTTCATGCCGGAGCGGGTCCTGCGCAAGGTGTGGGCGTACTTCGACGGGTTCGGGCCGACGACCGGCATCGAGTGGGGCATCACCTATCGCCAGGAGGAGGCCGAACGGGTCGCGCTGCTCAGGCAGTTCGGCGTGCGCGCCTTCACCTCGATGCTCTATCCCCACAAGGGCGGCATGGCACCCTGGCTGAACGAGTGGGCCGCCGACTTCGCGGGACGCACGCCCGACTGTCTCCACACCGCCACCCTCCATCCCGAGGCGGGCGTGGAGGAGTATGTACGCAAGGCGGTCGAGGCGGGGGCTCGGGTCTTCAAGGCTCATGTGCAGGTGGGAGCGTACGACCCGGCCGACGAGTTGCTCGATCCCGTGTGGGGGATGCTGGCCGAGGCGCAGGTTCCCGTGGTCATGCACTGCGGCTCGGGTCCGGTGCCCGGCACACACACCGGGCCGGAGCCGGTGGAGCGGCTGCTCGCCCGGCATCCGCGCCTGCCCCTGGTCGTGGCGCACATGGGAATGCCGGAGTACACCGAATTCCTGGACCTGGCCGAGCGGTACGCCGAGGTGCGCCTGGACACGACCATGGTGTTCACGGATTTCTCCGAGCGTTTCACCCCCTTCCCGGCCTCCGAACTCGGCCGGCTGGCGGACCTCGGCGATCGGGTTCTGCTCGGGTCGGACTTCCCCAACATCCCTTATCCGTACGTCCATCAGCTCGAGGCCCTTGAGCGGCTCGGCCTGGGTGACGAGTGGTTGCGCGGGGTCTGCTACGAGAACGGCGCACGGCTTTTCGGGCTGTAGGAACGGCCTGGACACTTCGGCGACCGTGCGGACACCCCGGGGTCCGACGAGGAGGCGGACCAGGCTCCCGGCCAGGCCAGTCCCGCCGGTGTGTGCCCGGGTTCAGTGGTCGGCCCCTGGACTGCGCATGCCTGCCGGGCCTTTGACGGTGTGCAGGACGAGGGAGCTCTCGATGCTCTGGACGGCCGGAAGCCCGGAGAGGGTGTTGGTCAGGTACGCGTAGACCCCCGGGACGGTGGGGGTGGAAACGGAGGCGTAGATATTGCGGGTGCCGGTGACGGCGGCGGCGAAGGCCACCTCGGGATGTCCGGCCAGGGCCCGGCCGGTGCCGGCGAGGTCCGCGGGCGGCACGGTCAGCCACAACTGGGTGCGGATCGGCAGCCCGAGCCGTGTGCGCTCGGTGTCGATGTCGAAGTACAGCACGCCGTTGTCGCGCAGTTCGGTGATCCGGCGTTGCACCGTGGAGTGCGATACGCCGGTTTCGGCGGCGAGTTGGTTGAGCGGTACGCGGCCGTCGCCCCGCAGCAGCGACAGAATCCGATGGTCGACGTCGTCCAGGCGGACCGGTTCGACCGGGCCGGTCGCCGGTGCCGGGTGCGGGGTCAGCTGCGCGGCCTGTCCGGGCGAGAGGGCGGCCAGCTTGGTGATCACGCTGTCGCTGCGGCCGAAGAAGACGTGCAGCAGGCAGTGGGCGCTCAGATCGAGGATCCGCGCGCTGCGCGGCAGCGTCCTCAGCAGCAGTTCGTCGGCAGGTGTGGGCGCGGAGGTCCGGCAGACCAGTTCGGTCCCACCGGATGTGCGGCTGATCCAGGAGGTGTCCGTCCGCCTGGCGAGGGCGGATGCGATGTCGGCCGCCGAATCCGGGGCGCAACGGATCCGCACCAGCCACTCGATGTGGCCGAGCCGGGACGGATCGACCAGCCCCCAGATGCGCAGGGAACCCTCGGCGCGCAGGCGGGCGCAGCGTCGGGCCACGGTCTGGTCGGAGACTCCGATGACCGAGGCGATCCGGGAGAAGGGCGCACGTGCGTCCAGGTGCAGGGCGTGGAGGATCTGAAGGTCGACATCGTCGTATTGCTCGGATTCCATCGCCGCACCTCGGATCACGTCGGATTTGCCGAGTCTAGGGCCGGTGAACGGGTCTGCGCCCGGGTGGCGGACACGATGAGGCCATGAACCTCGCTTCCCCGATACCAACCGAGCACGCCACCGTCCTGATCGTGGGCGGAAGCATCGTAGGGGCCTCGGCCGCGCTCTTCCTCGCCGCCCGGGGCATCACCCCCGTCCTCGTCGAGAAGCACCCGGCGGTGTCGACCCGGCTGCGCGCCAAGCTGTTCTATCCGCGCACCATGGAGGCCTACCGCTGCTCAGGAGCCGACCAGGACGTCTACGCCGTCCAGCACCGCCTCCCGCCGGCCGATCATGCCGCGGTCGTGACCTCTCTCGCCGGGCCGGAACTGCGGCGCTGGCGTCTGCCGGCCGCGGAAGACGCCAGCGACGTCTCGCCGTGTGCCAGTGCGTTCGTCAAACAGGCCGACCTGGAGGACGTGGTCCGCACGCACGCCCGCGCCGCCGGCGCCGACCTGCGTTTCGGCCACCGATTCCGTCACCTGTGCCAGTACGACGACCACGTCGTGGCCCACGTGCTCGGCCCGGACGGCGAACCGTATGCCGTGGAGGCCGACTATCTGCTGGCTGCGGACGGGAACAGCAGCGCCATCCGGGAAGGGCTCGGTATCGGCCGCAGCGGCAGCGAGGCGGTCTCCCACGTCATGGAGATCGGTTTCACGGCCGACCTGCGCCAGGTCCTCGACGGCCGCCGACTCGCGCTGGCTTGGACCGGCCGGCCCGAGCGCGCCTTCATCGCCTGGGACACGGCACACCAGCGCGGCACGGTGTCGGTGACGTACGACCCCGCGGCCGTCGACCCGGCGGCCGCGTTCGACGGCGAGCGCTGCCGTGACACCGTGTCACGTGCGCTCGGACTGCCCGCGTCGCGGTTCGCCGTCACCGGGAACCGGCCGTGGCAGATGGGCGGTTGGGTGGCCGATTCCTATCGCGCAGGCCGGGTCTTCCTCATCGGGGACGCGGCCCATGTCACCCCGCCGACCGGTGGCTTCGGCGCGAACGCCGGCATCCAGGACGCCTGGAACCTCACGGCCAAGCTGGTGTCCGTGATGCGCGGCGACGCCGATCCGAGCCTGCTGGACGACTACGAACCCGAGCGTCGAGCGGTGGGCAGACTGACCGTCGAACAGGCGTTGCTGCGCCTCGGGGACCGTACCGAAGCGGCGGTGGCCGACCCTGCGATCCTCAGCGAGGCTGCGGTGGCGAACGGCTATCGCTACCGCCTGCCTGGCGACGATCCGGACCACGCCCTGCCCGAGGCGGACGAGCCCGGCCGCTGGCGCGGCGAACCCGGCACGCGGCTGCCGCACGCATCCCTCTCCGGCCGCCGCGAGGGCCCCTCGACCCTGGATCTGGTCCGCGACGGCCGCTATCTGCTGCTCGCCGGGCCCGACGGGCACCCCTGGGCACAGGCCGCGCGCGCAGTGGATGCCCGGGGTTCCTTCCTCGACGTGGCCCTGCTGCCCCGCCGGGCCGGTTCCGGACCGATACGGCCGGCCGGCGCCTGCGGCATCAGCGACCACGGCGCCGTGCTGGTCCGACCCGACCACGTGATCGCCTGGCGCACGGCCCACGCCCCTGCGGACACCACCGCGGCCCTGTCCAGGGCCACACGGCGGGCTCTGCGGCGCGACCGTGCCGCAATGTGACCGCAGTGCCGGTCGTAGCGCTCTTGCGTGCACGGATTCTGCGGAATCCACGCAAAAAGACATGTCGTGGTCGACAGGATGGGGGCATGGACCTTGGGTATGTGAGGCCGGGCGGGGTACGGCCGGCGGTGCGCGGTTGCCCGTGGAACCGGTCGAGGCCGTGCGCCGGGGTCCTGACGGGCCCGAAGGACCACGTCCGTCCGACGACAACGGTCACGCACCCGCGCGGATGCACCCCGTGCTCGACGAGGACGGCGTCATCCGCTACGAGGACGACGAGCCTGAGGGTTGGCAGCCCTCCTTCTCGGTGAACACCAGTCACCCCCGCCTCCTCGCCCCTTCTCTGCAGGCGGTGGGCAATCGCGACGCAGTGCCCGGCCGCCCCTGCACCGCAGGCGTGAGGATGGCGGCCACGGTAGTTCCGCAATGATGACGCTCTGTTCGGCACGGGGTTCACACCCAGGTGTAGTTCTCATCGGTGACGGCGTCCAAGGCAGCGTCCCCGACGGCGGCGCGGGGGTCGACCAACGCCGCCAGTGCGGGTCCGATGGGTGGAAAGACGGGCAGTTGTGCGGTCTTGCGGTAGTCGACCCACGCGACGATCCCGACTTCGTGGCTGCCGTCGGGCAGTTCGTCCAGTTCCTGCTCTGCGAGGGTGGTGCGCATGACCAGCCGCGTTCCTCCAGAGCGATCCGGAAGGAGACGCTGCGGCCATGGCCGGCGTCCGCCACGACCACTGGCACGGCCAGGCCTTGTCCGGCCAGATGGTCCAGCAGGCCCAGAGCCAGACGGGACTTGGAAGCATGCCCGACCTCGTCAGGGATCCCGGCCCATCGGCGCCTGTGATGGTCGCTGGTCCATTCCTCGGACAGGAACAGCTCCCGCTCCAGCGGACAGGAGGCGGTGTCGGTGGCCGCATGCACGCTGACCGCGACCTGACAGTTCGAGTCCGGCGAGGGGATGCCTTCACGTCCCGGCACGGCGGAACTTACGGTTTGTGGGTTACCCAGAGCAGTTCCGCCGGCCAGCGGTGTGCCCAGTCGGGTGGGTCGGTTTCGTTGTAGCCGTTGGGTGTTCCGAGTTCGGGCCGCGGCTCGATGAGGTCGTCGATGATGAGACCCGCGCCGCGCAGGACCTTGACCCAGTCGCCGTAGGTGAGCTGATAGCTGGTCGCGCCGTCGTCTTCGGCGATGGTGTTCAGCCCGAAGTAGTCCTGCCGCAGCGTCGTGGTCACACGGCTGGCGGCTTCGTCGTAGCAAGCTTCGAACCATGGGCTGGCGACGTTGAACACCAGACGCCCGCCTCGGCCCAAGACGCGTGCGGCCTGCGGGACGGCCAGGTGCGGGGGCGCCCAGCTGAGCCCACCGAAGTCGCAGAACACCAGGTCGAAGCTGTCGGCGGCGAAGGGGAGTTGTTCGGCGGCGCCTTGCACCAGCGGGTAGCGGGCCGCTCCCATCGCGCGCGCCGCTGCGGCGAGTTGGGCTTCGGACAGGTCGAGCCCGACCACGGTGGCGCCCTCGGCGGCGAGCGCCCTGGACCACTGGCCGGCGCCGCAGCCGAGTTCGAGGACGCGCTTGCCGGTGACGTCGCCCAGGGCGTGCAGGTGCGCGTCGGGGATGGAGTACATGCCCCACAGCCGGGGTGTGGCGCCGATTTGCGGGTCGTGCTCGTGCTGGTAGGCGCTGCTGATCTGGTTCCAGAGCCGCCGGTTGGCGGGGATGCTGTCCACGTGCCGACTCCAGCACCGCCTGCCGGGGGCGGTCAACACGATTAGGGCACTGGCCGGCCCTCGCCTCGGTCCGGCCCTGGCTCGGCCCATGATCCGCCGGACGAGCCCTGGCCGACGAAGTCGCCTCGCCGCCTCCCGTCAACACGGGCGTACGTCCCCGGACACGGTACGGGACCGGGTACGGGGACGTACGTACGACTGGCCGGGCCCGGCTCGAAGTAGGAGAGTCCGACGACTCGTTCGTCGAAACCGGCGTCGAAGCTGACGTCCAGCAGGGCGAGGCATCTGCTGGGGCTGGACAGCACACCGGTCCCCTGGGCGGGAAGCGCGCGGTAGGCGCCGGTACGACGCGCGGGCGGCTGCTTCTCATCCCGGCCCGCGAGGGCGAGTTCGCCGTCCAGGACGAGGATCCGGTCGTCCGCGGAGCCGGACAGCTGCGTGGGTCCCGGACCGGGTGATGCGCGTCGCGCGGGCATGGCGCGGCCACACGGAACCCGACTCCGACCGGCGGTGCCGCCGGCCGGTCGGGGTGGGTGGTTGCTCAGGAACGGTGCTCTACGGCACGAGCACGATCTTGCCGCGCGTGTGCCGACGCATCAGGTCGCGGTAGGCGGCACGCACCTCGGTGAGCGGGTAGGTATGGGCGATCGGGACGTCGAGATCTCCGGCCGCGACCAGCTTGACGAGCTCGGCCAGCACGTCGGCGTTCGCGGAGCCGCTCATGCCCTCGCTCTTGACGCCGGTACGAGCCGCGCCGGCGAAGTCGATGATCGTGTTGATCCGGTCCTTGGCGACGCCGAGTTCGAGGGCCAGGTCGACGTAACCGTCACCGAAGGTGTCGACGAACGCGTCGACACCTTCGGATGCGGCCGCGCGGATCCGGTCGAGTACACCGTCGCCGTAGGTCACGGGGACCACGCCGTGCTCACGCAGCCAGGCGTGATGCGTCTCGCCGGCCAACCCGATGACGGTGGCCCCGGCGCGGCGCAGCAACTGCACAGTCAGCGAGCCCACCCCTCCGGCTGCGGCGGCGACGACCACCGTGTCGCCCGCACCGGCCCCGACGGCGCGCACGCTCGCGTACGCGGTGGTGCCGGCGACGAACAGCGCGCCGCCGACCTGCCACGGCACGGCGGGATCGCGCGGCACGAGGTTGCCGGCCGGGACGGCGACCAGCTCGGCGTGACTGGCGCGGGTGTCCACCCAGCCGATCACCTCGTCACCGACCGACCAGTTGCGCACCGCGGAACCGGTCTCCTCCACCACGCCGGCGAGGTCACTGCCCTGACCGGACGGGAACGTCGCAGGCCACCTGTCGTGCAGGGCGCCGGAGCGGATCAAGTTCTCGCCGGGGTTGATCCCGGCCGCCCGGACGCGCACCAGGACCTCGTCGGCCGCAGGCCGCGGCCTGGGCACGTCCCGGACCTCCAGCACGTCGATGTCGCCGTACTCCTCGAACCGCACTGCCTGGGGCATGTCGCCCCTCCCTTCGGATGTCCTTGTTCCTCCCCACCAGAAAACCAGCCGCCAGAGGCGTGATCCATGCTGGATTCACGCGAAGAAATATGCGAGCGTCTCACGGCATGGACGTACTGACCGATCTGCTGCAGCGCTCGCGTGCCCGCGGCGCCGCGTTCTCGCACTCGACAGCGCGCGGCGAGTGGGGGGTGCGCTTCCCGGCCGGCGCCAAACTGGCGATCCACGGCATCCTCGGCGGCGAGGCGTTCGTATGGACCGACGATCCCAGCCGGGCCCGCCGTGTGCTGCCCGGCGACATCATCCTGGTCCGCGGGCCGTCCCAGCAGTTCATGGCCCACGCGCCGGGCGCCGAGGTGATCCCGTTCGTCGGCCATCCCTCTTCCGGCCCGCCGGGCGGCGCGCGACGGATGGTCTTTGGCACGGGGGCCGGCGAACCGACCACGTTCTTCTGCGGCGCGTACACCTTCGAGGGAGACCTGTGCTCGGGGCTGCTCGCCGGGCTGCCGGATCTGACGGTGGCGCGCTCGCGCGCCGGGGCGGGCCTGCGCGCAGCCCTGGATCTGTTCGCCGACGAGCTGCTCCGCGAAGCGCCGGGGCAGCAGGCTCTGCTGGACAGCCTGCTCGACGTGATCCTTGTGCAGGCGTTGCGGGCACAGCTCGCCGCCGATGTGGCGGCCGCGCCCGCCTGGTTCCGCGCGATGGACGACCCGGCGGTCGGGGCCGCGCTGCGCGCCGTGCACGCGAGCCCGGCCCGCGCCTGGACGGTCGCCGACCTGGCCGACGAGGCGTCGGTGTCGCGTGCGACGTTCGCGCGCCGGTTCACCACACTGCTCGGCGTGGCCCCGCTGACCTACGTCAGCGACTGGCGGATGGCGCTGGCACGCGAGCAGCTGCGCGACGGCGACCCTGGCCTGGCCGCGGTCGCGCGCTCCCTGGGGTACGCGTCGGAATTCTCTTTCGCCGCCGCCTTCAAGCGCCACCACGGCATCCCACCCGGCCGCTGGCGGACCGCCGCGATCTCGAAGTGAACGCTGCGGGTTTCGCCGTGTCGCCGTCGACGTCGCCGCTCCCCCGCCGGAGCATGCCGCCCGCTTCGTCGTGGAAGACCTCCGGCCAGTAACGGCAGGCGTCCGTGCCCTCGGCAGGGCGGCAGGCCATCGGGTCGGCCGAGGCCAGGACCTCGATCATGGTGTCGGTGAGCTGGTGGCTGGTGATGGAAGTCCGAGGTGAAGTCGTGCTCTTCGTCGAGGGTCCGTTCCCTGTGGTGGAGCCGGAGCGTGAAGGCAAGCGTCGAGATGTCGGCGTTGACCGGCACGATGTGGTCGGCGCCGAACTCCGTGTAGACCAGGGCACCGGTCCGGCCATCGATCAGGACCTCGCAGTCGTGGACGAGACCGCCGAGCACCACCAGGTGCTCCGGGTCCGGCGGCAACTGCTCGCTGTCGTCCGGCAGATGGACAGCCGGTGCGCGGTCCGGCCGCACCCCAGCCGTCCTCGCCCCATGCCTCCTCGGCGAACACGGCGCTCAGCAGCCGCTCCGCCTCCCGCACCGCCTGAGGCCCCGTCCGACCGGCCAGGACGGCGAACCTGCCGGGAAGGCCTCGGAAATCTTCCGCCTGGCGAGGATGCGGGCCAGTGCCCCCACCGACGGGGCCAGCGGGAACAGCTCGGCGCCGCCCGGCGACATCCCGTGGAGCCACATGCTGAACACGCTGCCGGTGACACCGTCGAGGACGACCTCCGCGCCCTCCTCCCCCTCGACGATCAGACGGCCGACCAGCAGCAGTTCGGCAGGATGGGGCTCGAGCTCCGCCGGGTCACCGCCCAGCGCGGCCACATGCTCACGGATGGTCAGCAGCGCCGGCCCGGTCAGTGGACGGAAACTCACCAGACCGTGGCCGTCGAGCCGTTCGCCCGGTCCGAGGGCACGGCGGGTCGGCTCGTGGACGATCGACGGATGCGGGGCGTGCCCCGGCATGACGGCACTGGTGGCGGACACGGTTCCCCCGTGCGTTGAAGTCGAGCGATTCCTCCACCATAGGGGCGCCCACGGACACTCCCCTGGACGGCCGGCCAGAGTTCAGGTGCGGTCCGGCCAGCTGATGCGACGGACGAAGTGGGCCCAGACGGCCGGCACCATGAGCGTGGCGGCGAGACCCCCGAGAGTCATGACCGTGGAGGGGGACGTCCGGTCCACAACGACACCACCAGCCAGCGCGCCCAGTGAGAAGGTTGCCTGGAAGGAGGCGGTGAAGAGCACTGATGCCGCCTCGGGTGAATCGGGAGCCGCCTTGGCGAACCACGTCTGGGAGGAGACGGGAACGGCACCGTAGGCGGCGCCCCAGACGATGAGCAGGGCCACAGCGCCGATCTGCCAGCGCCCCAGGACCGGCAGGGACAGAGTGACAGCGGCGATCATGGCGCCTGCGAGACCGAAGGTGAGGCGGGGGCAACGTACGACCATCGCCCCGCCCAGAAAGTTACCGACGATTCCCGCGGCACCGTAAACCAGCAGGAAGACGGTGATCAGCCGCGAGCCGGCGCCCGTGACCTGCTCCAGGAACGGAGTGACGTAGGTATAGGTCCCGAAGTGTGCCAGCACGACCAGGAAGGTCAGCAGCAGCGCACACCGTGTGTTGACGCCCTTCAGCATGCCGCGCAGCACGCTCAGTCGGGTCGTACGGCCAGGGGGCAGCGGTGGCACGACCAGTACGAGCATCGCCAGTACGCCCGCCGTGAGGGCGCCCATCACGACGAAAGCGGTGCGCCAGCCGGAAAGGTCCGCGATGAGCGTGCCCGCCGGCAGGCCGAGCACGGACCCGAGCGGCACCGCGGAGAAGATCACTGATGTGGCTCGGCCGACCGACTCCTTCGGCACCAGGCGCTCGGGCAATCCGGCACCGATCGACCAGAAGCCACCGATGACCACGCCGACGACGACACGGGAGAGGAGCACAAGCCAGTAGCCGGGTGCCACTGCGGCCAGGAAGTTCGCAAGGGCCAGCAACAACATGAATACGCACAGCATCAGCCGGCGGTCGACACGTGCGGTGGCTACCGTGACTACAGGTGCGGAAACGGCCGCGAGAAGCCCTGGCATGGTCATCATGAGCCCCGCCATGCCGTCGGAGACGGAAAAGCCGGAGCCGATTTTCGTGAGCAAACCGATCGGCAGGATCTCAGTCGTGACGATCGAGAAGATTCCCAGCGTCACCGCACCCACTGCCACCCACCCCATCAGCGCAGACGGGGGCGACGGATTCGGCAAACCGTCTTCGGCAGCGTGGGGCGCGGTGGCGGCGTTTATCGTGACCATGGATTCCATCCAGTGACGGGTCCGTCGTGTCCTTACGTGATCAGCTCAGCAGACTCCGCACACAGGAGGCTGGCCATCGGGCGACATCACCCTGGTGAAGCGAGGGTGATGTCGCGGTTCTGCCACATCGAACCTCCGCGGGCACGCCCGCTCGCCCCACGACCGCACACGCTGGGCACTCACCTCATGACAAACCATCAGACCCGCACGGCAACCGGTTACCATTGCGCACGTCGAATGCCTGATGGCGCCGAAGGAGCACGTGGCATGGAGATCGCGACGTCGCAGAAGATCACGACGTTCTTGATGTTCGAGGGCAATGCCGAGGAGGCGATGACCTTCTACATCTCACTCTTCGACGATGGCGAGATCATCAAAATCACCCGCTATGGCGCTGATGGTCACGGCAAGGAAGGGAGCGTGCAGCACGCGACGTTCTCGCTCGCCGGCGAGCGGTTCATGTGTATCGACAGCCCTACGAAACACGCCTTCACCTTCACGCCTGCGATCTCGCTTTTCGTGCAATGCGAGAACGAGGCCGAGATCGACCGCCTCTACGCGGCCCTCGTCGAACAAGGCACGGAACTCATGCCGTTGGGAGACTATGGTTTCAGCCCCAGGTTCGGCTGGGTCAACGACCGGTTCGGCGTCTCCTGGCAACTGAACCTGCTCGCGTAAGCCAGTAGGCCCGGGACATACGGGGATCGCGCCGGAGACGACGCCGAACGCCCTGCCCGCGAGACGACTCGGCTCACCCCCGGGCTCGGGGGGCGGCATCACAGCGTCACAGTGCCCGGCGCATGCAGACCCGAGGCCACCGGTCCAGGCCATGCGCCGCTTCGTGCTGACGGATCTGCCGCAGGCCGGGGGTGCGTTCGTCGTCGTCCAGGATTCGGAAACCGCAGCGCGTGTAGTAGGGAGCGTTCCACGGGACCTCGGCGAACGTGGTGAGGGTCAGGGCAGGCACCCCCTCGCGTGTGGCCCTGTCGGCCAGATGGTCCAGGAGCAAGCGGCCGATCCCGCGGCGCGCGCTGTCCGGGTGCACCGACACCTGCTCGACGTGGAGGTTTCCGTCAACACGGTCGGCGATCAGGTAGGCGACCAGGAAGTCGGCGTCGTTGACCGCGCCCCAGGCAAGCCCGGCGTGTTGGTAGCGGGCAAGCTCGCCGAGCGGGAGCGGCTCGTCGTCGGCGATCTCCGGCATGCCGATGTCACGGAAGCGGTGCCCAGCCGCCCTCTCGACGTCCTGGAGGATGGGCAGCTCGTTCACCTGCACGGCTCGGATGCGCATACGCCGCATTGTCCATGGCCGACCAGACGACTTCACTTGAATTTGGGACCAGTCCGGTGTCGGCGCACAGCTACTTCGCGAGAACGCCGCGACCCCCGCACCGTCCCTTCCAGGCGCGCGGGCCCAGTTTCGTTCGTCACCTACTCGGTCAGGTGCGGGTGCCGCGCTCCTACGCGCTGCCGTCCGGGCCGCTGCGGCGCTTGAACGATGTTCGACGCGGCCCCCTTTTCGTTCCCTGCCTATTCAGGTCGCACGGGCATGCGGACGTTGCCGTACTTCAGGTTCGGCTCGTCGCTCACCACGTCGGCGAGTGCGGGCCCGCTGATCTGTCCCGGGCAGCCCTGGGGTGGGTATCCAGGCATGTCGGGCACCTTGTAGTACGTGCACACCAGCCGGTACTCCCCCGGCTGCCACGAGCCGCCGCCGTGCACGATCATCCGGTTCTCGCCGCATGCCGGACACACGGCCCCCCGCGGACGCACCAGCCTGCGGGGCTCGGTGAACACGTGCGGCAGCTGCCGGTCGACCACCGTCTTCCTCGACAGCATCAGCCCGTAGTGCTCGCCCAAGGCTCGGTAGACGTTCTCCATCGACATGCCGTCGCCCTCCCCGTCCCCATGCTCGGCGGCCAGCCGGCGCGTGAGCGGATGGGTCGGCTGATCGGCCGTGTACTCCCACATCATCCAGTCGTGTACGCCGTCCACGCTGACGGTGATGATCGGCGGGTCCATGGTGCTGTCCCAGATGTTGACCACCGTGTGACCGGTGTAGAGGTCCCTGCCCGAGGCGTACCGGTCCGCGCGGTCGCGTGCCTCGGGCGACTCGATCGCGAACGCCCACCCGTTGCCCGTCTCGCCCAGCACCGCCCAGTCGGGCAGCGCCCCCGACCGGGCCTCATGCGACAGCCGGAACATCTCGTGCGCGGTGTCCGGGGCCATCACGGCGTCCGGCTGGGCCCCCAGACGCACGGCCAGCTCCTCATGGCTCATGCCCTTCACCAGCGTCAGGGAGTACGCCTCGAAGTCCGGGCCGCCGTCTGTCCACTCGAATGCGCCGCTCATGGTCCGTGAACATAGCGGCCGGGTCTGACAACGGGAGCGATCCCAGCTCGGCTGGTCAAGCACCCCGCATCCGGACCGCACGTCTCGCACGTGACGCGAGGAAGCCTCAACCGTCCCACGGCAAGGGCCGGTTGAGGCGTTCCGCGACATCACCGCATGGTGCAGCCTGGGGTTACGGAAGGGTGGCGCCCTCCGCGCTCAGTGCCGCGGGTACCGGCTGGAAGAAGGTCTCGCCGCCGGAGGTGCAGTCGCCGCTGCCGCCCGAGGTCAGCCCGATGGCCGCGTCGGAGTCGAAGAGCGCGCCGCCGCTGTCGCCGGGCTCGGCGCACACGTCGGTGTCGATCAGCCCGGAGACCGAGCCCTCCTCGTAGTTCACGGTCGCGTCGAGCCCGGTGACCGAACCGCCGTGAACACCCGAGGTGCTGCCGCTGCGCTGGACCGATTCGCCCACGTAGGCGTCGGCGGCGTGGGTGATCTGCTGGCTGCCGCCGCCGTAGAGGTCGACGACACTCGCGTGGTCACTGCCCGCGTCGTCGTACTGGACCAGGGCGTAGTCGGTGCCGGGGAACTGCGAGTCCACGGTCTGGCCGACCTCCCCGCCGCCCTGCGAGTCCGACCACGTCGAGGAGGCGTTGCCGCAGTGTCCGGCGGTCAGGAAGTACGGCGCGCCGTTCACCGTCACGTTGAACCCGAGGGAGCAGCGCACGGTGCTGCCCCAGATGGCGTCGCCGCCCGCGATGAACGGCTTGAACGCGGAGGCGGTCCGCCGCACGACGACCTTGTCGCCGAGCGAGTCGACCACGCCGTTCAGCCGGGTGCGCCTGGCTCCGGCGACCGTCGGGTCGACGGTCACGACCACCTTGTCCTGACGGGGGTCGATCGACCACGCGGTGCCCGCGATCCGGGCGTGCTGGGCCAACGTGCCCAGCACACCGCGCAGTTGCGGGGTGGAGTAGCGGACGGTTCTGGGGACGGCACCGGTCGCCCGGACCTGGCCGGCCGCGGACGGGTCGGTGATGTTGACGACGAACCGGTGGGCCGCGGCGTCGTAGTAGGAACCGGCGGCGCGGTCGCCCAGCCGGGCGACGAGGGTCGCTGCGGACGCGGCACGGGCCGCGGCCGGGGTGGCTGCGGCGGGGCTGGGAGCGGCCGTGGCCGGGCCAGCACCGGGGAGCAGGGCCGCGCCGGCCGCGAGGACCGCGACGCTCGCTCCGGTGAGCGCGCGGGTGGTGAGAGCTGTTCGGCGTTGCGCCATGTGAAGCCTCCAGTGGGGGTTGCCCCGCCCACTCGACGGGCCGGGGCCGGAGGAATGACAGACACGGGGACGCCCAGACCTCCAAAGGTCGGACGTGCCCATGCCAAACGCCGACGAGTATGGCGAGTCGCTCCCGCAACAACAAGGAAGGGTTCCGGCCGGACGTCCGCCACGGTGGGCAGGCGAGGACGGCTGCAGTCTCCGCACTCCGTGCCCCCGGCTCCACGTCCGGCATCACGCAGGGTGCCTGCCGAGGCGGCCGCCGTCCACGCTCGGTTCACCCACGGCTGGCCGGTACGCGATGGTTCCGTCCGTAATCCGGACCAGGCGTCCTTGATTTAGCGCACTCTTGGCTCACTGATGACCGGACTCCGCCACACCACCGCGTCACGTGTCGAGCGGACGCACGGAAGCCCGGCCGCGCGGGCGGCGCCCGGGCCCGCAGCGGCCGCGGGGCGGCGGTCGGCGCCGCTGCCTACCGCTGCACACTGTCGTCACGGCCAGCGCCCTCCCGCGCGGGACGTGTCCAGGGGATCAGTGCCGGGACGCGCGCGCGGTAGTCCTCGTAGGCCGTGCCGAACCGGTCGGCCATCAGGCCGTCCTCGGCCCGGACCCGCAGCAGGAGCCAGGGAACGGCGACGATGAGGACGGCGACCCAGACGCCGAAGCCACAGGCCAGCATGGATCCGGTGATGAGGCCGAGCAGCCCTGCGTAGATGGGGTGACGAACCAGCCCGTAGGGACCGTCGGTGCGGAGTTCATGGTGTTCTCTGACCGTCGGCACGCTGGCCCACATCGCGCCCAGCACCCAGCGGGCCCACAGCAACAGGGCGGTGGAGGCGACGGCGAGCACGGCGCCGAGGAGGGCCAGCTCCGGCTGCCAGTACCGCAGGTGTCGCCACAAACCCATGGTGCGGCCGGCCAGAACGACGAACAGCCAGACACCCGCGAACAGGAGAATCCGGCGGGGGAACGTACGACGGTGTCCACGCCACCAGCCGCGCAGACCGGCGTGGCCCTTCACACCGAAATAGACGGCGCCCACGATCCAGGCCGCATAAAAGGTCAGAACGCAGACACCGATGAGCACAACGAGCGCGGAGTGAAGCGAACCCATACCTCAAGACTGCTCCTCGAACGCAATGGATCACCACCACCCACGGGTCGATGGAGACCATCCCGACAGCCTCCGCCCCCGGACGGAGATGAGCCGCCCCGCGCCCAGAGCAGGGCACGGAGGTCATCGACGTCACCTCCGCCCCGAACCAGAGCTCTGCCGGGCGCCCCGGGGACGCATGATGAGTGCCGCGACGTGGTACACGCACGGCGTCGGTCCGGGATTGGCATAGCCGTGGACGACGTCGGCGGCGAAGTACACCGAGTCGCCTGCGCCGAGGTCCACGGCTCGGCCGGCGAGGGTCAGGCGCAGGGTCCCGGACTCGACGGCGATGAACTCGTGCGAGCCCGGCGCATAGGCGGGGAACTCGCCGGCGTCGCAGCCCGGGGGCAGGACCGTGCGGATCCACTCGAAGTTCAAGCCGGGCACCACAGGGGTCAGGATCGTCCGGCGCCAGCCACCTGCCTCCTCGACGGTGTCCTGGTCGTACGCGCGACGCACGATCACGCGCAGGTCCTCCGGCTCCGCGACCAGTTCGGCCAGAGGCACGCCCAAGCCGTCCGCGATGCGCGCGAGTACGACGACGGTGGGCGCCTTCTGACCACGCTCGACCGACGACAGCATGCTCACACTCACCTCGGCCCGGTTCGCGAGTTGCTGCAGGGTCAGGCCGAGACCGTGCCGCAGCTTCTGCACACGGCCACCCAGGGTCACGAGATCCAGCATTCCACTATAATAGCCAGTCATTTCACTATAGAGAAACGAGTGGTCGAGATGACAGCACCTCACGCGGTCGTCCGCCCGGCGAGCCCCTCCGACCTCAAGGCCGTTGCCGACATCTACACGCACTACGTCCGCCACAGCGTGGCCACCTTCGAGGAGACTCCGCCGACCGTCGCCTCCTGGGAGGGGCGGCTGGACGACCTGGCCGAGCGGAAACTGCCCTTCGTCGTCGCCGAGTCGAACGGCGCGGTGGCCGGCTTCGCCCATGCGTCTCCCTGGCGTCCGAAACCGGCGTACCGGCACACGGTGGAGGACACCGTCTATCTCGCGCCCGACGCCACCGGCCAAGGGCTCGGTACCGCCCTGCTGGAGGCGGTCATAGCCGAGTCCGCCCGGGCGGGGACACGACAGATGATCGCCGTCATCGCCGACACCGGGAGCGACGCCTCCCTCGCCCTGCACCGCCGGTTCGGCTTCACCGACGCCGGCCACCTGGTCGCGGTCGGCTACAAACACGGCCGCTGGATCGACACCTTCCTCATGCAGCTGACGCTCGCCACGGGGTGTGGGCGCCACAGGAGTTGAACGAGAAGGTCAGCCCCGTCGGGCGAACGCCACGGCGATGTCGTCGCGCCCGGCTCCGTCGGCCAGCAGCAGCCGGAGCAGCACGCGGGCCTTGTACGGGTCGAGGAGACCGCCGTCGATCAGTCCGCGCCGGCGCAGGTCCGTCTCCGAGCCGGGCGCGTGGTAGGAGTGCCGCAGGACCGAGCCGCTCCCGGTGCGCGAGGTCAGCACGACCGGCATGCGCTCGGCCAGCACACCGAGCCGCGGCGCCAGCACGCCCGGCACGTGCCCCACACCGAAACCGGCGACGACCAGGCCTTCGTGCGTGGTCTCAAGCCCCTCGAGCTGGGCGCCGTCGTCGTCCAGCGTGGCCACGTGCAGCGCGACGCGGGCGGCCTCGAGTCGTTCCCGGTCGAGCTCGTGCGACAGCGGCTCGTGCCGGGGTGCGGCGAGGAGCATGCGCACCCGGCCCTCGACGACATGTCCGAGCGGACCGGTGCTCGGCGAGGCGAAGGTCGCGGGGCTCGTGCTGTGTGTCTTGCGTACCCATCGCGCCGCGTGCACCTCGTCGTTGAGGACGACCAGCGCGCCCGCACCGCGTGCCTCTCGCGCCGCGGCGACGCGCACAGCGGCGAGCACGTTGGCCGGGCCGTCCGCCCCCGCCATGGCCGGCTGTCGCATCGCGCCCGTCAGCACGAAGGGCGCGTCGTAGGGCCACACCAGGTCGACCAGGAAGGCCGTCTCCTCCAGGGTGTCGGTGCCCTGTGTGACGACGACGCCGTCCGCACCCTCGGCCACGCCCCGTGAGGCGATGGCGACGACGTCGAGGACCTGCGCGAAGGTGAGACTTCCGCTGGGCACGGCCTGCACGTCCCGTACGTCCAGCGGGACCCCCAGTTCGGCCAGGCCCGGTACAGCCGCGGTGATCTCAGCACCGCCCAGCCGCGCTCCCCGCGTGCCGCCCGGCACCGATATCGTGCCGCCGAGTGCCAACAGCGCGACGCCCAAAGCCCGCTCCCTCACCCCGCATGTCGCCGGACGGAGACCCGCCGGGCGCCGCCCAACCTACCCCCTGCGCCCATGACATCAGGCGGAGTCGACGGCGCGTCAGATCCCGCTCCTTGCACACCCATTGACCTGGGCCGTCCACATCCATAGCCTCCAGCCTCATATGTAGACGGAATCCTCATGCGAGGACACCATCGTTCATGGACGCGACCATGGTTCAAAGGGGAACTGGCGCATGCCACTTGTTGTCGTAGCCGTCGGCGTACTGGTCCTGCTCTTCCTGATGACAAAGCTGAGGCTCAACGGCTTCGCCGCCCTGCTGTTCGTGGCCGTGGGTGTCGGCCTCGTCCGGGGCATCCCGCTGGAGAAGATCCCCGACGTGCTCTCCGAGGGCATCGGCGGGCAGATCGGTGACACCATGCTCACCATCGGGCTCGGCGCGATGGTCGGCCGGGTGATGGGCGACTCGGGCGCCGCCCAGCGGATCGCCGGCAGGCTCCTCGACCTCTGCGGCCCGCGCTGGGTCCAGGTCGCCATGGTGCTGTCGGCCATGCTGATCGGCGTCACCATGTTCTACGAGGTCGCGTTCGTCATCATCGTGCCGGTCGCCTTCACCCTCGTACGCGTCACGCGGACGAACCTGCTGTGGGTCGGGCTGCCGATGTCGATCGCCCTGTCCACCATGCACAGCTTCCTGCCGCCGCACCCCGGGCCGACCTCGGTCGCCGCGACGTTCCACGCCTCGGTCGGACTGACCCTGTTCTACGGCCTGTTCATCGCCGTCCCGGCCGGCACGCTCATCGCCCTGATATGGCCGCGCCTTCCGTTCGTCCGGAGGATGAACCCCTCCATACCCACAGGTCTGGTCAGCGACCGCGTCTTCACCGACGACGAGATGCCGGGCATGGGCTGGTCGCTCTCGGTGGCCCTGCTGCCCGTGGTCCTCATCGCCGGAGCCGCGGTGACCGATCTGGCGACCTCCGGCTCGGGGCCCGTCCTGCACTTCGTCGCCTTCGTCGGTTCGGCGCCCATCGCTCTGCTGCTCACGCTCGCCGTCGCGATCTGGGCGTTCGGCCCGCGGATCGGCCGCAGCCTCGAAGAGGTGAGCGCCTCCTGCCGGTCGGCCGCCCAGGCGATGGCGATGATCCTCCTCGTGATCGGCGCGGGCGGCGCGTTCAAACAGGTCCTCGTGGAGGGCGGGATCTCGGACTACATCAAGAACACGGCCGGCGGCTGGTCCCTGTCGCCGATCGTCCTCGCCTGGCTCATCGCGGCCATCCTCCGTGTGGCCCTCGGTTCGGCGACCGTCGCCGTCGTCACCGCCTCGGGCGTGGCGCTGCCGCTGCTCTCCGGCAGCGGAGTCCACCCCGAGATCATGGTCCTGGCCATCTCCTGCGGATCGATCGCCTTCTCCCACGTCAACGACCCGGGATTCTGGATGTTCAAGGAGTACTTCAGCCTGTCCGTCATCGACGCGATCAAGGCGCGCACCACCTACACGACGGTGCTCGCACTCCTCGGCCTCGGCGGCGTTCTCGCCATGGAGCCGATTCTGGACGCCCTCAACGTGTGACCCGCCCGGCACGCTCGCCCGGGTCGGCACACGATCGGCACGACGGCCCTGGACAGGGGCACCGTCGGCGATGACGTCGAGCAGGTGCGCCGCGCCGGTCGACAGCACCCGGGCGACATCGGCTCGCTCGTCGGCCATCCGCCCTTCGGCGATCAGGCGGACCACGGCCACGGTCGACGGGCTCGTAACTGCCCGCATCCGCACCGACGTTGACGGTCGTTCCCAGGTCTCCCAGGGTCGCGTGGACCAGGGCGGCGATACGGGGTCGGTGCGCCAGGGCGAGGTGTGACAGGTTCATCCGTCGACGCGCTCGGCACGCGCCAGGAAGTGCTGCGGGGCGTCCTCGTAACAGGACAGCTCCCAGCCGGCCGCCCGCAGGGCGGGGCGCAGGTTCTCCTCGGCCAGCGGGTCGTCCGGGTCGAGGGGACGGCCGTGACGGGCGGCGCGTTCGGCGCGGCCGGAGGGGTGGAAGAGCAGCAGGACACCGCCCGGGGCGGTGACTCTGGCCCATTCGTGCAAGGCCGTCGCGGGGTCGGGTACGTGATTGACCAGGCCCGCGCTGAAGACCGCGTCCACCGCCGCCGTCGGCAGCGGCAGTCGGCAGGCGTCGGCCAGCAGCAGATGCCCCTCCTTGTCCCGGCCTTCGCGCACCGCTGCCGTGAGCATCGCGGGCGTGAGGTCGATGCCGGCGACGACACCCCCGTCACCGACCCAGGCGCGCAGCGCGGGCAGCGCCCGGCCGGTGCCGCAGCCCAGATCGAGGACGCGCCGGCCGGGGCGCAGTCCCATCCGGTCGACCGCCGCCGCGTACCGCGGGCCGTCGTCGGCGAAGCGCTCCTCCCAGGTGGCCGCGCGCCGTGTGAAGAAGGCGCGTGTCGCCGTCCGCTCGGCCCGGGCCGCGACGAAGGCGGCGAACCGTTCGAACACCGCATCGCGGTGCCGGGCCAGCGCGGCCAGTTCGGCGGGTGCGGACTCGAGCAGGCCGGGCGCGGTGGCCGCCGCCTCCGGGAAGGCGTCGGCGAAGCATTCGACCGCCGTCCCGTCCACCTCCAGGTGACACTGGATCCCCCACGCCGAGTCGGCGATGCGGAACGCCTGGACCGGGTAGCGGTCGCAGGAGGCCAGCAGCGTCGCCCCGGCCGGCAGGTCCATCGTGTCGCTGTGCCAGTGCAGCGCCCGCAGCCGCTCGGGAGCAGCGCCGAACAGGGGGTCGTCGTGCGCGGCCTCGGTCATCCGTACGTCGCCCCAGCCGATCTGCGCGCCGTCGCCGGGCCGAGCGGTACCGCCCGCCGCGACCGCCAGCAGCTGCGCGCCGAGGCACACGCCCAGCACGGGGATCTCGGCCTCCAGCGCGGCGCGCAGCAGCGCGAGTTCCGCGCCGCGGCCGGGGAAGTCCTCGTAGGCGGCCATCGGCCCGCCCATCAGCACCAGAGCCACCATGTCGTCCGCCGTGTCCGGCACCGGGTCGCCCGCCCAGGTCCGGCAGACGCGGGCCGACAGCCCGGCCGCCTCGAGCGCGGCGCCGATGGCGTACGGCCCTTCCTGCGGTACGTGCTCCACGATCTGGATCACGGGCTACCACCTCCCGCCCGACCGTACCCGAGCAGTGGCTGGATCCAAACGCACATACGAGGTAATGAGCACAGAAGGATATGTATTTGCCAGTGCATTCTCCGCATCACCCCAGCATGTGCCATCACGGCGAGAGGACGTCGGGATTTCGTTGGCGGACAGCGCCCTTGTCGGGTTCCTCCGATCTGCGAAGGCCGGTCGAATCCGAGAGTGGCGGATGCGAGAGGGCTCACAACGAGCACGATCGAACCGGCTAGCTTGTGGAGTCACAGCCGGCACAAAATGTGGCAATTCACCCCCTTTCCCAGTCTGCGAGGCCTTCCGTCATGAGCCTGAGCATCCGCAACCAGATTCCCGGTACCGTCACCGCAGTCACTCCCGGTGAGGTGATGGCGACCGTGAAGGTGCGCCTCGACGGCGGCCAGGACCTCACCGCGGCGATCACGCTGGAGGCCGTGAAGGAACTGGGGCTCGCCGAGGGTTCGGCCGTCCGCGCCATGATGAAGTCCACCGAGGTCGCGCTCGCCACCGGCCGCGTGGCGGGTGTGTCGATCCGCAACCAGTTGCCCGGCACGGTCAGCGACGTCGCCACGGGCGGGGCGATGGCCACCGTCAAGGTCGCGGTGGACGGCGGTGAGCTGACCGCCGCGATCACCAAGGACGCGGTCGGCGACCTCGGACTGGCGGCCGGTTCACCGGTCGTCGCCCTGATCAAGTCGACCGAGGTGTCCCTCGCGACCGCGTGACTCCGGGCACCCCAGTCAGGCGATGAGCCGCCCCCGAGCGGCCGTCGAACCGCCTCCGGTCAGGTGTTGATCGGCCCGGACCCCTCGCGCAGGACCCGGGCCGCGCGCCCGTCGAGGGCGGCGAGCACCTCGGCACAGACGGCCAGCGCCGTCTCGGCCGGGGTGCGAGCGCCCAGGTCGAGGCCGATCGGACCGTGGATGCGCCCGATGTGTGCCTCGTCGAGGCCGGCCTGGGCGAGGGCCTGGGCGCGCCGGGCCTGGGTACGCCGTGAACCGAGCGCGCCGACATAGGCGATACCGCTGGTCAGGGCGGCGTGCAGAACCGGGATGTCGACCTCCGGTTCATGACTCAGGACGATCAGACAGGCGGCCGCCGGACGCTCGGCGAGCAGCGTGACGGCGTCCTCGGCGGCGAGCGCCACGGTGGCCTGCCAGTCCAGCACATGGGCCTGCGCGACGAGGAGTTCGGCCAGCTCGCCCCCTCCGGCGATGACCAGGTGGGGTACGGCCGGGAAGGACTCGATCAGGACGAGTCCTTCGTCCGTGAAGCGGGTGTCACGGCCGGACCGGCGGCGGACGAGCAGATCCCGGGCACGTTCCATGGCCTGGACGGGCCCTTCCGCACCGACGACACCGTCCTGCCGCTCCGGTGTCGCGAGGGTGCTGACCGCGTGCGTCTGCCCCTCGTCCAGCCGGGTGACCAATGCCGCGTCGGCTCCCTGTCCCAGCAGCGCCCACCAGCGGGCGGGAATGGTGCCGAGCGGCTGCAGCAGGACCTCGGCCTGCCCGCCGCAGGTCAGACCCGCCTGCTTGACCTCGTCGTCGTGGACGGACACCTCGCAGACGCGTGCCGTGTGCCCGGCGGCCAGCGCGGCGGCCTCCGCGGCGAGGTGCTCGTCGAACACCCCGCGGTACAGGGTGCCGTGGCAGTGACCGTCGGCGTCGATCAGGACCGCGTCGGCCGGGTGCCGGGGGCCGAAGCCCTGCTCGGTGATCGGGCGGGCGAGTACGCCCGTACGGCCCTGGGCCGCCCACTGCTGTGCCGTATCCGCCAGCTCGCGCATGATCGCGGCCCTCCTCGGCCAGGGCGTCGGTGGTGCCGGGAGAGCGCCTGGTGGGCGATGGCACCGTGACCGGAATTCTAGTAAGGCGCGGCCCGCACACACGCACCCGGCCCCGGCCTGGGCGTCACCGCACGTGAGCGCCTACGCTGCACGGGGAAGGCAGCCCTCACCAGCACACCGCCGACGAAGGGACACCCCCGCGTGGCAAGCGACCGACCAGGCACGGCCGAGGCCGCAGCGGATGCGTCCCGCCGTGTCCCTCCCGGCCAGCGCCTGGTGCACGGCTGGCCGGTGTCGCACTACGGGCCCGTCCCCCGTTTCCGCCCCGAGCGCTGGAACCTGCGGGTCTTCGGCGCCACCGCCGACGGCGCCGAGCACCGCTGGAGCTTCGACGAGCTGACCGGACTGCCCCACCGTACGGTCGTCGCCGACCTGCACTGCGCGTCCGGCCCCACGTCCACCGACCACGAGTGGTACGGAATCCCCGCCACTGCCGTCCTGGAACTGGTCCCGCCCGGGCCGGAGGTCACGCACGTCATGGCCTGGGCGGAGTACGGCTATGCCGCCAACCTCCGCCTGGCCGACTTCACGACCCCGCAGACCCTGTTGGCCACCCATCACAACGGCGAACCCCTCACCGCCGAACACGGCTTCCCGCTCCGTCTCGTCGTGCCCCACCTGTACGGCTACAAGAGCCCCAAGTGGCTGCGCGCCGTCGAGTACCTCACGCAGGACCGCCGTGGCTTCTGGGAGGAACGCGGCTACCACAACGTCGCCGACCCCTGGCGGGAACAGCGCTACTCCCACCAGGAACAGCCCGGCGACGGCCCGGAACGGAACGGCTGAGGACCGGCTTCCTCCAGAAGGCGTGCCGGACCCGGCTCACATCGTCCGGGCCCAGTCCGCGGCCAGCCGCAGGCTCTGTGCGACGGCGTGCGGGATGTCGACGACGGGGAACAGGGCGTGCCGTACGGTCCGTTCGGCGTCGACGATCAGGATCAGGCGTTTGTGCCGGAGCCGGCCCGCGCCACGGAAGGTCGGCAGCCGCAGGGCCGCGGCCAGCTGGTGTCCGGCGTCGGAGAGGAGAGGGTACGGAACCTTCTCTATGCGAGCGAACTCCGCCTGTTCGTACGGGAGTTGGGTGCTGATGCCGCGCACGTCCACGCCCGCCCGCCGGAAGTCGGGCCAGGCGTCCCGGAACAGCCGGTTCTCCAGCGTGCAGCCGATGGCGCCGGGGATCCGCTCACCCCACTCGACACCGGTGCCGGGGTAGGCGAACAGCACGGTCGCGACGGAGTCCGGTGCGACGAGGGGCAGGTCGGCGCCTTGCGTACCGGGCAGTTCGAGACCGTCGGGCAGGCGGGTGCCGACCAGGGCGTGCACCCGGGCGTGCTCGGCACCGTCCGCCGCCGCCGTCGCCGTCACGCTGCCATCGCCCAGCACCCACCGGTCGCCCCAGTCCTGCATGGCCACGAGCAACGGCAGCAGCGCGATCCCGGCATCCGTGAGGAGGTATTCGTAGCGCACCGGACGCCGTTGGTAGAGGCTGCGCTGCAGAACCCCGTGGGCGACGAGTCTGCCGAGGCGCTCGGTGAGCACCTTGCGGGACAGGCCGATCTCGGCGGCCAGGGCGTCGAAACGGACGTGTCCGCGGGCGACCTCTCGCAGCACCAGAACGTTCCACCAGTCTCCCAGGACCATGGCGGCCTGGGCGATGCCGCAGGTCTCGTCAGCGTTGTGCATCCTCACGCGTCCATAGTAAGTTCCTTTTCGGGACTCACTTTGTTTCATTAGGGAACTTACTGCCCGCGGCTCCGCGGGCCCAGCGTGAGGAGTTGCAGCGTGACCGCCATCAGCCGGGTCGTCGCACGGGAGATCATCGACAGCCGGGGCAATCCGACCGTCGAGGTGGACGTGGAGCTCAAGGACGGATCGCTCGGCCGCGCGGCCGTACCGTCCGGCGCCTCCACCGGTGCCCGGGAGGCGGTGGAACTGCGCGACGGCGACCCCGCCAGGTTCCACGGCAAGGGGGTCCGACGGGCCGTGGACGCCGTGAACGAGAGCATCGCGGACGCCGTGACCGGGCTCGACGCCGAGGACCAGGCGACCGTCGACCGCACGATGACCGAACTGGACGGCACGGAGACCAAGTCGCGGCTCGGCGCCAACGCCCTGCTCGGCGTCTCGCTGGCCACCGCCAAGGCCGCCGCCTGCGCCCACCGGCTGCCGCTCTACCGCTACATCGGCGGAGTCGACGCCCGGCTGCTGCCCGTGCCGATGATGAACATCGTCAACGGCGGCGCCCACGCCGACAATCCGCTCGACTTCCAGGAGTTCATGATCGCCCCGATCGGGGCGGCCACCTTCGCCGAGGCCGTCCGCATGGGCTCGGAGGTCTTCCACACCCTGCGCGGCGATCTGCTCGCCGCCGGCCACAGCGTGAACGTCGGCGACGAGGGCGGCTTCGCGCCCGATCTGCGCACCGCGCAGGAGGCCCTGGACTTCGTCGTGAGCGCCGTCGAGCGGACCGGCTACAAGCCCGGCACCGACATCACGATCGTCATGGACCCGGCCACCTCGGAGTTCTTCCGCGACGGCATGTACGACTACACGGGCGAGGGCCTCCGCCGTACCCCCGCCGAACACGCCGACTACCTGGCCGCTCTGGTCGACCGCTACCCCGTCGCCTCGATCGAGGACCCGATGGCCGAGGACGACCACGACGGCTGGCGCGCGCTGACCGCCCGGCTCGGCGACCGCTGCCAGCTCACCGGCGACGACGTCTTCTGCACCAACGAGGCACTGCTGCGCGCCGGCATCCGGGACGGCATCGCCAACTCCGTCCTGGTGAAGGTCAACCAGATCGGCACCCTCACCGAGACCCTGGCCACGGTCGCCACCGCCCACCGCGCGGGCTACACCGTCGTCATGTCCCACCGCTCCGGCGAGACCGAGGACACCACCATCGCCGACCTCGCCGTCGCCACCGGCTGCGGCCAGATCAAGACCGGCTCCCTGTCCCGTTCCGACCGCACCGCCAAGTACAACCAACTCGTCCGCATCGAGGAGGAACTGGGCACCCAGGCCCGCTACGCGGGGCGGGAGTCCCTGGGGCTGCGTCGCTGACGCCGACGCCGAACCCCCTGGGGATCAGGCCTCGTCGCGCAGGCCCCAGGGTGAGCCGTACGCGGTGAGCAGGTCCAGGTAGGGGCGCGGTGGCAGGGCTTCCGCTCCGAGTACGCCCTTGCCGGACCAG
This sequence comes from Streptomyces sp. MMG1121, assembly GCF_001280015.1. Taxonomy (GTDB): domain Bacteria; phylum Actinomycetota; class Actinomycetes; order Streptomycetales; family Streptomycetaceae; genus Streptomyces. Next base: position 31,031 of record NZ_LGDV01000085.1, read on the forward strand.
GCGCCGACGGCCAGCAGTTCCAGGGCCACGACCGGGTTGACCGCCGTCTGCCAGACGACGGCCTGGGAGCCGTACTCGCGCATCGACCACTCGTTGTCGACCACGTGGTACAGGTACACCTCGCGCGGCGCCCCGTCCTTGGTCCCCTTCACCCATGTGCCGGCGCAGGTCTTGCCCGTCATCCGGTCCCCCAGGCCGGCCGGGTCGGGCAGGCAGGCGGCCACGACGTCTCGCGGGGACACCCGTACGGGTCCGTCGTCCCCGCGCACGGTCACCTCGGCCGTCGAGTCCAGGCCCAGTTCGTGCAGGGTCTTCAGCTTGGCGATGAAGTCGCCGCCGAGTCCGTACTTGAACGTGACACGGCGCGCGTCCACCCAGCGCGGGATCAGCAGCACCTCTTCGTGCTCGACGTTGACACACTCCACCGGTCCGATGCCCTCGGGAAAGTCGAAGACCTCGGGCTCGCTGAAGGGAGCGGTGGTGAACCAGCCGCGGTCCCTCTCGTAGACCACCGGCGGGTTGAGGCACTCCTCGATGGTCGTCCAGATGCTGAAGGACGGCGCGAAGTCGTAGCCCGCCACCATCAGGTTGGCGCCGTCCCGTACGCCGATCTCCTCGATGTCGTCGAAGAGTTCGTCGGCCGCGTAGCGGGCGAAGACGTCCGACAGACCCGGCTCGACGCCCATGCCCACCAGTGCCAGCAGTCCGGCCTCCTCCCAGCGCCGGGCCAGCGCGAACTGCTCGTCCCCGAGCTTCACACCGCATTCCTCGTACGGGCGGGAGCCGTGCGGCGCGGACAGTGACATCGCCATGTCGAGGTAGTGCGCGCCGGCCTCCAGGGCCGCCCGGAACAGCGGCATCACGAACCTGGGGTCGGTGGCGTTGAGCAGGACGTCGCACCGCTCGTCGACGAGCGTGCGGCGGACCGCGTCCTGGTCCGAGGCATCCAGCCGCCGCGCGCTGAACCGCGCACCCCGCTCCCCCAGGGCCGTGACGGCGGCCTCGGCACGGGCGAGGTCGTAGTCGGCGACGACCATGTGGGTGAGGAAGTCGCGGCGAGCCGCGATCCGGGTGACAGCAGTCCCGACGCCGCCCGCACCCACCAGAAGTACGCGCATCTCACACACCTTTCTTCCGGTCGTCCAGGAGGCAGGCGCCTCCGGACAGGGCTCGATGCAACGGCATGCCGGGAGATAAGGTCAACCCTGTTGGCATAAGAGCCCGGCGGAGGCAGTGGAGGGCGGCGTTCATGGCGAAGCAAGTGGTTCCGGAGGCGGCGCGTCGTCGCAGGCGGCCCACGCGCACTGGGACCGTGCTGTCCGAAGAGATCATCGTGGACACCGCCCTGCGGGTGCTGCGCGAGCACGGCAGCGCCGGTCTGACGGCCCGACGTCTGGGCGCGGCCCTGGGCGCCGATCCCAGCACCCTGTACCGCTACTTCGCCGGGATGGACGATCTGGCCCGGGCCATCGGGGACGAGCTGATGGGCCGGGCGCTCGCCGACTGGACGGCGACCGGGGACTGGCGCGCGGATCTGCGTGCTCTGGGCCGGGCCGTCCACGCCTCGTACCTCGCCCACCCGCAGGCGGCCGTCCTCACCGCCAGCCGGGTCACCGGGCGGGCTCGCGAGATCGCGGTGGACGAGACCATCCTCGGTATCCTGCGCGGTGCCGGGCTGCCCGACCCGGTGGCGGTCAGCGTGTACCACGCGTTCATCGACCAGAGTCTCGCCTTCGCCGCACTCGACGCCGGATCACTCGCCCTGGCGGACGAGGCGCGCGCGGGAGACGAGGAGATGTGGCACACGACCTACGCGCACCTGCCCGCCGAGTCGCACCCGAACATCGCCGCCACAGCACCGCTGCTCGCCCGGCGGATGCCGCACAGCGCCTATCCGGCGGCCCTGGAGATGCTTCTGGAGCACGCCGCCGCGCAACTGGCCCTCGCCCGGCCCTGACGTTGCGAGACCGGACGCCGGGCAGGTGCGTGCCGTCGCAGAGGGCCGTGCGGACACCCGGCGGTGCGGGGCCGGCACGGGGCGGCGTTCACCATCAGGGTGCCGAGAAGCACGTCGAGCAGCGGTTGCCCGGCCTGCTGGGGCTCCTCATGGCCGGGGACACGCGGGACGCGCGATCACTTGACGATCAAGATTTGGCAATCCGTCGGCGTGGCGATGAGTTCGGTCCGTGCGGACGGTCTTCATGGAGGAGAGGAAGGAGATCCACCATGCCGACACAGGGACCCGCCAAGCAGCCCACGTCCGAGCTGGACGCCCGCTACAGCTCCGCACTCAATCCCCGCCCCGGTGCGGCGGACGTCACCGCCACCGAGTGGGCCGAGGCCCAGCGGCAGCTGGCGGCCGCCGAGATCTTCTGGGTGTCCACGGTGCGGCCCGACGGCCGGCTGCACGTCACGCCCGTGATCGCCGCCTGGCACGACGGGGTGTTGTACTTCTCCACCGGCACCGACGAGCAGAAGGCCAGGAACCTCGCCCATGACGGGCACTGCGCGCTGACGACCGGCACCAACTCGCTCGGCGAAGGGCTCGACCTCGTGGTCGAGGGTGAGGCCGAACGCGTCGCCGATCCAGCGGTGCTGGAGGAGGTCATCGCGGCCTACGAAGCGAAGTACGGGGCACACGTCACCGCGCCCGAAGGCACCTTCCACGGGATCGGGGATGCGTTCCGGAAGGGGGACGTGCTGGTGTTCGCCGTGGTTCCGGACACGGCGTACGGCTTCGGGCGGAACGACGGGGTCTACACCCATACGCGGTGGGCGTTCTGAGCGCGGCACGTTCCCCGCGAGACCGTGTGCCTCGCCCCTGAGGAGCCGTCGCGCAGCCGCTCCGCGGACTCTATGCGCGCGGATACTCGCGCACGGGGACGTCCGGCGCGAAGTGGGCGGCAGCGGTGAACAACGACTCCTTGTCCAGACGCCACCCCGTCACCGCCCGGGAGGCGATCGCTACGTCGGCGGACACCGGCACGAGGAATTCCAGGGCGGCGCGCGCTTTGGGACCGCCCCCGGGCAGCGCCGGGGCACCCTCTCGCCGCGTGACACCGACGTAGGGCACGGTGGCCTTGCCCGCGGCCTGGTACCAGAGGACGAAACCTGTGATGTCACCCCAGGGCACGTGGACGGTGGTGGCCTCGTACCGCGCCGGGCTTCCGCCGAGCAGCACGCCCGTCTCGTCCACCCGGAACGCGACCTTGCGGCTCATCGCCACGTACACCATGAACAGCCCTCCCCCGCCGAACAACGGCAGACCCAGAATCCGTGCGTACAGCGGTATGCCGGGGAGCAGCAGAACCGCGGTGAAGACGGCGCTGAGCGCCACGACTCGGACGGTCCTGCGGTCCCAGCCGTAGCGCGCCTGGTAGCTGGGCGGGATGGATTCAGCCATGGCTGGATCATGACAATAGCTGGCTCTCCAGGGAAGACTCTTGCGGCAATTGACGGCGGGCTACTTCAGATAGGTGCCGCCGTCCGCCTTCCCGTGCGGGTCCGGTCCGTGGCTCGCCATGGGTCCGGCTCCGGCTGCTTCCTCGGCCTGCGTGGGCCGCGTGCCGCCGCTCCAGGGGCCGAGCACCTCCGGCAGGCGTCGTACGGCGCGGGAGGCCCAGGACGGGGTGTGCGTGCGCAGGTAGCGGCGGGCGCGGACGCGGGCACGGCCCATGACCAGCAAGGCGTGGGTGGCGGCCGGGGTCGGCCTCAGGTCGTTGGTCAAGGCCACTTCGACTCCGCCGTTGTACTGCGCCGAGAGGTTGTAGATGAAGGTGGCCAGCGTCGCCAGGCAGGTCCCCATGAAGACTTCCAGGGTGATGACGCCGATCGAGATGGCCAGGACGGTGGTCAGTTCCGGCAGGACGTCCGGGGCCATGGTCTGCACCATGATCCAGACGACGACCGCGGTGACGATCGCGATCACACCCAGCCCGGTCAGGAGCAGAAAGCTCGTCACCATCACCGACCAGGGGTCCCCCTCCGATATCCGCATCCGCATCGTCCACGAACCGGGCGGGGCAGGCTCGTCGAGCGGTACCTGACGACTCTTGGCACCGGGTACCGGATCGGGCCGGCCCACCGCGGGCCGGGACCGGTGAGCGGGCCTCGGGGCGGCGGGGCCGGACGGGGCGGGGGGCGGAGCCGGTGCGGGTCCCACTGGGACAGGGGGCTGGTGCTCCGGTGCGGGCTCGACCGGGGTACGGGGCAGTGCCGGTGCGGATCCAAGCGGCACAGGAGGCTGCTGTTCTGGTGACGGTTCGACCGGGCCAAGGGGCGACGCCGTTGCCGGTCCGGCCGGTGCGGATCCGGTGCTTGCTGGGGCGTCGGCCTGTTCAGGTGGCGCCGTCCGTGCCTCGGGGCGGGCGTCGGGCACCGCCTGCTCCTCGGCTCCGTCCGGGCGCGCTGTGCGCGGGAGTTCGGCGGCGGACCCGCTGTTCCGAGGGCCGGGGGATCCGCCGCCCTGTTCCGGCGTGGCCGGTCTGCGGACGGTGGTGCGGGGCCTGCGCTTGGCTCGACTCATGCCTGTCTCCCTGACTGGCCTGGCAGCCCCGCGGTGCCCTCTCCCATCGACCGGGCCTCCCTCGACCGCACGGCGGCCTTTGGGGCCTGCTGGTCCGTGAGTCCGACGGTATGGTCCCTTCCACGATCATGCACCCGCAGGCGATGTCCCGGAGCGCGGAGCGGCACGCCGACTGCGACGTCGGGGAGACCGCCTCCCCCAGACCAGACCGCGCGTGCGGAGCGGCACGGGCGTACTCCTCGGCAACGACGCCGAATGGCGTACGGGCACGCCGGGCCGGGCAGCGGGCACGGCCGCTCTCAGGTCACGGTCGCTCTTCGGGCGGGAGCTGCACGGGGTAGGGCTCGTCGAAGTCGGCCGAACGGCTCACCTTCTCCCACGCGGTCGCCTCCGAGAGCTGACGACTGGAGTAGTCCAGCGCCATGGTCACCGCGTTCACGCCGAGCAGGAGATGGCTCGGGAGCTGGTCCCGCCGTACGGTCCGTACGATGATCTCGGCCGCGCGGCGCGGGTCCCCGGCCGCACCGGCCGTGCTCTGTCGCACGCGCCGGTTCATGGCGCCCACGGTCTCGTCGTAGGCGTGCGGGATCTCGTGGACCGTCATGGAAGAGCCGGCCCAGTCCGTGGCGAAGCCGCTCGGCTCCACGACCATGACCCGCACACCGAACGGTGCGGTCTCCGCCGCCAGGACGCGACTGAAGCCGTCGACCGCGAACTTGGCCGCCTGGTACGAGGCGATGCCCGGCGATCCGCCGACCCGGCCCCCGACCGAGGAGAACTGCACGACGGTGCCCGCGCCCTGCCGGCGCAGGACGGGGAGCGCGGCCTTCGTGACGTTGTAGACGCCCCAGAAGTTCGTCTCGAACTGGGCGCGGAAGTCGTCGTCTTCCGCCGTCTCTACGGGGGACACACTCGCGTACCCCGCGTTGTTCACGAGCACGTCGATGCGTCCGAAGCGCGCGACCGCTTCCTCGACGGCCGACCGGGCCGCGTCGGGGCTGGTGACGTCCAGGGCGAGCGGGAGGACGCGGTCACCGTGCTCGCCGAACGCATCCGCGAGCACCTCGGGTCGGCGGGCGGTGGCCACGACGCGGTCTCCGGCCTCCAGAGCGGCGGCGACCAGGGCGCGGCCGAAACCGCGCGACGAACCGGTGATGAACCAGACCTGGGGATCCTGTTGACTCATACCGTTAGTACAACACCGTTCTCCTAATAATGCAACGCCGTTGTCTTAAGCGTTTCTATGATGTCCTGCATGAATGAGCCTGCCTTTCAGCGTGCGCGCAGTGCCGAGGCCAAACAGGCGCGGGAACGGGCGATCCTGGACGCGGCCCGCACGCTCGGCCGGCGGCGCGGCGTCCGGGACGTCACCCTCACCGACATCGCCGCCGAGGTGGGCATGCACAAGTCGGCGCTGCTGCGTTACTTCGAGACGAGGGAGCAGATCTTCCTCGAACTGACCGCGGAGGGCTGGCGCCAGTGGTCCGCCGACCTGCGCGGCGACCTGGAGCACACGGCGCGGGCCACACCCGCCGGGGTCGCCGCCGTCATCGCCGGCACACTCGCGGCGCGCCCCATGTTCTGCGATCTGCTCGCCCAGGCACCCTTGAACCTCGAGCGGAACGTGTCGATCGAGTCGGTGCGCTCGTTCAAGCTCGCCACCCTCCACGAGGTCGGGCTGATCGGTGCAGAACTGCGCCGGCTGCTCGGGCTGACCGAGTCACAGGCCGTCGACACGATCGCCACGGCGACCGGCATGGCCGGAGCGCTGTGGCAGATGGCCACGCCCGGCCCGCGCCTGCGGGAGCTCTACACGAGCGACCCCCGGCTCGGCCATGCCGTCGTCGAGGTGGAACCCCGGCTGACCCGCGTCCTCACCGCCCTCCTCACCGGACTCGGCGCGCATTCCGCCACGACCTCGTGACCGGTGGCGCCGGCGGCAGGAGGAGCCGAGGACCGTCGGGCGTTCCGCGATGTGCGTGCGCACCCGACGACGGTGAAGTTCTCGGCGGCGTACGAGAGTCCCCGTCGTCCGTGTGCCGCGGGGCCTACGGCCGCTCGTCGGGACCTTGGTCCGCTCCTCGGTCCCCGGGCACGTTCCCGTCGTGCAGGAGGCCTTCGAGTGCCGTGAGGACGTGCCCGCAGATCTCGTCCGGTTCCGCGCTCGCCAGCGGTTCCTGCCCGACCACGACCCGCATCAGGCCGATGCCGAGCAACCAGGCCATGGCGAGTTGGGCACGCAGCTTGCCGTCGTCGGCCGGGACGAGGGCGGCGAGCGCGGCGGCGTACTCCTCCCCCAGCGCGTGAACGGTGTCCGGGGCGGCGTCGGCACTGCCGATGGAGCGCAGGTAGACGGCCAGCAGCCGGTCCGACTCAGGTGTGGCGCCCTTCGCGAGGACACCGCGCAGCGCGGTCTCGAACAGCCGATCCGGGGGCGTGTTGCTCAGCTGTTCCTTGCCTCCCTGCGCCATGACCTCGGTGAGCAGGGCCTTCTTGGAGCCGAAGTAGCGGAATATGAGCGCCTGGTTCACCCCGGCGCGGCCGGCGATGTCACGGACGGTGGCCGCCTCGTATCCGCGCTCGGCGAAGACCGCCCCGGCCGCGTGGAGGATGCGGGCCCGGGTTCCCCGGGCGTCACGCGGGCGGTGCGGGGTGTCCTCAATGCGCTCGGTGTCCTCGGTGTCCTCGGTGTCCTCGGTGTCCTCGCGGGCAGGGTCGCCGCCGGGACGGTCCTGATGTCGCGTGTGCTCGCTGGTGTCCACCCTCTGCTCCTTTTGCCGCCGTGAGCCCGCTCGCACCTGCCGAGGAGCCGCCAGAGTAACGGCCGATTAGCACGGTTGACCGCCGAGCGGGCCGCTCCTAGCGTTGTAAGCGAGTGCTTACACAAGGGAGGCAGCAGTGACGGCAACGGATCACACACCCCTCGCCTATCCCTTCAACGCCAGCCGGAACCTGGACCTGTCCGACGCGTACGAACGAGCCCGTGACACCCCGGGCCTGTTGCGCGTCCAGCTGCCGTACGGGGAGCCCGCCTGGCTCGCCACCCGCTACGCGGACGCCCGGCTGGTCCTCGGCGACCAGCGCTTCAGTCGGGCCCTGGGTCTCGAACACGACGAGCCGCGCTCCTCCGAGGGCAGGCGGGACAGCGGGATCCTCAGCATGGATCCGCCCGACCACACCCGGCTGCGGTCCCTGGTCGCCAAGGCCTTCACCGTCCGTCAGGTCGAGAAACTCCGCCCGCAGATCAGGGAGTTGACGTCCACCCTGCTGGGCGCCATGGAAGCGGCGGGGCCGCCGGTCGACCTGGTCGACCGCTATGCCCTGCCCATCCCGGTCGCGGTGATCTGCCGGCTGCTCGGGGTACCGGAGGAGGACCGCCCGCGGTTTCGCGCATGGAGCGACGCGGCGCTGTCCACCAGCTCGCTGACGGCGGCGGAGTTCGACCGCAACCGCGAAGAGCTGCGCGCGTACATGGCCCAGCTGATCACCGCCCACCGTGAGCGGCCCCGGGACGACCTGATGACGGCGCTGATCGAGGCACGCGATCACGACGACCGGCTGTCCGAGCTGGAGCTCGTCGACCTGTGCGTCGGCATCCTCGTCGCCGGCCACGAGACGACCGCCACCCAGATCCCCAACTTCGTGCTCACCCTCCTCGACCATCCGCAGGCACTGGCCCGCCTGCGCTCCGAGCCCCCCCTCATCACCGGCGCGGTCGAGGAGCTGCTGCGCTTCGTGCCCCTGGGCAGCGGGGCCGGTCAGCCTCGGTACGCCAAGGAGGACATCGAGGTCGGCGGCACCCTGGTGCGCGCCGGGGAGCCGGTGCTGGTCGCCGTCGGCGCGGCCAACCGTGACGCGCTGCGCTTCGACGCGGCCGGCACGCTCGACATCTCCCGGAGCGGCAACGCCCATCTTGGCTTCGGCCACGGCGTGCATCACTGTCTGGGGGCTCCCCTGGCCCGTCTCGAACTCCAGGAGGCCATCGGCGCGTTGGTGGCCAGGTTCCCCCGGCTGCACGTCGCCGGTGACATCACCTGGAAGACCGAGATGCTGGTCCGCGGCCCCCGCGTCATGCCCGTGAGCTGGTGAACTCCATGAGCTGGCACCTGCACGTCGACTCCGACCGCTGTATCGGCTCCGGTATGTGCGCCGGAGCCGCACCGGACCTGTTCGCACTGGACGACGACCACGCGCGCCCCGTGAACGAGCACATCGAGAACGACGACCGGGCACTGGAAGCCTCCGACATCTGCCCGATGCTGGCCATCACCGTCCGGGACGCGGACGGAAAGGAGATCGGGCCCCGCGACTGAACGTGCCTCGGCCCGACCTTCCTTCGCGGCAGGCGGCGTTCGCGAGCCGGACGAACGAGCCGGTCGGCGGGTTCGTGTCGGCCGCCTTCGTCGCCACCACGGCGCGGCTCGGCCGGCATCCGGAGCGGGCCGGCCAGGAGTGGATCGAGCGGGGCGTGGGGCCCGTGCGCCGCACACGCCGCATGACCGCCCTTCAGCCCACTGGGTGTGCATGACTGCCCCTCAGCCCGTCAGGCCTGAGGGGCAGTGGCCGCGCGCTGTCGCACGAGCGACGCGGGCCCGGAGGGCCACAGGACAATGGGCGTTGCCCGAACGGGCAACGGAAGCGCTTTCCCGTGACCGATGTCACGATTGACCGCGCCCGGTTCCTTTCCTTAACCGTCCGGTAAATGACAGGACGGTAAAAGGACGTCCAGGTGGACCATCCGGAGAGTAGGCAAGGGGTATCACAAGATGACAGTTGACAACGTTGGCCTAGACAGATAGCCTTTCTATGTGCTAGGGGAATGTAATTTATATTTGGCAATTGACCGAACGCATTCACTGCATGAATGTCGGGCCGCCTCGCGGCCGTACCGGCGGTAAGACGGCAGCACACCAAGGCGACGCCGCACGGAAGTCCGCCCCCGCTACGGCGGCATGGCCGGGCACCCTTTTCCGAGGCGCACCCCGGCCGGTCTGTACCGTTTCGATCCCGTAAAGAATCGCTCGCCAAAGGATCGGAACGGTGCGGCGCGCCGTCTTTGCAGGGGGGCCGTCGCACCCACAGACTCGCGCACACCGCCACCTCGTCACATGGAAAACGGGGCGCGAGGTCATTCCACAAATGAATCCAGGGGGGACCCACGATGCAGCTTTTCGGTCGTTCGCGAGAACTACAGGTTCTGAGCGAGGCGTTCACCGACAGCGCACGGGGACATGGCCGGCTCGTGATCGTCACGGGCGGCCCCGGATCCGGCAAGACCCAGCTGATGCACGAATTCCTCACCACGTTGAACAGCACCGACGCCCGCGTACTGACCGGTACGACTTGGTCGTCCGAGCAGGAACAGCCGATGAGTCTCGTAAGGCAATTACTGCGCAACGCCGAGGCGGAGTGCGCGACATCACACGACGCCCCGCCCGTGCTGAACTCCGCGGCGGACGGCCGCCGCCCCGGGGGTCACGGGCACCATGCCTGCCACGCGTCCCCGGGAGACGCGACGGCCGAGAAACTGCTGCGCCTCACCGACGATCAGCGCCCTCTGGTCGTCGCCGTGGACGACGCCCATGCCATGGACCAGGCCTCGTTGCATACGATCGTCCGCCTGCTGCGCCGCAGCCGCTCCCGGCGGGTGCTCGTGGTGTGTGCCACTTCAGGACACTTCGGCGAGATACGCTCGCCCGCGCACACGGAACTCCTGCGCCAGCCGCACCGGCGGGTCCGCCTGGCCCCGCTGTCGGAGGCGAGCGTCGGCGACCTGCTCGCCGCCCACGCCGGACGGACCCTGCCGGGGAACCTCCACGACGCCTACCACCGGGCCACCGCGGGCAGCCCGCTTCTGCTGCACGCCCTGCTGGACGACAGCACCCGCCTCGGCCCCGAGATCGGCCGGCCCGTCGCCGGCGCCGCCTACCGCCAGGCCGTGCTGTCGCTGCTGCACCGCGGCGAAACGGGTCATGTCGCTGTGGCCCGGGCACTGGCCGCGCTCGGCGCCCTGGCCGGGACCGTACCCGTCGGAGAGCTGACCGGGACCACCCCGGACGGCACGCAGGCAGCCGTCGACGCCCTCAACTCCTCCGGTCTGCTGGACGGTTACGCCTTCCGGCATCCGACCGCGGCCGCGACGGTCCTGGAGGACATGGACGCCGCCGAACGCATCGGGCTGCACAACCGGATCGCCCACCTGCTGTATCGTTCCGGCGCGCCCGCCGTCGAGGTGGCCCGTCACCTCTACCTGGCGGACCTCGTCCCGGCGGGCTGGGGTGCGGGAATCCTGCGGGCCGCCGCGGAACAGGCGCTGTCCGCGGACGATGTCGAGCGGTGCACCGACTACCTCGGCCTGGTCCTGCGCGACTGCACCGACGACGCGGAACGCCACGCCCTGTCGGTGGCCCTCGCGCGCGCGGAGTGGCGGACCAACCCGGCGGCCGCCGGACCCCACCTGGAACCGCTGCGCGAGGCCGCGCTCGACGGCGACCTGAACATGCGGGACACCGCCACCGTCCTGCGCCACATGCTGTGGCAGGGCGACACCGAACTGGCCGCCCAGGCCGTGGCCAGCATCGTCCACCCGCAGTCCGCCACCGACGCCCAGATCGTCGCCGAGGTGGAATTCGTCCGGCAGTGGTTCTACGGCGTGGCGCTGCCGGGCAAGGGCGCCCCGGTCGCCGGCCCGGCCCCGCGCCGTCGCCCCGTGCACACCGACACCGGCGGACTGGCCGCCCGGGTGGCGGCGCTCATCGGCGGCGAGGCCACCGACGAGTCGGCGGCGGCCGTCGCCCAGGCCCTCCAGGGACACCAACTGGACCATCTCAACCTCGAGTTGGTGGCGATGTCGCTCCTGGCCGTCGCCCACTCGGACCGGCCCGCCATCGCCGCCGAGGCCTGCGACGCGCTGCTGGGGTGCGCGGTGGAGCGCCGCGCGACGACCTGGCAGGCCCTGCTCGGCAGCATCCGGGCGGAAATCGCCCTGCTCCAGGGGGACGTGACCGCCGCCTCGCAGGGCGCGCTGGCCGCTCTCGGCACCCTGCGCGCCCAGAGCTGGGGGGTGCTCATCGGGCTCCCGCTGTCGACGGCGATCGCCGCACACACCGCCATGGGCTCCTACGCCGAGGCCGAGGAACTGCTCGGTCACGATGTGCCCGAGCCGATGTTCCGCACCGTGTTCGGCATCCAGTACCTGCGGGCCCGCGGCCACCACTACCTCGCCACCGACCGGCCGTTCGCGGCACTCAACGACTTCGAGACCTGCGGGCGGCTGCTGCGGGAAGGCAACCCCAGTCTGCAGAAGGGCATCCCCTGGCGGTCCGACCTGGCCCTGGCCAATCTGCGGATCGGCAAGGCCCGCACGGCCCGGGAATGGGCCGAGGAGCAGCTGCGGCTGCCCGGAGGCCACAGTTCCCGGGCCCGGGCCATGGCGCTGCGCCTGCTGGCCGCCACCTGCAAACCGCACCGCCGGGCCTCGCTGCTTCGCGAGTCGATCGACCTGCTCAAGACCTGCGGTGACCGGTACGCGCTGGCCCAGGCATACGCCGACCTGTCCGCGGCGCACTACGAACTGGGCGAGTACGCCCGGGCCCGGCTGGTGGCGCGGCGGGCGGCGGCGGAGGCCGAAGCCTGCCACATCGAGTCGCCGGTCGACGCGCACCTGCTGGAGGACCCGGTGCGTCCCGAGAGCTCCGAGCCCGAGGACGGCCCCGCCATCCTGAGCGACGCGGAGTGCCGGGTCGCCGGGCTGGCCGCGCTCGGGTACACCAACCGCGAGATCAGCGGCCGTCTCCACGTCACCATCAGCACGGTGGAGCAGCACCTCACCCGGGTCTACCGCAAGCTCCAGGTGGCCAGCCGTTCGGAGCTGCCGTCGAAGATGCTGGAGCACCGCATCCCGAAGCTGTCGGACCGCTGGGCCAGCACGCATTCGTCCGCGGGCTGAGCGGACCGGGCGCCCCGGCCTCCGGGGAACTTGAGCGCGGCCCCACCGGTGGTGTCACCGTGGGGGCCGCGCGACGGCGCGTGGTCACGGGTGAGGCCGCTGCTCTGCGACGCCACACCCGAGTACGCCGGCCTGTCGTTCGTCGAGACCTGCTTGTTCGACGGCGACACCCGCCACCCCGCCGCGGCGAAAGCGGTCGGCGACGGGGCGCTGATGGCGCTCGCCCCGGGGAAGGGGATACAGGCCCACCGCCGCACCCTTCCCACGGAGCACCGGTGGGATCGGGTGCCGGGGGTGACCTGCTCGGCGACGCCGCGCATCTGATGGTCCCGTCCGGCAAGGGCGCCAACCTGGCCATGTACGACGGCGCCGAACTCGGCAGGGCCATCGCCGCGCACCGCGGTGACGCCGCGGCCGCACTCACCGCACACGAGGAAGCCATGTTCCCCCGCAGCGCCGCGGAGGCCGTCGAAGCCGACCGCCTCCGCACGCTCATGTTCGGTGACGGCACACCCCACGGACTGCTCGGCATGCTCACCGGGCACGAACAGACCCGATGAGCCACCCGTCCGGTGTTCCTCGGTCCTCGGACCTGGGAGGGCCCGGTCGCCCGGGCCCTGCGCCGGCCACACGGACCTGACTAGCTGAAGCTGCCGAGTTCGTCGTCCAGGATGCCGAAGAGCTCGTCCGCCGTGGCCCTCTCCAGCCCCTGGTCGCCGCCGGGCTGCCCGTTCCCGTTCTCCCTCCACTGCCCGGTGCCGTCCCACCGCGCGCTCAGCGTGCGCAGCCGGGCGGCCACCCGGGCACGCTGCTCCTCGTCGTACGCGGCCGAGTCCAGCGCGGCGCCCAACACCGCCTCCAGGCGCACCACTTCGGCCTCGATGTCCACGAGGTCCCCGGAGGTGTCCACGCCCAGTTCCTCGACGAGGTGCCGGGCGAGGGCGTCGGAGGTCGGGTAGTCGAAGGTGAGGGTGGTCGACAACCTGAGGCCGGTGTCGGCGCTGAGCCGGTTGCGCAGTTCCAGCGCCGCCAGCGAGTCCACGCCGAGATCGCCCAGGGAGCGCTCGGGGTCGACGGCGCTGCCGGAGCCGTGTCCGAGGACGTCGGCGACATGCCCGCACACCGTGTCCACCAGCAGTTGCAGGGCGTCGGCACCACTCAGCCGGGCCAGCCGCTGCGGCAGCGCCTCGACGGACGCCGGCGCCTCGGTGACCGCGCGCGCGGTGCGTCGTACGGCCGTCGGGGCGAGGCCCCGTACCAGGGCCGGGGCGTCGTCCGTGACCTGGACACGGACCGGGAGCAGCAGGGCCCGGTCGGCGGCCGGGGAGTCGGCGGCGGTCAGCGCACGGTCGAAGAGGGCCAGTGCGCGGTCGGCGGGCAGCGGCAGGATGCCGTCGCGGGCCAGCCGGCGCAGCTCGGTCTCGCCGAGCCCGGACGCCATGCCCTCCCCCGTGTCCCACAGCCCCCAGCCGAGCGAGAGAGCCGGCAGCCCCTCGGTTCGGCGCCGCGCGGCCAGGGCGTCCAGGAAGGCGTTCCCCGCGGCGTAGTTGGCCTGGCCCGCCGCGCCCAGGGTGCCGGCGGCGGAGGAGAACAGGACGAACGCGGTGAGGCCGAGGCCACGGGTCAGCTCGTGCAGGTGCCAGGCGGCGTCGGTCTTGGGCCGCATCACCGCCTCGAGCCGCTCGGGGCTGAGGTCGGTGAGCAGCCCGTCGTCCAGGACGCCCGCGGCGTGCACCACGGCGGTCAGCGGGTGCTCGGCCGGCACGGATGCCAGCAGTGCGCCGAGCGCGGCCCGGTCGGTGACGTCGCAGGCGGCCACGGTCACCGTCGCGCCCAGGGCGGCCAGGTCGTCCAGGGCGCCGGGCTCGGGCAGGCGCCCGGCGCGGCCGGCCAGCAGCAGATGGCGTACGCCGTGCCGGGTGACCAGGTGCCGGGCGAGCAGCCGGCCGAGGCTGCCGGTGCCACCGGTGACGAGGACGGTGCCGTCCGGGTCGAGAGCGCCCGCCCCGGCCGTCTCCTCCTCGCCGATCCTGGCCAGTTCCGGTACGTACACCGTGCCCGCCCGCAGGGCGAGTTCGGGTGCGCCGGTGGCGACGGCGGCCGGCAGGACGGCGGCCGAGGCGGGGTCGCCGTCGGTGTCGACGAGCACGAACCGGCTGGGGTACTCGACGGCGGCCGCCCGCACCATGCCCCAGATCACGGCCTGTACCGGGTCGGGCACGCCGTCGGCGTCGACGGCTGCGGCGGACCTGGTCAGCACCACCTGCGGCGCGCCGTCCGGCGCGTCGGCGAGGTGCCGGCGCAGTGCGGTGAGGGCTGCTACGGCGGTCCGGCGGGCCAGGATCGGCAGCTCGGCGCCGGGGTCGCTGTCCGCGGTCACGGTGAGGGTGCGGGGCGTGGGCGCGGAGCCGTCGGCGGTGACCGGCAGCGCGGTCCAGCCCACCCGGAACAGGTCACCGGGCGCGGGAGTGGCCGCGTTCAGCTGCTCGGCGGTGACCTGGCGGACGCGCAGCGAGGTCACCTCGGCGACGGGTGCCCCCGCGCCGTCGTACAGGCGCAGGGTCATGTGGTCGGTGCCGTGCGGGGTCAGGCGCAGTCGCACCGCGGTGGCACCGGTGGCGAACAGGGTGACGCCCTCCCAGGAGAAGGGCAGGGTCATCACGGTCGGGTCCTGGCCGTCGAGCAGGTCGATGGCGTGCAGGGTGGAGTCGAGCAGCGCCGGGTGCAGTCCGAAGCCGTCGGCCGCGTCGGCGTCGGGCAGGGCGAGTTCGGCGCAGACCTCCTCACCGAGCCGCCAGGCACCACGCAGGCAGCGGAACAACGGCCCGTAGTGGTAGCCCTGTTCGGCGAGGTGGTCGTAGGTGCCGGTGACGTCCACGGGTACGGCGCCGGCGGGCGGCCAGGCGGTCTCGGCGGCCGGTTCGGGTGCGGTGCGCGGGGCGAGGACGCCGGCGGCGTGCCGGGTCCACTCGCCGTCCGCGCCCTCCGGGCGGGCGTGCACGGTGAGCTGGCGGCGGCCGTCGCCGTCGGGGGCCGCGGCGGCCACCTGAAGGTGAACGGCGCCGTGCTCGGGCAGGACCAGGGGGCGTTCCAGGGTGAGTTCCTCCACCCGCGGGCAGTGCGTGCGGTCGCCGGCCTGGACGGCCAGTTCGACGAAGGCGCTGCCCGGGACGAGGACGACGCCCGCCACGGCGTGGTCGGCGAGCCACGGGTGGGTGACCAGCGACAGCCGGCCGGTCAGGGCCACCCGGTCGTCACCGGCCAGCTCCAGGGCGGCGCCGAGCATCGGGTGCCCGGCCGGTGCCTGGCCCAGACCGCCCGCGTCACCGGCCGCGCCGGGCGCGTCGTCCAGCCACAGCCGCCGGCGCTGGAAGGCGTAGGTCGGCAGGTCGGTGCGGCGGGCGTCGGTGCCGGCGAACGCCCGCTGCCAGTCGACGGACAGGCCGCGCACGTGGGCGGTGCCGAGCAGGGCCGCGAAGGTCTGTTCCTCGTCGCGGTCGCGGCGCAGCGCCGGGACGAACGCCGACCGTTCGGCGTCGGCGACGGCGTGCGCGCCCATGGCCGACAGGACGGCGTCGGGGCCGAGTTCGAGGAAGGTCCGCACTCCGTCGGCCTCCAGCGTGCGGACGCCGTCGCCGAAGCGGACGGCCTCACGGACGTGCCGGACCCAGTACTCGGGGTCGCACAGCTCGTCCTCGCCGGCGCGCGCTCCGGTCACGTTGGAGACGACGGGAATCTTCGGCGGCGCGTACCGCAGTTCTCGGGCGGTCTTCTCGAACTCCGCCAGCATCGGGTCCATCAGCGGGGAGTGGAAGGCGTGGCTGACCCGCAGCCGCTTGGTGCGGCGGTCGGAGAAGGCCTCGGCGACGGCGTCCACCGCGGCCTCGGTGCCGGAGACGACCACGGCGCGGGGCCCGTTGACCGCGGCGACGGACACCTCGGGTCCGAGGTGGGGCAGCACCTCGGCCTCGGTGGCGTCGACGGCGAGCATCGCGCCCCCGGTGGGCAGCGCCTGCATCAGCCGGCCGCGCGCGGCGACCAGCCGGGCGGCGTCCGCCAGGTCCCAGACTCCGGCGACGTGCGCGGCCGTGAGTTCGCCGATGGAGTGGCCGGCCAGCCAGTCCGGGCGGACGCCGTGGGACTCCAGCAGCCGGCTGAGGGCCACTTCCACGGCGAACAGCGCGCTCTGCGTGTACTGGGTGTGGTCCAGCAGGCCGGCCTCCTCGGTGCCCGGCTCGGCCCACATCACGTCCCGCAGCGGGCGGTCGAGGTGGGCGTCGAGCGCCTGGCAGACCTCGTCGAGGGCCTCCCGGAAGGCGGGGTGGGCTGCGTACATCTCACGACCCATGCCCACGCGCTGGGCGCCCTGTCCGGTGAAGAGGAAGGCGGCCTTGCCGCCCGCGGACCGGCCCCGGACCACGGTGTCGGCGGCGGTGCCGTCGGCCAGCGCGGTGAGTCCGGCCAGGAGTTCGTCCCGGTCACGGGCGACGACCGCGCCCCGGTGGGTGAGCGCGGCGCGGCCGGTGGCCAGGGAGCGGGCGAGGTCGGGCAGGGACCGGTCGGCGACCGCGCGCAGCCGTGCGGCCTGGGCGGCCAGTGCCTCGGGGGTGGCGCCGGAGAGCACGAGGGGCAGCAGCGGGGCCGGTGCCGGTTCCGTCCCGGGTACGCGCTCTTCGGCCGGTGCCTCCTCGATGATCGTGTGCACGTTGGTACCGCTGATGCCGAAGGAGGACACACCGGCCCGGCGCGGGCGGTCCGTCGCCGGCCAGGCCTGTTCCTCGGTCAGCAGGCGCACGTTGCCGGCGTCCCAGTCGACCTTCGTGGACGGCGCGTCCACGTGCAGGGTCCTCGGCAGCACGCCCTCGCGCATCGCCATCACCATCTTGATGACGCCCGCGACACCGGCAGCGGCCTGGGTGTGCCCGATGTTGGACTTGACCGACCCCAGCCACAGCGGCACGGCACGCTCTTGGCCGTATGTGGCGAGAAGCGCCTGCGCCTCGATCGGGTCGCCCAGCGTCGTACCCGTACCGTGCGCCTCCACCGCGTCCACGTCCGCGGCGGACAGACCGGCCGCCGCGAGTGCCTGCCGGATCACCCGCTGCTGCGAGGGACCGTTCGGCGCCGTCAGCCCGTTGGACGCACCGTCCTGGTTGACGGCGGAACCCCGCCCGTTGGCCCGCGCGTCCGACAACCGCTCCAGGACGAGCATGCCGGCGCCCTCGGACAGGGCCGTGCCGTCCGCGCCGTCGGCGAAGGACTTGGCGTGACCGTCGTCGGCGAGGTTGCGCTGCCTGCTGAAGTCCACGAACGTGTCGACGGTCGACATCACGGACACACCGCCGGCCAGCGCGAGGCCGCACTCGCCCTGGCGCAGGGCCTGGGTAGCCAGGTGCAACGCCACCAGGGACGACGAGCACGCCGTGTCGACGGTGAGGGTCGGGCCCTCCAGGCCCAGGGCGTAGGCGACCCGGCCGGAGGCCACGCTGCCGAGGCTGCCGTTGCCGAGGTAGTCGCGCACGGACTCGGGGACGTGGTGCAACCGGCTGCCGTAGTCGTGGTACATGACGCCCGCGAAGACGCCGGTACGGCTGCCGCGCACGGAGTGCGGGTCGATACCGGCCCGCTCCAGCGCCTCCCAGGACGTCTCCAGGAGCAGCCGTTGCTGCGGGTCCATGGCCAGGGCCTCGCGCGGGCCGATGCCGAAGAAGTCGGGGTCGAAGTCGGCGGCGTCGTACAGGAATCCGCCCGCCCGGGTGCTGCAGTGTCCGGCCTTGCCCGGCTCCGGGTCGTACAGGGCGGCCAGGTCCCAGCCCCGGTCGGCGGGGAACGCGCCGATGCCGTCCGCGCCGTCGGCCAGCAGCCCCCACAGTTCCTCGGGCGTGCTGACGTCGCCGGGGTAGCGGCAGGCCATGGCGATGATGGCGACCGGCTCGTCCGCGTCCCTGACTTCCCGCACCGCGACCTCGGCGGCGGTCTCGGCCTGTGCGCCGAAGAGTTCCGTCCTCAGGTACCCCACGAGTGCCCCCGTGTCGGGGTAGTCGAAGACGAGGGTGGCGGGCAGGCGCAGGCCGACCGCGTTGCCGAGGCGGTTGCGCAGTTCCACGGCGGTCAGCGAGTCGAAGCCCACTTCGCGGAACGAGCGGCGCGGATCGAGCGTCATGTCACTGCCGTGCCCGAGTACGGCGGCCACGTGGGTGCGGACCAACTCCAGCAGCGCCGCCTCGCGTTCGGCGGGGCCGAGGGCGGCCAGCCGGTCGGCGAGGGACGAGGCGTCGTTGCGGGAGGCCGCGGTGCGGCGGGTGCGTGCGGGCACCAGCGCGCGCAGCACGGCCGGGACCTCGGTGGCGCGGCGCAGGACGGCCAGGTCCAGGCCGACCGGGAGCAGCAGCGGCTCCTCGGCGGCCAGAGCGGCGTCGAGCAGGCGCAGGCCCTCCTCGGTGGGGAGGGGACGGACCCCGGCGCGCGTCATGCGTTCTACGTCGGTGTCGGTGAGGTGGGCGGTCAGTCCGGTGCGCTGCTCCCAGAAGCCCCAGGCCAGCGAGTGCGCGGGCAGGCCGTGGTGCCTGCGGTGGGCGGCCAGCGCGTCGAGGAAGGCGTTGGCGGCGGCGTAGCCGGACTGCCCGGCGCCGTCGACCGTGCCGGCGGCGGAGGAGAACAGCACGAACGCGGCGAGGTCGAGGTCGCGGGTCAGCTCGTGCAGATGCCAGGCGGCGTCGGCCTTGGGGCGCAGTACGGCGTCCAGGCGCTCGGGCGTCTGGTCGGTCACGAGTCCGTCGTCGAGGACGCCGGCGAGGTGGATCACGGCAGTCAGCGGGTGGGCGGACGGCAACTCCGCGATGAGCCGGGCCAGTTGCTCACGCTCGGCGGCGTCGCAGCGGGCCACGACGATCTCCGCGTCCAGGTCGGCGAAGTCCTCGGCCGCGGTGCCGCTGCGCCCGGCCAGCACCAGGCGGCGCACTCCGTGCCCGGCGACCAGGTGCCGGGCGACCAGGGCGCCGAGGACGCCGGTGCCGCCGGTGATGAGCACGGTGCCGTCCGGGTCGAAGGCCGGCGCCTGCCCTCGCGGGGTGGCGCGGCCGAGCCGGGGCACACGCACCGCGCCGTCGCGCAGCGCGAGTTGGGGCTCACCGCTCGCCTCGGCGGCGGCCACCGCGGCGGCCACGTCGTCGCCGGCGCGGTCCACGAGGACGAACCGTCCGGGGTGCTCGCCCTGCGCGGCCCGCACCAGGCCCCACACGGCGGCGCCCGCCAGGTCGGTGACGTCCTGCGAGCCCACCGCCACAGCGCCCTCGGTGAGCACCAACAGCCGTGCCGCTGCGGTGCGTTCGTCGGCCAGCCAGTCCTGTACGGCGGCCAGGACCCGCTCGCTCGCCCGGCGGGAGCCGGTGACCGGGTCGTCGTCTCCGGCCGGCAGCACCACCCACGCGGGCACCGAGTCCAGCGCGGCCAGGCCTCGTTCGTCGAGGACGGCGTACTCGGGCGCGGGCGCGTCGGGCACGGGCAGCGCCGGCCAGTCCAGGCGGTACAGGTCGTCCGTGCGCGTGGTCAACGCGAGCGCGGCCGGGTCGACGGGCCGGGAGACCAGCGCCTCGACCTCGGCGACCGGGTCGCCCGTGGGATCGGCGAGCTGGAGGGAGAGCGTCTCGCCGCCGTGCAGCCGGACCCGCAGGGCGGTGGCTCCGGCCGCGTGGAGCGAGACCCCGGTCCAGGCGAAGGGCAGCCGGGCGCTGTCCTGGCCGTCGGTGCCGTCGCTGCCGAGGCCGTCGGCGTGCAGGGCGGCGTCGAACAGGGCCGGGTGCAGGGCGAAACCCTCCGCGTCGACGGGCAGTTCGACCTCGGCGAAGGTCTCGTCGCCGCGCCGCCACACCGCGCGCAGTCCCTGGAAGGCGGGCCCGTAGTCGTAGCCGAGGCCGGCCAGGTGGGCGTAGGCGTCCTCGACGGGGACGGGCTCGGCGCCCTGCGGCGGCCAGGCCGTGAGGTCGAAGGCGGGCGCGGTGGTCTGCGGGGCGAGCAGGCCGGCGGCGTGCTGGGTCCAGGCGGTGTCGTCGGCGCCCTCGGGGCGGGAGCGGACGGTCAGCGCGCGGTGCCCGGAGTCGTCGGCGGCGGCCACCTGCAGTTGCAGCTGGAGCGCGCCCCGGTCGGGCAGGATCAGCGGTGCCTGGAGGGTGAGTTCGGCGAGGTGCCCGCACCCGAGGTCGTGGCCGGCGCCGAGCGCCAGCTCGACGAGGGCGGTGCCGGGCAGCAGGGTGGTGCCGGACACGGCGTGGTCGGCCAGCCAGGGTGCGGCCGTGGTGGAGAGGCGACCGGTGAAGAGGGTGCCGCCCTCGGCGAGCGGGACGGCGGCGCCCAGCAGCGGATGGCCGGTGGTCTGCAGTCCGGCGGCGGTGACGTCGCCGGTGCCGGTGGAGCGGCCGAGCCAGTAGCGCTCGCGCTGGAAGGCGTAGGTGGGCAGGTCGGCGGAGCGTACCGGCATGCCGCTGAACACGGCCGGCCAGGCGACGGACACACCGGCGACGAAGGCCTCGCCCAGGGCGGCCAGGACGCGCTCGGGGCCGCCGTTGTCGCGCTGCAGCGAGCCGAGGCCGGTGATGTCGGCGCCCGCGGCGTCGGCGGTCTCCTCGATGCTGTGCAGCAGCACGGGATGCGGGCTGCATTCGACGAACACGCCGTACCCGGCGTCGAGCAGGGTGCGCGTGGTCGGCTCGAACAGCACGCTCTGCCGCAGGTTGGTGTACCAGTAGCCGGCGTCCAGGCCGGTGGTGTCGATCCGGGCGCCGGTGACGGTGGAGTAGAACGGCACCTCGGCGGGCCGGGCCCTGACGCCCGCAAGGTCGGCGAGCAGTTGCTCGCGGATCGACTCGACGTGCGCGGAGTGCGAGGCGTAGTCCACCGGGAGCCGCTTGGCCCGGTCGCCGTCGGCCACGATCGTCTCGCGGAGTTCGTCGAGGGCGTCGGCGTCGCCGGACAGCACCACGGAGGCGGCGCCGTTGACGGCGGCGACCGCGATACGGCCGTCGTAGCGGGCGACGAGCTCGCGCACCCGGGCCTCGGGCAGGGCCACCGACATCATGCCGCCGCGGCCGGAGAGTTCACGGGCGATCGCCTGGCTGCGCAGGGCCACGACGCGGGCGCCGTCGACGAGGGAGAGCGCGCCGGCCACACAGGCGGCGGCGATCTCGCCCTGGGAGTGGCCGACGACCGCGGCGGGCCGGACACCGTGGGCGCGCCACACCTCGGCGAGCGACACCATGATCGCCCACAGCACGGGCTGGACGACGTCCACCAGCTCCAGCGGCTGTCGCGCCCGTACGGTCTCGATGAGGTCCCAGTCGGTGACGGGCGCGAGGGCTGCGGCGCAGTCGGCCATGGTGGCGGCGAACACCGGTGAGGTGTCGAGCAGATCGGCGGCCATGCCGGCCCACTGCGAGCCCTGGCCGGGGAAGACGAAGACGATCCGGGACTCCCCCGCCGGCCGGCCGCGCACCGCGTTCGGCGCGGTGCCGCCCTCGGCGAGTGCGGTCAGGCCCGCGGTGAGGGCGGGCAGGTCGGTGCCGGTGACGACCGCCCGCTCGGCCAGCGCGGCGCGCCCGGTGGCGAGCGTGTGGGCGATGTCGGGGACGGGGTCGGTGCCGGTGGTGAGGTGGTCGAGGAGGAGGCGGGCCTGGGCGGCGAGGCCCTGGTCGTCCTTGCCGGACAGCACCAGAGGGAGGGGGCCGGTCCAGGAGGGCTCCTCCGCGCGGGCCTCTGCCTCGGGAGCGGCCTCGACGATGACGTGGGCGTTGGTGCCGCTGATCCCGAAGGACGAGACGGCGGCGCGGCGGGGCTCGCCCGCCTCTGTCGGCCAGTCGCGGGCCTCGCTGAGCAGTTCGACGGCGCCGGCCTCCCAGTCGACCTGGGAGGTGGGGCGTTCGGCGTACAGGGTCTTGGGCAGTCGGCCGTGCCGCATGGCCATCACCATCTTGATGACGCCGGCGACACCGGCGGCGGCCTGGGTGTGCCCGATGTTGGACTTGACCGACCCCAGCCACAAGGGCACCTCACGGTCCTGGCCGTAGGTGGCCAGCAGGGCCTGTGCCTCGATCGGGTCGCCGAGCGGGGTGCCGGTGCCGTGCGCCTCGACGGCGTGCACCTGGCGGGGTTCCAGGCGGGCGTTGGCGAGGGCGGCGCGGATGACGCGCTGCTGGGAGGGGCCGTTGGGGGCGGTGAGGCCGTTGGAGGCGCCGTCCTGGTTGACGGCGGTGCCGCGCACCACGGCCAGCACGCGGTGTCCGTTGCGCCGGGCGTCGGAGAGCCGTTCCAGCAGGATCAGGCCGGCGCCCTCGCCCCAGCCGGTGCCGTCCGCGCCCTCGGCGAAGGACTTGCAGCGGCCGTCCTCGGCGAGGCCCCGCTGGCGGGAGAAGTCGATGAAGGTGTCGGGGGTGGACATCACGGTCACACCGCCCGCGAGGGCCAGGCCGCACTCGCCGGTGCGCAGCGCCTGCACGGCGAGGTGGAGGGCGACGAGCGAGGAGGAGCAGGCGGTGTCGACGGTGACGGCGGGCCCTTCCAGGCCGAGGAGGTAGGAGACGCGGCCGGAGGCGACGCTGCCCAGGTTGCCGTTGCCGAGGTAGCCTTCGACGCCCTCCGGCACGTCGGTGAGCCAGCTGCCGTAGTCGTGGTACATGACGCCCGCGTAGATGCCGGTACGGCTGCCGCGCAGGGTGTGCGGGTCGATGCCGGCGCGTTCGAACGTCTCCCAGGCGGTCTCCAGCAGCAGTCGCTGCTGCGGGTCCATGGCGATGGCCTCGCGCGGGCTGATGCCGAAGAAGCCGGGGTCGAACTGCGGCGCGTCGTAGAGGAAGCCGCCCTCGCGCACATGGGTCTTGCCGGGGGCGTCCGGATCGGGGTCGTAGATGCCCTCGACGTCCCAGCCGCGGTCCGCGGGGAAGTCGCCCACGGCGTCGGTGCCCGCGTCGACCAGGTGCCACAGCTGTTCGGGCGTGCTGACGCCGCCGGGGTAGCGGCAGCTCATGGCGACGATCGCGACGGGCTCCTGCGCCGCCTCGGTGATCTGGGCGTTCTGCTGGCGCAGCCGCTCGTTCTCGAGCAATGACTCGCGCAGCGCCTCGACGATCTGCTCGACGGATGTGTCCACGGTCGGTGTCGCTCCCTGCTGGCTCGGCGGCGCTGGTGACGGGGTGGCCCGGGGCCGGACGCGGCGCGTCGTCCGGCCCCGGGACGGGGTTCAGTGGGTGCTGCTGCGGTCGAGAGCGGCACGCACCAGGTCGGCCACGGCCATGGACTTGATGTCCAGAGCCGGGTCGGCGGGGGCGGGCTCGGCGCCCGGCTCGGACAGCTTCAGCAGACTGTCGAGGAGACCGGCTTCCCGGATGCGGGCGACGGGGATGCGGGAGATCAGCGCCCGCACCTCGTCCTCACCGTGCTGCTCCGCACCGGGCTCGGGTTCCTCGGTGTCCGGCAGGAGCCGTTCCAGGAGGTGGCCGGCGAGCGCCGCCGGGGTGGCGTAATCGAAGATCAGCGTGGACGGCAGGCGCAGTCCGCTGACGGTGTTGAGCCGGTTGCGCAGTTCGACGGCGGCGAGCGAGTCGAAGCCCAGCTCGGTGAAGGCGCGACGCGGCTCCACGGCGGCGGGACCGGCGTGGCCGAGGACGGCGGCGACCTCGGTGCGGACCGCTTCCAGCACGGTGTGCTCGTGGTCGGCGGCCGGCAGTTCGGCCAGCCGCTCGCCCAGGGTGCGGGCCCGGTCGTCGCGCTCGGTGCGGACGGCGACGCCGGCCAGGGTGCGCAGTACGGCCGGTACGTCGTCGCCGCGTCGGCGCAGGGCCGCGGTGTCCAGCCGTACGGGCACCAGGGCGGGGCTGCCGGCGGCCACGGCGGCGTCGAACAGCTGGAGCCCCTCGTCCGGTTCGAGCGCGCCGATGCCGGAGCGTTCGATGCGCTGGACCTCGGCCGCGTCGAGGGCGGCGCCCATGCCGCCGCCGGACCACAGCCCCCAGGCGAGGGCCGTGGCGGGCAGACCGAGGGAGGCGCGGTGCGCGGCCAGGGCGTCGAGGAAGACGTTGGCGGCGGCGTAGTTGCCCTGGCCGGAGGCGTCGATGGTGCCCGCGGCCGAGGAGAACAGCACGAAGTGCGACAACTCCCGCTCCCGGGTCAGTTCGTGCAGGTGCCAGGCGGCGTCCGCCTTGGGCCGCAGCACGGTGTCCAGCCGCTTCGGGGTCAGCGAGGCGACCAGGCCGTCGTCCAGGACGCCCGCGGTGTGCACGACGCTGTCGACGGGGTGCGCGGCGAGCAGGGCGGCGAGTGCGGCGCGGTCGGACACGTCGCAGGCGACGATCTCGGCCTCGGCTCCCCGCCGCATGAGATCCACCTGCAGTTGAGCGGAGCCGGGTGCCCCGGGTCCACGGCGGCTCGTGAGCACCAGGCGGGTCACACCGTGCCGCTCGACCAGGTGGCGGGCGACCAGGGCGCCGAGTCCGCCGGTGCCGCCGGTGACGAGGACCGTGCCCCACGGGCGCTCGGGCCCGGCGGATCCGGGCTCCTCGGAGCGGACCAGGCGCGGGGCGTGCGCCCGGCCGTCCTGCCAGCGCACCTCCGGCTCCCCGGAGTCGAGCAGGGCGGCCAGCGCGGAACGGTCCGGTACGGGGCCCTCGGACCCGGCCCGCGTGACGAGGAGGATGCGGCCGGGGTCCTCGGCCTGTGCGGCCCGCACGAGCCCGTGGACGGCGGCGTCGGCGAGGCTGCCTCCGCCGAGGACGACGAGCGCCGAGTCGGCGTACCGGTCGTCGGCCGACCACGCCCGCAGGGTCTCCAGGGTGCGGCCCAGCGCGGCCCGTACGGCACCGGGCAGTTCCTCGCCCTCGGCGCGCGGGGCGGTGACCGGCAGGATCACCACGTCGGGCACGGTGGCGCCGAGCGCGTCCAGGTCGGCGTACGGCGGGGCGCCGAGGCCCAGGTCGTCGGCGCCGAGGACAGCCCAGGTACGGCGGTCGGGGCGGCCGGCGGCCTCGGGCAGCGGTTCGTGGGTGACGGCGTACAGGTGGCGCTGCTGCCGGGCGAGCCGGTCGGCGGTGACGGGGCGGGTGACGTACGACTCGACGGTGGCCAGCGGCCGGCCCTCGGTGTCGGTCAGTTCGATGCGGGTGCCGTCGGGCCCGGGGGCGACGCGGACCCGTGCGGTGCGGGAGCCCTGGGCGTGCAGGCTGACTCCGGTCCAGGCGAAGGGCAGGGCGATGCCCTCGCTGTGCTCGGCCGCGTCGTCCAGCAGGGACGTGACGTGCAGGGCGGAGTCCAGCAGCGCCGGGTGCAGGGCGTGCCGGGCGGCGTCCTGCCGTGTGTCTGCGGGCAGTTCGAGTTCGGCGAGGAGGGTGTCGCCGTGCCGCCAGGCGGCCTGTACGCCGCGGAAGACGGGGCCGTAGTCGTAGCCCTCGGCGTGCAGGCGCGGGTACAGATCCGTGACGTCGAGCGGGGTGGCACCGGGCGGCGGCCAGGCGCCGGGCGCGGCCGGGGGCGCGGTGGCGGGGCCGGTGAGGGTGCCGGTGGCGTGCCGCGTCCAGCCCTCGTCCGCCGGGGCGTTCTCGGCGCGTGAGTGGATCTCGAGGGTGCCGTCGGGGCCGGCGGCGACCTGGAGGCGTACGGCGGTGTCCGCGGGCAGCACCAGCGGGGCCTGGAGGGTCAGCTCCTCCACGACGGGACGTCCGGTGAGGTGTCCGGCGTGCAGGGCGAGGTCGACCAGGGCGGCACCGGGGACCAGGACCGTGCCCAGCACGGCGTGTTCGGCGAGGACCGGGTGGGTGGCGGTGGAGATCCGGCCGGTGAGCAGCAGACCGGCGTCGCCGGGCAGGTCCAGGCGGGCGCTGACCAGCGGATGGTCGACGGCGGCCAGGCCGTGCCCGGCGGCGTCACCGGCGCTGACCGCGGAGGTGGGCAGCCAGTACCGGTGGCGGTCGAAGGCGTAGGTGGGCAGGTCGACACAGCGTCCCTGGTACGTGTCGTACAGCACCGCCCAGTCGACGTCCGAGCCTCGCGCGTGGACCGCGGCCAACGCGCCGAGCAGGCCCGGCAGTTGAGCGGTGTCCTTGCGGGCGGTGGAGACGAAGGCGGTGTCCTCGGCGTCCGGCAGGCAGTCGGGGCCCATGGCCGTGAGCACGGGCGCGGCACCGAGTTCGAGGAAGGTGTCGGCGCCCTTCGCGGCCAGGGTGGTGACGGCGTCGGCGAAGCGTACGGTCTCCCGCACGTGCCGTACCCAGTAGTCGGCGGAGCCGAGTTCGGCGGCGGTGGCGGGGGCGCCGGTGAGGGTGGAGACGATGGGCACGGTCGGTTCCGTCGCCACGATGCCCGTCATGACCTCCCGGAACGCGGCCAGCATGGGTTCCATGCGGGGCGAGTGGAAGGCGTGCGACACGCGCAGCCTGCGGGTGGTCGTGACGTGCGCGGCGACCTCGGTGACGGCGTCCTCGTCGCCGGAGACGACCACGGCACGCGGGCCGTTGACGGCGGCGATCCCGCACCGCCGCCCGTCCACCAGCGCTGCGACCTCCTCCTCCGACGCCTGTAGGGCGATCATCGCGCCGCCCTCGGGCAGTGCCTGCATGAGCCGGCCGCGGGCGGCGACCGCGCTCACGGCGTCCTGCAGCGACCAGACTCCCGCGACGTGCGCGGCGGCGAACTCGCCCACGGAGTGGCCGGCCAGCCAGTCGGGGCGCAGCCCGAAGGCCTCCAGCTGCCGGTAGAGGGCGACCTGCGTGGTGAAGAGCGCGGCCTGGGTGTAGGCGGTCTGCTCCAGCGTCTGGGCGTCGTCGCCGAACACGACCTCGGCGAGGGGGCGTTCGAGGTGCTTGTCGAAGAGCGCGGCGGCCCGGTCGAAGTGCTCGGCGTAGAGGGGGAAGGCGTCGTACCAGTCGCGGCCCATGCCGGGTCGCTGGGCGCCCTGACCGGAGAACAGGTAGGCCAGGGTGCCGTCGGTGGCGGAGCCGGTGACGAGCAGGCCCGGTGCGTCGGTGCCGCGGGCCAGGGCGTCCAGCGCGGTGGCGGCCTGGTCGTCGCCGGTCGCGAGGAGTACGGCGCGGTGGGGGTGGGTGCCGCGGGTGGTGGCGAGGGCGAGGCCGAGGTCGGCGGGGGCGGTGCCGGTCAGCTCCAGCAGGCGCCGGGCCTGGCCGCGCAGCGCCTCGGGCGAGCGGGCGGAGAGGGGGAGGGCGAGCACCGGCGGGGCGGTGGCGGGGTCGGCCTGCGAAGACTCGGGCTCGATGAACTCCTCGAGGATCACATGGGCGTTGGTGCCGCTGATCCCGAACGAGGACACACCGGCGCGGCGCGGCCGGCCCGGCGTCTGCCAGGGGCGCTGCTCGGTGAGCAGTGCCACGGCGCCGGCGCTCCAGTCGACCTGGTGGGAGGGCGCGTCGACGTGCAGGGTCTTGGGCAGCACCGCGTTGCGCATCGCCATGACCATTTTGATGATGCCGGCGACCCCGGCGGCGGCCTGGGTGTGCCCCATGTTGGATTTGACGGAGCCGAGCCACAGCGGGCTGTCCTCGGTGTGCTCGGTGCCGTAGGTGGCGAGCAGCGCCTGTGCCTCGATCGGGTCGCCCAGCGTCGTGCCCGTGCCGTGCGCCTCGACGGCGTCGACGTCGGCGGGGGCGAGCCCGGCTGCGGCCAGCGCGGCACGGATGACCCGCTGCTGGGAGGGGCCGTTGGGGGCGGTCAGGCCGTTGGAGGCGCCGTCGGAGTTGACGGCGGAGCCGCGGACGACGGCCAGCACCCGATGGCCGTTGCGGCGTGCGTCCGACAGCCGCTCCACGACGATCATGCCGGCGCCCTCGCCCCAGCCGGTGCCGTCGGCCGCGGCGGCGAAGGACTTGCAGCGGCCGTCGGCGGCCAGCCCGCGCTGCCGGGCGAAGTCGACGAAGGTATCCGGCGTCGACATGACGGTGACGCCGCCGACCAGGGCGAGATCGCACTCGCCCTGCCGCAGCGCCTGGGCCGCCAGATGGAGGGTGACCAGCGAGGAGGAGCAGGCGGTGTCGACGGTGACGGCCGGCCCCTCCAGGCCGAGGGCGTAGGCGACCCGGCCGGAGACGACGCTGCCGAGGCTGCCGTTGCCGAGGTAGGCGGCGAGGTCCTCGGGCACCTCGGCCAGCCAGGTGCCGTAGTCGTGGTACATGACGCCCGCGAACACTCCGGTGCGGGAGCCGCGCAGCCGGTGCGGATCGATGGCGGAGCGCTCCAGCGCCTCCCAGGAGACCTCCAGCAGAAGCCGCTGCTGCGGGTCCATGGCGGTGGCCTCTCGGGGGCTGATGCCGAAGAAGCCGGCGTCGAACTCGGCCGCGTCGTAGAGGAAGGCGCCCTCGCGGGTGTAGGTGCGGCCGGGGGTGCCCGGCTCCGGGTCGTACAGGGCGTCGGTGTCCCAGCCGCGGTCCGCCGGGAAGCCGCCGACCGCGTCGACGCCGTCGGCGACGAGCCGCCACAGGTCCTCAGGGGAGCGGACGTCGCCGGGGTAGCGGCAGCTCATGCCGACGATGACGATCGGGTCGTCGTCGTCCGTCGCGGAGCGGATGCCGGGTGCGGAGGTCTCCTGCGGACCGGTGCCGAAGAGCGTGTCGCGGATGTGGCCGGCGAGGGCGCGGGAGGTGGGGTGGTCGAAGACGAGGGTGGCGGGCAGCCGCAGCCCGGTGGTCGCGTTGAGCCGGTTGCGCAGCTCCACGGCGGCCAGTGAGTCGAAGCCGAGGTCGGTGAAGGCGCGGCCGGGGTCGATGGCGGACGGCCCGTCGTGCCGGAGCACGGAGGCCACTTCGGTGCGCACCAGGTCCAGCAGGGCGCGGTCGCGGTCGGCGGCGGGCAGCGCGGTGAGCTGCGCGTCCGCCGTCACCGTGGTGGTGGTGCCCGCCGTGGCCCGGCGGGCGGCCGGGCGGACGAGGGTGGTCAGCAGCGGGGGTATGCCGTCGGGGCGGCGGCGTACGGCGGTGGCGTCGATCTCCACGGGCACCAGGTGGGGTGCGCGGGAGCGGACGGCCGCGTCGAACAGCTCCAGGGAGCGGGTCGCGGACAGGCCGGGGACGCCGTAGCCCGCGATGCGTTCCAGGGCCGTGGCGTCGAGGGCGGCGCCCATGCCGCTGTCGGTGGCCCACAGGCCCCAGGCGAGCGCGGTGGCCGGCAGGCCGAGGGCGGCGCGGTGCTCGGCGAGGGCGTCGAGGTAGGCGTTGGCGGCGGCGTAGTTGCCCTGGCCGGGGCCGTCGAGGACGGCGGCGAGGGAGGAGAACAGCACGAAGTGGGCGAGGTCGCGGTCCCGGGTCAGGTCGTGCAGGTGCCAGGCGCCCAGCGCCTTGGCGTGCAGGACCTCGTCCACCATCGCGTCGGTGAGGCTGTCCACGACGCCGTCGCGGACGGTGCCGGCGGCGTGCACGACGGAGTCGACGGGGTGCTCGTCGAGCAGGCGGCGCAGTGCCTCGCGGTCGCCCACGTCGCAGGCGGCCACGGTCACCTCGGCGCCGAGCGCGGTGAGTTCGGCGTGCAGTTCGGGTGCCCTGCCGCGGCGCCCGGCGAGGACCAGACGGCGTACGCCGTGGGTGCGGACGAGGTGCCGGGCGAGCAGTGCGCCGAGGCCGCCGGTGCCGCCGGTGACGAGGACGGTGCCCCAGTCCGCGGCGGGTTCTTCCCCGGCGGGCTCCGCGGTCAGCCGCGGCACCGTGAACCGGCCGTCCGCGAGGGCGAGTTCGGGCTCGCCGGTGGCGAGGATCCGGCACAGGTCGGCGTCGGAGGGCAGCGTCTCGTGCTCGACGAGGACGTAACGGCCGGGGTTCTCGGCCTGGGCGGAGCGCACGAGGCCGCGGACGGCCGCGTGGGCGGGGCTGGCGGGCGGGGTGACGACGACGAGCCGGGTGCCGGCGAGCCGCTCGTCCGCCTGCCAGGTGCGCAGCAGCCCCAGTACGTGGTGGACGTGGGCGCGTGCCGCGTCGGCGTCGGCGCCCGCCGGACCGGGCACCCGGTGCACGACGGCGTCCGGGGCGGGGCCGTCGAGGAGGGCGTCCACGGAGTCCGCGAGCACGGCGGTGCGCAGGGGTGCGTTGGTCGCCGGTCGAGGGTACGGCGACCACCGCACGCTGTACAGCACCTCGTCCGTCGCTACGGGGCGGGAGGTCAGGGCCGCGATGTCGGCCACCGGGGCGCCGGTTGCGTCGGCGAGGTGCAGGGCGATGGTGTCCGCGCCGGCCCGGGTGATCCTCACGCGGAGGGCCGGGGCGCCGGTGGCGTGCAGGGTGACGCCGGTCCAGGCGAACGGCACCAGCACCTCGGGGCGCGGCGGGCTGTCGAGGTCGGCGGCGTGCAGCGCGGCGTCGAGCAGCGCCGGGTGCAGGCCGAAGCCGGCCGCGTCGGCGGCGGCTTCCTCGGGCAGGGCGACCTCGGCGTAGACGTCGTCGCCGTGCCGCCAGGCGGCACGCAGCCCCTGGAAGGCGGGGCCGTACCCGTAGCCCTGGTCGGCGAGGTCCGCGTACACGCCCGCGGTGTCGATGGGCTCGGCGCCCCGCGGCGGCCAGACGCTCAGGTCGGCCGGGGCAACGGGGGCGGTGACGGTGAGGACACCCGCGGCGTGCTGGGTCCAGGGGGCCGCCTCGTCGGCGCGGGTGTGGATGGTGACGGCGCGGCGGCCGGCGTCGTCGGGTTCGCCGACGGCGACCTGGACGGCGACGTCCGCGTCGGCGCGCAGCACGAGCGGGGCGCCGAGGGTCAGCTCCTCCAGGGCGGTCGCGCCGGCGTGGTCCCCGGCACGCAGGGCGAGTTCGACGAAGGCGGTGCCGGGGAACAGCACCTGTCCGGCGATGACGTGGTCGGCCAGCCACGGCTGGGTACGGGTGGACAGCCGGCCGGTGAGCACGACGCCCTCGGCGCCGACGGCGACCACGGCCGCGAGCAGCGGGTGGCCGGCGGGAAGCTGGCCGAGGCCCGTGGCGTCGGTGGCGGTGCTCTGTTCCAGCCAGAAGCGGCGCCGCTGGAAGGGGTAGCGGGGCACGTCGACGCGGTGGCCGCCCAGGGAGGCGAAGTGCCGCTCCCAGTCGACGGGGACGCCCCGGGCGTGGGCGGCGGCGAGCGCGGCGACGGCCTCGCGTGCCTCGGGCCACTGGCGCCGCAGTACCGGCAGGAAGGCGGTGTCGGGTACGTCGGTGCAGTCCGGGCCCATGGCGGACAGCACCGCGTCGGGGCCGATCTCCAGGAACGTCCGTACCCCGGCGTCGGCGAGGGCGCGGACGGCGTCGTGGAAGCGGACCCGGGCGCGGACGTGTTCCACCCAGTACTCGGGGTCGGACAGCTCGTCGGTGACGGGTCCGCCGGTGACGGTCGAGACGACCGGCAGCGTCGGCTCGGCGTAGTCCAGGACGTGGGCGATGCGCCGGAACTCGGCCAGCATCGGTTCCATCAGCGGCGAGTGGAAGGCGTGGCTGACCCGAAGGCGCTTGGTGTCGTGGCCGCGCGCGGCGAGTTCGGCGGCGATGCGCTCCACCTCCGTCGCGTCGCCGGAGACCACGACGGCGGCGGGTCCGTTGACGGCGGCGATGCCGGTGCCGGGCGTGAGCAGCGGCGTGACCTCGTCCTCGGTGGCGCGTACGGCGACCATGGCGCCGCCCTCGGGCAGTTGCTGCATGAGCCGGCCGCGGGCGGCGGTCAGGATCGTGGCGTCCTGGAGGGTCAGTACGCCGGCCACGTGCGCGGCGGCTATCTCACCGACGGAGTGCCCGGCGAGCTGGTCCGGGGTCAGGCCCCAGCTCTCCAGGAGCCGGTAGAGGGCGACTTCCACGGCGAACAGGGCGGGCTGCGCGTACTCGGTACGGTGCAGCAGCCCGTCCTCCCCGGTGCCCGGCTCGGCGAACAGCACGTCCTTCAGCGGCCGGGCGAGCTGGAGGTCGAAGTGGGCGCAGATGTCGTCCAGGGCCTCGGCGAACACCGGGTAGGCGGCGGCGAGTTCGCGGCCCATGCCGATGCGCTGGCTGCCCTGCCCGGTGAAGAGGAAACCGAGTTCGCCGTCGGCGCGGCCGGCCCAGGGCGCGGTGCCGGAGGCCAACTCGTCGAGAGCCGCGCGCAGTTCGGCGCGGTCGGCGGCGACGAGCACGGCACGGTCGGGCAGGGCGGCCCGGGTGGTGGCCAGCGAGCGGGCGAGGTCCAGCGGCTCCGTCTCGTCCACCAGGGGCAGCAGGTCGGCGGCGCGGGCCCGCAGGGCGGCCGCGCCGCGGGCGGACAGGGCGAAGGGCAGGGGTGTCCCGGCGGGAAGGGCCGGCCGGCCGTTCGTCACGGCCTCCGACTCCGGTTCGGGTGCCGGCTGTTCCAGGATGACGTGCGCGTTGGTCCCGCTGACCCCGAACGACGACACGCCCGCGCGCCGGGCGCGGCCGGTCTCGGGCCACGCGCGCTGCTCGGTGACGAGTTCGACGGACCCCGCGGACCAGTTGACGGCCGGGGTGGGTGCGTCGATGTGCAGCGTCGCCGGTATCCGCCCGTGCTCCATGGCGAGGATCGTCTTGATCACGCCGGCGACACCGGCGGCGGCCTGGGTGTGCCCGAGGTTGGACTTGACGGAGCCGAGCAGCAGCGGGGCGTCGGCGTGACGGCCCTGGCCGTAGGTGGCGAGCAGCGCGGTCGCCTCGATCGGGTCGCCGAGCCGGGTGCCGGTGCCGTGTGCCTCGACCACGTCGACGTCGGCGGAGGTGAGCCCGGAGTCGGCGAGCGCCCGGCGGATCAGCCGCTGCTGGGAGGTGCCGTTGGGTGCGGTCAGACCGTTGGAGGCGCCGTCCTGGTTGACGGCGGAGCCGCGGACGACGGCGAGCACGCGGTGCCCGTGGCGGCGGGCGTCGCTGAGCCGCTCCAGGACGAGGACGCCGACGCCCTCGGCGAATCCGGTGCCGTCCGCCGTGGCGGAGAAGGCCTTGCACCGGCCGTCGGGCGCGAGGCCCCGCTGCCGGCTGAAGGCGGTGAACACACCGGGTCCGCCCATGACGGCGACGCCGCCCGCGAGTGCGAGCGAGGACTCGCCCTGGCGCAGCGAGCGGCACGCCAGGTGGAGGGCGACCAGGGAGGCGGAGCAGGCGGTGTCGACGGTGACCGCCGGCCCTTCCGCGCCCAGCACGTAGGCGACACGGCCGGAGATGACGCTGGAGGCGTTCCCGGCGAGCAGGTAGGCGTCGAGCCCGTCCGGGGCGTCGTGCAGGCGTGGCCCGTACTCCTGTACCTCGGCGCCGAAGAACATGCCGGCCGGGGTGCCGCGCAGCGCCGTGGGGTCGATGCCGGCGTCCTCCAGTGCCTGCCAGGAGGTCTCCAGGACGAGCCGCTGCTGCGGGTCCATGCCGAGCGCCTCACGCGGGCTGATGCCGAAGAACTCAGCGTCGAACTCGGTGGCGGTGTCGAGGAATCCGCCGCTGCGGACGTAGGAGCTGCCGGGTGTCTCGGGGTCCTCGTCGTAGAGGGCGTCGAGGTCCCAGCCGCGGTCCTGCGGGAAGCCCGACAGCACCTCGCCGCCCTCGCTCAGCAGCCGCCACAGGTCGGCGGGCGAGGAGATGCCGCCGGGGAAGCGGCAGCCGATGCCGACGACGGCGACGGGTTCGTCGGCGGTGCCGTCACCGGCCGGCTCGGTGGGGTCGTCCGCCGTGCCGTGGACCTCGGCGAGCAGCCGGGCGGCCAGGTCGTGGACGGTCGGGCAGTCGTAGGCGAGGGCGACCGGCAGCTCCAGGCCCGTCCGCTCGGCCAGCCGCCGGTGCAGGTCGACCGCGGCGAGCGAGTCGAGTCCCTGCGCGGCGAACGGGGCGGACGGGTCGAGCGAGTCCACGGTGCCCGGCCGGGCCGCCTCGATCGCCTCGGTCACGGCCGTGCGCACCAGTTCGGTCACCAGCCTGCGGTGCTGGGACGGTACGGCGGTGGCGAGCCGTCGTGCCAGAGCTGAGTCGGATCCGGGCCCGTTCATCCACGCATCTCCACTTTCGGCCGACACCGGTTTTCCTCACTTTTTCCACACCGTAGTGACGGCCCCCGAAAGGCCACACCCTTAAGCACCCCTAGGGGCGGACTGGTTCGAGGGCTGTCGCGTCCTCGGGGTCGTGCCGGTCGTACGAACGGCGCACAAAGGACAGGGAGTCGAGCAGATCCGCGGAGGTGATGCGCTGTGCCGGGTGTACGTCGGCGATGCCGTTCAGCGGCATCTTTCCGATGTCGGACCAGCACAGCCGGCCGTCCGTGTCGATATAACTCCGGCTGAATCCCGCGTTGTCCGGATGCAGACAGTACGGAACGTCCAGGAGGCCTCGGGTGAACGCCTCGAGCAGCGCGGCACCAAGGTCGTCGTTCAGTTCAAGTACCGTGCTCACCAGGGCAGATGCCTCGGCGTACGTCTGGGTGCCGGTGCCGTCCAGCGGGGCGCGCCGCGTGCGTGCGGCGGTCGCGGCCGCGTATTCGAGGGCGGCGACGTTCTCGGCGACCGTGGGAATACGACGGGATTCGGCGACGGTTTTCACGATGAGCCGTTCGGAACCGCTGGCGACGGTGAGTTCGGCCGCTTTCCCGAGCAGCCGGTAGACGCCTTCCTCGGTTTCCGGAAACAGGCCCATGTAGGCGTAGACGACGACATGCCAATCGGTGTCCGGCAGGAACCGCGCGCACAGACCGCGCAACGCGGCCACCGCTTCGGCGTCCTGGCGCGGGTCGGTCTGCTGGGCGTAACTCAGCGAAATGCTCCGGATGCCGTGCCGGTGGAAGAACATCGCCTCCAGCACGCTGACGGCGACGAGCAGGCTGGGCGGGCAGAGCTGGCCGAGGACGCAGCCGCCGAAGGTCTCCAGATGCGGTTCGGCGCCCGACGCGCGCAGGGTGGCGAGCAGTTCGCAGGAGGCGGCCCAGTGCGTGACGGACTCGCGCAGCGGGACCCGGCCGTAGGGCAGGCAGTAGGAGACCGGGCCGCCCTCGGAGGCGTCGAGCCCGACGGCCATCAACGCCCGGAAGATGTCCTGCGGCGCGGCCGAGCCGTGCCGGACCTGCACCGGGAAGCCAGGGCCGTGGATTCCGTCGAGCACCTGCAGGGTGGTGGCCTTCTCGTGGCTCACGATCGGGTAGCCGTTGAGGGCGACGTCCTCCAGGACGGCCAGTTTGGCCGACTCCAGGTCGCCGACCCGGGTGTAGCTGTCCAGGGTGATCGTGCCGACGGTGGTCGCCGAGGCGCTCCGGGTGGCGAGCAGCCCGGCCCGCATCCGGTCCGGGCCGCTCATCCCCATCCGGGGCTGGACCACCAGGCGGCCGGCGTCGTGAGCCCGGCGCACGAACGCGCCGAACCCGACGCCGG
This sequence comes from Streptomyces sp. MMG1121, assembly GCF_001280015.1. GTDB lineage: Bacteria > Actinomycetota > Actinomycetes > Streptomycetales > Streptomycetaceae > Streptomyces. Next base: position 66,812 of record NZ_LGDV01000085.1, read on the forward strand.
TCACACCAGGGCCCGCTGGGACAGCGCGTCGAGCATCTGCCGGAAGGCGGCGACGCCCTCGGCGCTGTCGTCGAACACCGCGTCGTAGCCGGCGGCGCGCAGCGCGGCCACCTCCTCGTCGCCGCAGGGTCCCGCGATGCCGAGCTTGCCGCCGATGACGGCGGGCACCTGGTCGAGTTCGGGGTGCTCGCGCAGCCGGGTGACCGTGCGCATGCCGTCGTGGTAGCCGTGGCCGTTGACGCTGCTGACCACGATGAGCAGGGGCCGCTGGGCCAGGGCCTCGGCGATGAGCAGGTCCTCGGGGACGCAGGGGCCGAGGTTGACCACGCGGTGCCCGTGCTCCTCCAGGAGGAGCTGGAGGTAGACGAGGTTCCAGGTGTGGGAGTCGGAGATGCCGCCGGCCACGAGCACGGGCTGGTCGCCGGGGGTGGGGGTCATCGGGTAGGGGCTCATCACAGGGCCTGTCCGTGGGTGAGGGGTTCGAATGTGCGGGTGTGCTGGATGCGGGAGACGGAGACGAGCTCGTCGCCGCGTACGACGATCTCGGCGGGGGCGGGCCTGCCGAGGAACATGAGCAGGCTGGCCGTGGGGCCGTAGGCGCCGGTGTTGGGCAGGCGGAGCAGGTCGTCCGGTGCCGGGTCGGCGAGCGGAACGTTTCGGCCGAGCAGGTCGCCCGGGGTGCACAGGGGCCCGGCGAGGCTCGCGGGGGTGCCGTCCACGCCGACGGACTCGTGCGGTTCGACGGACACGGGCAGGATGCGGCCGAGGCCGGACATGCCGCCGAAGGTGTTGATGCCGGCGTCGAGGACGACATAGCGCTGGTCGCGGCTGTCCTTGACGTTGACGACGGAGGTGAGCAGCGTGCCGCTGTCGGCGACCAGATAACGGCCGGACTCGCAGGCGATCCTCGGGGCGCCCTCGCGCCAGCCGGGGAAGTGCTCGTCCAGCGTCCGGGTCAGGGCGTCGCGCAGCTCGCCGTAGACCGGCCGCTCCCCCTGCACGCCGTACGGCGCGGCGAACCCGCCGCCGATGTCGAGGAGGCGGAAGGTGACGCCGAGGGCGTCCTGGAGGGCGGCGGCGGTGACGACGGTGTGGCGGAACTCGGCGATGAGGCTCGCCTCGTCCTTGGCGTTGCTCAGCGGGAAGAAGTGCAGCCCGGCGATGGTGGTGCCGGGCACCTCGCGCAGTTCGGCGGCGAGGCCGGGCAGGGTCTCGCTGTCGAAGCCGAACTGCGAGGGCACGCCGGTCATGCGGATGCCGGTGGCGGCCGCGCCGGTGGCGTTGTTGACCCGGATCAGGCACTCGGCGGTGAGGCCGAGCTTGAGCGCGGTCTCGCCGACGCGGCGCAGGTCGCCGTACGACTCCGTGGAGAACAGGCGCACGCCGCGGGTCAGCGCCTCGGTCAGTTCCTCGGTGGTCTTGCCGGGTCCGGTGTAGAGGATCCGGTCGCCGGGGAAGCCGGCCTGCAGGGCGGCGTCGAGTTCGCCGACGGAGCTGATCTCGGCGCGGCAGCCGCGGGGGCCGCCGGCGCGCAGTTCGCGCAGCAGCTCGGGGTGCGGGTTGGCCTTGGCGGCGTAGAACACCTCGACCTCGTCGGGCAGCGCGGCGAACAGGTCGTCGCGGGCCGCCGCCACCCGGTCCAGGTCGTAGACGTAGGACGGGGTACCGAAGCGCTCGGCGAGTTCGGTGGGGCCGGTCACGGAGTGGTTCCTTCCAGGAGGCGGGCGAGCTGCTTGCGGTCGTGCTTGCCGTGCGGGGTCAGCGGCAGCTCGTCGACGACGCGGCTCACGCCGGGCACCTTGGCGGGCTCCAGCCGCAGCGACAGCTCCTTGAGCAGGGCGTGCGGGTCGATGTCGCCCTCGGCGAACACCGCGAGGGCGCGGCCTTCGGCGGGCGGCAGGACGGCGGCGGCGCGGACGCCGGGGATGTCGGTGGCGGCGCTCTCGATCTCGGTGGTGCTCATGCGCACGCCCTTGTGCTTGAACATGTCGTCGCGGCGGCCCTCGTAGTACAGGAAGCCGTCCTCGTCGACGTGGCCGAAGTCGCCGGTGTGCAGCCTGAGTCCGCCGTCCGGGGCGGGGCGGAACGCGCGCGCGGTCTGTTCCGGTGCCCGCCAGTAGCCGGGCATGACGTGCGGGCCCTCGACCACGATCTCGCCGGTCTGCCAGGGCGGCAGCGCCTTGCCCTCGTCGTCCACGACGAACGCGCGGGTGCCGGGCAGCGGTCGCCCGACCGAGTCGGGCTTGGCGTCCTGGTGGGCGGCCGGCAGCACGGAGACGCGCTTGCACTCCGTCTGCCCGAACTGGATGACCACCTCCGCGCCGGGGAACGCCGTGCGCAGTCCGTCGGCGGTGGTCTTCGCCAGCGCGGCACCGGTGTTGGTGAACATCCGCACCCGGGACTCCTGGCTCGGTTCGCGCTCGGCGAGGGCGACGATCATGGTCGCCAGGGAGGGCACGATCGGGACGACGGTGGCGCCGGTCTCCCGGATGCGACGCAGCAGTACGAGGTCGGACTCGCCGTCGGCGAGCACGAGTTCGCTGCGGCCGGCGGCGGTGAGCAGCACCTTGTACAGGCCGTAGTCCCAGGAGATGGGGAAGCGGCAGAACACCACGTCGTCGGGGCGGTAGCCGAGTTCCAGGTTGATGGCCTCGGTGGCGAAGACCATCCGGCCGTGCGGGCAGATGACCGCCTTCGGGGCGGCGGTCGAGCCGGAGGTGTAGACGAGGACGGCGAGGTCCTCGGCGCCGACCTCGGCACCGCCGGAACGCGCACCCCGCACCCGCAGCGCGGTGATGTCCTGCCACACCTCGCCGAGACCGAGGACCGGGACGCCCTGCGCGAGGGCGGCGATCCGGTCCACGGCGGGGTCGGTGACGACGACCAGCGCGGGCTCGGAGTTCTCGACGACCGCCCGCAGGTGGAAGTCCTTCATGCCGGTGTTGACGGGGACCAGGACGGCGCCGCGGCGCGCCGTGCCGTACATCAGCGCGACCAGCTCGCGGGTGCTGGGCAGCTGGACGAGGACCCGGTCGCCGTGGCCGATGCCGCGCTCCTCCAGCCAGGCGTCGACGGCGTGGCTGTGGGCGGCGAGTTCCCGGTACGTCCAGCGGCCCGCGGCGTCGGCGACCGCCGGGGCGTCGGGATGCTCGGCGGTGGCCTCGTCGAGCAGGTCGTGCACCCGGGCGTCGGTGCGGGCGTCGCGCACCGGGGCGTCCGTGCGGGCCTGCGCTGTCGGTTGACCGTTCACTGCGACTCCTGCCGCCTTTCGTGAGTGCGTACCGCCCCGGCGGAGTGCCGCATGGCCGTGGCCCGGGTGGCGAGCTTCCTGCGGTCGGTCTTGCGGTTGGAGTTGAGCGGGAGCGCGTCCAGGTGGTGGTAGGCGCGCGGCACGACCGCGGCCGGCAGCAGCTCCCGCAGATGGCGGGCGAGCCGGGCGGGCGGCACTGGCTCTCCGGTGTGGAAGACGGCCAGCTCCACCGTGCCGTCCACGGGCACCGCCACGGTCACGGCGTCCTCGACGCCCGGGCAGGTGCGTGCGGCGGCGTCCACCTCGGCCAGTTCCACCCGCACCCCGTGCACCTGGACCTGTGCGTCCTGGCGGCCCAGATAGAGCCAGCCGCCGTCCTCGGCGCGCCGGACGCGGTCGCCGGTGCGGTAGAAACGGTGGCCGTCCCGCTCCAGGAACCGTCCGGTGTCGTCGGCCGGGTCGAGATAGCCGGGCGTCAACTGGGGCCCGGCGATGCACAGTTCGCCCTCGTCACCGGTGCTGGGCGCGCCGGAGGTGTCCAGCAGCAGCGTCTCGTGGCCCGCGTGGACGGCGCCGATGGGCACCATGTCGTTCAGGTACCGTCCCGGCGTCCAGCGCTGCGCGGTGACGGTGATGGTCAGTTCGGTCGGGCCGTACAGGTTCTCCAGCGTCGCCCCCGGCGCGGCCTCGGCCCAGTCCTCGGCGTCCTTGCAGCTGAGCGCCTCCCCCGCGAAGAAGCTCCACCGCAGCGACGGCAGCGCGCCCGGCTCCAGCCCGCCGGTGCGGCGCACCAGGGTGATCGCGCTGGGCGTGGAGAACCACACGGTCATGCGCTGCGCGGCCACGAACTCCGGCAGGTGCGCGTACGCCTGCGCCGGGACCGGTACGAGGGTGGCGCCGGCGCCCCAGGCGCAGAACAGGTCGAACATCGCGCAGTCGAAGTTGAGGTCGAACGTCTGCGAGAAGACGTCGTGCGGACCGAAGTCGTAGCGCTGGTCGAGGAGGTGGAAGTAGTGCGCGGTGTTGGCGTGGGTGACCGGAACGCCCTTGGGCCGGCCGGTGGAGCCGGAGGTGAACAGCACGTAGGCGACGTCGGACGGCCGGGTGGGCATCGGGGCCTTCAGGGCGCTGTCCGCATCGACGGCGAGCGAGGGCATCGGCTGCCCGCCGGGCGCGAACAGCGTCGGCAGGGTGACTCCGTCCGTGTACAGCGCGGTCAGCGCGGGCAGGGTGTCGTCGGCGGCGAGCAGCGCGCCGACTCCTGCGGCCTCGATCATCTGCCGGGTGCGGGCCGCGGGGAAGGCCGGCTGGAGCGGGACGACGGTGACTCCGCTGTACAGGCCGGCCAGCAGGGCGGCGTACGCCGTGGGTCCCTTGCCGGCCAGCACGCCCACGGCTCCCGGCTGGTCGGGGAGCCCGGCCAGCAGGGAGCCGGCCAGGACCAGGGCGCGTTCGTGCAGTTCGCGGTAGGTGGTGTCGACGCCGTCGGCGCGCAGCGCCGGCCGGTCGGGGGCGAGGGCCAGGCCGCGCATGAACCGGCCGGACAGCGTGCCGTCCATGGTGGGATCCACGGTGGCCGTCCCGTCAGCTCGCGGCGCTGTGCAGCATGCTCTGCACGGTGTCCCACAGAACGCCGGCGGTGCGGAAGGTGTCCATGGTCAGCGCGCTGTCGCGGAAGCGGACCTGGTAGGCGTCCTCCAGCGTGCCGAGCAGCTGGACCGTGGCGAGGGAGTCCAGGCCGAGGTCCTTCAGCTCGGCGTCGGGCGTCAGCTCCTCCTGCGGCGCGAGGAACGGCAGGAAGGGGCGGAGTATCTGGTCGAACTGGTCGTCCCACATGGGGGCCTCCAAGGAGTCGGGCGGGGTCAGGCGGCGCGCGTACGGCGCCGGGGGGTCATCGCCTGCCGCGGCTGCGCGGCGACGACGTCGAAGTTGCGGGTCGCGCAGGGCACCCGGCCGAAGAGGCTGTCCGGTCCGGCCACGCACAGGCGGCGGACGCCGGTGTCCTTGAGGGCCGTCGTGACGCTCGGCCAGTTCATCGGGTGGTCGAAGCCGTCGAGCAGCATGGTGCGCAGTTCCTCGCCGGTGTGCAGCAGCCTGCCGTCCTGGTCGGCGACGACGGGCAGCTTCGGGTCGACGAAGGTGTAGCGGGAGACCACGTCGCGTTCGGCCTTGTCGCGCAGCGAGCGGAACGCCGAGGCGTGCATGGGCGGCCGCATGGTGTACAGCGGAAGGCTGCCGATGGCGCGCAGCCGTCCCTCCATCCACTCCACGCGGTGTTCGGACAGCGAGATCATGTAGAAGCCGTCGTCGATGTGGCAGGAGATCTCGTGCCATTCCCCCGCCTCGCCGAGTTCGGCGAGGATCGTGTCAAGGCCCTCGCGCGGGGCGCGGACGAAGGACAGGGTGACGATGTCCCGGTGCTCCTCGGCGAAGTACTCCTCCAGGCAGCGGGCGATGTCGGCGGTCAGGCGCACCGCGTCGGGCAGCTCCAGGGCGCCGGTGTAGGCGAGGGCCGCCTTCTCGCCGAAGCTGGGACCGGCGACGATGTCGGGTTCCACGCCGAGGTGATCGCGGGCCCAGTGGGCGCAGGCCAGGCAGTTGACGAAGAAGGCGACCTGCGCGGCCTGCGAGTAGTCACCGGCGGAGGTCCGGAAGGCGTCGACGAGGGAGTAGCCGAGGGCCTCGTCGGCGACGGCGACCAGGTCCCGGGCGTAGGGGCTGGCCACCATGAACCTGCCCACCTCGGCGAACGGGACGGGTCCCATGCCGGGGAAGACGAGAGCGGTGTCGTGTGCCATGGCGGGATCCCCGCCCCCTTTCACAGACTCTTGAGGAAGTCGGTCATGACCTCGAAGAACCGCTCCGGTTCCTCCAGGTGCGGAAGATGGCTCGATTCCTCGAAGATCTCCCAGCGCGCCCCGGCGATCCCGTCCTGGTAGGGCTGGACGACCGCCGGGGTGGCCTCGTCGTGGCGACCGCTGATCAGCAGGGTCGGGGTGTGGATCCGGTGCAGCTCGTCGACGATCGACCAGTCCTTCAGCGAACCGATGACGTGGAACTCGTTGGGTCCGTTCATCGCGTAGTAGACGGTCGGGTCGTTGTAGATCTCCATGAAGGAGGAGAGGAAGTCGCGTGGCCAGGGCGTCACACGGCACACATGACGGTCGTAGAAGACCCGCATGGCGGCCAGGTAGTCCGGGCTGTCGTAGCTGCCGTCCGCCTCGTGCCGGCGCAGGGTCTGCTCCACGTCCGGCGGCAGCTCGGCGCGCAGTCGTGTCATCTCCCGCAGCCAGACCGGGTACGAGGCCGGCGCGTTGGCGATGACCAGCCCGCGCAGGCCGGGCGGGCCCGTCATGGCGTGCCGGGCGCACAAGGGGCCGCCCCAGGACTGGCCGAACAGCACGTAATCGTCGGCGATGTCCAACTGGCCCACCAGATTGGCCAGTTCGCGCTCGAACAGCTCGACGGTCCAGAACTCGGCCCCCTTGCCGGGCAGATGGGTCGAGCCGCCGTTGCCCAGCTGGTCGTAGTGGACGACGGGCCAGCCGTCCTCGGCGAGCCGGGCCAGTGGCAGCAGGTAGTCGTGGGTGCTGCCGGGCCCGCCGTGCACGGCGACGACCGCGGGCCGTCCGGCGCCGAGTTCACCGGTCACCCGGTACCAGGTCCGGTACTCCCCGAAGGGAACGGTGCCCTTCGCGCTGGGATCCGGAGACACGCTGATCACCTCTGCTCGGCTGCGGGACGCGGCGGCCGGGGCACTGACACCGGCCGGGACCGGGAGAGCGCCGGGGCGGTGGTCGATCCGGGTCTCTGCCGTGGTCCAGAGCCGACGCTAATCGCCCCCGCGCCGCCGCCAGACCCCTAACCGCCCCTAGGCGCTGTCCGGCCCACCGGACAACCGGGCCCGAGCCCCATCGGGGACGTCCCCGCGTCACCAACGGGACACAGATCCGCTGACGGCGCGCGGGAGGGGCGGCCGAGTGCCCTGCGTACCCCGCCGTATGTCTCCCCAGCACCTAGGGGCGCCTAGGGGTTGGGGGGTCGGTCCGTGGCTGCCTAGCGTGCGGGAGACGGCCGACAGCGCCGCAGCGGCGCCGAGCCCGGGCCCGCTCCGCTGCCGGCGCCATTCGTTCCCTCCCGTGCGAAGAGGACATGATGACTGCACCTGCCGAACCGGCCGACGGGGCCGCGCTGCCGGAGTTCCCGATGCGGCGGGCCTGTCCCTTCAGCCCGCCGGCCGCCTACGCCGAACTGCGCGAGACCGAGCCGGTCTCCCGGGCGCAGCTGAAGGTCAACGGCAAGCACACCTGGCTGGTCACCCGGCACGAGCTGTACAAGAAGCTGCTGGGTGACGCGCGGGTCAGCGCCAACCTGAAGCTGCCCGGGTATCCCCTTCAGGTGCCGGTGCCGGAGGAGACGCTCCAGTCGGTGCCGCTCACCTTCCTGTCCATGGACCCGCCGGACCACACGGTCCAGCGCCGCATGCTGGCCCCCGAGTTCAGCGTCCGGCGGATGCGTGAGCTGCGCGAGCGGGTGCAGCAGATCGTGGACCAGCAGATCGACCAGATGCTCGCCAAGGGTGCGGACGGCCCGGTCGACCTGGTCACCACGTTGGCGCTGCCGGTGCCGTCGTTCGTCATCTGCGAACTGCTGGGCGTCCCCTACGAGGACCACGGCCGGTTCGAGGAGTGGGCGTGGGCCATCATGAACCACGACATCAGCGACGAGGACCGGGGCCTCGCGCACTACGAACTCGACAGGTACGTGGACGGGCTGGTCACCGCCAAGGAGAGCGAGCCCGGCGACGACATGATCAGCCGGCTGATCGAGTTCAACCGGCAGACGCCGGCGGTGGAGCACTCCGACATCGTCAGCATGGCCAAGCTGATGCTGGTCACGGGGCACGAGACCACCGCCAACATGATCGCTCTGGGTGTGCTGGCGCTGCTGGAGCACCCAGAGCAGCTCGCGGCCGTCCGCGAGGAGCCGGAACTGATGCCGAAGGCGGTGGAGGAGCTGCTGCGCTTCTTCTCCATCTCCGACGCGGGCACCGCGCGGGTCGCCCTGGAGGACATCGAGCTGGGCGACGTGACCATCCGGGCCGGCGAGGGCATCCTGCCGCTGAACAACGCGGCCAACCACGACGAGCGCGTCTTCCCGGACCCCGACCGCCTCGACGTACGGCGCGAGGCCCGCAGCCATCTGGCCTTCGGTTACGGCGTCCACCAGTGCATCGGACAGAACCTGGCCCGCATGGAGCTGGACGTCGTCTACACGACCCTGCTCCGGCGCATCCCGACGCTGCGCCTGGCCACCCCGGTCGAGGAGCTCCGCTTCAAGGACGACGCCATCGTCTACGGCCTGTACGAGCTGCCCGTCACCTGGTGACGGACCTCCCCCACTCCGACCGTTCCGTCACCGAAAGGCAGCCATGACCCAGTCCGCCGACGCCGCGCCCGAGGCCGCCGCGCCGCTCCCGCAGTTCCCGATGCGGCGCACCTGTCCGTTCAGCGAGCCGGGCGAGTACGCCGGCCTGCGGGCGAACGAGCCGGTCTCCCGCGCCGCGCTCAAGGTGAACGGCAAGCCGACCTGGCTGGTCACCCGGCACGAGGACGTCCGGCAGGTGCTGGGCGACGGCCGGGTGAGCTCCAACCTGAAACTGCCGGGCTACCCGCACCAGTTCCACATCCCCGAGGAGATGCTGGCGCAGGTCCGGCTGATGCTGCTGAACATGGACCCGCCGGAGCACACCGCACAACGGCGCATGCTCATCCCGGAGTTCACCGCCCGGCGGGTGAAGGAGATGCGTCCGCGCATCCAGGAGATCGTCGACGAGCACGTCGACGCGATGCTGGCCGAGGGCGGCCCGGTGGACCTGGTCACCGCGCTCGCGCTGCCGGTGCCCTCGCTGGTGATCTGCGAGCTGCTCGGGGTGCCGTACGAGGACCACGCCCAGTTCGAGGAGTGGTCGGCGGCGATGATGAACCACGATCTGAGCCCGGCGGAGTACGGGGCCGCGGTGCAGGCCCTGGACATGTACCTCGACAAGCTCGTCACCCTCAAGGAGAACGAGCCGGGCGACGACCTCATCAGCCGTTTCCTGGAGAAGAACGGCACCGAGCAGGTCGCCGACCACGTCGACGTCGTCACGATGGCCCGGCTGATGCTGGTCGGGGGCCATGAGACGACGGCCAACATGATCGCCCTCGGTGTGCTGGCCCTGCTTCAGCACCCGCAGCAGATGGCCGAGCTGCAGGCCGACCCGGCTCTCCTCCCGAACGCCATCGAGGAGCTGCTCCGCGTCTTCTCCATCTCCGACTCCGGCACGGCGCGCGTCGCGCTGGAGGACATCGAGGTCGGCGGTGTCACCATCCGCGCCGGCGAGGGCATCCTCGCCCTGAACAACGCCGCCGACCACGACGAGTCCGTCTTCCCGGACCCGGGCACCCTGGACATCCACCGCAAGGAGGCCCGCAGCCACCTCGCCTTCGGCTACGGCATCCACCAGTGCATCGGCGCCAACCTGGCCCGGGTGGAGCTGGAGATCGTCTACGGCACGCTGCTGCGCCGCGTCCCCGGCCTCCGGCTGGCGACCGAACAGGACGAACTGCGCTTCAAGGACGACGCCATGGTCTACGGCGTCTACGAACTGCCCGTCACCTGGTGACGGCCGACCCGATCGGAGTGCCTCTCATGCGTGTCACCAGCGAACGCGACCGGTGTGTGGGTTCCGGCCAGTGCGTGATGCTCAGCCCGGAGGTGTTCGACCAGGACGACGACGGCCTCGTGGTCGTCCTGCGGGAGGAGCCGGCCGAGGGTCTGCGCGCGGGTGTCCTGCAGGCGGCCGACCTGTGCCCGTCGCGCTCCATCCGCGTCGACGGCTGACGAGCCGTGCCGGAGAGGCTTCGCTCCCCCGCGACGTACACCGGCCGCCGCCTGGGGCCACCACTCCGGTCCGCCTGCTTCGGCACGGCGAAGGAGTCCAACGCCCGCTACCGCCGGCTGGTCGCCCAGGGCGCCGTCGGCCTCTCCCTCGCCTTCGACCTGCCCACCCGGCTGGGCCGCGACTCCGACGCGCCGCTCGCCCGCGGTGAGGTCGGCCGGGCCGGTGTGGCCGTCGACTCCATCGACGACATGCGGGTACTGCTGCACGGCATCCCGCTGGACAGGGTCGCCACGTCGATGACGATCAACGCCCCGGCCGCGCTCCTCCTGCTGCTGTACCAGCTGGTGGCGGAGGAGCGCGGCATCCCGGCCGGCCGGCTCACCGGCACGGTCCACAACGACGTGCTCGGCGAGTGGATCGCGCGCGGCACGTGCGTCTTCCCACCCAGGCCCTCGCTCCGGCTGACTGCCGACCTCCTCGTCTACTGCAAGGCCGAACTCCCCCGGTGGAGGCCGGTGCCGATCTCCGGCCGCCTCTTGGCCGAGGCGGGCGCCACCCCGGCACAGGAGATCGCGTTCACCCTCGCCAACGGCATCGAGTACGTCCGTACGGCGGTGGCGGCGGGCCTGGACGCGGACGACCTGGCACCGCTCCTGGAGGAGATCGCGCGGCTGCGTGAGGCGCTGGTGAGCGACGACGTCGAGCCGGCCGCGCTGGACCTGATGCGCGGGGTCGAGGATCTCGGCGGTGCGCTCGCCGCCCTCGAACTCGGCTTCCAGCAGCGGGAGATCGAGGGCGCCCCCGCGTCCCGCACGGCCCGGCACCGCGGTACGGACCTCGGCGACCGGGTCGTGGTGGCCGATCACGGTGTCGCGGCCCGGCAGGCCGAGCGTCTCGCCAAACTCCGCGCCTGGCGCGACCAGGAGCGGGTGGACGTCCACATCAGCGCCCTGCGCAAGGCGGCGTCGGGGCAGGACAACGTCCTGTATCCCATGAAAGAGGCTCTCGCCGCCGGTGCGACGGTCGGCGAGGTCTGCGACGCGCTGCGCGAGACATGGGCCACCTACGGGGAGGAACCCTGATGAAGGCCGAGACGGAGGCCGAGTCGTGAACCGGATCGTGATCGTCGGGGCGTCGGCAGGTGGTCTGACCGCCGCCGAGGCACTGCGCCGGGCCGGGCACAAGGGCGCGATCACGCTCGTCGGCGACGAGACCGAACCGCCCTACGACCGTCCACCGCTGTCCAAGCAGCTGCTGTGCGGGCAGTGGGGGCCGGACCGGCTCGCCCTGCGCTCGGGTCCCGATCTGGCCGCTCTGGACCTGGAGTTGCGCCTCGGCGTGGCGGCGACCGCGCTGGACCCGCTGGCCCGCAAGGTCACTCTGGCCGATGGTGCCAGGCTCTCGTACGACACCCTGGTCGTCGCGACCGGCGCCCGTGCCCGGCGTCTGCCCGGCACCGGCGGCGTCGCCGGGGTGCACACACTGCGCAGGCTCGAGGACGCGCTGACACTGCGGGAGCGGCTGCGCCCCGGGCGGCGGCTGGTGGTCGTCGGCGCCGGGTTCCTCGGCACGGAGGTCGCCGCCGCGGCCCGTGGTCTCGGCGTCGAGGTGACGCTGGTGGAGTCGGCTGCGGTGCCTCTGGCGGCGGCCGTCGGGGAGGAGGCCGGCCGGTTCGTGACCCGCCTCCACCAGGACCACGGGGTCGAGGTGCGCACGGGTGCCGCGGTCACCGGAGTGCTGAGCGCCGAGGGCGGGGTGACCGGAGTCCGGCTGGCCGACTCCGCCGGAACGAGTGTCGTACCGGCCGACGACGTGCTGGTGGCCATCGGCTGCGCGCCGAACACCGAGTGGCTCGCGGACAGCGGCCTCAGCGTGCGGGACGGCCTGGTGTGCGACGAGTACTGCGCCGCCGCTCCCGGCGTGTACGGGGTCGGCGACGTGGCCTGCTGGTACAACCCGCTGTTCGGCACGGCGATGCGTGTCGAACATCGCACCAACGCCGCCGAACAGGCCCTGGCCGTCGCCGGTGACCTCGTCCGCACCGGCGAGCGGCGCCCGTTCGCCCCGGTGCCGTACTTCTGGTCCCACCAGTACGGCACCAGGCTCCAGGCCCACGGCCACCTGCGCGGCCACGACGAGGCGCTCGTCCTCGACGGCGATCCCACCCGGCGACGGCTCCTCGTCGCCTACCGCACCGGCGACCGCATCACCGGCGTCCTCGCCACGGGACTGAAACCCGCGGCCCTGCGCGCATGGCGCGCGCTCGTAGCGGCCCGCACCCCGTGGGAGGCGGCCCTCGCCGGTTCGAACGCCGCCTGAGGGGGCGCGAACCGGCGTTGATGGATGGGGAGTTGGTCAGGCAGCTCGCGGCGGGACGGGGCGGGGGCCGACGAGGGACTGGGCCTGTTCGACGAAGCTGGGCAGCCACTGCTCGTAGGAGACCGTCAGGAACCGCAGTGCCGCTTCCGCGTCCTCGCCGACCGTCGTGTGCAGCGGAGTGCCGGGGTCGTCGACGGCGGCGACGACCGCCTGGGCGGCCTCGGCGCAGTCGGCGGCGCCCTCCGCCACACGGGCGAGGAACCGGGTCAGCCAGGCGTGGTCGGCGGTGTACGGGCCGGTCCCGGACGGCTGACCGGCAGTGCCGGCGGCGGACTTGCGCTGGATGGCGGAGGCGAAGCTGCCCGGCTCCAGGCACACCACGCGGATACCGAAGGACTGGACCTCCGCGTACAGGGCCTCGCTGAGCGCGCCCAGGGCGGCCTTGCTCGCCGCGTAGAAACCGCCGTGCGGCACGGCGAACGTCCGGCCCGCGAGGGACGAGACGTTGACGATGACGCCGCGGCCCCGCGCGCGCATGTGGGGCAGCACGGCGCGGGACATCCGCAGCGGGCCCCAGAAGTTGGTCTCCATCAGCAGACGCGCCTGGTCGAGCGGCATGGTCTCGGCGGGGCCGGTGCGGTCGATGCCGGCGTTGTTGACCAGGACGTCGACGGGTCCGTGCCGGTCCAGCACCCCGGTCACGGCGGCGGTGACCGAGGCGTCGTCGGTGACGTCGAGCCGGGGGACGTCGAGCGTGAGGTTCTCGGCGCGGGCGCGCCCGAGCAGTTCCTCCGCGCTCGCGGGGTCGCGGACACAGGCGTGCACCCGGTCGCCCCGCCGGGCGAAGGCAAGCGCCGCCTCCAGGCCGATACCGCTGCTGCAACCGGTGACGAGAACGGAGGTCACGGCCGCACCGCCTGCTCCGCCAGGAGGTCCAGGACTGCCTTCGCATGGGTCGTCAGATAGAAGTGGCCGCCCTTGAACACATGGAACTCGAAGGACGTGTCGGTGTGGCGCGACCAGGCGCGTGCCTCGTCCACGGTGACCTTGGGGTCGTCGTCGCCGACCAGGCCGACGATCGGGCAGCGCAGGTTCGGGCCCGGCTCGTAGACATAGGTCTCGGCGGCCCGGTAGTCGGCGCGGATCGCGGGCAGGGCCATGCGGATCAGTTCCTCGTCGTCGAGGATCGCCGAGTCCGTTCCGCTCAACTGCCGCATCTCCTCGATCAGTCCGTCGTCGTCGCGCAGATGGACGTTCTCGTCGCGCGGGCACGAGGGGGCCCGGCGGGCAGAGGCGAACAGCCCGTGCGGGACCACGCCGTGGTCGCGTTCCAGCCGGCGGGCGACCTCGAAGCCGAGCGTCGCGCCCATGCTGTGGCCGAAGAGGAGCAGCGGACGGTCCGTCCACGGCAGCAGGACCGAGGTGACGTGGTCGGCCAGTTCCTGGATGCTCGCGGCGCACGGCTCGTTGCGCCGGTCCTGGCGCCCGGGGTACTGGACGGCGAGCACCTCCACCGATGCCGGCATGCTCGCCGAGACCGGGTGGTAGAAGGTCGCCGAGCCGCCCGCGTGGGGCAGGCACACCAGCCTGGCCGCCGCGTCCGGACGGGGGTGGTAGCGGCGGATCCAGAGACGGTCGTGCTCCTGCTCGGCGAGCGTGGCCATGGGGCGGGCGTGTCCTTCCTGGCGGTGACCGCCGCGCGGGGCGCGGCGCGTGCACCGGCAGTCTCACGCCCGAGGCCGTGCTGAACCACCCCTACCGGCCCCAACAGGTGGGTACGGCTCAGGCGTTGAGGTAGGCCAGCACCGCGAGCACCCGGCGGTTGCTGTCGCTGGACGGAGGCAGCATCAGCTTGGTGAAGATGTTGGAGATGTGCTTGGCGGCCGCGCCCTCGGTGACGGTGAGCCGCTGGGCGATCGCCGTGTTCGAGCAGCCCTCGGCCATCAGCTCCAGCACCTCGCGCTCGCGCCCGGTGAGCGCGGCCAGCGGCTCGTCCCGGGAGTGGCTGGTCATCAGCTGGGCGACCACCGCGGGGTCCATGGCCGTACCGCCGGCCGCGACCCGTCGTACGGCGTCGATGAACTGCTCGTCGTCCAGCACGCTGTCCTTGAGCAGATAACCGATGCCGCCGGTGCCGTCGGCCAGCAGTTCACGCGCGTACATCTGCTCGACGTGCTGGGACAGGACGAGGATGGGCAGACCGGGCTGCTCGCGGCGGGCGCGCAGGGCGGCCTGGAGACCCTCGGTGGTGAAGGTGGGCGGCAGCCGTACGTCGACGACGGCGATGTCGGGCCGGTGCTCGGCCATCGCGGCGGCGAGGTCCGTGCCGTTGTCGACGGCGGCGACCACCTCGAATCCGTACGCCTCCAGCAGTTGGATGATCCCCTGCCTCAGGAGGAAGAGGTCTTCGGCGAGGACAACGCGCACGGTAGCTCCAGATTCATCACGGTCGGACCGCCCGGGGGGCTGTCGATCTCCAGGATCCCGTCAAAGGATGCCAGCCGCCTCCGGATGCCCTCCAGACCGCTCCCGGCCGACACGTCGGCGCCGCCGCGGCCGTCGTCGGTGACACGGGTGTGCAGGACGTCGTCGTCGCACCAGGCGAGGACTTCCACGTGCTGGGCGTCGGCGTGTTTGAGGGCGTTGGTGAGCAGCTCCGACACCGCGAAGTAGACGGCGGACTCGACCGGGTCGGGCAGCCTGCCGGACAGGTCCGCCACCACGGTGACGTCCAGCGGGCTGGCCAGGCCCAGGGCGCGCAGGGCGTCGGCCAGGCCCCGTTCCGCGAGGACCGGCGGGTGGATGCCGCGGACCAGGTCGCGCAGTTCGCTCAGGGCCTGCACGGACGAGGTGCGCGCCTGCCGCAGCAGCTTGCGTGCCTCCTCGGGGTCCTGGGTCATCTTCCGGTCGACGGCGCCGAGTTGGAGGCCCAGGCTGACCAGGCGGGCCTGTGCCCCGTCGTGCAGGTCGCGTTCGATGCGGCGCAGTTCGGCGGCCTGGATGTCGAGGGCGCCGGAGCGGGTCTCCGACAGGTGCTGCACCCGGGAGGCCAGCTCGGACTGCCGGGTCGGGCCGAGCAGGAAGCGGACGAAGTAGCCGTACCCCTTGAGCACCGGCGGGCCGAGGAACACCCAGCCGGTGAGGACGACGAGTGCCAGCAGTCCCGCGGCGAACGCGGCCGGCCAGCTGTCGACCGTCACGGAGGCGTACCAGCGGCCCTGCCCGCCGTCCGCGATGGGCTGCCACAGGCCGCAGGCCAGGAACAGGCCCTCCCCCGCGTAGTACAGAAGTCCGGCCGGTACGAAACCGACCAGGCCGACGACGCAGTTGAGCAGCAGCCACAGCAGGTCCCGCCAGGTCGCGGGGTCGGTGAGGATCCACTTGCAGCGGCGCATCCAGCCGACGATGTCCTTCTCGATCTCCTCCGGTTCGGGGCGGTAGGGCCGCTCCACCGGGACGCCGGAGCGCGTGGCCGCGCGCCGGTTGAGGTCGGCCAGCCAGCGCACCGCCCTGGTGCAGTAGGGCAGCGCGAGAAAGCCGATGCCGATCACGGCGATGACGATGAAGTAGGCGGTGGTGACGAACAGGACGATCGACAGCAGGGCCCCGGTGGCGATCGCCACGCCGACCAGGGTGTCGATCGTGGCGCGGCCGAGTCGGCCGCGCCACGTGACCGGCACAGTCTTCATGTCCTCATGCTCCCATCCCGTGGCGCCGGAACCGGAAAGGGAGGGGCCGCCCCCGCCCGGGGGGAGCGGGGACGGCCCGGTCAGGGGGTGGCTCACGCGGCCTTCACCGTGTCCACGGCGGGGGTGCGCATGCCACGCCAGGAGGGCAGCAGCGTGGCGCCGAACACCAGCAGCAGCGACCCGCCGACGATGGCCAGGTAGATGCCGATGGATCCGGAGGGCAGGTACGAGTCGCTCTTCTTGAGGCTGTACGGGACGATGGTCGTCGCGGAGGCGATGGTGCCGAGGACGGTGGCGATGACGCCGATCAGCAGTCCCTCGACGCTCAGCATGCCGATCACCTGGGCGCGGGTCGCGCCGGTGAGCCGCTGGAGGCCGAACTCCGCGCGCCGTTTGCGGGTGACCGCCACCAGGGTGTTGACGACGGTGATCGCGGCGTACCCCACGATCATCGCGACGATGGTGTAGTTCGCGGACACCAGGATCTGCTGGATCTGGTTGTTCCGGCCGGCCAGTGAGGAGCTGACGTCCAGTTCGGTGCCGGGCACGGCGGCGGCCAGGGCGGCGAGGCGGTCGTGGACCTCGGTGCCGCTGCCGGGCGTGGTGCGGACCAGGATCTGGTGCGCCAGCCCGTCACCGGTGTGCGGGGCGACGGTCTCGGCGGGCAGCGTCAGGTACTCCTGCTTGGGGTTGTCGGCGTAGAGGGCGACGACGGTGGGACGTACGGCGGTACCGTCGCCGAGGTGCATCGGCAGCCGGTCGCCGACCTTCACGCCGTACTCGCCGGCCTTCTTGTCCGACAGGGCCACGGTGTCTGCGCGCAGATCCGTGAGGGAGCCGGCGACGACGGGCAGGTCGAGGCTCTGCCGCACGCCCTCGGCGGAGACTCCGCGCAGGTCGACGTCGGCCGGGCCGCCGGAGGCGTCCACGAAGCCGCGGCTGACGACGAGTTCGGAGGCCGCGGCCACCCCGGGCGTGGCACGTACCCGGTCGACGACGCCGGGGGCGAACCCGCCGGTCGAGGAGTCGAGGACGTACTGCGCGAGGATGTTCTTGTCGTAGGAGGTCCGCGAGACGTGGTCCTCGGTGGACTGCATGTACAGGGTGCCGGTGGCGATGCCGATGAGCAGGACGATCGGTGCGACGGCGCCAGCCATGCGGACGTTGGCGGTGGCGGCGTTGCGCAGGGCGAGCTGGCCGGAGAGTCCGGACAGGGCGCGCACCGGCAGCCGCAGCAGCGCCACCATGGCCCTGGTGATGCCGGGGGCGAGCAGGGCCAGGCCGATGCAGAACAGCACGGAGGCCGGTCCGGCGGTGCTGGCCAGGGTCGGGCCGTCCTGCATCACCGTGGCGGTGGCGATCGCCAGGCCGATGCCGTTGGCGAGGAAGAACAACGCGAGCAGCAGGCGCGGCACGCTGAACCAGCGGGTGCCGGCGGTGGCTTCGGCCAGGGCGGCGACCGGTTCGGTCCGGGCGGCCTTCCGTCCGGCGAACCGGGTGGCACCGGCCGCGGCGAGGACGGTGACGACCGCCCCGACGGCCATCGGGACCCAGCCGGCGTGGTAGACGATCTCCGACGACACCACGCCGCTGGAGGTCAGCACTCCGAACAGCAGCCTGCCGATGGCCCATCCGGGCAGCAGGGCGAGCAGCACGGAGCCCACCGACAGCACGGCCGTCTCGGTGAGGATCATGCGGCGCAACTGCTTCGAGGTGGAGCCGACGGCACGCAGCAGGGCCATCTCGCGGACGCGCTGCTGCAGGGAGAGGCCGAGGGTGGAGGCGACGCCGAACATGACGATCAGCACGACCGAGGAGCCGAAGACCGCCGCGAGGATGACGACCGTGCGCTTGCTCGCGAGGGTCCCGGGCAGTTCGGCCAGGCCCCGGTGCTCGCCGGTGAGCACCTCGGCGCGGTCGCCGACGGCCGTGCGCACCGCGTCCGCGACGGCGCCGACGCTCGTGCCGGGTGCGGGCACGACGCCGATCGAGTCGATCCGGCCGCCGGCGAGCGTGCGCGCCTCGTCGTCCGTGAAGAACACGGCGGCGTGCGGGTTGTGGTCGCCGCGCTGCTCGGCGATGCCGCTGACCCGGAACCTTCGGGTGTGGCCCTGTACGACGATGTCGACCGTGGACCCGGGACGGACGCCGGCGTGCTGCGCCAGCCCCGAGTCGAGGACGACCTCGCCGCCGGCGGCGGGGGATCCACCGGCGGCGAGGGTATAGGGGGTGAGCCGGGCGCTCGCCCAGCCGTGACCGTACGAGTCGGACTTGCCGGTCAGCGGCTTGCCGTCCTTGAGGACGGTGGCCGGGACCGACACGTCGCCGACGGCCGTGCGCACGCCGTCGGCCTTGGCCACCGCGGCGACCAGATCGGGGTCGATGCGGTGACGCTCGGTCAGGGCGGCGGAGTCGTAGCTCTGTTCACCGGTGACGACGACCGAGGCGCCGCCGAGGCGCTGCGGGTCGGCCGCCATGCGGACGCCGGTCTCCATCAGGCCGCCGCAGCCGATGACGATCGCGGCGCCGAGGAACATGGCGAGGAAGGTCGCGACGAAGCTCGTCCTGCGGAACTTCAGGGTACGCAGTGCCAGGCGCCACATCAGTAACGCCCCCCGGAGGCCTGCGGCGTGCTCTGGCGCTGGCTGTCGTCCTCCCAGGCGCCGAGCCTGGTCATGCGGGCGGCGACGGCGTCGGCGGTGGGCCGGTGCAGTTCGCCGGCGAAGGCGCCGTCGGCGAGGAAGACCACGCGGTCGGCGTAGGAGGCGGCGACCGGGTCGTGGGTGACCATGACCAGCGTCTGGCGGGCGGTGTCGACGGACTCGCGCAGCAGGGCGAGCACGGACGCGGCGGTGCGGGTGTCGAGGGCACCGGTGGGTTCGTCGGCGAAGACCACCGCGGGACGCGTCACCAGGGCGCGGGCGATGGCGACGCGCTGCTGCTGGCCGCCGGACAGCTCGGACGGCAGGTGGCCGAGCCGCTCGCCCAGGCCCACGCGCTGTACCACAGTGCGGATCAGGCTCTTGTCGGGCCGCTGTCCGGCCAGTTGCAGCGGCAGCGTGATGTTCTGCATGACCGTCAGCGCGGGCAGCAGGTTGAAGGACTGGAAGATGAAGCCGATCCGGTTGCGGCGCAGCTTGGTCAGCTGGGTGTCGTCCAGGCCGGCGAGATCGGTGCCGCCGACGGTGACCGTGCCGGAGCTGGGCTGGACCAGTCCCGCGGCGCAGTGCAGGAAGGTGCTCTTGCCGGATCCGGACGGGCCCATCACGGCGGTGAAGGTGCCGTCGGCGAAGCTCATGGTGAGCCCGCGGAGCGCAGCCACCTGGCTGTCTCCTCGGCCATAGGTCTTCGACACGGCGTCGAGCCGTACCGCCTCCGCCATGCGAAGGTCCTGTGAAGTGTGCACTGCGGGCTCCCCTATGAGATATCGCGCTTCTCACGCGGTGTCTGCGGACCAGATTAGGAACACTGCGGCTGCGGCACATTGGCATTCTCCAGCCGGTTCGAGGTAGAGGTTTCTCTACCTCGCCACGCCAGGTTTCTCGGCGGGTAGTCGGCGGAGGGTGTGTTCCGTTTGTCAAGGGCGAGAAAAGTTCCCGTGCCTGGATAACTGACCCCACCCTGTCCGAATACTTGACTTCCCCTCAAACAGTTCGGTTAGCACCCGTGTCGACTGGCGCATCTACGGGTACCTTCGGAGCCGTCGGCAAAATCCCCCGAAAGATGGGAAGTCCCATGGCCACGAGGCCTGACCCCGAGCTGACCGCCCAGGTCCGGCCCGACGGATATCTGGAGCTGTTCTCCCGGCGTACCGGGAAGCGGCACCGGTGCGGTCCGCGCGGCACGACGATGTGGCTGGCGCTCCAGCAGAGCGATTGGCAGCCGGAATCGGCCGCGGACGAAATCGCCTTTCAATTAGGAGTCGATCCGGACAGTATCCGTTGCGATATCCATGCATGGTTGTCGCATTTCCGCGAGGCCGCCGAGTGAAGAAGCCGCGGCGCGCGGCCGGCCATTCGGCCGCCGCGCCCCGCGGCATGCCGGGCCCGCGCCGGGCCCGTTACGGGCGGCCCGTCCTCAGCCGGCCGTCCGCCCCGCCGACCACGCCTGGACCGCCTCGGCGGTGGCCGCGGCGAAGTCCTCCAGGATCGTGAAGTGCGTGCCGGGTACGTCGACCGATGCGTGCTCCGTGGGCCAGGTGGCCCGCCAGTCGTCGGCGACGGTGCCGATGCCGGTCGCGAAGGACTCCTCGGGCCGCACGAACAGCACCGGCGCGGCCAGGGCGCCCGGCATGCAGTGCTGGATCAGGTCGCTGTAGCGGCTCATGGCGGCGAGGCGTGCGGTGCCGAAGCCGCCGAGTGCCGACTCGCGGTCCAGCATGCCGTCGAACATCTGCCGCCACAGGTCGTCCTTGCCGTCGTCCCCGGGCAGATACGTGTCCAGCAGCACCACGCCGGAGGCCGGTTGTCCGGCCTTCTCCATGATCTCGGCCGCCGCGTGGGCGAACTGGCCGCCGGAGGAGTATCCGACGAGGACGTACGGCCGCTCGTCCGGGCAGGCCCGGCGGATCCCCTCGACGACCACCTCCACGACCGCGTCGACGGAGCGGGGCAGTGCCTCGCCGGGGGCGAAGCCGGGCATCGCGGGCACCAGGACGTCCCGGCGGCCCTGGAAGTGCCGGGCGAAACGGGCGTACTGGTGGGCGCCGCCGAGTGCCATCGGCGAGGGCAGACAGACGAGCCGCGGCAGGGCGTCGCCGGTGGCCAGCCGCACCGGGTCGGAGACACCACCGAGTTCGGACGGCGACGAGAAGCCGGGGAGGATCTCGGCGACGGTGCGCAGCAGTTCGATGGCCTGTGCCATCCGCCCGTCGGCCGCCGCGCGCCGCACCAGCCCGCTGACCGACTCGAGGTCCGCGGCGCCGCCGGCCGGAGCCGGACCGCCGCCGGCCAGGTGTCCGCGCAGGGCGACGGCGAGGGCGGCCGGGGTGCGGTGGTCGAAGACGGCACCGGCGGGCAGGGTGCTGCCCAGAACGCTGCCGAGGGCGTTGCGGAGTTCGGCCGCGGAGACGGAGTCCATGCCGATCTCCAGGAAGAGGGCGTCGGGCTCGACGGCCTCCGGTCCCGTGTGGCCGAGGATCGCCGCGGTCTGGGCCCGCACCACGTCGGTCAGCAGCGCCTCCTGCTCGGCCGGCGGGGCGTCGGCCAGCCGCTGCCGCAGCGGTTCGGCGTCCACGGGTGCGGCGGTCGCGGCGGGCAGCACCGGCTCGGCGAGGGCACCGGCGGTGAGGGCCACGTCCGCGTCGAGCCAGTACCGGTCGCGCCGGAACGCGTAGGTGGGCAGTTCGGCGCGGGCCGTACCGGGGAAGAGCGCCGACCAGTCGGGGACGAGGCCGTCGGTGTGGAGGCGGGCGAGGCCGGACATGAGTGCCGCGGGCTCGCTGCCGTGGCGCCGGCCGAGGGCGACGAAGACGGCGCCGTCGGATTCCGCGCACTCGCGGGCGAGGCCGGTCAGGACGGCATCGGGACCGACCTCCACGAAACGGCCGGCGCCCGCTGCGGTGAGGGCGCCGACCGCGTCGGCGAACCGGACCGTCTCCCGCACGTGCCGCACCCAGTAGCCGGGGTCGCACAGTTGCTCCGCGGTGGCGGCGCGGCCGGTGAGGGTCGACACGAGCGGGACGCGCGGCTCGCGGAAGGTCAACTTCTCGGCCACGGACCGGAATGCGTCGAGCATGCCGTCCATCAGGGGCGAGTGGAAGGCGTGCGAGACGGCGAGCCGCTTGGTCTTGGTGAAGCCCTCGGCGGCGGCGAGCACCGCCTTCTCCTGCCCCGAAAGGACCACGGACGAGGGGCCGTTGACCGCGGCGAGCCCGACGCGCTCGTCCAGCAGCGGCCGCACCTCGTCCTCGCTGGCCTGTACGGCGACCATCGCGCCGCCTTCCGGGAGCGCCTGCATGAGCCGGCCGCGGGCGGCGACCAGGGTGCAGGCGTCGTCCAGGTCGAGCACGCCCGCCACATGGGCGGCGGCGAGTTCCCCGACGGAGTGCCCGGCGAGGAGGTCGGGCCGCACGCCGAAGGACTCCAGCAGCCGGAACAGGGCCACCTCGAAGGCGAACAGTGCCGTCTGCGCGTACTGCGTGCGGTGGACGGCGGCGGCGTCCTCGCCTGCCAGCAGCCCGGCCAGGTCCAGGCCGAGGCGGGCGTCGATCGCGTCGAAGGCCTCGGCGAACACCCGGTGGTGGGCGCGCAGTTCGAGGCCCATACCGAGGCGCTGGGCGCCCTGGCCGGTGAACAGGAACGCCGTACGGGTCCCGGACCGGGCCCTGCCGGTGACGGCCGTGGGAGCGGGGGCGCCGGTGGCGAGGGCGTGCAGAGCGGCCAGGAGCTGGTCCCGGTCGGTGCCGGTGACGGCGGCGCGGTGGTCGAACGCGGTGCGCCGGGTGCCGAGGGCCCGGGCGACAGCCGCCGGGTGCAGCTCGGGCCGGTCCGCCACAAAGGCGTGCAGCCGCTCGGCCTGTGCGGGCAGGGCCTGTGCGGAACGGGCGGACAGCGGCCATACGACGGCCGGGGCGTCCGGCTCGGTGTCCGCCGGGGGAACGTCCTCCGCGGACGCCTCCTCGATGATGGTGTGGGCGTTGGTGCCGCTGATCCCGAAGGAGGAGATACCGGCACGCCGCGGACGGTCCGCCCGGGGCCAGGGCCGGTGCTCCGTCAGCAGACTCACGTGGCCCGAGTTCCAGTCGACCTTCGTGGACGGCACGTCCGCATGGAGAGTCTTCGGCAGCACGCCCTCGCGCATCGCCATCACCATCTTGATGACGCCCGCGACACCGGCAGCGGCCTGGGTGTGCCCGATGTTGGACTTCACCGACCCCAGCCACAAAGGCACTTCACGCTCCTGGCCGTACGTGGCCAGCAAGGCCTGCGCCTCGATCGGGTCACCCAGCGTCGTACCGGTACCGTGCGCGTCCACCGCGTCCACGTCCGCGGCGGACAGACGGGCCGCCGCGAGTGCCTGCCGGATCACCCGCTGCTGCGAGGGACCGTTCGGCGCCGTCAGCCCGTTGGACGCACCGTCCTGGTTGACGGCGGAACCCCGACCGCTCCAGGACGAGGACGCCCAGTCCTTCGGAGAACCCGGTACCGGCCGCGTCGTCGGCGAAGGAGCGGCAGCGCCCGTCCGGGGAGAGGGCGCCCTGACGGCTGAACTCGACGTAGGTGCCTGGCGAGGCCATCACCGTCACTCCCCCGGCCAGCGCCAGGGTGCACTCGCCCTGCCGGAGTGCCTGGGCGGCCAGGTGCAGCGTGACGAGCGACGAGGAGCAGGCGGTGTCGACACTGAGCGTCGGCCCCTCCAGGCCGAGGGTGTAGGCGACCCGGCCGGAGACGATGCTGCCGGAGCCGAAGCTGCCGAAGTAGTCGTGGTACATGACGCCCGCGAAGACACCGGTACGGCTGCCGCGCAGCGTCGCGGGGTCGATGCCGGCGTTCTCCAGCGCCTCCCAGGAGCCTTCGAGCAGCAGTCGCTGCTGCGGGTCCATGACGAGGGCCTCGTTCGGGCTGATGCCGAAGAACGCGGCGTCGAAGTCGCCCGCGTCGTGCAGGAATCCGCCCTCACGGGTGTAAGAGCGGCCCGGCGCGCCCGGTGTCGGGTCGTACAGGTCCGGGTCCCAGCCGCGGTCGTCCGGGAAGGGGGTGATGCCCTCCGCGCCGTCCGCGACCAGGCGCCACAGGTCCTCGGGGGACCGGACGCCGCCGGGGTAGCGGCATGCCATGCCGACGATCGCGACCGGTTCCCGGGCAGCCGCCGTCAGCGCGCGGTTGCGTTCCCGCAGCCGCTCGATCTCCTTCAGCGAGGCGCGCAACGCCTCGACCATCCTGGTGTCCGGCTTCTCGGACTCGGCCATGGTCCTCTTCCTTGTCGCGGGCGTCGTCACAGGGCGTCGTCGTCCCCGACGAGATCGTCGAGCGCCATGCTGATCAGGCTCTCGGCGTCCATCGCGTCGATCGACGGGCCGCCGGGTTCACCGGCTGCCGCCGGCTGCGGCGCGGACCGCAGTCCGGCGAGTTCGAGCAGGCTGTCCAGCAGTCCGGCCTCGCGGAGCCGTCCCACGGGGATGGCGGCGAGCGCGGCCCGCACGGTGTCCTCCTCGTCGCGCGGGCGGTCCGCGGTGCGCGGGGTCAGCTCGGCGGCGAGGTGGCCGGTGAGCGCGGCCGGTGTGGGGTGGTCGAAGACGAGCGTGGCGGTCAGCCTCAGACCGGTGGCCTCGTTGAGCCGGTTACGGAACTCGACGGCGGTCAGCGAGTCGAAACCGAGGTCCTTGAACGGCAGTTCGTTCTCCAGTTCCTCGATGCCGAGTACCAGCCGGGCCTCGTCCCGCACCAGTCGCAGCAGCCGTTCGGTCCGCTCCTCGGGTGCGAGCGCGGCCAGTTCGGCGCGCAGGGCCGACGCGGCGGCCGATGCTCCGGTCCCGGTCCGGCGCGGCGCGCGCACCAGAGAGCGGAGCAGCGGGGCGATGCGCGTGGCCTCGCGCGGGGCGAGGTCCAGGCGGGCCGGCAGCAGGACCGGCTCGGCCCGGCGCACGCCCGTGTCGAACAGGGCGAGCCCGGCCTCCGCGTCGAGGGCGAGCACCCCGCCATAGGCCATGCGGCGGGTGTCGGTGTCGTCGAGCCGGTCGGCCATGCCGCCGCTGCCCGCCCAGGCGCCCCAGGCGAGCGAGACCGCGGGCAGCCCGAGCGAACGGCGGTGGGCGGCGAGGGCGTCGAGGAAGGTGTTGCCGGCGGCGTAGCCGGACTGACCGGGGCTGCCGAGCAGGCCGGCCGCCGAGGAGAACAGCACGAACGCCGTCAGCGGCCGCTCCCGGGTCAGTTCATGCAGGTTCCAGGCGGCGTCGAGCTTGGGCCGCAGCACCGCGTCGAGTCGCTCGGGCGTGAGCGAGGTCAGGACGGCGTCGGCGAGGACGCCCGCGGTGTGGACGACCGCCGAGACGGGGTGTTCGTCCAGGACCCGGGCGAGAGCGGCGCGGTCGGCGGCGTCGCAGCCGACGACCGTCACCTGTGCGCCGAGTGCGGTCAGCTCCTCGCTCAGCTCGGCCGCGCCGGGCGCCTCGGGTCCACTGCGGCTGAGCAGCACCAGCCGCTCGGCCCCGTGCGCGGTGACCAGGTGGCGCGCGACCAGTCGGCCCAGGGCGCCGGTGCCGCCGGTGACGAGGACGCCGCCGGACCAGTCGGCCGGGACGGACTCGGTCAGGCGCGGCGCCCGCACCAGCCGGGGAACGCTCAAACCTCCCTCACGCAAGGCCAGTTGGGGTTCACCGGAGGCCACGGCGGAAGGCAGCAGCCGGTGTGAGGCGTCCGCGTCGTCCAGGTCGGCGAGGACCAGCCGGTCGGGGTGCTCGGACTGAGCGGAGCGGATCAGGCCCCACGCGGCGGCGGCACCGGGGTCGGTGACATCGCCGGGACCGCTTGCGCCGCGGGTGACCACCACCAGGGTGGTGTCGGCGGACGTGGAGTCGGCCAGCCAGTCCTGCACCTGGCCGAGCAGCTCGCGGACGCCGGCCCGGATCCCGTCCGGTCCGTCACCGCCGGTGTGCATGACCACCAGGGTGTCGGGTGCCTGTTCGGCGGCCTCGGCCAGACCGTCGGCGACGGCGACCTCGGCGACCTCTCCGGCCAGGGCGCCGGCCAGCTCCTCGCGGCCGGAGCCGAGTACGCTCCACCGCCCGGCCTGCGGTGCCGCGGGCACGTCGAGGGGCACCCAGTCGAGGGCGAACAGGTCGTCGTGTCCGCCCGCGGCGGCCGCCGCGATCCGCTGCGGGTCCACCTCCCGCAGCGACAGCGAGGCGACCCGTGCCACCGGCCGGCCGGTCTCGTCGGCGGCCTCGATGCGCACCGCGCCGGTGCCGGCCGGGGCGATCCGCACCCTGAGCGCGCTCGCGCCCGGCGTGTACAGCTCCACGCCGTTCCAGGCGAAGGGCAGCGTCATGCGCTCCTCGGCCCCGGCGCGCAGCCCGATGGTGTGCAGGGCGGCGTCGAACAACGCCGGGTGCAGGCCGAACGCGGCGGTGTCGGTGGGGACCTCGACCTCGGCGTACGCCTCGTCGCCCTGCCGCCAGGCCGCGCGCAGCCCCTGGAAGCGGGACCCGTACTCGGCCCCCAGCTGCGCGAGCCGGTCGTAGACGCCGTCCAGGTCGACCGGTTCGGCGCCGGTCGGCGGCCAGGCGGTGAGGTCGTGGCCCGGGTTCTCCCCGGCGGGCCGCAGCACGCCGGTGGCGTGGGTGGTCCAGGGGGCGCCCTCGACCGCGGCGGCGTACACACGGAAGGCGCGGGCGCCGGTCGCGTCGGGCTCGCCGACCGTGCACTGGAGGCGGACCGCTCCGTCCTCGGGCAGGACCAGTGGTTCGGTGACGGTCAGGTCCTCCACCGTGCCGCAGTCCACACGGGCCCCGGCGGCGAGGGCCATCTCGACGAAGGCGGTGCCCGGCAGCAGCGGCACTCCGCCGACGCTGTGGTCGGCGAGCCACGGCTGGTCGGCCAGGGAGAGACGGCCGGTGTACAGGGTGCCGTCGGCGCCGGCGAGTTCGACGGCGGTGCCCAGCAGCGGATGGTCTGCGGCCGGGCGCGGCAGGCCGAGGTCACCGGTCACCCAGTAGCGGCCGCGCTGGAAGGCGTAGGTGGGCAGATCCGCACCGTCCCGGTGGGGCAGCAGGGCCGTCCAGTCGACGGCGACGCCGTGTACGTGCAGGGCCGCGAGCCCGGTGAGCAGGGCCTCGGTCTCCTCGCGGTCCTTGCGCAGCAGCGGTACGGCGGCCGCCTCCTGCGGCAGGCACTCGCCGGCCGCGGCGGTCAGCGCGCTGCCCGGGCCGGCCTCGGCGAAGTGCCGTACGCCGGCCTCGCGCAGGGCGGTGACGGCGTCGGCGAAGCGGACGGCCTCGCGGGCGTGCCGCACCCAGTAGTCGGGGGTGGACAGCTCGTCGGGGGCGGCCGGGGCACCGGTGAGGGTGGACACGAGCGGGATGCGCAGCGTGCCGTACGACAGCGAGGCGGCGACCTCGCGGAACTCCGCCAGCATCGGCTCCATCAGGGCCGAGTGGAAGGCGTGGCTGACGGCCAGCTCCCTGGTGCGCTCGAAGCGGGCGGCCAGGGCGCGGGCCGGACCGGCAGGACCGGAAACGACCACCGACCGGGGCCCGTTGACGGCGGCGATCCCGACGCCGTCGCCCAGCAGGGGCGCGACCTCGTCCTCGGTGGCCTGTACGGCGATCATCGCGCCGCCCTCGGGCAGGGCCTGCATCAGACGTCCACGCGCGGCGACGAGGGTGCAGGCGTCCTTGAGGTCGAGGACGCCCGCGACGTGGGCGGCGGCGAACTCGCCCACGGAGTGCCCGGCCAGGATGTCGGGCCGGACGCCGAAGGACTCCAGCAGCCGGTACAGGGCCACTTCCACGGCGAACAGGGCGGGCTGGGTGTACTCGGTGCGCTCCAGCAGCTCGGCGGAGTCCAGGACGTCGGCGAGCGGCCGGTCCAGCAGCGGATCCAGCTGGTCCCGCACCTCGTCGAAGGCGGCGGCGAAGGCGGGGAATGCCGCCGCGAGGCGGGTGCCCATGCCCGGCAGCTGCGAGCCCTGGCCGGAGAAGAGGAAGGCGAGCCGGCCGTCGGTGGCGGTGCCGAGGACCCCGGTGGCCGGGGTCCGGCCCTCCGCCACGGCCCGTACGCCGGCGGTGAGTTCGTCACGGGTACGGCCGAGGACGGCGGCGCGGAGGCCGAGCCGGGTGCGGGCGTGGGCGAGCGCGCCCGCGAGGCGGTGCGGGTCGGCGTCCGGGGTGGCGGACAGCTGCTCCAGCAGCCGGGCCGCCTGGGCGCGCAGGGCGTCCGGAGTGTGCCCGGAGAGCAGCCACGGCACGGTGTCGGTGGACGGGCCGCCGGGCACCTCGACCGGCTCGTCGGCGGGCGGGGCCTCGACGATCACGTGGGCGTTGGTGCCGGAGATTCCGAAGGAGGAGATGCCCGCACGGCGCGGACGGCCCGGGTCGGGCCAGCTGCGGGACTCGGTGAGCAGGCGGACGCCCGCGCCCTCCCACTCCACGTGCCGCGAGGGCCGGTCGATGCCGAGGCTGGCCGGCAGGGTCTCGTTGCGGATGGCCTCGACCATCTTGATGACGCCGGCGACACCGGCGGCGGCCTGGGTGTGGCCCAGGTTGGACTTGACCGAGCCGAGCCACAGCGGGCTGTCCTCGGTGTGCTCGGCGCCGTAGGTGGCGATCAGCGCCTGGGCCTCGATGGGGTCGCCGAGGGTGGTGCCGGTGCCGTGCGCCTCGACCACGTCGACCTCGCCCGCCGCGACGCCGGCCGCCTGCAGGGCGCGGCGGATCACGCGTTGCTGGGCCGGGCCGTTGGGGGCGCTGATGCCGTTGGAGGCACCGTCCTGGTTGACGGCGGTGCCGCGCAGCACAGCGAGGATCTTGTGGCCGTTGCGGCGGGCGTCGGAGAGCCGTTCCAGCAGCAGGACGCCGGCGCCCTCGCCGAAGCCGGTGCCGTCGGCCGCGTCCGCGAAGGGCTTGCAGCGGCCGTCCCGGGACAGGCCCCGGTGCCGGCTGAACTCCACGAAGGTGCCCGGGGTGGCCATGACGGTCACTCCCCCGGCCAGCGCCAGCGAGCAGTCGCCCTGCCTGAGCGACTGGGCGGCCAGGTGCAGCGCCACCAGCGACGAGGAGCAGGCCGTGTCGACGGAGAGCGTCGGTCCCTCCAGGCCCAGGGTGTAGGCGACCCGGCCGGAGACCACGCTGCCGGAGCCGAAGCTGCCGAAGTAGTCGTGGTACATCACGCCGGCGAACACACCGGTGTCGGAGCCGCGCAGGGTGGCGGGGTCGATGGAGGCCCGCTCCAGCGCCTCCCAGGAGGTCTCCAGCAGCAGCCGCTGCTGGGGATCGGTGACCTCCGCCTCCTCCTCGTCCATGGCGAAGAAGGCCGGGTCGAAGTCGGCGGCGTCGTACAGGAAGGCGCCGTGCCGGGTGTAACTGGTGCCCGGCCGGTCGAGCGTCGGGTCGTAGAGGTTCTCGACGTCCCACCCGCGGTCGGCGGGGAACTCCCCGATGGCGTCGCGGCCTTCGGCCACCAGCCGCCACAGGTCCTCCGGCGAGCCGATGTCGCCGGGGAAGCGGCAGGCCATGCCGATCACGGCGATCGGCTCGTCGGCGGCGGCGCGGGGAGCGGTGCGGGTGGTGGCCGCGGCGAGGGTGCCGGTGAGTTCGCCGAGCAGATGGCGGGCGAGTTCGGCGGGCGTGGGGTGGTCGAACACGAGGGTGGCGGGCAGCCGGAGGCCGGTCGCCGCGGTGAGACGGTTGCGCAGCTCGACGGCCGCCAGCGAGTCGAAGCCGAGTTCCCGGAAGGGCAGGGTGCGGCCGACGTCCTGGGCGGAGCGGTAGCCGAGGATGGTCGCGACGTGGCTCTGCACCAGTTCGGTGAGGAACGGTTCGCGCTCCGCCTCCAGCAGCCCGGCGAGCCGGTCCCGCAGGGCGTCCGCGCCGCCGGTCGCGCTCTGCCCGGCGGCCGCACCGGCCCGGCGCACGGGCACGAGGGTACGGAACAGCGGGGCCAGGCCGTCGCCCTGTGCGCGCAGGGCGGTCATGTCCAGCTTCACCGGCAGGACGGCGGGGTCGGCGCCGCGCACGGCGGCGTCGAACAGGGCGACGCCCTCCTCGGTCTCCAGCGGGGCGACACCGCCGCGGCTGATGCGTGTGAGGTCCGTCTCGTCGAGGGTGCCGGTCATGCCGCCGGCCTGCGCCCACAGGCCCCAGGCCAGGGAGTGCGCGGGCAGTCCGAGCGCCCGGCGGTGTACGGCCAGCGCGTCCAGATAGGCGTTGGCGGCGGCGTAGTTCGCCTGGCCCGGCGAGCCGAGCGTGGCGGCGGACGAGGAGAACAGCACGAACGCCGACAGCTCCAGGTCCGCGGTGAGTTCGTGCAGGATCCAGGCGGCGTCAACCTTCGGCCGGAACACCGTGTCGATCCGCTCCGCGGTCAGGGAGTCGAGCACACCGTCGGCGAGGACGCCGGCCGCGTGGATCACGGCGGTCAGCGGCCGGTCGGCCGGTACGGCGTCCAGTACGGCGGTGAGCGCGGCGCGGTCGGCGACGTCGCAGGCGGCGCTCGTCACCTCGGCGCCCAGCTCGGTGAGTTCGGCGACGAGGTCGTCGGTGGCACCGCTGCGGCTGAGCAGCAGCAGGTGCCGGACGTTCCGCTCCGCGACGAGGTGCCGGGCGAGGGTCGCGCCGAGGGCGCCGGTGGCGCCGGTGAGCAGGACGGTGCCGGTGCCCAGATCTCCGCTGCCGGGGGCCGTGTCCGGCGCCTCGGGGCTGACGCGCGCCAGCCGGGGCACCGACCAGGCGCCGTCGCGGAAGGCCAGGTGCGGCTCGCCGGTGGCGACGGCCTCGGCGAGGCCTGCTTCGGCGTGCGCCTCCTCCTCGGTCTCGACGAGCACGATACGGCCGGGGTTCTCGGACTGGGCCGAGCGCACGAGGCCGCCGACCGCCGCTCCTGCCGGGTCGGTTCCGGTGACGACGACGAGAGTGAGGTCGCTGTCCGCGAGCCGGGCGCGCAGCTCGTCCAGGACCGTGTCAACGGCCGCCCGTGTCTCGGCGGCGTTCACCCCGGCCGGGGCCCGCATCACTTCCAGTGCCTCGACGGCAGCCGTGGCCGAGGGCGCCGGCACCCAGTCGACGCGGTAGAGCGCACCCGCGCGGGCCGACCGCGCCGCCGCCTGAAGCGCTTCGGTCTTCAGCGGCCGCAGGGTGAGCGAGTCGACGGTGGCGACGGGCGCGCCCGTGGGGTCGGCGAGGGTGAGGGAGACGGTGCCCGCGGCGGTGGGCCGCACGCGTACGCGCAGCGCGGTCGCGCCGGTGGCGTACAGCCGTACCCCGGACCAGGCGAACGGCAGCAGGGCCTCCTCGCCTGCGGCGTCGGTGAGGCCGACCGTGTGCAGGGCGGCGTCCGACAGGGCCGGGTGGAGCCCGAAGCCGTCGGGTGAGGCGTCGGTGGCGACCTCCGCGTACAGGCCGTCCGCGGTGCGCCAGGCGGCGCGCAGACCCTGGAACAGCGGGCCGTAGCCGAGGCCGAGGGCGGCGAGTTCGTCGTACAGGCCGTCGAGCGGTACGGCGTCCGCGCCCTGCGGGGGCCATGCGGTGAGCGGGTCGGCGGTGGCCGGGAGGGTGCCGGTCGGGGCGAGCAGGCCGTCGGCGTGCCGGGTCCACGGGAGTTCCTCGTCGGGGCTCTCCGGACGCGACCAGATGGTGACGGGGCGGGTGTCCCCCTCGGGCGGGCCCACGACGACCTGGAGCTGGACGGCGCCGTGGTCGGGCAGGATCAGCGGGGCGTGCAGGGTGAGTTCGGCGAGGTCGCCGCAGCCGACCTGGTCGCCGGCGCGCAGGGCCAGTTCCAGATGGCCGGTGCCGGGGAAGAGCAGCCGGCCGCCGACGCGGTGGTCCTCCAGCCAGGGCTGGGTGCCGGGCGAGAGGCGTCCGGTGAGGACGGCGCCCTCGCTGTCGGCCCGCACCATCGCGGCGCCGAGCAGGGCGTGGTCGGTGGGGGCGAGTCCGGCGGAGGTGACGTCGGCGCCGCTCGCGGTGGAGTCGAGCCAGTACCAGTCGTGCTGGAAGGCGTAGCCGGGCAGCGGGACGCGGCGCGGCCTGCTGCCCTCGGCGACGGCGGCCCAGTCGACGCCGGCGCCCTGGGTGAAGGCCTCACCGAGGGCGGTCAGCAGCTGGTCCCGGCCGCCTTCGTCGCGGCGCAGGGAGCCCACGGCGGCCACGGAGTCGTCGGTCTCCTGGATGCCGACGGTCAGCACCGGGTGCGGGCTGGACTCGATGAACAGCTGGTGCCCGTCGGTGACGGCGGCGCGGACCGCCTCCTCGAAGAGCACGGTTCCGCGCAGGTTGGTGTACCAGTACTCGGCGCCGAGCCGCGTGGTGTCGATCGCCCCGCCGGTGACCGTGGAGTAGAACGGCACCTGGGTGGCGCGCGGCTCGATGCCGTCGAGGACGTCCGCGAGGCGCTCGCGCAGGGTCTCGACGTGGGTGCTGTGGGAGGCGTAGTCCACGGGCAGGCGCTTGGCGCGCACCTGCTCCTCCCGCAGCCGGGCGAGGAGTTCGTCGAGGGCGTCGGCGTCGCCGGACACCACCGTGGAGGCGGCGCCGTTGACGGCGGCGACCGACAGCCGGCCGTCCCACTCCGTGAGCCGGGCGCGGACCGCGTCGGCGCCCTCGCCGACGGACATCATGCCGCCGGAACCGGACAGCAGCTCGGCGATGGCCTGGGAGCGCAGGGCGACGACGCGGGCGCCGTCCCGCAACGACAGGGCACCGACCGCGCAGGCGGCGGCGATCTCGCCCTGGGAATGGCCGATGACGGCGGCCGGGGTGACTCCGTACGCGCCCCAGGTGTGCGCCAGGGACACCATCACGGCCCACAGCAGCGGCTGGACGACGTCCACGCGGTCGAGGTCGCCGCGCAGCTCGGCCGGGAAGTCCCAGTCGGTGTACGGCGCGAGGGCGGCGGCGCACTCGGCCATGCGGGCGGCGAACACCGGTGATTCTTCGAGGAGTCGGGTGGCCATGCCGGACCACTGGGAGCCCTGGCCGGGGAAGACGAACACGGGCCGGGCGCGGCCGGCCGCGGTGCCCAGGGCGAGGGTACGGGCGGTGCTGCCGTCGGCCAGCGCGGCCAGGGCGCCGCGCAGTTCGGCCGCGTCGGCTCCGGTGATCGAGGCCCGGTGGGCGAAGCGGGCCCGGGTGGTGGCGAGCGACCAGCCGATGTCGGACGGGTCGAGACCGGGGTGGGTGTCGAGGTGGCCCAGGAGGGCCGCAGCCTGCCCGGCGAGGGCGGCGGGGGTCTTGGCGGTGAGCAGCCAGGGGGCGGTGAGCCCCTCGGGTCCGGCGCCGGCCGGTTCGGCGGGGGCGGGCGGGGCCTGTTCGAGGATGACGTGGGCGTTGGTGCCGCTGATCCCGAAGGAGGACACACCGGCCCGGCGCGGCCGGCCGAGCTGCGGCCAGTCCCGCGGCTCCGCCAGCAGCCGTACCCGTCCGGCGTCCCAGTCGACCTTCGTGGACGGCTGGTCCACGTGGAGGGTCTGCGGCAGGACCCCGTGCCGCATGGCCATCACCATCTTGACGACACCGGCGACACCGGCGGCGGCCTGTGTGTGCCCGATGTTGGACTTGACCGAGCCGAGCCACAGCGGCGCGTCCTCGTCGCGGTCCTGACCGTAGGTGGCCAGCAGGGCCTGCGCCTCGATCGGGTCGCCCAGCGTCGTACCCGTGCCGTGCGCCTCCACGACGTCCACGTCGGCGGTGGTGAGGCGGGCGTTCTCCAGGGCTTCGAGGATGACGCGTTCCTGGGAGGGGCCGTTGGGGGCCGTCAGGCCGTTGGAGGCGCCGTCCTGGTTGACGGCGGTGCCGCGGACGACGGCGAGGATCTCGTGGCCGTTGCGGCGGGCGTCGGAGAGGCGTTCCACCACCATGACCCCGACGCCCTCGCCCCACACGGTGCCGCCCGCCGCGTCGGCGAAGGCGCGGGTGCGGGCGTCGGGAGCGAGGGCGCCCTGCCTGCTGAACTCGATGAAGGTCTCCGGGGTGGCCATCACGGCGACGCCGCCGACCAGCGCGAGGCTGGACTCGCCCTGCCTGAGCGACTGGGCGGCCAGGTGCAGCGCCACCAGCGACGAGGAGCAGGCCGTGTCGACGGAGAGCGAGGGCCCCTCCAGGCCCAGGGTGTAGGCGATGCGGCCGGAGATGATGCTGCCGGAGCCGAAGCTGCCGAAGTAGTCGTGGTACTGGACGCCGGCGAACACGCCGGTGCGGCTGCCCTTGAGGGTGTGCGGGTCGATGCCGGCGCTCTCCAGCGCCTGCCAGGACGTCTCCAGCAGCAGCCGCTGCTGGGGGTCCATGACGAGGGCTTCCTTGGGGCTGATGCCGAAGAACGCGGCGTCGAACTCGCCCGCGTCGTGCAGGAATCCGCCCTCGCCGACGTAGGAGGTGTCGGGGCGCTGCCGGGTGGGGTCGACGACACGGTCCACGTCCCAGCCACGGTTGGCGGGGAACGGGGTGATGGCGTCGGTCCCGTCGGCGACCAGCCGCCACAGGTCCTCCGGGGTGCGGACGCCGCCCGGGTAGCGGCACGCCAGACCCACGATGGCGAGGGGCTCGTCCGCGCGGGGCTTGACGGTACGACGGCCGCGGCGCGCCGCGGCCGGGACGCCGGCGACCAGGGTGGCGAGGTGGGCGGCGAGCGCCTCGGGCGACGGGTGGTCGAAGACGAGGGTGGCGGACAGCCGCTGGTCCAGCTCGGCGGAGAGGGAGTTGCGCAGCTCGATCGCGGCGAGCGAGTCGAAGCCGAGGTCCTTGAAGGCCCGGTCGGTCTCCACGCTGTCGGGGTTCGCGTGCCCGAGCACGGCGGCGACGTGCGCACGGACGGTGCGCAGCAGCGCCTCGGCGCGCTCCTCGTCCCCGAGCACGGCCATCCGCTCGGCGAAGGTCTGGCCGGCGTCCTCGGCGGCGGCCTCCCGGCGCACCGGGCGGCCCGCCAGCGCGCGGAAGACGGGTGCGAGGGCGCTGCCCTGGGCGCGCAGCGCGGGCAGGCTGAGCCGCACCGGCGCCAGGGCGGGACGGCCGGCACGCGCCGCCAGGTCGAACAGGGCGGTGCCCTCCTCGGCCGACAGGGCGGTCATGCCGCCGCGCGCCATGCGGGCGCGGTCGGCCTCGTCCAGGGAGCTGGTCATGCCGCCGGACGGGGCCCACGGGCCCCACGCCAGCGACAGCGCGGGCGCGCCCTGTGCGTGACGGTGTGCGGCGAGGGCGTCCAGGAGGGCGTTGGCGGCGGCGTAGTTGCCCTGGCCCGGGGCGCCGACGGTGCCGGCGACGGACGAGAAGAGCACGAACGCCGAGCGTCCGCCCGTCAGTTCGTGCAGGTGCAGGGCGCCGAATGCCTTCGGTGCGAGGACCTGGTCGATCCGCTCGGGGGTGAGCGAGGAGACCACACCGTCGTCGAGGACGCCGGCGGCGTGGACGACGGCGGTGAGCGGGCGGTCGGCGGGGATGCCGGCCAGTACGGCGGCGAGGGCGTCCCGGTCGGCGACGTCGCAGGCGTGGGCGGTCGCGGTGGCGCCGAGGGCGGCGAGTTCGGCGATCAGGTCGCCGGAGTCGCCCGACCGGCTGAGCAACGCGAGGTGACGAACGCCGTAGGTGGTGACCAGGTGCCGGGCGAGCACCGGGCCGAGGCCGCCGGTGGCACCGGTGAGCAGGACCGTGCCCTCGGGGTCGAGGGTCAACTCACCTGATCCGGGCGTTACTTCGGCGCGTACGAGCCGGGCGGCGCGGGCGGCGCGGGCGCGCATCGCGACCTGCGGTTCGCCGGAGGCGAGGACGCCGGGCAGGACGGCGTCCGCGTCCGTGTCCGGTTCGAGGTCGAGCAGCACGAACCGGTCCGGGTTCTCCGACTGCGCGGACCGTACCAGCCCCCATACGGCGGCGCCGGCCAGGTCGGGCACGTCCTCGCCCGAGACGCTCACCGCGCCGTGGGTGACGACGGCCAGCGGGCGGGGGTCCTCGTCCTGGAGGGCCGCGAGCGCGCTGTGCAGGGCCTCGCGTACGGCGGCGGCGTCGGCCCCGGGCACGCTGTGCAGCACCCGGTGGTCGGTGTCGGGGGCGTCGGCCTCCAGGGGCAGCGGCTGCCAGTCGAGGGTGAACAGGGCGTCGGCGGTGGTGTCGCGGGCGGCGCGCAGGTTGGTCAGCGGGCGGGAGGCGAGCGAGGTGACCGTGGCGACGGGGGCGCCGGTGGCGTCGGCCAGGTCTACGGCGAAGGCGTGCGGCCCGGTGGGCACGAGCCGGGCGCGCAGCACGGAGGCGCCGACGGCGTGCAGGGTGACGCCCGCGAACATGAAGGGCAGCCGGGCGGTGTCGTCGGCGGTACCGTCGCCGAGCAGGGCCAGGGAGTGCAGGGCGGCGTCGAAGGCGGCCGGGTGCAGTCCGAAGCGGGGCGCGTCGGCGGCGGGCCGCTCGGGCAGCCGTACCTCGGCGAACACCTCCTCGCCGCGCCGCCAGGCGGCCGTCAGGGCCTGGAAGACGGGCCCGTACTCCAGGCCGGCGGCGGCGTGCCGCTCGTACAGGCCGTCCGTGTCGAGGGGTTCGGCGTCCTCGGGGGGCCAGACGTCCAGGCGGGTACCCGGGGTGTCGGTTCCGGCGGCGAGCAGGCCGGAGGCGTGCAGGGTCCACGGTTCGTCGGCGGGCAGGCTCTCGGCGCGGGCGTACACGTGCACCGTACGGGCGCCGGACGCGTCGGGTGCACCGACGGCGACCTGGACGCGCACCCCGTCGTCCGGAGGCAGCACCAGCGGTATTTCCAGGGCGAGTTCTTCCAGTCCCGTGCAGCCGACCTGGTCGCCGGCGCGGACGGCCAGTTCGACCATGGCGGTGCCGGGGACGACGACCGAGCCGCCGACGACGTGGTCGGCGAGCCAGGGGTGGGTGCGCACCGACAGCCGGCCGGTGAGGACCGCGCCGTCGGAGTCGGCGAGCACGGTGGCCGCGCCGAGCAGCGGGTGGTCGGCGGAGTCCAGGCCGGCGGAGCCGACGTCGCCGACGGCGGTGGCCGTCTCGGGCCAGAACCGCTCGCGCTGGAAGGCGGTGGTGGGCAGGTCCACGGTGCGGGCGCCGGTGAACAGCGCGGTCCAGTCGACCGCGGCTCCGCCGGTGTACAGCTGTGCCACGGCCGTGAGCACGCTCTCCGTCTCGTCGCGCTCACGCCGGGTGGCGGCGGCCAGCACGGCCTCGCCGTCCGTGCCGTCGGCCGCCAGGCACTCGCGGGCCATGGCCGTCAGCACGGCGTCCGGGCCGAGTTCGAGGAAGCGGGTGACGCCCTCGGCGGCGAGGGAGCGCATCCCGTCGTGGAAGCGGACCGCCTCGCGCACGTGGTGCACCCAGTAGTCGGGAGTGGCGAGGTCCTGGGTGGCGAGGGTGCCGCTGACATTGGAGACCACCGGGACCGTTGCCCGGTGGAAGGTCAGGGACGTGACGACCGCACGGAAGTCGTCCAGCATCGGTTCCATGAGCGGCGAGTGGAAGGCGTGCGAGACCTTCAGCCGCCGGCTCTTGTCGAAGCGGGCGGCCACCGCCTCGGTCTCGGCGGCATCGCCGGAGATCACCACGGAGCCGGGGCCGTTGACGGCGGCGATACCGACCCGCTCGGTGAGCAGCGGGCGGACCTCCTCCTCGGTGGCGCGTACGGCGATCATCGCGCCGCCTTCGGGCAGCGCCTGCATGAGCCGTCCGCGCGCGGCCACCAGCGTGGTCGCGTCCTTCAGGTCCAGGACGCCGGCCACATGGGCGGCGGCGATCTCGCCGATGGAGTGTCCGGCCAGGTAGTCGGGGGTGAGGCCCCAGGACTCCACCAGTCGGTACAGGGCGACCTCGAAGGCGAACAGCGCGCTCTGGGTGCGTTCGGTGCGGTTCAGGGGCTCGGGGTCGTCGCCGAACACCAGATCGCGCAGGTCGTCGCCGAACAGCGCGCAGATCTCGTCGAAGACACGGGCGAAGACCGGGAAGTGCGCGTGCAGTTCACGGCCCATGCCGGCGCGCTGCGCGCCCTGCCCGGTGAACAGGAACGCGGTCTGTCCCTTGCGTACGCGGCCCGAGGCGGCGGCCTGACCGCCCTCGGCGACCCGGGTCACGGCCGTCACGAGCGCGTCGCGGTCGGCGCCGAGGACCACGGCCCGGTACTGGTGGGCGGTGCGGGTGGCGGCCAGGGAGTGCGCCACGTCCACCGGGTCCGGCTCACCGGCTGCGGCCGCCAGGCGGGCGGCCTGCTCGCGCAGGGCCCGCTCGGTGCGGCCGGACAGCACCCAGGGCACGAGCGGCGGTGCCGTACGCGGTTCGGCCTCGACCGGCTCTTCG
Source organism: Streptomyces sp. MMG1121 (assembly GCF_001280015.1). GTDB lineage: Bacteria > Actinomycetota > Actinomycetes > Streptomycetales > Streptomycetaceae > Streptomyces. The sequence continues at coordinate 104,893 of NZ_LGDV01000085.1, forward strand.
GCGGGAGCCTCCTCCAGGATGGTGTGGGCGTTGGTGCCGCTGGCGCCGAAGGAGGAGACGGCGGCGCGGCGGGGCCGGCCGGGGTCGCTCCAGGGCCGGTTCTCCGTCAGCAGGCGGACCTGGCCCTGGCCCCAGTCGACCTTGCTGGACGGCTCGTCGGCGTACAGCGACTTGGGCAGCACGCGGTGCCGTATCGCCATGACCGACTTGATGATGCCGGCGACGCCGGCGGCGGCCTGGGTGTGCCCGATGTTGGACTTCACCGAGCCGAGCCACAGCGGGGCGTCCTCGGGCCGGTCCTGGCCGTAGGTGGCGAGCAGCGCCTGCGCCTCGATCGGGTCGCCGAGGGTGGTGCCGGTGCCGTGCGCCTCCAGCAGGTCCACGTCGGCCGGGCCGAGCCGGGCCCCGGCCAGCGCGGCCCGGATGACGCGTTGCTGGGACGGCCCGTTGGGTGCGGTCAGGCCGTTGGAGGCGCCGTCCTGGTTGACGGCGGAGCCGCGGACGACGGCCAGCACCTCGTGGCCGTTGCGCCGGGCGTCGCTGAGCCGTTCCAGCACCAGCATGCCGGCGCCCTCGCTCCAGCTGGTGCCGTCGGCGGCGTCGGCGAAGGACTTGCTGCGGCCGTCGACGGCGAGGCCGCGCTGCCGGGAGAAGGCGATGAAGTTGCCCGGCGTGGACATCACGGTGGCGCCGCCCGCCAGGGCGAGGGCACACTCCTTGTTGCGCAGCGCCTGGACGGCGAGGTGCACCGCGACGAGCGCCGAGGAGCAGGCGGTGTCGATGGTGACGGCCGGGCCCTCCAGGCCCAGCGTGTAGGAGATCCGGCCGGAGATGACGGCGGCCAGCACACCGGTGCCGAGCGCCGCCTCGCTGTCCTCCGGCATTTTCGCCAACAGGTCTTTGTAGTCCTGGCCGTTGGTGCCCGCGAACACCCCGATCCGGCCGCCGTGCGCCGAGTCGGGGGCTATCCGGGCCCGCTCCAGGGCCTCCCACGACACCTCCAGCAGCAGCCGCTGCTGGGGGTCCATCGTGACCGCCTCGCGGGGGCTGATGCCGAAGAAGTCCGGCTCGAACCCGGCCGCCTCGTCCAGGAACCCGCCGCGCTTGACGTAGCTCTTGCCGGTGGCGTCCGGGTCGGGGTCGTAGAGCGCGTCGACGTCCCAGCCCCGGTCCTCGGGGAAGTCACCGATGGCGTCGGTGCCGTCGTGGACGAGCCGCCAGAACTCCTCCGGGGTGGTCACGCCGCCGGGGAAGCGGCAGCTCATCCCGACGATGGCGATGGGTTCCCGGTCCTGGGTCTCCACCTCGCGCAGCCGCTGACGGGTCTGGGCCAGATCGGCGGAGACCCGCTTGAGGTAGGAGAGCAGCTTTTCGTCGTTGGTCATCGGGTGTCGCCACTCCTGTGCGAAGAGGTGGACTGCGGTGGGGCCGGGGTGTCGTGGGAGGGTGGGGTCACGCCGAGCCGAGCTCGTTGTCGATGAAGGCGAAGACGTCGTCGGCGGAGGCGTCCTCCAGCCGTCCGGCGACGGCGTCGGCGTCCTGGCCGAGGACCTTGTTCAGATCGCTGAGCAGGGACTGCACGCGAGTGGTGATCCGCCCCTGCTCGATGTCCTCGGCGGTGAGGCCGCCGAGCCGGGCCGCGACCCGGTCGAGTTCGGCGACGACCGAGTCCACGGAGGTGTCGGCGCCCGCGAGTTCGGTGCCCAGGTACTTGGCGAGGGCGGCGGGGGTGGCGTAGTCGAAGATGAGCGTGGCCGGCAGCGGCACCCCGGCGGCGCTGCTGATCCGGTTGCGCAGGTCGACGGAGGTCAGGGAGTCGAAGCCGAGGTCGCGGAACGCGGTGGTCGCCTCGACCGCGTCGGCGCTGCCGTAGCCGAGGACCGCGGCGGCCTGGCCGCACACCAGCTCCTGGAGCGCGCGCTCGCGTTCACCGCCGGTCAGTCCGGCGAGCTTCGCGGCGAAGCCGTCGGCCCCGGCGGACTCCTGCGTGCCCGTGCCGCGCCGCGCCTCGGGCAGCGCGGACAGCAGGGCGCTGGGCCGGCTCGACGTGAACGCGGGCGCGAACACGGACCAGTCGACGTCGGCGACGGTGACGGTGGTGTCGCCGCCGTCCAGGGCGCGGCCGAGCGCGGTGAGGGCGCGATCGGGGGCGAGGAGGGACATGCCCATCGCTCGGGCGGCCGAGCGGACGGTGCCGTGGGCGGCCATGCCGTCGCCGCCCCACGGCCCCCAGGCCACCGAGGTGGCGGGCAGTCCGGCCGCGCGCCGGTGCTCGGCGAGGGCGTCGAGGTAGGCGTTGGCGGCCGCGTAGTTGGCCTGTCCGGCGCCGCCGACGGTGGCGGTCAGCGAGGAGAACAGCACGAACGCCGACAGGTCACGGTCCGCGGTCAGTTCGTGCAGGTGGCGGGCGGCGTCGGCCTTGGGGGCGAGGACGCGGGTGAACCGGTCGGGGGTGAGTGCGTCCAGGACGCCGTCGTCGAGGACACCGGCGAGGTGCATGACGGCGGTGAGGGGGTGCTTCTCGGGTACGGAGTCGAGCAGCGCGGCCAGCGCCTCGCGGTCGGCCACGTCGCAGGCGGCGAGGCTCACCTCGGCACCGGTGCCGGTGAGTTCGGCGACGAGGTCGGCGGCGCCGGGCGCGTCCATGCCCCGGCGCGAGGTGAGCAGCAGATGCCCGGCGCCCGCAGCGGCGAGCCACCGGGCGACGGCCATGCCGACCGCGCCCGTGGCGCCGGTGACCAGGACCGTGCCGGACGGCTTCCAGGGGGCGCCGGCGCGGGCCGGGGCGTGCTCCAGCCGGCGGCCGTAGGCGCCGGTCTCGCGGATGACGACCTGGTCCTCGCCGCCGGCGTCACCGAGCAGTGCGGCCAGTCGGGCGACGGTCTGCGGCCCGATCTCGGCGGGCAGGTCGATCAGTCCGCCCCAGCGGTCGGGGTGCTCCAGGGCGGCGACCCGGCCGAGGCCCCACACCTGGGACTGCGCGAAGCCGGTGATCTCGGCGGCGGAGCCGTGGGCGACGGCGTCACGGGTGGCACACCACAGCGGGGCACTGTTCTCCGCATCCCCAAGTGCCTGGAGCAGGGCGGCAGTTGCGGTGAGGTCGGTGACCGGCGCCAGCAAGGACAGGACGCCGTCCACGCCGCTCCGGCCGGCGAGCAGCCCGGCCAGCTCGGCGCGGTCGGCCGTGTCCGGCACCGTGAGGGTGTCGACGGTCAGACCCTGGTCGGCGAGCCCGGTCAGGACAGCGGTCGTCCAGGGGTCTTCGGCGGCGGGTACGACGGCCAGCCAGTGGCCGCCGAGCGCCGGGGTGGCGGCGGGGGCCAGCGGCTCCCAGGTGACCCGGTGACGCCAGCCGTCGGCGGCGGCGTTGGCCTGTCGCTGCTCGTGCCAGGCGGCCAGGCCCGGTACGACGGCGGCGACGGACGTCTCGTCGGCGACGCCGAGCGTGGCGGCGACGGCGGCCACGTCCTGGTCCCGCACCAACTCCCAGAACGGGTCGGCCGCGTCCCCGCCCGCGCGGGCCGCCGCGGAGCGCTCGGCCTGCAGGATGGGGGCGTCCTCCCAGTGCCGGTCGCGGCGGAACGGGTAGGTGGGCAGAGCGACCTTGCGGCCCCCGGCGAACACCGTCGCCCAGTCGGGCCCCGTGCCGGTCAGGTGCAGCCGGCTGACGGCGTCGACGAGAGCGGCGTCCTCGTCCCGGTCGCGGCGCTGGGTGCCGATGAGGTCGGGCACCACGTCCTGGGCCATGTTGGTGAGCACCGAGTCGGGGCCGACCTCCAGGAAACGGGTGGCGCCCTCGGCGGCCAGGGCGCTCACCCCGTCGTGGAAGCGGACGGCCGCGCGGACGTGCCGTACCCAGTACTCGGGGGAGGTGAGTTCGTCGGCCATGCGGCCCGTGACGTTGGAGACGACCGGCAGGGCGGGCTCGTGGAACGTGAGGCCCGCCAGCACCTCGCGGAACGCGTCGAGCATGGGGTCCATGCGGTGGGAGTGGAAGGCGTGCGACACCTTCAGCCGGGTGGTCTTCTCCACCTGCGCGGCGACGGCGAGCACGGCGTCCTCATCGCCCGAGATGACCACCGCCCGGGGGCCGTTGACGGCCGCGATGTCGACGCCTTCGGTGAGCAGCGGCGTGACCTCCGCCTCGGAGGCCAGCAGGGACACCATCGCGCCGCCCGTCGGCAGCTCCTGCATCAGCCGGCCGCGGGCCGCGACCAGGGCGACCGCGTCCGTCAGCTCCAGGACCCCGGCGACGTGCGCGGCGACCACCTCGCCGATGGAGTGCCCGGCGAGCAGGTCCGGGCGGATGCCCCAGTGCTCCAGCAGCCGGTACAGGGCGGTCTCGAAGGTGAACAGGGCCGCCTGCGTGTAGACGGTCTGGTTCAGCGGGGACGCGGCCGGGTCGGTGGTCTCCTCGAACATCACCTCGCGCAGCGGCCGGTCCAGGTGGGTGTCGAAGGCGGCGCAGATCTCGTCGAAGGCGGCGGCGAACACCGGGAACGCGGCGTGCAGGGTGCGGCCCATGCCGGGCCGCTGGGAGCCCTGCCCGGAGAACAGGACGCCGAGGCGGCCGGGTTCGGGGGTGACGACGGCCGCCTGGCTGCCGTCGGCGACGGCGCGCAGCCCGGCCAGCAGCTCGTCCCGGTCGCGGCCGGTGACGGCGGCCCGGTGGGTGAACCGGGCGCGGGTGGTGGCCAGCGAGTGCCCGACGTCGTACGGGTCGAGGTCGCCGGCGACCGCGAGCAGCCGCTCGGCCTGGCGCTGGACGGCGTCCGATCCCTTGCCGGACAGCACCCACGGGACGACGGGCAGCGCGGCGCGCTGCGGGGCGGTCTGCCCGGTCTCGACGGGCGGCGCCTCCTCCAGGATGGTGTGCGCGTTGGTTCCGGAGATGCCGAAGGAGGACACCCCGGCACGGCGGGGGCGGCCGTCGGGGGTGTCCCAGGTCTCGGCCTCGGTGAGCAGCCGGATGTCGCCCGCGCTCCAGTCGACGGCGGTGCTGGGCTTCTCCACGTGCAGGGTGCGCGGCAGGGTGGCGTGGCGCATCGCCATGACCATCTTGATGACGGCGCCGACGCCGGCGGCGGCCTGCGGGTGGCCCATGTTGGACTTGATGGAGCCGAGCCGGATCGGCTGGCCTTCCGGCCGGTCCTGTCCGTAGGCGGCGATGACGGCCTGGGCCTCGATGGGGTCGCCGAGGGTGGTGCCGGTGCCGTGCGCCTCGACCGCGTCGATGTGGTGCGGGGCGAGCTGGGCGTCGGCGAGGGCCTGCCGGATGACGCGGATCTGGGCCGGGCCGCTGGGCGCGGTCAGGCCGTTGGAGGCGCCGTCCTGGTTGACCGCCGAGCCGCGCACGACGGCGAGCACCTCGTGGCCGTTGTGCAGCGCGTCGGACAGCCGCTCAACGAGCAGCATGCCCGCGCCCTCGGCCCAGGCGGCGCCCGCGGCGTCGTCGGAGAAGGAGTGGCAGCGGCCGTCGGGCGACAGCGCGCGGCGCTCGCTGAACTCGACGAACATCTCGGGGCTGGCCATGACGGCGGCGCCGCCGGCCAGTGCCAGGGAGCACTCCCCCTTGCGCAGCGACTGGATCGCCGAGTGCAGCGCCACCAGCGAGGAGGAGCAGGCGGTGTCCATGGTGACCGCGGGGCCCTCCAGGCCCAGGGTGTAGGCGATGCGGCCGGAGACGATGCTGCCGGAGATGGTGCCGCCGATGTAGTCGTGGTGCATCAGGCCGACGAAGACACCGGTCGGGGTGCCCTTCACCGTGGTCGGGTCGATGCCGGCCCGCTCGAACGCCTCCCAGGTGACCTCCAGCAGCAGCCGCTGCTGCGGGTCGGTGCCGGGCGCGTCCTTGGGGCTGATGCCGAAGAAGGCGGGGTCGCACTCGGCGGCGTCGTGCAGGAAGCCGCCGTGGCGGACGTAGCTCTTGCCGGGGGCGCCGGGCTCGGGGTCGTAGATCGCCTCGACGTCCCAGCCGCGGTCGGTGGGGAACTCGGTGACGACGTCGACGCCCTCGTCGACGATCCGCCACAGGTCCTCCGGAGTGCGCACACCGCCGGGGTAGCGGCAGCCCATGCCGATGATGGCGACGGGCTCGCGGTCCTGCTCCTCCAGCTCCCGTACGCGGCGGCGGGTGCGCTCCAGCTCGGTCGTGGCCCGCTTGAGATAGTCGCGGAGCTTGCCGGCCGTGGCCGAGTCTTCCATCACTGGGCTCCCAGTTCGTTGTCGATCCTGGCGAAGAGTTCGTCGTCGCTGGCTTCCCGGAAGTCCTCTGGCGCCTCGGGCGCGGTGTGACGTCCGTGGGTGTCCTGCCAGCTGCGCAGCAGCGCTTCGAGGCGCGCGGTGACGCGGGCGTGGCTGCCGTCCTGGTCGGGCAGGTCGTGCAGGGTGGCTTCGAGGCGGTCCAGCCCGGCAAGCGCGGACCGGGTGAGGTCGGCGGGTCCGGGCACGAGCGCGGTCTTGAGGTGGGCGGCGAGCGTGCGGGGGGTGGGCTGGTCGAAGACCAGCGTCGCCGGCAGGGTCAGCCCGGTGGCGCCCGCGAGGAGGTTGCGCAGTTCGACCGCGGCGAGCGAGTCGAAGCCCATCTCCTGGAAGGCACGTCCCGGGTCCACGGACTCCGCGCCGGGGTGCCCGAGTACGCCGGCGACGTGGGTGCGGACCAACTCCAGCAGGGCGCGGTCCCGTTCGGCGTCGGGCAGGGGTGCCAGCCGGTCGCGCCAGGAGTCGGCGGGGGCGCCCGCGGCGGGCTCGGCGCCGCGCCGCCGGGCGGGCCGCACCAGGCCGCGCAGCAGCGCGGGGACGCCGTCCGGCCGGGCGCGCAGCGCGGCGGCGTCCAGACGCACCGGCACCAGTACGGCATCCTCGCCGCCGAGGCCGGCGTCGAAGGTGCGCAGTCCCTGAAGGGGGGTCAACGGCGGCAGGCCGAGCCTGCGCAGCCGTTCCAGGTCGGCGGCGTCGATGCCGGCGCTCATACCGCCGGAGCCGGACCACAGGCCGTACGCGAGGGAGACGGCGGGCAGCCCGAGCGAGCGGCGGTGCGCGGCGAGCCCGTCCAGGAAGGTGTTGGCGGCGGCGTAGTTGGCCTGGCCGCCGCCGACCAGTAGACCGGCGGTGGAGGACAGCAGCACGAAGGCCGTGAGGTCCTTCTCGCGGGTCAGTTCGTGCAGGTTCCAGGCGGCGTCCACCTTGGGCCGCAGCACGCGGTCGACCTGGTCCGCGCCGAGGGTGGCCAGGACGCCGTTGTCGACGACACCGGCGGCGTGCACCACGGCCCGTACGTCGTGCTTCGCGAACAGCGCGGAGAGATCGGCGCGGTCGGCGGCGTCGCACCGGGCGAGGGTGACCTCGGCCCCCAACTCCCCGAGTTCCGCGCGTAGTTCGCTGGCTCCGGGGGCGTCCGCGCCGCGCCGGCCGGCCAGCAGCAGGCGCCGTACGCCGTGCTCGGTGACCAGGTGACGGGCGATCAGGGCGCCGAGGCCACCGGTGCCGCCGGTGATCAGGACGGTGCCGTCCGGGTCCCAGGCGAGCGGGCCGCCGGGCTTGGCGCGGGCCAGCCGCGGCACCCGTACCTCGCCGTCCCGCACCGCGGCCTCGGGTTCTCCGGAGGCGAGTGCGCCGGCGAGCGCGGAGTCCGGGGCGGCGCTGCCGTCGCTGTCGATGAGCAGGAACCGGCCGGGGTTCTCGGCCTGCGCGGCGCGCAGAAGTCCGTACAGGGGGGCGTGGGTGAGGTCACCGGTGCGCAGGAGCACGGCGAGCCGCCCGGCGCCGCAGCGCTGGTCGTCCAGCCAGGCGCGCAGGGTGTCCAGCGTGCCGTTCACCCGCTCGCGCACCAGGGCGGGCAGGTCCGTCACGGCGTCCGGTGCGGTCGGTACGGTCAGGACCACCAGCTCGGGCACCGGGCCCGCGGCGACGAGGGCGGCCGGGTCCGGGTACCGGGGTGCGTCGAGACCGGCGTCGTCGGGGCCGCACACGGCCACGGCGGGCACGCCGGCGCTCGCCGGACCCGGCGCCGGGACGAGATCGACCCGGTAGAGCGGGTCGTCGCCGTCCCCGGCGAGCTGCTCGGCGGAGACCGGGCGGGCCACGAGGCTGCGTACGGTCGCGACGGGTGCGCCGGTGGTGTCGGCGAGGGCGAGGGTGACGGCGTCCGGGCCGGACGGGGACAGGTGCAGGCGCAGCGCGTCGGTGCCCGCCGCGTGCAGGGTGACACCGCCCCAGGCGAACGGCAGCACCGCCTGCCCGCCGGGCAGATCGAGCAGGTTGACGTGCAGGACGGCGTCCAGGAGAGCCGGGTGCACGCCGAACGCGGCGGCGGTGGCGCGGGCGCTCCCGGGCAGCGCGGCCTCGGCGAACACCTCGTCCCCGCGGCGCCACATGGCGCGCAGGCCCTGGAAGACCTCGCCGTAGCCGTATCCGGTGCGGGCCAGGCCGGGGTAGAGGCCGTCCAGGTCGACGGGTTCGGCGTCCTCGGGCGGCCAGGCTGTCAGGTCGGCCGGGCCCGTCCCGTCGGCGGGGCGGGCCTCGCCTGCGGGTGCGGTGGTGAGGACGCCGACGGCGTTGCGGGTCCAGGGGGCGTCAGGGGTGTCCGCGGTGTCGGCGCGCCGGGACCAGACGGTCAGCTCCCGCCGCCCGTCCCGTTCGCCGCCGACGGCCACCTGTACGGCCAGGGCGCCCTGCTCCGGCAGGATCAGCGGGGCGTGCAGGGTGAGTTCGTCCACCGTGTCGCAGCCGGTGCGCTCCGCGGCCTGCAGGGCCATCTCGACGAAGGCGGTGCCGGGCAGCAGCACGGTTCCGTGTACGGCGTGGTCGGCCAGCCACGGCTGGGCGGCCAGGGAGAGCCGGCCGGTGAGGACCGCTCCCCCGGTCTCGGGCAGCTCGGTCGCGGCGCTCAGCAGCGGATGCCCGGTGGCGCTCTGTCCGAGACCGTCGGCGTCGCCGCTGCCGGCCGCTCCGGCCTCCAGCCACAGCCGTTCGCGCTGGAAGGCGTAGGTGGGCAGACCGGTGCGCCGGGCACCGTGCGGGGCGAAGAACGCCGCCCAGTCGACGGCGGTGCCGGCCGCGTGCAGCCGGGCCACGGCGGTGACCAGGTCGTGTTCCTCGTCGCCGTCGCGGCGCAGCCCGGCGACGGTCACGCTGTCCTCGGGCACGCAGTCCACGGCCAGGGCGGTGAGGGCCGCGTCCGGGCCGACTTCGAGGAACGTCCGCACGCCCAGCTCGTGCAGGGTGGTCAGGGCGGGGGCGAAGCGCACGGGCCGGCGGACGTGGTCGACCCAGTAGCCGGGGGTGGTGAGTCGGCCGGGGTCGGCGAGGGCGCCGGTGAGCGTGGAGACGATCGGGATCCGCGGCTGGCCGAACGCGCACGTGGCGGCGGCCTCGGCGAAGCCGGCCAGCATCGGCTCCATCAGCGGCGAGTGGAACGCGTGCGAGACCTTGAGTCGCTTGCTCTTGTCGAAGCGGGCGGCCAGGGCATCGACGGCGTCCTCGGCACCCGAGATCACCACGGAGCGGGGGCCGTTGACAGCGGCGAGTCCGACCCGGTCGTCGAGATGGGGGGCGACCTCGTCCTCGGTCGCGCGCAGCGCGGCCATGGCGCCGCCCGCGGGCAGGTCCGCCATCAGGGCACCGCGCGCGAGCACGAGCCGGACGGCGTCCGGCAGCGACAGCACGCCGGAGACGTGGGCGGCGGCGATCTCGCCCACGGAGTGACCAGCCAGGTAGTCGGGGATCACGCCCCAGGACTCCAGGAGGCGGTACAGGGCGACTTCGGTGGCGAAGATGGCGATCTGCGCGTAGTCGGTGCGGGTGAGCAGGTCGGCGTCGGTGTCGATCACGTCGGCGAGCGGCCGTTCGAGACGGCCGTCCGCGAGGGCGCACACCGCGTCGAAGGCCTCCGCGTACACCGGGAAGGCCCGGTGCAGGGTCCGGCCCATGCCGAGCCGCTGTGCTCCCTGGCCGGTGAACAGGAAGGCCGTCTTGCCGCCGACCGGGGTGAGCGGGCTCGCGGCGGCCAGCCGGCCGAGCAGTTCGCCGGTGTCCCGGCCGACGGCGACGGCGCGGTGCTCGAAGGAGGCGCGGGTGGTGGCCAGCGACAGACCGAGGTCGGCCGGGTGGGTGTCGGGATGTGCGTCGAGGTGGTCGCGCAGGCGCGCGATCTGCCCGGCGAGGGCGGGACGCGTACGGCCGGTGACGATCCAGGGGACGCAACCACCCTCCCGTACGGGCGGGTCGTCCTGTTCCCCGGCCGCAGCCGGCTCGTCGGCGGGCGCCTGTTCCAGTACCACGTGCGCGTTGGTGCCGCTGATGCCGAAGGAGGACACGGCGGCGCGGCGGGGTCGTCCGGCGTCGGGCCAGGGGCGGCGTTCCAGGGCCAGTTCGACGGCGCCCGCGCTCCAGTCCACCTGGTCGGTGGGGGCGTCGACGTGCAGCGTGGGCGGAACCTCGCCGTGCCGCATGGCCAGCACCATCTTGATGATGCCGGCGACGCCCGCGGCGGCCTGGGTGTGCCCGAGGTTGGACTTGACCGAGCCCAGCAACAGCGGTTCCGTACGGTCCTGGCCGTACGTCGCGAGCAGCGCCTGCGCCTCGATGGGGTCGCCGAGCGAGGTGCCCGTACCGTGCGCCTCGACCACGTCGACGTCGGCGGCGGTGAGCCCGGCACCGGCCAGGGCCTGTCGGATCACCCGCTGCTGGGACGGACCGTTGGGCGCGGTCAGCCGGCTGCTGGCGCCGTCGGAGTTGACCGCGCTGCCGCGGATGACCGCGAGCACCGGATGGCCGCTCCGCTGGGCGTCGGCGAGCCGTTCCAGCAGCAGCATGCCGGCGCCCTCGCCCCATCCGGTGCCGTCGGCCCCGGTGGCGAACGCCTTGCAGCGGCCGTCCGGCGCGAGTCCGCGCTGCCGGCTGAAGTCGACGAACGTCTCCGGCGTGGACATGACGGTGACGCCGCCGGCCAGGGCGAGCGAGCATTCGCCGGACTGCAGCGCCCGCACCGCCCAGTGCAGGGCGACCAGGGAGGAGGAGCAGGCGGTGTCGACCGTGACCACCGGGCCCTCCAGGCCGAAGGTGTAGGCGACGCGCCCGGAGGCGATGCTGGCGGCGCTCCCGTTGGCGAGGTAGCCGTCGAGGTCGTCGGGGACGGAGGTGAGGCGGGTGGCGTAGTCGTTGTACATCACGCCGGCGAACACGCCGGTGCGGCTGCCGCGCAGGGAGGCCGGGACGATACCGGCGCGCTCGAAGGCCTCGTGGGAGGTCTCCAGGAGCAGTCGCTGCTGCGGGTCCATCGCGAGGGCCTCGCGGGGGCTGATGCCGAAGAAGTCGTAGTCGAAGTCGGCGGCGTCGTGCAGGAATCCGCCGGTGCGGGCGTAGGTCTTGCCGGGCCGCGCCGGGTCGGTGTCGTACAGGGCGTCCACGTCCCAGCCGCGGTCGGCCGGAAAGTCGGACACCGCGTCGGTCCCCGACGCGACCAGCTCCCACAGCTCCTCGGGAGTGCTGACACCGCCCGGGTACCGGCATCCGATACCGACGACGGCGACCGGCCCGTGTGCGCGTTGCTCGTTCTCGCGCAGCCGCCGCCGCGCCTCCCGCAGGTCCGCGGTCGTCCGCCTGAGATAGTCGAGCAGTTGCTCTTCGTTGTTCACCAGCGCGCCATCCGATCGAGATCGAAGTGAGGGCCTCGGCCGTGCGGTTCGCCTCCGGACGGTTTCCGGTCCGCTTCCCCTCCGCAGTCGGAGGCTAGGCAGGGCGCCCCGACGCATGACACCCCTACAGCCCCCAGGGGAGCCTGGAGGGGTAAGGGGGCCGCGGGGAACGCATGGCCTTCCGGCACCGTGAGGGCGGGTGAGCCGGTCCTCGTCCGGAAGCGGGAACCGTTGATCACAGCGACTGCGTCAGGCCCGCATGACGCCACCTCAGACGTACCGGCGCACCACGGCTCCGGACGACGTCGACACCACCACGGATCCGCACACTCCGGCCCGTACGGCGCGGGCCGTGGCGGCGTGTGGGGGGCGTGCGGTCGCACAGCGGCCGCACGCCTCGCGCATCCGGCTGCTCGACCGCCGTGCCCCCTACGGCAGCGGAGGCCTGGCATGACCGGAGGGTCGCTCGCGAAGGACGGGTGATCGGGGTGGTCTACGGGCCCGACCTGGACCTTCCGACCACGCCGGGCCGCTAGCGGTCCTCGCTCCGGCCGAACTTCACATAGCCGACGAACCCGAACACGTTCCCGAACGCACAGATGGCGAGGCATGCCTGAGGTGTCAGGCTCCGGGTGTTCGGGGGTCGAGCGATGTCGATCATGCAGAGGACAGCGGGGAGGAGCGCGATCAGCGGCACGATCGCGACCCCCGGCGCGGACTCTGGCGGGACGCGGGCGTCGGTCACCATGGCCAGCGGCCTCTTTCCGGACGACCGTGCTACGGGGTCTCGGGCGCCAGGATGAAGAGGCCGGCGACCTTCTCGTCGGTGTCGAACGCGACCCGGGCCTTCATGTCGCCGGCCTCGTAGCGCAGCGGAACGTCGACGACCGTGTGGTCGCCGATGCGCCGTACGAACGGCTCCTCCTCCCCGAAGCCCTCGAACGCGCCGACCAGGCCGGCGACCGTGGCCAGGCCGCTGCCCCGCACCTCGTCGGTGAACGCCTCCAGGACCTGGGCGTTGAAGGACTGCCGCGCCTGCTCCATGCGTCCGTCGAGGACGTCCGTGACGATCCTGACGGCGCGCTCCGCGGCGTCGGCCATGCGCACGGTCTTGTCCATGGGTTCTCCCGTCCGGGGATCGATGGGCTTGCCGAACCGCTGGAAGGCGGCCTGACGGGTGACTCCGAGCAGGTCCCCGATCTCCTGCCAGGTGTGGCCGGCGTCCCGACACTGCTGCACGCACAGCTTGAGCACCTGTTCCGCCAGGTCGTCCACGTCCTGGGAGCGTCGGACCAGGTCGAGATAGGCCGGCGCGGCCAGTGGACTGCCCACCGCCTCGGCCAGCACCGAGGCCTGCTCGGCCAACAGCGCGCTCAGCGAAGCGAGACTCATCGAAGCATCGGCCACACGTAAAGGATGCCTTTACGGACTATCGACGTCAAGGAAACCTTTACAACCGATCCGGCCCTGGGCCGGAGCCGGTTCAGCAGCCGGAGTCGGCGACGACGAAGTAGCCCGGAGAGGTCTCCTTCAATGTGTGGGTGACGGCGACGTTGTACAGGCCCATGGTGTCGTCGGAGCCGTTGGCGTAGGTGTAGCCGCCGCTCTGGTGGGCTCGTCCGGCCTGTACCTGGTCGTAGTTGTCGTCGGTGTAGCACTGGAGCGCGGAGCCCGTCGTCGTCGCGGTGACCGACGCGGACGACGCGCCGACGGCGCCGGAGGAGTCGACCGCGGCGACGGTGTAGCCGTAGGCGGTGCCCGCGGACAGGCCCGTGTCGGTGTAGGCGGTGCCCGTCGCACCGCCGACCTCCGCGCCGTCGCGGTAGACGTTGTAGGAGACCGCGCCGCTGACGGGGTTCCAGGACAGCGAGACACCGGTGTCGGTGGTGCCGGTCACCGTGAGGCCGGACGGGGCGGGCAGGGAACCGCTGCCGCCCTGACCGCCGCTGCCGTCCAGGCCCCAGAACTTCGCGGTGTAGTAGCTGGAGCAGATGTAGTTGAGGTAGTACGTGCCCGTGCTGCCGCACTGGTCGGCTCCCGGACCGGGGTTCACGGCGAGGCCGTGCGCCATGCCGGAGACCGAGAACAGGGCGACCGCGGGCTTGCCGCTGCCGTCGTCGTAGATGCTCTCGCTGGTGCCGCCGGTCAGGTTCCGGGTGCTGGAGGCCGTCTGGCCGATGCCCCAGACGTCGGTCCACTGGTCGCGCAGCTCGGTGCCGTTGACCGGGGCGACGGTGGTGTCGGAGGATCCCTGCCAGACGGCGACCCGCGGCCACGGACCCGAGTACCCCGGGTAGGAGTTGCGGACCTTGTCGCCCCACTGCTCCGGAGTGAGGTTCTGGTTGGTGTACTGGCAGCCGGAAGCGGCGCTCTGAGTGGTGGCGCACTGTGCGGGAATGCCGGAGTCGACGGAGCCGCCGGCGAACACGTCCGGATGATCGGCGAGCAGGTCCGCGGTCATGCCGCCGCCGGCGGACAGGCCGGTGACGAAGATGCGGCTGCGGTCCGAGCCGTACTGCGCCACGGCGGTGTCGACCATCTGCATGATCGAGGCCGCCTCGCCCTTTCCCCGGGTGTCCTTGGCCGAGTCGAACCAACTGAAGCAGGACAGGCTGTTGTTGGCCGCGCTGGTCTGCGGGTAGACCACGGCGAAGCCCCACTGGTCGGCGAACTTCTGCCAGCCGGAGTTCGCGTGGTAGTCGCTCGCCGACTAGGTGCACCCGTGCAGAGCGACGACCAGCGGTGCGCCGGCGGGCAGGTTGGACGGGGCGTACTCGTACATCGCCAGGTTGCCGGGGTTCGAGCCGAAGCCGGTGACCTGCTGGAGGGTGCCGGCCGCCGCCGCACTCGAGGCGAGGGGGGTGACGGCGGTCAGGCCCGCGGCGAAGGCGCCCAGTGCGGCGGCAAGTGCGCCGCGTCGGAAGGATCTGCGCCAGGTGGAGTGAAGCATCGTGCGACTCCGATGAGTGGTGGGGACGCTGGGGAGCGCCGACGCGGGGCGCCGCCCGGCAGTGCCACCCCGCCCGGCACCGCGCCGCACCGACCTGCTGTCGTACCGGCTTGCTGAAAGCGGACCGTACGACTCTCCGGCCCACTCGCGACATGTGAGGAACAGCCAGGACCGCGGTGCCCGGCGTGGCTCGCGCACCCATGGTTTCGGCGGTGGCGCTGTGCCATGCGACGGGCCGCGCGAGCCGGCGCACCCGCGCTTGTCCGACGCTTCTCGAAGAGCCTGGAGACACGGCCGCGACACATGCCGGTCTTCGGCTGCCCCAGGGCGGCTCCAACGTAGCCTTGGCAGAATGACGCGGGTATCGATCGACTCCGACCTCTGCATCGCTTCCGGACAGTGTCTGCTGACCGCCCCTGCCGTGTTCGACTCGGACGAGGATGGCTTCGGGGTGGTACGCGCCGGGAGCGAGGACGGCAGGGGGGACCCGATGGTGAAGGAAGCCGTCCGGGCCTGTCCGGTTCAGGCCATCGTGTGGGCGCAGGAGTAGGACGCGGGCGGCTCGACGTCCCGGGCCTCTGGGTGACCTCGGCCAGCGGGCGCTGTGCCCGTCGGGTGCGGACAGGTGCTGACGGGGCACCACGGTGGGATCGGCCGTCGGTCGGCCGCTGTCGGCGGAGGCCGGGGCCGGGGCCCGGGAGGACCGCGCCGTGGCAGCCGTCGCGGGCAGGTCCCCGCCGGCCGCCCAGAGGGCGGACGTCCGGGAACTGCTGGCGGCGATCACCGAGCCGGTGCCCGTGCGGTTGGCGGGCGAGTGCGAGGTGTTGCCGCCGAAGGTCTGCACCACCTCGTACTCGCGGCCCGCTGGCTCAGGCAGTACGCGGCCGGCGCCGCGAGCGTGGACCGGGTGGACCAGAGCAGGGGTCCGTACGTGGCGCCGGCGACGGCGTTCCGCCCGTCCAGGTGTCCTCGACGACGGCCCGCGTCGGTCAGGACGTCCCGGCCGTACCGTCTTCGGACCGAACCGCCGTGACGACGAAGTAGTCCAGGATCTGCCCCTCGTAGGCCCGCAGGAAGTTCCGCGGCCAGGTTCCAGGAGCCCACCAGCGGGCGAGCCAGAGATCCCACCCCGGCCAGACGTACGGCCCGACCGACTCGACGCGCACCTCGCTGAGCCCGGACGCGGTCAGCGCGTCCGTGAGCGCCGTCACCGGCCGCGCGATGTCCAGGCCGTTCGCATACGAGTCCAGCAGGCTCGCGAGCTCCGCGGGCCGGCCCGGAGCGTCGTCCACGGTGAAGAAGCCGGCGACCACCGCTCGACCGCCCGGCCGCAGCACCCGCGACGTCTCGGCTGCGAAGGCCACGAGATCCGGGAAGTGCTGAACGGCCTCCACGCTGATGACGGCATCGAACGCGCCGTCCTCCAAGGGCATACGCTCCGCGGCCCCCTGGACGAACCGCAGCCGGCCCGGCTCCTGGCGCAGCGGTCCGGCGTGCGCGTCGCGGGCCCGCCGCAGTTGCTCGGGGTGGATGTCCATGCCGGTCACCGCGGCGGCAGCGTATTCCCTCAGGGCCAGCGCGCAGCCCATGCCGAGCCCGCACCCCACCTCCAGGGCTCTCTGCTCCTTCAGCGGGCCGGCGGCGTCCAGGACATGCCGGTAGAGATCCTCCTGACTGCGGATCCGCGCCGCCTCGTCGAGCGGGACTTCCAGGTCGATGGCACGCCAGTACCCGAAGTTGATGAACCCGCCTGCGAAGACCGGGTTCCCGCTCAGATCGGCCGCACCGTACGTCTCCTGGACTTCCGGACTCATGGTGGGACACGTCCATTCACTGCCGTCCGCCACTGCGCACACTCCTGAAGACACCTCGGATCCGGCCCCGTCCAGCCGGCCACGCCGACACACACCTCGTTCCCCTCGGGACCGGCCGGCACACAGTGCGACGGCGCGTCGGCATCGTTCACCCGCACATCGACGTGAACCCGTTCACCGCGCTCCGGTCGACAAGGCGTGGATCCTTCACGAGCAGGCGCCCATCGACACAGTGCGCGTGGCAACCGACCGGCGCCATGTCGGCCAGGCGCGAACCAGGGCCGTCATCGACAGCCGGCCGCGGGCTCCGGGTCCCGGCACGCGTGTCCCGTCGCACACGTCCCGGCACGCGGCCTCGTACTGTATCCGCGTGACCGGTCCCGTCCCCCGCCCCCAGTCCCTTCTGTTCAGCTTCCTCGGTGACGAGGTGCTGGGCCGCGGCGTGTGCGTGTACACAGGGAGCGTCATCGAGGTGTTCCGGCGCGCCGGAGTGGGAGAGCAGGCCACCCGGTCCACCTTCACCCGTATGGTCGGCCGCGGTCTGCTGACCCGACGGCGTGAGGGCCGGCGGGCCGACATCGGCCTCACCGACCGCACGGAGGCGATCCTGCGCGAGGGCGAGCGGCGCACCTGGACCACGGGCGCGGTCGACCGGGACCGGGACGGCATCTGGACCCTGCTGGGCTTCTCACTCCCCGAGTCGTGGCAGCGTCAACGGCACGACCTGCGCTCCCAGTTGACCTGGGCGGGCTTCGGTCGCTGTTCAGCGGCTTGTGGATCGCGCCGGGCGAAGTCGACGTCTCCGGGATCGTCGCCGGACTGGGCCTGGCCGCGCAGGTGAAGGTCTTCCGTGCCCACGCGGACGTCGGCACGGACATCGCGGAGATGATCGACGACACCTGGGACCTGCGGGAACCGGCCGCACGGTACCGGCACTTCGAGACGTCCTGGCGCTGAGCCAGGCGTCATCCCGGGTGACCTCCGCACTGGCCGCTTCATCGGCGCTGAACGCGGAATCGAAGGCGGCGGTGCACGAGGTGCTGGGGGAAGGCGGCCCCCTCGCCCAGAACTCCGTCCCCGCCACCTCCCCGCCCGGCGCGGCCCGCGCCTACGCCCTCGACGCCCTGGGCCACGGCTACGCGATCGGGTTCGTGGTGTGCGGCTCGGCCGCGCTGTTCTCGGCACTGCTGGTCGTGACGGCTCTACGCGGACGTACGGCTCAGGACGACACGGCGCAGCCGGAGGACGCTGCGGGGCGGACCTCTCTCACCACGGGATGAGGTCCGCTCGGCGAACCGGGGACGTCGCAGTGACCCGGGCTCCCCGGACGCCTGCCCGCTCGCTCCCCCTCCGGCCTCAGGCAGCGTCCTGCCTGGCCACATCAGCAGGTGGGCCCTTGCGTCACTTGCGCCAGAACAGGTGGTGCGTCACACCGCTCGGGCTGGGCACGACCTCCAGGTGGAACCGGTCGAGCAGCTCATCGGGGGATTCCCACAGCCGCAGTCCGGACCCGAGCTTCACCGGCGAGACCGCCACGTGCAGGGTGTCGACGAGACCGGCGTCGAGGAACTGCCGGATGGTGGACACCCCGCCGCCGAGTCGGACGTCCTTCCCCCGCGCCGCCTCCCGCGCCTGTCCGAGGACCGTGGCCGGGTCGCCGCCGACGAAGTGGAACGTGGTGTCGGAGAGCGTGAAGGAAGGACGTGTGTGGTGGGTCAGGACGAACACCGGGGTACGGAAGGGGGGTTCGTCACCCCACCAGCCCCGCCACTCGTGGTCGTGCCAGGGCCCGCGCTGGGGCCCGAACTTGTTGCGGCCCATGATCTCGGCACCGATGTCGCGTGCGTAGTCCCGCGTGAAGTAGTCGTCGAGGCCCCGGCTCCCGCCGGGGTCGGTACGCATGGGCCAGCTCGCCGTCGCACCGGCCCAGGCGAACAGCCTCGCGGGATCGACATGGCCGAACGGACTCTCGAGGCTCTGCTCCTCACCGGCACCGATTCCGTCACTCGAGACATTGAAGTTCTGGACTCTCAGCAGCTGAGCCACGTGATCCTCCTGTGGTGTCGACAACGGTGGTGAGACTCTCCGGGCCGGGAAAACTCATCGCTGCGTCCGTGACCGGTCAGGAACCGGGGCCTCGGCCTCGATGCGAGACGAGCCTCAAGCGACGCGCTCGGCACGCTCGATGATCACATCGTCCTGGGGGACGTCCTGGTGACCGCCCTTGCTGCCGGTCTTCACGCCCTTGATCGAGTCGACGATGTCCTGGCCCTCGACCACCTCTCCGAAGACCGCGTAGCCCCACCCCTGGGGCGACTTGGACGAGAAGTCCAGGAAGTCGTTGTCGTTGACGTTGATGAAGAACTGGGCGGTCGCCGAGTGCGGGTCGTTGGTGCGGGCCATGGCGACGCTGTAGTGGGTGTTCTTCAGACCGTTGTCCGCCTCGTTCTCGATCGGCGTCCGGGTCGGTTTCTGGCTCATGCCGGGCTCGAAACCGCCGCCCTGGATCATGAACCCGGGGATGATCCGGTGGAAGATCGTGTTGTTGTAGTGCCCCGCGTCGACGTACGACAGGAAGTTCTGGACCGTTCTGGGCGCTTTCTCGTCGTTGAGCGACAGCACGATGTCACCGTGGTTCGTGGTCAGCCGGACCTTGGTCATGAAGCACTCCCTTTGCCATGGGGCTGTTCCGATTTCGGGTAAGTGATCATAAGGCTGCCACGCCGAAAACACGGTCGTACGCCCCGGCTCGGCGACTCGCTCTGACGCACTGGCGCTACAGCGGCCCCGGCCGTGGCATCGGATCGTGTGCCACGGTCACCGTCGCACTGGGCGGCACGAGGACCGACGTCACCGTCGAGGTCGTGGAGGCCGAGGCACCTCGGCGCATCGTCGAACGCAACGTGAGCGCGGGCGGCCGACGCCTCGCCGGCGGCACGTACACCATCGAGACACTGCCGACGGGAGGCAGCCGCATCTCCTTCGCGTACGCCTGGGTGCGCGCGCCTCTCGCCGACCGGCTGTTGGCCCTCGTGGTCCGGGCCACGATGCGGCGCGCCAACGGCAGGGTCATGTGACGGCTGGCCACCGAGCCGGGCCGCCACGTGTCCGGTGCCGGATCCTGACGCCCGACGGGTACGCGTCGTGCCGCGGCGGTGCGCCACCGTGGCCGTCAGTCCGTGTCCGCGGCCGCCCGCAGCCGGTCCGCCAACGCCCGGACGGCCTCGCGCAGTTCCTCCGGTCCCTCGACGACGAACGGCGCGCCGAGTGCCGTCAGTACTTGTGGCACCCAGTCCAATCGTTCGGCGCTGAACCGCACCCGCACCCAGTCGGCGTCCGTGCCGACCGGTTCGAGCGATGCGATCCCCTGCGGAAGGCGAGAACGAATGGCCTCGGTGTCGCCGCGGACCCGCACCGACACCTCGTAGCGCCAGGGCGTGCGAGCGATGCCGGCCAGCACCTGCGCCGCGGGATCGAAACCTGTCGGCACCTCGAACACACCGTCACGTACCGCCACATGCGCGACGCGGTCCAGTCGGAACGTGCGCACCTCACCGCTGGTGGAGTCCTCGGCGGTGACGTACCACCGGCCCGAATGCGCGACGATGCCATAGGGGTGAACGACGCGTGCGCTGCGCACGCCGTCGCGGTCGGTGTAACCGATCTCCACGGGGCTGCGGCCCCGCGCGGCGTCGGCGACCCTGAGCAGCACCTCGGTCTCGGGGACGGTCACCGCACGGGCCGGTGCGGTGAAGTCAACCGTCTCCAGGAGCGCCTTGAGCCGCGCGGCCAGCGGCTTCGGCAGCACCCGGTGCAGCTTGGCCGCCGCGCTCTCGGCAGCGACCGGCGAGGTCGTCACCAGCCCGGCGCGACGGCCGGCCACGAGCCCGAGCAGGACGGCCAGCGCTTCCTCGTCCGTGAGCATCAGCGGCGGCATCCGGTAGCCCGGGGCCAGACGGTAGCCACCGTAGCGGCCGCGCACCGAGTCGACCGGCACGTCCAGGTCGACGAGGTGCGAGACGTAGCGCCGGACGGTGCGTTCGTCCACGCCGAGCCGGTCGGTCAGCTCGGCGGTGCTGTGGGTGCCGCCGGCTTGCAGGATCTCCAGCAGGGCGAGCACACGGGCTGCGGGTCGGGTCATGGGCCCCATGGTTTCCGCTGTACGGGGCGGTTTTCGACCGGTAGCGACTCGCGATGACCGGTCCGCCGCCTCGGGCGCTCGGCCGCTGCCGGCCGGGCTCAGTTCGTCGTGGACGACCCTCGCCGCGGGAGCTTCCAGTTCGGTCGCGGAAAGTGGCAGGTGTAGCCGTCGGGGTAGCGTTCCAGGTAGTCCTGGTGCTCGGGCTCCGCCTCCCAGAAGTCGCCCACGGGCTCCAGCTCCGTGACCACCTTCCCCGGCCAGAGCCCGCTCGCCTCGACGTCCGCGATCGTGTCCACGGCGACGCGGTGCTGCTCTTCGTCGCCGTAGAAGATGGCGGACCGGTAGCTGCGCCCGATGTCGTTGCCCTGGCGGTCCCTCGTGGTCGGATCGTGGACCTGGAAGAAGAACTCCAGGATGTCGCGGTAGCTCGTGACCGTGGGATCGAAGAGGATCTCGATGGCCTCGGCGTGGTCGCCGTGATCACGGTATGTGGCGTTCGGCGTGTCGCCACCGCTGTAGCCGACACGCGTGGACGTCACGCCCGGCTGTTTGCGGATCAGATCCTGCATGCCCCAGAAACAACCGCCTGCGAGTACGGCCCGCTCGGTTCCCACGCTCATCGGTCACTCCTGACACTGCTCGAACCCGGCCCGCCGTTCGGCGTGCCGGTCCTACCGTCACCCAGCCTAAAACATCGCCTCTCCCGGTTGACCCGAGGCCACCGGGCCCGCCGGCCCTCCGGTCGGCGGGCCCGGTGATCAGTGCGGACCACGGGGTTCAGAAGCGGGGCGCCCGCGGTGTCTGCTGCGGAGTCGGAGCGATGCGCTGGTTCACGCCGGGGCTCTGGCGGCCGGAGGCCTTGCAGGTGACGTCCTTGGCCGGGAGCTTGCCGCTGTCGAGGTAGGCGTTGATGGTGCGGTTGGCGCAGGCGCGCTGGTCGTCGGAGTAGACGCCGTGGCCCTCGCCGCCCTGGACGTACACCATGCGCGAGCCCTTCAGTGCGCGGTGCATACCGAGACCGCTGACCAGAGGTGTCTGGGGGTCCCACTGGTTCTGGACGGTGAGCACGCCGACCTTGTTGTCCACCGCGGTGACGCGCTCGGCCGGCTTCCCCCAAAAGGCGCAGGGCGTGATGTTGGAGGCGATGTCGCCGTAGATCGGGTACTTGGCCTTGTCCCGGATCGCGTCCCGCCGGTACTGCCCGGGGTCGCGCGGCCAGGCCGCGGTGTCGCCGCAGACCACGGTCCAGAAGGCGGCGGTGCCGTTGTCGGCGGGCGCCTGTGCGGCGAAGGCCGCGGACCGGCGCGGTGCCCGCTGTTCATCCGGCGCGGGACTGCGGCGGGCGGGCGCACGGCCGTCGGCGGCCTTCTTGAGGCGGACGACCGCCTCGGCCGCCTCCTTGGGGCTGAAGAACTCGGGGCGCAGGGTGGCGCGGATGTCGTCGCCGGTGAGTTTCTGGCCGCCGTCGTCGATGGGAGTGCGGTCGGCCCGGGCGATCAGGTCCCAGAACGTCTTCTTCACCTTGGCCGGGGTGGCGCCGAGCCGGTAGGTGCGGTCGCGTTCGGCGGTCCACTGCGTCCAGCGGGTGAACGCGGGCTCGGTGCCCTCCGCCCACACCTGGATCATGCCGCGCCACACGCGTGCGGGGTCGACCGCGCTGTCCAGGACGAAGCGGTCGGTGCGCTGGGGGAACATCTGCGTGTAGACGGCGCCCAGGTAGGTGCCGTAGGAGTAGCCCAGGTAGGAGATCTTCTTCTCGCCCAGTACGGCGCGGATGACGTCCATGTCCCGGGCGGTGTTGCGGGTGGTGATGTACGGGAGCCTGTCGGCGTTCCTGGCCCGGCACTTCTCGGCGACGGTCCGGGCCCACTTGACGTCGCGGCTGAACGTCTCGGGCCTGTAGGCGTGTTCGAAGTTCTGTTCCGTGTCCGTGAGCCCGCAGGTTACGGGGCTGCTGCGGCCCACGCCACGCGGGTCGAACCCGATGAGGTCGTACTGCTGCAGGACCTTCTTGGGCATCGCGTCCTTCATCATGACGGGCATGTCCAGGCCCTCGCCGCCCGGACCACCCGGGTTGAACAGGATCGCGCCGTGCCGCTTGCCGGGGACGCTGGTCTTCATCCGGGAGATGGCCAGCGTGATGGTCTTGGAGTCGGGGCGGCTGTAGTCGAGCGGGACCTTGATCGTCGCGCACTGGAACGCGGCGGGCGTCGACTTGTCACATCGGTGCCATCCGGGTTTCTGGTTCAGGAATCTCTCCAGCGGTTGTGCCGCCGCAGATGCCTGTGCCGGGGCGAGGGTGGCGACGAGCGCCGCCGTGACCCCCACGGTGAGTAAGGGCGCGATGCGTCCTGTCCGCACGATGGCCGTTCCTTTCGGTCAACTTCCAGGTCGGAACGACCCTTTCGTGTCCCCGGAGGCGTACGAATCCATCTGCGGGGCTGTCTTTCTACGACTCCTGGGGGACAGAAAAAGAGCAGAAAGAGACGTACGGAGGAGAACCCGGACTAGCTGATCCCCGTCCGCCGCAGGGGGCCTTGCGGAGGTCAGGACCTGCCGCCGGTCGGCAACCGGACGTAGCTCTGCCAGAGTTGGCCGAGGAAGAACTCGCCGAAGCGGGCCAGGGCGGCCGCGCCGCCGGGGCCGGTGGTGCGGAAGGTGGTGAGCTGCCGGGCGAGGTCGCCGAGCCGCAGGCTGAGCCGGCCGGCGCCGAGGACGACGGGGTCAGCGGCCGGCGCTTCGGTGGGGTCTGCGGCCAGCAGGCGGAAGGCCAACACGGTGGTGTCCGGCCACAGGCGCAGCGGGACGCCGTGAGTGATCTGCTTGAGTCCGGCCAGGGTGCACGACCGCTCCTCGGCGTCGGTGAAGTGGAGCCGGTAGCGCAGCACACGCCGGACGTCCCCGTCCCGTGCCGTGCCGTACGCCTCCTGTCCGCTGCTGTCCGCGGCCGGTGCGAAGAGGTTGAACCGGCCGTGCAGGACGGGCCGCCGGCCTCCGCAAGCGGGGGACTCCACCCAGCCGTCGGCGCGGGCCTCGTGGTCGGGTTCGTCCAGGAAGGCGTCCACGTCGTCGGCCGTGATGGTGAGACGGAAGGCGAAGGGCTCCCGCTGCCCGCTGTGCTCGGCAGTCGTCGGGTCGGCCGCTCCGGGGACGTAGTAGCCGCGCATCGTCTCGGTGAAGACCAGGGAGGTGCGCCGGGTGTAGGCGGGTCGAGGCGCAGTGGTCGCTCCCCCGCCGGCGCGGCCCTCCAGCAACCGGGTGCACATGCGGTCGGCCAGGGCGGCGATGGTGAGGGAGGGATTGGTGCCGACCGGTCCGGGCAGCGCCGAGCCGTCCGCGATGTACAGGCCCCGGTGCCCGTACACCTCGCCGTACGGGTCGCACACTCCCGTCTCGGGGCGTCGGCCCATCGGGGCACCGCCGAGGGGGTGCACGGTGACGGTCCGTCCCAGGTGCCACAGCGGGTTGTCGGCGTAGCCCGCGTCGAGCGCGTCCGCGATCCGGCGCATCGTGGCGCGGATCCGTCCCAGCACGTCCGCGCTGTTCCGCGCCGTCCAGTTGATGTCCAACCGGCCGTCACGCAGGCGCAGTTCGCCGTCCGGGGTGTCCCGGCCCATGCCGAGCAGGGGCAGCGAGGTGCTGGTGAGCAGGCCGTCGCCGAGCAGGTCGGACAGGTCCTCGGAGAGATGGCGCCGTCGGCCGAGGCCGGCCTGGCGGGCGAGTCCGCGGGCGAGGAACCGGGCCGCGCGGGAGAGTTGGTGCGGTCCCCGGGCGCCCTCCGCCAGCCACTGGACGAACTGGGGGTAGCCGCCGTCCTCGATGTAGCCTCCGCGTCCGGCGCCCGGTATGCCGTCGAGGTCGTCGGGGAGCCGGATCGCACCGGTGATCACCGGCCCCTGACTGGGATTCAGCGGCCGGCCCGCGCCGGTGCGTGCGTCCTTGGCCCTGATCAGGAAGGAGAGCGTGTCACCGTTGCCGGAGAAACGGGTGCCGAGCGCCGGACCCAGCCCGGGCAGCCGGTTGCGCGAACGCAGCAGCAGCCGCGTCGTGCCCAGCGTCCCGGCCGCCAGTATCAGGCGATCGCAGGTGATGGTCCCGGCCGTCGGGCGGCATCCCGGCTCACCGGTCTCCAGCCCGTGATGGCGGACGTAGCCCACCTGGTAGCCGCCGCGCGGGCCGGGGCGGACGGTCTGCACGTCGTGCCCGGTGCGCAGATCGGCGCCCTGCTCCCGGGCGGCCGACAGATACGTGAAGTCGAGGCTGTTCTTCGCGCCTTCGTTGCAGCCGATGTTGCACTCGCCGCACAGCCGGCAGGTGCGGCGGGCGGCACCGTGGAGGTTGCCGTGGTCCGGGCCGGTGAGGGGCAGACCGGGCCGCGGTACGGCATCGGGCGCAGGGGCGAAACTGACGGCCAGCGGCGGCAGCCGGAACTCCAGCCCCAGCGCCGTGGCCGCTTCGCGCAGCGCGCGGGTCTTCGGGGTGTCCGCGTATCCCGGCCGGTGCAGGGGGTAGGGCGTGGCGCCCAGCATCCGTTCCACCGTGTCGTAGTGCGGTTCCAGGTCGGCACGGCCGACCGGCCAGGGTTCACGGCCTCCGCCGGGCAGCGGCTGCTCCTCGGTGAACCAGTGCTCGTCCTTGCGCATCAGCACGTTCGCGAAGATCAGCGAGCCGCCGCCGAGGCCGCTGGCCACCACCGCGTCGCAGCCGCGGAACGACCAGACGTCGAACAGTCCGTACAGGCCGGCGCCCGGGTCCCAGAAGGCGCGGTTCATCTCGGCGGGGGTGCGGGCGAAGCTGCCCGGCGGATAGGCGCGGCCGCGCTCCAGTACGACCACCGACAGTCCGGCCTCGGCCAGTCGGTGGGCCGCGACGGAGCCGCCGAAGCCGGATCCGACGATCACGGCGTCGGCGTGCTCGGTGCCTGAGTCCGCTCGATGTGCCGGTCGGCCCGCCGTCGTCCGCACGGTCATGCCGCCGCCCGGAGCCGCAGGAAGTCGAGGATCCGCGGGAAGACGTCACGGTCCGCGTCCTTGCCGATGATCGGGTCGAGGTGTCCGTAGCCGGGCAGGACGGCCAATGCGTGGCGGTCGGGTGCGTGCGCGGACAGCTCACGGTGGCAGATCACGTTCGAGTCGCCGAAGACGTGGTTCCGGTCACCGGCAAGGAAGAGGATCGGCGTGCCGATGCCGGGGGCGTCGGTGAGGTAGTCGTCGGGCAGCGAGGCGTGCCGCGGGTCGCGGGGGTCGTCCTTCACCGCGTGCCCCGCCCGGACCATCTTCCGCACGTGCCGCAGATAGCTCAGTCCGCTGGGGCCCAGCAGATCGGCGATGCGCTCGTGGGTGACCGGGTGGAGGTTCTCGTGGCTGTAGAGGGCGGGCCAGCCGCAGCCCCACATGAAGCTGATCATGTGGCAGGCGGGGTTGTCGCACTCCTGGTGGACCAGCGAGACGAGCCGGGACAGCGCCCGGCCGGGCGTGAACCGGCGTCCTGTCCGCGCGCGAGGATCCAGTACGGAAAGCCCGAGGACGTGTTCGAGCAGTTCGGGCCCGTACTCCAGCTTCCACCGTGGCCCTGCCGTCAGCCGCGGGGTCAGGGCCACGCTGTTCGCCACGAAGCTCGCGATGCCGTCGACGGTGCCCGCGGACAGGCTCATGGCGAAGGCGACCGACCCGAGGCAGTGCGCGATGACGTGCACGGGCCGAGGGCCGGCGTGGCGGCGCAGCTCGGCGAGCGCCGCCGGGTAGTCGAACCGGGCGAGGTCGTCCAGGCTCTGGCGGCCCGGCTCCGTGTTGTAGGGGAAGCGGTTGCTCATCCGGCTGTCGATGGCCCAGACGTCGGTGAATCCGTGGTCGAGCAGGTAACTCGTCAGGTTGCGGTGCTCCGGCATGATGAAGAGGTCACTCGCGGAGGTCAGTCCGTGCACCAGCAGCACCGGATCGGCGAGCGGCGCGCCGCGCGCGCGGCGGAAACGGGTGAGGCTCAGGCTCAGGCCGTCCTCGGTGGTGAACGGATGATGCGACGCCTCGGCGTCCGCCACGCCCTCGAGCGAGAAGCGCGGGATGCGCTGTGCCATGCCTCCCCCTGTGCATCGCGCTCCGACCAGCCCTGATCGCGCTCTCGTCGGAGAAACAGCCTCACAGGGGACGGTACGCCAGACAGTCGGACCGGTAGGGGGATTTGCCGTAAACCTGCGCGTGCCGGGGTTCTCGTCGTTGACAGGATTGGGTAATGGGATTAGCTTTTAGCTAACAGAGTTAGCCAGCGCTGGGGGGATGTCATGACCGAGTACCTTGCCGTCGACGGCGGCACGATCGCTTACGAAGTGGCGGGATCGGGCCCGCTGGTAGTGCTCGCGCACGGCATGGGCGACAGCCGCGCCGCCTACCGTGCCGTGATCCCGTCGCTGGTGGAGGCGGGCTATCGGGTCGCGGCGGTCGATCTGCGCGGCTGCGGCGAGTCCAGCGTCGGCTGGCCGGTCTGGAGCCGTACCGCCATCGCCGGCGACCTGCTCGCCGTGATCCGCCACCTGGGCGGCCCGGCCGTGCTGGTCGGCCACTCGGTCTCCGGCGGCGCCGCCACCATCGCCGCGGCGCAGGAACCCTCCCTCGTCAGCGCGGTCGTCGAGCTGGCGCCGTTCACCCGCAAGCAGTCCATCCGCCTCGGCGACCTGCGGGTGCGGCGCTTCCGGCAGGGCATGCTGCGGCTGCTCGGCGCGGGCGTGTTCGGCAGCGTGCCGCTCTGGCGCTCGTACCTCGACGTGGCCTGTCCCGGCGTGAAACCGGCCGACTGGGCCGAGCGGCTCGGCCGCATCGACTCCCTGCTGCGCGAGCCGGGCCGGATGAAGGCCATGCAGGGCATGGGCCGCAGCGCCCCGACCGACGCCGGCGCGCAACTCGGCGACGTCCGCTGCCCGGTCCTGGTCGTGATGGGCACGCTCGACCCGGACTGGGCCGACCCGCAGGCCGAGGGTTCGGCGATCGTCGACGCCCTGCCGTCCGGCCTCGGGCGCCTTGAGATGATCGAGGGCGCCGGACACTATCCGCACGACCAGTTCCCCGACGAGGTGGTTTCACTCATGCTCGCCTTCCTCCGATCGGACACCGCTCGTGCCTAGGGCCGGCCTGGACACGACGTCCGTGGTCGCGGCAGGTGCCGCCCTCGCCGACGAGGTGGGCCTCGCCGGCCTGACGATGGGTTCGCTGGCCGAGCGGGTGGGCGTGCGCACCCCGTCCCTGTACAAGCACGTGGGCGGCCAGGAAGACCTCAACCGGCGCATCGCGGTCTTGGCGCTGGGCGAGGCCGCCGACGCCGTCGGCCGCGCCGTCCAGGGGTACGCGGGCCGCGACGCCCTGGCGGCCGCGGCGCGCGCCTTCCGCGCCTTCGTCCTGGCGCACCCCGGCCGCTACGCCGCGACGATCGGCATGGAACCGTCCGGTCCGGACGATCCACTGGCCACCGCGGGCCGCCGGCTGCTCGCCGCGTTCACGGCGGTCCTGCGCGGCTACGAGATCGAGGAGTCCGACGTGGACCACGCCCTGCGCATGCTCCGCAGCCTCTGCCACGGCTTCGCCACGCTGCAGTCGGCCCATGGCTTCCAGTGGAGCACCGACGTCGACGAGAGCTTCGAGTGGCTGATCACCTTTGCCGACCGGGGCCTGCGCGCCATGTGACTCGCCCCCGGTCAGGGGTACCCGTGCGCAGGACAGAAAGGAGCCCGTCATGCCTGCGGGATCGAACGCGAAGCGTGAGCGCCAGTACGAGCACATCAAGGAGAGCGCGCAGCAGCGCGGCGAGAGCATGAAGCGGGCCGAGGAGATCGCTGCGCGCACCGTGAACAAGGAGCGGGCGAGGTCGGGAGAGGCCGAGAACGCCGGCAGAGCATCCGTCCGCGATCCGAAGTCGGCGTACGAGCGGGGCGGCCTGCGCTCGCACAGTGGCGCACAAGGACCTACGAAGGACCAGTTGTACGAGGAGGCCAGGAAGCGGAACATCCGCGGACGCTCCTCGATGAGCAAGCAGCAGCTGAAGGGCGCGCTCGGCCGCTGAGGGGGACCGCCCGGTGGTCCTCGGGCCCCACCGCACTCTCGCGTCCGGCGCCGCCGCGCAGGCCAGGGCGCGGGGTCGAGGGGAGAATGGCCCCATGACGGACAAGAGAGCGGCGACGCTGTCACGCAAGAGGTACGTAGCCGAACTGCTGCGGCTGCAGACCGAGTTGGTGAAGCTGCAGGAGTGGGTGCGCGCCGAGGGCGTCCGGTTGGTGGTCGTCTTCGAGGGGCGGGACGCGGCCGGCAAGGGCGGTGCCATCCGGCGGGTCACCGAGTATCTCAACCCTCGTGTCGCCCGGATCGCGGCGTTGCCCAGGCCGACAGAGCGCGAGCGCACCCAGTGGTACTTCCAGCGGTACGTCGAACACCTGCCGGCCGCCGGGGAGGTCGTGCTCTTCGACCGGTCCTGGTACAACCGGGCCGGAGTCGAGCGTGTCATGGGTTTCTGCACCGCGGAGGAGCACCAGCTGTTCCTGCGCCAGTGCCCGGTCTTCGAGCGGATGCTGGTCGAGGACGGGATCCTGCTGCGCAAGTACTGGTTCTCGGTGAGCGACACCGTGCAGTTGGAGCGGTTCAGACGTCGGCTCGAGGATCCCCTGCGGCGCTGGAAGCTGTCGCCGATGGACCTGGAGTCGATCAGCCGTTGGGAGGCGTACTCCCGGGCGAAGGACGAGATGATGGTGCACACCGACATCGCCGAGGCGCCCTGGTACGTCGTCGAGAGTGATGAGAAGCGGCGTGCGCGGCTGAACATGATGGCCCATCTGCTGGCCTCCGTCCCCTACCACGAGGTACCGCCGCCGGTGCTGGAACTGCCCGACCGGCCGCCGTCCACCGGCTATGAGCGGCCGCCACGTGATCTGCAGACCTACGTCCCCGACTGCACGGCACAGCTGTGAACGCGGCGGCACGACGGCTTGTCGACAAAGATTTCCCTGTACGGGGCGAACACGGTGGCGCCGGGGGCGGGCAGAGCCCGTTCTCCCCCCGGCGCCAGCGCCGTCGAAGACCTAGCGGACCGTCACGTTGAAGACGGGCGAGGCCGTCTTCCCGTTGACCATGCGCAGCTCGTTCTTGCCCTTCAGCCCGAGCTCGACGAGCAGCGAGTAGGAGCCGCTGTGCGAGACAGGCACGGACGCGCGCAGGCTGACCCACTTGCCGTGCTGCTTCTGCTGCAGGGTCACCGTGCTGCCCGCCTTGAGGCCGGTGGTCTTGCCCGTGACCCGGAACTGCTGCCAGGCGCGGACCGAGGACACCGACGGAGTGGCGGTGATGCCGGCCTTGGCGGCCGGGGTCTGCTGCGCGACGGCGGCAGGAGACGCGGTGTGCGCGGCCGGGGTGGCCGCCATCGCGGTGCCCGCGAGGGCGAGGGAGGCCGCGCCGAGGACACCGACGACGGCTATACGCAGGGAGCGCCGCTTCGAGACCATCACAGATATGTCCCTTTCCAGGAGTGAAACATCTCTTTCGCGCCAAAAGAGAGGTACATGTCGATTGGCGTAGTCATTAGAAGTGACGGCAGAGGAGAGGCAGGCGTTCATCGGCGCTTTGTCCCTGTCTTGTAACAGCGACAAAGGCCATCAACTACGCCTGCATCGGTCGCTGTACCTGGATCGACTGCAGCAGCCCCACGGCCACCCACACCGCGAACATCGACGAGCCGCCGTAGGAGACGAACGGCAGTGGAATGCCCGCCACCGGCATGATGCCGAGCGCCATGCCGATGTTCTCGAAGGACTGGAAGGAGAACCAGGCGACGATCCCGGCGACGACGATCGTGCCGTACAGCTCGGTCGTCTCACGGGCGATGCGGCAGGCGCGCCACAGGATGACGCCGATCAGGAAGATGATGAAGCCGGCGCCGACGAAGCCCAGTTCCTCTCCGGCGACCGTGAACACGAAGTCGGTCTGCTGCTCGGGGACGAACTGTCCGGTGGTCTGCGCGCCGTGGAACAGCCCCTCGCCGGTCAGTCCGCCCGAACCCACGGCGATCCGGGCCTGGTTGGTGTTGTAGCCGACTCCGGAGGGGTCCAGGCTCGGGTCCGCGAAGGCGGCGAAGCGGTTGATCTGGTACTGGTCCAGGACGTGCAGCCGCCACACCGCGACGGCACCGAGGACACCGACGGCGAGCAGGCCGAAGATCCAGCGGTTGGAGGCGCCCGAGGCGAGGAGCACGCCCAGGATCGTGACCGTCATGACCATCGTCGAGCCGAGGTCGGGCATCATCAGCACGACCATGATCGGCACGGCGGCCAGGCCCAGCGCCTGCATCACGGTGCGGCTGTCCGGGTACTTCCTGTCGCCCGCGTCGACCTGGGCCGACAGGAGCATGGCCATGCCCAGGACGATCGCGACCTTCACGAACTCCGACGGCTGCAGGGAGAATCCGCCGCCCAGGACGATCCAGTTGCGGTTGCCGTTGATGGTCGCGCCGAGCGGAGTGAGCACCAGGAGCACGCCCAGCACCGACAGGCCGTAGAGAACCGGCACCGCGTTGCGCAGGGCGCGGTGGCCGAACCAGACGGTGCCGATCATCAGGACGAACCCGATGCCGAGGTTCATCAGGTGCCGGATCAGGAAGTAGTACGGGTCGCCCTGGTTGATCGCGGTGCGGTTGCGGGTCGCGGAGAAGACCAGGAGCGAGCCGATGACCGACAGCGCCAGGGCCGACAGCAGTATCGGCCAGTCCAGCCGCCGGACGAGGGAGTCACGGGCGAAGAGCCGTGTCCATCGGGAGCGCTCGGGGCCGTACCCCGAGACGGAGAAGCTCTTCACGCCGGCCATGTCAGCTTCCTCCGGCTTCCCCGCCTGCGCGGTCACCTGTGGGTGGTACGACGGCCTCAGCGGTCCCTGCGGTCAGGAACCCGGTGCCGCGGTGGCACGTGGAAGAGCCCGCCCAGATCCGGAGATCGGGCGGCGCCACTGCCGAGATGATAACTGCATGATTGCGCAATACTGCAACCACGGACCGTGTCGCCGAGGACTGTTCGGGTCCGCGCCATGGACCGGCGCGGCCAGGCCACCGCGCTGACCGACCGGGGCGGTGGCAGTTCTGGAGGCCGCGGCCCCCGGGAGCGGCGCGGTCGGCCCGTACGACGGGGGAACCAGCTCCGCGGCAGCGCGGCCCCGGCGGCGGTCCGCCCGTGCTGTTCACCAGGACGGGCGGACCGGCGCTGCCCGGCACGTCGGGGCTCCCCCGTGCCCGCGCGGCTACCCGCTGCCGGGGCCGATCCCGCCCAGTGCGGTGGTCCTGGCCTGGCGCGCCCGCCGCGACCGCGACGCCGCCCACCGCCGGATCCGCGACCCGATCACCGACACGCGCACCTCCCTGGAGTGACCCCATGCCGGGCCGGCCCAGAGGGCATTCAGTCGGAGCCCCGCCGCCACCGGCGGCGTCTTCCTCCCTCTCCCGGACCGGAACGCAGCGACCGGGACCGCAGGAGCCTGGCGGCCTCCGGATCGCCCGCGGCGGCGGCGCGCTGGAACCACTGCGTCGCCTCTTCCTGCCGGCCGGCGAAGAAGAGCACGCGGCCCATGTTCATCATGGAGTTGACGTCTCCGGCCGCGGCCGCGCGGCGCAGCCAGGGCTCCGCCTCCGGCACCCGTCCGCTCTCGCACAACAACGCCCCCAGCGGGCCCATGGCGCCGGTCTCACCGGCCTCGGCAGCCCGGCGCAGCCACTCCTCGGCCTCCGCGAGCCGGTCCCGGCGGCCCATCAGCAGTCCCAGGTTGACCATCGCGTCCACGTCACCGGCCTCGGCCGCCCGGCGCAGCCACGGCTCCGCCTCCGTGAGGCGGCCCCTTTCGCACAGCCGCAGGCCCACGGCGGAGGCGGCGCGCATGTTCCCGCTCTCGGCGGCGCGCCGGAACCAGTCCTCGGCCTCCCCCCGGCGCCCGGTCCTGTCCAGGAGGACGGCGACGTCGTACAGCGCCCGGTCGAATCCGGCGTCGACGGCGCGCCGGTACCACTGTTCGGCCTCGCGCAGCCGCCCGGTGCCGTACAGCAGGTGACCGAGATTGCTCATGGCGATCGCGTTGCCGGCCGTCGCCGCGCTGTGCAGGTACGGTTCGGCCTCCTGCGGCCGCCCGGCGTCGTGCAGGAGGATGCCGAGCGCGCCCGCAGCGGACACGTGCCCGGCATCGGCCGCGCGCCGGTACCACGGTGCGGCCAGATCCCGCCGGTGAGTCCGTGCCAGCAGTTCGGCGAGCCGGTACATGCTGTCGACGTCCTCGGCCTCGGCGGCCCGGCGCAGCCACGGCTCGGCTTCCGCCGTCCGCCCGGTGTCGGCCAGCAGCCCGCCGTACAGCGCCGTGGCCTGTACGTCCCCGGTGTCGGCCGCCCGGCGCAGCCACGGCTCGCTCTCCTCCCTCCGCCCCGCCTTCAGCAGGTGCCTGATGAGCAGGGCGATCGCCGTGACGTCGTCGGTCTCGGCGGCCCGGCGCAGCCATGCTTCGGCCTCCTCGGCGAGCCCGGCCTCGTCCAGCCCGACCCCGAGATCGAGCATCGCCCGCACGTCCGTGGTTTCGGTCAGTACGGCGAGGACCGTCGGGTCGACGGTCCTCGCCCGGGGGCCGACGGCTCCGCGCAGCAAGCGGGTGTGGTCGCGCAGCCGTTGGGCCTCGTCGGCGTGGCCGAGCGGCGGCCAGACGAGACAGACGACGTCGTACGCGTCGAGGAGCTTGCCGACGTACGGTCCCAGACCGGGGCCCGCGTGTTCGTCGACGAGGTCGCGGTAGACGCCCGCGGCACGGGAGGCCGCCGTGAGCGCGGCCCGCAGGTCCGTCTCCGCCTCGACCCTGACCAGGGCGAACGCCTGCAAGGCGTCGGCCAGACCGAGCAGGTCGGTGTCGGCGTCGCCCATGGGCGACCGTTCGTACAGCTCGACCGCCCGCCGGGAGTCGTCCAGGGCCTCGGCCGCGTGACCCGCACCGGACAGCTCGCCCGCGCGGTCGCGCAGCGCCCGTGCGAGGTCGGGCAGATGGGTCACGGAGCCGTCGGCGAGCCGCTCGTAGAGCTCGACGGCGCGCCGGGAGAGGTCCAGGGACCGTGGCGAACCTCGCTGTCCGGTCATCGACAGATGGCCTACGTGGGTGGTGAGCGCCTGGGCCAGCGCGGGCAGATGCACGTGCGGGTCGACGTCGGCCAGCCGTTCGTACGCCTCGACGGCCAGCGCCGACGCCTCCCGTGCCTTCGTGAGGTCCCCGGCTCTCTCCCACCGGATCGCGTCGTCGTGATGGTGCGCGGCCAGCATGGGCGTGAACGACTGGGGGCGGTCCTGTGCCAGCCGGACCTTGTGCGCGGCGGCGCGATCGGCACAGTGCCGTGCCTCGTCGTGCCGTCCGGCCTCCGCCAGAAATGTCGCGTGGTTGTCGAGGACGCCGGCCAGAACGGGGGTGTACAGCTCCGGGTCGCCCGGGCACAGCTCCTCCAGCAGCGTCAGGGAACGCCGGGAGCAGTCCAGGGCTTCAGTTCCGCGTCCCGCGTCCGCCAGCCGGTTGGCGTGGTTGCCCAGTGCCTCGGCGAGCAGCGGACGACAGATGTCCGGATCGGTCACCGCGAGGTCGTCGTAGAGCGCCACGACCCGCTCCGACGTGCTCAGCGCCTGGGCTCGTCGCCCGGTCCTCGCCTGCGTGACGGCCAGGCCGGACAGCGCTCCGGCGAGATCCCGCCGGAAGGTGTCCGGATCCGTCCGGGCCAGGTCGGCGTAGAGGTCGGCGGACAGTTCGGCGTGCTCCAGGGCCTCCGCCCACCGTCCCGCCTGCTGGAGGCGGACGACGAGGTGGCGGTGCAGGCCCGCGCGCCGGGCCGGGGTGCTCTCGGGTTCCAGGAACTCGGCCCGGCGCAGGGCGATCGCGGCGAGGCCGGTGTCGAGGTCGATGTGCGGTCTGCCGCGCAGCCCCTCGATCGCCGTCGTCTCGATCGCGGCCAGGCTCGCGGCGTCGACGTCCGTGATGTCCGCGAGGGCCACCAGCGCCGCGTTCCCGGCCACGAGGGCGACATCGGGTCGCTCCCTCAGCAGGGGGTACAGGACCCGCTCGCCGACGTGCGGCCACCGGTCGGCGGCCGCGGCCAGCACGGTGACGGCGCGGGTGGCCCAGGCCCACAGGCCGGGTGAGGTCAGCAGTGCCTTCGGGACCGTCGCCGCCGCCGGGTCGGGGCTGTGACCCGTGACCGGGTGGCCGGGTATCGACAGGGCGAGGAAGTCCTCGGCCAGCACGTCGGGGTACAGGGGCTCCAGCACCGTCGCGGGGTCGAGCGGTGGGTAGCAGCGCGCGTGGTCGCGCAGCAGGGACCGTACGGTCTCCGGCGTGCCGGCGATCGCGGTGCTCTCCAGGGCCGCTACGGCGTCGTCCCAGTGCTGGGCGCCGGTGAGGGCGGCGACGAACACGAGGTCGGCCATCTGGGCCGGTGCGGTGGCGAAGTCCAGGCCGGCCGTCCGGTTCTCGTACAGCCGGGTCCAGTTCTCGCGTTCCCGGTCCAGCAGGTACGCCGACAGACCGGCCGCCTCCTGGGGTGGTCTGCGCCCGTGCACCTGGGCGTCCACGGCGACCAGCGCCGCCATGTGCACGGCCAGGGTGAGGCCGAACGCGGGGTCGTCCAACGGGACCGGCGGGGTGACCGCGTCGGCCTCGGGGTGCCCGTACACCTCGGCGAAGCGGGTGCGGGCGGCGGCGAACATCGCGTGCCGCCCGCCCGGATCCTCGGGCAGAGGGGGCAGTTCCCGGTCGGAGGGTGCGGCCCGGTCACCGATCGTGGCGCGCACCGCGGGCCAGGCGTGGGCAGTGCGCGCCAGCAGGAGCACGCGTACCGGAATCCGATGCCTGCCGCCCACGTCGAACATGCTGTTGGCGAAGAGCCAGGTCAGGTCCTGCAGGGGCCAGCGGTCGGCGTAGTCGACCAGGACCAGGAGGCCGTGCCGGTCACCGGCCCGGGCATCGTGGCTGCCCTGGGACTCGGGCACCACTGCCCCGCCGTGCCGGGCCACGACGGTCTTCCATCCCGACTCACCCACGACAGCGGCGAGTTGATCGGCAAGGCGGGTCTTGCCCCGCCCTCCGGGGCCGTGCAGCCACCGGACGGCGAGGTCCGCCCCGTCGCCCGGGCCGCCCTCGGTGCACCAGTCCTGGAGTTCGCGCAGTTCGGTCGTACGGCCGGTGAAGGGCACGACCGCGTTGGCCGCGTTCAGCAGCCGGCTGGGGACGGCGGCCCCGTCGCGGCCGGGATGTCCGGATGCCGGCCGGTGCTCCGTCAGCAGGTACACCGGCCGTCCGTCGCCGTGCACGTGGACGTCCGCGTGGATCGCGCCGTAGGCGAACCCCCCGAAGGCGTAGACGTTCTGGACGATCCTCGCCGCTCCGGCGCCCTCCGCCGGGCCCGGGGCGGTCACCCGGCCGCTCCGGCGCCGGGCCCGTCCTGGGCACCGCGGTCGTGCGGGGCGGCGCCCGGCCCGGCTGCCGATGCGCCGGTGTGGTAGATGTTGCCGCCGATGACGCCCTGTGCGAGGGAGTTGCTGCCGCTGGCCGTGATGTGCTGCGTGGTGGTCTGCCGGACGAGCGCGTGCTCCTGCCGGAGCTCGGCGAGGAGTGCCTCCAGCTCGGGCCGTGCCTCGGGTACGGCGAGGAGCAGATCGCGCAGCCGCGTCTCCCAGGCGATCGCCACCCGGGACCGGGCGATGGTGTCCTCCGGGCCGGCGGACGCCAACTCGCCTGCGGAGCGCTCCAGTTCCGCGGTCATGCGCTCCTCGGCACTGACCCCGCGCCAGAGTTGCGGGATCCGCCGCACCGCCCCCACCAGTCCGGTGGCGAGGGCGGTGACGAGCACTCTTCCGCCCTCGTTGGCCAGGTTCTCCACCACATCCGACATGCCTGCCGCCCTCCTCGCGTCCCCCGCGCCGACCGTGTCCGCAGCGCACCTCGCTCGCCTGCCGCCCGATAGGACGCCGGTTCCGTCGGCGACGTTCCGCCCGACGCTACGCGTTCCCCGCCCCGGCACGCTCGTTCATCGAGCGGGATCGCGCCGGCATGCGAGCTGAGGGACCTGCGCGACCGGCCGGCGCTAGCCTGCCCCTCATGCCCGACGACAGCAGACGCGCGGCGAGGGACGACAGGCCCGAGGAGTCCCGGCGGGACCTTCTGCGGTGGACGTTCGACGAGGACGCGGAGCTGTACGACCGGGCCAGGCCCGGCTATCCGCCCGAGTTGTACGACGACCTCGCCGATCTCGCGGGAGCAGGTCCCGGCAGCCGCGTACTGGAGGTGGGCTGCGGGACCGGTCAGGCGACGGTGCCGCTGGCCCGGCGCGGCTGTCGGATCACGGCCGTCGAGGCGGGACCGCGGCTGGCCGCGGTCGCCCGTCGCAACCTGGCCGGCGTCGCGGCCGTCGAGGTGGTGACCGCGGAGTTCGAGAAGTGGCCGCTGCCCGAGGAGCCGTTCGACGCGGTCGTCTCGGCGACGGCGTTCCACTGGATCGACCCGGCCGTGCGGATGGTCAAGGCCGCCGACGCGCTGCGTCCGGGCGGGTCGCTCGCCGTGGTGCGCACCCAGCATGTGCGAGGCGGCACCGAGGAGTTCTTCGTCGAGGTCCAGCACTGCTACGAGCGCTTCGACCCCGAAACCCCGCCCGGGCTGCGACTGCCCTCGGCCGCCGACGTCGACAGCCGCGACCATGCGGAGGAGGTGGCGCGCGGCGGCCGGTTCGGTCCGACGGTGTTGCGCCGCTACGAGCAGGACCTCACCTACACCACGTCGGACTATCTGGACGTGCTGCGGACCTACTCCGGCCACCGGGCTCTTGCGGAGGCCGCGAGGAACGGTCTGCTGGGGTGCGTCGCGGGCCTGATCGACGGACGGTACGGCGGCCGGGTCACCAAGCGCTGTCTCATCGAGCTGGCCGTGTCGCGCAGGCGGTGACGGCGGCTCGTCGTCCCGCCCCGGTCCTGACTTACGGTCAACCCGGCCCACGGAGCACGTGAAAGTCCGTGATAAAAACCCTGAGTTGGGTGGAATCACAGGTGCGCGGCCGCGGAACGGCCACAGCGCAGGGCGGAGGTTCGCGGACATGACCGGCGCTGATCGTTCGGCTCCTCCGGAATCCGGTGGACATGGTGTCGGGCGCAGACGGTTCCTCGGATACGTGCTGGCGGCGCCGACGCTCGTGGCCGCCGCCCAGCTCGGTCCGGCACCGGCCGCCGAAGCCGGCATCCCGTCACCGGAACCGACGGATCTGCTCGACCTCAACGACGTGATGACCACGGCGGCCCTGCCGACCTCCGGCCTGATCACCGTCGAGGTCCACACGGACGGCACCGTGTCGTTCGCTCTGCCGCGGGCCGAGGTCGGCCAGGGGATCACCACGTCGACGGCCATGCTGATCGCCGAGGAGCTGGACGTACCGCTGGAGCGGATCCGTGTCTCCCTGGCCGACGCACGGCCGGAGCTGTTGTTCAACCAGCTCACGGGCGCGTCGAACACCACCATCTCGACGTTCCACCCGATCCGGGTGGCCGCCGCGGTCGCCCGGGGCCGGCTGTTGCGGGCCGCGGCGAGCGAACTGGGCGCCGCGGTCACCGACCTCACTCTCAGAGCCGGTGTCGTCATCGATCTCGCCGGCCGGAGCATCGGCATCGGCGCGCTCGCCCAGAAGGCCGCGAGCATGACGACGCAACAGGTCGCCGTGGAACTCAAGCCGCGGGAGAAGTTCGGCGTCATCGGCACACCGCGCGGTCGCGTCGACGCGCTGGCCGCGGTCACCGGGCGCAAGACGTTCGCGATGGATCTCGACGTGCCGGACGCCAGGCCGACCATGGTGTGCCGTCCGCCGACCATCAACGGCACCGTCGGATCGGTGTCCAACCTGGCCGAGGTCCGCGCCATGCCGGGCGTCACCGATGTCGCCGTGATCTCCACCGGCGTGGCGGTGCGCGCGGAGACCTTCGGCCAGTGCATCGACGCGGTACGCGCTCTGCACGTCGACTGGCGGCCCGGTACCGCGGAAGGGGAGTCCGACGAGTCCGTGCTGGCGCAGCTGCGCGCCGCCGAGCCGCCCCTCGGACTCCCACCGCTCACCCCGAGCGTGGAGGCCGCGTTCACCTTCCACTTCCGCGGCAACAGCGCGTTGGAGCCCAACTGCGC
Source organism: Streptomyces sp. MMG1121 (assembly GCF_001280015.1). Taxonomy (GTDB): domain Bacteria; phylum Actinomycetota; class Actinomycetes; order Streptomycetales; family Streptomycetaceae; genus Streptomyces. Next base: position 143,610 of record NZ_LGDV01000085.1, read on the forward strand.
GGTGGCGGACGTGCGTTCCGACCGCGCCGAGATCTGGGCGTCCCTCAAGGCCCCGATCGTGGCCCGGGCGAGCATCGCCGCCCGGCTGAAGCTTCCGCCGCACGCGGTGACCGTGCATGTCACCGAAGGCGGCGGCTCCTTCGGCCGCAAGCTCTTCTTCGACGCCGCGCTGGAAGCCGCGGAGGCGTCCCAGGCGATGGGCAAGCCGGTCAGACTCATGTGGCACCGTGCCGACGACTGCCGTCAGGGGCGCGCCCATCCCATGGCCACCTCACGCGTCCGCATCGACTATCTCGGCACCACCGTGCTGGGCTACAAGCAGCGGCACACCAGTGTCGCCACCGATCTCAGCCATGGACTCGGCGAGGTCCTCACCGCCCTGGCCGCGAAGCTGCCGGTGGGCGACATCGGTTTCTCCGAGACGTTCTTCCAGCTCACCCAGTCGATGCCCTACGAGTTCGGGGTCAGCAGCCGACTGCTCAACGAGACGAACAAGGGCTTCAACACCGGCAGCATGCGCAACGTCTACTCGCCCGACGTCACCTGCGCCCGGGAGCTGGTCGTCGATGAACTCGCGGTGCGGATGGGCAAGGACCCCTACCGGTTCCGGCACGAGTTCCTGCACGACGACCGCTCCCGGGCGGTGCTGGACCAGGTCGCCGAGGCCGGTGACTGGGGCCGGACCATGCCACCCGGCACCGCGCAGGGGATCGCCTTCCACTCCGAGTACCACTCCGTCAGCGCGGCGCTGGTGGAGATCGACTGCCGGCCGGAGACCGTGAACCGCCCCGTCCGCGACGGCGTGGCCGGGCCCCGCGTCACCAAGGCCGTCTTCGCCGTGGACGTCGGCCTCGCCGTCAACCCACGTGGCCTGGAGGCGCAGATGATGGGCTGTGTGATGGACGGCATCGCCCAGACCCTGACGTCCAGCCTGCACCTGAGCGACGGCCACTTCCTGGAGGCCAGCTGGGACAACTACTTCTACACCCGGCAGTGGAACACCCCGCCCGAGCTGCGGATCATCGTCATGCCGACGAGCACCGGGGAGCCCGGCGGTGCCGGTGAACTGGGTGTCGCCGCGTCGATGGCCGCGGTCGCCTGCGCCTACGGCCGCGCCACCGGCACGATGCCCACCAGCTTCCCGATCAACCACGGCACGCTCTCCTTCACGCCCAAACCGACCGTCCCGCCCGTCCCCCAGTCGCCGACCGACGGCCTGGACCACGCCTTCTGACGCAAGGAGCCCCCGTGCCCAAGCACACATTCCGACTGAACGGCGAACAGGTCACCGTCGATGTCGCCGACGACGTACGGCTGTTGTGGGTGCTGCGCGACGTGCTGGGCGTCACCGGCCCCAAGTACGGCTGCGGCATCAACGTCTGCAAGGCGTGCACCAGTCATCTCAACGGCAAGGCGGTCAACCCCTGCTCGATCCCGGTCGGCGACCTCGAGCCGACCGACGAGGTCACCACGATCGAAGGACTGCCCGCCACGGTGGGTGCGGACCTGCATCCCATGCAGCAGGCCTGGCTCGACCACGACGTGGCCCAGTGCGGCTACTGCCAGCCGGGCCAGATCATGGCCGCCGTGGCCCTGGTCCGCAAAGTGGCCGAAGAGGGCCGCGCGATCACGGACGCCGACCTCGACACCATCCGCAACGTCTGCCGCTGCGGCACGTACTTCCGTATCCGCGAAGCGATCAAGGCCGGGGCCGAGAGGATGTGACCCTGCGATCGGCGCCGCCGGGTGTTGCCGGACGTGATCAAGGTGACTAACTTCGGGCCCATGGCGGATGACGAGACCACACGCGCGGAACGTCTGCTGGACGCCCAGGCCAAGGCAGCTCTGCTCTTCGCGGAGATCGAGAAACGCGGGCTGGTGGCACCGGGCGAGGGCGAGCGCGCGGTCAGCGACCGGATCCGGGATCTGGCGAACGAGCTGTTCGGTACGACCCGGCACTGGCACAAGCGGATCGTGCGGGCCGGACCGCACACCCTCGTGCCGTACAAGGAGAACCCGCCGGACCGGGTGATCAGCGCGGACGACATCGCGTTCGCCGACTTCGGGCCGATCTTCGAGGAGTACGAGGCGGACTTCGGCAGGACCTTCGTGCTCGGCGACGATCCGGTCAAGCACCGCCTGCGCGACGATCTGCCCGAGGTCTTCCAGGCCGGCAAGCGGTTCTTCCGGAGCGATCCGGAGATCACGGGTGCCGCACTGCACGCCGAAGTCGCCCGACTCGCCGCCGAGGCCGGCTGGGAACTGGGTGGATGGCATGCCGGGCACCTGGTCGGCGAGTTTCCGCACGAGCGGATCGACGGCGCGGACGTCGAGTCGTACATCACGCCGGCCAACGGCACTTCGCTGCGGCGCACCGACAAGGCCGGACGGCGCTGTCACTGGATCCTGGAGATCCACCTCGTCGACCGTGAGCGGGGCTTCGGCGGATTCTACGAGGAGCTGCTCACGCTCTGACCGGCGCCGGCCCGACCTCGTCGGTTCCCTTTTCCGCGGGGCTCCCTCTCCGCACGGAGGCCGTGCATGCTGCTGCGTCAGCTGGAGTACCTCGTCGCGCTCGCCAGGGAACGTCACTTCGCCCGTGCGGCGGCCGCCTGCTACGTGTCGCAACCGTCGCTGTCGGCCGCGATACGCAGGCTGGAGCACGAGCTCGATGTGCCGATCGTGCGGCGCGGCCGGCGGTACGAGGGGCTGCCCCCCGAGGGCGAGGTGGTCCTGGCGTGGGCGCGGCGCATGCTGGCCGAGCGGGACGCGCTCCGCCAGGAACTGTCGGCGTTGCGCGGCGGTCTGACCGGCACGCTCCGGCTGGGGGTCGTACCGACGGCGCTCCCGGTCGTCTCCCTGCTGACCACTGCCTTCTGCGACCGCCATCCGCGCGCCGCCGTGACCCTGGGGTCGCTGTCGTCGGCGGAGATCAGGCACGGCCTGGCGGAGTTCGAGCTGGACGCGGCGATGACCTACCTGGACGACGACACCCTGCGTCAGGTCCGCCGCTTCCCGCTCTACGAGGAGCGGTACGTCCTCCTCACCCCGGTCGACGGCCCGCTCGGCGGCGCCGACGCGGCCCGGTGGTCGCAGGCCGCGACCCTGCCGCTGTGCCTGCTGTCCCCCGCGGATGCGCAACCGGCGGATCATCGACGCGTGCTTCGCGGCCGACGCAGCCACGGCCGCCCCCGCGATCGAGTCGGACAGCGTCGCCGGGCTCTACGCCCATCTGCCGGGCGGCCGCTGGTCCAGCGTCGTCTCACATGCCTGGCTGCACATGTTCGGGGTGCCGGAGGGAATGCGGGTGGTGCCGCCGGCGGGCCCCGCGCACGGCCCGCGCGTGGGGCTGGTCGTCGCCCGCAGCGAGGCCGCAGTCCGTCCTGGCGGAGGAGCTGTTGAAGGTGGCGCGGGAGGCGGGGCTGCGGGACGCGCCGGACGAGCGGCTGCGGATCTGCGCGCCTGATAGCCGTCGGCTATACCGGCATAGCGCAGTTCGCTTTGACCGGCGCGAACGACCCCGAGGATCGTGAACGGCACCTTCCCGCAACGCCAGTTGAGGAGCCGGCCCCCGCCGACCACCCCTGGCGCACCATGCCGCACCACGGCATGACCCCGCACATCTCCGGTTCCTCCCTCTCGGCGCAGGCACGCTACGCGGCCGGCACCCGCGAGATCCTGGAGTCCTGGTTCACGGGCCGCCCGATCCGCGACGAGTACCTCATCGTCGACGCGGGCGCCCTGGCCGGCACGGGCGTGCACTCCTACTCGGTCACCACGTGACCGAGGCCGGCGCCACCGGGCTTGCGCCGGCGCTCTTCGGGGCGCCGGCGCAAGCCGGGCCGAACGCCCGCGCCGGTCAGTTCGGGTTGTCGCCGGCGGTGAGGGTCTCCCAGGCCACGAAGAGGTTGTTGGTGCCGGCCGGGCGGTTCTGCTCGGTCAGGGTCTGGGTGTTGGACATGGCGATGCCCAGACGGTTGTGCAGGGCGTTGTAGCCGACCTCGGTGACCGGGCCGAGCCCCCGCTTGACGGATCCGCCGCACAGCCAGCTCGGCACCGCGGCGCCCAGCTCGTACTTGGACTGGAAACCGAGCGCCTGCCGCAGCCGCTCACCCACATCCGTGCCGTAGAGATCCTGCCCCTGGATCCGGCTGGTCTCGGCGACGTGCGAGATGGCGGAGATGCCGTACCCGGTGTGCGTGAAGTCGCGGCACGTCTCCTGGGTGAGTCCGGTCACGAAGGTGGACTGGCCCTGCCAGTAGGAGACGATCTTGTCCCGGGTGTTCAGGTTCTGGCTCGGCACGGTCTTCGGCAGGTCGCCGTCGGAGGAGAGGTACACATAGGCGGCGGTACGGGTACGGAAGCGCGCCATGGCCGAGTCGTAGGAGGCCTTGTCCTCCAGGAAGACGGAGATGCCGACGGCCGCCTCCGTCATCGTCAGCTCCCAGTTGCCGTTGGAGTTGGAGCCGTTGATGACTTCGGGCAGGTAGACGGTGCGGAGCAGGGTGGCGAACCGGCCCTCGTTCGGCCAGGTGCCGGGGTACGTGTACTTGATGAGTTCGGCGGCCTTGGCCCAGGAGGCTCCTGCCCAGGCGGTCTGCAGGGGCGCGTTGCTGTTGGTGTGGCTCGTGAGCGTGGCGGACCAGGCGTCCATCAGGTCGATCGCCTTCTTCGCGTACCGGTCGTCACGGGTGACGTACCAGGCGAGTGCGTCGGTGTAGGCCGCGATGGCGTCCTCGCGCTCGTCCGTGCAGCCGTAGTCGGGGTTGGAGTACGGACCGCACTCGACGACGGCACGGGGCTTGGGGGTACGGCCGAGGCTCGCGTACGGGCTCGCCATCATCTGGTCGTACGCGCCCTTCCACGGCTGGGCGCCGGCCAGCACCTTGCCGCGCGCGAAGTCGAGTTGAGCACGCGAGACGGTGACGCCCGGGTGGACGAAGGCGGCGGGAGCGGCCGCTGCCCGCTGGGTGCCGGGCCAGGAGAGAAGCCCGGTGGTCAGCAGGGCGGCCGCCGCGGTGAACGCCAGAGCGGACCGCGGGGACTTGCGACGACGTGGAGCGGGTATGTCCTGCATGAGACACGTCCTCGTATGTGAACAGGATGCGACTCCCTGAACGGAGCGTCGAGCGAAGACCATAGGTACGGACCAAACGTCCGTCAAGTGGCCTGGAAACGCGGCACGTTCTGGTGGGCAGGATGTCCGGCTCCGACGGCATCGGGCTCGGCAAGACGGCCGGGTTCGGCGCCGCGGGGCGCCCACGTCGACGTTCAAGCGCGGTCAGCACCACGTTGCACCCGGGCGACCACGGCTCCCCCGCCCCGCTGCGCGTCGACCACATCCGCGGGGCCGCCGGCGCACTCATGCCCCACCGGCGCCCCGCTCCTGGCATTGCGAGACAGGAGGGTTCACGGTCCGACAGCCCCCGGCACCGGGGACTTCCGCTGCGCCCCGCGGGTCGCGAAGACCGACGCGTCAAGCGGGACGGGCGCCCGAGAGCGGCCCGGCGTTGCGGCGGGACCGGTCGATGTCGTGCGCGGTGACGATGCCGCACAACCGGCTGTCGTCCATGACGAGGATGGGCAGGAGGCGGCCTCCGGTGGCGAGGCGCTCCAGGGCGGAGTTCAACAACTCGTCGGGCGCCGCGAGCGCGCAGCGTGACAGCGGGGTCGCCAGGTCCCGGACACGCAGTGCTGCCCGCTGCGGGTCGGGCAGGGTGGTCAACCGCCGCAGTCTGACGACACCACTGAGGCGGCCCTCGAAGTCGAGCAGGGGCAGCACCGAGTGTCGCGCCCCGGCCGCCACCTCGGTCAGGAACCGGTCGACGGTCAGCCAGTCGGGACCGGTGACCACCGGCGCGGTCATCGTCTGCCCGACCCGGACGCCCCGCAGGGCGGTGGCCAGCTCGGCCCAGCGCCGCTCGGCCGCGGCCACGGCTGCCACGAAGATGCCGACGAGCATCAGCCACAGGCCACCCGTCAGTCCGCGCGCGAACGCCAGCCAGCCGAGGGCGGCCAGCGCCGTCCCGACGACCTGACCGCAACGCCCTGCCGCCCGCTGGGCCCGGTCGCGATCCCCCGTACGCCACCACAGCAGGGCGAGCAGCACCCGGCCTCCGTCCAGGGGTGCGGCGGGCAGGAGATTGAAGACGCCCAGCAACAGGTTCATGCCGCCGAGCCAGCCGAGCACGGCGACGACGATCCGCCAGCCCAGCGAGGCGTCGACCGCGGCCGCGGCGCCGAGGCCGGCCCCGCCGAGCAGCAGACTGGCCGCCGGTCCGCTCACGGCGACCACGAACGCGGTCCGTGCCGTCGGCGGCCGGTCCATCCGGGTGAAGCCGCCGAGCGCCCACAGGGTCACGTCCCGTACGGACATGCCCGCTCTGCGCGCCGTTAGCGCGTGCGCCAGCTCGTGCACCAGCAGACTCACCAGCAACAGCACGGCCCCGGCCACTCCTGCGACCGCGTACACCGCCGGCGTCATGCCCGGTGCGTACCCGGGCAGTGTGCGAGCAGCCAGGCCGTAGGCGAAGAAGAGCATGACCAACGGCACGCTCCAGTGCGCCCGCACCGCCAGCCCCCACATGGTCCCCAGCCTGGTCGAACCCTTCATCGCCCTCACCACCGACGCATCGCACCCCGACTGCGCTGCCTCTTCCATGGTCCCGCGCCGCCGCGGTGACCGGAAAGGGCGCTCGGCACTGTCCGCGCCGCCGTGCGGGCGGGCGGTGAGCGGGGAGCGTTCGGCGGGGTTGGCGGTGAGGCGGAAGGCCGGCCGGCCGGGCCGTCGGTGTGGCTGATCACGACGGCCCGGTCGAAGTCGCCGAAGAGGCGGACCGGGCCGGCGGTCGGCCGGCCCGCCCCCGCGCGGAAGACCCGCTCGACCGGGGAGCGGGACTCCCGGGCACCGACGCGGTCAGCGCCCGGAGATCGGACGCGCCTCCGCCTTGCCGTCGGGGACCGGGAAGCTCGCCGCCGGTTCGAGGGCGGCGTCCAGGCCCGGCACCCAGACGATCGCGTAGTCGCCGATCGCCTTCTTGGCCTCCATCAGGTGACGGTCAATGACGGTGGAGCGGCCCTGCTCGACCACCACCGTCGTGGCGGTGTCGGGTTCGCGGAGCCGGTTCGACCCGTCGGTCGTCCCGTCGGCGCCGCGGGTCGGGCAGCAGTACGCACTTCGTGGTGTCCTCCTTGGCCATGCCGCCTGTTCATCTTCACGACGAACGAGCCGGCGCCGGCAGGACACGTCCGTCCAGGCGACTCAAGGAGACGCCTTTGCCGTGCGGTCAGGCGCCCCGGGCGGCACGGCGGTGACCGCCCCCGGGCGGCGCAGCGCCGAGGCCGGGGGCCGTTCCCGCCGGGCGCCGTACCCGATGAAGTACGCGGGGATCCGGCGGACCCAGCGCGACCCGGCGAGCAGGTGTGCCAGGCGCCGGGCCCGCCGCGCGCTCCCCAGAGGCGGCCGGCCCTGCAGGACGGGAGCGACGAAGTTGGCGTGCGCCAGCCGCTGGACGGCCTGGGTGGTGACCGTCGCGGGCAGGCGGCGGCGCTGCACCCGGCGTACGTCGCGCAGGCCCACGGTTCCCCGGCGCAGCGGCCCGGTGAGACAGCGGGCGGCGGCCACGGCGTCCTGCACCGCGAGGTTGATCCCGATACCGAAGATGGGGGACATGGCGTGCGCGGCGTCGCCGATGCACAGCAGGCCGGGGCGGTGCCAGCGGCGCAGCCGGTCCAGGCGTACGTCGAGGAGCTTGACCTCGTCCCATGAGCGCAGGGCGCGCGTGCGATCGCCGAGCCAGGGGACGGCGGCCGTGAACTCGGCCTGGAACCGGTCGAGTCCGGCGGCCCGGCGCTCGGCGTCGGTGCCCTTGGGGATGAGTCCGGCGCACTGCCAGTAGTCGCCGCGGTCGATCATCGCGGTCAGGAAGCGGTCGCCGGCGCCGCCGACGAGTCCCTGCGGGTCGCCTTCTTGGCGTGGCAGCCTGAACCACCACGCGTCCATCGGGCAGGTGAAGTGGTGCAGGCCCAGTTCCGGCAGTGCGCGGGCCAGCGATCCGCGGCCGTCGCAGGCGACGGTCAGTCGGGCGCGCAACACGCCGGTGCGGCCTTCGGCGGTGCGGTAGCGCACTCCCCTCACGCGTCCGGACTCGACCAGGAGGGTGGTCGCTTCCGTGTTCATCCGCAGGTGGAAGGAGGGCTCGCGGGCGGCCTCGTCCGCGAGCAGGGCCAGCAGGTCCCACTGGGGCACCATCGCCACGTAGTTGTAGGGAACGGGCAGTACGGAGAGGTCTCCCACCGTGACGTTCGAGCCGCCGGGCCCGACCGGCAGCTGGACGGTGCGGACCCGGCGCTGCGGCAATCGGGCGAAGCGCTCGGCCAGACCGAGTTCGTCCAGCAGCGCCAGGGTGGAGGGGTGCACGGTGTCGCCCCGGAAGTCACGCAGGAAGTCGCCGTGCTTCTCCAGCACGGTCACGTCGACACCGGACCGGGCGAGCAGCAGGGCGAGCACCATGCCCGCGGGGCCGCCTCCCACTACGCAGCACGTGGTCTGTTCCATGGCAGTCCTGCCCATCACGAGAGCAGTAATTCATCGGTCGATGAATATCTTACCCTCTCAGGCGACTGCCCGCCTCCTCCCTTTTCGGCCGTCATGGTGGATGGGCGTCTTCGCGCCGGTCAGCGGGAGGCCGGTCCCGCCCCGCCGGAGCGCGACGATCTCCGCCGCGATCGACAGCGCGGTCTCCTCCGGCGTCCGGGCGCCCAGATCCAGGCCGATCGGCGAGCGCAGTCTGGCCAGTTCCTGCTCGCTCACGCCTTCCGACCGCAGCCGCCGGGTGCGGTCCTCATGGGTGCGCCGTGAGCCCATCGCGCCAATGAACGCCGCCGGCATCCTGAGGGCGGCCGTCAGCAGGGGTACGTCGAACTTCGCGTCGTGGGTGAGCACGCACAGGACCGTGCGGGCGTCGGTACCGGTGCGTCGCAGATAGCGGTGCGGCCAGTCGACGACGACCTCGTCGGCGTCGGGGAAGCGGTCCCGCGTCGCGAAGACCGGCCGCGCGTCACAGACGGTCACGTGGTAGCCGAGGAACCTGCCGGCCCGCGCCAGCGCCGACGCGAAGTCGATCGCGCCGAAGACGATCATGCGCGGGGGCGGCACGTTCGACTCGACGAGCAGGGTGAGACCGCCGGGGCAGTGCGAGCCGTCCGCCGAGAGGTCCACCGTGCCGGTGCGCCCCGCCTCCAGCAGGGCACCGGCCTCGGCCGCCGCCACCCGGTCCAGGTCCGGGTGGCCGTCCAGACCGCCCTCGTACGTGCCGTCGGGCCGGACCAGCAGGGCGCGTCCGAGGAGTCCGGCCGGGCCGCGGGCGACCCGGGCGAGGGCCGCCGGTTCGCGCCGGGCGGCGGCCGACAGGGCCGACGCCGACACCGTCCGCGCCGGTCCGGCCATCGGCGTGATCAGCATGTCGATCGTCCCGCCGCAGGTCAGTCCCACGGCGAAGGCGTCGTCGTCGCTGTAGCCGAACCGTTCGACCCGGCTCTGTCCGGTCCGCAGCACCTCCAGGCACAGGTCGTACACCGCGCCCTCCACACAGCCGCCGGAGACCGAGCCGACGACGGTGCCCGCGCTGTCGACGGCGAGCGCGGCGCCGGGACCGCGCGGCGCGCTGCCGCCGACCGCCACCACGGTCGCGACGGCGAACTCCCGGCCCTCCTCGATCCAGCGCTCCAGCTCCTCGGCGAGATCAAGCATCCGGCGTCCCCGCGGCGGCCGACAGAACCCGGTCCGGCCGGATGGGCAGGCTGCGGTGGCGTACGCCGGTCGCGTGCCAGACCGCGTTGGCGACGGCGGCCGCGGCGCCGACGATGCCGATCTCGCCGATGCCCTTGATGCCGACCGGGTCGTCCGGATCGTCGTCGTCGATCCACTCGGCCTCGACGTGGGGCACGTCGGCGTGGGTCGCCACGTGGTATCCGGCGAGATCGGCGCCGACATGGCCGCCCGAGGCGCGGTCGCGGACGGCCTCCTCGTGCAGGGCCATGGAGATGCCCCAGATCATGCCGCCCCGCAACTGGTTGCGTGCGGTGAGCGGGTTGACGATCCGGCCGGCCGCGAAGACGCCGAGCATGCGCCGCACCCGCACCTCGCCGGTGGTGACATCGACGGCGACCTCGGCGAACTGCGCCCCGTAGGAGTGCCGTTCGGCGGGGGTGAGGGCACCGATGGCCGCGGTGGTGTCCGACCTCACGGTGATTCCCTCGGGCGGGATGTCGGCGCCGAGGGCCAGCCGTTCGAGCAGTTCGCCGGCCGCGACCTTGATGGCCCAGGACCAGGAGCGGGTGCCCATGGATCCGCCGGCGATCATCGCCGGGCCGAAGTCGCTGTCCCCGATGCGCACATGGACCCGCTCCGGCGCGACCTGGAGGGCGTCCGCGGCGACCAGGGTCAGTGCGGTACGGGCCCCGGTGCCGATGTCGGCCGCGGAGATCCGGACGGTGAACGTACCGTCCGGGTGCGCGGTGACCGTCGCGGTGGACGGCCCGGCGCCCGCCTGGAAGGAGGCCGCCGCCATGCCCGTACCGAGCAGCCAGCGGCCGTCCCGGCGCACTCCGGGGCGCGGGTCCCGGTCGGCCCAGCCGAATCTGCGGGCGCCCTCCCGGAGGCAGGCGGGCAGATTGCGGCCGGCGAACGGCAGGCCGGAGACCGGCCCCTTGTCGGGTTCGTTGCGCAGGCGCAGCTCGATCGGGTCGATCCCGCACTTCTCGGCGAGTTCGTCGAACGCGGCCTCCAGCGCGAACGACCCCGGCGCCTCGCCCGGGGCGCGCATGAACGTCGGGGTCGGCACGTCGAGCCGGACGACGCGGTTGGCGGTGTGGTGGGCGGCGGCGTCGTACATCACTCGGGCCACCCCGGCGCTCGGTTCGACGAACTCGTGCACCGTGGAGGTGAGGCTGACCGAGCCGTGCCCCAGTGCCCGCAGCCGTCCGTCGGCGTCGGCGCCGAGCCTGACGTGCTGGCTGGTCGGGCTGCGGTAGCCGGCCAGCGAGAACATCTGACGACGGGTCAGGACCACGCGTACCGGACGCTGCAGCACGGTCGCGGCCATCACGGCGGCCACCTGGTGGGCGCGCAGGCCCTTGCTGCCGAAGCCGCCGCCGACGTGCTCGGAGCGTACCCGCACCGAGCCCGGGTCGAGCGAGAAGAGGCTCACGAGCTCGCCGACGACCCAGGTGGCGCCCTGGTTGGAGTCGATCACCTCGAGACGGCCGCCGTCCCAGAGGGCGGTCGCCGCGTGCGGCTCCATCGGGTTGTGGTGCTCTTCGGGGGTGGTGAACTCGGCGTCCACGACGACGGCCGAAGCGGCCAGCTCGGCGTCGAGGTCGCCCTTCCCGGTCACCCCGGGCATGACGCCGTCCGCCGGGTGGGCGTCCGCGCGCTCACCGGTGAACCCGACGTCGTGCGGCTCCTCGTCGTACCGCACCACGAGCGCCTCGGCGGCCTCTCTGGCCTGCTCGGACGTCTCGGCGACGACCAGCGCCACCGGCCAGCCCAGGAACGGCACCCGGTCGTGCTGGAAGACGGCCAGGGTCGGGTCGGGCAGCATGCCCAGCAGACCCGTGTAGTCGGTGTTCAGACGCAGCGCGTTGCGGTGGTCCAGGACGGCGAGGACACCCGGCATGGCGAGTACCGGATCGGTGTCCAGGGAGCGGATACGGCCGCGCGCGACGGTGGACAGCACCAGCCAGCCGTGCGCGAGGTCGGCGAAGGGCACCTCTCCGGCGTAGCGGGCGGCTCCGGTGACCTTCTCCACCCCCTCGATACGGGTGTGGGCGGTGCCGACGGAGGCCGTCCGCAGAGGTGTTCCGGGGGCGACGGTCGTCATCGTGCGGCCTCCTCGGCGAGTTCGGACAGGACGGCCACCACGAGGTTGCGCATGAGGTCCACTTTGTATCCGTTGTGCGGTAGCGGGCGTGCCGCCGCCAGCTCGGCGTCCGCCGCGGCGGCGAAGGTCTCGGCGTCGGCCGGCGCACCGGCCAGGACCCGCTCGGCCGCGGCGGCCCGCCAGGGACGGGAGGCGACGGCGCCGAGCGCGAGGCGCACGTCCCGGACGAGGCCGTCCCGGACGTCGAGGGCTGCGGCGAGGGAGCCGATGGCGAACGCGTACGAGGCACGTTCGCGCACCTTGCGGTAGCGGGAGTTGACGGCGACCGGGGCCGGCGGCAGCGTGACATGGGTGATCAACGCGCCCGGCGGCAGGGCGGTCTCCCGGTGCGGGGTGTCGCCGACGGGCAGATAGAAGCCGGAGAGCGGCAACTCCCCCGGCCCGTCCTCCGTTTCGAAGTGGACCACGGCGTCGAAGGCCGTGAGGGCCACCGCCATGTCCGAGGGGTGTACGGCGATGCAGTGGTCGCTCGCGCCGAGGATGGCGTGGTTGTGGTGCTCGCCTTCGATGGCGGGGCAACCGCTGCCGGGCACACGCTTGTTGCAGGCCTTGGTGACGTCGGTGAAGTAGCCGCAGCGGGTGCGCTGCAGCAGATTTCCGCCGACCGTGGCCATGTTGCGCAGCTGACCGGAAGCGCCCGCCAGGACCGCCTGCGCGAGCGCCGGGTAGCGGCGCCGGACCTCGGGGTGGGCGGCCAGGTCGCCGTTGGAGACGGTGGCACCGATGCCCAGGCCGCCGCTGGGCGTCGACTCGATCTCGTCCAGCGGCAGTTCGCGGATGTCGACGAGCCGGCCGGGCCGCTCGACACCGGTCTTCATGAGGTCGACGAGGTTGGTGCCGCCGCCGAGGAAGCGTGTGTCCGGGTCGGCGCCGAGCAGCGCGACGGCCCCGGCGACGTCGGTCGCCCGCTGGTAGTCGAACTCCCTCATGCCGCGGCCTCCTTCGCGCCGGCGTCGGCCGTCGTACGTCGCTCGTCGGTCCGGGCCTTGGCCTGGGCCGCGCGGGCCACCGCCTCGACGATCGAGACGTACGCGCCGCAGCGGCACAGGTTGCCGCTCATCCGCTCCCGGATCTCGTCGGCGGTCAGCAGGGGTGGCCCCGCTTCGGGGTGGACGTCCTCGGTGACGGCGCTCGGCCAGCCCGCCGCGTGTTCCTCGATCACCCCGATCGCCGAGCAGATCTGGCCCGGGGTGCAGTAGCCGCACTGGTAGCCGTCCAGATCGAGAAAGGCCTGCTGGACCGGGTGCAACCCGTCCCCGTCGGCCACGCCCTCGATGGTGGTGACCTCGCGGTTCTCGGCCGCGACGGCCAGTTGCAGGCAGGCAACGGCCCGGCGTCCGTCGAGCAGAACGGTGCAGGCCCCGCATTGTCCCTGGTCACAGCCTTTTTTGGTGCCTGTGAGATCGAGGCGCTCACGGAGTGCGTCGAGCAGGGTGGTGCGGTGGTCGACGGGCAGTGTGTATTTCTCGCCGTTGATCTTCAAGGTGATGACACTGGACGTCGATGAAGTCATGAGCTGCTTCTTTCGCATGTACAGGGCAGACGATAAAGGTCCGGCAGTCGGTGTACCGGGCGGCGCCGGGATGCGCCGTGCGGGCCTGTGCCGCGGGGCGAAGCGAAGGTGCGCGATGCTGGGTCCGGACAGTGGCAGCCGGGCAACTGCCGTAGGGCCGCGTCCGCGGCTATCGTGAGCATATCTGGACAGCTGTCCGTTTACCTGAAAACGTAACGGACAGTCGTCCGCTTAGCAAGGGCGGGGTTCGGCCATGGACCCTCGAGGAGGACGAGTGCCACAGCAGAACGACTCACCCCGGCGCTCGGACGCGCAGCGCAACCGCGAGCGCATCCTGGACGTCGCACTCGCCGAACTGTCGCACTGCGCGGACGCCCCGCTGAGCGCGATCGCCAAGAAGGCCGGGGTCGGGCAGGGCACGTTCTACCGCAACTTCCCCAACCGCGAAGCACTCGTCCTCGAGATCTACCGCCACGAGATCCATCAGGTCGCCGCCAGCGCGACCCATCTGCTCACGACCCGGGCGCCCGACGAGGCCCTGCGGGCCTGGATGGACCGGCTCGCCGAGTTCGCGATGACCAAGGCCGGACTGGCCGACGCGATCCGGCAGGCCACCGGCACGCCGGGTGGCCCGACGAAGCCGCCCCACACACCGGTGACGTCCGCGGCGGAACTCCTGCTCCGCGCCAACGAGGACGCCGGCACCATCCGGCCCGGAGTCACCGGGGACGACTTCCTCCTCGCCATAGCGGGCCTGTGGCAGATCGACCCGAACGACGACTGGCGCCCCCGCGCCGCCCGGCTCCTGGACCTGGTCATGGACGGGTTGCGGGCGGGGGCACCGGGACGGTGAGTGCCGCGCCGGCGGTGGGATCCCCCGCCGCCGGCGATACGCGGGCGCGCGCCCGAACGGGCCCGGCGGCCTGCCGCGCTCTCACCGAACGACCTGGCACGGGGTTCGCGAGGGCGGAACGCCACACGCGCCGCACCCGCACTTCGCGCCGGAATCCACGTCCGCCACTCCAACCGTCCGGGGCCACGGGTGGCGCACGGGGCGGAGGCGGTCGCCCACCACCCGCACGGCGTGCGGGCCGGCGATCCGGTCACCTCGGCCGAGGCTCGCCCGTCGCCGGGCGATGACGCACGCGAGGGCCGGCACACCGGTCTCGTCACACCGGTCCGTTCCCCCGCTCCCCGGCCCCTGCGCGACCGCGCCTCCGATCGGGGGAATGCGGAGTCACGCGCGAGAGCACGAGGGCGGTAAGGGGAGAGATCACCCCATGACCGTTACCGTTCACGTCGACACCACCCGGCCCGTGGTGACCCTCATCAACGTCTTCACCGTCCCGCCCGAGCGCCAGGACGAACTCATCAGCCTGCTCGCCCAGGCCACCGAGGAGACGATGAAGCACCAACCCGGCTTCATCTGCGCCAACTTCCACACCTCTCTCGACGGCCGGTGCGTGATCAACTACGCCCAGTGGGAGACCGAGGAGCACTACCGGTCGATGCTCGCCAACCCCGAGACCCACGTACACATGGATCAGGCGGCCACCATCGCGACGGACGTACAGCCACGCCTCTTCGAGGTCCGGTCCGCACACCGCAAGCCCTGAAGGACACCATTGGCAATGGAATCCATTTTTACATAGCGTTCTGCTCGCTCACCCAAGGAGGAGAACCATGGCCGTCCCGAAGCGCAAGCTGTCCCGCAGCAACACCCGTCACCGCCGAGCACAGTGGAAGGCGGCCGCACCGGTGCTCGTCCCGGTCCTGATCGAGGGTGTGCGTCACCTCGTACCGCAGCGCCTGGTCAGGGCGTACCAGCGCGGGCTGCTGCGCCCCGAGGGCTGAGGGGAACGGGCATGACGCGCGACCGACTGCCGGTGACCGTGCTGTCCGGCTTCCTCGGCGCGGGCAAGACCACGCTGCTCAAGCTCGACCTCGTCGACGACGCCACCGCCGGCCGGCTGCGGGCGACGCCCACCCGTCTCAACCCGGTGGCCCGTATCGCGCCCGCCGTCCACGGGCACGTGAGCGTCGAGGACGTGCTCGGTACCCGGCTCTTCGACTTCGAGCGCGCCCAGCAGGCCCCGGCTGGGGCATGGAACTCAACGGCGACCACGTCCCGGAAACGGAGGAGTACGGCATCTCCTCCACCGTCTTCCGCTCCGAACTGCCTTTCCATACCGGCCGGTTGTGGCGGTTCGTCACCGAGGAGCTGGAGTACCGGGCCGGTCCGCCGTCCTGCGTGCGCACCGGTGGCAGGGTGAACATCTTCTCCCGCGCCCGGGGCGGCAGGAGCGCCCCCGTGGACAAGGCGCGCTGGAAACGGAAGAGGCCGGCGGCGGTGGCGACCAGTTCCCCCGCGCCTCATGCGGAGGACTGGTCGTAGACCGTGGTGTCGCGCAGGCTGCCGTCCGTCACCCGGAGTAGCCGTGTACGACGGGCCGTGCAGGCGCGCATCGTTGCCCGGGAGGAGCGTGCCGGTCAGTCCCAGGGGGCGGAGGATCCTGGCGGCGATCACGTCGCCGTAGCGGCGCCCGGTCAGTTTCTCGATCAGCAGGGCCGGAAGCACGTCGAGCAGGTGGCCCACCGCTATGCGGCCGAAGGCCGAGGGCAGGCGCGGGTCGGGGAGGAGGCGGACGATCGTTGCCCCGCGAAGCGCACGCTTCAGGCGCTGCCCCGTTCCGCCGCGCTTCGCTCGACGCACAGTTCGTTGCCCTCGGGGTCGTAGAGCGTGACCCATCCCGTTCCGTCGGGTCGGCGGTGGTCGGCCTGGAGTGTGGCGCCGAGGGCGAGGAGGCGCTCGACCTCCTCGTCCCGGGTGCGGTCCTGGGGCTGGAGGTCGAGGTGGACACGGTTCTTCGACGTCTTGCGGTCCTCGACCCGCAGGAAGAGCAGAGCCGTGGTCGCGGTGGTGACCTGGGCCTCCGGGTCGCCCGGAACGTCGTCGTCCGCGAGCGAACCGTCCAGGACCTGGGCCCAGAACGTGGCCAGGGCGTGGGGATCGGCGCAGTCGATGGTCACGTGACGGATGAGGGAACTCATGCCGCCAACCCGATCACGGATCCTGCCCCGACGTCTACGGACGGGCGGTCAGGTCTTGCGCAGGTCCGGGGCGGGGACGCCGATGAGGCGCAGGCGCAGGGCGTTCCAGGCGGCGCGCAGGGCGTGGGTGATCTCGGGCGGGGAGTCGCCCAGGATCCTCGCCCATGCCCCGCAGTCGTCGGGCAGTACGCTCACGCCGAAGGCCAGGCCGGTGTCCAGCAGTGCCTCGTGCAGGGCGTCGGCCACCTCGGCGGCGGGTGCCAGGGGGGTCAGGGCGTAGAGCGTCGCCATCAGGTCGTGTCCGGCGAAGACCGCGGGACCGGTCACCGAGCCGGGCTCGGCGGGGTCCAGCCGGACGGTGTCCACCAGGAGCGGCTCGCCGTCGGGCCGGGTGATCTCCAGGTCGCTGAACAGTTGCCGGTAGGCGTGCCGTTCACCGCGTGCCAGTCGGCCGGCCGCGACGGTCTCGCCCAGCAGCACGGTGGCCGTGGGGTCCGCGATCACCTGGGTGTGCTGGTAGAAGCGCGCGTCGCGGTACGGGATCAGCGGGTCGGGCAGGTACTCGACGTAACTTCCCGCCTCCGCGGTGAGGTTGACGACCTGGGTGGCGTGGTCGAACTCCGTCCGGTGCAGCTTGGTGGCCGCCTGGGTCGTCAGGTGGACGGCGGTGTCCGGCCCGCAGTGGACGTCGATGCGGTTGCGGTCGGCCTGGACGACACCGCCGCCGGTGGACATCAGATAGGTCACCGGCAGGTCGGGCCGCAGCGGGTCCACGTAGAGCGGGCGCATGATCTGCAGCGGCGACTTCTGGTAGCGGTGGACGAGTTCGGTGCGGTCGCCTACGCGGGCGTACCGCAGTTCCAGCAGGCCGACCTTGCCGGGGCGCCCGGCGGCCAGGGTGTCCGGGGTGCCGGCGAGGGCGAGCATCGGGGCCGGTACCCGTCGGGGTTCGTAGTGTGCGGGGTCCAGCCGCGCGGGCGCCGTGGTCATGCGGTCGCCGCCTCCCGGCCGGTCGCGCGCTCCGCCGCGTGGGCGGCTTCGTGGGACAGCAGGAAGTCGGCGATGGTGTCCAGGCCCTGTCCGGTCAGGGAGTTGGTCAGGACCACCGGCCTTCCGTCCCGGACGCGGTGTGCGTCCGACTCCATCACCGCGAGGTCGCACCGCACGTACCGAGCGATGTCGATCTTGTTGATGACCAGCAGCTCGCACTCGGTGATGCCCGGTCCCCGCTTGCGCGGCATCTTGTCCCCCTCGGCGGTGTCGAGCACGAACAGGAAGAGGTCGACCAGTGCGGGGCTGAAGGTCAGCGTCAGGTTGTCGCCGCCGCTCTCGAAGAGCAGCGTGTCCACCTGCGGGAAGCGTTCGAGGATCTCGTCGGCGGCGGCCTGGTTCATCGTCGGGTCGTCCCGGACGGCCGTGTGCGGGCAGGCGCCGGTCTCGACGCCGACGATGCGGTCCGCGTCGAGGATCCCGTCCAGGGTGCGCCGTACGTGAGCGGCGTCCTCGGAGGTGTAGATGTCGTTGGTGATCACGGCAGGGGTGCGGCTCCGTTCGATCAGCATCGGGACGAGTGCCTCGATCAGCGCGGTCTTGCCGGAGCCGACCGGGCCGGCGACACCGACGCGCAGCACGCCGTCCGCGGGCCGCCGTACGAAGTCGTCGTGATCGTGGTGGTGCTGGGAGCCTCGTACCTGTGTGGGGTCGTGCATGGTGGCGGTCCCTTGTCGAGAGTGGTGTGTTCGAGGTGGCGGGCGGGGCCCGCGGTCAGCTGGCGAACAGCCGGGCCTCGGCGCGTTCGTGGCGGCCGGCCATGATGTCGGCCATGGGCACGCAGCCACCGAGGTCGGCCAGTTCGCGGTCCAGGGCCGCCGCCACGGTCTCCTCGATCACGGGGGCGGCGGTGTGCAGGACGACCTGGGCGCGGCGGTGGTCGGCGAGCCGCAGCCGCAGCGCCGCACCCACGAAGCTGGCCGCGAAGGCGAACAGCTCGCAGGTGACCGCCTGCTCGGCGGTCAGCCCGTTGCCCGCGTGGACGACGCCCGCGACGACGGGCTGGCAACCGCGTACCGCGCCCTCCCGGTACAGCGTCCGGTAGCGCTCGATCTGCGGTGTGCCGTAGACCTCGCCCGCCAGGTCGAGCAGTTGCCGTCCGGTGCGGACGGCCGCCTGCCGGGCCTCGCGGCCGAGCTTGGTGGCGTGCAGTCGCCGCTCCACGGCCACCACCGTGGGCCAGTCCTGTGCCGTCACCGCGCGGTGGGTGAGGGCGAGAGCGGTGGCGTCGGCCGGGCCCACGCCGTGTCGCAGCAGGTCGTGCAGGAGGGCGGGCAGGGTGCGGGGGGTGACCTCGCGGGCCTGCTGGTAGCCCTCCAGGCCGTGGGAGAGGGTGTAGTAGCCGCTGGGGAAGGCCGAGTCGGTGAGCTGGAGGCCGGTCAGCAGCGCCGGGGTCGGCATCGGGTCGTTCACGCCGGGTCGTCCGTTTCTGCCGGGTGGCCGTGCGCCGGGGGCCGGCCTGGGTGGTGGCCGTGGGCGCGGTTGTGCCACGCCCCACGACCCGTCGGGTTTCCGGGGGATGGGGAGGAGGTCAGACGATGTAGAAGAGCTGGTTGAGCGGCAGGCGCTCGGCCGGCTCGATGGTGGCGGGTTCGCCGTCGACGGTCACCTTGTACGTCTCCGGGTCGACCTCGATGCGCGGCAGCGCGTCGTTGCGGACCATGTGCTGCTTGCCGACGGTCCGGCAGCGCTGCACCGGCTCGATCCGCCGGCGCAGGTCCAGCTCGCCGGGGACGCCGGCGGCGATGGACGCCTGGGACATGAAGGTGACGGCGGTGCGCTGCCTGGCGCGGCCGTGGGCGCCGAACATGGGCCGGTAGTAGACCGGCTGAGGGGTCGGCAGGGAGGCGTTGGGGTCGCCCATCAGCGCCCAGTTCACCATGCCGCCCTTGACGATCAGCTTGGGCTTGGCGGCGAAGGAGTTGATGGGCCAGAGAACGATGTCGGCGATCTTGCCGGGCTCCAGCGAGCCGATCACGTCGGCTGCGCCCACCGCGATGGCGGGGTTGATCGTGAGCTTGGCGAGGTAACGCAGCACGCGGGCGTTGTCGTTTCGCTCGCTGTCCTCGGCCAGCGCCCCGCGCACTTCCTTGCAGTGGTGGGCCGTCTGGAAGGCGCGGGCGAAGGACTCGCCGACCCGGCCCATGGCCTGG
Organism: Streptomyces sp. MMG1121; assembly: GCF_001280015.1. Lineage (GTDB taxonomy): Bacteria > Actinomycetota > Actinomycetes > Streptomycetales > Streptomycetaceae > Streptomyces. The sequence goes on from NZ_LGDV01000085.1 coordinate 163,319, forward strand.
GAGTCGGAGGAGAAGATGCTGATCACGCCGAGGTCGTGCAGCACCGTCTCCGCCGCGATGGTCTCGGCGCGCACCCGGCTGTCGGCGAACGAGACGTCCTCGGGGATGTCGCGGGACAGGTGGTGGCAGACCATCACCATGTCCAGCAGCTCGTCGACGGAGTTGATGGTGTACGGCAGCGTGGGGTTGGTGGAGGCCGGCAGGACGTTGGGCTCGCCGGAGACCCGCATGATGTCGGGGGCGTGACCGCCGCCCGCGCCCTCGGTGTGGAAGGTGTGAATGGTCCGGCCATCGATAGCGGACAGAGTGTCCTCGAAGAAGCCGCCCTCGTTCAGGGTGTCGGTGTGCACGGCCAGCTGTACGTCGTGCTCGTCGGCGACACTGAGCGCGGTGTCGATCGAGGCGGGGGGGGCACCCCAGTCCTCGTGCACCTTCAGACCGGCCACACCCGCCTCGACCTGCTCGCGCAGCGCCTCGGGCAGACTGCCGTTCCCCTTGCCGAGCAGACCGACGTTGACGGGCAGGTCCTCGGCGGCTTCGAGCATCCGGTGGATGTTCCAGGGGCCGGGGGTACAGGTGGTGCCGTTGCTGCCGTCGGTCGGTCCGGTACCGCCGCCGAAGAAGGTGGTGATGCCGTTGGACAGGCCTTCCTGGGCCTGCTGGGGCGAGATGAAGTGGATGTGTGTGTCCACGCCTCCGGCGGTGGCGATCAGGTGCTCGCCGGAGATGACCTCGGTGCCGGGCCCGATGACCAGCTTGGGGTCGACGCCGTTCTGGACGTGGGGGTTTCCGGCCTTGCCGACCCCGACGATCAGGCCGTCGCGGACACCGATGTCGCCCTTGACGACGCCCAGGACGGGGTCGAGGACCACGACGTTGGTGATGACCAGGTCCAGGGCGCCCTCACGGTTGAGAGCCGCCGGGTCCTGGGCCATGCCGTCGCGGATGGCCTTGCCGCCGCCGTAGACGGCCTCGTCGCCGTAGGAGCCGGCGTTGTGGTCGTACTCGACCTCGACCACCAGGTTGGTGTCGGCGAGGTGGAACCGGTCGCCCACGGTGGGGCCGAACAGGTCGGTGTACTGCCTGCGCGGGATGATCGCCATCAGAGGTCGGACCCCTCGTTGTGGTGGACGGTGTCGCTGTCGTGGGTGTCGGCGAAACCCAAGTGTGCGGCGCGGCGCAGCGCGGCACGCTTGGTGTCGTCGGCGTTCAGGCCGCCGTTGACGAGCCCGGCGAAGCCGACGAGGCGCCGGGTGCCGCCGAAGGCGGCCAGGTCGACCTCGCGGGTGTCGCCGGGCTCGAAGCGCACGGCTGTGCCGGACGGGATGTCCAGGTGCATGCCGTAGGCGGCCTCGCGGTCGAACCGCAGCGCGCGGTTGACCTCGAAGAAGTGGTAGTGGGAGCCGATCTGGACGGCACGGTCACCGGTGTTGGCGACGGTCACGCGCGCCTTGGCCCGGCCGCGGTTGATCTCCACGGGGTCGTCCCCGTAGAGGTAGTGGGCTCCACCCGACATCGTTATCTCCTCGGTTCTCAGACGGTGTTCAGGCGCTGATCGGGTCGTGGCAGGTGACCAGCTTCGTCCCGTCCATGAACGCCGTCTCGACCTGGAGGATCGTGAGCATCTCGCGCACTCCCGGCATGACCTCGTCGACGGTGACGACCTTGCGGCCCAGTTCCATGCACTCGGCGACGGTGTGGCCGTCCCGGGCGGCTTCCAGTACGGCCTCGGTGATCAGGGCGGCGGCTTCGCTGTAGTTGAGCTTGGTGCCGCGGGAGCGACGGCGACGGGCCAGATCGGCCACCACGTAGACGTGCAGTTTGTCGATTTCGCGCGGTGCGAGGTTCATGGCGTCACTTCGCTTTCTCGGACGAGATGCCGGGCCGGTCCAACGCTGGAGCGGCCGCCAGGAAGAGCCAGGTCGTCACGACGAACGGCCAGGTGAAGGCGGATCCGCCGTGGGCCTGGGCGAAGGTGGCCCAGGCCGCGGTGAAGGGGACCGAGGCCACGGCGGCGACGACGGCGTAGCCGGCGGTCCAGGGGGTGAGGGGCAGGAAGGTCGCGCCGAGGGCGATGGCGACCAGCACCGCGCTGTAGCCGTAGAGCCCTTCGCTGATGCGGTCGGCGGGCAGGCGAAGGACACAGGCGGTGAGGACGGCGAGGGCGCTGCCGCAGGCGGCCGCCGCGGCGGCCTTCCGGGAGGCGACGAGCAGACCCGCGAGCAGGATCAGGCCCGCGTACCAGGAGTCGAGGAAGAAGACCTGGCCGATGTTGTCGCAGAAGGCGTGCCCGAGCTGGGCGGCCGTCAGGGTGGTGAAGCCGTCCCGGGCGGCGGGGGCCGCGGGGGCGGGCGCGCCGGTCGGCAGCGCGATCTCGAGCACGCCGGCGACCAGGCAGAAAGGGGCGGTCAGGGCGGGCAGTCCGGCCCGGCCGAGGAGGCGGCCGGCCGCGGCTCCCACCACGGAGCAGATCGCGGCGGCACCGACGGCGAGGAGTGCGGTCTGCCACGAGGCACCGAGCCGGACGACGACGGCGATGCCGGTGAGGCAACCGCAGTAGCCCTCCAGGCCTTTGGTGAGACCGCCCCGGTCGGCGCCCAGCACGGCCGCGGCCCCGGTGGACGACGCCGCGCCGAGCAGCCCGTACAGGCCGATCCGCCAGCCTCCGGCGAACAGCGCGGCGGTGAACAGCAGCCCGGTCCACGGGCTCGCACTGAGCGCGACCTGTGCGATACCGCGCAACGCTATGTGTCCTACATCGGCCGCGGTCCAGCTCCATCGCTGCACCGCCTGCCCTGCTGCAGGCATGGCTTTCCCCCTGAAGGAGACACGTCGAATCCGTCAACGCCCTTGCGGGGCAAGGGCAGATGAGACCCTCTTCAACAACTTGTTGAAGATTACGCCTGAGTTTCGCAAGAGTGAGGCGACTTTCGGTCACTGGCTGGATGCGCTCGGATATCGCCGCAGGTCGCGAGGGTGATGGCACCGTCCTCGCATGTACGAACTTGACCTTGCCCGCGGCAGACTTGGAAAACGCTTGAAACGAACGAGGAGATTCCACTACCCGTCAGGCCTCTTGCGGCCCGGGTGCCCGGGCCGTTGTGCGTGCCGGTCCGGCACCGGGTGAGCGAGGAGTCGGGCCGCCCGCCGGAGCACTGAGGGGCCGGCTGTGCGCCATGAGTTCACCACCTGCGTACCAGTGAGCCCTCCGCGCCTCCCCCATGGCGCTCGCGTCCGTGTACGTCGTGCAGGTACCCGGGTACGTACTAGTCTGCGTCCCTTCAAAATCGGATATGGAGCGTCATGGGACCCACTGCACGGCCGCTGCCTCAGGTGCGCGGCCGAGAACAACAGCTGGCTCAGATCAGCGCGAATCTGCACACGGTGACGAGCACCCGGCGGAGCAAGGTCCTCCTGGTGGAGGCGGCGGCCGGTGCGGGCAAGACCCGTCTTCTGGTCGAAGCCGTCAACTTGGCCGGCGCGAACGGCTTCTCGGTCGTCAACGGTGTCCCGGCCGGCTGTGACGCCCTCCCCAGGGCGGCTCCGGCGCCTTCGGATGCGCAGCCGCCCGCGCCCCGTACCGCCGAGGACGGATTCCACACGCCGAGAGCCTCCTTCGCGATCGAGGCCGCACGGGCACTGCTGCGCAACAGGGCGGAGCAGGTCCGCACCGTCGTCACGCTCGACGATCTGCATCTGGCGAACCTGTCCGATCTGGCGGTGCTGTGCGACCTCGTCGTGGGCCTCGGCGCTCGCCCGATCCTCTGGCTGCTCGCCTTCACGCCGGACAGCGCGGCCACGCCGTACGAGTCGGTGGCGGCCTGTCTCGGCAAGCTGCGGGGCAGGCTTCCGGTGGAACACCTGCGGGAGTTGGAGCCGCTCTCGGGCGAGGAGTTGGGCCGACTGGTCGCCGACTGTGCCGGAGCCGCCCCCGAGCCGTCGCTGCTCGCCCTGGTGGAGAGCGTCAACGACACGCCTCGTGCGGTGATCGAGCTGGTGCGCGGGCTCGTGGAGGACGGCGACTTATGTGTGGTCGACGGCACCTCGCGGTTGCAGCCCGGCTCGGCCGGCAGCGCCCCCGGCGGGGCCGTCGTGTGTCTGCCGGCCCCGGTGCCCAAGCGGTTCTCCGCGCTGGTCCAGAGGGATCTGCGCTCGCTCTCCGAGTTCACCATAAAGGCTCTCAGGCTGGCGGCGGTGCTCGGTTCGCCGTTCGCACCGGAGGATCTGTCGGCCATGCTCGGCGAAGCTCCGGTGGGCCTGCTCGCAGCAGTGGACGAGGCCGTCGACCGGGGGCTTCTGGTCTGCGGTGAGCGCGACCTCGCGTTCCGCAGTGAGCCGGTCTGGCGCGTGCTGCTCGACTCCGTTCCGGCGCCCGTGTGCGCACTGCTGCGCCGGCAGGCGGCGGAGATGCTGCTGTCGCGTCCCGACGGCATCGAGCGTGCCGCCCTCCAGCTGATGCACGTCGCCCGGCCCGGCAACGCGGAGGCGCTGCGCGTCATCGCCGAGGGATCCCAGCGGCTGCTGGCCACCGATCCGTCGACCGCCGCGGCACTGGCGACCCGCGCCATGGAGATGCTCTCCCCCGGGCAGGCCGAACGCGTACGTCTGGCCAAGACCGGGGTCGACGCGTTCACCAGGGCGGGCCACCTGGACCGGGCCATCGCCCTGGCCAAGGACACCATCGACGAGGCCGCGCGGCTCGCCGTCCCCGTACCGCCGGAACTCGCCGCGGACATCGCCTCGCTGCGGACGTCGATGTCCGCCGCGCTGCTTCTGCTGGGCAACGCGCCGATGGCGTACCAGGCCGCGCGGGACGCGCTCGCGGCGCAGGAGGGCGCGTCCCAGCACCGCGAGGTCGTACTCACCCATCTCGCCGCCTCCTACCTGAACGGCGACGACACCGCCGTCCAGCGCGCGCGGAAGATCCTCAGCGCACCCGACCGGCACGGGCGAGGCGTACAGGTCGGCGCGATGACCTTCCACGCGTTCAGCCAGTGGCGGGACGGCCATGTGGCCGACGCGGTGGGCATACTGCGCCAGGCCGTCACGCTCGACCGCGGCGACGAGGACGTGCCGTTCCTCGATCCGCGCTGGTTCCTCGCCTTCACCCTCACCAGGACCGACGAGTACGAGGAGGCCGCGGCCGTCGTCCACTCCTTCGCCCGTACGATCGTCCCGGGGGCGAGGACGCTGGCCGCCGCCGTCCCGGCCGTGCTCCGGGCGCCGTTGCATCTGGCCCAGGGCCGTCTGGACGAGGCCGAGGAGGCGGCGCGTGCCGGTGTGGGCGCGGACGGCCCCAGCGTGCCGATGCTCGCCCCGCAGGCGTGGCTGGTGCTGGCCCTCGCCGCGCTGCGCAGGGGGGAACTCTCCCAGGCCCAGGGGTATGTCACGACACTGGAGAAGGACTTCCCGCAGCATCCGCACAGCCCGTGGTGGGCCGCACGCCTGCTGCTGAACGCGCAGTTGGCCGAGGCCCGGGCGGACGCACGGGTGGCGACGGACGTACTGGCGGAGACCGGGATGCACGCCGGCGCGCTGCGCGAACTCGTTCTGGAGGATTCGGCCGCCGCTGCCTGGTGTGTGCGCTGTGCGCTCGCGGCGGACATGCCGGATCTCGCCGGGACGGTGGTCGAGACGACGGAGTACCTCCGTACGCACAACCCGCGCGTCGCCTCGGTGGTCGCCGCGGCCACGCACGCCCGCGCCCTCGCCGAGAGGGACGCGGACGCCCTGGCCCGCGCGGTCCGGCTGCACCGGAACCCGTGGGCTCAGGCCGCGGCGGCCGAGGACCACGCCGGCGTACTGCTCGACCGTGGTGACCACGAGAGCGCGATCGGCGAGCTGAACCGGTCGATGAGCGTCTACGGCGGCCTCGGCGGCGAGCGGGACGCGGCGCGCGTGCGGGCCCGGCTGCGCCGGCTCGGGGTGCGGCGCCGGCACTGGACCCAGGCGAAACGCCCGGTTTCCGGCTGGGAGAGCCTCACCAAGACGGAACGGAAGGTCGCGGAACTGGTGGCCGACGGCCTCACCAACCGGCAGGCCGCGCGCCATCTGTTCATCTCCTCCCACACGGTCGGGTTCCATCTGCGGCAGATCTACCGCAAACTGGGGATCCGGTCCCGTACGGCTCTGGTCCAGTTCAAGGCGTAGCGCGACCCCGCCCCGCCGCATCGGCTCATGGGACGTGTTCCCTGAGCGGCTCCCACCAGTGGCGGTGAGCGGCGTACCAGTCGACGGTCTCGGCCAGGCCCTGCTCGAACACGATCCGCGGCGCGTAACCGAGTGCCCGCAGCTTGCTGTCGCACAGGGAGTAACGGCGGTCGTGACCCTTGCGATCCGGCACCCGCTCGACGCGCGGCCAGTCGGCCTCGAGCGCGTCGAGGAGCCGGGCGGTCAGTTCCAGGTTGGTCAGCTCGGCGGTTCCGGCGACGTGGTAGACCTCGCCGGCCTCGCCGCGCTCGGCGACCAGCCGGACGGCCCGGCAGTGGTCGTCGACGTGGATCCAGTCGCGGACGTTGCCGCCGTCGCCGTACAGCGGCACGTTCCGGCCGTCGAGCAGCCGGGTGACGAACAGGGGGATGACCTTCTCGGGGTGCTGGTACGGCCCGTAGTTGTTGCCGCAGCGGGTGATGCTGACCGGGAGCCCATGGGTGCGCGCGTGGGCGAGCGCGATCAGATCGCCGCCCGCTTTGGCCGCCGCGTAGGGGGAGTTCGGGCTGAGCGGGGCCGTCTCGTCCCAGGAACCGGCCTCGATGCTGCCGTACACCTCGTCGGTGGAGACGTGCACGACCTTCGGAGTGCCCGCGTCGAGGCAGGCCTGCATGAGGGTCTGCACGCCCAGGACGTTGCTGTGGACGAACGCGCCGGCACCGGCGATCGACCGGTCGACGTGCGACTCGGCGGCGAAGTTGACGACGAGGTCGTGGCCGGGCACCACCTGCTCGAGCAGGCCGGCGTCGCAGATGTCGCCCTGTACGAAGGTGAACCGGCCCTCGACGGGTGCCAGGTTCGCCAGGTTCCCGGCGTAGGTCAGCCTGTCGAGCACGGTCAGGTCGGCCTCGTCGGCGTGGGACCGCACGAAGTGCGAGCCGATGAAGCCGGCGCCGCCGGTCACCAGGATTCTCATGAGGCGACCCGCACGGTGCTGTGGTCGCCGAGGACGAGGCGGTGGGCCCGCAGGATCCGGGGGGTCGAGCTGACCTCGACCTCGCGTCCGATCAGCGAGCGTTCGACGCGCCGCACCCCGACGATGGAGGCCCCGCGCAGCACGATGGAGTACTCGACCTCGCTGTCGATCACGGAGCAGTCCTTGTCGATGGAGGTGAACGGGCCGACGTAGGAGTCGCATATCCGCGTCCCGGCCGCGATGACCGCCGGGCCGACGATCCGCGACCCGATGACGGTCGCGCCCCGCTCGATCACCACCCGGCCGATCAGCTCGCTGGAGTGGACCTCGCCGGAGCAGCCGGCCACGACACCGTCGAGGACGAGGCGGTTGACCTCCAGCATATCGTCGACGTTGCCGGTGTCCTTCCAGTATCCGGAGATGACGGTGGAGTCCACCCGGCAGCCCGAGTCGATCAGTTCCTGGATCGCGTCGGTGATCTCCAGCTCGCCCCGCCACGACGGCTTGAGCACGCGGACCGCTTCGTGCACGCGGGGTGTGAACAGGTAGACGCCGACCAGCGCGAGGTCGCTCTTCGGGTGCTCCGGCTTCTCCTCCAGCCGTTTCGCCCGGCCCCGGCGGTCCAGCTCGACCACGCCGAACGCCCGCGGGTCCGACACCCGGGTCAGCATGATCTGGGCGTCCGGTCGATGGGCCCGGAACCGGTCCACGATCGCGCTGATGCCGCCGACGATGAAGTTGTCGCCGAGGTACATCACGAAGTCGTCGTCGCCGAGGTAGTCCCGGCCGGTGTGCACGGCGTGGGCCAGGCCCAGCGGTGCCTCCTGGGGCAGGTAGCTGACGTCGAGGCCGAACCGCGAGCCGTCGCCGACCGCGGACTCGATCTCGGCGGCCGTGTCCCCGACGACGATGCCGACGTCACGGATGCCCGTCTCGGCGATCGACTCGAGGCCGTAGAACAGGACCGGCTTGTTCGCCACGGGGACGAGCTGCTTGGCCGAGGTGTGGGTGATCGGCCGGAGCCGGCGGCCGGACCCGCCGGCGAGTACGAGCGCCTTCATCGAGGCCCTTTCAGAGCAGCGTCGCGGGCAGGACGGCCAGCCGCCGGATCATCCACTCCGACTCCCACTCGACGGCGCCGGCGGTGCTCAGCCGCGCCCGTGGGAAGCGGCGCAGAAACCCGCGTACCGCGATCTGTGCCTCCAGGCGGACCAGTGAGGCGCCGATGCAGTAGTGCGTGCCGAGACCGAAGCTGAGGTGGCCCTTGCCCTGCCGCCGCGCGTCGAAGCTGTCGGCGCCCTCGTCGCTGTCGCGGTTCGCCGCCGCGATGCTGACCTGGACCGGGGCGCCCCGGGGGATCAGATAGCCGCCGAGGTCGATGTCCGTGAGGGCGAAGCGCCACGTGGGGTGCGGGAACGGCGGGTGCACCCGGAGGGTCTCCTCGACCCACGTCCTGATCTCGTCCTCGGTGTGCGGCCGCTCCTCGGGGGGCCGGCGCAGGGCCTCGTACAGCGATGCGGAGATCAGGCTCCCGGTCGTCTCGTAGCCGGTGATGATCATCCCCAGGGTCCAGACGATGACCTCGCCCTCGGTGACCGCCGCCTCCGGCCCGTCGGAGGAGGCCAACAGCCCTGTGATCACACCGTCGTTCAGCGGGCCCGGCTCACGCACCCAGCCCTCGACCGCCCCGTACAGCGCCCCGACCGCCTCTTTGCGTGCCGGGTAGTCGCAGGAGTAGAGCATGACGTCGGTGATGCCGCGCAGCTGCCGCTGGGCCTCGGGGGGCAGGCCGAGCATCTCGGAGATGAAGGCGAGCGGGATCCGGTGCGTGTAGTCGGTGACGACGTTGACCTCGGCATGCGATCCGGCGGCGGACTCCGCCAACTCGTCCAGGAATCCGTCGACCTTGACGCCGACCCGTTCCCCCCACCTCTCGGTGTTGCGCGGGCTCAGCACCGGCGCGTGCATCCGGCGGATCCGGGCGTGGTTCTCACCGTCGCTCATGATCATGGCCCGGGCGTAGTCCGGGTCCGGCTGGGATCCGACCATCAGGCCCGGCCGGCGCATGAAGTCGGGGACCAGGGTCACGTCCTTGGCCAGCTGGGGGTGGGTGAGCGCGGCCTTCACCAGCTCCGGGTCGCACACCACCCAGGCGTGTCGGCCGAGATAGGGAATGCGGACGACGGGCGCCACCTTCGCGGCCGCCAGCAGATCCGGCATGCAGTCGAAGGGCCCCGGGTCCACGGGCATGGTCGTCTCGGGTGCTTCTTTCAGGCCCGTCTTCGTCATGGCGTTCAACGTGTGACTCCTCCGGTGGGAACCTGGCCCTGCGCAGCGGCCATGGACTCGATCAGGTCGGCGGCCCGGCGCGGGGCGTCGCAACCGCGGTACTCCTGGGCCAGTTCGCGTGCCCGCCGCCGGTAGCGCTCGTCGGTCAGCGCGGTCGTCACGGCGTCCCGCAGGGCGGCTTCGCAGACGGCTCGCCGCCCGAGGACGACACCGGCCCCGGCCCACTTGACCCGTGCCGCCACATCGGGCTTCTCCTCCGAGCCCGGCACGATAACCAGGGGCACCCCCTCGGCGAGGGCCGCGTTGATGCCGTTGTAGCCGCCGTTGCTGACCATCACGTCGACGTGCGGCAGCAGGTGGTGGTAGGGGACGAACCGCTCCAGCCGGACGTTGTCCGGCAGCGGACCGAGCCGGTCGGCGTCGACGGTGCTTCCGGTGGTGACGACGACCAGGACGTCCTGGTCGGCCAGTGCGCACAGGGTGGGGACGAGCAGCCGGTCGACGTCGTTGGCCGTGGTGCCCTGGGTGACCAGCACCACCGGCCGTGTGCCGTGCAGTTCCTCCCACCAGCCGGGCGGTTCGAAGTGTTTTGGGGGCAGTCCGAGCAGCCCGCCCACGAAGTGGGTCCCGGGGTGCAGGTCGCTGCGGGGGAACTCGAAGGACCGTACGGTGCCCAGCAGATAGAGGGCCGGCGGGCGGGCGATGTTCTCCATGGCGGCGGTGCTCAGCCTCGGCAGTCCCACCCGGTCCCGGGTCCGGTCGGCCTCCCGGCGCATGTCCCGCATCACCACCTGGTTCCCGACGAACCTGAGCAGCGCGTTGCGTGCGCGTCCGAGCGGCGACGAACTGGGGGGCAGTCCCCGGCCGAGCGGGGCGGTGTCCCTGCTGCCGAGGATGTAGACGGAGTTGCTCAGCCAGGCCAGCGGGATCCCGGTGTGCTCGGCGGCGAAACAGGCTCCGTAGCACATGTCGTCGGCGAGCAGGCAGTCCGCCGGAAACCGTTCGAGCACCGCCAGCAGATCCTCCATCTGGGCCGGTGCGGTCCGGTAGAAGATGTCCCGGACACCGATCTTGAAGCCGGCCGTCCCGGTCAGCCCGGCGTGGTCGGGGTACGCCTCTTCCCGGCTCTTGCCGCCGAAGTCCAGCTCGGCTCTCATGGGTTCGAAGCGTGCCCCGGCCTGCTCGACCTGTTCCTGGAAGGCCCGCCCGGTGTACCACCGCACTTCGTGGCCGCGTCGAGCCAGTTCGCGCGCGACCTCGAGGATGCCGACGACGTGTCCGGGTGCCGGGGTGGTAGCGATCAACACGCGTGTCAACGTCGCCTCCGTGGTGGGGTGTCGGGTCACCGTGCTGACCGGCCGGCCCGGGCCCGTGGACCCGCCCGCCCTGCGGCGACGCCCACCAGTTTTCCCCTGTCCCGGGTTCGCTACGGCGGGGCGGGGCAAACCCCGCGCGATCGTGCAGGGTGACACCGCCGTGCCACCGCGGGTGTGCGGGCGGATGCCTGTCAAACCATCTGCTCAAAGGGCCGATCGGGGGATATGGGAGCGCTGCCACCGCGCAAACAATGGCCGATGAGAATTTCCGGCATGGCCCTTTCCGGAATTGGGAAAGGCGCCGGGTCCATCCAGGACATCGTTCCGTCCCTGGCCGCCGCGCACTGGAGAGGAAACCTGTGACGAGAACCCTGCAGGAGGTAGACGGACTGGACGGCACCACCGGTGGACCGAAGAACATCACCGTCATCGGCGCGGGCATCGCCGGCTTAGTGGTGGCATACGAATTGGAGCGCCTCGGACATCACGTCCAGATCATCGAGGGCAGCCAGGAGATCGGCGGCCGGATTCACACGCGTCGTTTTCCCGGGGACGGGAAGACCGGGCCGTTCGCCGACCTGGGTGCGATGCGGATTCCCGCCGGACACCGCCTCACCATGCACTACATCGCCGAACTCGGCCTGCAGAAGCAAGTGCGCGAATTCCAGACGCTGTTCTCGGACGACGCCGCCTATCTTCCCAGTTCCACCGGGTATCTCCGGGTGCGGGACGCGCATGAGACCCTGGTCGCCGAGTTCGCCGCCGGGCTGCCGAGCCGTGACTACCGGGAGAACACCCTGCTGTTCGGAGCCTGGCTCGACGCCAGTTTACGGGCCGTCGCCCCGCGCGACTTCTACAGCGCACTGGGCGGCGACATGGGCGTGGAACTGCTGAACTGCATCGATCACATCGATTTGGCGCCCTACCGGTGCGGCACCACGAAGAACCGGATCGATCTGCACGCGTTCTTCGCCGACCATCCGCAGGTGCGTTCGTTCTGTCCGCCGCACCTGGAGCGCTTTCTCGACGACGTACTGGACGAGACCAGCTCCACGATCGTGCGGCTGCGGGACGGGATGGACGTCCTCCCCCGTCGGCTCGCCTCGCGGATCCGTGGACAGATCTCGACCGGTCTCGAGGTCACGGGCATCGACGTCCGGGACGACGCCGTCATTCTGAGGCTCCGTCAGGGCGTCGGCACCCTCACCAGGATCTGCGACTACGTGGTGTGCACCATCCCGTTCACGGTGCTGCGCGGGATCCAGCTGAGCGGTTTCGACCAGGAGAAACTCGACATCATCCATCAGACGAAGTACTGGGCGGGCACGAAGATAGCCTTCCACTGCCGCGAGGCCTTCTGGGAGAAGGACGGCATCAGCGGGGGTGCCTCCTTCACCGGCGGTCATGTGCGGCAGACCTACTACCCGCCCGCCGACGGCGAACCGGCGCTCGGCGCGGTGCTGCTCGCGAGCTACACCATCGGTCCGGACGCCGAGGCACTCGGCCGGATGAGCGAGGCGCAGCGGAACGCGGTCGTCACACGTGAACTGAGCCTGATGCACCCGGAGTTGCGCCGACCGGGCATGGTCCTCGGCGTGGCGGCCCGGGCCTGGGGCTCGCACCGCTGGTCCCGGGGCGCGGCGACGGTCCGCTGGGGCCAGGCGGCCGCCGTCCGCGAGGCGGAGCGCCGGGAGGCCGCCCGGCCGCAGAAGGGGCTCTTCTTCGCCGGCGAGCACTGCTCGTCGAAGCCCGCCTGGATCGAGGGGGCGATCGAGTCGGCGATCGACGCGGCGCACGAGATCGAGTGGTACGAGCCGCGGGCCAGCCGGGTGTTCGCCGCCACCCGGCCGAGCCGCTCGGAGGAGTCGGCGTGAGAATCCCGAGCAGGCCTTCCGGTACGCCCGTCCCGCCCATGCCTCCGACGGAAGGAAGGGCCCGCGCATGAGCGTCTTCGACCTGCCCCGACTGCACTTCCGCGGGGTGGCGACGACCCGTCTGCCCACCGGTGCGGGCAGCGGTCTCGTCGATCTGGCGACGAACACCGCCCTCACCGAGGACGGCCGGCCCTTCCCGGCGCACCGGCCGCCCGCCGAGTACCACGACCACCTCGACCGGGTGGGACCGCCGTTCGACACCATGGGCCGTCCGACGCCCGACGGGCCCTTCAGCGCGGCCAGGGGTACGGACTTCGCCGGCAACGGGCACTTCTCGGTCGACGCGCGGATCGTCAGCGTCGAGGACCGCGCGGGCGGCATCGACACCGCCGACCCGGTCGTCGGGCGCGGTGTCGACATGTGGGGGCACTACAACGGGTATCTGGCCACCACGGTCAACCGGGCCCGGGTCTTCGACGTCGATCCGTCGTCCGACTGGACGACGACGCTGATGGTCGGACAGTTCTGCTTCGGGCGCGCCGGCCGCTCTCACGACGTGGGCTCCATGCTGACCGGTGCCGTGCGCGGCTTCCAGCCCCCCAGATGGCACAACGCCGGCCATGGCGGTGATCCTGGAGACGCTGGCGAACACTCGCTGGCGAGACTGCTGCGCCGGTCCGTGGTCCACCAGTTCGTCGTGACCGGGGACGAGGAGCTGACCTGGCTCGACGAGGCGGCCGTGTCCCCGGTCGTCCGACGCCTGCGTACGGTGTGCGCCTCGCAGGAGACGGGCGGTCTGGTGGTGCAGTTCGCCCTCAGTCACATGTCCGCTCCGCAGGTACCCGACCGGCCGAGCCGGTGGCTGCTGCGCGGGACGATCGCCCCCTGGCGCCCGCACGAGCCGCGCACCTATCCGGCCGGACGTCTGCTCGTCCCGGACCGCCGCGCATCCGGCCGGCCGCCCGGTGGCCTGCACAACCTCTGCGTCGAGCTGACGGACGGCCATGTCACCCTCAACATGATCACCGCGGTACCCAGCCATCCCGGAGCACCGACGGCCCCCTGCACGCTGGTCGACGTAGGCGATCTGGAACTGCGCACGGCGGACAGCGACCGCCTGGTGGCGCGGGTGCCCCGGCAGGCGTACCTCGGTGCCCGGTACGCGCTGACCGCCGGCCTGGTGACGGTTCCCGGCGGGACGGCGGGAGCCGCCGCGGCCGGCGAAGCGCTGTGTCTGGTGGGCACCGGTCCCGACGGTCCGGTGGTGCACCTGCGCGAGAGGGAGACCAACGTCCAGGTCGACGACGCGTGCCTCTTCGTGGAGCATCCCCGGGGCCCCGACGACGCGGACCACGACGTCGAGGTGCTCGTACGGTCGTTCGTGCGCGGCCGTCCGGGCGCCGTCGACGGGATCGGCGTACGGCAGTTCTTCAACCCCAGGGCACTCCCGCGCGATCCGGCCGCCCGCTCCCCCGAGGCGCGGTGCTCCGACATCGACGTCGTCCGGCTGCGCGAGGGCCGGCGGGACGGGTCCGGCACCTGGTCGAACGCCTGCGTCCTGGGCACGGACCACACGGGCCGGGGCTGGTTCACCCTGCGGGGCGCCACCGCCGGCACCGCCCGCGTCCTGCTGTCGGCCGGCGCCGACGACCTGCCGTGCGACCTGGACCTCCCCGGTTCCGCGGCCCTCGGCCACGACGCCGCCGACGCGCTCGGCTTCTGGCCCGGCGCCGGGTACCTCTCGGTGCGCGTGCTCCCCGACGACTGGCGGCTGGCCGGCATCAGGCAGGACGAGGCGACCTTCGAGCTGGTGTACAGGGAGGTCTTCGCGTTCTACGAGCACCTGTACTCCTTCATGAAGGCGGAGGTCTTCAGTCTGGCGGACCGGTGCAGGGTGGAGACGTACGCGAAACTGATCTGGCAGATGAGCGACCCGCGCAACAAGGCGAAGACCTACTACATGCCGCCGACACGGGATCTGTCCGAGCCGAAGGCGCGGCTCCTGCTGATGTTCCTGCGGGCCCAGCAGGTGCCGGACGCGGTTCCCCTGAGCGTGCCCGCGGCCGACCGCGGCAGGAAAGGCATCACCACCCGGGGCCGGCTGCTTCAGGTGCTGCGGGAGGCCGCCACACTCGAACTGGCCGTCATGCTGCAGTACGTGTACGCGGCCTACTCGGTGCCCACCCACGGCACCGGTCTGGAATACGTGCGGCGGGGTGTGTGGACGCCCGAACAGCTCCGGCTCGCCTGCGGCGACGGCGGCAGGACCGCCGACGAGGGCATCCGGGGCATGCTGATGACCATCGCCCGCGAGGAGATGATCCACTTCCTCCTCGTCAACAACGTCATCACCGCGCTGGGCGAGCCGTTCCACGTGCCCCGGGTCGATTTCGCCACCCTCAACCACGAGCTGCCGGTGCCGCTCGACTTCTGTCTCGAGCGGCTGGGGCCCGGCAGCGTCGAGCGGTTCGCGCTGATCGAGCGGCCGGACGACCTCGTCGGCGAGGTGCGGCGCGACGCCACGGCGGCGGCTCCCGCGCCCGGCGACGACCGACACCGGTACGCCTCGCTGAGCGAGCTGTACGCGGACGTCCGCGAGGGCCTGCAACGGGTTCCGGATCTCTTCCTGGTGGAGCGGGGCCGGGGCGGCGGCGAGCACCACCTCTTCCTGCGCGAGTCGCTCAACCGGCGCCATCCCGACTACCAGTTGGAGGTCGACGACCTCTCCAGCGCCTTGTTCGCGATCGACGTGATCACCGAGCAGGGCGAGGGAGGCGTCCTCGGGCCGCGCACCGCCGAGGACTCCCACTACGCCTCGTTCCTGCGGATCGCCGATCTGCTGTCCGGGGCACCGGGCGACGCACGGTGGAACCACCCCGCCCATCCCGTCGTACGGAACCCGACGCTCAGGGAGGGAATCGGGGCGATGGAGACCGTCACCGATCCCGAGGCCCGGTCGGTCATGCGGCTGTTCAACCACTCCTACTTCATGGCGCTGCAGCTGATGGCCCAGCACTTCGGTGAGCGCCCGGACACGAGCCTGCGGCGGTCTGACCTGATGAACGCGGCGATCGACGTGATGACCGGGATGATGCGCCCGCTGGCGGAACTGCTGGTGACCATGCCGTCGGGGCGCCGGGGCTCGACCGCAGGACCGTCGTTCGAGCCGGCCGGACAGCCCGCGCCCGTGGCCCGGCCGGACGTGGCGAGGCGCGGCATCGCGCTCCGCCTGGACCACCTCGCGGCGGCCTGCGGCAAGAGCCCTCTGGTGCCCGCCCGGGTGGGAGGGCTGAGCACCTACTGGGCCGACCGCTTGCGGCCACGCCCCTGAGCACCCCCATGAAGCAGCGACGCCACAGCGCCGACCGAAGGAGACCGCATGCCCTCCCCCACGCTGCCGCGGTTCGACCTCAAGGGCTGGGACAGCAAGGACATCGCCCACCCCTACCCGGTGTACCGGCGCTACCGGGAGACCGCGCCGGTCCATCACGTGCCCTCGGGCACGGACGGCCCGGACACCTTCTACGTCTTCTCCTACGACGGGTGCGTCCAGGTGCTGACGAGCCGGTCCTTCGGGCGCGGCGCGCGCGGGGCGTCCGCCGACGGCACCGCGCCGTCCGTCCCGATTCCCGCCGAGTACCCGGCACTGCGCACCCTTGTCGAGAACTGGCTGGTGTTCCAGGACCCACCGCGCCACACCGAACTGCGCTCCCTGCTGACCACGGAGTTCTCCCCGTCGGTCGTCGCCGGTCTGCGCCCCCGGATCACCCGGATCGCACACGAACTGCTGGCGCGGTTCGGGCGGGAGCGGGAGACCGACCTCGTGGCGGCCTTCGCGGCGCCGTTCCCGGTCCTCGTGATCTCCGAACTGCTCGGCGTTCCGCGAGAACACCACGGCCGGCTCCGCGCCCATGCCGTGGCACTCCAGGAGGCCAGCACCAGCCGTTCGCGGGGCGGCACCGGCGGCTACGTACGGGCCGAGGCGGCCGCGCGGGAGTTCGCCCGCTATTTCCGGCGGGAGGCGGAGCGGCGGAGCGGGGACGACCGCGCCGGTCTGCTCACGCTCCTCGTCCGCGCCCGGGACGCCGGCGCACCGCTGAGCATGGACGGGATCGTGGGCACCTGCGTCCATCTGCTCACCGCCGGACACGAGACGACCACCAACTTCCTGGCCAAGGCGGTGCTGTCCCTCCGGGCACACCCACGGGTTCTCGACGAGTTGCGCGCCGGACCCGAGTCGACACCGGCGGCGGCCGAGGAGCTGATGCGCTACGACTCCCCGGTGCAGGCCGTGACGCGCTGGGCCTGCCAGGACACCCGGCTCGGTGAACACGAGGTGCCGCACGGCAGCCGGGTGGTCGCGCTACTGGGCTCCGCGAACCGGGACCCCGCGCGCTTCGAGCACCCGGACGTGCTGGACGTGCACCGTCCTGCCGACCGGCACCTGGGCTTCGGGCTGGGCATCCACTACTGCCTCGGCGCGACGCTGGCCCGCACCGAGGCCGAGATCGGCCTCAGGACGCTGCTGGACGGCGTTCCAGGGCTGGGCCGGGGCGGCCAACAGGTCGACTACGCCGACGACATGGTCTTCCACGGGCCGACACGTCTGGTCCTGGGCCTGGCGTGACACCGTACGAAAGGAAAGCGAGCGTGACGCAGCAGCCCGACACCACCCCCGGCTCCGTCGGCGAGACATACGACGTGTTCACCGACGCCGGCACCACGGACACCCTCGGCGGCAACATCCACGTGGGCTACTGGAAGGAGGGCCAGGACATCCCGATCGCCGAGGCCACCGACCAGCTCACCGACCTCGTCGCCCACCGACTCGCCCTGCGCCCCGGTCAGCGGCTGCTGGACGTGGGCTGTGGCAACGGCGTCCCGGCGCTGCGCATCGCGACAGCCCACCAGGTGGGCGTGACCGGCATCACTGTCAGCGCTCAACAGGTGGCCCGGGCCTCGGAGTTGGCGCAGGCGTCCGAAGCCCGCGGCCGGGTCGGCTTCCGCTTCGCGGACGCCATGAAGCTGCCCTTCGCCCACGGTTCGTTCGACGGGGCCTTCGCGATCGAGTCGTTGCTGCACATGACCGACCGGACCACCGCCCTCGCCGAGCTGCGCCGCGTCGTGCGCCCCGGCGGCCGTCTGGTCGTCGCCGACCTGTGCCAGCGGCAGCCGTTCACCGGCGGTGACAGGGCGGTGCTGGACGGCATGTTGGACATGTACGAGATCGCCGGGATCAGTACGCCCGACGAGCAGCGCGCGCGGCTGGCCGAGGCAGGCTGGCAGTTGCTGGAGCTGACGGACATCGGCGAACAGGTGCGTGCCAGTTACGGGCACGCCGCTGCCGCCTTCCGGGACCTCGCCGAGTCCCTCGACGCCCCCGCGGCGGCGCGGATCACCGCGGCCGCCGAACTGATGGAGGCGTTCGGGAAGCACCCGCACGCCGGCTACGTCCTCATCACCGCGCAACGGCCCTGACCCGACGAGCCCGGCCGGCCGACCGCAGGCCGGCCGGGCGCAGGCCGCCCCCACTCCGTTGCCCCGCAGACAGGGAGTTCCCCGATGTCGTCCTGCCTCGGTCCACCCCCGGCCTCCGCCACCGCCGTGCGTACCCGCGAGGATCCCGTGCTCGCCGACCGTATCGCCGTGTCGGCCGCGGCCGGCCGCGGGGCGCAGCTGCGGACCGAGGACGTCCATGCCTGGCTGACCGAGCGTCGTGGAGCGGGCGACTTCCATGTGCGGCGCATCCCGTTCGCCGAGCTGGACGACTGGCGGTTCGAGGACGGCAGCGGCAATCTCGTGCACCGCAGCGGGCGGTTCTTCACGGTCGAGGGCCTGCACGTGGTGGAACACGACGGACCCTTCGGCGACGGGCCCCGCCGGGAGTGGCAGCAGCCCGTCATCAGGCAGCCCGAGGTGGGCATCCTCGGCATCCTGGCCAAGGAGTTCGACGGGGTGCTGCACTTCCTGATGCAGGCCAAGATGGAGCCGGGCAACCACAACCTGCTCCAGCTCTCGCCCACCGTGCAGGCCACCCGCAGCAACTACACCAGGGCCCACCGGGGCACGGACGTACACCTCATCGACTACTTCGTGCGGCCCGCGCCCGGCCGTGTGATCGTCGACGTCCTCCAGTCGGAACAGGGCTCGTGGTTCTTCCACAAGTGCAACCGCAACATGATCGTCGAGACCGACGACGAGGTCATCGCGCCGGCCGACTTCCGCTGGCTCACCCTCGGCCAGATCGCCGCCCTGCTGCACGAGGACGACCTGGTCAACATGAACGCCAGGAGCGTGCTGTCCTGTGTGCCGTACCGGGACACGACGCCCGGCGCGCTGCACTCGGACGCCCAGCTCCTGTCCTGGTTCACCGGCGAGCGCTCCCGGCATGACGTCCGCGCGCAGCGCGTCCCGCTCGCCTCCGTGCGCGGCTGGAAGCACGGTGTCGAGGCGATCGAGCACGAACACGGCCGCTATTTCAGGGTGGTCGCCGTGTCCGTGCGGGGCAGCAACCGCGAAGTGGCCGGCTGGACACAGCCGTTGATCGAGCCGGTGGGTCTGGGCGTCGTGGCGTTCCTCGTCCGTGAGCTCGACGGGGTGCCGCACGTGCTGGTCAACGCCCGTGCGGAGGGCGGGTTCCTGGACACGGTCGAGCTGGCTCCGACCGTGCAGTGCACGCCGGGCAACTATGCCCATCTGCCGGCGGCGGACCGTCCGCCGTTCCTCGACGTGGTCCTGGGTGCCGACCCCGCGCGCATCCGCTTCGAGGCCGTCCAGTCGGAGGAGGGCGGGCGCTTCCTGCACGCCAGGAGCCGCTATCTCGCGGTCGACGCCGAGGCGACCGAGGCCCCGCTCGACCCGCCCCCCGGCTTCGTCTGGGCCACTCCTGCCCAGCTCAGGGCACTGACCCGGCACGGGCACTACCTCAATGTCGAGGCCCGCACACTGCTGGCCTGCCTCAACGCCGTGGCGGCGCGGCCCCGGGAAGGGGTGTGACATGACGTCCACACCGGCGGCCCCGGGGCCGCTGATCACCGTGCTCGGCGCCTCGGGTTTCGTGGGTGCTGCGGTCATGCGCGCGCTGGCGCTGCGTCCGGTCCGGCTGCGGGCCGTGGCGCGCAGGCCGGGCGTGCCCGCGCCCGGCCCGGCCGAGACCACCGTCGTCACCGCCGATCTCACCGACCGGACGGCACTCGCCGAGGCGGTCGCGGGAGCGGACGTGGTGGTGCATCTGCTGCTGGCGGACGGCGGTTGGCGGGCGGCGGAGTCCGATCCCGGGGCCGAGCGGGTGAACGTCGGGGTGATGCGGGATCTCGTGGACCTGCTGGGTCCGGGCGCCAGCGCGGCGGTGCCCCCGCTGGTGCTGTACGCCGGTGCCGCCTCGCAGGTCGGCGTGCCGCCGCGGGAACCGCTCGACGGCAGCGAGCCCGACCGTCCCGAGACGGCCTACGACCGGCAGAAGCTGGCGGCGGAGCAGCTCCTGCTGAGGGCCACGGCCGAGGGCCGGGTGCGCGGTGTCAGCCTGCGCCTGCCCACGGTGTTCGGGGAGGGCGCGGCGGGTGGCGGCACCGATCGCGGTGTGGTGTCCGCCATGGCGCGACGGGCGCTCGACGGCCGGCCGCTGACCATGTGGCACGACGGCACGGTGCGCCGCGACCTGGTCCATGTCGAGGACGTCGCGGCGGCGTTCACGGCGGCGCTCGACCACCCTGACTCCCTGGTGGGCGGCCACTGTCTGATCGGCGCGGGCCGGGGCGACACACTCGGCGACGCCTTCCGGCTCATCGCCCGGGCCGTGGCCGACCGCACCGGGCGACGCCCGGTCCCCGTGGAGTGCGTGGATCCCCCGGCGCACGCCCCGGTGACGGACTTCCGCAGCGTGACCATCGACTCCTCCCCGTTCCGGGCGGCCACCGGCTGGCGCCCACGGGTCTCGCTCTGCGAAGGGGTGCGCCGCACGGTCGACGCCCTGGCCCGGCAGCAGGACGAGGACCGCGGAACACAAGTACCTCGCCGTTCTGGAAAGGCTGGCACATGACCACGCGTGTATGGGATTACCTGCCGGAGTACGAGGCCGAGCGTCACGACATCCTCGACGCCGTGGAGACCGTCTTCACCTCGGGCCGGCTCGTGCTCGGCGCGAGCGTGCGCGGCTTCGAGGAGGAGTTCGCCGCCTACCACGGGGTGGGCCACTGCGTCGGCGTCGACAACGGCACGAACGCGATCAAACTCGGGCTGCAGGCGCTGGACGTCGGCCCGGGCGACGAGGTGATCACGGTCTCGAACACCGCGGCGCCGACCGTCGTCGCCATCGACGCCACGGGCGCCACCCCCGTCTTCGTGGACGTCCGCGCCGACGACTTCCTCATGGACACCGCTCACGTGGCGGACGCGATTACCGAACGCACACGCTGCCTGGTCCCGGTGCACCTGTACGGACAGTGCGTCGACATGGCCCCCTTGAGGGAGCTGGCCGACCGGCACGGGCTGGCCGTCCTGGAGGACTGCGCCCAGGCGCACGGAGCCCGCCAGGGCGAGATCCTGGCCGGTACGTCGGGTGACGCGGCGGCCTTCTCCTTCTACCCGACCAAGGTGCTCGGCGCGTACGG
The DNA here is from genome assembly GCF_001280015.1 of Streptomyces sp. MMG1121. GTDB lineage: Bacteria > Actinomycetota > Actinomycetes > Streptomycetales > Streptomycetaceae > Streptomyces. The sequence goes on from NZ_LGDV01000085.1 coordinate 184,533, forward strand.
CGACGGCGGCGCGGTGATCACTTCGGACGCGTCCGTGGCCGGGCGGCTGGCACGGCTGCGGTACTACGGCATGGAGGACCGCTACTACACCCTGGAGACTCCGGCCCACAACAGCCGTCTCGACGAGGTCCAGGCCGAGATCCTGCGGCGCAAGCTCACGCGGCTCGACACCTACATCGCCGGCCGCCGGGCGGTCGCGCGGCGCTACGCCGACGGCCTCGCCGACACCGAACTCGCGCTGCCCCGCACCGCCCCGGGCAACGACCACGTGTACTACGTCTACGTCGTACGCCACCCCCGGCGCGACGACATCATCGAACGCCTCAAGGCCTACGACATCCACCTGAACATCAGCTACCCGTGGCCGGTGCACACCATGACCGGGTTCGCCCACCTCGGATACGCCACCGGCTCGCTCCCGGTCACCGAGGCGCTGGCCGGCGAGATCTTCTCGCTGCCGATGTACCCCGCACTCCCCCACGACCTCCAGGACAAGGTCATCCACGCGTTGCGCGAGGTGCTGAGCACGCTGTGACGCCCCACCGACCGTTCACCGAGCCACGGAGAGCAGACATGCACGCACGCGAACTCGCCGTCCAGGGGGCACTCGAGTTCACCCCCCGCGTCTTCCCCGACGACCGGGGCCTGTTCATCTCGCCGTTCCAGCAGGAGGCGTTCGCCAAGGCGCACGGAGGCCCGCTCTTCCGGGTCGCGCAGACCAACCACAGCGTGTCCCGGCGCGGCGTGGTGCGGGGCATCCACTACACCGTGACCCCGCCCGGCACCGCCAAGTACGTCTACTGCGCCCGCGGCGCGGCCCTGGACATCGTGGTCGACATCAGGGTGGGTTCGCCCACGTTCGGCCGCTGGGACGCGGTGCTGATGGACCAGCGAGAGCACCGGGCGTCGTATCTCCCCGTGGGCGTGGGGCACGCGTTCATGACGCTGGAGGACGACACCGTCATGTCGTACATGCTGTCCGAGAGCTACGTACCGGAGCACGAACTCGCCCTGTCCGTCCTGGATCCGGCCCTCGGACTGCCCCTGGCCGGGGACGCCGAACCGGTGCTCTCCGAGCGCGACCGGACAGCCCGCACGCTCGCCGAGGCGCAGGAACGCGGCCTGCTGCCGGACTACGTCCGGTGCCAGGAGATCGAGTGGGGACCGGCCCCGGGCCCCGCGGTGATCGCGGACGTCTGAACGCACATCCCTCCACCCTCACGTACATCCCGACCAGAGAGGCCGTTGCCATGACCGATACCGCCCAGACCCCGCCCGTGCCGGGAGCCGTCGGCAAGCTGTACGACCAGCTGACGCTGAACGCGATGAAGGAGGGCACCTTCAACACCAACGTGCACATCGGCTACTGGGACACACCGGACTCCGAGGCCTCGATCGAGGAGGCGATGGACCGGCTCACCGACGTGTTCATCGAGCACATGAAGGTGGACCAGGCCTCCCATGTCCTCGACCTGGGCTGCGGGGTGGGCGGGCCCGGTCTGCGCGTCGTGGCCCACACCGGTGCGCGGGTGACCGGCATCAGCATCAGCGAGGAGCAGATCAAGACCGCCAACCGGCTGGCGGCCGAGGCCGGGATGGCCGACCGGGCCGTGTTCCAGCACGGCGACGCGATGAAGCTGCCCTTCCCGGACAGGTCGTTCGACGCGGTGATGGCCCTGGAGTCGCTCTGCCACATGCCGGACCGGCAGCAGGCCCTCGGCGAGATCAGCCGTGTGCTGGTCCCGGGCGGCCGGCTCGTCCTGACCGACGTGTTCGACCGGGCCCCGCGCGGGCAGGCGCGGCACCCGGGCGTCGACAAGTTCTGCCGCGACCTCATGGCGACCATGGCGGACCTCGACGACTATGTCGCGCTACTGCACCGCTGCGGCCTGCGGCCGCGCGCCGTCCTGGACGTCACGGAGCAGACCACGCTGCGCACCGGCCTGGAGCTGCTGAAGACGGCGAGCCTCGACGAGCGCCCCGAGGCCATGGTCGAGAGCAACTTCGCCTTCGCAGACGATGCCTTCCACCCCTCCGACCTGGCCGGCGTCGACAGTTTCGGCTGCCTGCTGGTCACGGCCGAACGCCCGTGATACCGGGTATCGGGCGACCGCCCCTGCGGGCCGCCCGATACCCCCGCCACCGGAACGGAACCACCAACGAGAGGCGAGGACGAATGACGCGTTCCGACGAGTGGACCGACGTGCTGATCGTGGGCGGCGGCCCCGTCGGAATGGCGTTGGCGCTCGACCTGACCTACCGCGGGATCGACTGCGTCGTCGCCGACGCCGGCGACGGACAGGTCCGGCATCCCAAGGTGAGCACGATCGGTCCGCGCTCGATGGAGCTGTTCCGGCGCTGGGGTGTCGCGGACGCCGTCCGCGGTGCCGGCTGGCCGTCCGACCACTCCCTGGACATCGCCTGGGTCACCAGGGTCGGCGGCCACGAGGTCCACCGCTACCGCCGGGGCACCGCCGGTGACCGCCCGGCCTTCGCGCACACTCCCGAGCCCGACCAGATGTGCCCGGCGCACTGGCTGAACCCGGTACTGATCCAGGCGGTGGGCGTCCACCCGGACGGTCCGCTGCGGCTCCGTACCACCGTCGAGCGGGTACGGCAGACCGACGAGCACGTCGCGGCCGACCTCACCGACCACGCCACCGGCACGACCGGCACCGTCCGGGCACGCTTCCTGGTCGCCTGCGACGGCGCCTCCTCCCCCATCCGCCAGGCCTGCGGCATCGACGCGCCGGCACGCCACCGCACGCAGGTCTTCCGCAACATCCTCTTCCGCGCCCCCGAACTCAACGAGCGGCTCGGTGACCGTGCCGCCCTTGTCTACTTCCTCATGCTGTCGTCCACACTGCGCTTCCCCATGCGCTCGCTGAACGGCCGTGACCTGTACAACCTGGTGGTGGCCGGGGACGACGACACGCCCGACCGGGCCGACCCGCTGTCCCTGATCGGCGCCGCCCTCGCCGTCGACACACCGGTGGAACTGCTGGGCGACGGCGCATGGCAGCTGACCCACCGCGTCGCCGACCGGTACCGGTCCGGTCGCGTCTTCCTCGCCGGAGACGCCGCGCACACGCTGTCACCCTCCGGCGGCTTCGGACTGAACACCGGCATCGGCGACGCGGCCGACCTGGGCTGGAAACTCGCCGCCGCACTGAACGGCTGGGCCGGGCACCTGCTCCTCGACACCTACGACACCGAGCGCCGGCCGATCGCCGTGGAGAGCCTCCAGGAAGCCAACCTCAACCTGCAACGCACCATGCGCAGGCAGGTTCCCCCCGAGATCCACCTGGACGGGCCCGAGGGCGAGCGGGCCCGCCTGAAGATGTCCAAGGTGCTCGAAAGCAGCGGTGCACAGCGCGAGTTCGACGCCCCGGAGATCCACTTCGGCCTCCGCTACCGCTCCCCGGCCGTCATCGAGGACCCCCGGGTGCCGGTACGTCACGGAAAGCCGGACGCCGGCTGGCGCCCCGGCAGCGAGCCGGGCTACCGCGCCGCGCACGCGTGGTGGGACGCCGGCACGTCCACGCTCGACCTGTTCGGCCACGGATTCGTCCTGCTGTGCTTCACCGAGAGCGCCCAACTTCCTTCAGTGGAGCGTGCGTTCGCCGATCGGGGAGTACCGCTCGCGGTTCGCGCCGGGGCCGGTGGGGAGGTCGCCCGGCTCTACGAACGGTCCTTCGTCCTGGTCCGTCCGGACGGCCATGTCGCGTGGCGCGGGGACGAACTGCCCCGGGATCCGGCGGTGTTCGCCGACACGGTGCGCGGTGGCGGCTGAACGGACCGGAACTCGTGTCCGTTTCACGCGGTCGGTGAGGTCACCCCTTCAGGCCGTAGAAGCCCATGGGCGAGTTGGGCCTGAAACCGATGCGGGGATACACGGGTGCCCCCGCGGCGGTCGCGTGCAGGGCGGCGCGGGTCAGGCCGGTGGCCCGGGCGCCCTCGTAGGTTGTCAGGCCAGCTGGGACAGGGACTCGCGGCTGACCGCGCCGAGCAGTGGCTCGCCCGCCGTCCAGCGCGCGATCTCCTCGACCGCGTACGCCCCGAGCCGGCGCACCTCACTGCCCTGGGCGCCGGCGATGTGCGGGGTGACCAGCACGTTCGGCAGGGACAGCAAGGGATGGCCGGGCGGCAGCGGTTCGGGGTCCGTCACGTCGAGGTACGCCTCCAGACGACCGGAGGCGCACTCGCGGGTCAGGGCTTCGGTGTCGACGATGGCACCCCGGGCCGTGTTGATCAGCACACCACCGTCCGGGATGAGCCGGAGCATCCCGGCGTCCAGCAGGCCGGTCGTCTCCGGCAGGAGCGGCGCGTGGACGCTCACCACGTCCGACCGACGGCACAGCTCGGCGAGTTCGACCCGCTCGGCGCCCAGCCGGCGTGCCTCCTCGTGCGACACGTACGGATCGCTCAGCAGCAGCCGGTGACCGGCGTCGGAGCGGCTCAGCCCGGCCAGCACGCCGCGCCCGATGCGGGAGGCGCCCACGATCCCCACCGTGCTCCCGTCGGCGCCCCGGCGGCTCGCGACGGCCGACCAGCCGTCGCCGCAGCCGGCCGCCATGGTCAGGGTGCGCCGCGCGGCGAGTGTGACGAGGGCCAGCGTGTAGGAGACGACCGGGCCGGCGTTCGCATCGGCGGCCGACGACACGACGATCCCGCGTTCCCACACCGCCTCGCTCACCAGCGACTTGACGCTGCCGGCGGCGTGCATCACGGCGCGCAGCCGGGGTGCACGGGCCAACACGTCGGGGGTGAGGCGAGGGCAGCCCCAGCCGCTGATGAGGATCTCCGCCTCGGCCAGCCCGGCGGGGAACGCCGCTCGCGAGGACGGGTGGCCCGGGGCGAACTGGACCAGCGTGGCGAGCCGTTCGCGCAGTTCTCCGGGCAGCACCTGATCGACGATGGCGGGATCCATGACGCACACCGCCCGGGGCAGGTCGGTGCGATCGGTTCGGGAGGTCATGCGGTGCGGCCCTCTTTCGGTCCGTGTATCCGTGGATCCGTATATCCGTGTGTCCGTGCAGACAACGACCGGCCCCCGGCGCGGGCCGGGGGCCGGGGTGAGGGGTATGAGGCGCCTCAGGGCAGGCTTATCACAGGCGGGCGAGCTACGCGTACACCCGCTGTACGAACTCCACGAGTTGGTTGTCGTTGAGGTGCCGGGCTATGTCGGCCTCGCTGATCATGCCGATCACGCGCTTGTTCTCGACCACCGGAAGGCGCTTGATCTGGCGGCCCTGCATCTCTCGCAGGGCATCGGAGATGTCGGAGGCGGCGTCGACCCAGCGCGGTGTGCCCTCGCAGATGTCGCCGCAGGTCACCCGCGCGGGGTCGTGACCGGAGGCGACACACTTCACCACGATGTCGCGGTCGGTGATGATGCCGCACATACGGTCACCGTTGTCGGGGTCACTGACCGGGAGCGCGCCCACTCCGTGGTCCCGCATCAGCTGTGCCGCGCGGTCCAGCGTCTCGTACCGGGGTATCCACTGGGCACCCGGGTGCATGATGTCTTTCGCAGTCGTCATCGCTGTTCCCTCCATCCTCAGCCAGCGTGCACCCGGCGCATGGCGATGTCCTGTTGGGCTTTCAATCGGTAGCCGGACGCGCACCGGGGTAGGTGACATATGCAGAAGGCAGTGACAAACGACCGAGGATCTTCGCGGTCCTCCGGGGAAGTCGATGACCATGATGTCCGAGACGGTCGTGGTGCCCGCCGCCGGCGCCGCGCTCCCTGGTGATCTGGTGGTGCCGGAGTCCGCACGGGCGGTGGTGCTGTTCGCACACGGCAGCGGCAGTTCCCGGCACAGTCCGCGCAACCGGGCGGTCGCCGCCGCGCTGCGGGAGGCCGGGTTGGCCACCTTGCTGATCGACCTGCTGACCGAGGCGGAGGAGCGCCGGGACATCGTGACCGGCGAGCACCGCTTCGACATCGCGTTGCTGGGGCGCCGCCTCGTGGCCGCCATGGAGTGGCTCGGCACCCAGCCCGGCACCCGTGACCTGCCCGTCGTCCTCTTCGGCGCCAGTACCGGCGCCGCCGCCGCCCTCCGGGCCGCCGCCGAGCGCCCCGCGCGCGTCCTGACCGTGGTCTCCCGGGGCGGGCGGCCCGATCTGGCGGGCGACGCGCTGCCCGCCGTACGCGCACCCGTCCTGCTGGTCGTCGGCGGTCAGGACCACGAGGTGCTGCGGCTCAACGAGGAGGCCGCACGGCGGCTCGGGTCCGCCGCTTCCCTGCGGGTGGTCCCGGGAGCCACCCACCTGTTCGAGGAACCCGGCGCCCTGGAGCAGGTCGCCGACACGGTCCGCCGGTGGTGCGAGGAGTGTCTGCGCGAGGCCTCGGCGGAGTAGGAACCGGACGCGGCGGAGCCGCTCACCGGACCGTCCCCGGTCCTGGTACGAGGCTGAGCGTGCCGTCGGGCTCCAGGCCGACGCGGACGCCGTGACTGATCCGGGCGAGGGTCGCGCGCAGCCAGGCACGGTCCTCGTCCCCTGCACGCTCCAGCCGCATCCGCCGCGCCCGGAAGGGGAACAGCCGCACGCCGGTCAGGCACCCGGTGTCCGCGTCCACGGAGACGAGATAGCCCAGTCGGAGGTCGTCGCGGTACTGCTCGTAGCCCGAGATGCCCTCGTAGTCGTCGATGAAGTCGCCGCAGCCGTAGAGGATCAGCCGGCCCCGGTACACCTCGGCGGAGCGGGGGTGGTGCGAGGAGTGCCCGTGGACGATGTCGACGCCGCCGTCGATCAGGGCATGGGCGAAGCGCTTCTGGTCGCGGGGGACGAGATAGCCCCAGTTGGAGCCCCAGTGGACCGACACGACGACGATGTCGCCGGGCCGCCTCGCCCCTCGCACCCGCGCCGCCAGCCGCGTCGCGGTCACGGCCGACGGCTCCCGCAGGCAAGCGACGCCGGGCCGGTCCTCGGTCGCGGCCCAGTCGGGCGGGATGCCGCTGGACAGCGCGCCGAGGGCGAGGACCAGTACGCGGCGGCCGGACCCGAGGGGGACTGTCACGGGCGCGTGGGCCTCGTCGGCGTCGCGCCCGGCACCCACCGTCCGCGTCCCCGCCGCGTCCAGCGCCTCCAGCGTTTCCGCCAGGCCAGGTCGGCCGAAGTCCAGCACATGGTTGTTGGCCAGGACGCACACGTCGGGCCGGGCCACGGTCAGGGCGGGCAGGTTGGCCGGGTGCATGCGGTAGTGGACCGCCTTGCCGGGCGCGAATTCGTCACTGTCCGTGACAGCCGTTTCCAGATTCACGATCCGGGCGTCAGGGGCGAACCGCTCCAGCACCCGGAGCGCCTCGCCCCACGGCCAGGCCGGTTCCACCGGGGCGGGGATCGGGCCGCTGACCGCCTCGGCCAGCTCGACGTACGACCGGGCGTCCGTGACGTAGCCCTCGCGCAGCTCCGGGTTCCCGGGGTGCGGGAGGATCTGGTCGACGCCGCGCCCGAGCATCACGTCACCGCACAGGAACAGCGTCACCGTGCCGCCGCCCATACCCCCACCGTAAGACGGAGACCGCCCTGGCTCAGGCCGCCGCGTGCAGCGTCGCCACGGCGAACACCGCCGTCACCCACGTCCACAGCACGGACAGGGCGACATGTCCCGCCGTCCGCAACCGATGGCCCCGCCACAGACGCGGCGAGAAGTAGGCGAACTCCATCACCCAGCGCACGCCCCAGAACAGTGTCTGCCCGCACAGCAGCACGGTCGGCAGGGGATCACCGCTCAGCAGTTCCCGGGCGAACGCCAGCGGCAGCACGCCGAGCAGGACACAGGTGAGCCCGATGAAGAACAGGTGCGCGTACGACACCTGCCGGGTCAGCAGGCTGGTCCCGCCGAGGTCGCCCGGCCAGCCCAGGATGCGGGGCAGCACCGCATGCAGCAGGCCCATACCGATGAGGGCCACTCCGACCAGGCGCAACTGCGCGGTGAGCGCGAGCAGTTGGGTCATGCGGCGCCCCTGGTGAAGGCGAACGCCGTGACCAGTGCGGCGATCCGGCGCTCGGCCGTCGGACGCAGCCCGGCGTGCGCGGCGAGCCGCAGCCACTCCGAGCGGGGCAGGAAGTGCCAGGCGCCCGGCCCGAAGACGGCCGTGTTCGGGCCGTCCCTGAGGTGTTCCACCAGGACCAGCCGCCCGCCGGGGCGCAGCGCTCGGGCGCATTCCCCGAACAGCCGCTCCCTGTCCCCCGCCCTGCGCAGTTCGTGGGCGGCGAAGACCAGGAAGACGGCGTCCGCCAGGCCCGACGGCACGGGAAGGGCATCCGGCCGGCCGGGCAGGGCCTGCGGCGGCTGAGGCACCCGGCGCCGGGCACGGCGCACCGATCCCTCGGTCATCACGGCCGGGTCGTAGAGGTCGACGGTGGTCTGCCGGGAGGCGGGCCAGCGGACGGCCAGCGCGGCGCTCGCCTCGTCGAGTCCGGTGGCCACCACCAGGTGCGTGGAGGGTGCTTGCGGCAGCAGCGGGTCCAGCCAGTCGTAGTCGTACAGCTCCGAGCGGTCGTAGACGAACCAGCTGGCGGCCGTGGCGGAAGCGAGCAGACCGATCGCGGTTGCCGAGCCCGCGCGGGCGATGGTGCGCAGCGGGTACGGCAGCCGTCGGGCGAGTACGGCACAGGCGGCGGCGGTGGCCAGACCGGCGGCGTACCGCGGCCAGTTGTACGCGATGACGTCCCGGACTCCCGATCTGCGGATCACCGCACGCTCCCGCTCTCGCTGCGGCGCACGCCTCGCTCCCAGCCGTACGCCAGGTCGGCGACGTGGAAGGCGTTGGCGAGGACCGGTCGTGTGCCGGCCAGCGGGCCGTGGTCGAAGAAGGTCAGGCGGCGGACGTCGACCGAGACCGGCTGCGGGTCCCAGTGCGCGCGGAACGCCTTGATCACGATCACCGACCGGGTCTGCGGCTCGTACTCGAAGGTGTACGGGAGCGGCCCGGCGAAGCGGCGGGCGGCGCGGGCGTCCGCGAAGGGGCTGCCCGCGGGCAGCGGTGCCGGGGCGCTGCCGAGATCCGCCCGCACATCGAGGTCCGCGCGGCCGTCGCGGCTGTCCACGCGGAACTCCAGCGAGTCGCCCTCGACGCGGGCACCGATCCTGGCCAGGCGGTAGTTGTAGCGGGTCAGCAGATTGCCTGCGCACATCATCAGCCTGCGGTCGGTGTCGCTGCGCAGGATGCGCAGTCCGCGCATGACGCGGCCGCCCGGAGTGCGGAAACGGGTGAAGACGCGGTAACCGGTCAGCAGATGGTCCGCCCCGAGCCGGGCGGGCAGCACGGCGGGGCGCAGGGCGCGGGTGTCCACCAGCGCGACCGCCACGAACCCGTGCTCCCCGTACGTCTCCAGTTCCATGCCCGGTGGGACCAGCGGGCGCAGCGCCTCGGCGGGCAGCGCGTAGGTCAGCACCAGGGAGTGGGCGAAGTGCGTGCGGATCGCGACGGGATGACGTTGCAGCAGATGCCTCACGGCTCGATTCTCCGGTCCGGGTCGGTGCCGCCCATGCGCACCACGCGTACCACGCCCCACAACACCGAGCGGTCGTGTGCCGCCCAGCCGGGCCCGTGCGGTCCCGGTTCCCGGGCGCTGCGCAGCACCACCACACCGCCGGGGCGCACCGCGTGCCGTACGGCTGCCCGCAGCCGGCGGGCGAAGTCGGGGCCCGGACCGTCCAGCACGTTCGAGAGCGTCACCGCGTCATAGCCGGCGCACGGTGCCGCCTTCAGCACCCGCACCACGTCACCCTCGACCAGGCGGACGCCGGGTGCCCACGGCGCCGGGGTGCCCGGCGGTTCCGCGCCCGCCAGCAGCCGCCACAGCCATGGGTTGTGCGCGTTCGGGTGTGTGGACACGGTCCGTTCGAGGCGCCGGCGCAGCACCTCGTCGAAACGCGCGGGGACGACACCGGCGAAGGACGGCCGCAGCGCCACCGCCAGGGCTCCGCCGGGCCGCAGCGCGACCCGCATCAGCCGCCGCAGGCCCGGGCTGTCCAACTCCTCGCGCCAGCGGCGGGCTTGCTCCACCGGATCGTCGAGTGTGAGGAAGTCACGCAGCTCCGTCCACCGCCACGCGGGCAGCAGGCGTGCCGCGGTGGCCCGGCCCAGGCGCATGACCGACTCGGCGGATCCCTCCCGGGTCGCTCCGCCGGCGAGCCGCTCGCGCGCGTACCTGAGCTGCACCGGATTGACGTCCACAGCCGTCACGTCGTACCCCGCCGCGGCGAGGGCCGCCGTCGTGTCCCCCGCCGAGGCGATGCACAGCACGCGTGCGCCCGGCGGCGGGAACGCAGCCAGTTCGACGCCCCAGTCCTCGTACATCCGCCCGAAGAGCAGGCGCGGTCCGCCGAAACCGCCGAGCAGTCGGCCGTGCGCCCACGGTGTCCCGGTCACGCGTCCGCCGTCCATGTCACCAGCCAGACCAGCGCCAGGAAGGCCAGGTTCTGCGTCAGCAGCCGCCCCGGCTCGGTGATCCGGCCGGGGCTGAAGAGCAGACCGCCGAAGTTGAACGCCACGACGAGCACGGTCTGCACGAGCGCGGCCGACCGGGCCCGCAGGCCGCTCAGCACCCACACACCGATCGCGATCTCCGCCAGGCCGATGCCGGCGAGCGCGCCCGTCACCGTCCAGTGCGGCAGGAACGGTACGTCACCCACGATCTCCCGTTGATCGGCCCGTCCCGGCCAGATCTTGCACCAGAACCCCTCGTAGAACCACACCAGAGCGATCGCCCACCGCGCCGCCCTCCCCCGCCACGTCTTCTCCACACGATGATCATGCCTGCCGCACGACCACGCGCGATCCCCGCCCCCCTGCCCTGGCGGCGGGACGACGCCCCCCCACCGCGATGACCGGCGGTCGTCAGGTGCGCGAGACCCCGTCGGCCCTCGTAGAAGTGCGGGAGTGCTGCTGCACGCCGCGCGCCGGGCATCCGCACTGGGCCTCCGCACTGGGCCTGGGCGCTGACCTGGTCCAGCGTCGGTCACCTCGCCACGTTCGACGCCTTCGCCCGCGTCGGTCTGATCGCGCCGCGCCCCCTAATGATGATCGCCGGCATTCTCCGACGGTCGGCCCTGCCGGCCCTGACGAGAAATTCAACAAGTAACTTGGCAAAGTTGCTTGTCGAGTTCTAGGCTGGGGTCATGACCACGAACCCCAGGCCGCAGCAGTCCGCTGCGACCGCGCAGCGACTCAACGACGCGATCAAGCGGCTGCGCGCACGCCTGCGCGCGGAATCGGGGCAGCATGCGATAGGCCTGACCCTCACGCAGCTCGGCGTGCTGGCGAGCGTCGTACGGGAGGGTCCGGTCACCGCGGCCCGGCTCGCCACGCTGGAGCACGTCAGCCCGCAGTCCATCGCGCAGAGCCTCGCGGTGCTCAAGGCCGCCGGGCTGATCCACAGCGAGCCCGACCCGCAGGACGGCCGCCGGAAGCTGATCAGCGCCGATCCCTCCGCGACCGAACTGGTCGAAAGGCTCCTCGCGGGCCGCGCCGCCTTCCTGGCCCGCGCCATCGACCAGCTCGTCGCCCCGGACGAACGCAAGGACCTGGAGAAGGCCATCGAGCTGCTGGAGCGGCTCGCCGGGACCGACCTCAGCGACGGCACCACATGAGCACCGGCACCACCGAGGCCGACGCCCCGGCGCGCACCCTCACGGACAGGCCCTTCGCGTGGACGTTCACCACCCCGCTCTACGTGGGCTCCAGTCTCAATCCGGTCAACAGCGCGATCATCGCGACCGCCCTGGTCCCCATCGCCGCCGACCTGCACGTCTCGGTCGGCAGCACCGCCGTCCTCGTCTCCTCGCTCTACCTGGCCAGCGCTGTCGCACAGCCCACGGCAGGAAAACTGGCCGAGGTGCTCGGCGCGCGCCGGATCTTCCTCTCCGGCATCGTGCTGGTGCTGCTCGGCGGCCTGGTCGGCGGGCTCGGCAGGAATCTGGCGGCCCTGACCGTCGCGCGGGTCCTGATCGGCATCGGCACCTCGGCCGCCTTCCCCTGCGCCATGGTGCTGATCCGACGCCGTGCCGAGCGGGCCGGGCTGAGCGGTCCGCCGGGCGGGGTGCTCGGCGGCATCGCGATCGCGGGCATGGCCACCGCGGCCATCGGCCCGCCGATCGGCGGGCTGCTGGTCGGCGCCGCGGGCTGGCGCTGGGCCTTCCTGATCAACATCCCCGTCACCGCCATCGCCATGGTGATGGCCGTGCGCTGGCTGCCCGCGGATCCCGCGCTCGACCGCCGCGACAGCGGCCCGCGGCAGGTGGCCGCCCGGATCGATCTGCCCGGCATCCTCGGCTTCGCCGGATCGCTGAGCGCGCTGGTCATCTTCCTGATGCGCCTTCCGCGGGTCGAGTGGTCCGCGCTCGCCGTCTTCGTCGTGCTCACCGTGCCTACGGCCGTATGGGAGCTGCGCAGGACCGCGCCCTTCTTCGACCTGCGCGGTCTCGCCGCCAACGGCGCCCTCACCCGGACCTATCTGCGCCAGGCGCTCACCCTGCTCGGCGTCTACTCCGTGATGTACGGCATGACCCAATGGATGGAGGCCGCGCACGGGATGTCCACCGTCACGGCGGGACTCCTGCTGCTGCCGATGGGCGCCGTCTCCGCGCTGCTGTCCCGGCCGCTCGCACGGCGCAACCTGATGCGCGGACCGCTGATCGCCTCGGCGGTCTCCATGCTGCTCGGCTCGCTCGGCGTCCTGCTGCTCACCTCGCACAGCCCGGCGATCGCCATCGTGCTGGTCTCGCTGGTCTTCGGCGTCACCTCGGCCGCCACGACGGTCGGCAACCAGACCGCCCTCTACCTCACCGCCCCGGCCGACCAGATCGGCACCGCCTCCGGCCTGTTCAGGACCTTCGGATACCTCGGAACCATCACCTCCGCCGTGATCGGCGGCATCGTCTTCCACGACGGGGCGAGCGACCACGGCCTGCACACCCTCGGCCTCGTCCTGGTCGTGGCGGGCCTCGCGGCCCTGCTGTTGACCGTCCTCGACCGCCGGCTGATGGGCCGCGGCACCGACCGGCCCACCGGAACCCCCGACACCCCGCGAACCACCGAGAACCCCACCAAGGAGAATCCCGAGTGAGCACCTCCGCCCTCCCCCCGATCTCCCCCGAGCGGACCGCCCTGCTGGCCATGGACTTCCAGAACGGGATCATCGCCCGCATGCCCGACTCCGACGCGCTCGTCGAGCGCGTCAGGGGAGCCATCGCCGACGTCCGCTCCGCCGGCGGCACCATCGGCTACGTCCGCGTCGCCTTCACCGAGGACGACTGGACGGCCATCCCCGAGACCAACAAGACCTTCAGCGGGATCGCCGCGGCGAAGCAGTTCCACCACGAGGACGCCACCGCCCGGATCGATGAACGGATCACGCCCGAGGACGGCGACGTCGTCGTACGGAAGGTCCGCATCGGCGCGGGCTCCACCACCGATCTCCACGAGCAGTTGAGCGACCGGGGCATCGACACCCTGGTCCTCGCCGGGATCAGCACCAGCGGTGTCGTCCTGTCCACCCTCAACGACGCAGCCGACCGCGACTACCGCATCTACGTCCTCTCCGACGGCGTCGCCGACTTCGACCCCGAGATCCACCGGGTGCTCGTCGAACAGCTCTTCCCGTCCCGGGCCCACGTCATCGACACCACCGAGCTGCGCGCGCTCCTGCACCACGCCTGACGCCCAGCGGGCCCCGGTGCGGCTGACCACCGGGGCCCGCGGCCCTGGACATCGACGAGGACGTACGCCTCCCCGAGTACCGGGCCCCTTCGGGGTGCGTGGGCGGCCCGGCCGTGCCCAAGGTGGGGCTACACGGCGTGGCCGGACATCCAGGCCATCGAGATCCACTCCGACCGGTACGCCGTGACGGACTCCGGGGTGATCGCCGAACACGTTCTGCTCTGCGACCGTGACGGGCGCCGGGTGCTGCTGCCGCACCTCGACGGCAAGACCGTGTGCGCGCTGCGCGAGGGCGTGGCGGAGCCGCGGGCTACCGGCTCGCGCGGGGCAGGTCAACTCCGTTGAGATGAGGGGGAATTACCGGACCCTGATGTTCCCGTTCCGCAGCGGCTACTCCTTCGGGAAGAAGTCCAGTACGGCGTGCCCGTCACGGACCCTTTCCACCCGGAAGCCCAGTCCGTTCACACGGCCGATGCTTCCCTCGCTGACCGACGAGGCCAGGAACGTGCCGGTGCCGGAGGCCTGTACGACCACCGAGCGTGCCGTGATGCCCGTGACCTCCAGCGAGCCCACGCCGAACCGGCTGTCGACCGCGATGCGCGTCGGCTGCCTCGTCACGAGAATCCGGCAGCGCCCGTCGAAGCAGGCACCGACGTCGGTGCCGTGCTCCCCTCTCCCGGCGCCGGATACCGGGACAGGAGCGGACACGGACGGAGAGGCGGGCGGGGAAACCGCCGACGAGGACGGCGACCCGGTCCCCTCCCCCAGGGCGCCACCTCCCGTTCCGGTCACGCCGGCCCCCGATCCGCAGCCCGCGAGGGCCACCGTCATACCCCACCCCAGCACGGCCACGACGCTCCGGTGCGCACCCATCGACCTGCTCCTCGTCCTGTGCCCCGCGCCCGTGCCGCACGGGTCTGTCACGGTGTTTCCGTTCCACGGTCGTTGTCGGGGCACACCGTCGGGACGGGTCCCGAACACAAGAGCGCACCAGGGCCGGACCTACTCGTTCCACCGGGAAACAGGCCGTGGCGTCACCATCCGAGGAGACCGGCGATGCACTTCTGCGACAGCCTGGCACGCGGTGTCGCCCCGACCGGTCCCGGCACCCTGCACGCCCGTACGGGTCACCCGCTGCATCAAGGTGGCGCCGCGGCCCGGCCTGACCGTGTCCTTCGGCCGTGGTGAGGAGCCCGACGTCGATCTGGGCCTCGGCATGGACGACCTGCGGGTCAGCCGACGGCACGGCGAGTCGGCGTACCGCGGACGACAGTGCAACCTGCTCAAGGACCTGGTGGAATCGGCGACGCTGGTCCCGCCGGACCTGGATCTGCTGGAGAAGGACTGACCGGCGGCGGTTGCCGTGCGGCTCGGCGAGGGGTGGCCCGCTCAGGGCGGGCGAAGCGGTCCAGGGTCTTCGACGACGCCGTGCCGTCGGGGGCCGTCGGGGCGTGCGTGACACGCTTCGGGGGGCGTGATGGCATGGGGGCATGGAGCTGCGGGAGTTGCGGGCGTTCGTCGCCGTGGTGGAGGAGGGCGGGCTGTCCGCCGCGGCACGGCGGCTGCACATGAGTCAGCCGGCCCTGTCCCAGACGGTCAGCGGACTCGAACGGCAGCTCGGAGTGAAGCTGCTGGTGCGCGGCCACTCAGGGGCGCGGGCCACGGAGGCGGGCGCCACCCTGCTCGCGGAGGCGCGCGCGGTCCTCGCCCGGCATGACCAAGCCGTGCGCGCGATGGCCCGCTACACCGGCCCGGGCAGCGGGGCGCTGCGGATCGGGATCCCGCTCGAACTGCCCCCGGGTCTGCTGGATCCGGCGCTGGCCGACCTCTCCGAGGCGTACCCGGACACCCGTGTGCAGGCCCGGCACCTGTCCTCGGCCGAACAGCTGGCGGCGCTGCGGGCCGGCGAGCTGGACGTGGGCCTTCTGCGGGAGCGGCCCTCGAGTCCGGAGTTCGACGCGCTGCTCGTCGTACGGGAGAAGCTGGGCGTGCTGCTGGCCACGGAGCAGGCCGCCGAACTCGCCGGACCGGACGGCATCGCACTCGACGCGCTGGCCGGCCTGCAGTGGGTCGGATTCCCGCGCGCCGGCAGTCCCGCCTGGTACGACGAGCTGACCGCGATCCTGCGCGGGCACGGCCTGGACCTGGGTCCGGAGCCCCCGCAGGGGCAGACGCTGATCGCGGACGTGAAACGGGCAGCGGTCGCCTCCGGGCGGGCGTTCACGCTGGCTCCGCCCGACTGGCAGCAGCCCCTGCCCGACCATGTGACGTGGTCGCCGCTGGTCGGGCAGCCGTTGGTGCGGCGCACCTGGGCGGTGTGGCCGGCCGACTCGCGCCGCCGCGACCTCGGGCGGTTCATCGCCGCGCTCGACCGGTCGGTGAGCGGCTGATCCGGTCCCCCCGGCCCGCGGTAGTGCCGGGCGGGTCAGACGGCCGTACGACCTCCGTCGACGGGCAGGACGGCACCCTGTACGAAGCTCGCCCCGTCGCCGGCCAGATAGGCGATCGCCTCGGCGATCTCCCGGGCCTCGGCGGGCCGTCCGGCGGGTGCCTGCGCGGCGAGCGCCCGGAGGTCCTCGCCCATGGCGGCTGTGCCTGCCGTACGGGTCGGGCCGGGCTCCACGGCGTTGACCCGCACCCCGTGCGGGCCGAACTCGGCGGCCCATGCCTTGGTCAGCAGGTTCAGCGCCGCCTTGCTGGAGCCGTACAGCGCCATCCCGGCGACGCCGTACTCGGCGACCATGGTGCTGACGTTGACGATCGCGCCGGACCCGCGCCCGGCCATCGCCGGGGCCAGCCGGGCCACCAGGTGGAACGGCGCCTTCACGTTCAGGTCGTAGACGAGGTCCACGTCGGCGGACGACGCCTGTGCCGTCGGGCCGAACGGGAAGATGCCCGCGCTGTTGACCAGGATGTCCACGCGGCCGCCGCCCAGCTCGGTGGCCTGCTGGGCCAGCCGCCGCGCCGACTCGGCGTCCGCCAGTTCGGCGGCGAGGAAGTCGGCCTTGCCGCCGCGCTCCCGGATGCAGGAGACGACGGTCCCGCCGCGGGCCGCGTCGCGCCCGGCGACCAGCACATGCGCGCCGCGCTCGGCGAGCAGCTCGGCCGTCGCCGCGCCGATGCCACTGGTCGCTCCGGTCACCAGAGCCACGCGCCCGGCCAGATCAAGAGAACCCATGAGAGCTGTCCTTCGTATCGACGAGTGAGGGGACGGGAGTCCGAACCTCCGAAGCCGTGCGGGGATTCCGGACCGGCCAAAGGCGGTACTTATGGCCACCCTTACTGGGGCCTATGGCCGGGGAGCGAGGAACCGCGTGCACGTTGGGGTTACATGACCCGTACGGCGCACGGATGCGATCCCTTGAACGGCTCACAGCACCGATCGTGATGCGAGGACACCATGAGCGAAGCTCGCGAAACCCAGGAAACCGATGCCTACGACGTGATCGTGCTGGGCGCCGGCCCGGTCGGGCAGAACGTCGCCGAGCGGGCCCGCGCGGCCGGCCTCTCCGTGGCCGTCGTGGAACGGGAGCTCGTCGGCGGCGAGTGCTCCTACTGGGCCTGCGTTCCCAGCAAGGCGCTGCTGCGGCCGGTCATCGCGGTAGCCGACGCCCGCCGGGTGGACGGTGCCCGCCAGGCCGTCACCGGCCCGATCGAGACCGAGGGAGTCTTCTCCCGCCGCAACCGTTATGTCACCGACTGGGACGACTCGGGGCAGGCCCGCGGGGTGAAGTCCATCGGCGCCGACCTGTTCCGCGGCCACGGCCGCCTCGACGGGCCCCGCCGGGTCACCGTCACCGGGGACGACGGCGCACGGCGGACCCTGGCGGCCCGGCACGCGGTGGCCGTCGCGACGGGCAGCACACCGGTACTGCCCGACATCCCGGGCATCGAGGAGGCCCGGCCGTGGACGAACCGGCACGGCACCGACTCCAGCACCGTGCCCGCCCGGCTCGCCGTCGTCGGTGGCGGCGGAGTCGGCGTCGAGATGGCCACCCTGTGGCAGGGCCTCGGCTCCCGGGTCACGCTGCTCGCCCGGCGCCGTCTGCTGCCCAGGATGGAACCCTTCGCCGGAGAGCTGGTCGCCCAGGGGCTGCGGGACGCGGGCGCGGACGTCCGGATCGGTGTGCGGGTGACGGCCCTGCGCCGCCCCGACGCCACCGGCCCCGTCACGCTCACCCTCGACGACGGCAGCGAGCTGGAGGCCGACGAGGTGCTGTTCGCCACCGGCCGCGCCCCCGCCACCGGGGACATCGGACTGGACACGGTCGGGCTCACGCCCGGCTCCTGGCTGGACGTGGACACCACCTGCCTGGTGTCGGGCGTCGACGGCGAGTGGCTGTACGCCCTCGGCGACGTCAACCACCGCGCCCTGCTCACCCATCAGGGCAAGTACCAGGGCCGCACCGCCGGAGACGCGATCGGCGCGCGCGCCGCCGGACGCCCACTGGACGACGGCCCGTGGGGCGACCACGCGACCACCGCCGACCAGCACGCCGTACCCCAGGTCTTCTTCACCGACCCCGAGGCGGGCGCGGTGGGCCTGACCGCCGAACAGGCGACCGCCGCGGGTCACCGGATCAGGACCGTCGACCTCGACTTCAACGCGGCCCAGGGCGCCAACCTCTACGCCGACGGCTACCAGGGCCATGCCCGGCTGGTGGTCGACGCGGACCGGGAGGTGCTGCTCGGCGTGACCTTCGTCGGCCCCGGCGTCGGCGAACTCCTGCACTCCGCGACGATCGCCGTCGCGGGCGAGGTCCCGCTCAAGCGGCTCCGGCACGCGATCGCCCCGTTCCCCACCGTCAGCGAGATCTGGCTGTTCCTGCTGGCCGCGTACCGGCGGGAGCAAGCGGCGCGGCGGTCCTGACGCCTCGCGGGCCTCGTCAGCAAGCTCGACGAGTCCGGCCGTCGCTGCCGTGAGCTGCGGCTGGGCCGGCATCCACCGCATGGTCGCGTACGGCGTCCGGCGTGCCTCGTGACCCGGGTCGATCGCCGAGGGAGGCCGGCGTTTCGCGCCGCTACGCCTCCGCTCCGTCGGCCGCGAAGGCGGTGAGCAGTGCCTGGACGGTGGCTTGGACCTGGTGGGCGACCGCCTCGGGGGTGGAGGTGTCGAGTTTGCCGTCGAGGTGCAGGAAGGCCAGACCGTGGACCAGGGCCCACACTCCGGTCGACAGGGCGTGCGGGTCGGCGCCGGGAAAGGCGTGCCGGACCAGGGTGATGACGTACTCGGAGATGGCGGCGGTCGCCTCGGCCCGGTCACCGTCCTCCGGGTCGCAGGGCTCGGCGAACATCACCCGGAACAGGGCCGGGTGGTCGAGGGCGAACCGGACGTAGGCGACGGCCACGGCGGCCAGGTCGTCGGGTGTCGGGGGCGAGGGGTGTGCCGCGGCCAGTTCCGCGGCGAGTTCGCGATAGCCCTCGGCGGCGACGGAGGAGACCAGCGCGTCCCGGTCCGCGTAGTGGCGATAGGGAGCGGTCGCGGAGACACCGGCTCGCCGCGCCACGGCCCGCAGCGACAGCCCGGAGCTGCCGTTCTCCTCGAGCAGCTCCCGTGCCGCTCGCAGGCATGCGGCGCGCAGGTCGCCGTGGTGGTACGAGGCATTCGACTTCGGCATGGCCGCCCCAGGAAAGTTGACGCTGCTTACATTGCCGCCCTAATGTGAGCGGTGCACACATCATATCCGGCCATGAGGAGGTCCCGCGATGTCGCACGCCTTGTTCTCCCCCCTGCACCTGCGATCCGGGGCGGTGTTGAGCAACCGGATCGCGAAAGCGGCCATGGAGGAAGGGCTGGCCGGTACCGGTCAGCTGCCGGACGAGCGGCTGCACTCGCTCTACCGGCGCTGGGGCGCCGGCGGCGCGGGGCTGCTGATCACCGGCAACGTGATGGTGCACACCGAGGCGCTGACCGGCCCCGGCGGCGTGGTGCTCGACGAGTCCTCCCCGCTGAGGCCCTTCGCCGAGTGGGCCAGGGCCGGCCAGGCCGGCGGGGCGGCGATGTGGATGCAGATCAACCATCCCGGCCGCCAGGTGGAGGCCTCGATGCCCGGCGTCGTATGGGGGCCCTCGGCCGTCGGGGTCGAGGTGGGCAGGCACAGCCGCCGGTTCGGGCGGCCCACCGCCATGACGCCGGAGCAGATCGAGGCCACCGTGGCACGGTTCCGGACGACGGCCGTGCGAGCCGAACAGGCGGGATTCGACGGCGTGGAGATCCACGCCGCCCACGGCTACCTGCTGTCGCAGTTCCTGTCCCCGCTGGTCAACCGGCGCACCGACGCCTGGGGCGGGTCGCTGGAGAAGCGGGCCCGGATGCTCTTGGACGTCGTACGGGCGGTCCGGACCGCCGTGTCCCCGTCGTTCGCGGTCGCCGTGAAGCTCAACTCCGCCGATTTCCAGCGCGGCGGGTTCGACGTCGATGACGCCCGGCGGGTGATCGCGATGCTGGAGCCACTCGGCGTCGACCTGGTGGAGCTGTCGGGCGGAAGCTACGAGAGTCCGGCGATGTCGGGCCGCGCCGCGGACGCGCGCACCCGGGCCCGCGAGGCCTACTTCCTGGACATGGCGGCGGACTTGGTCACCACCAGCCCGGTCCCGCTGATGCTGACGGGCGGGATCGCGCGACGGGACACCGCCGAGAGGGTCCTCGCCGGTGGCGTCGCACTGATCGGCGTGGGCACGGCCCTCGCGGTGACTCCGGATCTCCCCGGCCGCTGGCGCCAAGGCCGGGAAGCGGACGGGCAGTTGCGGCCGGTGAACTGGTCGGACAAGATCCTCGCATCGGCGGCCGGCATGGCACTGGTCCGGCACCAGCTGCGCCGGATGGCCCGCGGCCAGGAACCCGCCGTCGGCACCCGGCCCGCCTGCGCCCTCGTGTCCGACCAACTGGTCCAGCGGCGGGCCCTGCGCCGCTACCGTTCATGGCTGCCCACGTCCGCACCGCGTCGCAGTGGGGCGGCGAGCCGCGCCGCGTGATCACGTACCGGACGCCACCGTGCTTCGTCTCAAGCAGCCGAAGCCGGGCCCGAGTTCGGAGCAGACTCTTACCTGAAAAAATCCGCAAAGCTTCGGTCAATCCCTAGGATTCTGGCATGGGCATTCTGACACCACGGTTTCCAGAGACACTCGTGTGCATAGTGACCTTCGCCGTGATCTTCGTTTCCATGGCCAAGATCCTTCTGCCGCGCATCGACAAGGCCCTCGCCGAACGACACGAGGCCATCGAGGGCCAGAGGGACCAGGCCGAGCGGATGACGCGCGAAGCCCATGAAGTCCTGGCCCAATACCGCGAGGAGCTGGCCGAAGCCCGGCACGAGGCGGCTCGCGTACGCCAGGAGGCCTTCGAGCAGGGCACGCTGCTGATCGCCGGTCTCCGCGCCGAGGCCCAGCGGGAACGCGAGACGATGATCGCGCAGTCCCAGGCACGGCTCGCGGCCGACCGGGTTGTCGCGGCGGCGGAACTCCGGGAAAGCGTCGTCGTGTTGGCCACCGAACTGGGTGGACGGATGCTGGGTGAGCCGATCGACGGTGTCGCCCGTGACAGCGACGTCGTTCACCGCTTCTTCGCGGACCTCGACACCCACAGCTCGGCAGGTTCGCAGTAGCCCTGGTGCGGGAGCGCCCCGCCCCCGCGTTCGTGTGACCACCGACCCGGCCACCTGATTCTTCGTAGCTTCCGCCAGTACGGGCCCGCTCCCGGGGGTGGAGAGACTGCCAGGTGTCCAGGGCGCGGACACCACGACGGGAGGAGTGCGCGGTGAGCACACAGGAGACGTACGACGAGATCGGTGAGGCGTTCGAGGGCTTCAAGGCCCTGCCGCTGGCCCAGTACGTGGAAGCGCCCAGCTTCCTTGGCATGGTCGGGGACGTCACCGGCAAGAACGTCATCGACCTGGCCTGCGGTACCGGCTTCTACAGCCGTGAGCTGAAGCGGCGCGGAGCGACGGACGTGCTCGGCGTCGACATCTCCGGCGAGATGGTCCGCGCCGCGGAAGGTATCGAGCGGGCGGACCCGCTGGGCGTGCGCTACGAGGTCGGCGATGTGGCCGATCTGTCGCCGGCGCAGGAGCGATTCGACGTGGCGACCGCGGTGATGCTGCTCAACTACGCGGAGACCGTCACCGAATTCGAGCGGCTGTGTCGCAGGGTGCACGAGAACCTGAAGAGCGGCGGCCGGTTCTTCATGCTCCACCAGACGCCGGAGTACGACTTCTCCGGGCCGTCGCCGCGCCCGTACGGGTTCCTCACCGAGCTGACGGGCGAAGAGTGCGGCATCGGGCCCCGGGTGAAGATCACCGCGTTGCTGGAGGGGGCGCCGATCTCGTTCACGGCCGGTCTGGCACGCCGCGAGGTCTTCGAGACGTGCCTGGCCAAGGTCGGGTTCAGTGAGATCACGTGGGTGCCGACCGAGGTGTCGCCCGCCGGGATCGCCGCGTACGGTGACGAGTTCTGGGCGGACTACCGGGCCAACCCGGCGTTCGAGATGCTGCACTGCCGCGCCTGACGACCGGCCCGGTGCGGGAACATCGGGCCGCGGTGGCGGGCGACGCCGACACGTTCCCTTTCCATGACGGGGATGAACTGCGCGGCGTCGCCCGACCGGCCCGCTCCCCGCCCCGGAGATCTCGCAGGTGTGGCCGGCGGAGACCGGGCGGGCCGGCCGGCATCCCCAACCCCTGCCCGCCGACGCCGGCCTGACTCGTGTTCCGCCGCGACGGACGGGTCCGCAGGCTCCGGGTGGTCTGCCCCGGGGCCCCGCCAAAGGCACCAGGCATCGGAACTCCGGATGGTTCAAATTTGGTCTAGTCCTCTTGACGCACCGCCCCACGCGCTGTTTGGTATGTACCAACGTCGGCCCGGTACGACGCCACCCCATCACCCAACGCCCGAGGGGCATCCCCGAAAGGGGCAATGTCATGCACCTGGCAAGACCTCTACAACTCGCGGCTTCCGCCTGCGCGTTCGCGCTCGCCGCCACCGGCGTGGCCGTCGCGGCGGCTCCCACCGCCGGTGCCGCGGCGGGCAGCGTCTACTCCGTAGCCCCCTATGTCGATATGTCGAACGGTCAGGAAGGCCTGCTCGACACCGCCGTCACCGGACACCACCTCAAGGCCTACACCGCGGCCTTCGTGCTCGGTGAAGGCTGCAACCAGATCTGGGGCGACACCCTCCCCGTCGGCAACGACTCCTTCACCGACCCCGAGATCGCCAAGGCCAAGTCCGAGGGCGCCTCCGTCATCATCTCCTCCGGCGGCGCGAGCGGCGAACCGCTCGCCTGGACGTGCTCCACGCAGAGCAGCATCGACGCCGGTTACCAGGCCATCATCAACGACTACGGCGTCACCCAGCTCGACTTCGACGTCGAGGGCGCCGCCGTCGCGGACACCGCTGCGGCGGCCCGGCAGATGCAGGCGATGAAGGACCTCAAGGCCGCCAACCCCGGCCTGCAGTTCTCCATGACCCTGCCGGTGCTGACGAGCGGGCTCACGGGCGACGGCGTCAACATCCTCAAGGCCGCCAAGAACGCCGGCATCAAGATCGACGTGGTCAACATCATGGCCATGGACTACTACGCGGGCACCGGCACCGAGATGGGCCAGGGAGCCGTCGACGCCGCCAAGGCCACGCTGGCGCAGATGCAGTCCGTCGACTCCGGTTACACCTACGCCAATCTCGGGATCACCCCGATGATCGGCAAGAACGACGACGGCTCCACGTTCACCCTGGCGGACGCCCAGACCGTGGAGAACTTCGCCGCGCAGAACGGTGTCGGACGCCTCGCGTTCTGGGCGGTCACCCGGGACCAGCCGTGCGGCGGAAGCGCCAACTCCCTGCCCACATGCAGCGAGATCAGCCAGAACAGCCTCGCCTTCACGGACGCCTTCGTGCCGTACGAGGGCGGCGGGGGCGGAGGCACGAGCAGCGACTTCTCGCTCTCCCTGTCCCCGGGTTCCGCCTCGGTCGCCCAGGGCGGCTCCGCCACCGCGACCGTCGACACCGCCGTCACCTCCGGCAGCGCCGAATCAGTCACCCTGTCCGCCTCCGGCGCGCCCTCCGGTGTCAGCGTCTCCTTCAGCCCCGGCTCCGTCTCCTCGGGCGGCACCTCGACGCTCACGGCGACGGTCGGCTCGTCCGTCGCCGCGGGCAGCTACCCCATCACCGTCACCGGCAGTGCCGCCGGCGGCAGCCACAGCGCGACCTACACGCTGACCGTCACGTCGGGCGGCGGCGGGGGCGGAGGCGGCGGTTCGCTGACCAACGCGGGCTTCGAGACCGGCAGCCTCGGCCCCTGGACCTGCACGGACGGCAGCGCGGTCGTCTCCAGCCCGGTCCACTCCGGCAGCCACAGCCTTCAGATCACCCCCAGCGCCGCCGGCACGGGCGAGTGCGACCAGACCGTCACCCTGTCCCCCAACCACAGCTACACACTGACCAGTTGGGTCCAGGGCCCCTACGCCTACCTCGGCGTCAGCGGCGGCGCCACCGCCAGCACCTGGTCCAACAGCTCGACCTGGAACCAGCAGTCGGTCGGCTTCACGACCGGCAGCAGTGGAACCGTCACCGTCTACGTCCACGGCTGGTACGGCCAGTCCGACGTCTACGCCGACGACCTCACCCTGAGTTGAGCCCCGTACGGGCCCCGTAACACAGCAGGGCCCCCGGCCGGCGCTGATGCCGGCCGGGGGCCCTGTGCCGGATCGGGCCGTCAGCCGTCGTTCTCCGCGGACGGGATGTACGCTCCCGGCACGTCATCGGGGGCCACGATCTTCTTCTCCCCGGGGTACGGCTTCTTCCAGTCGTGCGACTGGTACCACGTGAAGTGGTTCATCTGCGTGGGGTTGGCGTAGTCGGGCACGGCGTCGGTGCCGGTCAGCCGCTGCTTCGACGTCCAGGTGTCCCACTGGGCGGCGAGCTTCTGCATGTCCGCCGGGACCGTCGCCGTCGGAGGCGCGGCCGCGCTGGGATTCCGCGCCGCCGGGATGTCCACGCCGCAGGACGGCGGGGTCTTCAGACCCGCGGTCAGCGAGGTCCGGTTGGGCAGCGCGGTGAACGGCGTGTCGTCCGCGTGCCGCGTGAAGGCCGCCGTCATCGGGGTGGCCGCGCTGTCCTTCTGGTTCATCGGGTGGATCCCGAGGATCTGCTCGATGGTGCGGATCATGGTGATCTGCGAGTAGTAGTGGCTGTCG
Source organism: Streptomyces sp. MMG1121 (assembly GCF_001280015.1). Classification (GTDB taxonomy): domain Bacteria; phylum Actinomycetota; class Actinomycetes; order Streptomycetales; family Streptomycetaceae; genus Streptomyces. The sequence goes on from NZ_LGDV01000085.1 coordinate 209,395, forward strand.
ACGACGCCGTGCCGGGCCCAGGGGCTGATGATCTGGATCGGGGCGCGGTGGCCGTCGACGTGGTCGAGGCCGGCCTGGGAGTCGTCCTCGACGACGAAGATCGCCGAGTCCTTCCAGTACTTGCTGTGCGAGATCTCGTCCACGATCCGGCCGGTCGCGAGGTCGTTGTCGGCGACCTGGGCGGCCGCGTTCGCCGGTCCGCCGGTGTGGTCGCTGGAGAGCCAGAACATGTTCAGGTTCGCCGGCCCGTTCTTCTCGAAGTCACGCTTCCAGATCTCGGTCCGGTAGATGTCCGGGACGCTGGTGTCGAACTTCGCGAAACCGTGCACCGACACGTCGTTGAGCGACGGGATCGGCGAGGACGAGACCAGGTCGTAGTCGGTGTCCTGCCCGGTCGACCGCATGGTCCTGGCGTCGCAGTACAGGTTCTGCCAGCTCGCGTCCGACGGCTTGGTCAGGAACTGCTGGAACTCGCCGAAGTCCCGCACGGACTTGCCGGCCGCCTGCGCGCCGGTCCACAGGAATCCGGTCCGCTGGTGACCGAGGGCGTCGTCCTCGGTGTCGTAGCTGCGGGCGTACTCACCGGCCGAGGACTCGGTGTACTCCGGATTGTCGGCCTGCATCAGCCAGTTGTGCCCCTCGGCGGAGTTCGTGCCGATGTCGTACGTGTTGTCGTACAGGCCGAACTGCTCGGCCAGGGCGTGCTGGTTGGGCGTCACGTTGTCGCCGAACTCCGCCAGCGACGGGTCGCCGTTGCCCTGGGGCATGTCGCCGAAGAGCTGGTCGTAGGTCCGGTTCTCCTTGACGATCAGGAAGACGTGCTTGATCGTCGAGGGGTCGCCGAGGCGTGCCGGAACGGGCGCGGGCCTGGCGTGGCTCCTGCCCTTGGTCAGCTCGACCGAACCGGGGGTCCAGCCGTTCTGCCGGAAGACCTTGGCCGTCTGGGACCGGATGGTGCGGTCGTCCGGCAGCGTGAAGTGCGTCAGGCTCGACGTGGTGTCGTGGGTGCCGTGTCCGGCGCTGGTGGTGGGCCTGCGGGCGTCGATTCCGCGCGTGTTGGAGACCACCACCTGGTTGCCGACGGTCGCGATCTCCGCGGGGAAGTAGTCCGTCGGCAGCAGGCCGACGTAACTGACCGGCTCCTGCGGGCTCGTGTACCGGTAGACCGCGATCGCGTTGGCGCGGCCGAGCGTCACCAGCAGCCGGCCGTCGTGGGTGAGCGTCACCGCGTCCGGCTCGTAGCCCACCGACGCCTCGGGCCACGGCTGGGTCGCGATGGTCTGGACGACCTTGTTCCGGACGGTGTCGATGACGGACACGTTGTTGGTGGCGGTGTTGGTGACGAACAGCGCACGCCCCTTGGCGTACAGGGCGGTCGGATGCAGACCGACGTCGATGCTGGAGACGGCCGCCTCGGGCTTCGCCAGGTCGATGACGCTGACCGTGCCCGTGGTGGTGGCCGCCGTCACCGGGTCGGCCGGCACCTGGGTGTTGTACGAGTTGATCGTGGTGTCGCCGGGCTTCGCCGGCCGCCCGCCCTCGTTGCTGACGTACAGCTTGGAGCCGACCTGGACCATGTCGCGCGGGGCGTTGCCCACGGCCCAGCTCTGCTCGATGGCGCCGGTCGCCGCGTCGAGGGCGACCACCCGGTTCTGTCCGTTGACCGCGGAGTACACGGTGGAGCCGTCGGAGGAGAACACCGCGGCACCCACGAGCGCGTGCTTGGCGCCGTCCGCCGGGATCTTGACGGACGTCGGGTCGGCGACGGTGCCGTCCGCGTTGACGGTGAACTTCGTGTAGCCGTCGGTCTGGCCGAGCCACAGCTGTGAACCGTCGGGCGAGTACGTCGGACCCTCCTGGCCCACGTCGTTGCCGCTGATGCGCAGGTCCGCCGACGCGGAGTTGCCGACGAGCTGCTGCACCTTCCAGTTCTTCAGGTCCACGATGGACATGGCCATCCCGCCGTCGGTGACCGAGGCGGCGAGATGGGTGCCGTCCGGACTGACGGACGAGGACATGATCTTGCCGTTGTCGATGACGAGACGGTCGCCGTACGGGGCGAGGTACTGGTCACTGGAGATGACCTGGCCCCGGTCGGTGCTCTGGCCGACCTGGTCGGTGCCGAACTGGCGCGTCGAGGCGAATGCGGCGCCGGCGGCGACGAGCGCGAACGCGGTGAGACCTGCCGTGATCAGCGGTATCCGGCGGCCGACGCGTCTGCCGAGCGGGCCGGACCGGCCCTCCTCGGCACCGCGGCGGCGGCGAGTAACCTGCATGGATTCATCCCTTCGCGGTGGCGTGAAGCAGGTCGACATTGCCGTCGAACTGCCAGAGCGGGTTCGGTGCGTCTCCGGTGCGGGTGCGCACCAGGAAGTAGCCGTTCACTTCCTTCGGCCCGTCGCCGTCGGCCACGAACCGCCCGTCTGCGGTGATGTCGAGCTGGTAGACGGCCGTCCCCGTGGCCGCCTGGACACCGGGCAGTTGCCAGGAGACGACACAGCGCCAGTCGTTGCCCGCGCCCTGCGCGTCGTCCTTGACGTCGCCCTTGGTGCAGGCCGCCGTGGACTTCAGCTGTGCCTCGGTGACATCCGGCCGGTTCAGCTGGGCGGTCTGTAGGCGATAGAGGTGGGCGAACTCCTTGGCGAGAGCGTGCTGCACCTTGTCCTGCCGGATCCCGGAGCCCGTACTCGCCCCGGTCAGCGCCGCGACGACCGCGACCGTGACGGCGACGAGCCCGGCGAGCGGCAGGAGTCCGGCGGTGACCGCGCGGCGGGCCGACCCGTCGTCGGTCGCGTTGGTGAAGTCGCGCCTCAGGAAGAGCAGCTGGGCGATCGCCGTCGCGGTCACGGCCCACACCAGGCTGACCACGATGCCGATGACGAGCTGTCCGTGCTCCGCCGGGCTGGTGAACAGGCCGTTCCAGGCGATGAACGCCCAACTGGGCAGGGCGAGTCGTACGGCGACGGGCAGCGGCAGCATCTGGGCGAGCTGCATCGCGAGGGCGACGACCGCGGGCAGCAGCAGTCCCATCGGGGACCGCCCCAGCACGACGGATCCGAGGAGGCCGATCCCGGCGAGGGCCAGGGTCGGGGCGAGCACGCAGGCCCAGGCGAGCAGGACCCTGCCCGCGGCGTCTCCCGGGGAGAGCAGACGGCCGTCGAGCCCGACCAGCGGATGGTTGCCGACCGCGACGAGCCCGCCGACCGTACTCGAACCGGCCAGCCCGACCACGAGCAGCAGGATCACGGTGAGACTCGCCAGCGCCTTCGCCGCGAAGATGCGCCGGGGCGAGCGGACCGCCACGAGCAGGTGCCGCCAGGTGCCCAGCCGGTCCTCGGAGGCGAACACGTCACCGGCGACCACGGAGGTCAGCAGCGGGAGGGCCCAGGTGCCCGAGAAGCCGAGGATCACCAGGGGGCCGGCCCAGCCCGTGGCGAGCATCCAGCGTCCGAAGAGGGTGTCGGAGGGCAGCGTGCTCTGCTGGCTGACTCCCCCGACGAACAGTGCCGGCGCGATCCAGCAGGCGAGGACCAGCAGCCGGATCCGCCACTGCGAGACGAGCTTGACCAGTTCGAAGCGGTAGCCGCGGGCCACGGACACGCGGGCGGTGCCGGCCTCGTGTCCGGGGGCGACGACGGTCGCGGTCATCGGCCGGCCTCCTGCTGCTCGGTCAGGGCGAGGAACGCGGCCTCCAATGGGGACACCACGGGGGCGAGTTCGCGCAGGGCGATGTCCGCGCGGACGAGTCGCGTCACGAGTGCGTCCAGGTCGGGCACCAGTGCGCGGACGACGAGTGCCTCGGCGCCCTGGCGCGCTCCGACGCCGTCGACCGTGCGGATCCCGGGCACGTCGGCGGCCAGCCGGCGGGCGGCCTGGGGGTCGGAGGTGACCAGGCGGTAGTCGAGTTCGCGGTTCTCGGCGGCCAGTTTGCCCAGCGGACCGGAGAAGACGACCCGCCCGGTGGCGATGATGGTGACTTCGGAGCAGAGCGCCTCCAGGTCGTCCATGCGGTGGCTCGACAGCACGACGCCGGTGCCCTGCGCCGCGAGCCGGGTGAGGACGCCGTGTACGTGCCTCTTGCCGGCCGGGTCGAGGCCGTTGGACGGCTCGTCCAGCACGAGCAGTCGGGGCTTGGTGAGCAGGGCGGCGGCGAGCCCGAGCCGTTGGCGCATGCCCAGCGAGAAGCCACGGGCCTTGTCGTCGGCGACATCGGTGAGCCCGACCTGGTCGAGCACGTCGTCGATGCCCGCCGCCTTGGTGTCCTGACCGCGGAGCGCGGCCAGCGCGGCGAGATTCTGCCGTGCGGTGAGCGAAGGGTAGAGGCCCGGCCCGTCCACGAACCCGGCGACACCGTCCGGAGCGGCGAACGCCCGCCCGACCGGCGTGCCGAGGATCTCCAGGCTCCCGCTGTCGGCGACGGCAAGGCCGAGCAGCAGCCCGAGCAACGTCGTCTTGCCCGCGCCGTTCGGTCCTACCAGGCCGTGGATCTGACCCTGCGTCACATCCAGGTCGATGCCGTCGAGTGCGACGACCTCGCCGAAACACTTGGTGATGCCGCGAGCCCGGATCGCGAGGAGTGAGTCCATGAGCCCCTTCTTTCGAAAAGCCTCAAGGAGGTTAAGGACGGCACACAACAGTGACAGGAGTCGCCAGTTGAACGCCAGGGGAACGTGAGCCAACGGGCTTACGCGTAGGGGCCGTTGTACGGGTTCCGTGACGGGGACAGCGACGGGTGGGTGGTGAGCCGGATGGCGTGATCCCGTTTGAGGCGGGCCATTTCGAACAGCGCGATGGCCGTGACCGTCACCGGGGCGCCGAGGATGAACAGGATGCCGAGCCTGAGTCCGAGGCCGTGCAGATCTCCGGTGAGGAGATCGGGCAGGGCCATCAGCCAGGTCGTGACGATGGCGAGCAGGGGCGGCAGACAGCGGTGCACCGCGGCCGTACCGAAGAAGTTGCCCGTGACCCGCAGCGCGCCGGCGCCCACGAACCAGACCAGCCACAGGGCCAGGAATCCGAGCGGGATGACCAGGAGGCCGCCGCCCAGTGCGGTGTTGTTCTGGAGCAGCAGTACGGTCGCCACCACCGAGCCGACGAAGGTCAGCAGCAGTCCGAGCGCCTTCAGCAGCGCGGGCCGCAGCGGTCGGAGGCTGCCGCCGCGCCGCCAGATCCAGAGCATGATCCCGACCGTGAGCGGGGTGACGAGGAGCAGCACACCCGAGGCGACCAGCAGGTTCTGCAACATCTCCGAAAAGGCGAAGCCGCCTTCGACGAAGGTGTAGACACCGACCGCGGCCACGGTTCCGGCGGCGACACGGATCCGCTTGAGCTGCTCGACGGAGGGGTCGAGCGGCTCGGGTATCCAGGCGGGATGGAACACCGCCCGGGCGGCATGATGCGCTTTCAGATAGTTCCGGCTCCTGGGCCCGTCTCCCGTGCGGTTCCGCCACGCGCCGACCATCGCACACTCCCCCGAGTCACAGCTTGCATGATCATCGGCGAGTGTAGCGGGAGAGGGGTGATCGCAAGCTCGCGTTCACATGCATGAACTTGGCACACATGGGTGTACGCACCGCCGTCCGTCGTACCAGACTCGCCCAACATCGGTGCCACATCGCTGAGTTGGAGGCCATCCATGACCATCTCCCGGCGTACCGTGCTCGCCGTGGCAGCCGGTGCCACGGCGACCGCCGCCGCTCCGGCACAGGCCGCGGACACGTCCTCCGGGCAGCAGCCGGGGCCGGTAGCCCGTGTGCTCGGTGCGGCCGCCGACTACGCGGTGACGAAGTTGCGGGCCGTGGCGCCGGGGGTGAGCGGATTTCCCGTCAGCACGAAGTTCGAGAAGTGGGTCGTCTCCCAGAACGGCGACTGGGTGGGCGGATTCTGGCCGGGGACCCTGTGGATGGCGTATCTCCGCAGCGGGGACGAGGCGTTCCGGACGCTGGCGCTCGACTCGGCCCGCAAGCTCGCTCCCCGCCGGTTCGACACCACCACCCACGACCTCGGCTTCCTCTTCTACCCGTCCTGGGCCACCGCCTGGCGCCTGACCGGCGACGACAGCTGGAGCACGGGCGCCGTACAGGCGGCCGACTCGCTGATCCAGCGCTACAACCCGCACGGCCGCTTCATCCGGGCCTGGGGCGCGCTGGACACGCCGCAGAACGCGGGCCGGGTCATCATGGACACGATGATGAACCTCGACCTGCTGGCCTTCGCGAGCCGGCGGACCGGCGACGAGAAGTACCTGAACGTCGCCGTGGAGCACGCCAGGACCGCGCGGCGGTACTTTCCGCGCCCGGACGGCTCGACCCCGCACGTCTTCGATTTCGACCCCGACACCGGAGCACCGATCGGGCCGAACACGGTACAGGGCTACAGCCCCTCCTCCTGCTGGTCCCGCGGACAGGCCTGGGGCATCTACGGCTTCACCACGATGTACCGCCGTACCGGTCACGAACCGTTCCTGGCCACGGCCCGCGAACTCGCCGACTTCGCGGTGGGAGCGCTGACGTCGGACCATGTGCCCGTCTGGGACTACCTCGCACCGCAACAGCCCTACGACATCAAGGACGCGTCGGCGGGCGCGGTCACGGCCTGCGGTCTGCTCGACCTGGCCGCCGCGGCCGGCAGACCCGAGTACCGGCGGGTCGCGATACGGATCCTCACCGCGCTGTCGGAGACCTGCCTGACCCGCAAGTCGACCCGCGCGGACGCGATAGTCGCCCGGTGCACCCGCAACCGCCCGGCCGAGGACGGGATCGAGGTCTCCCTGCCCTACGCCGACTACTACCTGCTGGAAGGCATCCTGCGCGTGTTGCAGCCGAAGGACGTCGACCGGGCCGTCGACCTGTCGAGCACAGTCGCCCGCACCATGCACTGAGGACCGACACCTCACCGGATACGGCACGAACGTGCCGGCGTTCTGGTCGATCCGCAGTGGATGCCCGACGGCCGGGGCGGCGCGCTGGGGGCAGCCGAGGCGTGCGCAGGCGCGGACATGCTGCTCATGGGGTGAGCCTCCCCAGGGGCACGTGCGTCCCTCAGCCTCCTTGGCCAGGCCGCCTACGGGCCGGTGTCGGCTCCGGCGAGCCCGAGTTCGCGCTCGCCCAGCGGGGCGAAGAAGCGGTCCACGTCGGCATCGGTGACCTCGGTCAGGGTCGCCGGGGACCAGTGGGGACTGCGGTCCTTGTCGATGACCTGGGCACGGATGCCCTCCACCAGGTCGGGCGTGCTCAGGGCGGCGCAGGAGACGCGGTACTCCTGGTCCAGCACCCGCTCCAGCGAGCCGAGGAGCCGGGCGCGGCGCACCGCCGCCAGGGTGACCTTCAGCGCGGTGGGCGACTTGGCGAGCAGGGTCTCGGCCGCCTCCTTGGCGCTCGGGTCACCGTGGGCGAACAGCCGCTGGACGATCTCCTCGACCGTGCCGGCGCCGTAGCAGGCGTCGATCCATTCCCGGTGCCCGGCCAACTCGCCCCGCGGCGGCGGCTGTACGTGGTGCGCGAGGGCGCGGTGCACGGACCCTACGGCCAGGTCGTCCACGAAGTCCCGGAGGAAGGCGGAGGGTACGTAGTGGTCGGCGAGCCCGCACAGCAGGGCGTCACCGGCGCCGATCTGGGCGCCGGTCAGCGCGAGGTGGGTGCCCAGCTCGCCCGGGGCGAGGGCGAGCAGACGGGTGCCGCCCACGTCCGGGACGAAGCCGATGCCGGTCTCGGGCATCGCGATGCGCGAACGCTCGGTGACGATCCGGACGCTGCCGTGCGCGGAGACGCCGACCCCGCCGCCCATCACGATGCCGTCCATGAGGGCGACGTACGGCTTGGGGTAGCGGGCGATACGGGCGTTGAGGCGGTACTCGTCGCGCCAGAACGCCGCCGAGGCGGTGCCGTCGCCGTCGCGGGCGTCGTCGTGGATGGTCCGGATGTCGCCGCCCGCGCACAGGCCGCGCTCCCCGGCGCCGGCGATGACCACGGTGTCGATCGCCGGGTCGTGCTCCCAGCCGGTCAGTGCCCGGTCGATACGGCGCACCATCTCGTGGTTGAGGGCGTTGATCGCCCTGGGCCGGTTGAGGGTGATGTGGGCGGCCCGTCCGGCCGTGTGCAGCAGGACGGGTGCCTCGCTGCCGGTCATCCCAGTGCCTCCGTCAGGCCGCGGGCCACGATGACGCGCATGATCTCGTTCGTTCCTTCCAGGATCCGGTGCGCCCGCAGGTCGCGGACGATCTTCTCGATGCCCTGCTCGCTCAAGCGGCCGTAGCCGCCGCGCAGTGGGAGGGCGCGTGCGGCGGCCGGCGCGGACACCCTCGATCCTCGCGGCCCCGGGGCCGGTCGGCGGGCAGCCGCGGCGTGCCGCCCGCGTAGGTCCAGTGGGCGTGCGTCGAACCGATCACACCGTGCGGCGCCGCGGCGGCGTGAAGGCGTACAGGTCGAGGATGTCCGGCATGTCGGCACGGCCCGGGCCGCCCGCCCGTACCCAGGCGATGATGTCCTCGGTCGCGTCCGCATCGTTGACCAGCCCCAGCCAGACCGGCCGCGCGCCGGCGGCACGGGCGGGCGCGGAGGGTTGTACGACGATGACGTTGGCCTGGTCGCACACGTCGAGACAGTCGGAGATGCGCACCGGCACCTCGGCGCGCAGCCGCGCGGTCTGTGCCGCATGGTCGACCCCGATCACCTTGGGGCTGCCGCAGCAGCAGTCCCGGCACACGATGACCCGGCACGGCGCCGGCCCGGACCCCGCGCTCCCACTCCGCCGCTCGCCCATGCCGTCCTCTCCCCTCCCGGGGAGATCCGCCCCGGCGTCCACTGGCGATCATCATTTCACTTCCCGGACCGGGACCCCTCCGAGCCGTTGACGCCGACGCGACCGTGCGAGCCGTACGCTGACCAACAGGCCTACGGAGTAAGGGTGTTGGAGCGAGGGGGGAGCCTGGTGGGTGTGGCTGGGGCGTTCGAGACACGGCCCGTACCGGAGTTGCTCGCCGAGAACTCGCGGCGTCATGGCGACGGGCTCGCGTTCGCCGACGACCGGCGCGCGGTGAGCTGGACCGGACTGGAGCGCAGGACCGCCGGATTGGCGGCCCGGCTGGAGGTGGACCGAGGGGCCACGGTGGCCTTCTGCCTGGACAACAGCGTGGAGCTGGTCGAGGGGCTGCTCGCCACGGTCCGGGCCGCCGCGGTCGGTGCCCCGCTGGGTTCTCGCGGCACCGATGCCGAACTCGCCCGGTCGCTGGCCGACTGCGCCCCTGCCGTGCTCGTCACCGACCGGCGGAATCTGCCGCGGCTCGCCCCGCTGACGGCCGGACGGCCGGTGCGGCTGGTGGTGACCGGCGAGGGCCCGCTGCCGGAGGGCGCCGCGAGCTTCGAGGCCCTGGCGGCCGTAGCGTCGTCCGCGCCCCGCGACGACCTCGGCCTGGACGATCCGGCCTGGCTGCTCTACACGTCCGGCACCTCCGGCACCCCCAGGGCCGCCGTCTCCAGTCAGCGGTCCGCGCTCTGGTCCCCGGTCGCCTGCTATCTGCCCCGGCTCGGGCTCTCGGCGACGGACCGGATGCTGTGGCCGCTGCCGCTCGCGCACGCCTACGCCCATTCGCTCTGCGTCCTCGGCACCACCGTGGCCGGGGCGAGCGCCCGGATCACCGCGTCCTCCGAACCGGCCGCACTGGTACGGCTGGTGGCCGAGTTCGCGCCCACCGTCCTGGGCGGTGTGCCCCTCACCTACCGGCAGCTGCTCGACGCCGGCCTGGGCGCGGTGCCCTCGCTGCGGTTCTGTGTCACCGCCGGCGCGCCCAGCGACCCGGACCTGCGCGAGCGGGTCGCGGCGCGGTTCGGTGCCCCGCTCCTGGACGGGTACGGCAGCACCGAGACCTGCGGAAAGATCGCCATGGAGTCGCCCGACGGGCCGAGGGTGCACGGTAGCAGCGGGACGCCGCTGCCCGGGACGGAGGTCCGGCTCGTCGATCCCGGAACCGGGCGGGACACGGCCGAGGGCGAGATCTGGGTACGCGGCCCCGGCGTCATGCTCGGCTACCACCGCCGGCCCGAGGAGACCGCCGAGGCCCTGCGCGAGGGCTGGTACCGCACCGGTGACCTGGGACGGCTCGGTGAGCACGGCTGTCTGACCGTCACCGGCCGGGTGAACGACCGTATCGTGCGCGGCGGCGAGAACGTCGACCCGGCCGAGGTCGAGCACGTGCTGCGCGCTCTGCCCGGGGTGCGGGACGCGGCCGTGGTGGGGCGGGCCCATCCGCTGCTCGGCGAGGTGCCGGTGGCGTTCGTGGTGCCCGCGCGGCAGGGCCTCGATCCGGCGCAACTGCTGCGGGCCTGCGCCGCGGTGCTGTCCGCGCCCAAGGTGCCCGAGGACGTCCTGTTCACCCCGGCCGTTCCGCGCACCGCGGCGGGCAAGCCACGCCGGGCCCTGTTGCGCGAGGCGCTGGCCGGGCGTCCGGCCGAGCGGGCGCTCGCGCGGCTGACCGGTCTGACGCCCGGCGAGCGGCGGGCCGCGCTGACCGACCTGGTGTGCGCGGAGACCACGGCGATCCGGGGCGCGGCCGCGGACCCCGGTACGGCGTTCGCCGACCTGGGTCTGACCTCCATGGACGCGATGACCCTGTGGCACCGGCTCAGCCTGCGCACCGGGCTGCGGCTGCCGGCGACACTGGTCTGGGACCATCCGAACCCCGGCGCCGTCGCCGCCCACCTGGACGCCCGGCTGCACGGGACACCGGCGCCCCCCACGGCGGTACCGCGGCACGGTCCGGACGCCGAGCCGGTGGCGATCGTGGCCGTCGGCTGCCGTTATCCGGGCGGGGTGGAGTCGGCCGAGGACCTCTGGCGCCTGGTGGCCGAAGGAACCGACGCCACCGGCGAGTTCCCCACCGACCGGGGCTGGGACCTCTCCTCGCTCCACCATCCCGATCCCGACCGGCTCGGCACGACGTACGTGCGTCGTGGCGGGTTCCTCGACAACGTGGCGGACTTCGACCCGCTGTTCTTCGGCATGTCACCCCGCGAGGCCCTGGCCACCGACCCCCAGCAGCGGCTGCTGCTGGAGGTCGCCTGGGAGACGCTGGAACGCGCGGGCATCGCGGCACCGGCGCTGCGCGGCACCAGCACCGGGGTATTCGTCGGTCTGATGCACGTCGGTTACGGCACCGGGGTCTCGCCGCACGAACTGGAGTCGCACATCGGCATCGGATCGTCGGCCAGTGTGGCGTCCGGACGTATCGCCTACGTCCTGGGGCTGCGCGGGCCGGTGCTGACTTTGGACACGGCCTGTTCGTCCTCGCTGGTCGCGCTGGACCTGGCCGCCAAGTCGCTGCGGGCCGGCGAGTGCACGCTGGCGCTGGCCGGCGGGGTGACGGTGCTGTCGAGCCCGCAGCCGTTCATCGCGTTCAGCCGCCTGCGCGGTCTGTCACCGGACGGCCGGTGCAGGTCGTTCGCCGCGGGCGCGGACGGCACGGCCTGGGGCGAGGGCGTCGGTCTGGTACTGCTGGAGAGGCTGTCGGACGCCCGGCGCAACGGGCATCCGGTGCTGGCCGTGCTGCGCGGGTCCGCCGTCAACTCGGACGGCGCGTCGAACGGCCTCACCGCACCCAGCGGTACGGCGCAGCGGGACCTGATCCGGCTGGCCCTGGCCGACGCGGGGCTGCGGGCGGCCGAGGTCGACGCGGTCGAGGGACACGGCACGGGAACCGCCCTGGGCGACCCGGTCGAGGCCGGCGCGCTGCTCGCGACCTACGGACAGGACCGCGATCCGGCCGACCCGCTGTGGCTGGGCTCGGTCAAGTCGAACCTCGGGCACACCCAGGCCGCAGCGGGTGTGGCGGGCCTGATCAAGATGATCGAGGCGATGCGCCACGGCGAACTCCCCGCCTCGCTGTACGCGCAGCGGCCGTCCCCGCACGTCGACTGGTCGGCCGGCGCGGTACGACTGCTCGACCGCGCCCGCCCCTGGCCACGCCGCGACCGGCCGCGCCGCGCGGCGATCTCGTCCTTCGGCATCGGCGGAACGAACGCGCACGTGATCATCGAGGAGGCGGCGGACAGCGACGGGGGAGCCGGTGCGGGTGGCGAAGGCGGTGGTACTCAGGGGCGGGGAGCGGACGCGAGCGACGGAGGGATCGATGCCCACCGGCCCGGACGGAACACGGGCGACGGAGGAGGCGAAACCCACCGGCCCGCACCACACACCGGTGACCAAGCAGACCGTACCCACCGCCCCGCACCGAACACAGGCGACCGAGGAGGCAAAGCCCACCAGCCCGCACCGGACACGGATGGCGGAGAGGGCGGTGCCCACCGGCCCGCATCCGACGCGGGTGGCGGCATCGGACCCGACCGGGTTCCGGACGCCGTAGCGGGTCCGGGCACCGGTGCCGGTGCCGGGGCCGGGGCTGCGGGCCGCCTGCCACTCATGCCCTGGCTGGTCGGTGGCGGTGACGCGGCCGGGCTGCGTGCCCAGGCCGCCCGGCTGGCGGTCGCGTTGGCCGACGTGACCGGCGAGCCCGCCGCGCTGGATGCCGCGTACTCGCTGGCGACCACCCGGGCCCCGCTCTCCCACCGGGCGGCCGTCCTGGCCGCGGACCCCGAGGGCCTGCTCGCCGGGCTGCGGCAACTGGCCGAGGGCGTCGACGGGCCGTCACCGCTGCGCGGCATCGCGCGGACCCGGCCGAAGGTGGCTCTGCTCTGCGCGGGCCAGGGCGGCCAACGGTCCGGTATGGGCCGCGAACTGCGCGCCGCGTTCCCCGTCTTCGACGCGGCGTTCAAGCGCCTGTGCGAGGAGTTCACGCCCTGGCTCGACCGGCCCCTGCTGGAGGTGGTCGACGCCCCGGACGACAGCCTGCTGCACCGGACCGACCATGCGCAGCCCGCCCTGTTCGCCTTCGAGGTCGCCCTGCACGCCCTGCTCGCAGACGTCGGCGTACGACCGGACTACCTGGCCGGTCACTCCATCGGCGAACTGGCCGCCGCGCACATCGCCGGTGTGTTCTCGCGCGCCGACGCGGTACGACTGGTCGCCGCCCGTGGCCGGCTGATGGCGGCCCTGCCGCCCGGCGGGGCGATGATCGCCGTCCGTGCGTCGCTCTCCGAGGTGACCCGCCGACTCGACGCGGAGTCCGCGCGGGTGGCGGTCGCGGCGGTCAACGGTCCGGCGTCGGTCGTCCTCTCCGGCGACGCGGACGCGGTGACGGCGCTGGCCGCCGACCTGGGCCGGCCGGCCCGACGGCTGCGCGTGAGCCACGCCTTCCACTCGCCGCTGCTGGACCCGATGCTGGCCGAGTACCGCGCGGTCGCCGAGTCGGTGACCTACCACCGCCCGTCCGTCCCGGTGGTCTCCACGCTCACCGGCCGCGCCGAGCCGGACGCGCTCGCCACCGCCGACCACTGGGTACGGCAGGCACGCGAGACGGTCCGATTCGCCGACGCCGTCGGGCGGTTGGCGGACGAGGGTGTCACGGCGTTCGTCGAGGCCGGTCCCTCCGCCGCGCTCGGCTTGGCGGCCGAGGAGTGCGTGGCGCCGGACGCGGGCGCGGTGTTCGCGTCATGTGACCGCGCACGCACGGCACTTGAGGCGCTCGCCGCGCTGCATGTGCACGGGGTGCCGGTCGACTGGCCGTCGGTGTACGCCGGCAGGGGCGCCCGGCGACGCGCGCTGCCCACCTATCCCTTCCAGCGTCGGCGCTACTGGATCGACGCGGTCCGGCACCCGGCTCCGGCCGGGCATCCGCTGCTGGGGCAGCCGCAGCCCGACGCCGACGGGCCCAGGATCCGGCACACCGCCGTCCTGTCCACGACCCGCCGCCCCTGGCTCGCCGACCACATGATCGGCGGCCGGGTGCTGGTGCCCGCCACCCTCTTCGCCGAACTGGCCTGCCGGGCCACCGGTGCGCCCGGCGCCGTCCGGCTCGCCGAACTGGCCTTCCACGAGCCGCTCGTGCTCTCCCCGACGGAGCAGACTCTGGTACAGGTGGTGGCCGGGGCACCGGAGGACACCGGCGACCGCCCGGTCACCGTCTGGGCCCGCACGGCCGACACCTCGGGACCGTGGACCCGGCACGCCACCGCGAGGATCACCGCGGCGCAAGCGGCTCCCACCGATGCGCCGCCCGGGGTGTGGCCGCCCGCCGGCGCCGAGCGGATCCCGGTCGACTACGAGCGTCTCGCCGCGTGCGGCGGTCTGCGTTACGGGCCCGCCTTCCGCGCGGTGACCGCGCTGTGGCGCCGGGACGGCGATGTCTTCGCCGAACTGTCCCTGCCACCGGAGGAGGCGGCGACCGCCGGCTCATACACCCTGCACCCCGCCCTGTTCGACGCGGCGCTGCACTGCGCGCTGCTGGCCGGGGCACCGGGCGGCCGGGCGGCCGAGCCCCGGGTCCCGCTCGCCTGCACCGGCGTGACGGTGTACGCACCCGGCGCCTGCGCCGCGCGCGCCGTGGTACGGCGCCTCGGCCCGGACGAGTTCGGGGTCGCCCTCACCGACCTGGCCGGCCGCCCCCTCGCCGCCGTGGAGTCCGTGGTCACCCGCGCGATCCCGACGACGGCGCCTGGGGCGGCCACCGAGACGTACCAGGTCACGTGGCGGCCCACGACTCCGGTCCACGGCACCGTCCCCGAGCACGAGGTGTTCGACGTGGCCGGTCTCGCCGCTGCCCTGCCGGACGACACCCCGGTGCCCGACCGCGTGCGCGGGCTGCTCACGGCCGTACTGGAGCGGGTGCGCGACTGGACCTCCGACGCGCGGCCGGGCTGTCTGCTGGTGCTCACGCACAACGCCACCGGCGACGATCCCGACCCCGCCGAGGCCGCGGTCGCCGGGCTCGTACGCAGCGCCCAGTCCGAGCACCCCGGCCGGATCGTGCTGGTCGACCGACGGGGAGGTTCCGTGCCAGTGGAAGCGGTCGAGACCGCTCTGCGGTGTGGTGAACCCGAGGTCGCCCTGCGCGACGGTGTCCCCGTGGTGCCCCGGCTCGCGCCCGCGGATCCGCCCAGCGCCGAACCGCCCGCCCTGGACCCCGCGGGGACGGTGCTGATCACCGGCGGCACGGGCGCGCTCGGCGCGAGCCTGGCGCGGTATCTGACCGTCGAACGCGGTGTCCGGCACCTGCTGTTGCTCAGCCGCGGCGGCCGGGTACCGGACTGGGCGCACGACGTACCGGCCGTGGTGCGCGTGGCGGCCTGCGACGTGCGTGTCCGCGCGGCCGTCGACGCCGTGGTCAGGTCCTGCCGGCCGGCGCTGACCGCCGTCTTCCATCTGGCCGGGGTCGTGGACGACGGCGTGGTGGACGCCATGACCGCCGAGCGGCTCGCGACCGTGCTCGGGCCGAAGGCGGACGGTGCCTGGCACCTGCACGAGGCGACGCGGGATCTCGGCCTGTCCGCCTTCGTGCTGTACTCCTCGGCCGCCGGCGTACTCGGCCGGCCCGGGCAGTCCAACTACGCGGCCGCGAACGGATTCCTCGACGCGCTCGCCCGGCACCGGGTGGCCCAGGGGCTGCCCGCGCAGGCACTGGCCTGGGGGCCGTGGTCCACCGCGGGCGACGCGGGGATGGCGGGCCGCGTCGCGCCCGACCGCCTCGCCGGCGGCGGCGTCCTGCCCGTCACCGAGCAGGAGGGCATCGCTCTGCTCGACAGGGCGATGCGCGTACCGGCACCGGTGCTGGTGCCGATCCCGCTGGACCTCGCGGCAGCGGGCGACGCCCCGGTCCCGCCGCCCGCCCTCGCCGACCTGCTGCCACGGCCCGCGGCCGCCACCGAGGGTGCCCCCACCGCCGTACCGGCCGCCGTGGCCGTCGGGCAGCCGCCCGGCGCATGGCGCGAGCGGCTCGCCGCCGTCGCCGCGCCCGAACGCGAGGCCGTGCTGGCCGAGTTGATCCTCGCCGAGGTGGCCGCGGTCCTGGGCTTCCCGGACCCGGCCGCGCTTCCCACCGACCGCGCCTTCACGGAGCTGGGCTTCGACTCCCTGACGGCCGTACAACTGCGCAACCGGCTCAGTGCGTTCACCCAGGTCCGGCTGTCCGCGACCGTCGTGCTGGAGCACCCCACCCCGGCCGGACTGGCGGCGCACGTCCACACCGCGCTGATCGACGCGGGCGGGCCTGCGTGGGAGGAGGCGGCAGCGAGGGGGGCCGACACCGATTCCGGCGCCGCACCGGCCTCGTACCGGTTCAGCCCGCTCTACCACCGAGTGCTGTGCGAGAAGGGGCCCTTGGAGGCGATGGGGCTGCGCTTCCTCGCGTCGTACGCCCTGCCCGCCTACTCCGCCGCCGAACGTGCCCGGCATGCGCTCCCGCCGGTCAGGCTCGCCCACGGTGACGGCACGCCGCTGGTGTACCTCCCGGACTACCTCACGCCGCGCCACCGCGTCCCCGCCGCGCTGGCCGAGCGGTTCGACGGCGAACGCGATCTGTTCCTGCTCGAACATCCCGGGTTCGGAGGGCGGCAACGGGCCGTCCCGGACAGCATGGACACGCTGGCGCGGACGCACGCCGACACCGTGCGTGCTCTGCCCACCACGGCGGCCCCCGTCCTCGTCGGCTACTGCGCGGGCGGCGCGGTCGCGCATGCCGTGGCCCAGCAGCTCGCGCGGAGCGGGCAGCCTCCGGCCGGCGTGATCCTGATCGACTCCCATGCGGGCCTGCTGCGCCGCGACGACCCGCGCGGGCTGGCGCTGATCGCCGCCGGTGCCGACCTGCCGGACGACGACGTCGACGAGCTGGACGACTCGTTGCTGATCACGGGTGGCGGCTACGTCCGCGTCCTGGAGAACTGGCGGCCCGAGCCGTCGCCGGTCCCGACCCTGCTGCTCCGCGGCCGCCCCACCCCGCACATGCTGCGGATCGCCCCCGACGCCGACTGGCGGCCGCACTGGCCGCCCGCGCACGACAGCGCGGACGTCCCCGGCGACCACTACTCGGCGCTCCACCGCGACGCGGACAGCACGGCCGAGGCGATCCGCGCCTGGCTGACCAGGTGACCGCAGACGGGTGACCGGACATGAGGACAGGAGACCTCGAATGACGTCGGACCACGATCTCGCCGCGGTGGGCGGCGGGCCGCCGGTTCGACCGCCGCGACGGCGGTGGCCCTGCGAGGACACCGGGTGCTGCTGCTGGAGCGGGAGACCTTCCCCAGGTACCGGATCGGCGAGTCCCCTTCACCCTCAAACGCGGCGGGACGCTGCGCTGGGGCCGTGCCCCCAAGCCCTGCCAGTTCTCCTTCTCCATGACGCCCCGTCCGCCCGAACCCGAGGGCGGGCGGGTGCGCGGTGTCGAGTGCACCGACCGGGGGACCCCGCGCACGGCACGCTCCCGGTTCGTCATCGACGCCTGCGGCCACACCAGCCGGATCCACGGCCACGTCGGCGGGGCGCGCGTGACGGCCCTGCGTCGCACGCCGGTCCCTACAGCGATGCGAGGGTGTCGGCCAGGTCCGCGAGGCCGAGTGAGCCCAGGGTGAGGGCCTTCGTGTGCCAGGTTCGCAGGTCGAAGTCGGCACCGAGTCGGCGTCGGGAGGCTTCGCGGCCCTGGAGCCAGGCGCGCTCGCCCAGCTTGTAGCCGATGGCCTGTCCGGGCCAGCCGAGGTAGCGGTCGATCTCGCTGGTGCGGCGGGCGGTGTCGCTGCCGTGGTGGGCGGCCATGAAGGCGGTGGCGAGGTCCGGGGTCCAGCGTTCGCCCGGGTGGAAGCCGGAGTCGGCGGGGATGGCCAGCTCCAGGTGCATACCGATGTCGACGATCACGCGGATGATCCGGAGCATCTGTTTGTCCAGGTAGCCGAGGCGGCGAGCGGGGTCCGTGAGGAATCCCAGCTCGTCCATCAGACGCTCGGCGTACAGGGCCCAGCCCTCCTTGTCGGCGCTGACGGCGCCGAGGCTGATCTGGTACCGGCTCAGCCGGTCCACGGCGGCGGTCCAGCGCGCGGTCTGCAAGTGGTGCCCCGGCACGCCCTCGTGGTACCAGGTGCTGACGATCTCCCAGGTGGGGAAGGTGTGTTGGCCGAGCGTGGGCAGGTTGGTGTAGCCGGGGCGGCTGAAGTCGAGGCTGGGGCCGGTGTAGTAGGGGGCGCCCGAGCTGCCCGGGGGCGCGATGCGCGTCTCGACGCGGCGGATCGGGCCGGAGATGTCGAAGTGGGTGCCGTCGAGGGCGTCGATCGCCTCGTCCATGATCTGCTGGAGCCAGGCGCGGATGTTCTCCTCGCCCGTG
Source organism: Streptomyces sp. MMG1121 (assembly GCF_001280015.1). Classification (GTDB taxonomy): domain Bacteria; phylum Actinomycetota; class Actinomycetes; order Streptomycetales; family Streptomycetaceae; genus Streptomyces. Next base: position 227,591 of record NZ_LGDV01000085.1, read on the forward strand.
ATGGCGTGGCCGTGCCGGTTGAGATGGTCCATGGTCTCGCGGACGGTGGCGCCCGGCAGGATACGCCCGGCCTCGGTTCCCATCTCGGCGTATGTGCGGTGGAACTCCTCCCAGGCCCAGGTGTAGGCCTCGGCCGGGTCCAGGGCGGCTCCGGTGGACCCGCGTGCCGCGCGCAGATAGCGTTCGCTGCCGACGGCGTCCGGGGTGCCGTCCGCGGCGGGCAGGTAGCCGGCCCGCAGCCAGTCGCGGAAGGCGGCCGCAGCGGTCGTCGCCCGGTCGGCGGCGGCGTCCAGCTCGGGCCTGAGGCGCTCCGGCGCACCGGCCACGAACGTGGCGAACCAGCTCGCTCCGCCGCCGTCCTGGCCGGTCCAGGCGGCGAGTTGCCCGCTGACGGCGTGCACCTGGCGGGGCGCGCACAGCAGCCCGCGGGTGATGCCCTCGGCCAGGGTCGCGCGGTAGCCGTCGAGGGCGGCGGGCAGATTGCGCAGCCGCCCCGCCACGGCCGCCCAGTCCTCGTCGGTGTCGGTGGGCATCAGGGTGAAGATGGAACGCACCCTGTGCAGGGGCGAGTTGACGTTGCGCAGTTGGCGGAACTGGTCGCCCGCCTCGTGCTGGGCGAGTTCGGCGGTCAGCCGTTCCCGCAGGAGCCGGGCGCAGTTGCGCTCGGTGTCCTCGAACACCGTGCCGTGCTTCTCGGCGTACCGCTCGCAGGCGTCGAGGGCGGAGAGTGTGCGCCGGGCCACGTCGGCGAGTGCCTCGAAGCCCTCCGGGGACAGATCCGGCTGCCGGTCGTCCTCGGGGTGCAGGCCGAGCCGGGTCGAGATCATGGGGTCGAGGGCGGCGACCCGCGCGACGTGGTCGTCGGCGATACGGCGCGGAGTGCTCGGTTCGTCGGTCATGCCTCATGCTGGCCTACCGTCATGGACCGTGTCAGCAGGGCGTGTTCCGATTCGGCCGGGGCGCTCAGCAGTACGGCGGCTGGTTGGTCAGGGAGGCCGCCACCCGCATCCATATGTAGAACTGCCGGTAGAGGCTGGGCAGTGTGCCCTGTGCCTGGACGGTCCGGCTGTCCGTCGAGGTGACGCCCGGGATTCCGGGCAGGAGGGCGGCCACCGAGGCCGACTGCCAGCGGACCGTGAGAGTGGCCGGGTCGGCCGGGGGCGCGAGGGCGGGCCGGGGGGCGCGGAGGGCGGCGGCGACCGCCTCCTCGATGGCCGTGCGCGCCTCCTCGGCGGGGCGCAGCTCGGCCGCGAAGCGGCCCCGGGCGTACTTCACGGGCACGGTGGTGACTGCGGCGTCCCACTCGGCCGTCTCCGCGCAGGCGCGGTCGTCGCCGGTGAGGACCACCAGGGGAACGCCGATGGCCGCCGCGGTGGCGTGGGCGAGCCCGATCTCGCCGACCGGGCGGCCGTCCAGCCACATGTCCTCGATCTCGTGGCCCATAAAGCTGTGGCTGAGCACTCCGAGCGCGCCGGCCCGGGAGTGGTAGCCGACGCAGACCATGGCGTCGTGCTCGGGCGTGAGGCCTTCGAGCATGCCCATCTGCTTGGGCTTGCCACGGATGAGGCGGGCCGCGGGGTCCAGGTCCTCGGGCAGGAGGTTGCGCATGGGGCCGTGCGCGTCGTTGACGAGGATGTCGGTGGCACCGGACGCGACGGCGCCCCGGACGGCGGCGTTGACGTCCTGGGCCATCATCCGCCGTCCACGTTCGTAGTCACGGCCGCCGGGCTGGACGTCGTCGGCGTCCACGAGGCCGGTGATGCCTTCCATGTCCACGCTCAGGTAGATCCGCACCGTGCGTGCTCCTCGCTCTTGATCAGTTCTCGCTGTGTCCGGTCCCGAGGATGCGCCTGAGCCAGCGGGTGCGGGCGTCGCGGGCGTCCCGGCTGAGGGCCGCCTGCGGGGCGAAGGTGTCGAAGCCGTGGAAGGCACCGGGCCACACGTGTAGTTCGGCCTGGCCGCCGGCCTGCCACAGGGCGTTCGCGTAGGCGACGTCCTCGTCCCGGAAGGTCTCGGCCGAACCGACCTCGATGTAGGCCGGAGGGAGCCGCGAGAGATCGGTGGCGCGGGCGGGCGCCGCGTAGGGCGGCAGGTCCGCGGCGCCGTACCGGTCGCCCAACAGGGCTTGCCACGCGGTCGCGTTGGAGGTGCGGTCCCAGAGGTCGACGCCTGCCATCTGGCGGCTGGAGAAGGTGTCGTCGCGGTCGTCGAGCATGGGGCAGATGAGCAGTTGCCCGACCGGGGCCGGCCCGCCGCGGTCACGGGTGAGCAGGGCGAGTGCCGCGGCGAGTCCGGCGCCGGCGCTCTTGCCGCCGACGATGACACGGCCGGCGTCGATGCCCAGCGCCGCCGCGTTCTCGACCGCCCAGACGAGTCCGGCGTAGCAGTCCTCCAGCGGTCCGGGGTACCGCGTCCGGGGCGCCAACCGGTACTCGACGGAGATGACGGCCAGCTCCAGCGGGTCAGCCCAGGCGCGGAGCAGCTGCGGCAGTACGGACCGGGCGTTGCCCATGATCATGCCGCCGCCGTGCATGTAGTACAGCAGCGGCAGCGGTCCGGCGACCCCGGCGGGCCGGGCGCTCACGAGCGTGACGTCCGGACTGCCCGGCCCTCCCGGCACCCGCAGCTCCGCCACCTCGAAGCGACCGCCGGCCCGTAGCGCCTCCACGGTCGGCCTGGGCCGGGCCGCGGCGTCCCGCTCCTGCCGGGCGGTCAGGTTCTCCGGGGTGAACGGCTCCCTCACCGCGTCCCCCAGAGCCTCCAGCGCCACGCTCAGCTCGGGGTCGAAGGGGGGCGCGTCCGAGGCCGCCGGGACAGCGCCGGGCTCCGGCCCGGACGCAGACGCGAGATCCATGCCCGCAGTCAATCACCCGCCCGGACCGGCCACGGCACCTGGGCCCCGCAAAGCGATCTTGATTCGTGTTACGACCCTGTGACACCAAGCGGACCGTTCGATGATCGTGACCTGTCAGGCTCTGTCTTGCCTGTCCACTTTTCTGGGGGATTCAGCCATGACTACACGAACCCGCACCACCGCAGCAGCCATCGCCGTGGCCGCGGCCGTCACCGGCACCGCGCTGCTGGGTCTCTCCGGCACCGCCTCGGCGGCCGCCACCAGCGCCTCGCACGGGACCCTGACCGTCAGCAACGGCACCAAGTACGTGCTGATCGGCGGGCACCGGGTGAATTTCGGCGTGACCGTCCGTGACCTCGCCTGGTCCCCGAACGGCGCGAAGGCCGCCTTCATCGACGGCTCCGGAAACCTGGACATCGCCAACCCGGACGGCAGCCACCGTGTCGTCGTCGCCAAGAACCCGGGCAACCAGAACTGGTCGCACCCCACCTGGCAGGTGACCGCGAAGGACTCCCAGACCGGCATCCCGGCCAAGGACAATCTCATCTTCGCGGCCCGCGACAAGGGCGTCTCCCGCCTGAAGTACATCTCCGACAAGGCCGTCCACGGCACCCCGAAGACGCTGTCCCTGAACGGCGACCCGGGCCCGGGCGGGGCGATCCCGCAGACCGGCAACGTGTGGCCCAACGTGGGCGGCCACTACGGCAGTTCGGTCTACGCCAACGTCGACACCGGTGCCGTGTACATCCGTGACGACTACACGCGCCAGCAGGGCGGCAAGCTCACCCAGGGCTCCGAGCCCGCGCTGTCCCCGAACGACGAGGAAGTCGTCTTCGTGCGCTCGGTCGCCGGCCACGACCACGTCCTCGTCGAGGACTTCATGCACGGCAACCGCGTCAAGGACCTCACGCCGCACGCGACCACCGACTACACCGAGCCGGCCTGGTCCCCCGACGGCAAGACCCTCGCGGTGCGCACCCCGTCCGGCACGGTGACCCTGCCGGCGAACGGCACCGGCCACCCCACCAAGGTCACGTCGACGGTGGGCCTGGCGGCGTACCGCCCCTGACGTCGGCCGACCGGGCGGGCCGGGCGGGTCCGGGTCGCGGAGTGCGGGTCACTTCGCGGTCCGGGCCAGCTCGGCCCGCAGTTCGTCCAGGTGGGCGTCGGCGGTGTCGTGCGGCAGGAACTCCACGACGTCCAGGAACCGGAACAGCACCTGGCTGCTCGTGACGGCGTACTCGAACTCCGCGAAGCCCACCACCGCGCCCATCGCGCCCCGGACGGCACCGCGCACCACGTGCACGGTCATCTCGTCCGGTTCGGCCGCGGACAGCCCGCGCCGGGCGTTGGGCCGGGCCAGATACGGGCACACCATCGAGGCGTACAGCATGCACGCACGGTGCCCCGGGCCTTCGAGGGTCGGCGCGAGGTTGCGGTACGGCCGATCGGCGGCCAGCGCGTCGGCGATCGCCGCGCTCTCCGCAGCCCCCACCACACGCCACACCGGTCCCTGCGGCATGGGCCGGTTGCACACCGAACACAACCGACCCCGCGCGCACTCGGCGCTGCGGTCGTAGTCGGTCAGGGCGAACCGCGGCTCGTCGTTCTCCCACGGGGTGATCGCCGGAACGGGATATCCGCGCACGTCCCGGGGGCGCGCCTCGACCCCCGCCGGCATGGGGACACTCTCAAATCGCACACGCCATGCCTATCAGGCTCCGCTCCGCGGCACCAGCAAGAGCCGCACTCGTCACGGCCCGGACGCGCCTTGTGCGGGCGTGTCGGCGCTGCCGCGTGCGATCCGGGCGAGGTCCGTCATCAGCGACTCCAGCCACGAGACGGCGGCGTAGTACAGGCGTGGCGCGCCGGGCGGCTCGACGGTGAACCCCGCAAGGGCCGGGTCGATCGGCGGCAGCGGTCCGGTCGGGGTGTCGCCCGCGGGATCGAGCGCCGCCGAGACGAGCAGCATCCGGGCGGCGACCCGGTCCCCGAGCCCGCCGGCGGACTCGGCCGCCGCGGGCCCCAGCACGGCGAGCGGCGGCTCCAGCAGGCGTTCGGACCCCCACAGGGTGTGGTGGCCGGCCATCAGCGTCGCCTGCCAGTCCATGTGGCGTGGCGCGGCACCCCGGGCCGGGCCGCCGAAGGGCGTCGGCTCGCTCTGGAACTGCGCGTACGCGGACTCGGCGAGGACGACCGCGTGTTGCAGCGACCGGTGTCCGGGCGCCTGCGGTGGCGGCCCTCCGATACCGGGGCCCGCCACCGAGGCGCCGGTCGCCACGACGATCTCGGCCGCCCTGCGCAGGAGTTCGGCCGCGGCGTACCGCATCTCGTCATGGGCCCCGCGGGGCCAGGCCAGCAGACCGAAGACGGCGCCGATCGCGCTGCCGATCAGCACGTCCAGCACCCTGACTTCCGCCAACCGCCATGAAGAAGGCTCCAGTTGGGCGAAGACCAGGGCCACCAGCACGGTGAACAGTCCCTGCGCCCAGCCGACACCCTTGACCGGTCCGACGGTGAAGGCGAACAGCATCCACACCGGGAGGAGGACGGCGTAGACCGCGGTGTCACCCTCGACCAGCACCAGTGCCGCGGCGGTGACGAGGGCGCCGGCCAGCGTGCCCACGAGCGCCACACGGATGGTGCTCCAGGTCTCGCCCATCGTGGTCCGGGTGAGACTGAGCGTCGCCAGCATGGCCCAGAATCCGTGCGGCAGCGTGTCCACCCCGGCCACCAGCCGGGCCGCGGTCAGCGCCAGCGCGATCCGGACCGCGTTCTGGAAGAACACCGACCTGCGCCCGGCGTGGCCGCGCACCCGGTGCCACCACAGGACGGGTGCCCGGCTCGTGGCGTACCAGAAGCGGCCCTGGACGATCTCCACGGAGGCGTGCCGGCCGTGTGCGGCAAGGTCGGCGGCCCCGCCCATGGCGAGGGCGGCGTCGGCGATCTCCAGCACGGCCGCGTGCCGGCGCAGCACGGCGGGCGCGAACTGCGGTGTGCGGGCTCCGGGGACGGGCGCGGATGCCGTAGGGGGCGCCGGGCCGGCGGAGACGGCCGACAGGTGGGCGCGTGCCGCGACCAGGTCCTCGTACGGGGCCACCGGCGACGGCCCGGTGCTCAGGCACATCTCGGTCGCCGTGGCCAGCCGTGCCGTCGCGTGCAGTACGGCGGTGACCTCGGGTCCGAGGTGTCCGCCCGGCGGGGCGGGCAGTTGGGCGAGGCGGCTGAGGAGGGTCCGGGCGGCGAGGCCGGTGTGCGCGAGGGCACGGTCGCGCATCCCCGGCCCGGCCGGGCGTTCCGCCTCCGGCACGGTCTGGGACCGCAGCCTGCGGCCGGTCTCCTGGGCCGCCCGGGCGTCCGCGTCGGTCAGGGCGTGGGGCGGTGCGGCGAGGAGGGTCGCGCAGTGCGCGGCCATACCTGCCGCGCGGGCGGCCCGCTCCTGGTACGGCGGCGGGCTTGGCTCGGGGAAGAGCAGCGCCTCGGCGGCCACGAGCAGCACCAGTCCGGTGGTCGTCCCGGCCAGACGCTCGCCGATCGTGCCGGGGGCGTAGGGCGGGAAGGACGGGAGGATGTAGAGGAGTTGCAGGCCCGGTGCCGCTCCCGCCAGGCGCGGGCCGCCCACGGCGGCGAAGGCCAGCAGGAAGCCGACCACCAGCATGCCGACGACGGCGCTCCAGGTCCGCACGGACAGCCAGGTGCCGACGACGACGAGCAGCCAGCACACCGGGAGCAGGCGCAGTTCCAGCGCGGCGCGCTGGCGCCCGGTGCCGGGGGTCCTGGCGATGCCGCCCAGGGACACGGTGGTGAACAGGGCGTAGGTGGCCGCGGTCGGGCGGTCGAGGCCGTAGCGGAAGAGGTAGAAACCGGCCGCGGCGACCAGCGTCACGCGCACCGCCCGTCGGCCCGAGGCAGCGTAGTCCGCCGCGATCCGACGGACGGGGACACGAGGACCCACGGTTACAGCATCGCCCCGTGCCGGGCGCCCGGCACGTCGCGGCCGGGGCCCAGCAGGAGGCGCGGTCGGGTGGGTCAGCCCGGGGTGAAGCGGACCGGCGTCCCCGCCGCGGCCTGGGCGGCCGCCGCCAGGGCGGTCTCCGCGACGACGCCGATCACCGGGTAGCCGCCCGTGGTCGGGTGGTCGTGCAGGAACACCACCGGGCGTCCGTCGGGGGGCACCTGCACCGCGCCGAGCACCATGCCCTCGCTGGGCAGCTCGCCGCCCGGCACGCGCTCCAGCGGCGGCCCTTCGGTGCGCAGGCCGATGCGGTTGCTGTGCTGCGACACACGGTACGTCGCCGAGGTGAGGGTGCGCAGTGCCGCCGGGGTGAACCAGTCGGTGCGGGGGCCGAGCCGCACCGGCAGGGTCAGTTCGGGGGGCGGTGCGGGCCAGGGGGCGAGGTCGGCAGGCACCTCCGGGGAACCCGGTACGCCCAGCGGCAGGACGTCCCCCGCGCGCAGCGGTGCCGGGCCCAGTCCGGAGAGCAGGTCCGTGGAGCGGCTTCCCAGGACGGGCTCGACGGCGATGCCGCCGGCGACGGCGACGTACGCCCGTACGCCCGCCGTCACACCGCCCGCGTCCAGGACGGCACCGGCGGGCACGCGTACGGGCGCTCCCCAGGCCGCGGGGCGCCCGTCGACCGTCACCGGGCAGGGCGCGCCGCCGACCACGACGGTCACGGTGTGGTCGGGGCGCAGGGCGCAGCCGGTCAGGGTGGCCTCCAGGACGGCGGCGCCGGGGGCGTTGCCCAGCAGCCGGTTGGCCAGGGCCATGGCGGGGGCGTCGAGGGCGCCGGAGCGGGGGACGCCCAGGTGGGCGTGACCGCGCCGGCCGAGGTCCTGGACCGTGGTGAGGGCGCCGGGTCGTACGACGGTGAGCCTGACGGTCACGACGCACCGCTCTCGGCCACGAACCGTACGCGCGTGCCCGGGGTGAGCAGCGCCGGTTCGTCGCGGGTGAGGTCCCACAGCGGGGCCGGGTCCGCCATCGTGCCGATCAGCTGCCAGCCGCCGGGGGTGGCGCGCGGGTACACCGCGCTGTAGGGACCGGCGAGGGCCACGGCACCGGCCGGCACCCGGGTGCGGGGCGTGTCGCGGCGCGGCAGGTGCAGCCGGGCCGGCAGGCCGGTGAGGTAGCCGAAGCCGGGGGCGAATCCGCAGAAGGCGACGCGGTAGGTGTACGAGGCGTGCAGGGCGCCGACCTCGTCGCTGCCGACCTGCCACAGGGCGGCCACCTGGGCCAGGTCGGGGCCGTCGTACCGTACCGGGATCTCCACGACTCCCCCGTCGTCGGCGGGGCGGGCCGGTATGTCCCAGCCGGCCATCCGGCGGGCCAGCTGCTCGGGCTGCGGGACCCCGTCCAGGAGTACGGTCCGCGCCCCGGGCACGATCTCCTCGACCGGCGGCAGGGTGCCCGCGGCGCGCCGCCGCAGCAGTTCGGCGTGGAAGGCCCCGGTGTGCTCGGCGTCCGGCAGTTCGACGAGCAGTGCGTGCCGCCCGGCGGGGCGCACCGAGAGGGGCCGGCCGGCGGTCATGCGAAGGCCCCGACCTCGACCCCGGCCGCCTGCAGGGCCGCGCGCACCCGGGCGGCGATCCGGGCCGCGCCCGGGGTGTCGCCATGCACACACAGGGAGCGGGCGGCCACCGGCACGGTCGTACCGTCCACGGCCTCGACGGCGCCGTCCACCGCGAACGCCAGCGCGCGCCGGACCACCGCGTCCTCGTCGCTCACCACGGCGCCCGGCTCGCGGCGCGGCACGAGCGTGCCCGCGGGCGTGTAGGCACGGTCGGCGAAGGCTTCGGGTACGGCCGTCAGGCCCGCGTCCGCGGCGGCGGCGAGCAGCCGTGACCCGGGCAGGCCGAGCACCGGCAGCGTCCCGCCGGCCAGTTTCACGCCCGCGACCACGGCCGCGGCCTGGTCGGCGTCGTGCACGGTGCGGTTGTAGAGCGCGCCGTGCGGCTTGACGTACGCCACCTCGGCACCGGCCGCCTGGGCGAAGACGCGCAGTGCCCCGATCTGGTAGGCCGTCTCGGCCGCCAGTTCGTCGCCGGGCACGTCCATGGCGCGCCGGCCGAAGCCGGCCAGATCACGGTAGGAGACCTGGGCGCCGATCCGTACGCCGCGCTCGGCGGCGAGGTCGCAGACGCGGCGCATCACGCTGGGGTCGCCCGCGTGGAAGCCGCAGGCGACGTTGGCGCTGGTCACGACGGAGAGCAGGGCGTCGTCGTCGGTGAGGGTCCAGCGGCCGAAGCCCTCACCGAGGTCCGCGTTGAGGTCGATCACCTTCCGAACGTAGTCGATTGTTGAACGATCCGACAAGACATCGATTTTTCTGCTCCAACCCTTGTTCGATCGTTCAACGATCCCCTAGGGTCCGTGCATCCATCCACGGACCCGGAACCCCGGATCCGCGTCGCCCGGGCGTCCTGCCCCGTCACGCGTGAAGAAGGCCGCCGCATGATCGTTCTCCTCGGCGTGGTCGTGGTGATCCTCGGATTCGTCACGCGCCGCAATCCCGTCCTCGTCGTGGGCGTCGCCGGTGTCTTCACCGGGCTGATCGGCGGGATGGACCCGCGGGAGGTCCTCGCGGCCTTCGGCCGGTCCTTCGCCGACAGCCGCTCGGTCACCGTCTTCGCCGTCGTCCTGCCGGTGATCGGCCTGCTGGAGCGCTACGGCCTGCGCGAACAGGCCCGCCGGCTCATCGGCCGGCTGGCCGGCCTCAGCGCCGGCCGGTTCCTCGCCGTCTATCTGCTGGTCCGTCAGATCACCGCGGCCTTCGGCCTCAACAGCATCGGCGGTCCCGCGCAGACCGTACGGCCGCTCGTCGCGCCCATGGCCGAGGCCGCCGCCGAACGCACGACGGGCGCCGCGCTGCCCGACCGCCTGCGCGAGAAGGTGCGCTCCTACGCCGCGTCCGCCGACACCGTGGGCCTCTTCTTCGGCGAGGACTGCTTCATCGCGATCGGCTCGATCCTGCTGATCACCGGCTTCGTGAACTCGACGTACCACCAGAGTCTCGAACCCACCCAGCTGGCCCTGTGGGCGGTCCCGCTCGCCGTGTGCGCCTTCCTCGTCCACGGCGCCCGACTGCTGCTCCTGGACCGGCAGTTGCAGCGGGAGATGGCACTCGCCCACGCCGAACACGAGCTGCCGCTGCCGAAGGGAACCGACAAGTGATCAAGGTCGAATGGCTCTACTGGCTGATGGGCCTCGTCTTCGTCGTCATGGCCGTGCAGATGGCCGCCGACCGCAGCAATCCCAGGCGCTGGACCTCCGCCGCCTTCTGGGGCCTGCTCGGGCTCACCTTCCCCTACGGCACCGGAGTCGCCAACGCCACGGCGCCGGGCGGCGGCTGGACCCTGCCCGCCGAACCGCTCGGCGTCGCCGTCCTCGCCCTCATCGTGCTCGCCGGCTTCAACTTCCTCGGCAAGGGCGAGCCCGTCACCAGCACCGCCGAGGAACGCGAGGCCTCCGCGAGCCGGCTCGGCAGCAAGATCTTCATCCCCGCGCTGACGATCCCGCTCGTCGCCATCGTGTGCGCCTCCCTGCTCGACACGTCCGGCCTGTTCGAGACGGGCAAGGCCACCCTCATCGGGCTCGGCCTCGGCTGCCTGGTCGCGCTCGTCGTCGGCATGCTGGTCACCGGCGAGCGCAAGCTGTCCGTACCGCTGCACTCCGGCCGCTCCATGCTGGAGGCGATGGGCTCCGCGCTGCTGCTGCCCCAGCTCCTCGCCGTCCTCGGCTCGATCTTCGCGCTGGCCGGGGTCGGCACCCAGGTCGGCAAGATCGTGCACGACGTCCTGCCGGACAACTCCACGTACCTCGCCGTGGTGGCGTACTGCGTCGGCATGTTCCTGTTCACCGTGATCATGGGCAACGCGTTCGCGGCGTTCCCGGTGATGACCGCGGCGATCGGCTGGCCGGTCCTGATCGAGCAGATGCACGGCGACGAGCCGGCGGTCCTCGCGATCGGCATGCTGGCCGGTTTCTCGGGAACGCTGTGCACCCCGATGGCCGCCAACTTCAACATCGTCCCGGCCACCCTGCTCGAACTGAAGGACCAGTACGGCCCGATCAAGGCCCAGATCCCGACGGCGCTCGCGCTGCTGGTCTGCTCCACCGTGATCATGGCGCTCTGCGCGTTCTGACCCGTGCCGGCTCCTGCCCCTGTGTTCCTCGTGAAGGAAGTGCCATGACCCGTGTGCTCGTCACCGGCTTCGCCCCCTTCGACGGCCAGAGTGTGAACCCGTCCTGGCAGGCGGCCTCGCTCGTGGCCGCCGAGCCGCCCGCGGGGCTCACGGTCACCGCCACCGAACTGCCCTGTGTCTTCGGCGAGTCCGTCGAGGTACTGCGCGCGGCCGTCCGCGCCTCGGCCCCCGACCTGGTCCTGTGCCTGGGCCAGGCGGGCGGCCGCCCCGGTGTCACGGTCGAGCGCGTCGCCATCAACCTCGACGACGCGCGGATCCCCGACAACGCGGGCCGCAGGCCCGTCGACGAGCCCGTGGTCCCGGACGGCCCCGCCGCGTACTTCTCGTCCCTCCCCGTGAAGACCTGCGTCGCCGCCCTGCGCGCGGCCGGGGTCCCGGCCGCCGTCTCGCACACGGCCGGCACGTTCGTCTGCAACCACGTCGCGTACGGCCTCGGCCATCTCATCGCCACCGAACTCCCGCACGTCCGGGGCGGTTTCGTGCACGTGCCGTGGGCGCCGGAGCAGATCACCGACGGCACCGCCCCGGCCCTGGAGCCCGCCACGGTCGCGCGCGGCCTGCGCGCCCTGCTGGGCGCCGCGGCCACCACCCCCGCCGGCCAGGACCTGAGGGTCACCGAGGGAGCCACCCACTGATGCCGCTCACCGCCCACGCGGCCCCCTTCGCCCGGATCGCCCTCGCGAACGTCATGCGGGAGTACCCCCACTCCCTGACCCATCTGATGACTTCACCGGACGAGGAGGTACGGCCGAGAGCCCTGCACCCCGCCTTCCACGGCGCCTACGACTGGCACTCCGCGGTCCATATGCACTGGCTGCTGGTCCGTCTGCTACGCCGCCACCCAGACGCGCCCGCCTTCCCGGAGACCGCGCCGGCCCTGGCCGTCCTCGACCGGCACCTCACCTACGGGAACATCGCGACCGAGGCCGCCTACCTGCGGGCTCGCCCCTCCTTCGAGCGGCCGTACGGCTGGGCCTGGCTGATGGCGCTCGCCGCCGAATGCCGGGCGTACGGGGGTGCGGCAGGCGCCCGTTGGACCAAGGCCCTGGCACCGGGAACCGCCGCCGTCGAAGCCCTGCTGGCCGAGTGGCTCCCCAAGGCCACGTATCCCGTGCGCCACGGCAACCACCCCAACAGCGCCTTCGCCCTCGGGCTCCTGCTCGACACGGGCGAGCTGTCCACCGCGACAGCCGAGGCCGTACGACAGCGTCTGCTGGCCTGGTTCGCCGACGACCACGACGCTCCCGTGCACTGGGAACCCTCCGGCCAGGACTTCCTGTCCCCGGCGCTGACCGAGGCGGACGCGATGCGCAGGGTGCTGGACGCGGGGCGGTTCGCGCGGTGGCTCGACGGCTTCCTGCCCGCGCTGCGCACCGGCGCGCCCTGCCCGCCGCTTGAGGTGCCCGCCGTCTCCGACCCCGCCGACCCGCAGATCGGCCACCTGCTGGGCCTCACCCTCAGCAAGGCGGCCGCGCTCCGCTCGATCGCCGGGGCACTGCCCGAGGGCCCGGTCCGCACCCGCCTGACGGAGGCGGCCGAGGCCCACCTGGCGGCCGGGCTGCCCGCCGTGACCCGCGACGACTTCACGACGGGCCACTGGCTGGCCACCTTCGCCGTGCTCGCCCTGAACGCCGGATCCGGTCCCGCCCGGGTCCCCGCGTCCGGCTAACGCCCGGCCGCGACCCGACGCACCACCGGACGCCACGACTCCAACGGCGCCGCCCGAAGACCCACCACCTTCCCCGCGTCATCGGCGCGACGCAGGGCGACGGCCGACGCGAAGTCGGGATCCGCCTCGAAGGCGGCGACTTCCTGCGGGGTCATGGGTCCGCCCTGGCAGCCGAGTGTGCGGGCGCTCTCCGGTGACAGCACGAGCTGCGGGTCGGCCACCGCCAGATAGCGCTTGGCCGGGATGTGCGCGGCGACGAGCCGGGCGACCCGCGCCCCCAGGAGCCCCTCGACCGCCGTCGCGGCATGCCGGCCGTGCCCCTCCTCATCGGCGGGCACCAGGTAGTGGCCGATGTCGTGGACGAGCCCGGCCACCTGGAGTTCCTCGTCGTCCGGGTGGCGCTCGGCCAGCACGGCGGCGACCTGGAGACCGTGGTCGAGGATGTCCACGGGATCACCCGACCGGTCCGGCGTGTCCCAGACATCCTCGCAGTCGGCCAGCAGGGTCATGAGCGCGTCCACGGACGCTATGGGGTCGTACGTCACACGGCCACACTGCCGCACTCGGGCGGACGGCCGGTGACGTCAGGGTGTACGCCCGCTGCCCGGCGACGTTCGGGGCCGTCCCCGGGCAGGCGGGCTGAGCCGGGCGGGGGCCGGGCTGCCCCCGCCCGGCGGGGCGGGTCAGATGCCGAACGGGGCGGCGTAGCGGACGGTGCCGCTGGGCAGCGGATGGCCGTCGCCGAGGGCGAGGGCCATCAGTGCCTCGTCCGGAACATCGATGCTGATGCCGATGCCGTGGGCCGAGGCCCGGGTGAAGCCGAAGCGCGGGTAGTACGCCGGATGTCCGAGCACGACGACGTACCGCTCGCCCAGGTCCCCGGCGGCCAAAAGGACGGCGCGTACGGCTGCCGTACCGGCGCCGGTGCGCTGGTGGGCGGGGCGTACGGCGACGGGCGCCAGACACAGAGCCGGGACGTCGTCGATGTGGCAACGGGTCAGCAGGGCGTGTCCGACCGGCGTGCCGTCGTCGTCGGTGCTGACGACGGACAGCCCCTCGATCCACGCGGCCGGGTCCCCGCGCAGGGCGTCGACGAGGTCGGCCTCCTCGGCGGTGGGGAACGCGGTCAGGTTGATCTCACGGACGGCGGAGATGTCGGTGCCGGTCTCGGCACGCGTGATCCAGTGGTGACGCATGAGGGATGAGGTTCCGTTTCGCTGTGTTCGTACGGGGCCCCGCGGGCTCACGCTCCCGGCAAGGGCGGACAGAACGAGGTCAGGCCACGGCCCGGGACGTGAGGGAGACCCGGGCACTGCGCAGGGTGGCCTCGAACGCGGTCATCAACCCCACCTCCCCTGCTTCGCGGCTCCGGCTCACATACGAACCCGGGCAGTCTAGCGGGCCCGTTCCCTCGTCATCGCGGCGAGCCAGGCCTGGATGCCGGCCCGTCCAGGATGATCTCGATGGTGGCGGGCACCGTGCAGTCGACGTGCAGGCCGTCGGCGAACGTGTCCGTGAGGTCGTCCCGCGTCAGCCGGTGCGGGCCCGCGGTGCCGAGGGTCCGGGGCTCCCGGTCGCTGAAGCACAGCGGCAAGGAACGGCCGCCGGGGTGCAGCACCGCTCGCAGGCCCGCGGTGAAGGCCGGGCGGTCGTCCGGATCCGGCAGATGGAGCATGCCGCAGTCCAGCACCGTGTCGAACCGCTCCCCCAGGTCCGCCGGACTGCGTGCGTCGTGGTGCGGAAACCGGGCGTGGGCGCAGTACCGACGCGCCTTGTCCCCGGTGGTGCGCGGAGCGGTGGCCGCAAGGTCGATGCCGGTCGCGTCGAGGCCGAGGCCGGCGCACATGAGCACGTGCTCCCCGGTCCCGCAGCCGACGTCCAGGACCCGTCCCCGGACGGCGCCGGACCGGGCGAGGCCGAGAAAGGCCGACGGGGGGTGTCCGCTCCCCCAGGGCGGGCGGACGGTGTACGGGTCGTCCGGCCACTGCCAGGGGTGCGCGGCGTCCGCGGCGCCACGCGAGGCGGGTCCGGTCATGCCCACGGCCTTCCCGCGCTGCCGCCGCACGGAGCCGTCCCCGGGTTCCCGTGCCGGCAACGCCCGGTCCATCGACCGTAGCGCCGGACCGGACGGTCCCGGCTCGGCGCCGGGGCTGCGACGCGCACGGCCGTGTACGACCTCCCGGCGCTCGCGGCGGCTCCGACCCTACGAGCCGAGCAGCGGGCGCAGCGCTCCCTCGCGCAGCCGGTCCACCAAGGGTGGCGCGAAGCGGCGTGCCACGAGGATCCCGACGAGGGCGACGACGCTGCCGACCAGGGCTCCCACCGCGACGTCGTGCGGGTAGTGGGCACCGACGTAGACGCGTGAGGCCGCCATCACGACGGCTGCGAGCAGGGCGACGGAACCGAGCCACCGGTTGAGGAGGACGAGTGCCACCGCGAAGGCGAAGGCGACGGTGGTGTGGTTGCTGGGAAAGGCGTAGTCGTCGGGGGCCGGGCACGCCTCGATGAGGAAGTCGTGGGGCAGCGCGCGGCACGGCCGCGGTTCCTGGAAGACGACCTTGATCCCGCTGTTGAGCACATAGGCGAGGACGACGACGAACGGCGTGGCCAGCACGGCGGCCATCGCGGCACTCCCCTGGCGCCGGGCCCGCCACCAGGCGATCAGCAGGAGCAGCACGAAGACTGCGAAGCCGTACGTGCCGTACGCCGACGCGATCCCGTTCAGCCAGTGCGTGTGCCGGGCGAAGTCGGTGACCTCGGTGTACAGGCCGCCGTCGATGGCCGCGCCGTCGAGCGCCTGGGCAGTCGGGGAGGAAGTCGTCATCAAGCGGATCTCCGGGCCGTGGTTCACGTGCGAGGTGCGCCCCAGAGAAGGCAGGGGGGCACCGAGTGGACGTACAGATGACTCGCAGCCGTCCGAAACATGAACGTCTACAGGTACGTAGACGCTATCAGGTGGAGATCGGTTCACTCACCGGGAGATCCGGCAGCAGCTCCCCTGGGGCGGACGCCCGGTACCGCAGGCGGTCAGCCGTCGACGTCCGTGCGCAGGACCGCGCGCCGTCCGCGCAGCTCGCCCCGCTCCAGCCTGGCGTGCACGCCGGCGGCCGCGCTCAGCGGGAGCACCTCGATCCGGCGCGGGTGCAGGGCACCCCGGCCGAGCAGATCGTTGAGGTACCCGGCGGCCTCGGCGAGTTCGTCGGAGGTCGCGTGGGAGATCACGAACCCCACGACGGAGCGGTCGTTCATGTACAGCGGGCCGACGGGCAGCACGGGGCGGGTGCCGGCGCCGGCCAGCAGCACGATGCGGCCCCGCCGGGCGAGCAGCTCGACGGAGGTCTCCAGGTCGTTGACGCCGGCGGTGTCCAGGTAGAGGTCGACGCCCGACGGAGCCGCGGCGCGGATCCTCGCGGCCAGGTCCGGGGCACGGTAGTCGAACACCTCGGCCGCGCCCGACTCCGCACAGTACGACGCGTCGTGTGCGCCGGCCGTCGCGAGGACACGGGCGCCGGCCCGCGCCGCCATCGTCACCAGCGCACTGCCCACCTGGCCCGCGGCTCCCGCGACCACCACGGTCTCACCCACGCTCAGGCGCCCGTGCGTGAACAGCGCCAGGTACGCGGTCGCCCCCGGATGGAGGACCGCCACGGCGGCACAGGGGTCGACGCCGTCGGGCAGGTGGTACAGCCGGTCGGCCGCCACCACCGCCTGCTCCGCCGCCGCGCCCTGCCGGCCCTCGTGTCCGAGGCTGTTGCACCACACCCGTTCCCCGACCCGGAACCCGGTGACGCCGGGCCCCACCTCGGCCACCGTTCCGACCAGGTCGCGGCCGACGACGAAGGGGAAGGCCAGCTGGGTGGGGAAAAGCCCCGAACGGACGAACGTGTCCACGTGGTTGACCGCCGTGGCCAGGACGTTCACCCGTACGTCGGTGGGACCGGGCACCGGTGCCGGCACCTCGCCGTACCGGATGACGTCGGCGGAACCCAGCTTCTCAATGTAGGCAGCACGCATGACATCACATGGTTCCACCTGGGCTTGCGCCGTGAACGGCAGACCCGGCACGGCACCCGGACCAGACCCGGCGGCCGGGCAGGAAGCTCAGCGTCATGCCCACCGCGCCGATCCACAGCGTGACCGTCGCCCCGCACACCGAACCCGAGACTCCGCCGAGGACTCCCCCCAGCGGAATACCGCCCCAGGACACGAACCGGGCCGTCGCGCTCATCCGGCCCAGCAGCCGGTCCGGTGTCAGGGCCAGCTGGAGGCTCGACTGGGCCACGAAGCTGACGACTCCGCCCAGGGAGAGGGCGGCGAGCCCGATCGCCGCCGCCCACACGCTCCAGCCCGGCCGCGCCAGCGGCATCAGGGCGGTCGGCGGACAGGTCACCAGCGGTGCCAGCCAGATGACCCGGCCCTGCCCGAGCCGGCGCGCGAGCCGGCCCGCCAGCAGGGCGCCCAACAGGGCACCACAGCCCATGCCCGAAAGGACGAGTCCGATGGCGAAGGACCCGAGGCCGATATTCCTCTCCAGGAAGACCAGCAACATGGTCTGGTACATGATCAGGAAGAGGTTGAACATCGCGTCCCCCGTCATGGTCGCCAGCAGGGCGGGATGCCGGCGAACGAACTTCAGCCCTTCTGTGATGTCTCGCGACCATGCGCGGTGCTCGCCCGGCTCGGGCCGCTCCTCCCGCGAGCGGATGCCGATGGTGATGAGCCCCGATGCGGCCATTCCGACCGAACTCGCCACCAGCGCCACGGGGCCCCGAACCAGCCGACCAGCGGGCCCGCCACCGCCGGCCCGCCGATGCTGGTCACCGAGCGTATGGCCGAGAGTTTCGCGTTTCCCTCCACCAGGTGGTCGCGCCCCACCAGATGCGGCAGACAGCTGACGTACGCGACATCGAAGAAGACGGTCAGCAGGCCGTGTGCCAGAGCCAGTGCGTAGAGCCACCGGATCGTCAGCAGGTGCGCCCACCACGCCAGCGGTACCGACAGCAGGAGCAGCGCGCGCACCAGATCGGTGCTGATCATGACCGAGCGCTTCCGCATGTGGTCCACCCATGCGCCGGCCGGCAGCCCGACCAGGAGCGAGCCCGCCGTGGTCATCGCGGTCAGCATGCCGACCTGGAATTCGTCGGCGTTCAAGGCCACGATTCCCACCAGCGGCAGAGCCAGGAAAATGATGCGGTCGCCCAGCTGGCCCAGCGCCGTGGCGGCGGACAGCCGCCTGAAATCCGGATCGCGCAAGAGCCCGAGCCGCGAGGGGGTGGACCTCGGACTCACCGTTCGGCCCCGAACGCGTAGACGACGGCCCGGCGTACGTCCGGAATGACGATGTCGGCGGTTTCCACCGGGCGTCCGTCCGCGTCGTAGAGGGTCCGCTCGATCTGGAGCACCAGGTCTGCGACGCCGATGCCGAGCAGGTTAGCCTGCTCCTGGGTGGCGCGGGCCGGGCGCGGCAGTTCGACCACGGTGTCGATGACCACGCCGATCGAACGCATCCGCGCGGGCACGCCCTGTCCCGCCAGGGGTCCCCTCTCGGGCAGCACGATCGGCGTTCCGTCCGTGAGGGCCATCGGCTCCCAGGATGCGGAGAGCTGCACGGGCTGCCCGCCGGCGAGGAACTCGTAGTGCGTGGTGACGCAGGGTTCCCCGGGGCTGATGGCGAGGCGCTCGGCGATGGCCTGCGGAGCGGGGACGCGCACCTGGCTGTGCGCGTCCCAGGCGTCGGCCCTGCCCGGCTCCCGGGTGCCGGCGTGGAAGGGGGCGCCGCCCCGGCGTTCCTGGTGCCGCGAGCGGACCAGCCGCAGGCGCTCGCGCGGCACGCGGACGTAGGTGCCCGAGCCGGCACGCCCCTCGAGGAGACCGTCGCTGATCAACCGGTCCATGGCCCGCTGCACGACATTGCGCCCGACCCCGTACTCCTCGGCGAGCCGTGCCCGCGACGGCAGGCGCTGTCCGACGTCCCATTCCCCCGAGAGAAGGCGGGCGCGCAGCGCGTCGGCCATCGCGAGATACGGCGCTTGTCGGGGCATGCGTGACTCTCCGGCGGTTTCGCTGAGCGACAGCTGGTGATTCCAGACGGAGTCGAGAAGCTAACGCACCCGGCGAAAGCTACTGGAGCAGCAATACGCTCGGTGGTCATGCGCCCCCGGACGGGCGCCACACCCGTCGTGCCGGTCACCCACGCCGGATCCTCTTCCGTCGCCCGGCAGTTGGCGTCCCCGGGCCACATCCGCGTCGGCCGCGCCGGTGGGGTGGTGACCGAGGCGGCCCGCGCCCGCGGGCGCCCCGTGGTCGCCGGCGCCGGCGCGCGGGCCCGGGAGTCCCGCGACGGTGTGGAGGTGGCCCGTGCGGCTGACGGCCCCCGGCTCAGGCAGGGCCGGTCACCTCGTGACCGGCGTTCGTGAGTACGGTGAGCGCCTCCGCCAGCCGCGCGTGCGGTACGAGGATCACGTCCGAGTGGTAGGTGGAGGCGACGAACACCGGGATGCCCCGCGCCCCGAGGGGCCCCACGACAGCGGCCAGCATGCCCGGCGCGTCCAGATCGTGGGCGTCGTCGCCGTACAGCCCCGCCCAGTCGTCCCGCGTCTGCTCGCCTGGGCGCACCTCCTGTACGACGGTGAGCCCCTCCGGTCCGCGAACAGCCGCGAACCAGCTCTCGTCCACAGGATGCGCCCCGTCTTCCAGCAGGGCCACGCCGAAGCGGCCCGGCAGTACGCGCAGTCGTCTGCGCAGCTCGCTCATCACGGGAGGCTACCCGTCGCGGGGTGGCGGCAGGCGCGCCGCCGCCACCCCTGCCGAGTCAGCGCCCGCGCTCCGTGCCCTCGGCGCCGAGCGCCCAGGCGCCGAAGGCCGCCCCGGTGGTCTCGAAGTCGAAGATCACATGGGAGGCGGCGGTGTTGACGTCCCGCCAGAACCGCTGGACGGGGTCGGACTCGAAGTGGGCCGTGGTCCCGCCGGACTTGAAGATCCGGTCGACGGCCGCGACCAGCAGTTCCACGGCCAGCGCGAGGTCCCGCGGCCCGCGGACCGGCGCCTCGCCCTCCCGGGTCTGCTCGATGCCGTCGGCAACTCTGGCGGCCCGCTGCATGAGGAGTTCGGCGGCGTCCACCTCGGCGGCCGAGCGGGCCAGCTCGATCTGCGCCGGCGGCTTCTCCCGCACCGGCACGCCCCGCCGGTCGACCCGTAGAACCGTCTGCTCGGTGCCGACGCGCAGCGCCCCCCGGGCGGCCCCGAGCACCGGAACGGCGAGGGGCAGGGCGTTCAGGGCGTCCACCGGGACGGTGTGGCAGCGGGCCTCGGAAGCGGTGGCCCGGCCCGCGTTGATGTCGAACCTCGACAGCGTGCGGTGCTCGGGTACGAGGACGTCGTCCAGGACCATGGTGTCGCTGCCGGTCCCGCGCATGCCCATCGTGAACCAGGTGTCCTTCACGGTGACGTCCGCCCGCGGCACCGCGAAGAACCGCACCTCAGGGCGTCCGTCGGGACCCGGCTGACCGTTGGGTACGGCGGAGCAGGCGAAGACCCAGTCCGCGAAGCGGACTCCGCTGATGTACTTCCACTCGCCGCTGAGCCGCCAGCCGCCGGCCACGGGCTCGGCCTTGCCGGCCGGCATGAGCGCGCCCGCCATCAGGGCGTTCGGTCCGTCGGCCCAGATCTCGGCCTGTCCCTCCAGGGGCAGGAAGGCACCGTAGCGGGCCGCGTACGCGGACAGCGAGGCGGCCCAGGCAGCCGAGGCGCAGCCCTGGCCGACCACCGTGACCGCCGAGGTCATGTCCGTGAAACGGCCTTCGGCACCGCCGTAGGCGGCGGGCACGAAGTGCCGGGCGAACCCGGCCTCCCGCACCGCCTCGACCGCCTCGGGCGCGAGCCGTCGGGCGGCCTCCGTCTCCCCGGCGCACCGCGCCGCGATCTCCGCCACGCGCGGTGCGCCGGCGACGACCTCCGCCACGAGCGGCCGCTCGGCCACGAGCGTCGTTGTTGTGTCGCTGAGCATCCTGTTCGCCACCTCCACTGGGATGGCGGCAGTCTCTCCGGCCGAGCCCACCACAGGCCGCACCCGAGCCCGGGACCGGCCCGTCGATCACCCGACTGGCTTCACGACACACCGTCACCCCGCTCGGCGGGACCGTGCGGCGGGTGGCGGGTGGCGGGTTCAGGACGTGGGCAGCCAGGCCCGCATGCGGCCGTCGGCGCGGTTGGCCCAGGCCTGCCCCGCTCCTTGAGCTGGAACCAGGTGTTGAGGTAGCCGTCGGGCTGCTGGGCGGCGGCCACGAGGGCGGTGATCCGGTCCACCTCGGCGGCCAGCGCGTCGTCGTCGGCCTACTGCGCCCAGCGTCCCATGGCCGGCGCGGTGCCCACCAGGCACTCGACGTCGGCCGGGAAACCGGCCAGGGCGTAGGCGGTCAGGCGCAGGTGGCCTTCCAGACACACCAACCGCTCGTGTCCTTCGCCGACAAGGATCAGAGGCGAGAACCGCTCCCCTCTCGTGAGCGCACGAGCGGCTTTCACGAACCGTTCGTTGGGCACGTCGAACGCCCGGACGCCTGCCCTGACGCGTCCGGCCGCATCGGCCGGCCGACGGCTGCCACCCGACAGTTCCACCCAGTAGGAATAGTTCATGTAACGCACCTGGGCCACCTCGGCAGCGGAGAGCACCGCCCTGGTCCAGGTGACACGAGCCGGGAAGTTCTCGAACAGCTCACGGTCCTCGCCGTACCCGCGCGTCGCCGCGAGCAGGGCGCGACGTGCGGCGTTCGCTCCGGCGTCGGAGAGGTCCGGACGAGTGATCAACTCCTCGGTCTGCCCGCATGCCACCAGGCGGGACCGGATGTCACCGCCGAACCGCTCGCTGGACAGCTCGCCACCCAGGAAGCAGGCGACCATCTCGGCCTCGTTGCTCACGCCCAGCACGCGCATGACTGTCAGTATGAAGCGGACGAGCACGTGATCGCGACGGTGGCCAGGTAGTTCCGACGGGGGCGCGCGGCAAGGCAATGCACCTCATACGGTTCGACCATGTTTCGGGCAACGTGCGCCGATTCCGCACGCCGGTGACGGGCGGCGGGTCACACTCGGCGACGGAGGGGGGACGCGTGCGGCGGCGGTCGCACCATCCCTACGTGTCGCGCCGCCCGGGGGAAAGGCGGCGAGCGGACCAGCAGGGGGATGCATGACGCAGTCTCTTCCGGGTCAACACCCCACCCCTGAGCGGGTGTTCACCGGACGCGGAAGGCTTCCGGTCGTCGTGGTCGGGGCGGGACCGTACGGACTGTCGGTGGCCGCGCACCTACGGGCGGCCGGGGTGCCGGTGCTCGTCTTCGGGGAGGTGATGGGCAGTTGGCGGCATGCCATGGCCACCGGGATGTTCTTGAAGTCGACACCGGCGGCCACCGATCTGTCCGCACCCGAACCGGGCGCGCGGCTCGCCGACTTCCGCCGGCGCCAGGGCGAGCCGGAGCTGACCGAGCTGACGCCGATTCCGTGCGACGTGTTCGTACGCTACGGGCAGTGGTTCCAGAAGCAGTACGTCGGTGACGTCGATCCGGCCCGTGTGGTGTCCCTCGACCGGGACGGGACCACCGCGGGCTTCGCGGTCCGGCTGTCCGACGGGAGGGAACTGGCCGCCGCGGCAGTCGTCGTGGCCACCGGTCTGAACGGACTCGCCCACGTCCCCGAGGAGTTGCGCCGCCTGGCGCCCGAAGGTCCCGGCCCCGACGCCCCCGTGTCGCACACCAGCCACCACACCGACCTCTCGTGCTACGCCGGGCAGCGGGTCGCCGTGATCGGCGGCGGCCAGTCCGCGCTGGAGAGCGCCGCCCTGCTGCACGAGGCCGGCGCCGAGGCGCGGGTGCTGGTCCGGGAGAGCCGGGTGCGGTGGGGAACGACGCCCGTCCTGACCCGTCCCTGGCCCCAGCGTCTCGCCCGGCCGGCCTCGCCGTTGGGCACCGGCTGGGTCCTGGCCACGGTGTGCGCGGCCCCCTACGCCGTACGGCGACTGCCGGCGTCCGCCCGGCTGCTGCTCTTCCGGCGCGCGCTGGGCCCGTCGGGCGGCTGGTGGCTGCGGGACCGGGTCGAGGGCGTCGTACCGGTGCACACCTCGTGCCGCGTCACGCGCGCCGAGGTGGCGTCGGGGGGAGCCGTGCGCCTCGAACTCGCCGGTCCCGGCACCACCGCGCCCGCGCAGTTCCACACCGTCGACCACGTCCTCGCGGCCACCGGGTACCGGCTCGACCTGGACGCGCTGCCGTTCCTCGCACCCACGCTACGGCAGGCGCTGGTGTGCGTGCCGGGGTCCGGGGCTCCCGAGCTGAGCGGCACGTTCGAGTCGTCCGTGCCCGGTCTGTACTTCACCGGGTCGCTCGCCGCCCCGATGTTCGGGCCCATGATGCGGTTCGTCGCCGGGACCGGGTTCGCCGCCACCCGCATCGCCGCGCACGCAGGGCACCGAAGCCGCGCCGCCCGGTGACCGCGGGGGCACGGATCACGCTACCGGCGCCGCTCGCCCGCCCTGTGGTGCCGGCAGCAGCCGTCGAAGTCCCCGGGGTGCGCCGCGCCCAGCTGCGCGGCCATCGCGACGCACTGGGCGCGCTGGGCGTCGTCGACCATCTTGTCGCTGTCGGAGGCGGCGTTGGCGAGGCCCGCGCAGCACACGGTCAGCAGCAGGGCGCCGCCCGCGATGGGGAGGGTCCGGCGGGGCGGTGGCGGGGCGAGCAGGGCGCGGACCCGCTGGGGTACGGCGCCGCCGGTGACGGCGAGCGCCGGCGGGCTCGACGTGTGGGCCGAGGCGGCGAGCGCGGCCCGCCCTACGGCGCGGGCGACGACCCTGCGGCTGCCGACGTGCGCCGCCGCCTCCTCGTCCGCCCACCGCTCCAGGACGAAACCGCCCGCGTCGGCCAGGGGCCGCAGCAGCGGATTGACGGCCGCGGTGAGCCGCCACACGGTCTGGAACAGATGGTGCCGGCCGCGCAGATGGGCGCGTTCGTGCGCCAGCAGCGCCTCGCGTTCCTCGTCGTCGAGGCAGCGCAGCATGCCTCGGGAGACGACGATGCGGCCGGGCGCGCCGGGCAGGGCGAACGCCTGGGGCGCGGCGGCGTCGATCACGGCCAGCTCGCCGTCCCCGGGCACGCGGGCGCACTCGCGCCGGGCCCACAGCAGATGGCGGAGCTGCCGTACGGCGGCGAGGGCCAGGGAGGCGACCCCCGCGAGCAGGACGAGCGCGCCGACGACCGCGACGGTGAGGTGGACCGGGTTCTCGGCCCGCAGGACGGCGACCGACCAGCGGCCCTCCGCCGCCACTTCGGGTATCTGGGCGATCCCGGTGAAGGCCAGCAGGGCCAGCGAGCCCGTCCAGCCGACGGTCGTCACGAGCGCGGTGCAGGCGAGCGCCCAGGCGGCGGGGCGCGGAGCGAGCCGGCGGGCCGGCCGGGGCGCGAGGACGCTCAGCACGGCCGTCACGACGAGCGGGACATAGACGCTGATCAGCACCGGCTCACTTCCCGTCGTCTCAGTGTCCGGCGCCGTCGCGGCCGTCGGGTCCGGACAGCAGCTGCTGGAGCAACCGCTCGTCCCGTGCGGACAGTTCGGAGACGAAGCGGGCCAGTACCGCCTCGCGGTCGGAACCGCCCTCCAGCAGCGACTTCATGCGGTGCGCGGTGTGGGAGGCCTCGTCGCGGGCCGGTTCGTAGGCGTATCCGCGGCCCTCGCGACGGCGGACGAGCATGCCCTTGTCGTAGAGCCGGGACAGGATCGTCAGGACCGTCGTGTAGGCCAGGTCGCCCGGCAGGCGTCCCAGGACCTGCCGCGCTGTCAGCGGCCCGTCGGCGGACCAGAGGGCGGCGAGCACATTGCTCTCCAGTTCGCCGCGCGCCCGCCTGCCGGGTGTGCCGATCTCCCTGAAGCCGTTCACCGTTCGCCTCTCCGTCGCCTTGCCGTAGGACAGGCTACCCGGCCCTCTCCTACTAGTCGTAGGAGGTATGCTCCGAGCTTTGAACCGCGAACTACTACAACTTGTAGTTTCGCGTCCTTCCACCTGCGCAGAGGACAGCTCATGGTCAATCCCGGACGTACGCTGCCGCGGCGCGCGGCAGCGGGTCTCCCGCCGGCGCCCCGCGACGCGGCGCCGGCCTCGCGCCGGGTCGCGATCGTCTCGGCGAGCGTCGGCGCCGGTCACGACGGGGCCGCCGCCCAGCTGGAGCGGCGCCTCGGGGCGGACGGCTTCGCCGTCGACCGGTACGACCTGCTGGACCTGCTGCCCGCCGGACTCGGCCGGGTCGTCCGGGACGGCTACCACCGCATGCTCGTCGCGGCCCCCTGGGCCTACCAGCGGATCTACGCCGGCACCGAACGCGCCGGCGGCAGCGGCCCCGCGGCACGGGCGCTGCTGCGCGCCGCCGAGGACCGCGTCCTGCGCGCCCTGGGGCCGGACGTCGGGGCGGTCGTCTCCACCTATCCCGGCGCCAGTCGCGTCCTGGGCGGTCTGCGTCTCGACGGACGCCTGAGCGTCCCCGTCGTGACGTATCTGACCGACTTCTCGGTGCATCCGCTGTGGGTGGCGGACGGGGTGGACGTCCATCTCGCGGCCCACGCGGTGCCCGCCGCCCAGGCGCGGGCGGCCGGGGCCCGGGACGTGCGGGTGTGCGGACCGGTCACCGACCCCCGCTTCCGGCCCTGCGACGCGGCGGAACGCGCCCGCGCGCGGGCGCGGTTCGGACTGCCGGAGCACGCCCCGCTCGCGCTGCTGGTCGCCGGGTCGTGGGGGGTGGGCCCCGTCCGGCAGGTCGCGCGGGAGCTGCGCGACTGCGGGGCCGCCGTCCCGGTCGTCGTCTGCGGCCGCAACCAGGCCCTGGTACGGCACCTGCGCGCGGACGGCATCGAGTACGCCTTCGGCTGGGTCGACGACATGCCCGGCCTGATGCACGCGGCGGACGTGCTCGTCCAGAACGCGGGCGGGCTGACCTCCCTGGAGGCGTTCGCCGCGGGCCTGCCCGTGGCGAGCTACCGCTGCATACCGGGCCACGGACCGGCCAACGCCGCCGCCCTGGACGAGGCGGGCGCGGCCGTCTGGATCCGGGATCCGGCCGACCTCGAGAGCGTGTTGTGCGAGCTGGTCGACGGCCCGTTGGGGCTGCGGCAGCGCGAGGCCGGGCTCGCCCTGTTCGCGCGGTCCCCGGGCGAGGGCCCCGCGGCCGAGATAGCCCGCCTCCACCGCCCTGGCCCGCCGCCTCCACCGCCGCCCACCGCGCGGCGCCGCCCCCGCTCCCGGCGGCTCGCGGTCACCACCGCCGCGGCCTGCGCGGTGTGGGCGTGCGCCGTCGGCACCGGGGTCGCGTCCTCGTACGACGCACCCGCGCTGATGCACGCGCTCGGCCACGGCCTCGACCTGGACCGGCTCGCACCCGCCCTCGACCAGGAAGGACACCACTCGTGACGACGACCCACCCGCTGCGCAAGGCCGCTCTCGCCGCCCTGCCCGCCGCCCTCGCCGCGGTCCACTGCGCGCCCGTCGTCTCCACCTTCGGGCCGCTGCGCAACCGCACCATGCCCCGCCTGTCCGGCCGGGGCCGCCCGGACCACGTCGCCCTCACCTTCGACGACGGACCCGACCCGCTGTCCACCCCCTTCTTCCTGCGCCTCCTCGAACGGCGCGGAGTGCGCGCCACCTTCTTCCTGCTCGGCAGCGAGGCACACCGCTCCCCCGGCGTGGTGCGCGAGATCGCCGCGGCCGGCCACGAGATAGGTATCCACGGCTGGCTCCACCGACCCCTGCTGCTGCGCGGCCCACGCGCGACGTACGACGACTTCGCCCGCGCCCGCGACACCGTCGCCGACATCACCGGAACCCGGCCCACGCTCTTCCGGCCGCCCTACGGCGTCATGTCCACCGCAGCCCATGTCGCGGCCCGGCGCCTCGCGCTCACCCCGGTGCTGTGGACCTGCTGGGGCGAGGACTGGACGGCACGGGCCACACCCGAGTCGGTCCACCGGACGGTGACCGCGGACCTCGACGGCGGCGGCACGATCCTGCTGCACGACTCGGACTGCACCTCCGCCCCCGGCGCCTGGCGTTCGGCCCTGGGCGCGCTCCCCCGCATCCTCGACACCTGCACGGAGCGGGGCTACCAGGTCGGCCGGCTGTGCGACCACGGGTGGCCCGGACCCGGCCCGGTCGATGACGTTCACCCTGCCGGTACCGGTGCTCCGGGCCGCTTTGGCCGTTAGGCACCGGGAAGGCAGCGCGCTTTCCACTCGTCTACGATGCACGAATCGTCTACATGCTTGTAGTCACTCTTATGGAGGCTCGGGGCCTATGACCACACCGATGCACCTCGCGTCGCAGCTGGCCGTCAACGTACTGGACGCGCGATCGCTGCTGTCCGCGTTCGGCGTCCTGGGCGTCGGCGTGGTGATGTTCGCCGAGACGGGACTGCTCGTCGGCTTCTTCCTGCCCGGCGACTCGCTGCTGTTCACCGCCGGTCTGCTCTGCACCGGCTCGGCCGACCAGAGCCTGCACCTCTCGCTCGGACCGCTGCTGGTCTCGGCGGCCGTCGGCGCACTGGCCGGCGCCCAGTGCGGGTATCTCCTCGGCCGCAAGGCGGGCGGGGCCCTGCTCACCCGCAGCCGCTCGAAGAAACTGCACGAGGGAGCACAGCGCGCCGAGGAACTGCTGGAGCGCTACGGACACGCGAAGGCCGTCGTCCTGGCCCGCTTCGTGCCGGTGGTACGGACCGTGCTCAATCCGATGGCGGGCGCCCTGGGCGTGCCGGCGCGGACGTTCACGATCTGGCAGGTGGCCGGCGGTCTGGTGTGGAGCCTCGGCCTGACCCTCGGCGGATACGCGCTGGGCTCCTCGATCCCGAACGTCGACCGCTATCTGCTGCCGATGGTCGCACTGATCGTCGTCGTGTCCCTGATCCCGCTGCTGGCCGAGGTCCTGCGCTCCCGCCGGGCCGCTCGGACGCAGGAGGAGCGCGGCTGACGGCATGGCCCGCCGGCGGGCGGGCTCCGGATTGCGCCCGCGTGCCCGGCCGCTCATGGTCGGAGAGTGAGCACGTCCTCCGCGCTGAGGCGATCCGACGCTCCCCGCGGAGGCGGACGTCCACCGGTCGGGAGTCCGCCCGGAGTCCTGCGGGCCCTCGCCCTGTTCACCGTCGTCCGCCTGGCCGGTGTCGTCGTGGTGGTGGCGGTCGACCGGGTCGCCGGTCGCGCCTTCGGCAAGAGCCTGGCTCATGCCTGGGACTCGGTCTGGTACCTGCACATCGCCGAGCACGGCTACGGAACCCGTGTCCGCATCACCTCGACGGGCGCGGTCCAGACCGACTGGGCGTTCTTTCCCCTGTATCCCGGCCTCATCCGTGCGCTGAGCGGCCTCCTGCACCTGACCGCCGGGCAGGCCGGACTGCTCATCGCCTGGGGCTGCGCGCTGATCGCCGCGTACGCCGTCTACGCGATCGGCCACCACCTCCACGGCCGGGACGTCGCCATCGCTCTGGTCGCCCTGTGGGCGGTGCTTCCGCACGCGGTCGTGCTCGGCCTGGCCTACACCGAGCCGTTGTTCACCGCGTGCGCGGCCTGGTCCCTGTACTGCGTGCTGAGGGGCCGCTGGTTGGCCGCGGGCTCGTTCGCGCTGCTGGCGGGCCTGTCCCGGCCGAGCGGCATCGCGGCCGCCGCGGCCGTCACCACCGCGGCCGTGTACGAGGCCGTACGGCGGCGAGGGCGCGTGCCACCCGGGCTGTGGGCCGGCACCGTGCTCGGTCCGCTCGGCTGGATCGGTTATGTCCTGTGGGTGGGAGGGCGGACGGGGGACCTGCTCCACGGCTACTTCCGTGTGCAGAGCGCCTGGAACTCCCGGCTGGACCTCACCGTAGGACCCCTGCGCCTCCTGCGCTCGATGCCGCTGCACGGCACAGGACCGGCCTACCCGATGGCCGTGATCGTCGTCCTGGCGGGCATCCTGCTGTTCTGCCTGTTGTGCCTGGACCGCGCGCCGCTGTCGCTGGTGGTGTTCTCGGGGGTCCTGCTGCTGCTGGTGGTCGCGGTGTCCGGACCCTTCTCGTCCAAGCCCCGTTTCCTGGTCCCGGCGTTCCCCCTGCTCCTGCCGGCGGCCCGGGCCCTGGCGACGACCTGGCGAACCCGGCGGCCCCGGGCCCACCGGGTGTACGGCGCCCTCGCCGCCGTATCGCTGCTCTACGGCGGCTACCTGGCCACCCTCGCCCCCAAACCGCTCTGAGCCGCCGGGCCACCGCGAACCTGAACGCATCCTGACTGCCGCACCGTGTCACTGGCCCCACCGTTCCCCCACCCGCACCATGGCGCCATGCACCTGTGCGCACCCCTGTCCCGTATAGCGGCCTTCCGTACCGCCCCTGCCCCCGCGACGGAAGAGAACCGCCTTGAACGCTCCGGCCCCCACCCCCGCGTCCACTGACCGCGCGACCGCCTGGCTGCGGCGCCGGCTGGGCCGCGCCGTCCTGCTGTCCTACGCCGGCGCCCTGCTCCTGCCCGGCCCCGGCCTGTGGTTGCGCCACCCCCACGCCCTGCCGCTCGGTCCCCTCATCCGCCTGCCCCTGGCCACGGCCCCGGTGCTGCTGTCCCTGGTGCTGTTCTCGGCCGGACTGCAGGTACCGGTCCGCGCGATGGGCCGTGTGCTGCGGCGTCCCCGGGCCCTGCTGGCGGGGCTCGTGCTGCATCTGGCGATCCCGCTGCTGGTCATCCCGTTCGTCGCGGTCATGCTGTCCACGTCACCGGACGCCGACGGCGGCAGCGGCCTGATCACCGCGATGATCCTGATCGTGGCGATGCCGGTCGCGGCCGGGGCCACCGTCTGGACCGGCAAGGGAGACGGCGACCAGCCGACGATGGTGGGGCTGGTGCTCACCTCCACCCTGCTGAGCCCGCTGACCGTCCCCCTGCTGATCGGCCTGCTGTCCCCACTGCTCAGCGGCGGCTACGCCCGCTCCCTCGCCGCGAGCGGCCACGCCCTCGGCGGCGGCTTCGCCCTCCTCGGCGTGGTGCTGCCCTGCGCCGCGGGCATCCTGGTCAGGCTCGCCCTGCCCCCGTCCTGGGCGGGCCGGATGCTGGGCCTCGTCGTACCCGCGGCCCTGGTCGGCTCGCTCCTGCTGACGTACGTCAACGCGAGCGGCGCCCTGGGCTCCTTCCTCGCCCGGCCGCGCCCGCTGCTGTTCGGTGCGGCGCTGGCCGTGGCGGCGCTGGTCTGCGTACTGTCCTTCGTGCTGGGCCGCGGCGCGGCGCGGCTGCTGCGCCTGGACCCGCCCGCCGCCTCCTCGCTCACGCTCGCCTGCGGCATGAACAACAGCAGTGCCAGTGCCGTCCTCATCACCGCGGCGCTCCCCGACAAACCGCATCTGCTGCTGCCGGTCCTCGCCTACGGCCTGCTGCAGAAGACGGCCGCGAGCCGGGTCGTACGGACCCGCCGCCCCCACCCGGTGTGCCCGACGCCTTCGCCATCGCCGTCGCCGTCGCCGTCGCCGAGCTGAACGCGGGCTGTCGGGTCTACTCCGGACCGGCCGGACCGGCGGTGCTGCTCAGGGCAGTTCCCGAACGAAGTCGTCGTCGGCCAGCTCGGAGACGTAGGGCCGGAAGGCTGCGCGGAGGGTGCCGAACCCCACGTCGGGCAGGAGGAACAGGAGTTGGACGATCTTGTCGGGGTAAGCAGTGCCGGACGCCACCTCGGCCGGTGACGGGACTGTCGGTGAGGGGACGCGACGAGGCTTGTCCTGTCTCTGGAAGTCGCTTGCCCTGGGGGCGAGTTCGGCTGTCCAGTGCGTCAGGAGAGGCGCCGGTCTCAGACGTTCACACCGAAGTCGGCGGCGATGCCGCGCAGTCCTGAGGCGTAGCCCTGGCCCACGGCGCGGAACTTCCACTCGCCGCCGTGCCGGTACAGCTCGCCGAAGACCATCGCGGTCTCGGTCGAGGCGTCCTCGGACAGGTCGTAGCGGGCGATCTCCTGGTCGTTCGCCTGGTTCACGACGCGGATGAACGCGTTGCGCACCTGGCCGAAGCTCTGGCCGCGCGCATCGGCGTCGTGGATGGAGACCGGGAACACGATCCTGTCGATCTGGCCGGGTACGGCGGCCAGGTTCACCTTGATCGACTCGTCGTCCCCCTCGCCCTCGCCGGTGAGGTTGTCCCCGGTGTGCTCCACCGAACCGTCGGGGCTGGTCAGGTTGTTGTAGAAGACGAAGTGCTGGTCGGAGACGACCTTCCCGGAGGCGTCGCAGAGCAGGGCGGAGGCGTCCAGGTCGTAGTCCGCGCCGGTGGTGGTCCGGACGTCCCAGCCCAGTCCGACCACTACGGCGCTCAGTCCCGGCGCCTGCTTGCTCAGCGACACGTTGCCGCCCTTGCCCAGGGAAACTCCCACGACTCGTCCTCCCGACCGTGCGTCTACTGTCCGCTCACTCGGTTTGAACGTCATCCCCACCGTCACGGTTCCAGGAATTGCGCAAAGGTTGGACCGTGGGAGACCGGCGGGCGCCGGCCCCGGGACGGCCGCGCGGCTCGCCTCAGCGGGCGGCGCGGTTCTCCGCCGCCGGTGAGGCGGTCTCCGTCGCCTCGGACGCGGCCTTGGCGAGCCGGGGCTCCGGCGCACCGGTCGCGGTCGTGTCCTCGGTGGGGGCGGCCGTGTCCTGCGCGGGGGCGGTCGTGTACGAGGTGACGACCTCGTCCTTCATGGCCTTGGCCTCGCTCTTGAGGATGCGCATGGACTTGCCCAGCCCACGCGCGGCCTCCGGCAGCTTCTTCGAGCCGAACAGCACGATGATGACGATCGCCACGATCAGCAGGTGCCAGGGTTCCAGCCCATTGCGGAGCATCGCGCCCACCCCTCTCCAGATTGCCCTTTCGCGCAACAGTACAACCGTGTGCGGTCCTCGTCGGCGGCCGAGTGCCGGAGCGGGCGTATCGCCTCAGCCCGCGCCGACCGCCTTTCCCGCCTTCGCCCAGTTCGCGTGCAGGCGGTCCAGATAGGAACGGGCCTGGCTGCCGGGCGCCGCGCCGTGGGCGAAGGCGAGCATGTTGCCCGCGCCGGTGTTGTAGCCGAGCGCCAGGAGATCGTTCCTCGAGTACGCGGCGGGCAGGCGGTCGGGCAGTCGGGCCGCCAGGTCGTGCAGGTACCAGGCCTCGGCCTCGATGGCGAGGTCGCGGTCGTCCGGCAGTTCGTCCCAGCCGCGGTCCGCGAAGTCCCGGCCCAGCTTGACCTCGTCGAAGGTGGCGCGGTGCATGTTCGCGATGCCGAAGGCGGCGTCGGGTTTGTACTTCTGCCAGGCCCGTTCGAAGGCCGGGTCGTGGGGTTTGTACGCCTCGTTGTAGAGGATCGCCATCAGCAACTGGGGGCTGACGGCGGTCTGCCGGGCCCGGGTCCGCACCTGTGCGGCGTAGGCGGCGGGGTCGTACACCGTGGTGGCCGAGGGCGAGGGGACCGGGGTGCCGGACGCGCCGGACGACGGGGTCGGCGCGGAGGTCGACGCCTTCGTCGGCGGCGGGGTGCCGGCGCTGTCGTCGCCGCCGAAGAGTCCCGCGGCGCGCAGGACGACGTACAGCGCCACGGCGAAGACCGCCGCGGCGAGCCAACGGCGACGCCTCGGCCGCACGGAATCCGGCATGCCCGTCCCCTCTGGGAGTCGGCCGTGCGTGCTGATGAGACCGCCGGGCGGACGGCTCGGCGCACACACGCCGGGCCAGTTTAAGCGCGCGCCCCCCGGCCGGCTCCGCACAGGCCCTGCGCGCCGCGCTCCCCGAGCAGTCGGTCCCCAGCGGCGCCGAACAGCACCTGCTCCGCCAGTGGCTCGACCGCCTTGCCGCCGAGGACTGGACCGGCCCGGTGCACTCGTCCCGGCCGGCCAAGAGGTCGTGTTCCCCCGAGCGAGCCGGCCGTCAGCCGTCCGCCGGCGGCTCCTGCCAGGTGGCGGCCCGTTCGTGGGCGACGTCGCGGAGCAGGCCGAGGAACACCTCGACCAGTGGGGTGAGTGTCGTGTCGGCCTGGGTGAGCGCGTGGATCTCGCGGTACGGACGGGGGCGGGCCAGCTCGCGATGTGTGGTGCCCGGCGTACCGGTCAGGGCCAGGCGTGAGACCAGGGCCACGCCGCTGCCCGCGCCGACCAGCGCCTGGGCGACGTCGTAGGACTCCGTCTCGAACCGCACCCTGGGGCGGAAGCCCGCGTCGCCCGCAGCCCGGTCGAGCTGTTCGCGGGCGGTGTGGCCGGCCAGGATCGCGACCCACGACTCGTCGCGCAGCCGCTCCAGGCGCAGCGCGCTGCCCGGTGGCGAGTCGACGGCCAGCGGGTGGTCGTCGGGCAGCACCACGACCATGGGGTCGTGCAGCAGCCGGTGCGCGCGGACCCGTGGCGGCAGTTCGGGTGTGGGGCCGAAGAAGGCGACGACCGCCAGGTCCAGCCGGTTGGCGGTGATCTCGCCCAGGGCCCGGGCCGACACCAGGTCGACCACGGAGACGTCGGCGTCCGGGTGGCGGTGGCGCAGGGCGGTCAGCGCGGGCGGCACCAGATGCAGGGCGGCGGCCTGGAATGCGCCGACCCGCAGCCGCAGGGACAGATGGCCGAGGAGCGCCGCCATGTCGGTGGCGGCCTGCTCCGCCGCCGCGTCGACGGTCCGTCCGTGATGGGCGAGCAACGCACCGGCCTCGGTCAGCGTCGCCCCGCGCGGCCCGCGCAGCACGAGCGGCACCTGCCAGTCCCGCTCGGCCCTGGTCACCTGCTGGGTCACGGCGGCGGGGGTGAGCCGCAGGGCGTGGGCGGCCGAGGTGAGCGAGCCGTACTCCTCGATCAGGGCGAGCAGCCGCAGCTGCCCGGGGTCCGCGAGCATGCACTCACCTTAATGCTGCATCGAAGACTCTTAACTTCCCTTAAGTGTGCGGGTCGGCGAGCCTGGAGAAGTCCCCGCGCCCGACAGTC
Organism: Streptomyces sp. MMG1121; assembly: GCF_001280015.1. Taxonomy (GTDB): domain Bacteria; phylum Actinomycetota; class Actinomycetes; order Streptomycetales; family Streptomycetaceae; genus Streptomyces. The sequence goes on from NZ_LGDV01000085.1 coordinate 261,252, forward strand.
CCGGAAGGGAAGGCCGTCCCGTGCCCAGCCATCTGCCCGCGTTCCTGATCACCACCTGGCTGCTGGCCATGCTGCCCGGTGCCGGTCAGGCCGTCATGATCCGTCAGGTGCTGGCGGGCGGTCTGCGGACGGCCCGGGGGACGATCGCGGGCAACGCGACCGGCCTGCTCCTGTGGTCCGTCGCCGCCGCGGCCGGTCTGTCCGCCGTCCTGCTCGCCAGCCCCCGCGCCTACGCCGTGATCCGGATCCTGGGCGGGGTCGTGCTGGTCACGCTGGGGGTCAGGACGCTGCTGGCCGCGCGCCGGCCCGCCTCGGCCGCCGTGGACTGCGGCTCCCCCGTCCCCGCCGTCGACACCGGTTTCCGCAGCGGCTACGCCATGGGGATCGGCACGAGTCTCGGCAACCCCAAGGCGGGGGTGTTCGCCGTGTCGGTGCTGCCCCAGTTCGTCACGGCGTCCGGGCCGGTCTTCCTGTCCAGCACCGCGCTGGGCGGAGTCTGGGCCCTGGTGACCGCCTGCTGGTATCTGCTGTTCACCTGGCTCGTCCAGCGCGGGCGGGCCCTGGTCACCAGGCCGGCGGTCAGCAGGGGGCTGGGGCTGGCCACGGGTGTCGTGCTGCTGGTCCTGGGGGTGGCGGTGGCCGCGGGCGCGTGACGCCGCGCCGGCCTTCGGCTGACTTCTCCCACCCGGCCAACACGCCAACCGGCCGAAGAGGCCAGGAAGTTCCTGCTGGCCCATGACGTACCGGCCGACGCCGTCCGGCGGGTGTGGACGGCGCTCGCCCTGCACACCGCCCGGGGCGTCCCTGGGTTCATGGAACCTGCGGTCGCCCCCCGTCACGGCGCCGGGGTGACCGTCGAGCGGTTCACCCGGCGAGGGGTTCACCCGGCGTTCGGGCGGGCGAGTCCGTGGTCGTAGGCGAAGATCACGGCCTGGATGCGGTCGCGGGCGCCGATCTTGGCCAGGACGCGGCCGACGTGGGTCTTGACCGTGGATTCGGACAGGACGAAGTGGCCGGCGATCTCCCCGTTGGTCCAGCCCTTGCCGACGGCGACGAGGATCTCGCGCTCACGGTCGGTGAGGGAGCGCAGCCGGGCGTCGTCGGTGCTGTCGCCGCCGGGCACGGGGCCGTAGCGGGCGAACTCGTCGAGGAGGCGGCGGGTCAGGGACGGCGCGATGACGGCGTCTCCGGCGGCGACGGCGCGGATCCCGGCGAGGAGTTCCTCCGGGCGCGCGTCCTTGAGGAGGAAGCCGCTGGCTCCGGCGCGGAGCGCGGCGTGGACGTACTCGTCCAGGTCGAAGGTGGTCAGGACGAGGACGCGCGAGCGGTCGCCGGCGGCGGTGATCCGCCGGGTGGCCTCGATGCCGTCCATGCCGGGCATGCGGACGTCCATCAGCACGACGTCGGGGCGCAACTCGGCGGCCTTGCGGACGGCCTCGGCACCGTGCGCCGCCTCGCCGAGCACCTCCGTCTCGGGGACGGCGTCGAGGAGCATGCGGAAGCCGAAGCGCTGCAGGGGCTGGTCGTCCACGACGAGTACGGTCGTCACGCGGCACCGCCCTCGGGTGCCAGGTCGAGGGTGGCCTCCACGGCCCATCCCCCGCCGGGCGCGGGTCCGGCGCTGACGTGCCCTCCGTAGAGCGCCGCCCTCTCTCGCATGCCCACCAGGCCGTGTCCTTCCTCGTTCTGCGGCCCCGAACGTGCCGCCGCGCCGTTGTCCCGGACCCGGATGATCAGCCGGGCGTCCTCGACGACGACCGACAGGTTCACCCGCGTCTCGGCCCCGGCGTGCTTCAGCGTGTTCGTGAGGGCTTCCTGGACGATGCGGTAGACCGCCAGCTGCACCCCGCTGTCCAGGGCCTCCACGTCGCCGACGGTTCGGTAGACGACCTCCAGGCCGGCCGTGCGGACACCATCGCACAGCGTCTCCAGGTCGGCGATGCCGGGCTGGGGGCTGAGTTCGGGCGTCCTGGCGGGGCCGTCCGAGGCCTCGCGGAGCACGCCGAGCACGCGCCGCAGCTCGCCCAGGGCCATCCGGCCGGTGTCGCCGATGAGTTCGAGGGCCTGTTTGCCGCGTTCGGGGGCCGCGTCCGTGGCGTACGCGCCGGCGTCGGCGAGGGTGATCATGACGGAGAGGTTGTGTCCGACGATGTCGTGCATCTCACGGGCCACCCGGACCCGTTCGGCGGCCGCCGCGAGCCTGCTGCGCTGGTCGCGCTCGATCTCCAGGCGGGCCGCGCGGTCCCGCAGACCGGCGAGCTGGGCCCGGCGGATGCGCACCACCAGTCCGAGTGCCAGGGCCGCGATGGCCGTGCTCAGCAGGAAGAACAGCGCGTCCCAGACGGACACCGCCGCCGATGCGCGCACGGCGACCAGGATCATGCCGGCCGCCATGATCCCGCAGGCCCACGGCAACTGCCGCAGGGTTCCGTGCAGGGCCAGGCTGTACAGGGCGATGAACAGGGCGACGTCCGCGCGCAGCACGGCGCCCAGGGACCACTGCAGGACGAAGACGGCCGCGATGACGCCGAAGGCCACCATGGGCCTGCGCCGCCGCCACAGCAGGGGCAGTACGAGCCCCAGCTGCAGGGCCAGCATGCCCGCCGGGGGAAGCTGCCTGAAGACGAGGCGGAGACGACGGGGGCCGTCGCCGTCGCCGGCGTGGCCGTGCAGCAGGTCCGGCAGACAGAACATCAGGAAGACGACGACCACCACCGCGGTGTCGAGCACCCAGGGGTGGGCGCGGTCGGCCTGGCGCAGCCGCTGGCCGGCCCGGGACATCCGGGCGACCAGCGGGCCCATGCCGCTGACGTCGTCGGTGGTGGTCGTCAAGGGTGTCACCTGCCCATGGTGCAGGCGGTCAGACGTCGCTGCGCACCAGCCGGTACGCCGCCCCGGCCAGCGCGAGCGCGGTCCAGCCGAGGAAGACCAGCAGTCCGGCCGTGGGCGAGAGGGTGGTCGTGTCGTGGGTCAGGGCGAACATCGACTCGCCGGCGTTGCTCGGCAGGTAGGGGCTGATGTTGTCCTGCCAGGAGCTGGGCAGGAGCGAGATCAGGCCGGGGATCAGCATCAGGGTGGCGATCAGGACCGAGATGCCGCCGGCGACCGAGCGCAGCAGGGCGCCGAGGGCGGTGCCGATCACGCCGACCAGGCCGAGGTAGAGCCCGGCGCCCAGCAGGCTCCGTACGACGCCCGCGTGGGAGAAGCCCATACCCGCGGGTGTGCCGGAGACGATCTGGCTGCCGAACCCGAACGCGACGAACGCGCCGAGGGTCGCGACCGCCAGTGCGACCAGCCCGAAGACGGCCGCCTTGGACCACAGGACGGGCAGCCGGCGCGGCACGGCGGCGAGCGTCGACCTGATCATGCCGGTCGAGTACTCCCCCGCCGTGACGAGCACGCCGAGGACGCCGAGCGCCAGCTGGGCGAAGTTCGTGCCGAACAGGGACAGGCTGACGGCGGTGGCCCGGGCGAAGTCCCTGTCCATGTGGGGCGAGCCGATGTTGGACTTGTAGCGGGAGGCGGCGATCAGCCCGAACGCGATCAGGAACAGCAGACCGAGGCCCAGGGTGATCCAGGTCGAGCGCAGCGACCAGAGCTTGGCCCACTCCGAGGACAGCACGCGCCGGCCGGTGACCCGGTAGGCGGGGCGCGCGGGAGCGGTCGTGGGCGTCTCGTCGGTCGCGGTGGTGGTCAGGACGCTCATGCGGGCCTCCCGGCGGCTTCCAGGCTCTCGATGCCGGTCGTGGAACCGTGGTACTCCACGGCGTCCCTGGTCAGGTTCATGAAGGCTTCCTCCAGAGAGACCGTGCGCGGGCTCAGCTCGAACAGCGCGATGCCGTGCTCGGCCGCCGTCAGTCCGATCTCACGGGCGCTCAGGCCGGTGACCCGCAGTTCCTCCGAGCCGATGCGGCCCGTGATGTCGACGCCGGGCCCGGCCAGGACGTCCCGCAGCCGCGCCGGGTCCTGCGTGACGACCTTGACGGTGTCGCCGCCGGCCTCGCGGATGAGGTCGGGCACGGTGGTGTCGGCCAGCAGCCGGCCGCGCCCCACGATGATGAGGTGGTCGGCGACCAGGGCCATCTCGCTCATCAGGTGGGAGGACACGAACACGGTCCGGCCCTCGTCGGCGAGCGCCTTGAGCAGGTTGCGGATCCAGAGCACGCCTTCCGGGTCCAGCCCGTTGACAGGCTCGTCCAGCATCACCGTCTGGGGGTCGCCGAGCAGCGCGGCGGCGATGCCGAGCCGCTGGCCCATGCCGAGGGAGAAGGCTCCGGCGCGCTTCTTCGCCACGCTGGCGAGTCCGGCGAGGTCGATGACCTCGTCGACCCGGCGCCGGGGAATCCCGTGGGTCAGCGCGAGCGCGTGCAGATGGTGGTAGGCCGAGCGGCCCGGGTGGATCGACTTGGCCTCCAGGAGCGCCCCGACCTCCTGAAGGGGGGACCGGTGCCGGGCGTAGGAATGGCCGTTGACCGTGACGGAGCCGCTGGTCGGGGCGTCGAGCCCGACGATCATGCGCATGGTCGTGGACTTGCCGGCGCCGTTGGGGCCCAGGAAGCCGGTCACGGTGCCGGGCTTGACGGTGAAGTCCAGCCCGTCGACGGCTGTCTTCTCGCCGTACCTCTTGGTGAGCTGCTGTGCCTCGATCATTCGCGTTCTCTCTGTCGGACGCGGCGCCCACCGATAGCCCGTGGCGCCTCACCGACCACGCTACGATCGCCCACCGCCGGATCCGGTCGTACCGGGGGCTGAACCGCTATGGGGGCGTGGTACCCCGGTACTACGTGAGCGGCTTCCGCCGTGGCGGGCCCGCCACGGGCGGGGTACGAGGACGGGGACGGCGCCGACGGCCCGTTCCGCGGGGCCGCCGGGCCGGTTGACGGAGCCTGCGCAGGAGGCGACCACGGCCGCCGGGCCGAAGACGCGCGCGTCGCCGGTGCCGGAGGCCGCGCGGGGGCCCGTGGCGCGCGGCCGGGTCGAGGGCTCACGCACGTCAACCTCCGTCGTGTCCGGAGCGGTGCGGCTCCGAGAGAGAGGAACGTCACCGGTGACAACGATGGCGTCAAGGTCGCCCGCAGAGCAGCGACATCCCGTATGTACAAGGTCCGGACCCTCTTCCGGTTTCCGCTCGGCGCGGGATACCTCTAGAGAGTCGGAAGCCGGTCGGCGAGCACCGTGCGGAGAGGAACGAGCCATGAGTGAAGAGCGGTTACGGGACGGCTGGTACGTGGACGAACGGTGCACGAACTGCGACGTCGCCCGGCAACTGGCCCCGGAGCTGATCGGAGAGGTCGACGGCCGCTCGGCCGTGTTGCGCCAGCCGCGCACCCAGAGCGAGGTCCGGCAGGTCCACGCGGCCGCGCACGCCTGCCACACCCGCTCGATCCGCCCCGCGGCCGGGCGGCTGGACACGGCACTGGATCCTTTCCCTCTGGCCCTGGACGACACCGTGCTCCTGTGCGGGCACAACTCCCCGCACACCGCCGGCGCCAACTCCTACCTGCTGCGCCGCCCCGACGGCACGGCGATGCTGGTCGACACACCGCGCTGGAGCACCTCGCTCGCCGCGCGCTACGAGGCGCTGGGCCCCGTCACCGACGTCCTGCTCACCCACCGCGACCACGCCGCGCACGGCCGCCGGTACGCCGACCGTCTCGGCGCCCGGCTGTGGATCCACGAGGGCGATCTGGATGCCGCCCCGGACGCCGACCACGTCCTGAGCGGCACCGATCCGAAGGAGATCGCCGAGGGAGTGATCGCCTTCCCGCTCCCCGGACACACCAAGGGCAGCGTGCTGTTCGTCGCGGACGAGCGGTACTGCTTCAGCGGTGACAGTTTCTACTGGTCACGCACCACCGGGGACATCGAGGTGGCCGAGAGTGTCACCTGGTACTCCATCGGCGAACTGGCCGCCTCCCTGGGCCGGACCGCGGACCGGCTGCGCTTCGAGTGGCTGCTGCCGGGCCACGGCGACCGACGTCACCTGCCCGCCGACGACATGGCCGAGCGACTGCGGCGGCTGACGGCACGCACCCGTGAACTGCGGCCCCGCCCCGTCGACTTCACTGCGGTGCGCTGGTAACGGCGTCGTGCTCACGGCGGCACCGCGCGAGCAGCCCGGCCGCCGACTCCTGGAAGCCGCGGGCGTCGAGGCGGAACGGACGCAGGCGCTCCTCGACGTCGACCCACCGCCTGCCCGACCCGCGCCGGGACGCGGGTGGCGCTCCGTTCCGGCCGGGGACTTCGCGTGTCCCGACGCCCGCCGACCGTCCGCCGACCGCCTGCCGACCTGGTGCCGATCGGCGGTCCGCCCGGATACGGCGGAAGGGAGTCCTGCCGGGCCGGTGCGGCTCGGCAGGACTCCCCTGTGATCGCGTCGGGGCTAGTGGCGACGTCCCGCCGGATCGTGGGCGAAGGAGTCCCGGTCGGTGCCGGGAACCGCGGCGGAGCCGTAGGTCCCCGCACCCGTTTCGGCCGTCGTCTTGGCGGCCCGGTCCCCATGGCCCGGCCACCATGCCGCGTGGCCGATCAGGGCGGTGAGGCTCGGAGTGAAGAACATCGCCATGACGAAGGCGGCGACGATGATGCCGAAGGAGACCGCGAAGCCCATCTCCGTGAGCAGCGAGTTGCCCGCCAGCATCATGGTGGCGAAGGTCGCCGCCAGGATGAAGCCGGCCGCGGCCACGGTCGGTCCGGCGTGCCTGAGCGCCATACCGGCCGCCTCACGCGGATCGCGGCCCTCACGGGCCTCCTCGCGAAGCCGGGCGATCATGAGGATGTTGTAGTCGGTACCGATGGCGACCACGAAGAGATACATGATCACCGGCAGCATGAACATCAGACCCGAGTGTCCCTGCCCGTTCTGGAAGATCCACACGGTGGCACCGAGCGTGGCGCCGAAGCCGAGGCCCACCGAGGCGATCAGGTACCAGGGGGCGACCACACTGCGCAGCAGCAGGCCCAGGATGACCATGATGAGGAGGGCCGCGACCGGGAAGACCGTACGGTAGTCGTGGTTGACCGCGCTGTTGATGTCCTTGTAGATCGAGGACATGCCGCCGACGACGGCCTTGCTGCCGTCAGGTGCGTCGGTGTGGGCGGCGTCCCGTACCTTGCCCACCGCGTCGATCGCCTTGTCCGTCGAGGCCTCGTACTTGAGCGTGACGGTGAAGTCCGCGGTGGTGCCGTCCCGGCTGACCTGGGTCATACGGGCACTCGCGACCCCGTCCACGGCCCCCAGCTTCCGCGCGTACGCGGCGAAGCCGGCCTTGTCGAGCGGCTTGCCGTCGGTGCTGGTCAGATAGACGTCGGTGGGTGCCGCGGCGCCCGCCGAGTACGCCTTCTGCATCTGGTCCTGGACGACCATGGACTCCTTGGTCTTCGGCATGGAGCCGGACGCCAGGTCGAAGGTGGCCTTGTAGCCGAGCGTGCCGAGCGACAGGGCGACCAGGATGAGGCCGGAGACCGCGGCGGTCAGCGCCGGGCGTCGCTGCACACCCCGGCCGAGGGCGGCGAACCGGGCGTTCTCCGGTTCCCGCTGCCAGGACTTCGACGGCCAGAAGACCTTCGGTCCGATGAGCGACACCACGGCCGGGATCAGGGTCAGACCGGCGATCAGGGTGGCGCCGACCGCGATGGCGAGCGCCGGGCCCATCTGCTTGAGGAATCCCAGCGTGGACAGCGCCAGCGCCAGGAAGGCGATGATGACGGCCCCGGCGGCCGACGCGATGGCTTCGCCGACCCGGTCGACGGCGTTGATCATGGCCAGTTTGGGTTCGTCGCCGGCGCGCAGACGCTCGCGGTAACGGAACATCAGGAACAGGAAGTAGTCCGTACCCACGCCGAAGAGCACGACGATCAGGATCGACGAGATCGAGCTGTTGGCCTGCAGACCGAACAGCTTGGTGGCGTACGCGATCAGTCCGTTGGCGACGGCCGAGACCAGACCGATGAGCACCAGCGGCAGTACGGCCAGGATCGGCGCCCGGAAGATGATCAGCAGGGTCACCAGGATGATCGCGAAGGTGCCGATGCCGATCAACGCCTGGCCGCGCTTGGACGAGTCCTGCTGGTCGAGGGCCTGCGCGGCGGAGCCGCCGAGCTTGACGTCGAGGTGCGTGCCCTTGGCCAGTTGTTTGATGTCGTCGCGCAACACCTTGGCCGCGTCCGCCTGTTTGGGCTGACCGGCGTTCTTGCTGTCCATCTGGACGAGCGTCAGGTCATACCTGCCGTCCTTGGACGGCTGGCCGGGGACGACCTTCTGTACCTGGTCGATGTGCTTGTTGCCCAGTTCCGTGGTGATCCGGGCGACGTCCTTCTTGTCGGTGGCGGTCAGTTCGCCGCCGTCGGTGCGCTGGTACAGCGCGATCGCGGACGGCGTGAAGGCGCTGGGGAACGCCCTTTCCTGGAGATCCGCCGCTTTGATGGATTCGTAACTCTTGGGCAGGAAGCTGCTCTCGTCACTGTTCGAGGGCAGACTCGGGGCGGTGGCGACGATCGCCACCGCGGCTATCAGCCATGCCACGATCGTCCACACGGGATGTCGGACGACGGTGTTGCCAATACGTCGGAACATGCGGAAGGTCCTCCTGGACAGGAAGATCACCGCAGCCCGGGGAGCGGTCCCTGGCATCGGCGACCCAGGCCGGAACGCATCGAACGGTCCGGCCGATCGGTTGTCTTGAGGCCACATGGTAGTGACCGGATACGACAGTCATCTCATCAGGTGCATCGGGTAGGGGTAGGCCCGAGGCGGAAGAGGCAAGGGACTGCTCAGCCGAGAATGAAGGGGAGCTTCGCGGCGAAATGGCCCAGTGCGTCTTCCTCTTGGCCGGTCGGCGCACGCCGACCGGTTCCGACCAGCAGCGCGTCCGTGTCGGAGAGCGAGGCGGGAAACGCGGATCCCGCGATCTTCTCCAGCGACGCGCGTGCCGCCGCGAGCGCCTCGGCGGGCGGCCCGGGCGCCGACGGCAGGTGCGCGATCAGGTCGAGGTGGTGCAGGGTCCATTCGACGACGTACGCGGACAGGTAGTCGCCGACGGTCAGTACCTCGCCCTGGGTGCTGACGCGCGCTGCCGGATCGGCCAGTTCGGCCGCACGGCCGGCGGCGGAGCCGACGTCGTCCAAGTGGAACGTGAGCCACCGCGGCTCGCCGTAGGCCGCGGCCAGCCGGGGAACCAGCGCGTCGAGCGGATCCTCACCCGTCGGAGGCTCGACGAGCTTCCAGTACGTGACCGCGTCCACGGTCGGTTCGCCCGTCGCGGGCGTGACCAGGGTGATCAGCACGTCCTGCGCGTCGATGACCAGGTGGCAGACCAGGTCCCGCACCAGCCAGCCGGCACAGCCGGAGGGCCGCTCGAAGTCCTCGTCCGCGAGTTCGGCGACCGCCGTGCGCAACGCCGTCCAGGAACGTGAGAAGAGATCCACCCGGGCAACGTAATGCGGGACGGGAACTGCGCTCAACCGAATTCGGGCGGGGCGAGGACGGGGGGCACCGGTACGGACCCCGGGCTGTCAGCGCGCGGACGGCGACAGGCGGTAGGAGCCGGCGAGGTCCCGTACCTCCGCCGACAGGACCGCGTCCGGTGGCACACCCTCGACCCGCAGGTGCTTGTCCAGCAGCGCCAGCACGCCCTCGGCCAGGCGCGCCTTCAGCACCTCGGGACGGCCGGGCATGAGCCCCACCTCCACGTGCACGAAGGCCGCCTCCCGGCTCGGCCGGTCCCCGACATACGTCTCCGCCGGGCGGAGCAGCGTCTTGCACACCCCCCTCGTGCCGGACTCCTCGACCACGAGCGGGTGCAGCTCCTCCACCAGGGCCGCCGGGTCGAAGGAGCCGACCAGGTGGGCGGAGTAGTCGATGGTGAGGTGTGGCATGGAGGACCTTTCACATGACCCCGCTGGTTTCACTAGGCAACTATTTTCCCTGATGCCGTCCACGCTTCGCACCGCACCCCCCGATAGCGGCGGACGACGGCGCGGGCACGACGGTCGGGACGGGCCGGGGCCGGACCGGCAACGCCCGCGTGTGCCCGTAGGCTGAGGCGGCCAGGTCGATGGTCCTGCGTGGTGAGGAGCGGGTGATGGTGATCGAGGTCGCGGGCGTACGAGCCCCCTACGGGCGAGCCGCCGAGTCGGCGCTCTCGGTGTGCCGGGAATACGCGGACCAGGCGCTGTACCACCACTCGCTGCGCTCGTACTTCTTCGGCGCGGCCTGGGCACGGACCCGCGGGCTGGAGTTCGACGCGGAACTGCTCTTCGTCTCCGCGGCGCTGCACGACCTGGCGCTCACCCCGGCCTTCGACAGCCACACGCTCCCCTTCGAGGAGGCCGGTGGTCAGCTGGCCCGGGTCTTCACGGCGGGACTCGGCTGGCCGGCCGAGCGGCGCGACCGGGCCGCGGAACTCATCGTGCTGCACATGCGGGACGACGTGGATCCCGCACGGGATCCGGAGAGCCGGCTGCTTCAGGTGGGCACCAGTGCCGATGTCTCCGGAGCGGGACTGGACGCGTTCGACCCGGCCTTCACCGGAGCCCTGGTCACCGCCTACCCGCGCCTGGGCTTCGCCGCCGACTTCGTCCACCGCTTCCGTGACCAGGCGAAGCGCAAGCCGGACTGCGCGGCGGCCCGACTGGTCGCCGGGGACTGGCCGCGCCGCGCCTTGGCCAACCCGCTCGAACGCTTCTGAGCAAGCGGTACGACCGCGGCGGCACACGGGGGCTCCAACTCCCCTGTGACAGCGCCGACTTCAGGCCGTAGCGTCGAGGGGGAGGCAACGTCTCCGGGCCCGCAGGACTCCCTCCCCCGAGGCCGTTGCCCGTGCCCTCGCCTCACACCGGGTCGGCCTGCGCCTGCCGTTCGGCCACCCGGGCCAGGAAGCTGTGGCGTTCGACGGGATCCGTGGCCAGTTCCACGGCCGTGTGGGCCAGGGCGATCGCGCCGTCCAGGACGGCCCGGTCGGCGCCGGGGCTGATGCCGTGGCGGGCGAACGGCTCCGTGTGGTGCAGGGCGCCCTGGGTGTCGTAGCCGATGGTCGGATGGAGTGCCGGTACGAGGTGCGAGACGTTGCCCATGTCGGTGGAGGCCATGACCTCGCCCTGGCGCGGCACCGGCTCCCGGCCCAGCGCGCGGGCGGCACGCACGTAGGCGGCGGTCAGGAACGGATCCTGGCGCAGGTCGGCGAAGTCCAGGCCGCGTGCGGCGATGTCGAGTTCGGCGCCGGTGGCGAGGGCACCCGCCTCCAGGCAGGCCCGGACGCGGCGCCGGGCGTGGGCGAGGTCCTCGGCGGTGCGGGCGCGCAGCTCGTAGCGGGCGCGGGCCAGTTCGGGGATGACGTTCACCGCGCGCCCCGCCTCCAGGACGATGTCGTGGACCAGGGTGCCGGGCCGCAGTTGCTGGCGCAGCAGTCCGACCGCGGTGTGCGCCAGGGTCATCGCGTCGAGTGCGTTGACGCCCTCCCAGGGGGCGAGCGCGGCATGGGCCGGCCGGCCCCGGTAGGTCACGTCCCAGGCGCCGACGGCGAGCGAGGAGGCGCCCACCGAGTCCTCGGGCGCGGCGTGGACCATGAGGGCGGCCGCCGCGTCGTCGAAGACACCCGCGTCCAGCAGCAGCACCTTCCCGCCGATGTCCTCCTCGGCCGGCGTGCCCACGAGCTTGACGGTGATGCCGACGGCGTCCGCCACGGCCGCGAGGCCCAGAGCGGCGCCGACCACGGCCGCGCCGTTGACGTTGTGCCCGCAGGCGTGGCCGATGCCGGGCAGCGCGTCGTACTCGGCGCACAGGGCCACCACCAGGTCGCCCGTCCCGTACGTGCCGACCAGGGCGGTCGGCAGGCCCCCGGCCTCGCGGGTCACCGAGAATCCGGCGTCGTCGAGGACCGCCGCGATCTTGGCGGCCGACTTGTGCTCCCGCATCGCGATCTCGGGTTCCGCGTGCAGGCTGTGACTGAGTCCGACGAGCACCCGGCGCGCGGAGCGGACGGTGTGCGCGGCCGTGGTCATGGCCGGCGTGCGCGTGGGAGCGGTGTGCTCGTGTGTCATGCGGTCTCTCCGCTCGGCGCGAGAAGGGGGGAACGGGCCGGTGCGCGGGTGCCGCGGAACAACAGCCCCAGGGCCGCACCGGCCAGGGCGACGGCCGCGCACACGGACCACGCCCACAGATAGCCCGCCGGGGCGACCCCCGCACCGTGCACGGTGTGCGCGGCGAACAGCGCGCCGATCACGGCCGCGCCGATCGCCGCGCCCAGGGAGAGGGCCAGTTCGTTGATACCGACCGACAGCGCGGTCTCCGAGTACTGGACGACCTCCGCCGACAGCGTGCGGGTGACGGCCTCGAACATGCCGGTCGCCAGCCCGACCACGAGGACGCCGGCGAGGTACTGCGGCAGGGAGCGGTGGAAGAGCGCCAGGGACAGGAAGCCCGCCGCCCCGACGGTCCCGCCCAGCGCGAGCGTCGTACGGTCGCCGGCCAGCCTGGCCAGCCGGGGTGTGGCGGTGGATCCCGCGCAGCCGACGACGACCATCGCGAGCGAGACCAGGGCGATCGCCTGGGACCCCAGCCCCATGCCGTAGCCGTCGCCGTCCGGCCGCGCTCCCAGGAACACGGCGTTCGCGCCGAGGAAACCGATGGTGCCGAACGCGGCGCAGAACGTGTGCGCGCTGACGACGGCGAGCCGGGGGTTGCGCAGCAGCCCGACGTCGACCAGCGGATGGGCCGAGCGCCGCTCGACACGCACCCACGCCGCGAGGCAGACCACCGCGGTCGCCGCGGTCCCCGCCGACGGCAGCGAGCCCCACCCCCAGGTGCCGCCCTGCGCGAGGACCAGCACCAGCGCGCCCAGCCCGGTGGTCAGCAGCGTCGCCGCCAGGGCGTTGAACCGGCCCGCGCGCGGTGTCGTACTGTCGGGCAGCGCCAGCGCGGCGGCCAGCGCGAGGAGGGCGAACGGCACCGCGGTCCACAGCCCGGCCGAGGCGTGCCGCTCGCTGAGCGAACCCGCGACCAGGCCGCCGACGCCGATGGACAGCAGCAGCGCGCCCACGAGCACCGACATCCCGACGCGGCCGCGCTCCGGTGCGCGGGAGCGCAGGATGCCAGCCAGCAGCGGGAAGAAGCCCACGACGGCGCCCTGGAGCACCATGCCCACGGCGAGTGTCGCGGTCGTCGGCCGTACGGCGACGATCAGCGAGCCGGCCGCGACCATGGCGACGGAGATCCGCAGCAGCCTGCGGTGGCCGTGGATGTCGCCCCAGCGCGCCAGCAGCGGGGTCAGCGCGGCGAACGCGAGCTGGGACAGCAGATACAGGTTGTTCTGGCCGACGCCCGAGATGCCGACCTCGCGCCCGATCACGGGCAGCAGTGGCGTCAGATAGCCCTGGACGACCCCGCTGCACACCACGACCACGGTCATGGTCGCCAGCAGTCCGTGGCCACGGCTGGTTGCTCCGGTCACTGTCACACCCTCTTCCCTTGGCTGGAATCCGAGGTGGTGGATACAGTGCGGCCGCGGGACGAACCGGTGGAGAACTTCATCGAAATCATGCGCGGAGGGCGGGTCGGGTGATGGATTCGGACATCGTGAGCGAGCTGGATCTCGCCCTCGTGCACGCGCTCCAGATCCGCCCGCGTGCGGCCTGGTCCGATCTCGCACCCTTGCTGGGTGTGACGGCGGTGACGCTGGCCCGACGCTGGGAGCGGCTGACCCGGGAGGGGCTGGCCTGGCTGGCGGCGGTACCCGGACGGACCTTCAGCCGGACCCGGTGCACGGCGTTCGTGCTGCTCAGCTGTGCGCCGGTGGACCGGGAGCGGCTCGCGGCCCGCGTGGCGCAGCTGACGGAGGCGGTGACCGTCGAACTCACCGCGCCCGGTGGTGCGGACCTGTTGCTCGACGTGCTGGCCCCGACGCCCGCCGCGCTGCACGAGTTCGTCACCGGGCGGCTGGCCCGGCTGCCCGAAGTGACCGGCGTGGAGTGCCTGTTCGCCACCTCGCTCTACGCCGACGGCACCCGCTGGCGGCTGGGCTCGCTCGACGCCTCCCAGCTCATGGCCCTGGATCCGGCCGGGAACGGGGACCGTGACGCCGGCGGGGCCCCGGCAGTGGACGCGCTCGACCGCGAACTGCTCGGGGCGCTCGCCGAGGACGGCCGGCTCGGCCTCGCGGAGCTGGCCCAGCGCACCGGCACCAGCGCCGCCACGGTCCGGCGGCGACTGCACCGTCTCACCGGCGCCGACGTGGTCGCGTTCCGCTGCGACGTGGCGCCCGCCCTGACCGGTCTGCCGGTGGCGGTGACGTTCCGGGGCCGGGCGCCGGTGCGGGACGTGAACGCCCTGCACCGCACCCTGGGCACGCTGCCCGAGTGCCGGCTGGTCGCCGCCGTCACCGGCTCCGCCAACATCCTCGCCACCTACTGGCTGCGCGACATCGGAGCCGTCCAGCACCGCGAGACCACGATGTGCGCGCGGCTGCCCTCGCTGGAGATCACCGACCGCGTGCTGGGCGAACGCACCGTCAAACGGATGGGGCACCTGCTCGACGCGGACGGCCGCCGTACGGGAACCTGCCCGATCCGCCCCTGGTAGCCGCCCGACGGGTGCGGAGTGCGTTGGTTCGCTCGGCTATGGTGATCGCCGACCCATGACCCGGGTCGTTCAACGGGGGATGATCTGCGTGAGCGCGATTCTGTTCAATGTGACGACGGCTGCCCTGATGGTGCTGATGTTCAAGGCCGGGGTGTTTCTGATCGGGGAGGACACGGTCCGCCGGAGACCGGTGCCGTACACGGCCGTCGCGATCACCGCCGTGGCCGTCGGCGCGGTGGTGCTCCAGCTGTGCTGGTCGGGCGCGATGGACGCGCTGGACAGCGACCCGCGCAGGTCCGGCTGGTGGCGTGTGGTGACCTCGGTGTTCATGCAGAACGGCGGGGTGTTCGGGGACGCCTGGAACATCGTCACCCTCGCGGTGATCGCCGCGCTGGCGCAGTGGTTCTGGGGCGGCCCGCTGACACTGGCGCTGTTCGCCGCCGGCATCCTGCTCCCCGAGCACATCGACGCGCTGTTCGGCGAGACCTCCCGCAGCACCGATCCCCGTAATTTCGCGGGCAGTTCGGGCGCGACGTACTTCCTCGCCGCGACGCTCGCGGCGGCTCTCGTGCTGTCCTCCTCGGCCGCCAGGGAGCGGC
Source organism: Streptomyces sp. MMG1121 (assembly GCF_001280015.1). Taxonomy (GTDB): domain Bacteria; phylum Actinomycetota; class Actinomycetes; order Streptomycetales; family Streptomycetaceae; genus Streptomyces. The sequence goes on from NZ_LGDV01000085.1 coordinate 276,426, forward strand.
TGCTGGCGGTGTGTGTGCCCGCGGCCGGGCTCGCCATGTGGCTGGCCCAGGAGAACGGGCACGGTCTGGTGTCCTGTTACGGGTTCGTCCTCGGCGCGGCCGTACTGCTGATCGCCCGCCGGTTGCCGCTCCGGATCCTCCCGGGGACGACGCCGACGGCCGGCCGGACCGCGGACGCCACGGGGCACTGACCCGCCTCGGCCGGGGTCTCTGCTCGATGTGGCGAGACCCCGGCCGACGTCCCGTGGTCAGCGTGTCCCGGTGGGTGCTGGAAAAGGCGTTCGCCGTCCTGCGCACGCAGGACGGCGAGACGTAAACCAGCCAATTCCGCTTCCGCGACGGCTCACTTCATGTCATCTGCCGTGTATGCAGGGAGGCTTGTGTTTCGGGGGCGCGTGGTGGGACCTGTAACATGCCCTTCACCTGCGCACTCGTATCGTTTTTCGGCCGGACTGACAGTCCCCTCTTCCCCTGTCGCCACACAAGGCGAACGATGTCCGGTGGAACCACTTCACCGTGCGACGTCGCTGAGCACACCACTCACGTTCAGGACCTCATGACACTGCGTCGCCTGCTGCCCGGTGGCCGGAGTGCCCGGCTTCGCACAGTTCACGTTCATGGTGACGGTGGCGTCCTCGGGGATTTTGATGGGAGTGACCCAGTGGTAGTCCTGGTTGCGGAAGGTCTCCAGCGCGATCGTGGTGATCTTCCGGTCCCCGAAGTTGATGGTCAGGACCCCTTCGTCGCCCTGGAAGTTGGCGACAACGATATCCGTGATGCCGAAGATCTTGCCCTTGGGGACGACATAGGTACCCGTCTTGGTCGCCCCGCCCGACGTCTGTACGTCGATCGTCGTCGAGCTCTGCTGCCCGGCCCCGCCCGACGTTCCGTCAGGACCTCCGCCACCCGGCGACGTGGTCGAACCACCGCCGGGCTGGGACCCGTTGCTCTTGCCGGTACCGGCGTCCGGCGACTGCCCGTTCTGACCTCCCCCGGGCGTGGGACGGGGCTGGACCACCTCGTCGGCGGCCTGCTTGGCGGCGCTGCGCACCGCCGGGCGGACCAGCGCGAACCAGGCCACGATCAGCGCGATGAGCGCCGCGAGCACCGCCAGCAGCCACTTCGGGAAGATCGGGATCTGGACGAACTCCGCCTCCAGCGGCGGCCGTACGAGGGCCCCGGGGCGCTCGGCCTCCTCCGCCGCCGCGGTGTCCGTGGCGCGCACGGTGAACGGCCACACCACGGGCTTGCCGAACCAGACGGGCTTGCCGATGCGCACCCGCAGCCGGGTCTCCGCCGACTCGCCGGGCTCCAGGGCCAGTTCCGCGGGTGTGAATCCGAACCGCAGCTCCTCGCCGCGCTGTTCCGGGGTGAAGGCCACCTGGGCCGGGGTGTTGCCCTCGTTGCGCACCGCCAGCCGGTAACGGCCGCGCAGCCAACCGCGCCGGCGGTGCGGCTGCATCTCGGTGCGCAGCTCGTGGAACGCCTCGATGTGCACGGTGGTCTCGGGGACCGTCACCGAGTCGGGGTGCTCGGCCGGCAACACCCTTACGGCCAGCGGCACATCGCCCGCCCGCACGTCCGGCGAGCGCGGCGGGGCGAGCCGGATGGTCACCGTCTCGGAGGTGCCGGGGTAGAGCGAGACCCGCGCGGGTTCGACGGTGGCCCAGGCCGCACAGTCGCCCACGACCTCCAGGGTGTACGCCTCGACGATGTCGCTGTCGTTGCGGACGGTCAGGCTGGTGGAGGCGTTACCGCCCGGCGTCACCGTAACGGCGGGGATGTCGAGGCCTGGCGCCCCAGGTCCGGAAGAGGCTGCAGATGGCGTCACGCCACGACCGTAGAACCGGATCCGGGGTGTCACGAGAGGTGCGAGGGCAACACCCGGGCAGTCGATGTGCCCCCAGCGGTCAAGGTCAACTCCACCGATCGGCACGCCTGTTGAGACCGGCACGCGCGGCACGTGCCCCACCGGCCGCGGTAGCACCCGTTCCGCGCGCCGCCTTGGCCGCCTGCATCTCTTTCCGCTCTTCTCGTCATGAAACAGGTAACTCAGTATGTCCGGCTCCGTGAAGGAGAACCGCCCATGACCGCGCCAACGCCACGCGCGACCAACGCCGCTGTGACCACCCGTCGAGCCGTCCACGAGGGCCGGCCGCACCGGGTGTCCGTCGCGGTCTACGCCCAGGACCTGGTGCTGCGCATAGGTGTCGTCCACCAGTTGCGCCAACGCCCTGAGGTGGAGCTGGTCGACGACGCCGAGGCGGACCGGGCGCACACGTCCCTCGTGGTCGTCGACGCCGTGGACGACGACGTCATAGCCCTGCTGCAACGATTGCAGCGCAACACGGGCACCCGCACCGGGCTGGTGGTCGGCACGTTCGAGTCCGCCGCGCTGCAGCGGGTCATCGAATGCGGTGTCGCGGCGGTGCTGCGGCGCACCGAGGCGGACCAGGACCGGCTGCTCCACCTGGTCCTCGCGATGGCCAACGGTGAGGGAGTGCTCCCGGGCGACCTGCTCGGCAAACTCCTGCATCACGTCGGAGGTCTGCAGCGTTCCGCGCTCGATCCGCGCGGCCTGGCCCTGTCCACGCTCACCGCGCGCGAGGCGGACATGCTGCGCCTGGTGGCGGAGGGGTTCGACACCACGGAGATAGCGCAGAAGACCGCCTACTCCGAACGGACCGTCAAGAACGTGCTGCACGAGATAACCACCCGGCTGCAACTGCGCAACCGGGCGCACGCGGTGGGCTACGCGCTGCGCAACGGGCTGATCTGACGCCGATGCCCGATCCGGGCGCGCTGCGGGCATCCCCCCTCCCGCAGCGCGCCCGGCACCGGCAACTGCCCGAAAGCGCAACCCGTACTTCCCCCGGGCACGGCCCCGCCGCCCTGCCGCGCGCCACGCGCGCGGGTGCAGAGTGACGGGGCACACCCTGGTGTTCCAAGACTGCGAGGTGGAACCTTGAACGGCACCGCTGGCCCCGGCGGGCAGCGCCGGCTGGGGAGATTCGGCGCGTCGTTGCTCCTGCTGGTCCCGCTGCTCGCGCTGACGGCGGCCTCGGGCCCGGGTACCGCCGAGGCCCGGCCGCAGACAGCCGCCGACTCCGCCACCCGGATCGCCTTCGCGGGCACCGGGCACCGCAGTCTCGGCAGGGTGGCCGGCCAAACCGACAGCGAGCCGCTGTTCGGTACGGGTCCGGCGCACTTCGACGTCCAGCCGTCGGCACTCGGCGACACGATGGTGTTCGCGAGCCGCCGCGACGAGAAGAACCCGCAGATCTACCTGCGCGCCCCCGACGGCTCCGTGACCAAGCTGACCAGTGGCCGGGACGCGGCGCATCCGCGGCTGACCCCGGACGGCAAGTCGGTGGTGTTCGACTCGGCGGAGCCCGGCGGACCGGACGGCAAGAAGCAGCGCGATCTGTGGCTGGTGCACACCGACGGCACCGGTCTGACCCGGCTGACCAACACTGCGTCGAACGAGGAGAGCCCGACGGTGTCCCCGGACGGGCAGCGGCTGGCGTACTCCTCCGACAGCGACACGGTGCTCAAGGACCAGATCTACGTACAGCCGCTGGCCGGGGGCACCGCGACCCGGGTGACCGGCACACTCGGCGGCGGCACGGCGACCGAGCCCGTGTGGAACCCGGTCAACGACGAGGCGCACCGCGATCTCATCGCGTACACCTACACCGCCGACTCCTCGACGGGCCCGCGGCTGCGGGTGACCGGCGGTGCGGCCGGGGACCAGCCGTTGCTCACGGGCACGTCGACCGACTGGCGGACCCACGGGGCATCCTGGTTGCCCGATGGGGCCGGGGTGCTGTTCCTCAGCCCGGACCGCAGCTGTGGCTGCGAGGGCGACTGGGACCACGTGTACCAGGTGGACAAGACCACGGACGCCCCCCGACTGGTGCTCAGCGAGGACCGCGAGGTCGGTACGGCGACCTGGGTCGGTCCGCGCGACGGCGGCTACGTCGTGGTGGACCGCACCACGCAGAAGGGCAGCGGCAAGCCCGCCGGGTGGCACGGCGAGCACGTGGTGAGCCTCCAGGACGTCCGGATGGACGGCGCCGACCCGCGCGACCTCGGGGTGACCATCTCGAACGAGGACCCGGCGGCCGACACCAACACCGATCCGACGAAGGATCCGCTGTTCAACCCCGCGGCCGGGTACGACCCGTGGACCGAGCGGCAGAACTACACACCGGACGGCCGACGCATCGTCGTGACCCGGTTCGAAGGGGACGCCGACAACCGGATCGAGCGGATCTGGACGGTGGACGCCGACGGCACCAACCCGACGGCGATGCCGCTCGCCGGGCGCGGACCGAAGGACTGGGACACCGACCCCACGTTCTCGCCCGACGGCAAGTACATCGCCTTCACCCGGACTTCGCCCGGCGGTGTCGGCTCCGCCTCGGGTCCGGGCCGCATCCTCATCGCCGACGCGACGACCGGTGCGATCGTGCACGAGATCGTCCCGCCGGCCGGACAGCAGACCGGCGGCGACGCACAGCCCACCTGGTCCTCCGACGGCACCACGCTCGCGTTCACCCGCAACATGACCATCGACGGGGGCGGCGGCAACAAGCACATCTGGACCGTGCCGATCGACCACCTCGACCAGCAGCACGACCTGAGCGCTTCGATCTGCCCCGGCAACTGCTCGGTCATCGACGACAGCCCCGCGTTCTCCCCGGACGGACGTCAGATCGCCTTCAACCGCAAGGACGGCGGCGGCCGGGTCAACGAGAACAACGGCCTTCTGGTCACCTCCGTGTCCGGCGACAGCTGCCGGGTGCTGCTGCCCGAGTCGGCGCGGGACGCCGCGGACGGCTGCCACCAGGAGCTGCCCGACACCACGGTCACCGGCCCGCACCAGCCGCGCGACGCGGCCTGGACGGCGGACGGCAACGGGATCGTCTACAGCTCCCGCACCGACGCACCGGTCAACTGCCCCGAAAAGCTGCACCTGTTGAACGTCGCGACCGGCCAGGAGACGCCGCTCACCCTGGAACTGCCGGGGCGTCAGAAGGAGCCCAGCGTCCAGCAGTCGGTGAACCTGGCCGTGCACGCGCCGAACACCGTGCCCGCGGTCACCATCGGCCACTCCACGGACATCCGCGTCGACGTCATCGACAACGGCCCGGCCGCCTCCCCCGGCACCCGGCTGACCATCGCGCCGCCGGTCGGTGTCTCCGTCACCCGGATCAGCTACCCGGGCGGCACCTGCGACGCCGTGACCCTCCAGTGCGACATCGGGGTGGTACCGCCCGGCACGACCGTGCCGGTGACCGTGACGGTGACCGGGCGCGCCATCGGCGACCAGCCCATCGACTGGTCGGTCACCGGCAGCGTCATCGACCCGGAGCCCGGCGACAACACCGCCCGGACCGTGGTCCCGGTGCACCAGGTCACCCCGCCGACCCCCACCCCGACACCGACCCCGCCGACTCCCACACCGCCGCCCCCGACGCCGCCCGCGCCGAAGGCGGGCCCCGGGGTCCGGGTCACCGCCCAGCCCAACCCGGGCTATGTCGGCGGCCGGGTCGTGGTGACGTACACCGTGCGCAACGGACGTAACGCGCTGGCCACCGGGCTGCGGCTGCGGATCGGGCTGCCCGCCGGGATTCCCAACGGTGGACCGCCGGCGGGCTGCGACAGCGGCTGGGTGTGCGCCCTGCCGGACCTGTCACCGGGCGAGAGCACGGTCGTACGGGTGGTCCTCTCCCCGGACCACGCGCTGACCGGCCGGGCCACCGGTGTCCTGACCACCACCGGTACGGACGCCAACCCCAAGGACAACAGGACGCGTACCACGCTGCGGATCCTCCAGCCCCGGATCGTCGCCGTGCCGCCGATCGGCAAGCCCGGCTTCGTCACCTCGGTGCGCGGCAAGGACTTCCCGCCGGGCGTGCCGGTGCGGTTCACCTGGAAGCCCGGGATCACGGCGGCCGCGGCACCGACCGTGCCGCAGCCCGACGGCACCTTCATCGGCCAGCTGCTGATCCTCGCCAAGGACCAGACGGGCCCGCGAACCATCACCGCGAGCGGCCCCGGATTCTCTCCGGTGAAGACCGACTTCCTGGTGGTCAACGGCAGTGTGCAGCCGCCCGACGAGGTGACCCGGCGATGATCCACGAGGTCGACGAGGCGCTGCGCGGCCTGCTCGGCGAGTCCGGGCTGGAGGCGTCCGGGGTCGAGGTCGTCTTCGACGCGCCGACCCGCGACTGGGCGGCCCGCCGCACCGCGCCCACCGTCTGCGTGTTCCTGTACGACATCCGGGAGGACGCGACCCGGCGCGGCAGCGGTGCCGGGGAGGTGTACGACGCGGACGGGTACGTGGTGGCGCGGCGCACCCCGCCGCGCTGGTTCGAGCTGACGTACCTGGTCACGGCGTGGGCGAGCCGACCGCAGGACGAGCACCGGCTGCTGTCGCAGGTGCTGGCCACCCTGGTGGCCGCCGACGCGCTGCCCGAGCGGCTGCTCACGGGCTCGCTCGCCGAACTGGGCCTGTCCGTCTCCCTGGACACCTCCGGAACCACGCTCGACGCGCCCGCCGCCTCCGATGTGTGGTCGGCGCTCGGCGGCGAACTGAAGGCGTCCCTCGGCGTACGGGTGCGTGCGCCCCTTGCCGGGACGAACCGGGCCGCCGCGCCGCCGGTCACCGAAGGCCTCGTGGTGCGGTCGGCGCAGGGGCAGCAGGACGAAGATCCGGTGCCCGGACGCCGGCTGCGGTACGAGGGGGTGAGCGACCCCGGGCCGGACGGGTTCGCCGGTCCGCGCGAGCGGCGTCCGGCCCCCGCGCGCCGCCGCCGGGGAGACCGCCAGCCGTGACGTACCTGGAGGAGCCGACGGTCACGGACGCCGGCGCGGAATCCCTGTGGGGGCGGCTGCGCCTGGTCGAGGAGCGGGTCCGGTTCGCGGTGGCGGCCCGGCGCTCCGTCGATCCCGACCCCGACGACCCGTACCGGGGGCAGTACCTCAGCCCGGAGGCGGCGCAGCGGATCCTGGACGAGCCGGGTGGCCTCCAGGTGCCGGGACACGACCCGGACCCCCTGCCGCCCGACTCCGTGCTCGGCACGCTCGCCGCGCGGTTCGGCCTGTCGCCGCTCGACATCGATCTGCTGCTGATCGCGCTCGCCCCCGACCTGGACGCCCGCTTCGAGCGCCTCTACGGCTATCTCAACGACGACCTGACCCGCCGTCGGCCCACGGTCGGACTGGCGCTGGAGCTGTGCGCTCTCGCGTCGGCGTCCCCCGTCCGGTTCCGGCTCTCGCCGGGAGCGCCCCTGGTCGCGGGCGGGCTGCTGGAGGTGACCGAGCCGGAGCGTCCGCCGCTGTCGCGGGTACTGGTGGTCCCGGACCGGGTCACCGGGTACCTGCTGGGCGACACCGAACCCGACGCCCGGCTCGCCGGAGTCCTCGGCACGGCCGCGCAGGACCCGACGGCGGAGGCGGACGAGGTCCGGTGGGCGGCCCGCGCGGCCCGGTCCGGACCGGGCCCGGTGCATCTGCTGGACCGGGGCGGTGACGCGCCCGGCCTCGCCGCCGCGGCCCTGCGCACGGCCGGGCTGGGCACACTGGTGCTGGACGCGGCGGCACTCGCCCGGCGCTCCGCCGACCTGCCCGCGCTCGCCCGGGTCGCGGCGCTGGAGGCCCGGCTCACCGGGGCGGGCGTCATCATCGGCCCGCTGGAGGAACTGCCCCCCGCCCCCGCCGAACGGGCCCGCAGCACGGGCGAGTTGTGCGCGGCGCTGCGCGGCATCCCCCTGTTCACCCACGGCACCGAGGGCTGGGATCCGGCCTGGGCGGCCGACACCCCGGCCGTCCTGCCGGTGGCCCCGCCCTCTCCCGCCCGGCAGGCCGCGCGCTGGCGGCACGCGCTCGCCCTGGCCGGTGCCGACGGCTCCGCGCGCGGCGAGGCCGACGCGCTCGCCGAGGCCGTCGCCGCGCACCGCCTCGACGGCGGACAGCTGCGCCGCGCCGCGAGCGCCGCCGTCCGCACCGCGGGCCTCGCGGGCCGCCCGGTCTCCCCCGACGACCTGCGCGCGGCCGTACGGGCCCAGAACGGCGCGGGACTGGCCCGGCTGGCCCGGCGGGTCGAGCCGGGCGTCGGCTGGGACGATCTGGTGCTGCCCCCGCCGACCCGGCGCAGACTGCGGGAGCTCGCCGTACGCGCCCGGCATCGCGAGCAGGTGCTCGGGCAATGGCGGATGCGGCCGGGCGGTGGCCGGGGGCGCGGGGTGATCGCGCTGTTCGCGGGCGAGTCGGGCACCGGCAAGACCATGTCCGCCGAGGTGGTCGCAGCCGACCTCGGCATGGACCTGTACGTGGTCGATCTGTCCACGGTCGTCGACAAGTACGTGGGCGAGACCGAGAAGAACCTGGAACGGATCTTCACCGAGGCGTCCGCCGTCAACGCGGTGCTGCTCTTCGACGAGGCCGACGCGATCTTCGGCAAGCGTGCGGAGGTCAAGGACGCGCACGACCGGCACGCCAACATCGAGTCCGCGTATCTGCTCCAGCGCATGGAGTCCTTCGACGGGATCGCCGTCCTGACCACCAACCTCCGGGCCAATCTGGACGAGGCGTTCACCCGCAGGATCGACGTGGTCGCGGAGTTCCCCGTGCCCGACGCGGCCCAGCGTCTTGCCCTGTGGGAACGCTGTCTGGGCGAGCTGCTGCCGCGCGCCGCCGATCTCGACCTCGGTTTCTGCGCGGACCGTTTCGAACTGGCCGGCGGATCGATCCGGGCCTGCGCGGTGACCGCCGCGTACCTCGCGGCGGAGTCCGGAGAGCCGCTCGCCATGCGGCAGTTGGTGGCTGCGGTGGTACAGGAGTACCGCAAGCTCGGCCGGCTGGTCCTGGAGAGCGAGTTCGGGCCGTATCTGGCGGACGTCGTCGACGCGTGAGCGGCCCTGCCGGCCTGCCGCGCGGGGAACTCGCCCCACCCGGGCCGAGGTTCCTTCCCCCGTGGTCCGCGCGGGCGTCCGGAAAGGCAGCGCGATTGCCCCCTGCAAGGTACCCACGCCCCTGTCGCCAGGCCTGATCCGCCTCGGAGACTCGGCATCGACGCAGGTGACCGATGAACGTGAAGGAGCGAGCATGCCGACGTACCTCACCCCGGGCGTGTACGTGGAGGAGGTGCAGTCCGGTGCCCGCCCGATCGAGGGGGTCGGCACCGCCGTCGCCGCGTTCGTCGGATTCGCCCAGACAGGGCCTTTCCACGAACCGACCCTGGTGACCAACTGGGACCAGTACACCCAGCTGTTCGGCGGCTTCACCGAGGGCACCTACCTCGCGCACGCCGTGTACGGCTACTTCTCCAACGGCGGCGGCGCGGCCTACGTGGTGCGCATCGGCGGCTCCGGTGACGACGCCTCCGCCGCGGTCGGCGGCGGCCGGGGAGCCCGGGAGATCCGGGCGGCCGCCCCGGTCGCGCTCGGCGGATTCCACATCACCGCCAAGGCCGGGGCCTCCGGCGTGTCGGTGGAGGTCGCCGACGCGGAGGGCGAGAACCCGCCCGAGGACCGCTTCAAACTGCTGGTCCGTCAGGGCGAGCAGGTCGTGGAGACGTACGACGTCTCCACCCGCAAGAACGTCAAGGGCTATGTGGTCACCCAGCTGCGCGCCTCGAAGCTGATCGAGGTCACCGAGCAGCGCGACGCCACCCAGACCCGCCCGGCGAGCCAGACGCTGGCCGTGCCCGACGCCCCGGCCTCGCCCGCGGTGCCCGGCTCCGGCGCGGCGTCCCGGCTCGACCCGGCCGAATACGTCGGTGACGCCGCCGCCCGCACCGGGTTCGGCGGTCTGGAGGCCATCGACGAGATCACCATGGTCGCGGTCCCGGACCTGATGGGCGCCTACCAGCGTGGCGACATCGACGCCGAGGGCGTGCGCACCGTCCAGCTCGCGGTCATCTCGCACTGCGAGCAGATGGGCGACCGGGTCGCGATCCTCGACTCCCCTCCCGGGCTCAACGCCCAGCAGGTGCGCCACTGGCGCAACGAGGAGGCGGGCTACGACTCCCGGTACGCCACCCTCTACTACCCGTGGGTGCGGGTCTTCGACCCGGCGGCCGGCCGCAACACCACGGTCCCGCCGAGCGGTCACGTCGCCGGCGTGTGGGCGCGCAGCGACGCCGAGCGCGGCGTGCACAAGGCGCCCGCCAACGAGGTGATCCGCGGCGCGGTGGACCTGGAGATCCGGCTCAGCAAGGGCGAGCAGGACCTGCTCAACCCGATCGGCGTGAACTGCGTACGCGCGTTCCCCGGCCGCGGCATCCGGATCTGGGGCGCCCGTACCCTGTCCTCCGACCCGGCCTGGCGCTACCTGAACGTGCGCCGCCTCTTCAACTACCTCGAGGAATCCATCCTGCTGGGCACCCAGTGGGTGGTCTTCGAGCCGAACGACGACCGGCTGTGGTCGAGCATCCGGCGCAACGTCACCGCGTTCCTCACCGAGGAATGGCGCCGGGGCGCGCTCTTCGGCCGGACCGCCGAGGAGGCGTTCTACGTCAAGTGCGACCGCGACAACAATCCGCAGACCTCCATCGACCAGGGTCGGGTCGTCTGTGAGATCGGCGTCTCCCCGGTCAAGCCCGCCGAGTTCGTGGTGTTCCGGCTGGCCCAGTTCTCCGACAGCACCAGCCTCATCGACGAGTGACCCGCGGGTCAGCCAAGGAAAGGTGACAGACAGTCATGCCCCAACCGGGAGATGCTCTTTCCACCCACGTCTTCGGCGTGCAGCTCGGCGGGTACATGGTCGAGTCGATCCAGGAGATCAGCGGATTCTCCGTCGAGGAGGAGGTCGTCGAGGTCAAGCAGGTCAGCTCGACGGGCAAGCAGATCATCCGCAAGCAGCCCGGCGCCCGGCAGGCCGGTGAGATCACGATCACCCGGGGACTCGACCAGAGCAGCGAGTTCACCAAGTGGATCAAGGAGACCCTCAACGACGGTGCCATCGACACCGCCCGGCAGAACCTGACCATCGAGATCATGGACACCAAGGGGTCGACGGTCCGCCGCATCCAGCTGACGAACGGCTGGGTCTCCAAGTGGGAGGGCCCCTCCCTCAAGGCCGGCGAGTCCTCCCCGGCCACCGAGACCGTCACGATCGTGTTCGAGGAGATCTCCGTCGAATGAGGCGTCGTACAGTCACGGCGGGCAACCTGGAGGAGATCCTGGAGCTGACGGCGCCCGCCGCCGAGGCGGGCGAACAGCCCCAGGCTCCGGCCGCCCGCCCCGCCGCGCCTCAGGACCACGGGCTGCGCACGGAGTTCGAGTTCGAGCTTCCGCGCGGCTACGTGGACGAGGCGGGCACGCTCCACCGGCACGGCGCGATGCGCCTGGCCACCGCCCGGGACGAACTGCGACCCCAGATCGATCTGCGGGTCAAGGAGAACCCGGCGTATCTGAGCGTGGTGCTGCTGAGCCAGGTCATCACCCGGCTCGGCACCATCACGGACGTGCACGCGGGCGTCGTGGAGCGGATGTACGCCACCGACGTCGCGTTCCTCCAGGACTTCTACCGCCGCGTCAACAGCGAGGGGCACACGCGCGCGGCGGTGACCTGCCCGCACTGCGAGGGCTCCTTCGAGGTCGACCTCTCGGGTGGGCGCCTGGGGGAATCGTGACGTACGCACTCCCCCGGCTGCGGGAGGAGATCGCGTACATCGCCTACCACTTCCACTGGCAGCGCGAGGAGATCCTCGACCTCACCCACGCCGAACGCCGGCAGTGGGTGACCGAGATCGCCCGTATCAACACCCGCGTGAACGAAGGTGGTTGAGCACATGGCATGGCGAGACAGACTGCGCCGCCGGGCCGCGGCGCGGTCTGCCGCACCAAGCCCGGCCACGGCCGATACGGCCGTGCCCGGCGCCGTGGGCACGTCCCTGCCCGCCGACTGGGACGGCGGCTGGCGCCGTACCCCGCCGCCGCCGCTGACCGTCGCCCGCGCCCCGCTCGGCGTCAGTGACGGGCTCAGCTTCCGCGCGGGCCTCGCGTCCTGGCAGAACCCCTCCTTCGACGCCGGCCTCGGCCACGCACTGGTGCCCTCCGCCCCGGTCGGCCTGATCCACGGCGTCACCCGCCCCGCCGCACCGGGCGGCACGTACGCCGGCGGCGGACCGCTCCTGCTGCGCGTACCGCGCCCGGACGCCGAGGAGACCGGGCCGGCGCAGGAGACCGGCGCGTCCGGCAGCACGGCCGACGCCGCGCGGCCCACCGCGCCGCGCGTCCCGCAGGTATCTCGCAGGACGACGCGTTCCCGGGCCGGCGGCACGACCGCCGCGAACACCCCTGCGCCGCCTGCCCCTGCGGGCAGCCAGGAGGACGACGACGCGGACGGTACGACGGCTTCGACGCCGTCCTCCGAGCGCCGCTCCGGTCGGCCCCGGACAGCTGATGCCTCGTCGCGGCCCGGCGGGCCCAAGGCTTCCACCCCGTCGGTCCAGCGCTCCGCGGCCGCGACCGGGCGGCCCAGTCGTGGGATCGTGTCCGCGGACCCGCTCATGCCGGTTGCCACGCCCGAGACGCCCGTCCAGCGGTCCGGGAGCGGGCCCGGGGCAGCCGGTGCGGGCGATGCGACCGATGTGGTCCGTCCGCCCGATGCCGGCCGCGTGGCACCGGCCCCGGAGATTCCGGTGGTGCGTCGCATCGCCGTGGTGCCGAACACCCCGGGCGGGTCCCCTTCGCCTGCTGCTCCGCCGAGGACTTCGGCCGACGCTCGTACGGCCCCGTCTGGTCCGCGTACGGCCCCGTCTGGTCCACGTACCGCTCCGGCCGGCCGACGTACGGCACCGGCCGACTCGCCGACGGCACGGGCCGACTCGCGTACGGCCCCGGCCGACGCGCACACGACACCGGCCGGCCCGCGTACCGCTCCGTCCGGCCACCGCCCGGCGCCGGAGGCCGGACGCGCCGCACGGCAGGAGCGAGCGGCGGACCGTCGCGTACACCCGCAGGCCCTCGGCCCCTCGCTGACCATCGCCCGCCGGGTGGCCGCGCCGGTACGCCGGATAGCCGCGCTACGGCCCACGGCGCCGCCCGCCGGGACACCCACCCCCCGCACTGACGGCGAG
>NZ_LGDV01000086.1 GCF_001280015.1 Streptomyces sp. MMG1121
TCGCCCCGCCATCCGGCAACGCCTGCATCAAACGCCCACGCGCCGCCACCAGACGACAGGCGTCCTCCAGCGAGAACACCCCCGCCACATGCGCCGCCGTAATCTCGCCGACCGAATGCCCCAGCAGATAGTCCGGCCGCACCCCCCAGCTCTCCAGCAGCCGGAACAACGCCACCTCGACCGCGAACAGACCCGCCTGCGTAAACACCGTCCGATCCAGCAGCCCGGCCTCGGCCGAACCCTCCGCCGCGAACAACACCCCACGCAACGGCCGCTCCAAAAAGGCATCCAGTTCCCCGCACACCGCATCCAAAGCAGCAGCGAACACCGGAAACACCCCGGCCAACTCCCGGCCCATCCCCAACCGCTGCGACCCCTGCCCCGAGAACAGG
>NZ_LGDV01000087.1 GCF_001280015.1 Streptomyces sp. MMG1121
CATGGTGTGCGTCATCTGGTGTTGACGAGCCGGCGTGGTCCGCAGGCGCCTGGTGCGGCCGAGTTGCGGGCCGAGCTGGTGGGCCTGGGCGCGGAGGTGACCTTCGCTGCGTGTGATGTGGCGGATCGTGAGGCGTTGGCAGCACTGTTGGCGGAGGTGCCGGAGCGGCATCCGCTGACGGCTGTGGTGCATGCGGCGGGTGTGCTCGATGATGGGGTCGTTCAGGCGTTGACGTCCGAGCGGGTCGCTGCGGTTCTGCGGCCGAAGGCGGATGCTGCGTGGCATTTGCACGAGCTGACGCGGGACGCGGATCTGGCGGCGTTTGTGCTGTTCTCTTCGGCTGCTGCCACGCTTGGTGGTCCTGGGCAGGGCAATTATGCGGCGGCGAAC
>NZ_LGDV01000088.1 GCF_001280015.1 Streptomyces sp. MMG1121
GTTCGCCGCCGCATAATTGCCCTGCCCAGGACCACCAAGCGTGGCAGCAGCCGAAGAGAACAGCACAAACGCCGCCAGATCCGCGTCCCGCGTCAGCTCATGCAAATGCCACGCCGCATCCGCCTTCGGCCGCAGAACCCGCTCCAGCCGCCCACTGTCCAACCCCTGCACAACCCCGTCGTCCAGCACACCCGCCGCATGCACCACACCCGTCAGCGGATGCCGCTCCGGCACCTCCGCCAACAGTGCTGCCAACGCCTCACGATCCGCCACATCACACGCAGCGAAGGCCACCTCCGCGCCCAGGCCCACCAGCTCGGCCCGCAACTCGGCCGCACCAGGCGCCTGCGGACCACGCCGGCTCGTCAACACCAGATGACGCACACCATG
>NZ_LGDV01000089.1 GCF_001280015.1 Streptomyces sp. MMG1121
AGCCCCTCCCGCGCCTCCTCCACCGAACCCGCCACCACCACCGCACGATGATCAAAATGCGCCCGGGAGGTGGCCAGCGAATACGCCACATCCGTCAGGTCCAGGTCGCGGTGCAGTTCGAGATGGTCCGTGAGGCGACGGGCCTGCGCCGTCACCGCGTCGGCTGTCCTGCCCGACAGGACGAGCGGCACGCTGCCGCGCGGTACGGTCGGCTCGGGAATGTCGTTCTCGGCGGATTCCAGGATGACGTGGGCGTTGGTGCCGCTGATACCGAAGGAGGAGACCGCGGCTCGACGCGGACGCCCCTCAGCCGTCGGCCACTCCCGCGACTCCGTCAGCAGCTCCACCGCACCCGCCGACCAGTCCACCTTCGGCGACGGCTCGTCCACA
>NZ_LGDV01000090.1 GCF_001280015.1 Streptomyces sp. MMG1121
GTACCAACTCAAGCCCCGTGACTGGGAGTCCGCCGCCCGAGAGGGCCGGACCATCGCACCGCTCATCACCCGGCTGAACACCATCCGCCGTCGGCATCCCGCGCTACAGCGCCTGCGGAATCTCCGTTTCCACCGGACCGACAACGACGCCGTGCTCGCCTAAACCAAGAGGACGGGTTCGGACACGGTCATGGTGGTCGTGAACCTCGCCCCGCATCGTGCCCAGGAGGCCAGGGTCTCGTTGGACATGCCGCAACTCGGCCTGGACTGGAACGCCGCCCTGTCCGTCCACGACGAACTGACGGGCAAGACGTACCACTGGGGCAGGACCAACTAGGTGCGTCTCCCGCCCGGCCGCACACCGGCGCACGCGCTCCACGTCTGGCGAT
>NZ_LGDV01000091.1 GCF_001280015.1 Streptomyces sp. MMG1121
GCTCGGGCCCTGGCACGCGCACGATCCTGGAGGGGCCGTCCGTGGAGCGTGTCTACCTTCAGGGTGTGCACAGCAGTGCACTGGCGGGTGGGGGGGACCTGGAGGCCGCAGGAGGGCGGGGGGGGACGGGTGCCCGGGCCGGGGCCAACGCCATGTTTGAGAACCCCCCCGCCCTCCTTTCGGGGGACGCCCGAAACGAGGGGGGGGGGTTTGTCAAAATTGCCGTTGTCCCCGGCCCCGTGCCCCGCCCCCCCCCCCCCTCCTGCGCCCCCCAGTTCCCCCCCCCCCGCCAGTGCACTGCTGTGCACACCCTGAAGGTAGACACGCTCCACGGACGGCCCCTCCAGGATCGTGCGCGTGCCAGGGCCCGAGCCCTGCCGCAGG
>NZ_LGDV01000092.1 GCF_001280015.1 Streptomyces sp. MMG1121
GGAAGCAGCCCCCTACCCCGGGCTCCACCACCCCCGCCCCGTCAACCGGCGCGAAGACACCTTCTGCCGCCCACTCGACACCTGGATCGCCCGCGCCTTCACCCCCGAGCGGCTCACCGCCACCCTCACCGCCCTCAGCCACGCCAGCATCGCGGCAAACGCCGCACAAGCCGACAGCCCCGAGCAGGCCCAGGCCCGCCAGGCGATCAAGGACTGCGAGCAGCGCCTCACCCGCTACCAGGCCGCCCCCGACGCCGGAGCCGACCCAGCCATCGTCACCCAGTGTATCAACGACCCCCAACACGACAACCAAGCAGCCCAGAAGAACCTCGATGCCCTCCCCGCCGTCACCCGGAAGAAGGAAGAACCCCTCACCCCCGACG
>NZ_LGDV01000093.1 GCF_001280015.1 Streptomyces sp. MMG1121
GTCTGGAGCCGGTCGAGCAGACCGCGCAGCCGCGGCCGGCCCTCGCTCTCCACCAGTTCCTCGTACGACGGTCCCTCGCCGGTGCGGACCTGCTTCAGCCCCCACTGGCCCTTGAACAGGGCGCCCTCGTCCAGCCAGGACGCGTACTCCTTGAGCTGGATGCCCTTGACGATCCGGGTGCCCCAGAACGGCGGGGCGGGGACGGGATTGTCCGTGGCCACGTCCGAACGGGCCGGCCCCTGCTGCTCGTCGGCCTCGAGGACCGGCGTGTGCCTCCTGGCGACCCGGCGCTGCTTGAGTTCGGGCAGCTTCGCGCCGGGCACCCCCCGCTTGACACCGATGAGGGCGTCCATCAGGCGCAGGCCCTCGAAGGCGTCGCGG
>NZ_LGDV01000094.1 GCF_001280015.1 Streptomyces sp. MMG1121
GAAGAGCGACTCGCTTCCGCCGCCACCGGACACCTTCAACTGCTCATCGGTGACTGCCCGCAGGACGAGCGACTCGACCGACGCGACCGGAGCACCCTCGGCATCCGCCAACTCCAGCGACAGCGACTCCTGCCCCGTGGACGACAACCGGATCCTCAACGACGACGCCCCCGAAGCATGCAGTGACACACCACTCCACGCGAACGGCAGCAGTGCACCTTCGCTCTCGTCATCGGATCCGCGGGCTTCGGAGAAGGCCCCGGCGTGGAGGGCGGCATCCAGCAGCGCCGGGTGCAGACCGAACCCGGCAGCCGAGTCCACCTCACCCGACGGCAACGCGGCCTCGGCGAAAATCTCCTCCCCACGCCGC
>NZ_LGDV01000095.1 GCF_001280015.1 Streptomyces sp. MMG1121
GAAGAGCGACTCGCTTCCGCCGCCACCGGACACCTTCAACTGCTCATCGGTGACTGCCCGCAGGACGAGCGACTCGACCGACGCGACCGGAGCACCCTCACCATCCGCCAACTCCAGCGACAGCGAGTCCTCACCCGTGGACGACAACCGGATCCGCAACGACGACGCCCCCGAAGCATGCAGCGACACACCACTCCACGCGAACGGCAGGAACAAGCCGTCACCGTCGGATTCGCGGGCACCGGAGAAGGCCCCGGCGTGGAGAGCGGCATCCAGCAGCGCCGGGTGCAGACCGAACCCGGCAGCCGAGTCCACCTCACCCGACGGCAACGCGGCCTCGGCGAAAATCTCCTCCCCACGCCGC
>NZ_LGDV01000096.1 GCF_001280015.1 Streptomyces sp. MMG1121
AGGCCCCCGCCCCCGCCGCCTGGGGCGACACCGGGGCCCTCGGAGGAGTGCGGCGTGTTCCCGGGACCGCGTTGGCTGCTGAGCGGGCACGGCAGGTGCGGATGACCGTCGTGGGGCCCGTGACCGAGCGGTGGGCGCCGGAGCAGGCCGGGCCCGTGCACGAGAACTGGCAGCTGGCGGCGCCGATCGGACCCGCGACCGACCTGTGGGCGCTCGGGTCGCTGCTGTTCCGGGCCGTGCAGGGGCACGCGCCGTACCCGGAGGAGTCGACGGCCGAGCTGGTGCAGCTGGTGTGCGCCGAGCCGCCCGCCTTCGCCGAGGAGTGCGGCCCGCTGCGGCCGGTCGTCGAGTCGCTGCTGCGCCAGGACCCCACCGAGCGTCTGGACTTCGAGGAGCTGAACGGCTGGCTGCGGTCGCTGGTGCGCTCGGCGCCCGAGCCGGACGCCGGCACCCATGTCGTGCCGGTCCCGCCCGCCGACCCGCACCGGCTGCCGATCGTCCGGCGTCGTGGCGAACTGGTGCGGCTGCGGCGTCGGCGCGCCGGGCGGGGCGAGACCCAGGCCCATCCGCACGGCCGGCACAAGCGGGCCCGGGAGGACATGCGGGTCCGGGAGGATGCGCGGGTCCGGGAAGAGGCCCGTTCGCCGCGTCATCTCGGGCGGACCCTGCTCCTGCTGATCCTGCTCCTGCTGGCCGGCGCGATCGCGTACGCGATGTTCTTCATGCCGAAGCAGGGGCACAGCGGGGCGGCGGGCGGCGACCGTACCGGCAGCGCGGGGCAGGCGAGCCCCGCCCCCTCCCGCAGCCGGCAGCCGTCCTCCGGACAGTCCGCGGACGGCGGCCCCTCCGCGTCCGCGCCCGCCACCGGGACGCAGACCGGCGGCGCCCCGTCCGTCGCCGACGGCTTCACCCTGCGTACGGACCCGGACGGTTTCGACATCGCCGTCGCCAAGGGCTGGGACCGCACACCGAAGAACGGCAGCGGGCAGGTGGTCTACGGGCACGGGAACTTCGAGCTGATCGTCGTGGCGGGAAGGGACAGCGCCTCCGCGTACGGCAGCGACCCGATGGTCTACCAGCGCGACAAGGAGAGCGAACTCCAGCCGTACCGGGACTCCAGTTGGGCCACGGCCACCGGGCTGCGCACCATCGAGGTGGGCGGACGGACCATGGCCGAGGGGCAGTTCACCTGGACCGACGGGCAGGGGCGGGACCTGTTCGTCCGCAACATGGCCATCCTGCTCAACGGCCGCTACCACATCATCCAGGTCCGCGGCCCGGAGTCCCAGCGCGACGAGGTGACCCGGTTGTACGAGCAGGCCACCGCGACGTACCGCTACACCGGCTGAGCGGCCCCGGTGCCGCACCCTGGGAGGAGGGGGCACTGAACGGATGGCGAACGTGTGGAGAACGGGCGGGAAAACAAATGGGGGAGCGGGCGGGAGGATGGGCCGACAGGCGGTCGGGGAGCCCACTAGCGTCACAGTGCTGTCACCTTGGTACCCCGCTTGTTCCCTGTGGGCACACCGGTCCTTAGTCTGACCCTGTCAAGAGCATTGCGGGGCAACGTGAATCAGATGCAGGGCCTGCTCATAGCGGGCCGCTACCGGCTCGCCGATTCGATCGGCAGCGGTGGCATGGGCCGGGTGTGGCGCGCCCACGACGAGGTGCTCCACCGGACGGTCGCCGTCAAGGAGTTGACCGCCGCCCTCTACGTCTCCGACAGCGAGCAGGCGGTCCTGCTCGCCCGTACCCGGGCCGAGGCGCGCGCCGCCGCGCGCATCAACCACTCCGCCGTCGTCACCGTGCACGACGTCCTCGAACACGACGGCCGCCCCTGGATCGTCATGGAGCTGGTCGAGGGCAACTCGCTGGCCGACGCGGTCAAGGAGCGGGGGCGGGTGGAGCCGAGGGAGGCCGCGCGGATCGGGCTGTGGGTGCTGCGGGCACTGCGCGCCGCGCACTCCGCCGGAGTGCTGCACCGGGACGTCAAGCCCGGCAACGTCCTCCTCGGCAAGGACGGCCGCGTCCTGCTCACCGACTTCGGCATCGCCCAGATCGAGGGCGACACCACCATCACCCGCACCGGAGAGGTCGTCGGCTCGGTCGACTATCTCGCGCCCGAGCGGGTACGCGGCCACGACCCGGGTCCGTCCTCGGACCTGTGGGCGCTGGGCGCCACGCTGTACACGGCGGTGGAGGGGCGTTCGCCGTTCCGCCGCACCTCGCCGCTGAGCACCATGCAGGCGGTCGTCGAGGAGCAGGCCGACGAGCCGCGCCACGCCGGTTCGCTCGGCCCGGTCATAGCGGCACTCCTGCGCAAGGAACCGGACCGCCGGCCGGACGCGGGGGAGGCGGAGCAGATGCTCGCCGAGGCGGCGGAGGGCCGCCGGCCCGACGCGGCCCAGGCCTTCGTACCGACCCAGAGCTCGGGCCTGCATGACGGCACACCCGCCACGGGCGCCTCGGGTGCCCTGGGTTCCCTCGGCTCCCCGGCCTCCTCGGGCTACGGCTCGGAGGGCACCGTTCCCGGCCGTACGCCGACCCGGCCGACGGCCGTGGCGCCCACGCCGCCGGGACCGGCCGCAGGTCCGGCGGGCCGTGGCGCGGCGGGCCGGCCCCGCCCCCGGCGCCGGCTGCGCACGCTCGCCCTCGTCGTCGCAGCGGCGGCCGTGCTCGGCGGTGGCGCGGCGGTCGCCTTCCAGGAGTGGGGCGGGATGCGGAGCGACACCGGCTCGGGCGGCGGAGCCGGCCCGGCCACGACCCCCTCCGGGGGCGACACGAGCGCGCCGGGCCCCGACGGCACGATCCCCGCGAGCTGGACGTCGTACCCCGACCCGCTCGGTTTCAGCCTCTCGCTGCCCAAGGGCTGGAAGCGGAAGGTCTACGAGATCAAGGGTGACCTCAAGCAGGTCGACTACACCCCGGACGGCGGACTGACCTTCGTCCGCATCGCCATCGACAGCTCCCCGGACTTCCCCACCCCGCTCCAGCACCAGCAGGACCTGGAACAGCAGCTCCAGCGGCTGGTCGACTACAAGCGGGTGGCCATGAAGGAGAACATCTACCGCGACCGCGACGGCGCGCTGTGGGAGTACACCTGGAACGCGCTGAAGAAGGATCCGCCGCACGTCGCCGGTCCCCGGCACGCCATCGAGGAGACGTACTTCTCGCGCGCGGGCATCGAGTACGCCATCTACATGTCGTCGCCGGCCGGGGACTGGGCGAAGACCAGCAAGCAGTTCAAGTGGGTGCTGCAGAGCTGGCAGCAGCCGAGCAACGGCTGATACGGCTGAAAACCGCTGGTTGAGCGGTCCGGCTTGGCTGATCGGCGTCCCGGAGCGGATGGGTCCGGTGCGGCATGATGGGGCGCATGGGGACCGAGGGCGCCGACTTCCGGGTGATCGCGGGCCGTTACCGCCTGGAGGCACGCATCGGGCGTGGCGGCATGGGCGTCGTGTGGCGGGCCAGCGACCAGTTGCTGGGGCGCCTGGTCGCGGTCAAGGAGCTCCTCCCGGACGACTCGCTCCCGGACGACGACACCCGACGCCGCCGGGACCGTACGTTCCGTGAGGCACGGGCGGTCGCCCAGTTGCGGCATCCGCACATCATCGTCGTGCACGACATCGTGGAGCAGGACGAACGGCCGTATCTGGTGATGGAGTTGGTCGAGGGTGGTTCGCTCGCCGACCGGATCGCCCGGGACGGCCCGGTCGACGCCGTCGAGGCCGCGCGCATCGGCGTCGCCCTGCTCAGCGCGGTCCGCACGGCGCACGAGGCGGGGGTGCTGCACCGGGACATCAAGCCCGCGAACGTCCTGATCGAGTCCGGCACGGGCCGGGTCGTGCTCACCGACTTCGGCATCGCACAGGTCGCGGGCGCCACCACGCTCACCGAGACCGGCTCCTTCGTCGGCTCGCCCGAGTACACGGCGCCGGAGCGGATGTCGGGGGTGCGCACCGGGTCGGAGTCCGATCTGTGGTCGCTGGGCGCGCTGCTGTGCACGGCGCTGAGCGGCGAGTCGCCGTTCCGGCGCGACTCGATCGGCGGCATCCTGCACGCCGTCGTCGCCGCCGAGATCCGGCCACCCGCCGAGGCCGAGCCGCTGCTGCCCGTCGTACGGGGGCTGCTGGATCGGGACCCCGACCGGCGGCTCGGCGCGGCCGAAGCCGAACAGATGCTGCGGACGTATCTGGAGACGGGCCGCACCCCCGAGGCGCCCGGCACGTCCGGCGCCACGGGCGGCGGTCGCGGCCACCGGATCGGCCCCGGCCGTGCGGGTCGTACGGCCGGGGCCGCGACGCCCTACTCGCCGACCCAGCCGGACCTTGCGCACGGCGCTCCGCACCCGCCCGCCGTGTCCGCGCCGCCGGCCGACCTCCCGCCCCGGACCGCTACGCGCGGGGTGCTGATCGCGGCGGTGCTCGTCGCCGCGCTGGCCGGGGCGGGTGTGTCGGCGGCCCTGTTGCTGCACGGGAAGGGCGACGGGGGCGGCGGCAGCCCGGGCGGTACGGCGACGTCCCCGGCGACCAGTACGGGTACGGGTACGAGCCCGGCCTCGCGCTCGCCCTCGCCGACCACGTCGACACGGCCGACGGCCACCCGTGCGCACACCGCACCCTCCGGTTACCGCACGGCCCGGGACCCGGCCGGGTTCTCCCTTGCCGTACCGGACGACTTCACCCGCAGTCCGCAGGGCGAGCGCGTCTTCTATCTCTCGCCCGGGGAGACCTTCCGACTCGGGATCAAGGTCACCGAACCCCAGCCGGGCGGCCCGCGGGGCGTGCTGGAACGGTCGGCGGCCAAGGGGCAGGACACGAACCCCGGTTACCACGACGGCCGCGTCACCCCCGCCACGCACGCCGGACACCCGGCCGCGCTCTGGGAGTTCGGCTGGGACGGCTTCAGCGCGGCGGAGGGCCCGCGCCATACGTACGACCTGTGCTGGGAGGACTCCGGGCGGCTGTACGACGTATGGGTGTCGGCGCCGGTCGCGAAGGTGCGGGAGGCGCGGGAGTACTTCGACGTCGCGCTCGACACCTTCTCGGTCACGGCTTCGTGACCGGTCCCCGTTGCCTGTGGATCCGGACACGCCGGTGGCGCGGTGTGGATGAACCATGAGCAGCGACGGGGGAGTCGGCCACACGGCCGACGACACGACGAGTTTTGTTCTGCAACCGCCGCAACAGCGGGCGCCGGGTCCCGGACCGGATCCGAGTGCCGGACGCCTGCTCACCGGGCGCTACCGGCTGCTCGGCAAGCTGGCCCACTTCTCGGGCGACGGCGGGGCCGTGGAGGTATGCGAGGCGTCCCGGGGCTTCACCTTCCACCGGCGGGCCGCCTGACCGCCCGCTTCGACAACGGTGTGGTGCGCACGGTACTCATGTGACATGACTGGAGACGGCGAACACCCGCCCGGCATACGTCTGATCGGTGGCCGCTACCGGCTGGCCGGACGTCTGGGATCCGGCCCCACCGGGACCGTCTGGCGCGCGCGGGACGAGCGGGGGCGGGGCGAGGTCGCCGTCAAGGAACCACTGCTGCCCGGCGATCCGGCCGACGACGAGAACGGCCGCCGGATCGCGCACCGGCTCGCCACGGAGGCCCGCGCCGCCGCCCGGGTGCGCCATCCCTCCGCCGTCTCGGTGCTGGACGTCGTCACCGAGGACCAAGTCCCCTGGGTCGTCATGGAGTTGGTGGAGGGTGAGTCGCTGCGCGAGGTGCTGCGGCGCGGCCCCCTGCCACCCGCCGAGGCCGCCCGGATCGGGCTCGCCGTGCTCGGTGCCCTGTCCGCCGCGCACGCGGTCGGCATCGTGCACCGGGACGTCAAACCGGCCAATGTGCTGCTGGAGTCCGGCACCGGACGCGTGGTCGTCACCGACTTCGGGACCGGCGACGGCCACCCGGCGGATGCGCCCGCCGGGTTCGTCGCCCCCGAGCGGGCCGCGGGGCCCGGCGCCGGACCGGCCTGCGACCTGTGGTCCCTGGGCGCGCTGCTGCGGGCCGCGGTGGGCGACACGGACCCGGCACGGCTGGGCGCGCTGAGTCCGCTGCTGGACCGGATGCACGCCGCCGAGCCGGCGGCGCGCCCCGACGCGACGGAGGTCACGGCGGCCCTCCAGGACTACCTGGGCCTCACCCCTGTACCGGACCCGACACCGAACCCGACACCGGACCCGGCACCGGCACCGGACCCGGCACCCGATCCCGCACCCGCGCAGGAGCGCGCCCGGGTCCCCGACCCCCGCCGCCGCACCCCCCGCACCGCGCTCGGCCTGCTGCTGGCGAAAAAAGCCGGGCTCGAATGATCGTCCTGTTCGGCCGGGTGTCAACGCCCTGATCAGCACATTCACTGCCAGTGATCACTGGCAGTGTGTGAGCACTCGGTGAATCCCCATTACCGACGGGTACACAAAGCCTGCGCTCCGGCATACCCTGCGCCTCATGACGGACACGCAGGCCTCGGACATCGCCGGTACCAACCCCCTCGCGCCCGCCCCCGAAGGCGCCCGCACCGCCGCCGACGTGGTCACCCCGGAACTGGTGGCCCGGCTCACCAAGGGAGTCGTCGGCTCGGGCCGGACCGCGAACCACACCCCGTTCACCGGCGAGAAGCTGGCCGACCTGCCCGAGTCCACCCCGCAGGACGTGGAGAAGGCCTTCGGGGCCGCCCGCGCCGCGCAGTCCGTCTGGGAGAAGACCCCGGTGGCGCGGCGGGCCGCCGTCCTGCTGCGCTTCCACGACCTGGTGCTCCAGCGGCAGGCCGAGGTCCTCGACCTCATCCAGCTGGAGACCGGCAAGGCCCGGCTGCACGCGCACGAGGAGGTACAGGCCGTCGCCGTCGCGGCCCGCCACTACGGCCGCCGGGGCGCCGCCTATCTGAGGCCGAAGCGGCACACCGGCGCCATCCCCACGCTCACCAAGGTCACCGAACTCCGCCACCCGCGCGGGGTCGTGGGCCAGATCGCCCCCTGGAACTACCCGCTGGAGCTGTCCGTCGGCGACGCGCTGCCCGCCTTCGTGGCCGGCAACGCGGTCGTGATGAAGCCGGACACGGAGACCTGTCTGACCGCGCTGTGGGCGCGTGACCTGCTGATCGAGGCCGGACTGCCCGACGGCGTCTTCCAGGTCGTGCTCGGCGAGGGCCCGGCCGTCGGACCGGAGCTGGTCAAGCACGCCGACTACGTCTCCTTCACCGGATCCACCCGGACCGGCCGTGAGGTCGCCCAGGGCGCCGCCGCCCGCCTGGTCGGCGTCTCCCTCGAACTCGGCGGCAAGAACGCCATGCTGGTGCTGGACGACGCCGACATCGAGAAGGCCGCCGCCGGCGCCGTACGCGCCTGCTTCTCCTCCGCCGGACAGCTCTGCATCTCCATCGAGCGGCTGTACGTCCACGAGTCGATCGCCGACGCCTTCCTGGAGCGCTTCGCCGCCCGCACCCGGGCCATGCGGCTCGGCAACTCCCTCGCCTACGGCGCCGACATGGGCTCGCTGGTCGGCGAGCGCCAGCTGAAGACCGTCGAACGGCACGTGGAGGAGGCCGTGGCGAAGGGCGCGAAGGTGGTCGCGGGCGGGGTGGCCCGCCCCGACATCGGCCCCTACTTCTTCGAACCCACCGTCCTGGACGACGTCGAGGACTCGATGGCCGTGTGCGAGGAGGAGACCTTCGGCCCGGTCGTGTCGATCTACCGCTTCTCCTCCGACGACGAGGCGGTCGAGCGGGCCAACGCCACGCCGTACGGCCTCAATTCCTCGGTCTGGACGAAGAACGCCCGGCGCGGCCGCGAGGTCGCCGCCCGCCTGCGCACCGGCACGGTCAACGTCAACGAGGGCTACGCGCCCGCCTACGGCAGCGTCCAGTCCCCGATGGGCGGCATGAAGGACTCCGGCCTCGGCCGCCGCCACGGCTCCGAGGGCATCCTCAAGTACACGGAGGCCCAGACGGTGGCCCAGCAGCGGCTGCTGCCGATGGCGCCGTCGCTGGGCATGACGGACGAGGGGTACGCCCGGTTCATGAGCACCAGTCTGCGCCTGATGAAGGCGTTCCGGTTCCGCTAGGAAAACCCGTTCGGAAACACCCGTTCTCGACGAGGAGAGCACGTGTCGCAGGAGAAGTCTGTCCAGGCCCGGGACGAGGACGGGTACGACTACGACGTCATCGTGGTCGGCTCGGGGTTCGGTGGCTCGGTGTCCGCCCTGCGCCTCACCGAGAAGGGCTACAAGGTGGGCGTACTGGAGGCGGGACGCCGTTTCACCCGCGAGGCCCTGCCGAAGAACTCCTGGGACCTGAAGAACTACCTGTGGGCCCCCAAGCTGGGCATGTACGGCATCCAGCGGATCCATCTGCTGGGCAACGTCATGGTCCTGGCCGGCGCTGGCGTCGGCGGCGGCTCGCTCAACTACGCCAACACCCTCTACGTACCGCCGAAGGCCTTCTTCGAGGACCCGCAGTGGCGGGACGTCACCGACTGGCAGGAGGAGCTGAAGCCGTACTACGACCAGGCCCGGCGTATGCTCGGCGTCCGCCTGAACCCGACCATGACGCCGTCCGACGTGCATCTGAAGGCGGCGGCCCAGCGGATGGGCGTGGGCGACTCCTTCCATCTCGCGCCGGTCGGCGTGTTCTTCGGTGACGGCAAGGACGCCGACGGGGCGACGCAGGCGGGCCCGGGACAGGAGGTCGCCGACCCGTACTTCGGCGGAGCCGGCCCGTCCCGCAAGGCCTGCACCGAGTGCGGCGAGTGCATGACCGGCTGCCGCCACGGCGCGAAGAACACCCTCAACGAGAACTACCTCCATCTCGCCCAGCAGGCCGGCGCGGTGGTCCACCCCATGACGACGGTCGTGTCCGTCACGGACGACTCGCGCGGCGGGTACGCGGTGGCGACCCTGCCGACGGACCGGAGGAAGAAGGGCGAGGGCCGCCTCTTCACCGCGCGCAGGGTCGTCCTCGCGGCGGGCACCTACGGCACGCAGACGCTCCTGCACCGCATGAAGGCGGGCGGCCAGCTGCCGTATCTGTCCGCCCGGCTCGGCGACCTGACCCGGACCAACTCCGAGGCGCTGGTCGGCGCGCAGACCGATAACCGCCGCTACCGCAAGGCGCACGGCGCCGCGAAGGCCGACTTCACCCGGGGCGTCGCGATCACGTCCTCGATCCACCCGGACGAGAACACGCACATCGAGCCGGTCCGCTACGGCAGGGGCTCCAACGCGATGGGCGGACTGTCGATCCTCCAGGTGCCGTACGCGGAAGGCTCCTCGCGCGTTCTCGGCTGGCTGGCGAACGCGGCCAGGCACCCGGTCCTGGTGGCCCGCTCCCTCTCCAACCGGCGCTGGTCCGAGCGCACCATCATCGGCCTGGTCATGCAGTCGCTGGACAACTCGCTGACGACGTATCTGAAGCCGGACGGGGTCGGCAAGGGCCTGCTGACCGCCCGCCAGGGCCATGGCGCCCCCAACCCCAAGCAGATCAAGGCCGCCACGCAGGCCGCCACCGAGCTGGCCGCCGAGATCAACGGCTTCGCGGGCAGCAACGTCGGTGAGCTGATGGGCACCCCGCTGACCGCCCACTTCCTGGGCGGCTGCCCCATCGGCGACTCCGCGGAAACGGGCGTGATCGACCCCTACCACCGCCTCTACGGCCACCCGGGCATCTCGGTCGTGGACGGCGCCTCGGTCTCGGCGAACCTGGGTGTGAACCCCTCGCTGACGATCACCGCGCAGGCCGAGCGCGCGATGTCCTTCTGGCCGAACAAGGGTGAGGAGGACCCGCGTCCGGCACCGGGAGCGGCGTACGAGCGGCTGAAGCCGGTGGAGCCGCAGTCCCCGGCGGTCCCGGAGGAGGCCTTCGGCGCCCTGCGCCTGCCGTTCCTGGGGATGCCGGCCGTACCGCCGAAGAAGTAGAGGGACCTGCATCCCCCTCCGAAGGCAGGTCCCTCTCAAGTTCGCAGACTCGCGTCGCACGACTCGGCTGGTTTGATCAGCGAGGACCATGAACGGTTGCTCGCCCCGCCCTCGATTTGCATGTGACCTGAGTCACCCGGTCTTGCTCATGGCGAAGGGCCCCGCGGGACGGAGAGACCGCGGGGCCCTTCTTCGGCCAGCACCGACGTCAGGGCGACGTCAGTGCCTGGGAGCGGCGCCGGGGGGTTGCGCCGCTGGTTCGGTGGTCCTGACCCGCGACAGGCGGGTGAGGTGCAGTAATGCCATGGTCTGCGCGGGGACTCGGGGCTTCTGCGCAGGGTGCTGGGCATGACCCGGCACTGGTCCATGTGTGGAGTTTTCCGCCGGCCGGCCCCGGGCGTCCCCGGAGCCGGCCGTTCTCTTGGGTGACCGGGCTGCTGTCCCCTGCCGTCCGGTCACTTCCGGAGCGAGGTCCCACGGCGCACGGCACGACCCGTACGCCTCATCGCTCCAGCGAGCCACGCGTGGTTCTGTCGGGCCCGCCCCTGGCTGGCACGGACATCCCGCTCAACGAAGGGGGACGCGGACCGGTCACGCGCCGTACGGGTGAGACGACGCTCGAACTCCGGTACGACGCTCAGACGCGCCCCCGGCACAGCTCCAGCAGGGTCATGGCGAGGGAGGTGCCGGGCTTGCCGAGGGCCTCGCGGTAGCGGCCGAGGATGTCCATCTCGCGGGACAGGTGCACACGCCGCCCGCCGGAGGCGATGCGGGTCTGCTGCACGACGGCGGAGACGGCCATCCGTTCCTGGATGAGACCGATGATCCGGTCGTCGAGCACATCGATGCGCTGCCGGGCGTCGGCGATGGTCTCTTCCGCGGAGGTGGTGGTCATGTCGGGGCTCCTGACGAAGGTGGCTGGGGCGGTGGACCGACTGAGGTGCCCCGAACCGACAGACCCCGGAAAACGTCAGGCGCCCCGGGCCTTGTCGGCCCGGGGCGCCTGGGAAGTCGCTCGGCGTTTCGCTCAAGCAGCACGACCATGGCATCCGGCGGGCCGGTTGCCATAGGTAAAGAGGAAGATCGAGTGCGCGAGCATGCGGCAAGTATGCCAGACGGCGCCCGGTCTTCCCCGCCCGCAAAGTGGGGGCTCCGGGGGGCGGAGCCCCGGTGAGCGGGACTCTCGCACCGGCGCCCCGTTAGAATCAGAACCACAGACCCCCGCCCGACCCGCCGGAAGGCACCCCGTGTCATCAGCGACTCCCGCTGCCGCCGCCCCCGACACCGTCCTGGTCGTCGACTTCGGCGCGCAGTACGCCCAGCTCATCGCCCGTCGCGTCCGCGAGGCGCGGGTCTACAGCGAGATCGTGCCGAGCACCATGCCGGTCCAGGAGATGCTCGCCAAGAACCCCGCGGCGATCATCCTCTCCGGTGGCCCCTCGTCCGTGTACGAGGAGGGCGCCCCCCACCTCGACAGCGCGATCTTCGAGGCCGGCGTCCCC
This sequence comes from Streptomyces sp. MMG1121, assembly GCF_001280015.1. Lineage (GTDB taxonomy): Bacteria > Actinomycetota > Actinomycetes > Streptomycetales > Streptomycetaceae > Streptomyces. The sequence continues at coordinate 11,409 of NZ_LGDV01000096.1, forward strand.
GTCTTCGGCATGTGCTACGGCTTCCAGCTGATGGCGCGAGCCCTCGGCGGCACCGTCGACAACACCGGCGCCCGCGAGTACGGCCGTACCGACCTGCACGTCTCCAGGACGTCCTCCACCCTCTTCGAGGGCACCCCGGCCGAGCAGCACGTGTGGATGTCGCACGGCGACGCCTGCTCCGCCGCCCCCGAGGGCTTCACGGTCACCGCGTCCACGGACGTCGTCCCGGTCGCCGCCTTCGAGAACGACGCGAAGAAGCTCTACGGCGTCCAGTACCACCCCGAGGTCATGCACTCCGCGTACGGCCAGCAGGTGCTGGAGCACTTCCTGTACCGCGGCGCGGGCCTGACCCCGTCCTGGACCACCGGCAACGTGATCGACGAACAGGTCGCCGCGATCCGCGAGCAGGTCGGCGACAGGCGCGCGATCTGCGGCCTGTCCGGCGGCGTGGACTCCGCCGTCGCCGCCGCCCTCGTCCAGAAGGCCATCGGCTCCCAGCTGACCTGCGTCTACGTCGACCACGGCCTGATGCGCAAGGGCGAGACCGAGCAGGTCGAGAAGGACTTCGTGGCCTCGACCGGCGTCAAGCTGGTCGTCGTCGACGCCGAGGAGCGCTTCCTCACCGCGCTGAAGGGTGTCTCCGACCCCGAGGAGAAGCGGAAGATCATCGGCCGCGAGTTCATCCGCGTCTTCGAGCAGGCGCAGGCCGAGATCATCGCGGACGAGGGCCCGGCGGTCGAGTTCCTGGTCCAGGGCACCCTGTACCCGGACGTGGTCGAGTCCGGCGGCGGCACCGGCACGGCGAACATCAAGTCGCACCACAACGTCGGCGGCCTCCCCGAGGACCTCGAGTTCCAGCTGATCGAGCCGCTGCGCAAGCTGTTCAAGGACGAGGTCCGCATGGTCGGCCAGGAGCTGGGCCTGCCGGACGAGATCGTCCAGCGCCAGCCCTTCCCGGGCCCCGGCCTCGGCATCCGCATCGTCGGCGAGGTCACCAAGGAGCGTCTGGACCTGCTCCGCGACGCCGACGCCATCGCCCGCGAGGAACTGACCGTGGCCGGCCTGGACCGCGACATCTGGCAGTGCCCGGTGGTCCTGCTCGCGGACGTCCGCTCGGTCGGCGTCCAGGGCGACGGCCGCACCTACGGCCACCCGATCGTCCTGCGCCCGGTCTCCTCCGAGGACGCCATGACCGCCGACTGGTCCCGGCTGCCGTACGACGTCCTCGCGAAGATCTCGACCCGGATCACGAACGAGGTCCGGGACGTCAACCGCGTCGTCCTCGACGTGACCTCGAAGCCCCCGGGCACCATCGAGTGGGAGTGATCCCCTGACGGGACTCAGGTCCGCCTGAGAGTGCGCACCGCCTCTCCGGGCTTCCAGACCTGGACGACGAGATACGCGTCGTCCTCGACGCAGGTCCGCACGACCTCCGTCAACTCGGTGCGGAAGAGGTGGAACGGCTGCGGCGGTTCCACCTCTTTCACGTACCAGGCCTTGGTCTCCCCGTCCCCCGGCCCGCCCCCGACCTCGTACGCCCGCCCCGCGATCCGCACGTCCCCGCCGACCGCCCCCGTGCCCTCACCAGGGTTCGCCTGGAGTGCGAAGCGAGGGTCGCGGCGCAGGTCGCGGGCCTTGAGCGAGCCGTCCATCATGCCGAGCCACAGCTCACCGGCCCGGAAGTCGGCCTCCAGTCCGGAAGTGCGCGGCGAGCCGTCCTTGCGCAGGGTCGCGAGGACGTGATGCCGGTGGGCACCGAACCGCTCCTCGACGATCCCCGCCAGCTCGGGTGCGGCCGAGAGGAAGGCCGCCCAGTTCGTATCCGTCATACGCGTCAGTCTTCCCGGCAAACCGGACAACCTCTGTCGTGTATTCGCTGCGTACGTCATCTTTACAAAACAGCTCTGCCCTTTTGCGCTGACCGGGGGTAACTTCCGGCGCGTACCGCAATCCCAGTGCTGGAGGACCTATGCACGGGCCGACCCCGCCCCTGCCGCTGCCCACCGACCAGCTGCAGTTCGCCATGCCGCCGATGCACGACGCGGTCGAGGACGAACGGCGGCATCGCAAGGAGCGGCTCGCCGGAGCCCTGCGGATCTTCGGGCGGGCCGGGCTCGAGGACGGGGTGTCCGGACACATCACCGCACGCGACCCGGAGTTCACCGACTGCTTCTGGGTCAACCCGTTCGGCATGCCGTTCAAGCACGTCACCGTCAGCGATCTCGTCCTGGCCAACCAGGACGGCCAGGTCGTCGAGGGCCGCTACCACGTCAACCAGGCCGCGTTCACCGTCCACGCCCAGGTGCACGCCGCCCGCCCCGACGTGGTCGCCGTCGCCCACTGCCACTCCGTGCACGGCCGCGCCCTCGCCGCGCTCGGCGAACTGATCGACCCCCTCACCCAGGAGAGCTGCGCCTTCTACGAGGACGCGGCGCTCTACGACTCCTACACCGGCGTCACCGTCGACGCCGAGGAAGGCCGCCGCATCGCCGCCGCCCTCGGCTCCCGCAAGGCGCTCGTCCTGCGCAACCACGGACTGCTCACCGTCGGCGACTCGGTGGACGCGGCGGCCTGGTGGTTCCTGTCCATGGAGCGGTCCTGTCAGGTGCAGCTGATGGCGAAGGCGGCCGGCCGCCCGGTCCTCATCGACCACAAACTGGCCGTCGCCACCCGCGAACAGCTCGGTGGCGACCTGGTGGCCTGGATCAACTACCAGCCGCTGTGGCAGGACATCAGCCGCAGCGAACCGGATCTGCTCAGCTGAACCCCCTGAGAACGGCCGCCTTCGTCAACGCGAACTCCTCGTCCGTGAGCACCCCGTTCCGGTGCAGCTCGCCCAACTCCCGCAGCCGGCGCAGCAGCACGTCATGGTGGTCGGCCTGCGCGGGTACGGCCGCGCGGAGCCGGCCCAGGCCGTCGCGGGCGCCGGCCACACGGGTGGAGGGGTGCGGCAGCCGGGCGGTGACGGCCGTCGCGACCAGCGCGGTCAGTAGATCGCGCCGCACGCTGCCCCACAGGTCCAGGGTGTAGGGGTCCCGCTCGGGCGGCAGCTTGGAGTACACCGTCTCCGGGGTCACGAACCGCAGGAAGCCGTCCTCGTACCCGGAGTTGGGCAGCCACTCCACCTGCACCAGATCGCCCAGGCCGATGATCCGCGGGCCGGTCGCGCGCTTGACCCGGTCGGAGGTGTCGGACCAGTCGATGCGCACCTGGCCGCCGTCGAAGGAGACCGTGCCGTCCGAAGACCGCACCGACACCGGCACCGGCGGTCCTGGCAGTAGATAGCCCGCCGTGGGCTCCTGGGGGACCCGGTCGAGCAGCAGCGCGTGCCGGATCTCCTGCGCCACGTACTCCGCGACCCCCGAACGGTCCGCGTCCACCGACAGCCGGTAGGGGTCGGCCGGGTCCGGCAGCCGCCCGCCCGTCGCCTGGAGCAGCGGATCGGCGCCGTCGCGCAACCGCATCCGCAGCCGGCCACGTTTGCGCTCGGGTTCGTAGACGACGCCCGAGACCGCCTCCAGGGGTACGGAGACCTCCCCGTACGTCTGCCGGAACAGCGGCACGGACCGATGCAGTCCCGGGGTGATCCGGATCGTGCTGCCGTCGAAGGCCCAGGTCCCGTCCCGCGCGATGATCTCGGCCATACGGAAATTCTCCCAGCCGGGTCAACACACCGGCCCCCACTTCACCCGCCGTGACCCGGCCCGACGAGCCCGGGCGGGCCTCCGTAAGGCACAATTCGCTGACGGCGCAAGCGAGTTGCGCGGCAACGGGACGGTCCACCGAGGGGCCGCCGGCCGCGTCAGAAGGTCGTGGGGAAGGCGGGCGTCCGGCGTGGCGGTGCAGGAGGCGAGAGGGGACACGGGTGCCGACAGCACTCACGAGGGCGGCTGTACCTGCGGGGACTGTCCGCACGGCGCCCGTGAGGGGCACCGGCGCGCCGTCGCCGCGTTCCTGCGCCGACGCGACGAGTTCGCGGCCGGGCAGGGCTTGCCCGCGGCCGTGGTGCACTCGGCCTCGGCGTCTCGCCAGTGGGTCTCCGAGGAGCTGACCCAGCGGGCGGAGGCCGTCGCCGAACGCGGGCGTGCCGAGGGCGAGGCGTGGCTCGCCGGGCTGTGGCTGTGGACGGTGGCCGCGGTATGGGCCGTGGTCGTCGCCCTGCTGCTCGGCGAGGCGCTCACCGCGATCGGCGCGGGCTGGACGGGCGCCCGCACCGCGGCCCTGCTCGCCGCGCTCGTCATCGCCGGCACGCTCACCACCGCCTGCCGGCTCCACCGGGCCCGCGGCGGGGCGCTCGCCCCCGTGATCGGCGAGGACAACCGGATCTCCACCTCCCGCACGGTTGCGGCCGGTTGGGTGCTGCTCGTCGGCTACGCCGTCCTGCTGCTGGCGGCCCGGCTGGCGGCCGCCTCCGACCACGCCGAACGGGACGCGCTGCTCTCGGGACTCGACCTCGCGCGCGGCACGGGCGTGGTGACCGTCCTCGCCGTGGTGTGCGGCATCGCCGTGCTGGTCCGCCGAGTGGTGAGCCTGCGCATCCTCGCCCAGCGACTGCAGAAGGTGTCGGCCCACCGGCCGCGCGCCGCCGACCTGCTCACCGACGACTCCGGCCGGGGCGCCTTCACCGACATCCAGTACGTCGCCATCAACGCCGTCGCCCTGCTGTTCGCCGCCGTACGGCTCGCCCGCCGCCCCGACCAACTGCCCGACCTGCCCTGGGGGCTGGGCGTGATCGTGCTGATCTCGGCGGCGACCTACCTGGCCGGCAAGTACGCCGAGGGCGGCCGCCCGGTCGTCCTCTCCGTGGTCCGCGCCCGCGAACCCGGCGACCTGGACGGGCCGATCCGCACCGGCGACGACATCGAGATCCGCGGCGCCGGCTTCGTCCCGCCCGGCGCCCGGGCCGCCGACCGGCTCTCCCGCATGGTCGTCCGCATCGGCGTCGTCGACGTGCACGTACCGCTCGTTCCCGTCACCGGCGGCTTTCGCAACCCCTCCGACAGCGTCCTGACCGTCCCCGTACCGGTCGAGGTCGAGCCCGGGGCGGTGGAGGTCCAGGTGGTCACCGCAGCCGGTGTGGCGACCAACCGGTACACGGTCCAGGTGACGGAGTGAGGGACGGACGAGACGGGGGAGCCGGGTCAGAAGGGCGAGGAGGCGTCCGATGAGCGACCGGCCCGGGCTCGACATGAGCACTTCCTGCTGCACCACCGACACCTCCTTGGACCGGTTGGACTACGACTGGCCATACGGTTTCGCCCGCTTCGAGAGCGCCGCCTGAAACCCGCGGCGCTCACCGCTCGTCCCTGAGGGACTCACCGCCGTGGAGCGGGTCCTCGGGCACCCGGCGCGGCAGATCCCGGCCCGGGTCCGCCCCCCGGGCCCTTCGTACGCCCGCCCGAATTCCGGAAAAACATCCGGGAGGGGATTGAACGCGCCCCGCCTGTCATACGTATCGTCGAATGAGGGGTGGGACGGCGGGCGAGAGGCGGCTGGCGACGATGACTCACGGCATTCGGACGGACACGCACATGAACCGGCTGAACGGTCCTCGCGGCTGGCGGGACGTCGCCGCCCACTACGCCCTGCTGCCGCTGCGTGTCTTCCTCGGCGTCACCTTCATCTACGCCGGCCTGGACAAGCTCACCGACAGCGCCTTCATGAAGTCCGGCGGCGCCGGGTCGGTCGGCGACACCATGCGGGCGGCCCGCGACTCCGCCGCCATCCCCGCCCTGGTCGACCTGGCCCTGAAGAGCCCGGTCGGCTTCGGATACGCCATCGCCTTCGGAGAACTGGCCGTCGGCATCGGCACCCTGATCGGTCTGCTCGCCCGGCTGGCCGCGCTCGGCGGGGCGCTGATCTCGTTCAGCCTCTGGATGACAGTGAGCTGGGCGACGACCCCCTACTACTACGGCAACGACCTCGCCTACCTGATGGCCTGGCTCCCCCTGATCCTCGCCGGTGCCCCCTACCTCTCGCTGGACGCGGTCTGGCGGTCCCGGCACCGACAGGGCGGATACCGCTAGCCGCTCTCCGTGCCGCCGCGTCTGCGTATCGCCCGGGCCACGGTCGCCGTGGCACCGGCCAGGCACAGTCCGCCCACGACCAGCGGGACGACCGCGAACCACGGCGTCTGCCACAGGCCGCCCGCATCTCCCGCGTAGACCGCCCCGGCGGCCGTGAGGAAGAGCCCGGCGACCAGCCTCCCGGGCTGGAACTCATGACGCAGCACGGCTGACCTCCACCTGTCCCGCACCGACCCCGAGCGTGATGTCCAGCGTGCCGGCGTCCTTGGCGCCCTTGGCCGGCGCCAGCGTCACCGCCTTGTGCCTGCGCGGCTGCACGTCCACGTCCTTCCTGCTCTCTCCGGGCAACCTGATGTCGCCCACCCCCACATCGATGGTCAACCGCACGGTCCCGGCCGCCGGCAGGACCACCTTCAGCTGCCCCGCGCCCACATGGGCGTCCGTCGAGACCGTCTGCCCCTTGGCCGGATGCACCCGGGTCAGATCCAGCGTGCCCCGGCCGGTGCCCAGCTCATATCTCGGCTGCACCTGCGCCGTCGCCGCGGGCGCCCAGGAGGTGTCTCTCCAATGGGAGGTGATGTCCTTGGGCATGGCCGACGCCCCGGCGAGCAGGGCCGCGGTGATGAGCGCCAGGAACACCGTCCCGGCCCCCGTGCGCCCCAGGAACGCGCTGATCGCGAGGCCCAGGCCGAAGACCGCCAGCGCACAGGCGAGGCCGGTCTGGAGACTGGTGCCCAGCGGGTGCGTGTCCCAGGTGAGCCCCGTGCCCAGGCCGCCCGCCACCAGGGCGAGCAGGAACACCCAGCCACCGATCCAGCGCGGCCCGCGCGGTCTCGGGGGTGTGGCGGCGGACCGTGGCTCTACGGGGCCGGCGGAGCTGGTGTGGGGCCACGGGATGGCGACCCCGACGTCCACGACCGAGACGAGGTCCCGCTCGCGGGCGTCGCCGGGCCCCCACAGATAGCCTGTGCCGCCGTCGTGGGTGCCGTCCTTGACGATCGGGTCCCGCCACCAGGACGGGTAGGTGGTGATGACCGGCGGTGCCTGCGCCTCCGGCGGGGCGTCGGCCGCGGCCTGCGCCGACAGCGGGTCGGGGTCGGCGGCGTCACGGCGCCGCGACCAGTACCCGGCGCCCGCCAGCAGCAGGGAGAGCACCGCGGCGAAGGTCAGCACCCCGCCGTTTCTCAGCATGGTCAGGAAGATCCCGCAGCCGACCAGGGCGAACAGCACGGCGGCGAGCGCCTGCCCGTCGACCCGGGCCGTCAGGAGCTTGCGCAGCTCGTTCTCCTCCTCGTCCTCGTACGGCACGAGGAGCCAGACGAAGCCGTAGAAGATCAGACCGATGCCGCCGGTCGCGGCGAGCACGGCCAGGGTGATCCGGAAGATCACCGGGTCCATGTCCGTCTGCCGGCCCAGGCCCGCGCACACGCCTCCGATCATCCGGTTCCGGCGGTCGCGCCGGAACCGGTCGAAGGGCGCGGGGGCCTGCTCCTGCTCCCCGGCGGGGATGTCGGTGCCGGCGCCGGCCGCTCCCGTCCTGTGCGTCGCGGCGGGCCCGGCATCCGTCGGTCCGGTGCCCGGGGCCGGGCGCGGGCCGGTGCCGGGTCCCGGACCCGTCGCGGCGTGCTCGTGATCCGTCATGCCTCCATGGTGACGGCCCGCCCGCCGCGGCGGCAGTCGGGACGACCCTGGGCGAACCCTGAAATCGGCCCTGAGACGGGGCGGGGAAGCGTTCGACCGGCCCGGGACCGCCCCTGCCCGGCGCTCCCCGACCCGGTTCCGCCGAAGATCAGGGGCGTCTCGGGGGCCGACCCTGATGCCTGGCCCCGCCGGCCATGTGACCATCGTTGGCATGCCGGAAGCCGCAAGCCTGCCAGTCGACGACCCGCGGCCGCCGCGCAAGCTCTACCGCAGCAGCGACGGACGCTGGCTCGGCGGAGTGGCGCGGGGCCTCGCCGGGCATCTCGGGCTGCCCGTCATCTGGGTGCGGCTCGTCTTCGTCGGCCTGTTCATGGCCGACGGACTGGGTGCGTTGTTGTACGCGGCGTTCTGGTTCTTCGTCCCTCTCGGCCTCGGCGGTGTCGGCGAGAAGCCGCCGTCGCTGGTGGGCACGGAGACGGCACCGGACGGCCGCCGCAGGCTCGTGGCCCGCAAGCCGGACCGTGGCCAGATCGTCGCGCTGCTCCTCATGGTCATCGTGTCCATGGTCTTCGTGGGCAGCGTCAACCTGGGCAGCGCCGCCAAGGCGTATCTGCTGCCCGCCGTGCTCGTCGCCGCCGGTGTCGCCCTCGTGTGGAGACAGGCGGACAACGCCCGCAGGGCCCGCTGGGTCGAGGTCGGCCGTCGACGTCGCACGCTCACGCTGCTGCGCGCGGCCGGCGGTGTCCTGCTCGTCACGGCCGGTGTCTCCGCCATCTTCGTGCTCCAGGGCTCGGCGGCCCACCTCGGCGCGGTCCTCCAGGCGGCGCTCGCCGTGCTCGTCGGCATCACCCTGCTCGCCGGTCCCTATCTGGTCCGGATGACCCAGGACCTGTCCGAGGAGCGCCTGATGCGTATCCGCGCGCAGGAGCGCGCCGAGGTCGCCGCCCACGTCCACGACTCGGTGCTGCACACCCTCACCCTGATCCAGCGCAACGCCGACAACGGGAACGAGGTGCGCCGCCTCGCCCGCGCCCAGGAGCGCGACCTGCGCACGTGGCTGTACAAGCCGGAGGGCACGGGCAAGGACGAGGCCGACGAGCCGGACACGGTCGCCGAGGCGGTGCGGCGCAGCGCCGCCGAGGTGGAGGACAAACACGGTGTGCCCATCGAGGTCGTCATCGTCGGCGACTGCCCGCTGGACGAGAGGACCACCGCGCAGATGCAGGCCGCGCGCGAGGCGATGGTGAACGCCGCCAAGTACGGTGGCGACGGCGGCGCCGTACAGGTCTATGCCGAAGTCGAGGGGAAGACGGTCTTCGTGTCCGTGCGCGACCGCGGCCCGGGCTTCGACCTCGACTCGATACCCGCCGACCGGATGGGCGTCAGAGAATCGATCATCGGCCGTATGGAGCGCAACGGCGGCACGGCCCGGCTGAGGGCGGTGCCGGGCGGCGGCACGGAGGTCGAGCTGGAGATGGAGAGGGCGGAGAAGACGTCATGAGCGACGCGACCGAGGCGAACGGCACGACAGGAGCCGACGCGGGCGGACGGCACGTACGGGTCGTGCTCGTGGACGACCACCGTATGTTCCGCACCGGCGTGCAGGCCGAGATCGGCCAGACCGCCGAGACCGGTGTCGAGGTGGTCGGCGAGGCCGCGGACGTCGACCAGGCGGTCACGGTCATCACCGCGACCCGGCCCGAGGTGGTCCTCCTCGACGTCCATCTGCCGGGCGGCGGCGGAGTCGAAGTACTGCGCCGGTGCGCGGCGCTGATGGCCGACGCCGAGCAGCCCGTCCGCTTCCTCGCACTGTCCGTGTCGGACGCTGCCGAGGACGTGATCGGTGTGATCCGTGGCGGCGCCCGCGGCTATGTCACCAAGACCATCACCGGCACCGACCTGGTCGACTCGATCTTCCGGGTCCAGGAGGGCGACGCGGTCTTCTCCCCGAGGCTGGCCGGGTTCGTCCTGGACGCCTTCGCCTCCACCGACGCCCCGCCCGTGGACGAGGACCTGGACCGTCTCACCCAGCGCGAGCGCGAGGTGCTGCGCCTGATCGCCCGGGGCTATGCCTACAAGGAGATCGCCAAGCAGCTGTTCATCTCGGTGAAGACGGTCGAGTCCCATGTCTCCGCGGTCCTGCGCAAGCTCCAGCTGTCCAACCGGCACGAACTGACCCGCTGGGCGACGGCCCGCCGTCTGGTCTGACCCGTAGGGGGCTCGCGCTCACGCCACCCGGGTGGCTCCGGCGAACGGCATCTGGTCGATCGGGGCCAGCCGGACCGGTGCCGATGGGTTCGGCGCGTGGATCATCTGGCCGCCGCCGACATAGATGCCGACGTGACTGACGCCGGAGTAGAAGAACACCAGGTCCCCGGGCTGGAGTTCGGCGCGTGAGACGCGTCGGCCCGCGTTGATCTGGGCGTAGGTGGTGCGGGGCAGGGAGATGCCGGCGGAGCGGTAGGCGGCCTGGACCAGGCCCGAGCAGTCGAAGGCGTTCGGGCCGGTCGCGCCCCACACATAGGGGCTGCCGAGCTTGGCGTAGGCGTAGGCGAGGGCCGCCGCCGCGCGGGTGTCGGGCGCCGCTGCGGACCCTGCCCGCGCCAGGGCCTCCCGGGCGTCCGTGGCCGACCGGGAGGCGCGTCCCGGGGCAGCGCCGTCACCGGTGATCTCGGTCCGCTGCTGGGGGGTGAGCCGTGCCAGCAGCCGCCGGGCCTCGTCCAGCTTGCCGGTGATGGCCGTCTTCTGCCGCCGCAGCTCGACCTGCCGGGCGCGCAGCGACGTCAGCTGGACGCGCATGGCGCCGCGCAACTGCTCGATCTCCCGGAGCTGTTCGCGTACCTGTGACACGGTGGCGGCCTGCCGTTCGCCGGCCCGCTCGGCGAGGGCGGCGTCCTCCAGATACTGGTCGGGATCGCTGGACAGGGCCAGTTGCCAGGCCGGGGCGAAGCCGCCGTCGCGGTACTGTGCCGAGGCGAACGAACCCAGCGCGTCCCGGGCCGAGTTGAGCTTCTGCTGCTTGCGGGCGGTCTCGTCGTGCAGCGCGTTGAGCCGCCGCTGGGCCGTGTCCGCCTGCTCCTTGGCGCCGTCGTACTTCTCGGTCGCGGCCTCGGCCTGCTGGTACAGCGTGTCCACCGTGGCTTTCACCTGTGCCGGCGTCAGCTGCGGCTCGGCGTGGGCCGTCCCGTCGAACCCCGTCGCGGTGGCCGCGCCCGCCAGGGCGAGCGTGGCGGCCGTCCGGGCCGTGGGGCCGCCGAGCGAGCGTTGCCGGGGCTTGCGGTGCGCTGCCACCTGGACCGTCACGTCCTTCCGTACGACTCTCGACGACCGAGCGGACTGCACGTCCGGCGGCGGCCCGCACAGGGGGAACGGGCCGCCGCCGGACCTTTCTCGGCGGAGTGCCCGGCCGCCGCCCCTGGCACGGGCGGCGATGGGAAGCCGGTCACCTGGGGGAGGACGGTAGGCCGGGATGTGACGAGCAGGTAACGCGATGTACGGAACTGACTTCGACAGACCGAGATGTGACCGTATGTGATCGCATCGGTCCTCCAGGGTCGCCCCCTTCACGCAGCGTGGTGACCGATGCGCGGAAAGAGGGACAGACGGTAGTCGCGAGGTGCTATGGGTCGCATATATGCAAGATCCACGACGGTCGTGCGCGGGTCCGGACGGCTGTGGGCCGGGGCCGGTGACAGGGGGCCGGTGCTCCCTGGTTAGGCTCCGGCCCCATGGACGTACTCATCCATCTCTTCGTCGGCCTGCACATCATCGGCATCGCCGCGCTGCTCGGCGGTTTCCTCACCCAGATGAAGGCGATGGGCCAGGGCACGGCCCGGTTCGTCCCCGGGATGCTGCACGGCGCGCTCACCATGCTCGTCACCGGGGTGATCCTGGTCGGCCTCAACCAGGCCGACCATCACCACGTCAACGCCATCAAGATCGGTGTGAAGCTGGCGTTCCTGATCGTGATCCTCGGGCTGGTCTACGTGAAGCGCGACGAGGAGAAGGTCGACAAGAGCGCCTTCGGGGTCGTCGGCCTGCTGACCATGGCGAACATCTTCATCGCCGTCCTGTGGAGCTGACCGGGACCAGACGTCACCCCGGGCGGACCACGCTGTGGATGATCGATTCTCCGCCGTAGTACACCGACTCCTCGCGGACGTACGCGCCCGGCTTGGGGGCGTGGATCATCATGCCGTTGCCGATGTAGAGGCCGACATGGCTGATGTCGTCGTAGAAGAAGATCAGGTCGCCCGGCCGCGCGTTCGCCAGTGAGACCGTGGTGCCGGCGTCGACCTGGTCGTAGGTGGTGCGCGGGAGCGTGACGCCGGCGGCCTTCCAGGCGGCCTGGGTGAGGCCCGAGCAGTCGTAGGAGCCGGGCCCGGTGGCGCCCCACACATACGGCTTGCCGATCTGGGCGCGGGCGAAGTCGAGGGCCTTCGCGGCCTTCGCGTCGTACGAGCCGGAGGACCCGGAAGACGCGGAGCCGGTCGAGGCCGAGCCGGACGACGACGAGCCGGACGAGCTGCTCGGCCGCTGGGCCTGCTGCTTCGCCAGCTCGGCCGCCTTGCGTGCCGCCTCCCGTTGCCTGGCCCGCTCGATGTCCGCCAGCCGCGCCTTCTCCTGGGCCGTCAGCTGCGACAGCAGCTCGCGCGCGGAGGCGAGTTTCTTCTGGACGGCGGCCTTCGCGCTCTGCAGGTCGTGCTGCGAGTCGGTCAGCGTCTGCAGGCTCTCCGCGGCCTCCCGCCGCTTCTTCATGGTGGCGGCCTGCTCGCCGACGTAGGCGTCGACCGCGCTCTTCTCGCGCGAGGTCAGCCGGTTCATCAGCTGGGTCTGGTCGAAGTAGTCCTGCGGGCTGTCCGCCAGCAGGAAGGTGGCCGTGTCGGGCGTGGTGGCGCCGGTGCGGTACTGGGCCGCGGCGAAGGAGCCCAGCTGCTCGCGGGCCCTGTTGAGGCGGCCGGTGCGGCGCGCGACCTCCTCGCGGAGCGCGTCGGCGCGCCCGCGCTCCTTGCCGGTCTGCTCCTTGGCCGCGTCGTACTTCTCGGTCGCCGACTCCGCCTGCCGGTAGAGGTCGTCGACCTTCTTCTCCACCTCCTCCAGACTCGGCCGGGCATGGTCGGTCCCGGGGGCGGCCTCGGCGGTCTGGGACAGCATGGCTATGGAGGTGAGGGCGGCGGTGGCGAGGGCGGGGGTGCGGATGCCCGCTCCGTGGGTCCCGCCGGGGCGCGGCTTGCGGTGCGACGCCAAGGGAGGCGACTCCTTCCAGTGGGCCGCCTACCGGGTTAGCTGTCGGGTTCGGGCGCGTTCGGAAGGTTTGCCCTACGGCGTCGTCCCGGGCGGGAGTCGGCCGATTCACCCCGGGATCGGTGGGTCCCCGGCTCCGGGCGCCCCGAGGGGCACGCCGGACTCGGCGGGGGCCGCGCGGCCCGGCGGGGTTCGCCGGTAGGGGTCGTACGGCCCGGACGCACGCTAGCCAACTCGTGTGACTCCTGTGAAGGTTGGTGCGTGATATGTCCGATACATTTTCGTGACCTGGAGGTAGTTTCCCGGCTGCGTCATCGGACGGTTCCGCAGCGTGAAGGGGTGCAGGGCCGGCCGGACGCCATGATCGACTCTCCTGGAAGGCTGTCATGTTCCGGGTATGGCGACCGGTTGTCGGTGGGGCGCCCTAGACTCGGAGAGCGATGAGCAGCCTCTTTGACGACAGCTTCCTGGCGGACCTCCAAACCCCTCGCGGGCACGAGGAGGAGCCTCCGCCGCCGCCCGAGGACGATCACGCTCCGGAGCCGGTTCCGGACGATCTGTTCGGCGGGAAGTTCGACGCGCCGCCGGACCGGGACGCGTACTACCGCGACGGCGCCCCGCGCCCCGCGATCGACCCGGCAGCGCTCCTGGCGGGGCTGAACGACAACCAGCGCGCGGCGGTCGTGCACGCCGGCTCCCCGCTGCTCATCGTCGCCGGCGCCGGTTCCGGCAAGACCCGCGTCCTCACCCACCGCATCGCCCACCTGTTGGCCGAGCGGAACGTGCACCCGGGCCAGATCCTCGCGATCACCTTCACCAACAAGGCCGCGGGCGAGATGAAGGAGCGCGTCGAGCAGCTCGTCGGCCCGCGCGCGCACGCGATGTGGGTGATGACCTTCCACAGCGCGTGCGTGCGCATCCTGCGCCGCGAGTCGAAGAAGCTCGGCTTCACGTCGTCCTTCTCGATCTACGACGCTGCCGACAGCAAGCGCCTGATGGCCCTGGTCTGCCGCGACCTGGACCTCGACCCCAAGCGCTTCCCGCCCAAGTCCTTCAGCGCCAAGATCAGCAATCTGAAGAACGAGCTGATCGACGAGGAGGACTTCGCCGCGCAGGCCACCGACGGCTTCGAGAAGACCCTCGCCCAGGCCTACGCGCTCTACCAGTCGCGGCTGCGCGAGGCCAACGCGCTCGACTTCGACGACCTGATCATGACGACGGTCAATCTGCTGCGTGCCTTCCCGGACGTCGCCGAGCACTACCGCCGCCGCTTCCGGCACGTCATGGTCGACGAGTACCAGGACACCAACCACGCCCAGTACGCGCTGGTGCGCGAGCTGGTCGGCACGGGCGACGGCGCCGACACCCCTGCGAACGAGCACGACCTCCCGCCCGCCGAGCTGTGCGTCGTCGGTGACGCGGACCAGTCGATCTACGCCTTCCGGGGCGCGACGATCCGCAACATCCTCCAGTTCGAGGAGGACTACCCGAACGCGACGACGATCCTGCTGGAGCAGAACTACCGCTCCACGCAGACCATCCTGAGCGCTGCCAACGCGGTCATCGAGCGCAACGAGTCCCGCCGCCCGAAGAACCTGTGGACCAACGCAGGCCAGGGCGCGCGGATCACCGGCTACGTCGCCGACACCGAGCACGACGAGGCCCAGTTCGTCGCCGACGAGATAGACCGCCTGGTCGACGCGGGCGACGCCAAGGCCGGCGACGTCGCCGTCTTCTACCGCACCAACGCCCAGTCCCGCGTCTTCGAAGAGATCTTCATCCGCGTCGGCCTGCCCTACAAGGTCGTCGGCGGGGTCCGCTTCTACGAACGCAAGGAGGTCCGGGACGTCCTCGCCTATCTGCGCGTCCTCGCCAACCCGGAGGACTCGGTACCGCTGCGCCGCATCCTCAACGTGCCCAAGCGGGGCATCGGCGAGCGCGCGGAGGCGATGATCGACGCCCTCTCCCAGCGCGAGAAGATCAGCTTCCCGCAGGCGCTCAAGCGCGTGGACGAGGCGTACGGCATGGCCGCGCGTTCCACCAACGCCGTCAAGCGGTTCAACACGCTGATGGAGGATCTGCGCACGATCGTGGAGTCCGGCGCCGGACCGGCCACCGTCCTGGAGGCGGTCCTCGAACGCACCGGCTATCTGGCCGAGTTGCAGGCCTCCACCGACCCGCAGGACGAGACCCGCATTGAGAACCTCCAGGAACTCGCGGCCGTGGCCCTGGAGTTCGAGCAGGAGCGCGGCGAGGGCGAGCCGGTGGGGCTGTCCGAGTTCCTGGAGCAGGTGGCGCTGGTCGCCGACTCCGACCAGATCCCCGACGAGGACGACGAGGGCTCCGGCGTCATCACCCTGATGACGCTGCACACCGCCAAGGGCCTGGAGTTCCCGGTCGTCTTCCTGACCGGCATGGAGGACGGCGTGTTCCCGCACATGCGCGCCCTCGGCCAGACCAAGGAGCTGGAGGAGGAGCGGCGCCTGGCGTACGTCGGCATCACACGCGCGCGTGAGCGGCTGTATCTCACGCGGTCGGCGCTGCGCAGCGCCTGGGGCCAGCCGTCGTACAACCCGCCCTCCCGCTTCCTGGAGGAGATCCCGGCCGCCCACGTGGAGTGGAAGCGGACGGGCGCGGCGGCGCCGGTGTCCTCCGGCCCGGCCTCCGGGATCGCCGCCTCGCTGTCCTCGTCCCGCTCGCGTTCGTCAGCGGCGGGCGCGTCCGGATTCGCCACGCGGCGTACGGCGGACAAGCCGGTGGTGTCCCTGGCGGTCGGCGACCGGGTCACCCACGACCAGTTCGGGCTCGGGACGGTCGTCGCCGTGTCGGGCGTCGAGGACAAGGCCCAGGCGACGATCGACTTCGGCGACGGCAAGTCGAAGCGGCTGCTGCTGCGGTATGCGCCGGTGGAGAAGCTGTAGAGGAGACGAGCCCCGCCGGATCGGCGGGGCTCACGTCATACGGGGCTCAGGTCGGGTCCAGCCCGTGGCTGCGCAGCCACGGCAGCGGGTCTATGGGTGCCCCGCCGCCTGGTCGTACCTCGAAGTGCAGGTGCGGACCGGTGGAGTTGCCGGAGTTGCCCGAGTAGGCGATCGGCTGGCCGGCCTTGACGGTCGTGCCGGAGGGGACGCGGTAGCTGGACAGATGGCAGTACCAGGTCTGCGTGCCGTCCTTCGCCGTCAGGATCAGCATGTTGCCGTAGGCGCTGTTCCACTTGGTGGAGACGGTGCCGTCCATGGCGGCCATCACCGTGGTGCCGTAGGAGACGGGGAAGTCGATGCCCGTGTGCACCGACATCCAGTTCACGCCCGCCTGGCCGAAGTAGGCGCTGAGCCCCTTCTGTGTGACCGGCAGGACGAACTTGGGGCGCAGCCGCTCCTTGAGCGCGGCCTCCGCGGCGGCCTTCTTCTTCTCCAGCACCTGCTGGTTCTTGAGGTCGATCCGCTCCTGCGTCCGGCTCGCCCGGTCGGCGAAGTTCTCTGCGCCGGCGGAGAGCGTCTTGAGCTGCGCGTCCAGCTTGCTGTTGGCGACCGACGGCTTCACCGCGTGTGCGTCCGAGGCGGAGGCGGTGGTCTCCTTGCCGTCGTCGGTCAGCGCGCCGACCGAGGCGGCGGCGATCCCGGCGACCCCCATCACACAGGCCGAGGGCACGGCGACGGTCAGCAGCGCGGAGCGCTTGGCGGGCGTACGACGCCGGGAGCGCCCTGCGCTCCGAGCGCCCGCGCGGGGAGCGGGAGTGATCTCCTCCTGGCCGTCCAACAGGGCTGGTTCGACGCGCAGTTCACCGGTACTGCCCGGATCGCCGCCGCCGTCGCCGGGGTACGCCTCGCCGAGGTCGGTGTCCTCGTACGGTGCCCCGTCCTCGTATCCCGCCTGCGGAAAGGCCGCGGTCGCCGATGCGTCGCCGACCTGCTCGAACGTGGCGGTGGCCTGCTGGTCGAACGGTTCGGCAACCTGCTCGGCCGGGCCGGCGGAATTCCACTGCGTGGCGTCGTACGTGCCGGTGTCGAAGCCCTGGGTGCCCCACGCCCACTGCTGGGTCGGGTCGGCGCCGCCGGACTGGTCGGGCTGCTGCCAGGCGCTCGCGTCCCAGTGACCGCTGGTCTCGTTCCCGGTGGCCTGCGCGGGGACCGTCCAGGCGCCGGCGTCGTAGACACCGGAGTCGTAGGCGGCGTGGTGCTGGGCGGCGTACGCGTCGTAGTGCGGCGTCTGCCACTGCGTCGTGTCGTACGCGCCCGTGCTCTGCTCGCCGGGCAGGCTGCCGAAGAGCGGGTCGCTGTGGAAGGTGCCGGTGCTGTCGTGGCCTGGCGCGAAACCGGTGGCGTCGTAGCCGCCGTACGTGGTGAAGTTGTTGCCGTAGGGGGCTTCATGGGTCCCGTACGGCGCGTGGTCGTAGTGCGCGGCGGAGGCGTCGGAAGCCGGGGCCGGGGTGGTCATGGTCCCCGACGGGTGACGGTCGTTCACCAACTTCTCTTTCGCCTCGACAACAGGGGCTGCCAGAGCAGTGCGGCGACTGTACCCGCCGGTACCTGGGCGCGACAATCTTCTGCCGGTTTCGCGTTGGCCGGAAACGGGCATTCGGCGGTCTTTCGGGGGACGCCGGGCACGAGTTTGGCCGAGAGTTCGATGGGCGTTCGATGTGAGGTGACTGTTGGTCACCTGTACGTCACGTCGCCGTCGGAAAGGTCATGCCACCGTCACACAGTTCACGCCACCGTCAGACCGCCGGCGACCGCGCCCCCGGGGTGCGCGGTGTCGAGCGCCTCGCGTATCCCGGCGGCGACCGCGGGGTGCACGGGCAGGGCGAGATGCCCGATGCCGGTCACCCGGACGTTCTGCGCGTCCAGATCGGGATGGTCCAGGCAGGCCGACTCCACCGGATCCATGATGGAGTCCAGGTCGCTCCAGAAACTGACGAACCGTGTACGGCAGCCGGGCGCGGGCCGGGACAGCTCCTCGATCACTCCCGAACCGGGCCGCATCTGGCGCACGATCGGGTGGGCGTCGGCCAGCGGCGCGACCCGGGTCCCCGCGTGCGGGGTGCCCAGGGTGACGAGCGTGCGCACCCGCAGGTCCCCGCCGAGGCACTGCACGTAGTAGCGGGCGATCAGCCCGCCGAGGCTGTGGCCCACGATGTCGACCCGCGGGCTGCCGGTGCGCTCGCAGATCTCCTCGACGTGCCGCCCGAGCAGCTCGGCCGCGGCGCGGATGTCGCAGGTCAGCGGGGAGTAGTTGAGCGACTCGACGCGCTGTCCGCCGTGCTGGGCGAGGCTTCGGCGCAGCAGCACGAACACCGAGCGGTTGTCGATGAATCCGTGCAGCAGCACGACCGGCGGGGCCGAAGGGACCGGCAGCTGGGCGGTGCCGTCCGCGGCGGGCAGGGCGGGGGAGCGGCGCTCCTGGGTCAGACCGGTCGGATACAGCAGGAGGTGGCCGGCCAGGATCGCGGCCTCCAGGGCGGTCGCCTTGAGCAGCGCCATGGACAGTCCGGCCAGTCTTCCGGGCCACAGGCGCCGGTAGAACGGGAGGAAGGGTGGCAGTGCTCCGGTGACCTTCATGGCCGACCTCCTGTCGGCACACCGGAGGACGGCTCGATCCCCCGTGTGCCCTCATGTCCCACCGTGTGATTTCCCCCTCGCCGCGCACCGTAAAACTGCCGGTTGCGGGATGCTGGAGATAACGTTCGTTCACTTCGCGACGGGTGGCGGAACGCGCCAAAAGTGCGGTACTTGTCCTTAATGACGGAAGCGATCGCTTCCGTGGTCGTTCGATGGAGGCAGTGATGGGTGTGGCAGCCGGTCCGATCCGCGTGGTGGTCGCCAAGCCGGGGCTCGACGGCCACGATCGCGGGGCCAAGGTCATCGCGCGTGCCCTGCGCGACGCCGGTATGGAGGTCATCTACACCGGGCTCCATCAGACGCCGGAGCAGATCGTGGACACCGCCATCCAGGAGGACGCCGACGCGATCGGCCTGTCCATTCTCTCGGGCGCGCACAACACGCTGTTCGCCGCGGTGATCGACCTGCTCAAGGAGCGCGACGCCGCGGACATCGTCGTCTTCGGCGGCGGCATCGTCCCGGAGGAGGACATCCCGCCGCTGAAGGAGAAGGGCGTCGCGGAGATCTTCACCCCGGGTGCGACGACCACGTCGATCGTGGAGTGGGTGCGGGCGAACGTCCGTCAGCCGGCCGCCTCCGGCGGCTGAGCCGACGGTTCGTCCGGGCAGGGCCCGCGGGTGGTGCCCGCCGGCGTCAACTCGTCCGCCATCGCCGCCCGCAGCCGCAGCGTGGTGACCAGCCGTTGGAAGGCCTCCGCCCAGTACCCCCCGGCCCCCGGCGCCGCGTCCTCCCGCTCGTCGGGTATCGCCAGCAGCGCCTGGAGCCGGGCGGCCTCCGCGGGGTCCAGGCAGCGCTCCGCCAGCCCCATCACGCCGCTGAAGCTCCAGGGGTAACTGCCCGCGTCGCGTGCGATGTTGAGTGCGTCCACGACCGACCGGCCCAGCGGTGGCGCCCAGGGCACCGCGCACACCCCGAGCAGTTGGAACGCCTCCGAGAGGCCGTGCGTCGCGATGAACCCGGCCACCCACGCGGCCCGTTCCGCCGGGTCCAGGGTCGCCAGCAGCTTCGCGCGCTCCGCGAGGGACACCGCCCCCGGCCCGCCAGCCTCCGGCGCCGACGGCGAGCCGAGCAGCGCCCTCGACCACGCGCCGTTCCGCTGCCGCACCGCCGCCCGGCACCAGGCCGCGTGCAGTTCGCCCTGCCAGCCGTCCGCCACCGGCAGTGCCACGATCTCCCGCGCCGTGCGTCCGCCGAGCCGCTCGGGCCAGATGCCGAGCGGTGCGGCCTCCACCAACTGCCCCAGCCACCATGAGCGTTCTCCTCTGCCTGCGGGAGGTGTCGCCACCACACCGTCGCGCTCCATGCTTGAGTCGCACTCGAGCGGTGGCTCGACCGCGATCGCCGGCGCGGGTCCCGTACGGTCGAGGGCCGCACAGGCCGCGGCGCGTGCGGCCATGCGTGCGGCGAGCGCCGAATCCGGCAGCGCCGACAGCAGTTCCGCCGCCGTCGCCCGGACGTTGCGGCTGCGGTCGCCCAGCGCCTGTTCCAGGAACGGCTCGTCCTCGGCGGACAGGCCCGTGCGCAGCGAGTCGAGGAACATCAGCCGGTCCTCCGCCCGCTCCTGCGGCCAGGTCGACGCCAGCAGCTCGCGCGCGAGCGCGGGTCTGTGCGCGCGCAGCGCGCCCAGCAGCGCCACCCGCTCGGCGAACAGCCCCTCCTGCCACAGCCGGCGCACCGACTCGGCGTCGCCGGGGCCGGGCAGCGCGGCGCCGCCGCCGGGGGCCGCGCGCAGGGCGAAGCGCCAGTCCGGGTTCAGCCGGGCCAGCCACAGCGCGCGCGGGCCCGCGAACGCCAGCGCCGCCGGGCGCAGGTCCGTGCGGCCCCGGGCCGCGTCCAGCAGGGCGGGCAGCGCCTGCGGGGGAGCCGCGTACCCGTGCGCGACGGCCGCCGCGAGCCACTGCGGGAGCAGCTCCATGAGGTCCGGTGCGCTGCCCCGGCGGCCGCCGCTCGCCCCACCGGAACGGCCGGCCAGCAGGGCGGCCAACCGGCGGCCCGCGGCGGCGGGCAGGGCCGGGCGCGGATCCGCGGGCGCCGGCTCCGGCCGCCGGGCCGCCCGCGCGGGCCGCAGCCCGGCCCGCCGCCGTACGGTCGCCAGGGCGGCCGCGTCGAGCAGCGCCAGGGGTGCCTCCCGGCCGGGCACCGCGCCCGCCCAGCGGCGCCGGTCGGTGCCGAGCAGGGCGGTGGTGACCAGCTCTTCCCAGGAGCTTGCGGGTGCCGTCGCGGTCCGGGTGGTCGAGGTCCCCTTCATGTCGTCCCCTTCCTCATGGCGTTCCCCGTCGTGTTCCGGATGGCGCTGCGCCCCGGCTTCCCGCACGGCCGGTCCGCTCAGCACAGTGGCACCGCCTCGTCCGCACCCGCCGCCCAGGCCGTGAGCGGAGTGAAGCCGCGGTGGCCGCACTCGCCGAAGACCGTCACG
Source organism: Streptomyces sp. MMG1121 (assembly GCF_001280015.1). Classification (GTDB taxonomy): domain Bacteria; phylum Actinomycetota; class Actinomycetes; order Streptomycetales; family Streptomycetaceae; genus Streptomyces. The sequence goes on from NZ_LGDV01000096.1 coordinate 32,354, forward strand.
GGGGCGCCGCCGGACAGCGCGACCAGCCGCCACAGGCCGGGGCGGGACCGGGCGGCCCGGGTCAGCGGCAGGGCCGTGTCCGCGTGGGCGTCGGCCAGTTGCCACAGCTCGCCGTCCGGGACCGGTATCACCCGCTCCAGCGTCACCGGGACCGACTCCAGCCAGGGATCGTCGCGCAGCGCCTCGCCGTACCGGGCCGCCGCCTCGGCCGTGGCCACACCGGGTGGGCGGAACGCGGCCGGCGTCGGCGGGGCGAACCGCTCACCGAGGGCGGCCCGGGCCCGGCCGGCCCCCGGATGACCGGACAGCTCCGCGTCCAGGGCGAGGCCCACCGGCAGGGACAGCTCCGGGGGCCGCCCCGCCGCGCCGTACGACAGCAGCAGCCGGGTGAGGCCCGACTCGGCGCCGTGCAGCCAGATCCGGCGGGTCGTCAGTTTCGTGTCCACCGTGTCGTACTGGGCGAGTACCAGCCAGTGGTCGCGCACCGGCGGACCCTCCGCCGAGGCCGGCAGGCCGAGCCGGGAACGGACCGTGGCCGCGAGTGCGTCCGGCAGCTCGTCGCGGCGCAGCCAGGCCTGGTCGAGCAGATGCAGCAGCGCGCACTCCTCCAGCAGCCGGGCCGGCCAGCCCGCCCCCGAGGCCGGTATCGCCCCCAACTCCCTTGTCCGCGCGGCGAGTCCGGGGGCCTGCGCGTCGACCATGCGGGCCGACGTCTCGTCCCACGCGCCGTACCCCGCCTGCTCGGCCGCGGCCAGGCCGCCGCGGAGCAGGTCCGCGAGGCGCTGCTCCAGCTCCGTGGCGCCCGCGGTGACCCGCTCCGCCCGCCGCCCGGCCCGCCGCCGCGCCGCCTCCGGATCGGCGGGCCCGGCCGTGGAACCCCCCTCGTTCCGGCCCGGCTTGGTCCCGGCGCGCTCGCGTCTGCTCGCGAGCCACTGCTCGGCCCAGTCCGGCGGCTCGGCGGGCACCGGCACCGAGTCGTCGCCGCCCGCCCACAGCAGAAGCAGCCCGAGCGCGTGCTTGCACGGGAACTTACGGCTCGGACAACTGCACTTGTACGCCGGTCCGGCCGCGCCGGCGAGATCGACCACCGTCTGGTACGGCCTGCTGCCGCTGCCCTTGCACAGCCCCCACACCGTCCCCTCTTTGCTTCCCGCCCCGGACCACGGACCGGCCGTGCCGAGCTTGCCGCCTGCTTTGCGTGACGCGGCGTCAGGCGCCAGTGCCAGCACCTGCTCCGCGGTCCAGCGCACCTCCGGCTCAGTCATGTCTCCGACGGTAGGTCCCGCCACTGACAATCGGCCCGGCGCTGATGTTTGTGCAGGTCAGGGCGATTGTCAGTGGCGTGGTGCACGGTTGGTGACAGATCCGAACCGGCCGAGCTGGAGGGGGCCTCAGCCATGACTGTGTCCGTGGAAGCGAAGTCCGTCGAAGCCAACGAGAGCCAGGGTGTGGCGAGCGGGAACGAGGGGGCGGCGAGCGGGAACGAGGTCTCGACGGCACTGCGACCGCACGCCGAGCACGCCTTCGCCGCCGAACTCACCGCACTCGCCCGGCAGGACGACCGCCCGCGCCCGGCCCGCTGGAAACTGTCCCCGTGGGCCGTGGCGACGTACCTGCAAGGCGGCACCCTGCCGGACGGCACGGTGATCACACCCAAGTACGTGGGCCCGCGCCGCATCGTCGAAGTCGCCGTCACCACGCTCGCCACCGACCGTGCCCTGCTCCTGCTCGGTGTCCCCGGCACCGCCAAGACCTGGGTCTCCGAGCACCTGGCGGCCGCCGTCAGCGGCGACTCCACCCTGCTGGTCCAGGGCACGGCCGGCACGCCGGAGGAGGCGATCCGGTACGGCTGGAACTACGCGCGCCTGCTCGCGCACGGGCCGAGCCGTGACGCGCTCGTGCCCAGCCCCGTCATGCGCGCCATGGCCGAGGGCATGACCGTGCGCGTGGAGGAGCTGACCCGTATCCCGGCCGACGTGCAGGACACGCTGATCACGATCCTGTCCGAGAAGACGCTGCCCATCCCGGAGCTGGGCCAGGAGGTCCAGGCCGTCCGCGGGTTCAACCTCATCGCCACCGCCAACGACCGCGACCGCGGCGTCAACGACCTCTCCAGCGCGCTGCGTCGCCGCTTCAACACCGTGGTGCTGCCGCTGCCGGAGAGCGCCGAAGCCGAGGTCGACATCGTCACGCGCCGGGTCGAGCAGATCGGCCGCTCCCTCGACCTGCCCGCCGCGCCCGACGGCATCGAGGAGATCCGCCGCGTCGTGACCGTCTTCCGCGAGCTGCGCGACGGCATCACCGCCGACGGCCGCACCAAGCTGAAATCACCCAGCGGCACGCTGTCCACGGCCGAGGCGATCTCCGTCGTCACCAGCGGCCTCGCCCTGTCCGCGCACTTCGGCGACGGCGTACTGCGCCCCGGTGACATCGCCGCCGGCATCCTCGGCGCGGTCGTCCGCGACCCGGCGGCCGACCGGGTCGTCTGGCAGGAGTATCTGGAGGCCGTCGTCCGCGAGCGTGAGGGCTGGACGGACTTCTACCGCGCCTGCCGCGAGGTGAGCGCATGACCGGCTCCGGCCGGAGCACGGCGTACGACGCAGGTCCGCTGCTGCTCGGCGTGCGGCACCACGGGCCCGGCTCCGCGCGCGCGGTGCGGGCCGCGCTGACCGCCGCCCGGCCCCGGACCGTCCTGGTCGAGGGCCCGCCCGAGGCCGACGCGCTGATCCCGCTGGCCGCCGACCCGGACCTGCGGCCCCCGGTCGCCCTGCTCGCCCACGCCGTGGACGAGCCCGGCCGCTCGGCGTTCTGGCCGTTCGCCGAGTTCAGCCCCGAATGGGTGGCGATCCGCTGGGCCCTGGAGCAGGGCGTCCCGGCCCGCTTCATCGACCTGCCGGCCACGCACACGCTCGCGTGGAAGGGGGCCGACGAGCCTCAGGGGAGCGATGAGCCTCAGAGCGGCGATGAGCCTCGGAGCGGCTGTCGACTTCAGGACGGAGAGGAGTCGCAGGACGCCTGCGATCAGGTCCGGGTCGACCCGCTCGCCGTTCTCGCCGAGGCCGCCGGATACGACGATCCCGAGCGCTGGTGGGAGGACGTCGTCGAGCACCGGGGCCCGGGCGAGCTGGATCCCTTCGCCCCGTTCGCCGCCCTGGAGGAGGCCATGGGCGCGCTGCGCGAGCGGTACGGTGCCGGCGGGCATGCGCGGGACCTTGTGCGCGAGGCCCACATGCGGCTCCAACTGCGGGCGGCGCACAAGGAGTTCGGGGACGAGGTGGCGGTGGTGTGCGGGGCCTGGCACGTGCCCGCGCTGCGCGCGAGGACCACCGTCGCCGGCGACCGGGCCCTGCTGAAAGGCCTGCCCAAGGTCAAGACGGACCTGACCTGGGTGCCCTGGACGTACCGCAGGCTGGCCCGGGCCGGCGGATACGGCGCGGGCATCGACTCGCCGGGCTGGTACGGCCATCTGTTCCACGCCCCCGACCGGCCGGTGGAGCGTTGGCTGACCAAGGTGGCGGGGCTGCTGCGCGAAGAGGACCGGTTCGTCTCCTCCGCCCATGTCATCGAGGCCGTCAGGCTCGCCGAGACCCTGGCGGCACTGCGCGGCCGCCCGCTGGCCGGACTGATCGAGACCACCGACGCCGTGCGCGCGGTGATGGGCGACGGTTCGGACATGCCGCTGGCGCTGGTGCACGACCGGCTGGTGGTCGGGGACGTACTGGGAGAGGTGCCGGACTCGGCCCCGGCGGTGCCGCTCCAGCGCGACCTGGCCCGCCGGCAGCGTTCCCTGCGGCTCAAACCGGAGGCGCAGGAGCGGGAGCTGGAGCTGGACCTGCGCGGGGACACCGACGCCGGCCGCAGCAGACTGCTGCACCGACTGCGGCTGCTCGGCGTCGGCTGGGGCGAGCCGGCCCGGTCGCGGGGGAGCACGGGCACCTTCCGGGAGACCTGGCGGCTGCGCTGGGAGCCGGAGCTGTCGGTGCGGGTCGCCGAGGCGGGCGGGTGGGGGACGACCGTACGCGGCGCGGCGCAGGCCAAGGCGGAGGCGGACGCGGCGGCCGCGCGCACCCTCGCCGACGTCACCGCGCTCGCCGAGCTCTGTCTGCTCGCCGGTCTGCCGGACGCCCTGCCGGTCGTCATGCGGGTGCTCGCCGACCGGGCCGCGCTCGACACGGACGTCGGCCACCTCGCCCAGGCCCTGCCCGCCCTGGTCCGGTCCCTGCGCTACGGCGATGTGCGCGGCACCGACACCGGCGCCCTGGCCGGGGTCGCGGCGGGCCTCGCCGAGCGCGTCTTCGTCGGCCTGCCCGGAGCCTGCGCCGCGCTCGACACGGACGCGGCGCAGGAGATGCGCGGCCATGTGGACGCCGTTCACGCGGCGGTGGTGCTGCTGGCGGAGAGTGTCGGTGTCCGTGCGGGCGTCTTTGCCCCTCCCGGGTCCGATCGAGCGGGGAAAGTCCCTTCGCCCGCCCGTGCCGACCCGAGCGGCACGAGCGGCACGAGCGCCCACGGTCATGACGGCGGCCTGGGCGCGCAGGGCGGTGCCGGACAGGGCGGTCTGCGGGACCGCTGGCGTGCCGTGCTGCGGACGCTGGCGCTGCGCGACTCGGTGGCCGGAGTCCTGCGGGGGCGGGCGGTGCGGCTGCTGCTGGACGACGGCGAGCTGGGACCTCAGGAGGCGGCGCGGCTGATGGGGCTGGTCCTGTCGCCGGGTACCCCGCCCGTAGACGCGGCCGCCTGGATCGAGGGCTTCGTCGGCGGCGGGGGCGGGCTGCTGCTGGTGCACGACGAGCGGCTGCTCGGCCTGGTCGACAGCTGGCTCACGGGGGTGCCGGCGGAGGCGTTCACGGACGTACTGCCGCTGCTGCGGCGCACGTTCGCTGCGTACGAGCCGGGGGTGCGCAGAACGCTCGGCGAACTGGTCCGGCGGGGCCCGGGCGACCGGACCGCCGGCCGGGCGGCACAGGGCGCGGCGGCACAGGGCTTCGCCGCCGAGCCGGACACCGAGCGCGCCGACGCCGTGCTGCCGGTGCTGCGGCTGCTGCTCGGCCTGGACGGAGAGCGACAGCACGAGACGAGCGATACCGACAGCTGTGCGGGGGTGGGCACATGACGACCGAGCCGATGGCGAACGACATCGGGACCGACACCGGCGACCCCGCGAGGGAGCGGTTGCGGCGCTGGCGGCTGGTGCTCGGCGGGGACCAGGCCGACGGCACCGGATGCGCGCTGTCCGGCCGGGACGCGGCGATGGACGGCACGCTCGCCGCGCTTTACGGCAAGGGGGACACACTGCAGACGGGACGGGACCGTTCGGCCGGGCTCGGGGCCTCGGCACCGTCCGTGGCGCGCTGGCTCGGAGACATCCGGCGCTACTTCCCGTCCTCCGTCGTGCAGGTCATGCAGCGCGACGCCATCGACCGGCTCGGGCTCTCCTCCCTTCTGCTGGAGCCGGAGCTGCTGGCGGCGGTGGAGGCCGATGTGCACCTGGTCGGCACGCTGCTCTCGCTCAACCAAGCGATGCCGGAGACCACCAAGGAGACGGCACGCGCCGTCGTCCGCAAGGTGGTCGAGGACCTGGAGAAGCGGCTCGCGACCCGCACCAGGGCCACCCTCACCGGTGCCCTCGACCGCAGCGCCCGCATCAGCCGCCCGCGCCACCACGACATCGACTGGAACCGCACCGTCGCGGCCAACCTCAAGCACTACCTGCCCGAGTACGGCACGGTCGTGCCGGAGCGGCTCGTGGGATACGGGCGGGCAGCGCGGTCGGTGAAGAAGGAGGTCGTCCTCTGCATCGACCAGTCGGGCTCGATGGCGGCGTCCGTGGTCTACGCATCCGTGTTCGGGGCGGTGCTCGCCTCCATGCGGTCGATCAGCACCCGGCTGGTCGTCTTCGACACGGCGGTGGTCGACCTCACCGACCAGCTGGACGATCCGGTCGACGTCCTCTTCGGCACCCGGCTCGGCGGCGGTACGGACATCAACCGGGCGCTCGCCTACTGCCAGTCGCAGATCACCCGGCCCGCCGAGACGGTGGTCGTGCTGATCAGCGACCTCTACGAGGGAGGCATCCGCGACGAGATGCTCAAGCGGGTGGCCGCGATGAAGGCGTCCGGGGTGCAGTTCGTGGCGCTGCTCGCCCTGTCGGACGAAGGGGCGCCCGCGTACGACAGGGAGCACGCGGCGGCGCTGGCCGCGCTCGGCACACCGGCCTTCGCCTGTACGCCCGACCTGTTCCCCGAGGTGATGGCGGCGGCCCTGGAGAAGCGGGCGCTGCCGATACCGGACACCGCATGACACCGGGCGGGAAAGGGGACATGGCTACCCATCGGTAACAGGGGGCTTGCGCGGCCGTGGGCGTGCCGTGCGAGGATCGGCGCAGCCCGCGCCGAGCCGACCCGAGGACGTTCCCCTCCTTGACCTTCCCAGCAGCCTTCCTCGGCACCACCGTGCGCGTGCTGCGTACGGCGGGCGGGCGGCGCGCGCTCCAACTGGCGCTCCTGGTGGGCGGGTTGTTCGCGCTGGGGTTCCTCTGCGGCGAGCAGGCGCACGCGGCCGACGGGACTCCGCCGCGGGAGACCGTGACGGCGGTGCGGGAGTCGGTGACGTCGACGGGATCCGGGGCGGTCGTACCAGGGGACCCGGTCCGCGTGCTGCGCTCGGGCGGCGAGCGGGTCGTCACCTCCGTACGGGAGGTGGCGAGCGCCGTGTCCCGGACCGCGGAGGGCGTGTACCGGACCGCCGGGAACGTGTCCCGGACCGTGGGGAAGGCAAGGCCACGGGCCACGCCGCCTTCTCTCCCGCTGCCGGTTGAGCCGGCCCCGTCGACGCCGCAGGCGCAGGTCCCGGCACCGGGACCGCGGCAGGGGAGCGGCGGCACGGCGGCTCGGGCCGCGACTCCGGCCGCCGCCCCGGCTGCCGCTCCGGCCGCAGTACGGCAGCGACTCGCCCGTAACGGGACCCGTACCCCCGGCAGGGCCGAACCGGCGCCGCTCGCGTCGTACGGCCCGCAGCTCACCCCCGCGCCGCAGCGCCCGGCGCAGACCTCCGCACACCCCGGCACCGCCACCGTCGTAGGCGCCCCCGGTCGCCCCGCGCCCACCGGAGACCCGGACGGCGTCCTCGGCAAGCAGGCGGGCGACGGCACCACGTCCCGCCATAGTGACGCCTGCGCCTACGCCGTCACCCCGGGTGACCGGGCGCCCCTGTGGTTCGCCCCCCGCGCCGCCGCGCGCGGCGACGCGCCCCGGACCCGGGAACGGCACGCGGACATCCCCGTCTTCCCCGGCTAGGTCTGCGCCTGCGCCAGGGGCCCGCCGATCACCGGTCGTGCGCGGCAGGTGATCGACGGCCGACGGCCGATGATCCATGGCCGTTGATCCATGGCCGATGGCCCATCGCCGGCCGGTGGTTTCCCGACTCGCTTCCGTGGGGCGTCCGGACCCGGACGGCCGAATGCCGTCGGATCGTCCGGGCGGACCCTCACGGGTGAGGTGGCCGGTCCCCATAGGGGTGGGGGCCGACCGCCGCGGCCCCGGAACCACCGGGGTCGCCCAGAGGCCTCACCGGGCCAACCCCAGCCCGGTGAGGCCTCGCACATCGCGCGAGGACGGCCCGTACGTCACCCGGATCGCGGCACGCCGTGCCACGGAATCCGGCATCATGTGACAGGTATCACCGCTCAGGTGTGACCCGCGATTTAGAGGCCCCCCGCAAGCAGAGATAACCTGCGAGACGGACATGCCGCGCGCTCGGACACCGTGTGCGCCCCCCTTGTGACAAGCGGACGTCACGTTGCCCTTCGCGGCACGCCCACGCATCCAACGAACCGCGAGATCACTGATAGGGACGGAAGCGCGTGGACCTGTTCGAGTACCAGGCGAGGGACCTCTTCGCCAAGCACGATGTACCGGTGCTGGCCGGTGAAGTCATCGACACGCCTGAGGCGGCGCGCGAGATCACCGAGCGGCTGGGCGGCAAGTCCGTCGTCAAGGCGCAGGTGAAGGTCGGTGGTCGCGGCAAGGCCGGCGGCGTCAAGCTGGCCGCCTCCGCGGACGAGGCCGTGGCCCGCGCGACGGACATCCTTGGCATGGACATCAAGGGCCACACGGTCCACAAGGTCATGATCGCCGAGACCGCGCCGGAGATCGTCGAGGAGTACTACGTCTCCTTCCTCCTCGACCGTGCCAACCGGACCTTCCTGTCCATCGCCTCCGTCGAGGGCGGCGTGGAGATCGAGGAGGTGGCGGCCACCCGTCCGGAGGCTGTCGCCCAGACCCCGATCAACCCCATTGACGGTGTGGACGAGGCGAAGGCCCGCGAGATCGTCGCGGCCGCCAAGTTCCCGGCCGAGGTCGCCGACCAGGTCGCGAACGTCCTCGTGAAGCTGTGGGACACCTTCATCAAGGAGGACGCCCTCCTGGTCGAGGTCAACCCGCTGGCGAAGGTCGCCTCCGGCGACGTCATCGCCCTTGACGGCAAGGTGTCGCTCGACGACAACGCCGAGTTCCGTCACCCCGACTTCGAGGAGCTCCACGACAAGGCCGCGGCCAACCCGCTCGAGGCCGCTGCCAAGGAGAAGAACCTCAACTACGTCAAGCTCGACGGCGAGGTCGGCATCATCGGCAACGGCGCGGGTCTCGTCATGAGCACCCTGGACGTCGTCGCGTACGCCGGTGAGAACCACGGCGGCGTCAAGCCCGCCAACTTCCTGGACATCGGCGGTGGCGCCTCCGCCCAGGTCATGGCGAACGGCCTGGAGATCATCCTCGGCGACCCGGACGTCAAGTCCGTCTTCGTCAACGTCTTCGGTGGCATCACCGCCTGTGACGAGGTCGCCAACGGCATCGTCCAGGCCCTGAAGCTCCTCGAGGACCGCGGCGAGAACGTCTCCAAGCCGCTCGTCGTCCGCCTCGACGGCAACAACGCCGAGCTGGGCCGGAAGATCCTCACCGACGCCAACCACCCGCTGGTGCAGCGCGTCGACACCATGGACGGCGCGGCCGACAAGGCCGCCGAGCTGGCCGCCGCCAAGTAAGCACTCAGGACGAGGACAGAACACACCATGGCTATCTGGCTCAACAAGGACAGCAAGGTCATCGTCCAGGGCATGACCGGCGCCACCGGCATGAAGCACACCAAGCTCATGCTCGGTGACGGCACCGAGGTCGTGGGCGGCGTGAACCCGCGCAAGGCGGGCACCACCGTGGACTTCGACGGCAAGAAGGTACCGGTCTTCGGTACGGTCGCCGAGGCCATCAAGGAGACCGGTGCGAACGTCACCGTCATCTTCGTGCCGGAGAAGTTCACCAAGGACGCGGTCGTCGAGGCCATCGACGCCGAGATCCCGCTGGCCGTCGTGATCACCGAGGGCATCGCCGTGCACGACTCGGCCGCCTTCTGGGCGCACGCCGGCAAGAAGGGCAACAAGACCCGCATCATCGGCCCGAACTGCCCCGGCATCATCACCCCGGGCCAGTCGAACGTCGGCATCATCCCGGGCGACATCACCAAGCCGGGCCGCATCGGCCTGGTGTCGAAGTCCGGCACGCTGACGTACCAGATGATGTACGAGCTGCGTGACATCGGCTTCTCGACGGCCGTCGGCATCGGTGGTGACCCGATCATCGGCACCACGCACATCGACGCCCTCGCCGCGTTCCAGGACGACCCCGAGACCGAGCTGATCGTGATGATCGGTGAGATCGGTGGCGACGCCGAGGAGCGCGCGGCCGCGTTCATCAAGGAGAACGTGACGAAGCCGGTCGTCGGCTACGTCGCGGGCTTCACCGCGCCCGAGGGCAAGACCATGGGTCACGCCGGCGCCATCGTCTCCGGCTCCTCCGGCACCGCACAGGCCAAGAAGGAGGCCCTGGAGGCCGCGGGCGTCAAGGTCGGCAAGACCCCGACCGAGACGGCCAAGCTCGCCCGCGAGATCCTCGGCGGCTGAGCGTCCCAGGCGCACACCGGCAGGCCCGTCCCGTCGTCCGGGGCGGGCCTGCCGGCGTTCTCACTCATCCGGCCAGCGGCTCCAGTCTCTCCGGGCCGCCCTCGTGCGAGGTGTGCAGCTTCGTCCGCAGGGCCTGTTCGCCCTGGGACAACGGCCCCGGCGCGACCCGGGTCGGCACCCCTCCCACCGCCTGGGCGGGAGCGATCGGGGCCTCGTAGTGGGTCGGGGCCGTCCGCACCGCGAGGGCCGTCGCGCCGATGATCGCCACGGTGAACGCGATCGCCGACCGGGTCCAGAAGGCGTTCCGGCGCTCGCCGACGGACCGTACCGTCGTGGGTCTCGCGGCGCGCAGCCGCTGGGCCGAGGCCAGTTCGAGGAGCCGGCGGTGCAGCTCGGCGGCGTCGGCCAGTTCCGGGATCCGGGCCGCGACGGCCTGTCGGGCATGGGTCAGCCGGTTCGCGGCAGCCGGGGTGCTGGCCTCCGTCTCCGCCGCCGTCTCCGGCAGGTCGAGGCCGACGCCGTCGTAGAGGACGAGCGTGCGCCGGTACGACGACGGCAGCTTCAGCAGGGCGTGCAGCAGTGCGCGGTCGGCCGGGTCGGCTGGCGGCGGCCCCGGGTTCCGGTAGCGGGGGCGGAAACGGTGCCAGGGGGAGAGCGCGCAGTCGTATGCCACCGCCCGTACCCAGCCCGCCGGATCCCGGTCCCGGGCCACCTCGGGCCAGCGCTGCCAGGCCAGCTGGAAGGCCCGTTCCACGGCCTCGCGGGCCAGTTCCCGGCGCCCGCAGAGCAGATAGGTCTGGCGTACGAGAGCGGGGGCGCAGAACGCGTACAGCGCGTCGAAGGCCTGAGTGGGCGTCAGAGGATCGGGGCTCTCCGCCTTGGGCTCGTCCAGGCTCGTCACCGTGCACCCTTCCGTACGAAAAAGAACATAAACATATATTGAGCGACACTTCCGTGGTTCGCCTGTTACGCCGGGAAAGCGCGTGTCGTTGGGAGCATGGCGGGCGTGATCCCGATGACCGTTCGCCGCCCCTCGCTGTCACCGCTGCTGACCCGGCTGCGCGACCGCTCGCCCGGGCTGGCCGCGAGCCTCCTCGGTGGCGCGGTCGCCGCCGGACTCGGACTCGCCTCGCTCGCCGTGCTCGTGATGGTGCTGTGGGTCAGCTCGCCGTACCCCGACAGCGGACCGGGCGGCGCACTGCATGTCGCCGCGGCCCTGTGGCTGCTGGCGCACGGCGTCGAACTGGACCGCACCGACACGCTCTCCGGCGCACCGCTGCCGGTGGGGGTGACCCCGCTGCTGCTGCTCGCACTGCCGGTGTGGCTGCTGTACCGGGCGGCCAGGGACGCCGTCGACGCGCCCACCGACTCCGACGGACCGCCACCCGTCCCCGCCCGTACGGCGTGGACCGGGGTCGTCCTCGGCTATCTGGGCGTCGGCGTCCCGGCCGCGCTGTACTGCGCGGGTGCCGAACTGCGCCCCGTGTGGCCCTGGGTGACGGCGTGTCTGCCGCTGGTCGCGGCGGGTGCGGCGGCGGCCGGGGTGTGGACGGCGTACGGCTGTCCGCGCGAACCGCTGCTGAGCGCCGCGGCCGTACTGCCGGGGCCGACGCGGCGGTTGGTGTCCGGCCCGGACACACGGCGGCGGCTGGGTACGGCCGTACGGGCCGCCGGCGCCGCGACGACCGTGCTCCTCGGGGGCGGGGCGCTGCTGCTCGGGGTGTCGCTGGTGTGGCACGGCGGGGCGGCGCAGGCGTCCTTCCTCCAGCTGACGGAGGGCTGGACGGGCCGGTTCGCCGTCCTGCTGCTCGGCATCGCGCTGATCCCCAACGCGGCGGTGTGGGCCGCGTCCTACGCCCTCGGCCCCGGCTTCGTCCTCGGCGCCGGGCACGTGGTGCATCCGCTCGCCTCCGATCCGGCCCCGCTGCTGCCGCCGTTCCCGCTGCTGGCGGCGGTGCCCGGCCCGGGCGCGGGCACGCCGGTGAACTGGGCGGCGGGGCTGGTGCCGGTGGCGGCCGGAGTGACGGCGGGGTGGTTCGTGGCACGGGCCGCCGTGGGCCGGCCGAAGCCCGGGGAAGCGGCCTCGGCCCGCTGGTCGGCCGCCCGGACCGCCGGGGTGGTCCTGCTGACGGCGGCGGTCTGCGCGGTGGTCTGCGCCGTGCTCGCCGAACTGGCGGGCGGCCCGCTGGGTGTGGCCGCGCTGGCCCGCTTCGGCCCGGTGTGGTGGCAGACCGGGGGAGCGGCGGGGCTCTGGACGGCGGTGCTCGCGATGCCGGTGGCCCTGGTGGTGCGGGCGTGGCGGCTGTGGGGCCCGCGTACGCGGGCCGGGGAGGTCCCGGCCCAGGACACGGGGGCACGGCGGAAGACCCGGGCGGCCACGACGGACTCCGCCCCGGCGAGCACCGGGAACGGACGGGAGCGGGACCCTGCCAGGGGCAGGGCGGCGGAGACGACGGCTTCCGCTGGGCCCGGCGCCGTCGAGGACGAGGACGCCTACGACGTCCTCCCGGCCGGTGAACCGCCCACCCCGGACTGGCACGACGACCTCGCCCGGGCCTCCCGCTGGGCGGCGCTACGAGCAGCGGCCGCCCCCTCGGCGCCGCCCACCGAGCCCCGGCCGGACCCCACCGACCACATGCCCGCCACCGGGAAAGCCCCGACGGAACTCGAGACGGAACCCCCGACGGGAACTGAGACCGAACCCCTGACGGAACCTCAGCCCGAACGCCGGACGGAACCTCAGCCCGAACGCCGGACGGAACCTCAGACCGAACGCCTGACGGAGCCCCTGACGGAGCCCTGGACCGGGCCCCCGCAAGAGGCCACGCGAGAAGTCACGGAAGAAGCCCTGGAAGAGGCCGCGGAAGAAGCCGGGAAAGAACCCCCGACGGAAGCCGCCACCGCCGACTGAAAGCGGCGGCCCGCCCCGGGCCTCAGCTGTCCCCGGTCCCCAGAACCCCCCGCAACTGCTTCGGCAGCAAGCTGTCGCAGGACTGCTTGGCCTCATGGGTCAGGGCGTCGGTCACGCACGTGTAGTAGTCGCGGTAGACGAACTGGACCGTGAACGTCGAGGCCACCAGGACCAGGGCCAGGGACGCCGTCACCAGGCCGCCCACCGCCGACGTCACCTGGGGCCGGCCGGCCGGGGTGGGCGCCGGGCCCTCCGGGCTCGGGGTGCGCGGCTTGGCGCGCAGGGCGCTGATGCCCCAGTACAGGGCCAGCACGCCCAGCAGCAGTGCCACGTACGGCCAGCTGAACAGGGCGAAGAAGACCGCCCACATGCCGGACAGCAGGGCGTAGCGCGCGCGGCGCTGGGCGGGGTCGGTCGGGTCCCAGCGCATGCCGGAGCCGGCCGGTCCGCCGCCGGAGCCCTGGGGTCCGCCGCCGGGGCGCTCGCCGAAACCGCCGCCGGAGGAGCGCCCGGGCTGCCGGTCGCTCCACTGGCTGCCCCAGGGAGACCCGCCCCCGGAGCCGCCGCCTCCCGGACCGCCCCAGGGGCCGCCGCTTCCGTGGCCGCCGCCGGAACCGGACCCGGAGTCGCCCGACTCCTCGGGACGGCGGGGCTGCCAAGGGCGGTCCGGGGTGCCCTCGGGGGGCGGGGCGAACGGGTTGTCGTTCTGCTGCCCGTCGTCGCGTCCGTCGCCGTTCTGACCTCCCTGGGGCGCCTTGGGCGGCGAGGCCGGGCGCTCCCGCAGCAGGACGGCGCCACGCTCGCCTCCCTGGGCCGGGCGCGGCGGGAACGTGCGGAGTCGCAGGCTGCGATCGGGCATCAAGAGAGCGTCTTCCCCTTGGTGAATACGGCTGTCCGACGTGAGCTTCCACCCCGAAAACGCATCGCACCGCGTGCGCGTTCCCGAGCCGGTTCCTCCCGAACGCTACCTTCCGGCCACACCCCCGTCCCGTGGGGGCCTTCCCGAGTGCCGGTATCGTTGCTGCCGGTCGGCTGCTTCGTAGAGTTCCCCGTATCCAGGGACGCGAAGCATTCGTACGAATGTACAAGTTCCCGAGAAAGGGCACCCTCCGTGGCCGCCACCCCCGCTGACCCCGCGGTCAAGCGTCTCGTCGTGCTGGTCTCCGGATCCGGCACCAATCTGCAGGCGCTGCTGGACGAGATCGAGCGCACCGGAGCCGAGCAGTACGGCGCCCGGATCGTCGCCGTAGGGGCCGACCGTGACGGTATCGAGGGGCTCGCCCGCGCCGAGCGGGCCGGACTGCCGACCTTCGTGTGCAGGGTCAAGGACTTCGGCAGCCGTCAGGAGTGGGATGCCGGCCTCGCCGAGGCCGTGGGCGCCCACGAGCCCGACCTCGTCGTCTCCGCCGGGTTCATGAAGATCGTCGGCAAGGAGTTCCTCGCGCGCTTCGGCGGACGGTTCGTGAACACGCACCCGGCCCTGCTGCCCAGTTTCCCGGGGGCCCACGGTGTGCGCGACGCGCTCGCGTACGGCGCCAAGGTCACCGGCTGCACCGTCCACTTCGTCGACGACGGCGTCGACACCGGCCCGATCATCGCCCAGGGCGTGGTCGAGATCCGGGACGAGGACGACGAGAGCGCGCTGCACGAGCGCATCAAGGAAGTCGAGCGAAGGCTGCTCGTCGAGGTCGTGGGGCGGCTCGCCCGCCACGGCCATCGCATTGAGGGACGAAAGGTAGTTATCCAGTGACCGCCACCGCCGAGGGCAACAAGCGTTCCATTCGCCGGGCGCTCGTCAGCGTCTACGACAAGACCGGGCTGGAAGACCTCGCGCGCGGGCTGCATGAGGCCGGTGTGGAGCTGGTCTCCACCGGGTCCACGGCAGGCCGCATCGCCGCCGCCGGCGTCCCCGTCACCAAGGTCGAGGAGCTGACCGGCTTCCCCGAGTGCCTGGACGGCCGGGTCAAGACCCTGCACCCGAAGGTGCACGCGGGCATCCTCGCCGACCTGCGCCTGGACAGCCACCGCGAGCAGCTCGCCGAGCTGGGCGTCGAGCCGTTCGATCTCGTGGTCGTCAACCTCTACCCGTTCCGCGAGACCGTGGCCTCGGGCGCGAGCGACGACGAATGCGTCGAGCAGATCGACATCGGAGGGCCGTCGATGGTCCGCGCCGCCGCCAAGAACCACCCGTCGGTCGCCGTGGTCACCAGCCCCGAGCGGTACGCCGACGTGCTCGCCGCCGTCAAGGACGGCGGCTTCGACCTCGCCGCCCGGCGACGGCTGGCCGCCGAGGCCTTCCAGCACACCGCCGCCTACGACGTGGCCGTCGCCTCCTGGTTCGCGTCGTCGTACGCCCCCGTGGACGAGTCGCGGTTCCCCGACTTCCTGGGCGCCACCTTCGAGCGCGAGAACACCCTGCGCTACGGCGAGAACCCGCACCAGCCCGCCGCCCTGTACGTCGACGGCACGGGTGGCCTCGCGGCGGCCGAGCAGCTGCACGGCAAGGAGATGTCGTACAACAACTACACGGACACGGACGCCGCGCGCCGGGCCGCGTACGACTACGACGAGCCCTGTGTGGCGATCATCAAGCACGCCAACCCCTGCGGGATCGCGGTGGGTTCGGACGTCGCCGAGGCGCACCGCAAGGCGCACGCCTGCGACCCGGTCTCCGCGTACGGCGGCGTCATCGCCGTCAACCGGCCGGTCAGCAAGGAGATGGCCGAGCAGGTCGCGGACATCTTCACCGAGGTCATCGTCGCGCCGGACTACGAGGAGGGGGCTCTGGAGGCCCTCACCAAGAAGAAGAACATCCGTGTGCTGAAGGCCCCGAACGGCCCCTGCAACCGCGTCGAGGCCAAGCAGATCGACGGCGGTCTCCTGCTCCAGGTCACCGACCGGCTCCAGGCCGACGGCGACGACCCCGCCAACTGGACGCTGGCGTCCGGCGAGGCGCTCTCCGCCGAGGAGCTGGCGGAGCTGGCCTTCGCCTGGACGGCCTGCCGCTCGGTGAAGTCCAACGCGATCCTGCTCGCCAAGGACGGCGCCTCGGTGGGCGTCGGCATGGGCCAGGTCAACCGTGTCGACTCCTGCAAGCTGGCCGTCGAGCGGGCCGGCGAGGAGCGCGCCCGCGGCTCCTACGCGGCCTCCGACGCCTTCTTCCCCTTCCCCGACGGCCCGCAGATCCTCATCGACGCCGGTGTCCGGGCGATCGTCCAGCCGGGCGGCTCGATCCGTGACGAACTCGTCGTCGAGGCCGCGAAGAAGGCCGGCGTGACCATGTACTTCACGGGCACGCGCCACTTCTTCCACTGATACCGCACCAGCACGAACGGACGGCCTCCGGCCCTCCCCCGAGGGAGCCGGAGGCCGTCGGCCTGTCAGGTCAGCAGGGGCGCAGGGACCAGATCGGGTCCCAGGTCGCCGTGCCCGCCTGGTAGGCCGTCGAGGTCCAGCGGACGCTGCCGTCCTGGTTGAAGAACTTCGCGACCGTGCCCGGCGTCTGGTTGTTGGTGAACGGGCCGTTCCCGGTCCAGTTGTTGACGGTCCAGGTCTGGCACTTGTAGAAGTCGAACTTGGTGCCCTTGACGATCATGCACAGATGACCGTAGGCGCAGTCGAGGTCCTTGGCGGCGGCCTTGCCCTTCGGGGCGGCGGTGAGGGTCAGGCCGTCGTAGCGGACCTGGTCGGCGGAGACCTTCAGCGGCTTCGAGTGTCCCGCGAGCACCTGGTCGGCGGTGCGCTGGAGTGCGGTGACCCGGGTGCCGTCCGGTGCGGCCGCGGTGGTCGCGGTGGCCGCGACCGTGGAGCCGGCGAGCAGGGCGGTGGCCGCGACGAGCAGTGCGGCGGGCTTGGCGATGTTCACGTGTTCCCCCATGTGAACGAGTGGTTCGGTTCCTCCGCCGTGGCGGAGTGGTTCCACCGTCCCAGTCGCGTCCGTCCGCCGGTACCTCGGAAGTCTCAGGGTCACTTCTTGCCCGGGGGCGCGTATTCCTTGAGGTAGTGAGCGACATGGGCGCAGTAGTCGCGGTACTTCGGGGGAACTCCGCCCGTGTCGTTCACCTTCGTGTACGACGTCCGGTAGGCGGCGGCGAGCAGCACCCGCTTGTCGCCGGGCAGGCCGGCCTTCAGGCGGGGGTCCATGAAGCACAGGTAGTGGCCCATGGCGGCGATGGACACGGAGGGGGTGAGCGGGGGCGTGGGCGTGGCCGAGGCGGGGATGCCGTCGTCGCGCATCCACCAGCGCAGCACGGCGGGGGTCCAGCGGGCGATGCCGAACTCCTGATGGCCGGGGTCGGCGAGGTTCGGGTCGAAATCGCTCTCGGACTTCAGCATCGCCGCGATGAGCGCGGGGGTGACGTCCGGCTGGGAGCAGGTGTGCGCGGAGTCCACGATGAGCCGGCGGTAGACGACCGGGACGCCCTGGTCGGTACGGAGCTCCGCGGCGCCGTAACGCGCCAGGGACGCGGCCCCGGCGTCGTCGTTCCCGGTCCGGGTGCTGATGCCGTAGCCGAGGGCCGCGACGGCGACGGCGGCGCCCGTGAGGGCCGCCCACCGGCGTCGGCGGCGCGGGAAGCGACGCGGCGGGCGGCCTGTGGCCGCCGCCTCGACGCGACGTGCCAGCTCGTCCGTGCCGACCCGCTCGGCGTGCGTACGGGCCAGACAGTCGCGGACGATCTCCCGCCAGGCGTCCGGCAGTTCGGGCGACAGGCGCAGGTCGTCGGTGCTGCGCGCATAGCCGGCCGCCGCGTCCCGGCGGGCCGCGGGCGTGCCGCCGGGCAGCGGGAAGGCGCCGGTGAGGACGAGGTGGGCGAGCACGCCGAAGGCCCAGACGTCGGCGGACGGGCGGATCCGCCGGCCGCGGTCGCCGATCTCCGCCCACAGCAGCTCGGGCGGGGTGTAGTCGGGGGTGGAGAAGGCGGGCGTGTAGGCGTGGGTGCCCTCCAGCTCGGCGGCCATGTTGAAGTCGCCGAGCCGTGCCGAACCGTCCGCCATCAGCAGCACATTGGCCGGTTTCAGATCCCCGTGCACCCAGCCCGCCCGGTGCAGTTGGACCAGTCCCTCGCAGACCTGCGCGAGCAGTGCGGGCCCGGCCGCCGGGCGGGGCGAGCCGGCGAGCAGCGCGGACAGCGAGCCCTCGGCCTTCTCCAGGACGAGGACGGTGGCGCCGTCGAGGGCGGGGCGGGCCGGGTCGTCGACGACGAGCGTCTCGTACATCCGGATCAGCCGTGGCCGCCTGAGCCGACGCAGCAACTCGACCTCCCGCTGCACGAGTTCGCGCAGATGGGTCAGTTGGCGCGGGGTGTTGGTGCCGGTGGGCAGGAACTTCAGGGCGGCGGTCTCGGGCAGGTCGTCGGCGGCTTCGGCGCGCCGGGCCGCGTACACGCTGCCGAAGGCGCCCGTCGCGATCGGCTCGCGCACCTCCCAGACGCCGGCCCGGTAGCCCTTGGGCACCGCGACGGCGTACGGCTCGGTCACCGAGCCGTCCGGCTCGCGGATCCGGACCCGGCGAGCACGACCAGGTCGTCCTCGCGCACCACGTCGAAGCGGAGCGCCAGGGAGACCAGGGACTCCTTCTTGCCGTTGAGCCGGGGCCCGGGGTCCGCGCTCTCCGGACCGGGCTTGAGCCGCAGCTTCACGGCCAGGTAGTCGATGTTCCACTGCACCGAGGCCCGCGAGGCGGCCGGCCAGGCGGGGCGCAGCCGGTCGACGACCTGGTCGACGGTGGGCAGCGGGGCGTGCGGGTCGCCGCGCAGCCGCGGCTCGCACAGGGCGGCCAGGACGGCGAAGTAGCGCTTGGTGCGGTCGACGGAGAAGGCGGCGGCGGTGGTGTCGCCGTCCGGCCCCGCGTCGTCGTTGCGATAGTCGTGGCGCGGTGCCCACACCTCGATGGGCAGCAGGTCGCCGGCGGCCGGCAGCACGATCCGGGAGAACTCGAACGGGACGGGCGCGTCGAGCCGGCCCGGGCCGACCTTGATGTGCTCGCCGGCGCCCTCCGGGTTCTCCACGACGTACGTGTGGCGCGCGGACAGGTTGCTCAGTATCCAGAACGTGCCCTGCGCGGTGACCTCGCCGGCCCGGCGCGAGACCCCGTCGTGCGGGATCGGCAGGCCGTTGCCCGGTGCCCGCCCGAAGCCGAGGCGCTCGCCGGGGGCGAGGCGGATCTGCTGGTGGTCGTCCTCCGGGGTCGGCGGAGGTACGACGATGATGCTGTACAAGGTGCGTCTCCCCGTGCCTGACGGCAACCCCGGCCGGTACGGCCATTCCGGCCAGACTAGGGGGACACACCAGGGCCGTGCCTCCCCTGGACGGGTGAGACACGGCCCTTGGCGGTGAATGGCGCGAACTGTTCTGTCGCGCGGGTGGGTTCAGTAGCGCGGGCGGTTGAACCAGGCCTTGCCGCCGGCGCCGCCCACGAAGCAGGCGATCAGGATCGACAGGACGGTGTGCACGAGGCCCACCACGATGAACGGGTACAGGCCGAGGACCGCGGTGATGATGCCGAACACCAAGGTGGTGATGCGGATGCCGTTGCCGCCGGTGTTGAACTTCGCGGCGAGGACCGCCGCGAAGACGCCCCAGGCGAGCGCGAACACCGCCAGGCCCACCAGGAGGCCGGTCCCGTAGTCGGCGACCCGCTGGAAGGCGGAGTCGTCCTGAAGGGTGCTGTCGTTCTTCGCGTGGTTCACGACCACCGCGTAGAACACGAACGCAGCCGCGCCGATCAGCTGAAGGCCGACGATCACCCAGAGCATCACCCGGGCCGCGCTGACGTTGCCCGGCATGTCGGCCATCGGGGCGCCGACGCCGTAGGGCTGCTGGACGGGCGGGGGCTGGGGATAGCCGTAGCCCTGCTGCTGGCCCTGCGGGTAGCCGTAGCCCTGCTGCTGGGGCGGCGGGCCGTACGGGTTGTTCGGGTCGCCGAAGCTCATGGCGCTGATTCCTCCGTTGATCGAGTGCGGGGACGAGGCGCGGCACTGCACGGAGGAGAGTTTCTACAGATGCGGTCCGTCCCCCCGATGAGCTGCCCGCTGCACTGTGCTGCTCATCGTTCTTGACCGGATATGGGCTTGTCCAGCCGGAGAGGTCAGCGTTGTGCAAGTGCAACCTCGTTGATCAGCGTTCGGGGGACGTGGTACGGCGTACGGCGACCCGGATTGGAACCGGGACCGGTTCATCCGCGAGGATGGGTGCATGACCGCCCAGATTCTCGATGGCAAGGCCACCGCAGCCGCGATCAAGTCCGATCTGACCGCCCGCGTGGCGGTGCTGAAGGAGAAGGGCGTCACGCCCGGCCTCGGCACGATCCTGGTCGGGGACGACCCCGGCAGCCAGAAGTACGTCGCCGGCAAGCACCGCGACTGCGCGCAGGTCGGCATCGCCTCCATCCAGCGTGAGTTGCCCGCCACCGCCACCCAGGAGGAGATCGAGGCGGTCGTCCGCGAGCTGAACGAGGACCCGGCCTGCACCGGCTACATCGTCCAGCTGCCGCTGCCCAAGGGCATCGACGAGAACCGCATCCTGGAGCTGATGGACCCGGCCAAGGACGCCGACGGCCTGCACCCGATGAACCTCGGCCGGCTGGTGCTGAACGAGCCCGCGCCGCTGCCCTGCACCCCCAACGGCATCCTCTCCCTGCTGCGCGCCCACGGCGTCGAGATCAAGGGCGCCGAGGTCGTGGTCGTCGGCCGCGGTGTCACCATCGGCCGGCCGATGCCGCTGCTGCTCACCCGGCGCAGCGAGAACGCCACCGTGACCCAGTGCCACACCGGCACCCGCGACCTGCCCGGCCACCTCAAGCGGGCCGACATCATCATCGCGGCCGCCGGCTTCCCGCACCTGATCCGCGCCGAGGACGTCAAGCCGGGCGCCGCCGTCCTGGACGTCGGCGTCTCCCGCAACGCCGACGGCAAGATCGTCGGTGACGTCCACCCGGACGTCACCGAGGTGGCCGGCTGGATCTCTCCGAACCCCGGTGGTGTGGGCCCGATGACCCGGGCGCAGCTGCTGGTCAACGTGGTCGAGGCGGCGGAGCGCAGTGCCGGCTGAGAACGCCCGCGCGGGGGCGGTCACCCGCGGCACGCAGCACCCGGACAAGGGCCCGCAGCGGCCCACCCGCCGCTTCCCGCGGATCACCAGGGACACCGCGCGGCCCGAGGGCGGCGGCCGGGCCGCGCCCGGTGACGCGTCGGCCCCCGCCCGGCAGTGGCCGTTGCTGGTCGTGCTGGGCGCGGTCGCGCTCGGCCTGCTGCTGACGTCGCTCGACGTGTTCCGCTGGGGCACCCTGCTGATCGGGGCCGCCCTGCTGGCCGGCGCGGTCATGCGCTGGATACTGCCGAGCGTCGGCATGCTCGCCGTCCGCTCCCGGTTCACGGACATCGCCACGTACGGCATCCTCGGCCTCGCGATCGTCCTGCTGACGATGATGGCCCAGCCCAGACCGTGGATCGAGGTCCCGTTCCTGAAGGACACCCTGCACTTCACGGTCACCAAGTAGCGGTGCCCGCACGGCCGGTGGCCCGCGTCTCCCCCGGGGACGCGGGCCACCGCCGCTTCCCCCGCCCATCGACGCTACGGCCGTCCGCCCCGGCCCGCGTCCGCCGACGGGCCGAACTCGTCGGCCACCCGCGGACGTAGGCGCCGGGCTCCTGCAACTTCCGCGGTACCGCGTGCGGTTGACTCCCGGTCGCGGCCGCGGGCGTTAACCTGCGGCGGTGCGACCGATGCCCCCCCGCCCGCTCGTCGTGGACACCCTGATCGCGGTCGCCATGGCCGTGGTCGCCGTCCTGCTCGGGCAGGAGTCGCGGTCGTGGGGCTGGCCGGAGCTCGACGCCCGCGCCTACGTCCTGGTCGCCCTCGCCCATCTGCCGGTCGCCCTGCGCGGCCGGTGGCCCGTCGCCGTCTTCGCCGTCGTCGAAGCGGCCTCGATCGTCTATGTCACCCTCGGCTACTGGCCGGTGGTGTGTACCTTCGGCCTGATGCTCGCGCTGTACACCGTGGCCTCCGTACGGCGGGTGCGCACCGCCCTGGCCTGCGCGGCCACCATGACCGCGGTGTGGGCGTACGGCGGCGTGATCAGTCACACCCCCTCCATGGCCTCCGTGCTCGGCCAGGCGCTGCTGTACTGCTCGGTGCTGGTCTGGTTCGGGCACCTGGCCCGCCGCTCCGCCGAGCTGACCCGGCGGCTGAGCGCCGATCAGGCCGAGCGGGCCCGGCGCGCGGTCGCCGAGGAGCGGGGGCGGATCGCGCGCGAACTGCACGACGTGGTCGCCCACCACATGTCGGTGATCTCCGTCCAGGCGGGCCTCGGCCGTTTCGTCTTCGATACCGACCCCGGCACGGCCCGCGGCGCGCTCACCACCATCGCGGACACCAGCGGCGAGGCCCTGGAGGAGCTGCGCCGCATGCTCCACGTGCTGCGCGAGGAGGACCCCGGGACCCCCGCGCGGGCCCCCATGCCCACCCTGGAGCGGCTCGGCGAACTCCTCGACCGGGTCCGGGCCGGCGGACTGCCCGTGGACCTCGCCGTCGAGGGCACCGCACGCCCGCTACCGCCCGGCGTCGAACTGTGCGCCTACCGCGTCGTCCAGGAGGCCCTCACCAACGCCCTCAAACACGCGGGCCCGGCACGCGCACGCGTGGAACTCCGGTACGGCGCCCATGAGCTGAGCGTCCGCGTCACCGACGACGGGGAGGGGGTGAATCCGGCCAGAGTGCCGGCGGGCGGTGGACACGGCTTGATTGGCATGCGCGAGCGGGCCAAGCTCTACGGCGGGTCGATCACCGTCGGCCCGCGCTCCGAGGGCGGCTTCGAGGTCCGTCTGACCCTGCCCACGTCGGCCGCCGAGCGGGGCCGCGGGGACCTGCCGGAGGCGGAGCAGACCTAGGGCGGCGCACGGCGGGGGGGGGGACCGTACGGCATGACCAGAGTGCTCGTCGTCGACGACCAGTTCCTCATCCGCGCCGGACTCGTCGGCCTGCTGGCGGCCGCGCCCGGCTTCGAGGTGGTGGGCGAGGCGGGCGACGGCGCCCAGGCCGTACGGCTCGCCGCCGAGACCCGCCCCGACGTGATCCTCATGGACATCCGGATGCCCGGCCTGAACGGCATCGAGGCCACCGAGCGGATCCTCGCCGAGGCCGACGGCCGCCCTCCCCGGGTGCTGGTGCTGACCACGTTCGACCTCGACGAGTACGTGTACGGCGCGCTGCGCGCCGGGGCCGCCGGGTTCCTGCTGAAGGACTCCGGGCCCGAGCGGCTGCTCGCCGCGGTCGCCGCCGTCGACGGAGGTGACGCGCTCTTCGCACCCAGTGTCACCCGGCGCCTGGTGGAGGCCTTCGCCCGGCAGCAGGCCCCCGCCCCGGCCGACGCGGCCCCGCCCGACCTCGGCGTGCTCACCTCCCGCGAGACCGAGGTCCTCAAGCTCACCGCGCGCGGGCTGTCGAACGGGGAGATCGCCGACCGCCTCTACATCTCCGAGGCCACCGTCAAGACCCACCTCAACCGCACGATGACCAAGCTCGAACTGGGCAGCCGGGCCCAGGCGGTCGTCCTCGCGTACGAGACGGGACTGGTGACCCCGGGCGGGTGAGCCCGGCGGGCCGGTGACGGCGGCTCGTCCCCACCCCCGAGGAGGGACGAACCGCCGTCGGGATCCAGCCTTCCGCCCCTGAACTGCCTGTTCAACGCCTGTCCTTGCGCTGTGGCACGGAAGTGACCGTTCCGCTACGGTGTCCGCGCACTGCCACATGTACCGTTCCGGTGTCGATGTCTTGACAGTTCGGGATACGTTACGAAGACCCCGTGGCGCCGGGTGCATTCCCACGGCCGGCCATGCTCCCGTGCGCCCCCGCTCCGGGAACTGGGATCCTTAGGCAGCGCATCCCTGTGGGTAGCCAGGACCAAGAGCACTGACCGGGGGGAAGAGGGGGGAGACGATGCCTCGCTGGAAGGACCTGCCCGAGGATCTGGACCCGCAGATCACGGAGTTCACCAGCCAGATACGGCGGCTGGTGGACCGCAGCGGGCTGAGCGTGGCCGCACTGGCCGACCGCACGGGCTACAGCAGGACGTCCTGGGAGCGTTACCTGAGCGGCCGGCTCCTCGCGCCCAAGGGCGCGGTCGTCGCGCTCGCGGAGGTCACCGGCACCAACCCCGTCCATCTGACCACGATGTGGGAACTGGCCGAACGCGCCTGGAGCCGGGCGGAGATGCGTCACGACCGCACGATGGAGGCGATCCGCATCTCCCAGGCGCGCGCCGCGCTCGGGGACTTCGGCGCGGCGGAGGCGACCGGGGGCCCGCCGGGCCGGCGTGACGGCAGCACCAAGGCGACCCCGCCTCCCACCGGCATCTCCACGGGAATCGCCGGTCCCGCCGGAGTCTCCCCGACGATCCCGCCCCAGCCGACGGGCCAGGACGCCGACGTCCGGGACGGCGGGCGGCGTGGTCCGGGCGAGGGCGCGGGGCGTGGCCCGGCCGAGGGCGGGGTAGGCGGACCGGTCGACGGTGCGGGGCGTGGCCCGGCCGGTGGTGCCGGTGCCGCCTTCGGGGGTGACGCCGGCAACTCCTGGGGCCTGGCCGGGTATCAGGGGCCGTCGCAGGTGAACGCCCCGCCCGGCTCCGGTGCTCGGGAGGGTGCCGGTGCGGGGTCCGGCAGCGGGGCGGGAGGAGCCGGTGCGGCCGACGGGTCCGCCTCGGGTCCGGGTGCCCCGGACGCGTACGACGCGCAGGCGCCCCGGCCCGCCGGGGCAGGTGGCGGACGGCAGCGGCTGACCATGTTCCTCGCGGGGCTCGTCGGCATGCTCGTCGTCATCGCCGCCGTCTTCTTCTTCACCCAGCGCGACCACGGCCGGCAGCAGGGCGCGGCCACCCGCCCGTCGTCGGCCGCCACCCGCCACCCGAGCCCACCGCCCGGGGTCAAGTGCGCCGGCTCCGCCTGTGACGGCAAGGACGCCGAGGCCATGGGATGCAGCGGCGACCTGGTGACCACCGCCAAGACCGCCACCGTCGGCGCCACCACCCTGGAGGTCCGCTACAGCAAGGCCTGCGGCACCGCTTGGGGCCGGATCACCGGCGCCAGGCAGGGCGACAAGGTGCAGGTCCTTGCCGGCACGGCCCGCCAGACGGGTGAGATCACGGCCGCGGGAGACGCCATCGCCTACACCCCGATGGTCGCCGTGAAGGACGCGGCACAGGCCAAGGCCTGCGCGACCCTCGCCGCCGGACGGACGGGGTGCACGAAGTAGCGGACGCGGCACGGGAAAGGCGGCCGGCAAGACGTACGAAACGTGGCGGAGGCGTACGTAACAACGCCCGTGTGAAACCGGGCGGGTGAAATTCCGGAACG
The DNA here is from genome assembly GCF_001280015.1 of Streptomyces sp. MMG1121. Taxonomy (GTDB): domain Bacteria; phylum Actinomycetota; class Actinomycetes; order Streptomycetales; family Streptomycetaceae; genus Streptomyces. The sequence continues at coordinate 57,564 of NZ_LGDV01000096.1, forward strand.
GCGTGCATGGCCCGCCGGATCCTGGGCACGCGAACGGTACCCCCACGGGAGTCCGGCAAGTCGGTAACTCCCCCACCGGCGGCCGCCTCCGTCCCCCTCTCCCGGACACCGGCGGCCGCCGTTTCCTTTCGCCGCATATCCGCCACCTGCCCGCCTTGTGGGGTGAGCCACACGGCCCCGGACATCTCGCATGCCGGATGCGCGATAGCCTGACGCTGGATTCTCTTGACGCCAAGAGATCGATCATCCACCGGGGCAGTGACGCCCCACCGCCAGCTGTCATACGGAGAACGCCATGACCCGCACTCCCGTGAACGTCACCGTCACCGGCGCGGCCGGCCAGATCGGTTACGCCCTGCTCTTCCGCATCGCCTCCGGCCAGCTGCTCGGCGCGGACGTGCCGGTCAAGCTGCGCCTCCTGGAGATCACCCCGGCGCTCAAGGCCGCCGAGGGCACCGCGATGGAACTGGACGACTGCGCCTTCCCGCTGCTCCAGGGCATCGACATCAGCGACGACCCGAACGTCGCCTTCGACGGCACCAACGTAGCCCTCCTGGTCGGCGCCCGCCCGCGTACCAAGGGCATGGAGCGCGGTGACCTGCTCTCCGCCAATGGCGGCATCTTCAAGCCGCAGGGCAAGGCCATCAACGACCACGCCGCGGACGACATCAAGGTCCTGGTCGTCGGCAACCCGGCCAACACCAACGCGCTCATCGCGCAGGCCGCCGCGCCGGACGTCCCGGCCGAGCGCTTCACCGCGATGACCCGTCTGGACCACAACCGTGCGCTGACCCAGCTGGCGAAGAAGACGGGCTCCACGGTCGCCGACATCAAGCGCCTGACCATCTGGGGCAACCACTCCGCCACCCAGTACCCGGACATCTTCCACGCCACGGTCGCCGGCAAGAACGCCGCCGAGGTCGTGGGCGACGAGAAGTGGCTGGCCGACGAGTTCATCCCGACCGTCGCCAAGCGCGGTGCCGCGATCATCGAGGCCCGTGGCGCGTCCTCCGCCGCGTCCGCCGCCAACGCCGCCATCGACCACGTGCACACGTGGGTCAACGGCACCGCCGAGGGCGACTGGACCTCCATGGGTATCCCGTCGGACGGTTCCTACGGCGTCCCGGAGGGCCTGATCTCCTCGTTCCCGGTCACCACGAAGGACGGCCGGTACGAGATCGTCCAGGGCCTGGACATCAACGAGTTCTCCCGCGCCCGCATCGACGCCTCCGTCAAGGAGCTGGAGGAGGAGCGCGAGGCGGTTCGCGCGCTCGGCCTCATCTGAGACGCTCAAGACGGTCCAAGTACCTCCGTGGGCCCCGCTTCGGTTTCTTTCCGGAGCGGGGCCCACGTCATGATCGGCTGCCCGCCGTAGGGCGTGGAGCGTTGCCGACCGCGGGGGCGCAGCCCCGTCACCACCAGTGCCGTCGCCGCCAGCACCAGCACGGCGACTGTGCGCAGCGCCGGCCCCATGCCCTGTGCGAGGTCGGTGTGGCCGGACAGGATCGTGCCGGTGACCGCGACGCCGAGGGCCGCGCCGGTCTCGCGGGCCGTGGTGCCGAGGCCGGAGCCGAGGCCCGCCTGGTGGGCCGGGAGCGAGGTGACCACGCCGAAGGTCAGGGCGGGCATGGACAGTCCGGCGCCGGCCGAGATGACCAGCAGCCAGCAGACGAACTCCGCGTACGGCGTCGACGCGTCGGCCGTGGACGCGCCGAGCAGACCGAGCCCGATGAGGGCGAGTCCGGCGCCGATGACCGCGCGGGGGTGGCCGGCCCAGCGGGTGGCCAGCCGCTGCGCGCCCGCCATGCCGATCACCAGCGGCATGATGGCCACTCCGGTGACGGCGGCGCCGTAGCCCTTCACGCCTTGGAGATACTGGGAGTTGACGAAGAACAGGGCGAACAGGCCGAAGAACGCGGTCGCGGTGCCGAGGGAGGCCGCCCGCAGCCGGGGCGAGCCGAAGACCCTCGGGTCGAAGAGCGGGGCCGCCGAGCGCAGGGCGTGCAGGGTGAAGGCGGCCAGCAGCAGCGCGCCCGCCGCGAAGGCGCCGAGGATCCGCGCGGAGGTCCAGCCGTAGGTCTGGCCCTCGATGATGCCGAACAGGACGGCGACCAGGCCCGCGGTGAGCAGCAGGGTGCCGAGCGGGTCGGGGTTGCTGCGGGCGGAGCGTACGGTGCGCGGGGTGGTGACGGCGACGGCCACGGCGAGTACGGCGGTGAGCGGGACCATCACCACGAACAGGGCCCGCCAGCTGAGGAACTGCCCGGCCAGCCCGCCGCCCAGGTTGCCCGCCGCGCCGCCGACACCTATGGCAAGGGTCCAGGCGCCCATCGAGCGGACCCGGTGCTCGGGCGCGGACAGCTGCATCAGGATCGACAGGGTGGACGGTGTGATCAGCGCGGCTCCGGCACCGGACAGGCCCCGGCCCGCGATCAGTTCGGCCGGGCCGGTGGCGAGCGCGCTGGTGGCGGCGCCCGCCGCGAACAGGGCGAGCCCGGCGAGCAGGGCGCCCTTGCGGCCGTACCGGTCGCCGAGCGCGCCGGCCGGGACGAGCAGGCCCGCGAAGACGATGACATAGGCGTCGATCGTCCACAGGACCTGGGTGTGCGAGGGGTGCAGTGCGGACGAACTCAGCTGCGGGATAAGGAGGTTGACGGCGGCGACCATGCTCTGGGCGACCAGGACGCAGGCGCACAGCGCGAGCAGGGTGGGGCGTTTCAGGGCGTGCGCGGGCACGGCTCCTCCCGGGAGCTTCGGTGGATGGTGTGGGATGCGCTCTCACCGTAGGCTCGCCACTGACCTGCTTTCCAGTGCAACCTTTGCAAGGGACACCTGCACATGACGCAATCCTCCGGGCTGGACCTGAATCTGCTGGCCGCGCTGGACGTGCTGCTGGAGGAGCAGAGCGTGCAGGGCGCCGCCCGGCGGCTGCATCTGTCCGAGCCCGCCATGAGCCGTACCCTCGGCCGGATCCGCAAGGCGCTCGGCGATCCCGTCCTGGTGCGCGCCGGACGGCAGATGGTGCCCACCCCGCACGCGCTGGCGGTGCGCGCCGAGGTGAGCGCGGTGGTGGAGCGGGCCCGGGCCCTGTTCACGCCGGGCCGGGACACCGATCTGCGCACGGCGTCCCGGACGTTCACGATCCTCGGCCACGACGCGATCGCCGCCACTCAGGGCGCGACCCTGTTCGCCCGGGCCGCCCGCGAGGCCCCCGGCATCCGGCTGCGCTTCCTGTCCGAGAGTCATGTCGACGCCCCGTTCCTGCGCCAGGGCACCGCCGATCTGGAGATCGGGGTGATCGACACCACCTCGCCCGAGGTGCGGGTGGAGACGGTGTACGAGGACCGCATGCTGGGGGTCGTACGGGCCGGACACCCGCTGCTCACCGGGGAGTTGACGCCCGAGCGGTTCGCCGGCGAGGCGGGGCATCTGATCGTCTCCCGGCGCGGCAGGCAGCGCGGCCCGATCGACGACGCCCTGGCCGAACTCGGTTTCGCCCGGCGGGTGGTGGGCAGCGTGGGCACCTATCCGGCCTCGCTGTTCGTGCTGCGCGAGACCGACCTGATCGGGCTGATCACCTCCTACGGCCGCTCGATGGCCGAGCCGCTCGGCCTCGTCGCCTTCGAGATCCCCCTCGGGCTCCCGTCGGTCAGGGTGGGGTTCGCCTGGCACCCCCGCCATGACGCCGACCCCGCGCACGCCTGGCTGCGCGGGTGCGTACGGGACCTGATGACTGAGGGGTCAGCCGGCTAGCCGCTTCTCGAACCAGTGGGCCGCGTAGACGTTGTCGTCGTAGCGCGGGATCTCGTCGTACCCGCAGGCCCGGTACATCGCCTGTGCCTCGGTGAGCACGGCGTGCGTGTCCAGGCGCACGGCGGTCAGGCCGCGCGCCCGCGCCTGCCGCTCCAGCCCGTCGAGCAGCCGTCGGGCGAGCCCCAGCCGCCGGGCCGCGGAGTGCACCCACACGTGCCGGATCTCGCCGACCCCCGGTGCCAGGCGTCTGAGGGCCCCGCAGCCGACCGGGCGCCGCTCCTCGTACGCCACCAGGAAGGCGCCGGCGTCCCCGGTCACCTCCTCGGGGCGGACGAGGGCCGCCTTGTCGAAGCCCTCGGGGAAGCGGGCGCCGATGTCCGCCGCGTACGCGTCCAGACAGGCCCGGGCGTCCGCCGCGGCACCGTCGACGACCTCGACGGTGATCCCCGCCAGCCGCAGCAGTCGCTGTGCGGTCGCCATGGCGTCGGTCAGCTCGGTCCGCTGGGCGGGGGTGAGCCCGTGCAGCAGACCGGCGACGAGGGCGTCGGAGCGGCGGTGCTGTTCGGCGACCTCCGCGCGCCCGGCCGGGGTCAGCTCGACGATCCGCAGCCGGTTGTCGTGCGCGGGCACCTCGACCCGGACCATGCCCTGGGCCTGGAGCGTCTTGGTCATCCGGGTCAGATAGCCGGCGTCCAGCCCGAGCCGCGTGCGCAGCTCCCGCAGGGATGCGCCGTCGCCGATCTCGAACAGCAGCCGCGCCTCGCCGAGCGGCCGGTCCTGCCCGAGGTAGTGCTCGTCCAGGGCGCCGATCCGACGGGTGAGGTAGCGGTTGAAGCGACGGAAGGCGGCCACGTCCTCGGCCGGGACCGCCCGCTCCGTTCCTTGACTTGAGTCAAAGGTCTGCATTCTTTGACTGTAGTCAGAGACCTCGGACGCGTCCACCCTGTCCCGCGCCCCACCTTTGTCCCTTTTCGACCACATTTTCAGTGACGCGGCGCACTTTCGGCCATCGATTACGCATGCGATCCACGGCTCCGGGGCAGGCGGTCGCGGTCCCCGAGAGTGGCACGTGCGTGACACAGGGGCGCGGATCAGGAACGGAAGGCAACACCGATCATGGCGGACAGAACCGAACGACAGGCCCGGGCGACCATCCACGCGGGGGGCGCGTGGCTGGAAGCGGTCTCCGGTGCGACGCGCGAGATCCTGGACCCCGCGGACGCCCGGCCGTTCGCCGTGGTCGCCGAGGGTGACGAGAAGGACGCCGAGCGCGCCGTCGCCGCGGCCCGGCAGGCCTTCGACCAGGGCCCCTGGCCCGGCACCCCGGTCGCCGAGCGCGCCGCCCTGCTGCGCCGCGTGGCCGATCTGCTGGTGCGCGACCGCGAGGAGCTCGGCCTGCTCGAGAGCCGGGACGCGGGCAAGACCCTGGAGGAGGGCCGTGTCGACATCGACTGTGTCGCCGACGCCTTCCGCTACTTCGCCGACCTGGTCGCCGCCGAGGCGCCCGGCCGGGTCGTGGACGCGGGCTCGTCCGACATCCACAGCGTCGTCGTGCACGAGCCCGTGGGAGTCTGCGCGCTCATCACGCCCTGGAACTATCCGCTGCTCCAGGCCAGCTGGAAGATCGCCCCGGCACTCGCGGCCGGCAACACCTTCGTGATCAAGCCCAGCGAGATCACGCCGATGACGACCGTCGCGCTGATCGGTCTGCTGGCGGAGGCGGGGCTGCCCGAGGGCGTCGCGAACCTGGTCACCGGTCCCGGCCACACCGTCGGCGCCCGGCTCGCCGAGCACCCCGACGTCGACCTGGTCTCCTTCACCGGCGGCCTGGCCAGCGGCGTCAAGGTCGCCCAGGCCGCCGCACCCTCCGTCAAGAAGGTCGCGCTCGAACTCGGCGGCAAGAACCCCAACGTCGTCTTCGCCGACGCCTGCGCCACCGAGGACGGCTTCGACACCGCCGTCGACCAGGCGCTCAACGCGGCCTTCATCCACAGCGGCCAGGTCTGTTCGGCCGGCGCCCGCCTGATCATCGAGGAGTCCGTCAGGGACCGCTTCGTCGCCGAACTCGCCCGCCGGGCCCGGAAGATCAGGCTCGGACGCGGCACCGCCGAGGGCGTCGAGTGCGGCCCGCTCGTCAGCGAGCAGCAGCGTACGAAGGTCGAGTCGTACGTCGCCTCCGCGCTGGCGGAGGGCGCGGTGCTGCGCTGCGGCGGCAAGCGGCCCGAGCCGAGCGAGGCCCGCCCGGAACCCGGCTACTTCTACGAGCCGACCGTCCTCGACGCCTGCCACCGCGAGATGAAGGTGGTCCGCGAGGAGGTCTTCGGCCCGGTCCTCACCGTGGAGACCTTCCGCACCGAGGAGGAGGCCGTCACCCTCGCCAACGACACCGAGTACGGCCTCGCCGGCGCCGTGTGGACCGCCGATTCAGGCCGGGCCCGGCGCGTCGCCGGCCGGCTGCGCCACGGCACCGTCTGGATCAACGACTTCCACCCCTATCTGCCGCAGGCGGAGTGGGGCGGCTTCGGCCGGAGCGGCACCGGCCGCGAGCTGGGGCCCGCCGGACTCGCCGAGTACCGCGAGACCAAGCACGTCTACCAGAACCTCGCGCCCGCGCCCGTGCGCTGGTTCGCCGGCTGAGTCCCCTTCCTCGACCCCTCTGGAGTAGCACCCCCATGTCCGAGACCACCCCCCACGTATACGACTACGTCGTCATCGGCGGCGGCACCGCGGGCTCCGTCATCGCCTCCCGCCTCACCGAGAACCCCGACGTCACCGTCGCCGTCATCGAAGGCGGCCCCAGCGACGTCGGCCGGGACGACGTCCTCACCCTGCGCCGCTGGATGGGCCTGCTCGGCGGCGAACTCGACTACGACTACCCCACGGTGGAACAGCCCCGCGGCAACTCCCACATCCGGCACAGCCGCGCCCGCGTCCTCGGCGGCTGCTCCTCCCACAACACCCTCATCGCCTTCAAGCCGCTGCCGTCCGACTGGGACGAGTGGGAGCAGGCGGGCGCCAAGGGCTGGGGCGCGGTGCCGATGGAGGCGTACTTCGCCCGTCTGAAGAACAACATCGTCCCGGTGGACGAGAAGGACCGCAACGCCATCGCCCGCGACTTCGTCGACGCGGCCCAGCAGGCGCTGGAGGTCCCCCGCGTCGAGGGCTTCAACAAGAAGCCGTTCACGGAGGGCGTCGGTTTCTTCGACCTCGCCTACCACCCCGAGGACAACAAGCGCTCGTCGGCGTCGGTGGCGTATCTGCACCCGGTCATGGACGAGCGCCCCAACCTCCGCGTCTTCCTGGAGACCTGGGCGCACAAGCTGGAGCTGAACGGCACCCGCGCCGAAGGCGTCCGCGTGCGCACCAAGGGCGGCGAGGAGCTGCTGGTACGGGCCCGCAACGAGGTCGTGCTGTGTGCGGGCGCCGTCGACTCCCCGCGCCTGCTGCTGCACTCCGGCATCGGCCCGAAGGGGGACCTCGAAGCCCTCGGCATCCCCGTCGTCCACGATCTGCCGGGCGTCGGCGAGAACCTGCTCGACCACCCCGAGTCGGTGATCGTCTGGGAGACCCACGGGCCGATCCCGGAGAACTCCGCGATGGACTCCGACGCGGGCCTGTTCGTCCGCCGGGACCCCGAGCACCCGGGCCCGGACCTGATGTTCCACTTCTACCAGATCCCGTTCACGGACAACCCGGAGCGCCTCGGCTACCAGCGACCCGAGTTCGGCGTGTCGATGACCCCCAACATCCCCAAGCCGAAGTCCCGCGGCCGCCTCTACCTCACCAGCGCCGACCCGGCCGAGAAGCCCGCCCTGGACTTCCGCTACTTCACCGACGAGGACGACTACGACGGCCGTACGCTCGTCGACGGCATCCGCATCGCCCGCGAGATCGCCAAGTCCGAGCCGCTCGCGGGCTGGCTCAAGCGCGAGGTGTGCCCCGGCCCGGAGATCCTCGGCGACGCCGAGCTGAGCGAGTACGCCCGCAAGGTCGCGCACACCGTCTACCACCCCGCCGGCACCTGCAAGATGGGCGCCGCCGATGACGAACTCGCCGTGGTGGACCCTGAGTTGAGGATCCGTGGTCTGGACGGCATCCGCATCGCGGACGCCTCCGTCTTCCCGACCATGCCCGCCGTGAACCCGATGATCGGGGTGCTCATGGTCGGGGAGAAGGCCGTCGAACTGATCGGTGGTGATGCGTGATGGGTAGTACGCCTGTTTTCACTGTCAACGGCCTGTGGAAGGTCTTCGGCCCGAAGCCGGAGCGGATCCCCGCCGACCCGGAGCTGAGCGGGCTGGACCCCGCCGAGCTGCGTGCCCGCACCGGCTGTACGGCCGCCGTCCGGGACGTCTCCTTCGACGTCCGCAAGGGCGAGGTCTTCGTGGTCATGGGCCTCTCGGGCTCCGGCAAGTCGACCCTGGTCCGCTGTCTGACCCGGCTGATCGAACCGACGGCCGGCACGATCGCCATCGACGGCGAGGACGTCCGCGCCATGGACAAGGCCCGGCTGCGCGAACTGCGCCGCCACCGCGCCGCCATGGTCTTCCAGCACTTCGGTCTGCTCCCGCACCGCACGGTCCTCGACAACGTCGCCTACGGCCTGGAGATCCAGGGCCTCGGCAAGGCCGAGCGCCGGGAACGTGCCGCCGAGGTCGTCAAGAAGGTCGGCCTCGAGGGCATGGAGAAGCGCCGCCCCAGCCAGCTCTCCGGCGGCCAGCGTCAACGGGTGGGTCTGGCACGCGCGCTGGCGGTGGACCCCGAGGTCCTCCTGTTCGACGAACCGTTCAGCGCGCTCGACCCGCTCATCCGCCGCGACATGCAGGACGAGGTGGCCCGTCTGCACCGCGAGGAGGGCCGCACGATGGTCTTCATCACCCACGACCTCGCCGAGGCCCTCAAGCTCGGCGACCGCATCGCCCTGATGCGCGACGGCCGGGTCGTCCAGCTGGGCACCCCGGAGGAGATCGTCGGCTCCCCGGCCGACGACTACGTCCGCGAGTTCGTCCGGGACGTTCCGCGCGAACACGTCATGACGGTCCGCACGGCCATGAAGCCGGGCGACTGCGGCGGCTCGGAGCACCCGGGTGCGCTGGCGCCGGACGCGGTGGTCGCGGACGCCATCAGGACGGTGGCCGAGACCGGCACACCGGCGTGCGTGGTGGACGACGGCAAGTGCGTCGGGACCGTGGACCACGAACTGCTGCTGGACGTGGTGGCCGGCGTCGACGTACGCGTGGCCGGCGGGACGGCCCCCGCCGCACGGACCGGGGCACCCCGCGAGCGCGGACAGGCGAAGACCCCCGGCCCCCGCACCAGTCCGGAGGCCGTCTGATGGCAACGCTCACCGTCCCGACCTCCCGCACCGGCACACCCCGCGTCCTCAAGAGCCGAGCCGCGGGAAAGCTCCTCCTGCTCGCGCTCCTCAGCGCCGTCCTCCTGCCCTTCCTCACCCGCTGGGGCAGCGGCGCCTGGCCGCACGACCTGACCGTCGACCTCTCCAAGCCACTGTCCACGGCGAGCAACTGGGTCATCGACAACCGGGACAGCCACCCCCTGTTCCTGTACTTCTTCGGCTACATCAGCAACGCCGTCGTCCTCTCCGTGCGCGCCGTCTACCTCGTCCTGCTCGCCGCGGGCTGGCCCGGTGTCACGGTCTTCGCGGCCCTGGCCGCCTGGCGGGTCGCCGGGCTCCGCCTGGCCGCCGGCACGGCCGTCGCCTTCCTGGCCTGCGGCACCCTGGGCATGTGGGTCCCGACCATGCAGACCCTCGCCCTGATGGTCGTGGCGGTCCTCGCCTCGGTGGCCGTAGGCGTCGTCCTCGGCCTCGCCGCCGGCCTCTCCGACCGCCTGGACCGCGCCCTGCGCCCGGTCCTGGACACCATGCAGGTGCTCCCCGCGTTCGCCTACCTCCTCCCCGTCGTCCTGGTCTTCGGCATCGGCGTCCCCGCGGCCGTCCTCGCCACCGTCGTCTACGCCGCCCCGCCGATGGCCCGCCTCACCGCGCTCGGCCTGCGCGGCGCCGACCCCGAGGTCCTGGAGGCCGTGGAGTCACTCGGCGCCACCCGCCGCCAACGGCTGCTGACCGCCCGTATCCCACTGGCCCGGGGGGAACTCCTCCTCGGCCTCAACCAGACGATCATGATGGCGCTGTCCATGGCCGTCATCGCCTCGGTCATCGGCGCCGGCGGCCTCGGCGACCGCGTCTACCAGGCGCTCGCCTCGGTCGACGTCGGCGCGGCCCTCGCGGCCGGCATCCCGATCGTGCTGCTGGCGGTCGTCCTGGACCGGGTGACCGCGGCCGCCGGAGACGGCACCACGCGCCCCCGTACCATCGGCTGGCCCTACGCCCTCGCCGCCACGGTGGCGGTCGCCCTGGCCACCCGCCTCGTGCACGGCCTCGACTGGCCCGCCGGCTGGAACCTGGACATCGCCGAACCGGTCAACCGTGCCGTCGACTGGATGACCGCCCACCTCTACTCCGGCGTCCCCGTCGTCGGCGGTACGGCCGACTGGGCGGGCCACTTCACCACCTGGATCCTCGACCCCGTCCGCGACGGCCTGCAGTGGCTGCCCTGGTGGTCCGTGCTGCTCGTCGTCGCCGCCCTGGCCTGGCTGATCGGCACCTGGGCCACCGCCCTGACCGCCGTCCTCGCGATGGCCGCGATCGGCGTGCTCGGCGTCTGGGACCCGGCCCTCGACACCCTCTCCCAGGTGCTGGCCGCCGTCGCCGTCACCCTGGTCCTGGGCTTCGCGACCGGCGTCGCCGCCGCCCGCAGCGACCGCGTCGAGCGCGCCCTGCGCCCCGTCCTGGACGTCTTCCAGACGATGCCGCAGTTCGTGTACCTGATCCCTGTCGTCGCACTGTTCGGCGTCGGCCGCGCGCCCGCCGTCGCCGCGGCCGTCGTCTACGCCCTCCCGGCCGTCGTCCGGATCACCGCGCAGGGCCTGCGCCAGGTCGACCCGGCCGCGCTGGAGTCGGCGCGCTCGCTGGGCGCGACCGGCCGGCAGCAGCTGTGGCAGGTCCAGCTCCCGCTCGCCCGGCGCTCGTTGCTGCTCGCTCTCAACCAGGGTGTGGTCCTGGTGCTGGCCGTCGTCATCATCGGCGGCCTGGTCGGCGGCGGCGCCCTCGGCTACAACGTCGCCTACGGCCTCGCCCAGGGCGACCTCGCGACCGGTCTGGTGGCCGGTGCCGCCATCGTCTGTCTGGGCCTGATGCTCGACCGGGTGACCCAGCCGACCGGACGTCGCGCGGAGAAGGGAGCCTGACATGCGCGTACGTACTTCACTCGCGGTGGGTTCGCTGCTGCTGACCGCCACCGGCTGCGGCGCCGCCGACATGACCAAACAGGCCAGCCCGTTCGCGAACGCCCGGGGCGCCAAGTCCGTGACCCTGTCCGTGCAGTCCTGGGTGGGCGCGCAGTCCAACGTCGCCGTCGCCCAGTACCTCCTGGAGCACAAGCTCGGCTATCGCGTCGACACCGTCCAGGTCGACGAGGTGCCCGCGTGGGACGCGCTCAGCCAGGGCCGCGTCGACGCGATCCTGGAGGACTGGGGCCACCCGGACCAGGAGAAGCGGTACGTCGAGGACAAGAAGACCATCGCCCCCGGCGGCGACCTCGGGGTGACCGGCCACATCGGCTGGTTCGTGCCGACCTACCTGGCCAAGCAGCACCCCGACATCACGAACTGGAAGAACCTCGACAAGTACGCCTCGCTCTTCCGCACCGCGGAGAGCGGCGGCAAGGGCCAGCTGATGGACGGCTCCCCGTCCTACGTCACCAACGACAAGGCCCTGGTGAAGAACCTGAAGCTGAACTACCAGGTCGTCTTCGCCGGTTCCGAGGCCGCCCAGATCACGCAGATGAAGCAGTTCGCCAAGGAGAAGAAGCCGTTCCTGACCTACTGGTACTCGCCCCAGTGGCTGTTCGAGAAGGTCCCCATGACGGAGGTGAAGCTGCCGCCGTACAAGGACGGCTGCGACGCGGACGCGGCGAAGGTCGCCTGCTCCTATCCGCACACCCCGCTGCAGAAGTACCTCAACGCCGACTTCGCGAAGTCCGGCGGCAAGGCGGCGGCCTTCCTGAAGAAGTTCAAGTGGACGACCGAGGACCAGAACGAGGTCTCCCTGATGATCGCCGACCAGAAGCTGTCGCCCCAGGACGCGGCCAGGAAGTGGGTGGACGGCCACCCCTCCGTATGGAAGCGGTGGCTGTCCTGAAGGGCCAGGTCAGACCAGGTCGTCGGCGATCTCCCGCAGTGCGGCCGTCGCCAGGCGCTGGAGCCCCGGCCCGAACGTGACGCGGGTGGCCCCTCGTTCGCCGAGTCCGGTGCACGAGGGGCCCTCGCCGGTCAGGCGGGCGTTGATGTTGATCGGGCCCTGGATCCCGGCCCGCAGCAGCGGCAGTACGTCCGCCGGGGCGAGGATCGGATAGACACAGTCCGCGCCCGCCGCCACGTACGACGCGGCCCGCTCGATGGCCCGTTCGGGATCCTTGTCGCCGTGCACGAAGACGTCCACGCGGGCGTTGAGGAAGACGCGGCCGGCGGCGGCGGCGCGGAACTCGGCGAGGAACTCCGCCTGCTCGTGCGGGTCCTTCATGGCGCCCCCGGCCGAGTCCTCCAGGTTGCAGCCGACGGCACCGGCCTCCAGCAGCCGCTCCACCAGCTCCTCGGGCGCGAGCCCGTACCCGCTCTCGATGTCCGCCGACACCGGCACGTCCACCGCCCGGGCGATCCGGGCGACCGCCGCGAACATCTCGTCGGCCGGGGTCGACCCGTCCTCGTACCCGAGCGACGCGGCCACTCCCGCGCTCGGCGTGGCCAGCGCCGGGAACCCGGCCTCGACGAACACCCGGGCACTGGCCGCGTCCCAGGGGCCGGGCAGGACCAGCGGATCACCCGGGGCACGCCCCAGGTGCAGCGCCCGGAAGGCGTCGACCTTGCTCATGGCTGTCACGGCTGGTAACCCCCTGGCGGGACCCGGCGGCTGACCATCAGGCGGTTCCAGCCGTTGATGACGGTGATCAGGCCGATCAGATGGGCGAGTTCGGCCTCGCCGAAGTGGATCGCGGCCCGCTCGTACACCTCGTCCGGCACGCCGTCCGTGAGCACGGTGACGGCCTCGGTCAGCGCGAGCGCGGCCCGCTCCCGCTCGCTGTAGAGGTCCTCGGTCTCCTCCCAGGCGTTGAGGAGCTGGACGCGGTCCTCCGACTCGCCGTGCTTCCGGGCCGCCTGGAGGTGCATGTCCAGGCAGAACGCGCAGTGGTTGAGCTGCGAGGCGCGGATCATGACCAGTTCGGCGAGGACCGGATCGCCGAGCCCCCGCTTGGCGGCCGCGCTGAGCGCGGACATCGACCGGCCGACCTCCTGGTCCAGCACCTGCGTACGGCTCACTTGTACTGCCCCGGCTGGTAGTGGCCCGGCACCATCCGGGTGGTCACGCCGATCCGGTTCCAGGCGTTGATCATCATGATCGCGGCGATCAGCTGGGCCAGCTCGGCCTCCTCGAAGTGCCGGGCGGCCTTCTCGTACACCTCGTCCGGCACGAAGCCGTCGGTCAGAACGGTCACCGCCTCGGTCAGAGCGATCGCCGCCAGCTCCTTCTCGGTGTAGAAGTGCCGCGACTCCTCCCACGCGCCGAGCTGCACGATCCGCTCCACGCTCTCTCCGGCCGCGAGCGCGTCCTTGGTGTGCATGTCGAGGCAGAACGCGCAATGGTTGATCTGCGAGGCGCGGATCTTCACCAGCTCGTACAGCGCGGGGTCCAGCCCCTTCCTGGCGGCGGCGTCCAGCCGGATCATCGCCTTGTAGACCTCGGGGGCGTGCTGGGCGAACTGCATGCGGGGGGTGTGCTCGGGGGCGTACGCGACGCTCCCAGTGGTCTTCTCTGCGCTCGTGTCACTGTTCATGTCCTCGACCCTACGAGCGAGGCAGCCCAGGAGTATGGTCCATTTCCATGGCGGAATCATGGGCCACTCTGGGCGTCGACCTGCACCTCGAACCGACCGCCTCCGGTGGCGTGCGCCGCGGCCTGACCGACGCCCTGCGCGACGCGGTCCGTACCGGCCGCCTGGCCCCCGGCACCCGGCTGCCCTCCTCCCGCACCCTCGCCGCCGACCTCGACATCGCCCGCAACACGGTCGCCGAGGCCTATGCCGACCTGGTGGCGGAAGGCTGGCTCACGGCCCGCCAGGGCTCGGGCACACGCGTGGCCGGACGACTGGCCGTCCCCCCGTCGGCTGAGACCCGGAGCAGGGCGCCGAGCCACCGGGAACCGGCCCGCCCGGCCCACAGCCTCCTGCCCGGCAGCCCCGACCTGGCCGCCTTCCCGCGCGCCGAGTGGCTCAAGGCCGCCCGCCGCGCCCTCGCCGACGCCCCGCACGACGCCCTCGGCTACGGCGACTCGCGCGGCCGCCCCGAACTGCGCACCGCCCTCGCCGGCTACCTCGCGCGCGTGCGCGGCGTCCGCACCGACCCGGACAGCATCCTGATCACCTCCGGCTTCGCCCACGCCCTGCGCGTCCTCGGCCCGGTCCTCGCGGCACGCGGAGCACGGACGGTGGCGGTGGAGTCGTACGGCCTCGACGCGTACTGGACGCTGCTCCAGCAGGCCGGCCTGGCCACCCCGGCCCTCCCGTACGACGAACTGGGCACGGACACGGGTGAGTTGGGCGACGAAGCCGGCGCCGTGCTGCTGACCCCCGCCCACCAGTTCCCCATGGGCACGCCCCTGCACCCCGACCGGCGGGCCGCCGTCGTCGACTGGGCGCGGCGCACCGGCGGACTGATCCTGGAGGACGACTACGACGGCGAGTTCCGCTACGACCGCCAGCCGGTCGGCGCCCTCCAGGGACTGGACCCCGACCGCGTGATCTACTTCGGCACCACCAGCAAGTCCCTGGCCCCCGGACTACGGCTGGCCTGGACGGTGCTGCCCCCGGCCCTGGCGGAGGAGGCGGCAGCGGCGAAGGGCGCGATGGACACGGTGGGCGTCCTCGAACAGCTCACCCTCGCCGAATTCATGACCTCCGGCGCGTACGACCGCCACGTCCGCTCCTCCCGCCTGCGCTACCGACGCCGCCGCGACGCCCTCGCCGCGGCGGTGGCCGCCCGCGCCCCCGAGGTGACGGTCACGGGAATCGCGGCGGGCCTGCACGCGGTGCTCCGCCTGCCACCGGGCCTGGAACAGTCGGTGATCCAGGCCGCGACCTGGCAGGGCCTGGCCCTCCACGGCCTCTCCTTCCACCGCCACCCCGAGGCCCTCGCCGAGCAGCTGGACGCACTGGTGGTGGGGTACGCGACACCGCCGGACAGCGCGTGGGCGGGAGCGTTGGAGGCGTTGTGCAGGGTGCTGCCGTGACCGGTGTCAGGGCGTTTCCGGCTCCACCGGCGCCTCCCCGAACCGCGCCAGCGCCAGTGCCCCCGCCACCGCCACCAGGAAGCCGAGGACGGCCAGCCAGGTCAGCCCCTCGCGGGTGCGGTCGCCGAGCCACACCACACCCACCGCCGCCGGACCGATCGTCTCCCCGATCACCATGCCGGCGGTCGCGGTGGTGACGGAGCCCCGCTGAAGAGCCGACGTCAGCAGCATGAACGCCGCGCCGCCGCCGATCACCAGCGCATAGGCCGCCGGGTTGGTGAGCACGTCCGCCGGGGCCAGGCTGTCGACCAGCCGGACCGACACCTCCACCACCCCGAACCCGAACCCGGCCCCGAGCCCGAGCACCAGCGCCCGCGCCGGCCCGGACAGCCGCCCGGCCGCGAGGGAGAGCAGCAGCATCCCGGCCGCCATGCCGAGCATCACGTACTTCAGCACGTCCGAGCCGGCCTCCTTGCCCTCCGGCCCGGACGCCAGCCCCAGCATCGCGAGCCCGGCGCACACCACGGCCACCGCACTCCACTCCGCACCGCTCAGCCGCACCCGCAGCAGGCGCGCCGCCACCACCGCGGTCACCGCCAGGCTCGCCGCCAGGGCCGCGCTGACCGCATAGATCGGAAGCGACCGCAGCGCCGCGATCTGGAACAGGAAGCCGAGCCCGTCCAGCGCCAGTCCGGCCAGATACCGCCACTGCCTGAGCGCGCGGAGCAGCAGCGCCGCCTCGCTGCCTCCGGCCGTACCGGCCGTTCGCGCGGCCACCGCCTGCAACACCGTCGCGGTGCCGAAGCACACCGCCGCGCCAAGGGCGCACACCATTCCAAACAACACAAAGGGACTCTAGAGGAGAGGTAAAGCCGCAGGCCGCCTGTACGACAGTTCTCACCGATCTCTAGGCTGAACCGAAGGTCCGCCGAGAACACGGGCCTCCGAGGAATCCACGGGGGAGCACCACGATGGAGAACACGCGCCGCCGGCTGCGCTCCGGCACGGTCGTCCTCGGCGGCATGGGCCTGCTCGCCGCGGCCCTGACCGCCTGCTCGTCCGAACCGGACAAGCGCTGCGTCGACCGCGGCAGTTACCAACTCGCCAAGGGCTACAAGGTCGTCTCCGACAAGAACTGCAAGACGGCGAGGGTGGCCAAGGTGTCCGTGAACGGCGCCTGGTACTACGGCGGCAGGAAGCAGGGCTCCTGGGTGGACGGCGGCTCCTTCACCAAGCCCCACAAGAGCTCCGGCGGCTCCTCCGGCGGCGGTGACGGAGTCCACCGCGGCGGCTTCGGCGGCGGCCACCACAGCTCCGGCGGCTGACCCGGCCGGGCCCATGGAACGCCGAACCATCACACCCCGCCCCGGCTGGCAGCGCACCGTCGAGGAGCAGGGGCTCGTCTATCCGCTCACCCGGCAGCCCGACGGCTCCCTGCGCCCGTACTGGGACGAGAGCGCCTACTACGTCTTCACCCTGGACGAGGTCGAGGCGCTGGAGGAGACCGTCGAGGAGCTGCACCGCATGTGCCTCGCGGCCGCCGAGCACATCGTGGCCACCGACCGTCTGGCCGACCTCGGCATCACCGACCCGCGCATCGCGCAGGCCGTCACCGAGGCCTGGCGGCGCCGGGCCGAACTCCCTTCCGTCTACGGCCGGTTCGACCTGCGCTACGACGGCACCGGCCCGGCGAAACTCCTGGAGTACAACGCCGACACCCCGACCTCGCTGGTGGAGGCCGCCTCCCCGCAGTGGTTCTGGATGGAGGAGCGTTTCCCGGGCGCCGACCAGTGGAACTCCCTGCACGAACGCCTCGTCGACGCCTGGCGGTCCCAGGCCCCGCTCCTCGCGCCCGGCGGCCCGCTGCACTTCGCGCACTCCTCGGCCGACGAACTCGGCGAGGACGTGATGACGGTCGCCTATCTGAAGGAGACCGCCGAACAGGCCGGCCTCGACACCGACTGGCTGGCCATCGAGGAAATCGGCTGGGACAGCCTCTCCGGCCGCTTCGTCGACAACCAACTCCGGTTCATCCGAGGCATCTTCAAGCTCTACCCCTGGGAGTGGCTCACCGCCGACGCCTTCGCCGGGCACGTCCTGGACACCCTCGACAACGGCGGCGGCACCGGCAGCACCCTGTGGATCGAACCCGCGTGGAAGATGCTGCTGAGCAACAAGGCCCTGCTGGCGATCCTCTGGGAGCTCTACCCCGGCCACCCCAACCTCCTCCCCGCCCATCTGGACGGCCCCCGCGAACTGGCGCACTCGGCCGGCTACGTCGCCAAGCCCCTGCTGGGCCGCGAGGGCGAAGGCGTGACCGTGCACGAACCGGGCGCACCCGCGGTCGTCAGGGACGAGCCCTGCTGCTACCAGCAGTTCGCCCCGCTGCCCGCCTTCGGCGGCAACCACGTCGTCCTCGGCGCCTGGGTCGTCCGCGACGAGCCGGCCGGCCTCGGCATCCGCGAGTCCTGCGGCCTGATCACCGACGAGTACGCCCGCTTCCTGCCGCACGTGATCCTCTAGGCACCCAGTACGGCCGCCAGCTGCTCCAGCCCCCAGTCCAGGTCCTCCTCGCCGATCACCAGCGGCGGGGAGAGCCGGACGGTGCAGCCGTGGCTGTCCTTCACCAGTACGCCGCGGTCCATCAGCCGTTCCGACACCTGTCGCCCGGTGCCGACCGCCGGGGCGACGTCCACGCCCGCCCACAGCCCGCGGCCGCGCACCGCCGTCACCGCGCCCGTGGCCGGCAGGGCCGCCAGCGCCCGGTGCATCCGTTCGCCCAGCTCGGCCGCCCGCGCCTGGAACTCGCCGGTCCGCAGCATCGCGATCACCTCCAGCGCCACCGCACAGGCCAGCGGGTTCCCGCCGAACGTCGAGCCGTGCTCGCCCGGCCGGAACACCCCGAGCACCTCCGCGCTCGACACCACCGCCGACACCGGCACGATCCCGCCGCCCAGCGCCTTGCCCAGCACGTACATGTCCGGCACCACGCCCTCGTGCTCGCACGCGAAGGTCCGCCCGGTCCGGCCGAGCCCCGACTGGATCTCGTCGGCGACGAAGAGGACGTTCCGCTCGCGCGTCAGCTTCCGCACGCCCGGCAGATAGCCCTCGGGCGGCACGATCACCCCGGACTCGCCCTGGATCGGTTCCAGCAGCACCGCGACGGTGTTCTCCGTCAGCGCCGCCCGCATCGCGGTCAGATCGCCGTACGGCACGATCTGGAAACCCGGCGTGTACGGCCCGAAGTCCGCCCGTGCCTCGGGATCGGTCGAGAAGCTGATCACGGTCGTCGTACGCCCGTGGAAGTTGCCGCCCGCGACCACGATCTTCGCCATCTCCGCCGGCACCCCCTTCACCCGGTACCCCCACTTCCGGGCCGTCTTCACCGCGCTCTCCACCGCCTCGACGCCGGTGTTCACGGGCAGCACCGTCTCCATCCCGCACAGCTCGGCCAGCTCGGTGCAGAACGCGGCGAACCGGTCGTGCAGAAAGGCCCGGGACGTCAGCGTCACCCGCTCCAGCTGCGCCTTCGCCGCCTCGACCAGCCGCCGGTTGCCGTGGCCGAAATTGAGCGCCGAGTAACCGGCCAGCAGATCCAGATATCTGCGGCCCTCCACATCCGTCATCCACGCCCCCTCGGCCGTGGCCACGACGACCGGCAGCGGATCGTAGGTGGGCGCACAGTGCGCGTCGGCGGCGGCGATGAGGTCGGCTGTAGTGGTCACGGTGTCTCCCGGGCGGTGAAGGTGCCGAAAGTGCCCCCTCCCATCCTCGCTCGCATGGTGGACGCGGGCCCTGTCGTGCGCGGCCCGACCGGTAGGCTGATCAGCGGGCCGTGACTGGCGCGCTGGGATGGGACCGACCATCGGGGAGCGGCCCGAGCGGTGCGACGTGCCGCGAAGAGTGCCGTGCGCCTGGGCCGAACGTGAACGCTGTAAGCACACCGTCCGGAGGTCCCCATGCCTGAGCAGCAGCCCCTCTCCACCGAGTCCACCGCCTTCCGTGCCGCCCTCGACGTCATCCGCGCCGTGGAGCCGCGCGTCGCCGATGCCATCGGCCAGGAGGTCACCGACCAGCGCGAGATGCTGAAGCTGATCGCCTCCGAGAACTACGCCTCCCCGGCCACCCTGCTGGCGATGGGCAACTGGTTCAGCGACAAGTACGCCGAGGGCACCGTCGGCCGCCGCTTCTACGCCGGCTGCCGCAACGTCGACACCGTCGAGTCCCTGGCCGCCGAGCACGCGAGGGAACTCTTCGGTGCCCGCCACGCCTACGTCCAGCCGCACTCCGGCATCGACGCCAACCTCGTCGCCTTCTGGGCCGTCCTCGCCGACCGGGTCGAGGTCCCCTTCCTGGAGAAGACCGGCGCCCGCCAGGTCAACGACCTCACCGAGGCCGACTGGGCCGAGCTGCGGCGCGCCTTCGGAAACCAGCGGATGCTCGGCATGTCCCTGGACGCCGGCGGCCACCTCACCCACGGCTTCCGCCCGAACATCTCCGGCAAGATGTTCGACCAGCGCTCCTACGGCACCGACCCGGCCACCGGCCTCATCGACTACGAGGCCCTGCGCGCCCAGGCCCGCGCGTTCAAGCCGCTGATCATCGTCGCGGGCTACTCGGCGTACCCCCGTCTGGTGAACTTCCGGATCATGCGCGAGATCGCCGACGAGGTCGGCGCGACCCTCATGGTCGACATGGCCCACTTCGCGGGCCTCGTCGCGGGCAAGGTCCTCACCGGCGACTTCGACCCGGTCCCGCACGCCCAGATCGTCACGACCACCACCCACAAGTCGCTGCGCGGCCCGCGCGGCGGCATGGTGCTGTGCGACGACTCGCTCAAGGACCAGGTCGACCGCGGCTGCCCGATGGTCCTCGGCGGCCCGCTCCCGCACGTCATGGCCGCCAAGGCGGTCGCCCTGGCCGAGGCCCGGCAGCCCTCCTTCCAGGACTACGCCCAGCGCATCGTCGACAACTCCCGCGCGCTGGCCGAGGGCCTGACGCGCCGGGGCGCGACCCTGGTCACCGGCGGCACGGACAACCACCTCAACCTGATCGACGTGGCGGCGTCGTACGGCCTCACCGGCCGCCAGGCCGAAGCGGCCCTCCTCGACTCGGGCATCGTGACGAACCGCAACGCGATCCCCGCCGACCCGAACGGCGCCTGGTACACCTCCGGCATCCGTATCGGCACCCCCGCCCTGACCACCCGCGGCCTGGGCACGGCGGAGATGGACGAGGTGGCGGGCCTGATCGACCGCGTACTGACGACCACCGAGCCGGGCACCACCAAGTCGGGCGCCCCGTCCAAGGCGGCCCACGTCCTGGACGAGAAGGTCTCCCGGGAAATCGCCCAGCGGGCGACGGACCTGGTCGCCGGGTTCCCGCTCTACCCGGAGATCGACCTTGGCTGACCAGCGCCCCTGAAGGGCTGCGGGGAACTGCGCGACCAGCGACGACGGCGCCGTGGTTCCCCACGCACCCGAGGCACCCCGGCTCTCTGAGAGAATGATGAGCATGGCCTCTGACCGACCGCGCGTGCTCTCCGGAATCCAGCCCACCGCCGGCTCGTTCCACCTCGGCAACTACCTCGGTGCCGTCCGCCAGTGGGTAGCCCTCCAGGAGTCGCACGACGCCTTCTACATGGTCGTCGACCTGCACGCGATCACGGTCCCGCAGGACCCGGCCGAGCTGCGCGCCAACACCCGCCTCGCCGCCGCCCAGCTGCTGGCCGCTGGCCTGGACCCGGACCGCTGCACGCTCTTCGTGCAGAGCCACGTCCCCGAGCACGCCCAGCTCGCCTGGATCATGAACTGCCTCACCGGCTTCGGCGAGGCCAGCCGCATGACCCAGTTCAAGGACAAGTCGGCCAAGCAGGGCGCCGAGCGGGCCTCCGTCGGCCTGTTCACGTACCCGGTCCTCCAGGTCGCGGACATCCTGCTGTACCAGGCCCACGAGGTGCCCGTCGGCGAGGACCAGCGCCAGCACATCGAGCTGACCCGTGACCTGGCCGAGCGCTTCAACGGACGGTTCGGCCAGACGTTCACGGTCCCGTCGCCGTACATCCTCAAGGAGACGGCGAAGATCTACGACCTCCAGGACCCGTCGATCAAGATGAGCAAGTCGGCGTCCACGCCGAAGGGCCTGATCAACCTGCTCGACGAGCCGAAGACCACCGCCAAGAAGGTCAAGAGCGCCGTCACCGACACCGACACCGTGATCCGCTACGACGTGGAGAACAAGCCGGGCGTGTCGAACCTGCTCACCATCTACTCCACGCTCACCGGCAAGTCCGTCGCCGAGCTGGAGCGCGAGTACGAGGGCAAGATGTACGGCGCCCTGAAGACCGATCTCGCCGAGGTCATGGTCGAGTTCGTGACACCGTTCAAGGAGCGCACCCAGCAGTACCTGGACGACTCCGAGACGCTCGACTCGATCCTGGCCAAGGGCGCGGAGAAGGCGCGCGCCGTCGCCGCGGAGACGCTGGCGCAGGCGTACGACCGCGTGGGATTCCTGCCGGCGAAGCACTGAGCCGGCTGCCGCACCGGGCAGAGCGCTGCACATCACTTTCCTCGCGCCTGCCCACAGGACACCTGTGGCCGTACAGTCAATATCCGACGGCGGCGACAAAACGGCCGAACGGCGGCGACGGCGACACGGCACGGACCGCACAGACGGCACGCAGGGCCCGCACGGCTGACAGCCTGGAAGAGCACAGCCGGCGGCCGGGAAGAACACAGGCGCGGACGACAGGAGACGACGTGGGGACCGTAACGATCGGCGTGTCGATCGCGGTCCCGGAGCCTCACGGCAGCCTGCTCCAGGAGCGGCGCGCGGGCTTCGGCGACGCCGCGGCTCACGGCATCCCCACGCACGTCACGCTGCTGCCGCCGACCGAGGTCGACGCGAGCGACCTGCCCGCCGTCGAGGCGCATCTGACCGAGGTCGCCGGAGCCGGCCGGCCGTTCCCGATGCGGCTGTCCGGCACGGGCACCTTCCGGCCGCTGTCGCCCGTCGTCTACGTCCGCGTCGTCCAGGGCGCCGAGGACTGCGCCTGGCTCCAGCAGCGGGTGCGGGACGCGTCCGGGCCGGTGGCGCGCGA
The DNA here is from genome assembly GCF_001280015.1 of Streptomyces sp. MMG1121. Taxonomy (GTDB): domain Bacteria; phylum Actinomycetota; class Actinomycetes; order Streptomycetales; family Streptomycetaceae; genus Streptomyces. The sequence continues at coordinate 79,778 of NZ_LGDV01000096.1, forward strand.
GCTGCAGTTCCCCTACCACCCGCACGTCACCGTCGCGCACGGCATCGACGAGGCCGCCATGGACCGCGCCTTCGAGGAGCTGGCCGGCTTCGGGGCCGAGTGGTCGTGCACCGGTTTCGCCCTTCACGAGCAGGGCCCGGACGGGGTCTGGCGCAAGCTGCGGGAGTACACGTTCGGGGGATCCGTGGTACCGCCGCAGGTGGGTCACGCCGACGTCGGGCGCGGGACGATCGCCAGCCGGTAGGCGCGAGGACGTCAGAGCGGCAGCCGCCGGAACAGCGCTCGCGGTGTGTGCCGCAGCGCCGCCATCACCACGCGCAGCGTGCCCGGCACCCACACCGTCTCGGAACGCCGGCGCAGTCCCAGCTCGACCGCGGCGGCCACCGCCTCCGGGGTCGTCGCGAGCGGAGTCTTCGCCCGGTCCGCCGTCGCGGCCGCTCCCGTCTTCGTACGGACGAAGGCGGGGCGTACGACCATGACGTGTACGCCCGTGCCGTGCAGGGCGTCGCCGAGGCCCTGGGCGAAGGCGTCGAGGCCGGCCTTGCTGGAGCCGTAGATGAAGTCCGTGCGACGCGGGCGCTCCCCGGCGACGGAGGAGAGGACCACGAGGGAGCCGTGGCCCTGCGCCTGGAGGGCCCGGGCGGTGACCAGACCGGCGCAGACGGCTCCGGTGTAGTTGGTCTGGGCGACCCGGACGGCGCGGGCCGGTTCGCGCTCGTCGTGGGCCTGGTCGCCGGGGATGCCGAAGGCGAGCAGCACCAGGTCGATGTCGCCCTCGGCGAAGATCTTGCCGAGGACGATTTCGTGGGACTCGGGGTCGAGGGCGTCGAAGTCGACGGTGCGGGCGTCCGCGCCGAGCGCGCGCAGGCTCTCGGCGGCCCGTTCCAGGGCGGGCGAGGGCCGGCCGGCCAGCCACACCGTGCGGGTGCGGCGGGCGATCAGCCGGCGCGCGGTGGCCAGCGCGATCTCGGACGTGCCGCCGAGAACGAGCAGGGACTGGGGGAGACCGAAGGCGTCCTTCACGTCAGCTCCTGGAGATCGTGGGATGCGGGGACCGCGGGGACTAGAGGCCGAGCCGGCGGGCGAGATCGGAGACGAACACTCCGCGCGGGTCCAGCCGGGCCCGCAGGGCGCGGAAGTCGGCCGCGCGGGGGTACATGGCGGTGAGCAGATCGGGGCGCAGCCGGGCGTCCCGGGCGAGGCCGACCCGGCCGCCGGCCGCCGCGACCTCCTCGTCGAGCCCGTCGAGGAAACCGGCGAGTCCGGGCAGCGCGACCGGGAGGTCCAGGGCCAGCGACCAGCCGGGCACGGCGCAGGAGAGCCAGCCAGGACCGGCGTCCCCGAGGCGCTGGAGGACGGCGTGGAAGGACGGGCAGCGGCGGTCGGCGAGGCGCCGCACGATGCGGTGCAGGGTCTCCTCCTGGCCGTGGCCGACGACGAACTGGTAGCGCACGCAGCCGCCGCCGAGCGGCGGGCCGCCGTGCGGGACGCTGTCCAGCGGGTGCGCGAAGGCGGACAGGTGCCGGAGTGCGCCGGTACGCGCGCGTGGCGCGGCGCGGTGGCGCAGCTCGCCGAGGAGGCCGGCGGCGGCACGGCCGAGCAGCCCGGCCGGAGCGAGGGAAGGCAGGGGCGGGAGCCGGTAGGGGCGCGGGGAGAGTGGCCGGCGCCACGCGCGCGTGCCCGTGCGGAGGGCGCCCTGCGGGGCGGGGTCGGCGCGGGTGAGGACCCCGCGCCCGGTGGCCGCGCCCCGGGCCGTCAGGTCGAGGCGGGCTGCCGCGTAACGGTGCTGGTGGCCGGTGGCGGTCAGCCGGGCCAGCAGGTCGTCGAGGCCGGCGGCGCGTTCGGTGGCGACGGTCAGATACGCCGTCTCCACCGGGAGCAGCCGGATCGTGGCCGTCAGGATCACCCCGGTCAGGCCCAGCCCGCCGGCGGTCGCCTCGAACAGCTCGGTGCCCGGCCGGACCGCGTGCACCTCGCCGTCGGCGGTGAGCAGCTCCAGGGCGAGCACATGGCCGCTGAAGGAGCCGGAGACGTAGTGGTCGGCGCCGTGCAGGTCGGCGCCGATCGCCCCGCCGACGGTCACGTGCCGGGCGGCGGGCACGACCGGCGTCAACCAGCCGAGCGGGAGCAGGAGTTCGGTCAGCCGGTGCAGGGGGACGCCGGCGTCGCACAGGACGATGCCCTCGGCGGCGTCGACGACGTGGACGCGGTCGAGGCCGGCCATGTCCAGGACGGCGCCGCCCGCGTTCCGCGCCGCGTCCCCGTGGGCCCGGCCCGGTCCGCCCCGGGCGACGGCGCCGCGCGCCCCGCATCCGCGGACGGCGACCGCGGCCTCCTCGTATGTCCGCGGACGGATGACGGAAACCGTGTCTCCAGGCATGTCGGTGACCGTATCGCCCAGGTGCGGATGGTTAGTTACGGAACATCCGCGCGCTGCACACAATGGGTGATTAGTGGGATGTCTTACGAGCGCGCAGACAGGGGCAGGAACGGATCATGGAATGGCTGCAGAGACTCCCCGGCATCGGGCCGATCGTCACCCGCCTGATGGCGACGCACGCGTGGCGCTGCTACGAGCGGCTGGACCGGGTGAAGTGGTCACGGCTGGCCGCCGCCATGACGTTCATCAGCTTCGTGGCGCTGTTCCCGTTGCTGACCGTGGTCGCCGCGATCACCGCCGCCACGCTCAGCCCGTCCCGGCAGAAGAGCATCGAGCACAACATCGCCGACCAGTTCCCGGGCATCTCCCAGCAGCTGAACATCGGCTCGCTCGTGCACAACGCCGGCACCGTCGGTGTGATCGCCGGCGCCGTGCTGCTGCTCACCGGCATCAACTGGGTCGGCCAGATGCGCGCCTGTCTGCGCACGGTGTGGGAGCTGCCGGACCAGAAGGAGAACCCGTTCCTCGCCAAGGCCAAGGACGCCGGCATCCTCATCGGCCTCGGCGGGGCCCTGCTGGTCACGCTCGCCGCGTCCACACTCGCCTCGGCCACGGTCGGCCTGGTCTCGAGCGGACTGGGCCTGGCCGACCACGGCTGGGGCACCGCGCTGTTGCGGGCCGCCGCGTTCGCCGTCGCCGTGCTGGCCGACTTCCTCGTCCTGCTCTACGTGCTGACCCTGCTGCCCGGGGTCGAGCCGCCGCGCCGCCGCCTGCTGGTGGCCGCCCTGCTCGGCGCGATCGGCTTCGAACTGCTGAAGCTGCTGCTCAGCGGCTATATCCAGGGCGTCGCCGCGAAGAGCATGTACGGCGCGTTCGGCGTCCCCGTGGCGCTGCTGCTGTGGATCAACTTCACCGCGAAACTCGTCCTGTTCTGCGCCTCCTGGACGGCGACGCAGAGCGAGGAAGGAGCCGGACTCACCGGTCCCGGCGGCGCACCAGGTCCGGCAGCGGCCAGCGGCGGTTGATCAGGAACGCCCCGCCCGCGAGCAGCACCAGCAGCCCGCCCGCGATGGCCGCGGCGGTGCCGACACCGGAGCCGGAGCCGGTGGTGGCGCCCGCCACCGGCTTGGCCCCCGTGGTCCCGGAGGACTGCCCGGCGGCGCCGGAACCGCTCGGCGAAGGGCTCGGCACGGCGCTCTTCGGCGGCACCAGCTCGCCCACCGGACTGACCTTGCCGGCCGCCTGGAAGCCCCAGTCGAACAGCTTCGCCGTCTCCTTGTAGACCTCGTTGTGGTCGTGCTTCTCCGGGTTCATCACCGTGACGAGCAGCACCCTGCCGTTCCGCTCGGCGACTCCGGTGAAGGTGGCGCCCGCGTGCGTGGTGTTGCCGTTCTTCACGCCCGCGATGCCCTGGTAGACGGGCACGTCGGTGTCACCGCTGAGCAGCCGGTTGGTGTTGCGGATATCGCCGGTCCCGAACTTCGCCTGCACCGTCGAGCAGTAGTCCCGGAAGTCCTTCTTCTGCAGCCCGGACCGGGCGAACAGGGTCAGGTCGTACGCCGACGACACCTGGTCCGGCGCGTCGTAGCCGTCGGGCGAGACGACGTGCGTGTCCAGGGCCTGGAGTTCGTCGGCGTGGTCCTGCATGTCCTTGACGGTCTGCTGGACCCCGCCGTTCATCGCCGACAGCACGTGCACGGCGTCGTTGCCCGAGCGCAGGAACACCCCGAGCCACAGGTCCTGGACGCGGTAGGTCTGGCCCTCCTTTATCCCGACCACGCTGGAGCCGACGCCCATGCCCGCGAGGTCCGAGGGCACCACCTTGTGCGGGGTGCTCTTGGGGAAGCGGGGCAGCACGGTGTCCGCGAACAGCATCTTCAGCGTGCTCGCCGGAGGCAGCCGCCAGTGCGCGTTGTGCGCCGCGAGCACCTCGCCCGACTCGGCGTCCGTGACGATCCAGGAGCGGGCGGTGAGGCCCTTGGGCAGGACCGGGACGCCCGCGGCGAGGTTCACCTGGGTGCCGGGCTGCCCGAGCCGGGCGCCGCCGACGGTCGACATGCCGGCCGGGGGCGTGGCCGTCGGGCTCGTCGAGGGGGTGGGGGCGGCGAGCGCGGCGGGCGCGGTGACGGACAGGGACAGCAGCGTGGCGGAGGTGACCAGCAGCGATCGCCGGCCGGTCTTCTTCGGAGCGGGCACGGTCGGAAACGTACCTGGACGTGCTGCCGAAATCCCACTCGCGCCCGCACCCGCGACCCCACCCCCGACACGGAACCGGACACGGGACGGCGATACTGGACCCATGAAGCTCAGCCGCCGCATCTCCTGGTTCCTGCTCGCTTTCGGGGTGTGGAGCTGGTTCATCTGGATCACTTTCGTCAAGAACCTGGTCAAGGACGGAAGCGGGCTCGCCTTCGACAACGGTCACCCGACGGCGTACTTCTGGGTGCACCTGCTGCTGGCCGTCGTGTCCTTCGTATTGGGGACGGCCATAGGAGTCATCGGGTTGCGCGGCCTGCGCGCACTGCGTCGTACGTCATAGCCGGGAGCGGCTCGGCTTTCCTTCTTCGTGGAGCCAGGTGCGGAACAGGGCGTCCAGCTCTTTCCCGGACTTCTCCTCGCAGAGGGAGATGAACTGAGAGGTGTCCGCGTTTCCATGGCGGTGCCGCTCGGTCCAGGTCCGCAGGACGGCGAAGAACACGTCGTCGCCCACCGCCTCGCGCACCTGGTGCAGGGTCATGGCACCCCGGCCGTACACGGGCGGGGAGGACACCTGGGCGCCGGTGGGCGGATCCGCCGGAGGGAACTCCCAGATCCCTTCGCTCTCGGGATGGCTGCCGTCGTAGAAGGCCTCGAAGGTCTGCCGGGCCGTCCTGCCGCCGTGCTCCTCCTGCCAGAGCCATTCCGCGTAGGTGGCGAATCCCTCGTTCAGCCACATGTCCTGCCACGTCCGCGGGGTGACGGAGTTGCCGAACCACTGGTGGGCCAGTTCGTGCACCACCAGTGATTCCTCGGGCGCGGAGTCGAAGTACGGCTTGGTCTGGGTCTCCAGGGCGTATCCGAGACCGGGAAGGTGGTCGATCACGGCGCCCGCGGAGGAGAAGGGGTAAGGCCCGAATCGGTCACTTGCCCAGTCGACGACCTCCGGCACAAGTTCCTTCGTGTCTTCGGCGCCTTCGGCTTCGTCGGGGTCGACGGCGAGGTAGAGAGGCAGACCGTCGGGCGTCCGCTCTCGCGTGATGTCGAAGTAGCCGATCGTGACATTGGCGAGGTAGCCGGCCATGGGCTCCCCGGTGTGCCAGTGATGGGTGACGCGGTCCCCCTTGTCCTCGGCCTTCGTCGGTTCGCCGTTGCTCACCACGTCGTACGGGTCGCCGTCGGCGTCCTTGGGGACCGTGACCGTGATGTCGTACGTCGCTTTGTCCGACGGGTGGTGGTTGCCGGGGAACCAGGCCATGGATCCGGTCGGCTCGCCGAGGGCCGTCGCGCCGTCGTCGGTCTCGATCCAGCCTTCCACCGCCCCCTCGGAGTCCTCGGACATCCGCGGGGTGCCCTCGTACTCGACGGTCGCCTCGAAGGTCGCGCCCTTCGCGATCACATTCCGGGGCGTCAACGTCAACTCGTTCTTCTCGCGCGTGAAGGCGGCGCCCGCGCCGTCCACCGTCGCGCCGAGCACCGTCAGTCCCGCGAGGTCGAGGTTGAAGCGGCTCAGGTCCTGGGAGGCGCGCGCGGTGATCACCGCGGAGCCCCTCAGGCGGTTGGTGTCGGGGGTGTAGTCGAGCGCCAGGTCGTAGTGCGAGACGTCGTAGCCGCCGTTGCCCAGGGTGGGGAAGAGGGGGTCCCCGGCACCGGTCGCTCCCGGTTCGCCCGGCGGGGCGTGTCCGGTACCCGAGCAGGCGACACCCGTCAGGAGCAGCAGTGTCACAAGGAGGGCGGAGTGCGGTCTCGCCCGCCCCAGTACACGCGGACGCCGCTCGACCTTGATCACATGTCCCCCTTTTTTAGCATTACCTTACCTTCTCTTTGCGATCACACTCACAGCCCCCTCGCAACCGCCCAAGTTCTTGCCCATCTGGTCAGAAAGCCCTTCCCCCCGCTCAAACAGGTGTGATTAGGTGAGCCGCGTCACTTGGGGGAGTGGCGAAATCGTGCTGGCCAGGGGTTGGGCCTGTAAGGGTCCTGGGGAGGGCACCACCATGCGATCTGTTCGCATGCGCATTCTCGTGACGCTGCTCGTGCTCGCGGTCGTGGGAATCGGCGGCTGGCAGCTGCTGCCGTCGCAGGGGAACAAGGACAAGACGATCACGGTCGGTACGACGGACGCCGTCACGGACCTGGACCCGGCCGGAGCCTATGACGCCGGTTCCTGGGCCCTGTTCAGCAACGTGTTCCAGTCGCTGCTGACGTTCGAGTCGGGCGGGGTCGTGCCGGTACCGGACGCGGCGAAGAGCTGCGCCTTCCAGGGCGCGGGCCTGCGGACGTACCAGTGCACGCTGCGCGACGGGATCACCTTCCCGAGCGGCCGGAAGATGACCGCCGAGGACGTGAAGTACTCCTTCGACCGGGTCAAGAAGATCAACTCCGACGTCGGCCCGGCGTCGCTGTTCTCCACGCTCGGCTCGGTGACCGCCGACGACGCCACCACCGTCACCTTCCATCTGACGTCCGCGGACGCCACCTTCCCGCTGAAGGTCGCCACCGGTGCCGGATCGATCGTCGACAAGGACACCTACCCGGCCGACTCCCTGCGCAAGGGCACCTCGGTCGACGGCACCGGCCCGTACACGCTGACGTCGTACACCAAGGACCAGAAGGCCGAACTGGCGCCGAACGGGCACTACAAGGGCTACCTCAGCGGCACCGGACGCCCGATCGAGCTGCGCTACTACGCCGACTCCGCGAAGCTCGACAGCGCCTGGAAGGCGCAGCAGATCGACGTCGCCACCCGGAACCTGCCGCCGCACGTGCTCTCCCAGCTGAACCCGAGCGACCCCAAGAAGCGCGTCACCGAGTCCGACAGCTCCGAGACCCGCAATCTCTACCTCAACACCCGCGCCGGCTCCCCGTTGCACGACGTACGGGTGCGCCGCGCGATGGCCTGGCTGGTCAACCGCGAGCAGCTGGCCGCGACGGTCTACGAGGGCACGGTCGACCCGCTGTACTCACTGATCCCGACCGGCATCACCGGCCACACCACGTCGTTCTTCGACGACTACCCGACGCAGAGCGTCGCCAAGGCGCGCGAGCTGCTCACCGAGGCCGGGGTGAGCCTGCCGGTGCGCTTCACCTTCGGCTACGGCATCGGCCGGGGCGCGGGCGCGGAGGAGGCCGCCCAGCTCAAGCAGCAGCTGGAGGCGAGCGGCCTGTTCAAGGTGGACGTCAAGGGCTACGAGTGGACCGACTTCCAAAAGAGCTGGGCCGCCGGGAAGATGGACGCGTGGGCGGTCGGCTGGGTGGCCGACTACCCCGACCCGGACACCTTCGGCGCCGCACTCGTCGGCACCGGCTCCACCATGAGCACCGGGTACAGCAACAAGGTGGTCGACCATCTCATCCAGGACAGCCGGCAGTACGCCGACCGCAGCGAGGCCTCCAACGACTTCAGGGACATCCAGTCGGACGTCGCCCAGGACGTCCCGCTGATCCCGCTGTGGCAGAGCAAGGAATACGTCGTCAGCACCGAGGACATCGGCGGCAGCCAGTACCTGGACGACGCCACCGGCGTGTTCCGCCTGTGGCGCCTGAACTGGATCTGATCACCCGGAGTCCTTCTTCTCGCGCCCCTTGGCCCGTGGAGCGGGCAGTGCCCGGGTCATGCCCGGCAGGAAGTCCGTGAACAGCTCGTGGATCTCCAGGACCAGGGGGCGCAGCACCCGGAACCGGGCGAGCACCACGCCACGGGCGGTCAGCCGGGCGCCCCGGCGCGCCAGCCGGTAGCTGCGCTCGCGCCCCTCGGTCCGGTCGAAGACCCAGTACAGCACGAGCCCCATCTGGGCGAGCCACATCAACTCCGGGAGAACGTCCCGCAGTTCGGCCGGAACCTTGGACTTGGACCCGGCCAGCACCTCCCGGTGGATGCTCATCGCCTGCTCACGGGCGGGCGCGCTCTCGGGCGAGAAGGGGCTGAGCGGGCTGTCGGGGTCGGCGGCGTTCTTGAAGAACTGCACGGCGAACTCGTGGTACGGCGCGGCGATGTCGAGCCACACGGTCAGCACACCCGCGAGCCGCGCCTCCAGATCGGTCTCCCGGTCCAGCACCGCACGGACCGCCGCCTGCTGCTCGGCGGCGATCCGGTCGTAGAAGCCCTGGATCAGGTGCTCCTTGCCCGCGAAGTAGTAGTAGGCGTTCCCGACGGAGACCCCGGCCTCCTTGGCGATGGCCCGCATGGTGGTCTTGTCGTACCCGTGTTCCTGGAACAACCGCATCGCGGTCTCCAGGATCAGCGCGCGGGTCTGCTCGGACTTGCTGCTGGGGGAGCCGGCCGACTCGGGGCCGTCGTTCTTCGCGGGCACGGTGAAGAGCCTAGCCAGTGGGGTGCGGGCCCCCGTCAGCCCCTGCGGCCCAGCTCCGGGCGCTTGGTGTAGTCGGTGAAGCCGAGGATGTTCCCCCAGGGGTCGGCGACCTCAACGGTCCACCCGGTGGCCCCCGGAAACGCCTCGTCGAGCGGGGCGATGCCGGCGGCGGCCAGCCTCCGCGCCGCCGCCCGCGCGTCCGGCACCTCCAGCCATAGACGCGGCGAGGGCCACGGCGGCGACCGGTGCCCCAGCACCTCCTCGGCACGCAGCAGGACCCCGGGCGTCTCCTTGCCGACCTGCAGCAGGGCGATCCCGGCCTCGTCGAACCGGAACCCCACGGCGAACCCGGCGCGCTCGTAGAAGCCGACGGCCTCGGCGAGGTCGCCGACGGGAAGCAGCACGTTGTCGAAGCCGAGCAGTTCGTACGACTCTTCCGACTCTTCGTCTGACATGTCGTCAGATTAGAACCGACGGGCGGGGAAGCCCGGCAAAAACGCCCGGGGGCCCCGCTTCCGAAGTCGGAAACGGGGCCCCCGGGCGCTGAGGGGTGTCCGGGATCAGTAGCGACGCGTGATCAGCGCGCGCTTCACTTCCTGGATGGCCTTCGTGACCTCGATGCCGCGCGGACAGGCGTCCGTGCAGTTGAAGGTCGTACGGCAACGCCACACGCCGTCACGGTCGTTGAGGATCTCCAGGCGCTGCTCGCCCGCCTCGTCACGGCTGTCGAAGATGAAGCGGTGGGCGTTCACGATCGCGGCCGGACCGAAGTACTGGCCGTCGTTCCAGAACACCGGGCAGGACGACGTGCACGCGGCGCACAGGATGCACTTGGTGGTGTCGTCGAAGCGCTCGCGGTCCTCGGCGGACTGCAGGCGCTCCCGCGTCGGCTCGTTCGTGTCCTTGGTGACCAGGAACGGCATGACGTCCCGGTACGCCTGGAAGAACGGCTCCATGTCCACGACCAGGTCCTTCAGGACCGTGAGGCCCTTGATGGGCTCGACCGTGATCGGCTTCTCGGGGTTGATGTCCTTGATCAGCGTCTTGCAGGCAAGGCGGTTCTTGCCGTTGATCCGCATCGCGTCCGAGCCGCAGATGCCGTGCGCGCACGAGCGGCGGAAGGTGAGGGTGCCGTCGACGTCCCACTTGATCTTGTGGAGGCCGTCGAGGACGCGCTCCTTCGGGTCGATCTCCAGCTGGAAGTCTTCCCAGACCGCCTCCGCCGAGACCTCCGGGTTGAACCGGCGGACCCGGAAGGTGACCGTGATCAGGTGCGCGGAGGCCGCGGCCTCCGCCTCCACCTTGTCCAGAACGGGGGTAGCCATCAGTACTTACGCTCCATCGGCTGGTAGCGGGTCTGGACGACCGGCTTGTAGTCGAGACGGATCGACTCGGCGCCGTCGTCGCCCACCTCGCGGTACGCCATGGTGTGGCGCATGAAGTTGACGTCGTCGCGGTTCGGGTAGTCCTCGCGGTAGTGACCACCGCGGGACTCCTTGCGGGCCAGGGCGGACACGGCCATGACCTCGGCCAGGTCGAGCAGGTTGCCCAGCTCGACGGCCTCCAGCAGGTCCGTGTTGAACCGCTTGCCCTTGTCCTGGATCGAGACGTTCTTGTAGCGCTCGCGCAGCTCGGCGATCTTCTCGACGGCCGTCTTGATCGTCTGCTCGGTGCGGAACACCATGACGTTGGCGTCCATGGTCTCCTGCAGCTCCTTGCGGAGCGTGGCCACCCGCTCGTTGCCGGTGGAGTTGCGCAGCCGCTCGATCTGCTCGACGACGAGGGACTCCGGGTTCTCCGGCAGCTCGACGAAGTCGGCCTTGTGGGAGTACTCGGCGGCGGCGATGCCCGCGCGGCGCCCGAAGACGTTGATGTCCAGCAGCGAGTTGGTGCCCAGGCGGTTGGCGCCGTGCACCGACACGCAGGCGACCTCGCCGGCCGCGTACAGACCCGGGACCACCGTGGTGTTGTCCGACAGGACCTCACCCTCGACGTTCGTCGGGATGCCGCCCATCGCGTAGTGCGCGGTCGGCTGAATCGGGATCGGGTCCGTGTACGGCTCGATGCCGAGGTAGGTGCGCGCGAACTCGGTGATGTCCGGGAGCTTGGCGTCCAGCTGCTCCGGCGGCAGGTGGGTCAGGTCGAGGTAGACGTGGTCGCCCTCGGGACCGCAGCCACGGCCCTCGCGGATCTCCGTGTAGATGGAGCGCGAGACGACGTCACGGGACGCGAGGTCCTTCATGACCGGCGCGTACTTCTCCATGAAGCGCTCGCCGTCCTTGTTGCGCAGGATGCCGCCCTCACCACGGGCGCCCTCCGTCAGCAGGATGCCCATGCGCCAGATGCCGGTCGGGTGGAACTGGAAGAACTCCATGTCCTCCAGCGGCAGACCACGCCGGTAGCAGGCCGCCTGGCCGTCACCGGTGAGGGTGTGCGCGTTGGAGGTCACCTTGAAGAACTTGCCGGTGCCGCCGGAGGCGTAGATGACCGCCTTGGCCTGGAAGACGTGGATCTCGCCGGTCGCCAGCTCGTACGCGACGACACCGGCCGACTTCTTGACCCCGTCGACCTCGGTCATCAGCTGGTCCAGGACGTAGAACTCGTTGAAGAACTCCACGCCCTCCTTGACGCAGTTCTGGTACAGCGTCTGGAGGATCATGTGGCCGGTGCGGTCCGCGGCGTAGCAGGACCGGCGGACCGGGGCCTCGCCGTGGTTACGGCTGTGACCGCCGAAGCGGCGCTGGTCGATCGTGCCGTTCGGGGTCCGGTTGAACGGCAGGCCCATCTTCTCCAGGTCGAGGACGGCGTCGATGGCCTCCTTCGCCAGGATCTCGGCGGCGTCCTGGTCGACCAGGTAGTCACCGCCCTTGACCGTGTCGAAGGTGTGCCACTCCCAGTTGTCCTCCTCCACGTTGGCGAGCGCGGCGGCCATACCGCCCTGCGCGGCGCCCGTGTGGGAGCGGGTGGGGTAGAGCTTGGTCAGCACGGCGGTGCGGCTGCGCTTCGTCGACTCGATGGCCGCGCGCATGCCGGCGCCGCCCGCGCCGACGATGACGGTGTCGTACTTGTGGATCTTCATGATTCTCGCAGCCCCGTGCCTAGCGGATGTTCGGGTCGAAGGTGAAGATCACCAGCGTGCCCAGCAGGATGGTGAACACCGTGGCGGTGTAGAGCAGGGCCTTCAGCCACAGCCGGGTGTTCGGCCGCTCGGCGTAGTCGTTGATGACCGTGCGCAGGCCGTTGGCGCCGTGCAGCATCGCGAGCCACAGCATCAGCAGGTCCCAGACCTGCCAGAACGGGGACGCCCAGCGGCCGGCCACGAAGGCGAAGCCGACCTTGGAGACACCGCCGTCCAGCACGAGCTGGATCAGCAGGTGGCCGAGGACGAGGACGACCAGCACGACGCCGGACAGGCGCATGAACATCCAGGCGGCCAGCTCGAAGTTGCCCCGGGTCGACTTCGGGGTCTTCTTCGTGCGCTTGCGCGGCGCCTCGATCAGCGGGGCCGGGTCGTCGACGGTGTAGACGGCGCCCTCGACGGGGCCGATCGCGGACGCGGTGGTTTCAGTCGTGGACATCGGCGTCAGCTCCCGAACAGGACACGAGCGGCGTGGCCGAGCACGGGGTAGATCGCGCCGACCATCAGGACGACCCAGACACCCATCACGGTCCAGAACATCTGCTTCTGGTAGCGCGGGCCCTTCGACCAGAAGTCGACGGCGATGACACGCAGGCCGTTGAGCGCGTGGAAGAGGATGGCGGCGACGAGGCCGTACTCCAGCAGCGCGACGATCGGCGTCTTGTACGTGGCTACGACCTTGTCGTAGTCCTCTGGGGAGACACGCACGAGAGCGGTGTCCAGGACGTGAACGAACAGGAAGAAGAAAATGAGGACGCCGGTGACTCGATGAGCCACCCAGGACCACATTCCTTCCCGGCCGCGGTACAGCGTTCCAGCCGGCACGGAAGAACCCTCCGGGAGCGGGGACTAGGGCCGCGCCGGCTTCACTGTCGGTCGGGCCCGGCCGGGTACGGTCCACCGGCCCTCTGCATCGTAGCGATGCGCCGGGCTGTGCCTTACGGGGGGCCTACCTTGTGTGATCAATTTGGCACCGGACGGGCTAGCCGGGGCGGCTGTGAGGGTGGTGTGTCCCCTTATCTGCCGGGTGCGGGTGCGTTGTGGCTGGTCGCGCAGTGCCCCGCGCCCCTCAGGTAGCTGCCCAGCCTGTTTCTCGCGAGGCGCCGCAGCTCCTCCGCCGTCACCACCCGCTCCTCCTCCGGATCGTTTGTCAATCGTGATCGGATGGCTTCGAGGATGCGGTCGAGGGACTCGTCCGGGTGGGTGTCGCCCAGATAGATGACGAACACGTGTCCGAATCGGGCCTCGTAGGCCGCGTGGGCCGCGCTCAGGGCCATGTGGGCCGCCGAGTAGGCGTCCTCCGGCAGCTCGGGCAGGGACTCTCCCGCCAGCGCCTCGGCCAGGTCCGCGGGCGACAGGTCGTACGCCGCCTCGTCCGCCGCCGCCAGCAGGGCGTCCAGGTCGGGGTAGGGGCGGTGGTCCGCGATGCGGCGCGACCAGCGCAGGCTGCGCAGGCAGTGCAGGAGCAGGGCGCGGGCCTCGTCGGCGGGGGCCGTGTTGAAGGCGTCGAGAGGCTTGGGGAGATGCGGGAGAGGGTGGGCGGGCAGCGTGGGTCCTCGCGTCACATGAGGTGCGGCAGGGGATGCTGTGAAAGATGTGTCGTCAGGCTATCGAGAGTGGTCACGGTGTGTCCGTGGGACGCCTGAAATTCACCCGGACGGCAGAGTTTCGGAACGCCTGGGTGACGGGTGAACGGGGGAACGGTCGTACGTTGGCAGGGTGAACCAGCACCAGCGCCGTTCACCGGCGCAGCAGGTGATACGGAAGCGGGCGGTCGTGGCCGCCGCGTTCGTCGGGACCGTCGCGCTCGGCACGGGGGTCGGTGTGTGGGCCTCGTCGGGCGGTGGCGGCGGGAAGACGGAAGGGGGTGCCCCGCAGTCGGCCTCCGGCCGGGTGGCCGGCCGCGACTCGGGCGCGGCGGCCGCGTCCTCGGCGAGTCCCTCGCCGAGCCGGTCCTATCCGCTGTCCCAGGCGCCGCGGACGATACCCGCGGTGCGCGCCTTCACCGCGGCGCGCGGGCCGGGCTGGCAGCCGGGCAAGAGCGACCGGGTCGTGGTGAGCGACCCTTCGCTGGCCGACGAGGGGAGGCTGATAGCCGGGGAGCTCGGGCTCACCTACGCGGGGGAGAAGAGCGACGTGAAGGCGGGTGACGTCCGGCTCGCGCTCGGCGGCAAGGGCGGGAACCAGGAGTCGTACACCATGACCGTCCAGGGCGGGCGGGTCGAGATCAGCGGACCCGGCGACGCGGGCGTCTTCTACGGCACCCGCACGCTGAAGCAGGAGGTCCACGGCGGCGGTACGGCGCCGGAGGGGGTCGTGCGGGACGAGCCGGCCAAGCCGGTGCGCGGGTTCATGCTGGACATCGCGCGCAAACCGTTCTCCGAGTCCTGGATCGAGGACCGGATACGGGAGCTGGGCGACCTGAAGTTCAACGAACTGGGGCTGCACTTCTCCGACGACCAGGCCTTCCGGATCGAGTCCAGCAGCCACCCCGAGATCGTCTCCAAGGACCATCTCAGCAAGGCACAGGTCAAGCAGATCGTGGACCTCGCGAGCAGCCGGCACATCACCGTCGTGCCCGAGATCGACTCGCCGGGTCACCTCGGCGCCGTCCTAGCCGCCCACCCCGACCTCCAGCTGCGCAACGCGAGCGGGGTCGCCACCAAGGGCGCGATCGACATCTCCAAGCCCGCCTCGGCGAAGATCGTCGACGATCTGCTGAACGAGTACGCGGGCCTGTTCACCGGCAGTCAGTGGCATCTCGGCGGCGACGAGTACCAGGCGCTGACCGTGAAGGACCCGCAGGCCTCCTATCCGCAGCTCGCGGCCGCCGCCCGGCAGAAGTACGGCTCCGGCGGCACCGTCGCCGACCTCACCACCGGCTGGCTCAACGACCGCGCCAACACCGTCCGCGCCCACCAGAAGACCATGCGGGCCTGGAACGACGGCTTCTACCGCGGGACCTCCGTGCAGCCCGCGGGGGATCTCCAGGTCGCCTACTGGACCGGCAAGGAGATCGGCGCCCGGCAGCCCGTGGAGTACCTCAGCGCGGGCCGCAAGGTGCTCAACTACAACGACGAGCTGCTCTACTACGTGCTCGGCCAGCCGCAGACCTTCGTCTACCCGACCGGACAGCGGATCTACGAGCAGTGGAACCCGCGGGTGCTGCGCGGTACGACCGCCGTACCGGCGCGGTACGACGGCCAGATACTCGGCGGGTCGTTCGCGGTCTGGTGCGACTTCCCCAACGCGCAGACGGAGGCGCAGGTCGCGGCCGGAATACGGCTGCCGCTGCGGGCCACCGTGCAGAAGCTGTGGGACCCGGGCACACCCTCGCTGTCCTGGGCGGACTTCCAGCGACTTTCGGCCAAGCTGGGCTGAGTCGATCCCCTGTGACACCGGGAGCAATCCGGACGCAGTAAGGGGAAGTGCGGGCTCCGTACCGGTCGGCGCCCTGGCGAGGGAGATGTTTCATGAGCCTGGTGGACCTGATCGCACAGGCCGACGAACGCGGACTGGCCGCCAGCGGGTTGGCTTGTTTGGACCGGTGTCTGCCCCTGCTCGGCGCCGACGACGACCTGCTGCGCCCGCTGTGGGCGAGCCTCGCCGACGGCTCCGACTGGGGCCCGGGCCTGGACCGGGCCCGCGGCACCCTCGGCGCCGAGGAACGCGCCGCCGACGAGGCCGCGCGGCTGACCCGTCGCATGCTGGACGCGGTACCGGCCCGGCGCACCGCCGACGCGGTACGGCCCTGGGCCGACGCCTGCTCGGTCGCCTCGCTGCGCGTCCACCGGCTGCTCGACCCCGCGGCCGACGGCACGCCGGCCGACGCCGGCCTCGACACCGGACGCGTGGGCGACACGGCGGACCTGCCCCCGCTCGTCGCCGCCGAACTCCGCCGCCAGCGAGCCGTCCTCGAGCTCCTCGCCGAGCACGGCCCCCAGGGGCTGCGCCACGCCCTGGACGTGTCGGTCGAGGGGCGCCGGGTGCTGCGCGCGGTGGTGTCGCGGCGGGCGCGCAGCGGGGCGGAGTGAGCAGCCCGGGGCGCGGCTTGCCCCGGGGCGGCGCGACCGGCTGCGGCCACGGTGGTCCTGTGACCGTCGTGCGGTGGACGTGAGGTAGTCCTGCGACGGTTGGCGAAACGTTTCGAAATGCGGTGACGCTTACCGCGTCCGGCACGCTCCTCCTTATGTGACCACCCAGGAAGTGACAGCGCAGCAGGAGACCCGACCGCACGCCGCGGCGAAGCCGGTGCGATGGGCGGCCGACACCGTGGCGATGGCCCGCGAGGGCGCCCGGGTGCGGCTCGACTACTCGGCGCAGAGCCTGTGGCGGGTGGACCGGATGATCGAGGAGATCCGCCGCGAAAGCCCGCCGTACGCCGCCGTCGAGAGCGCGCTGCGCGGCTTCGGCGCCTACGCCGGCGAGGTGATCGTCCGTCAGACCGGGGCGGAGTGGTGGGCGACGGGCGGCGAGCACTGGCTGCGCACCCCCGACGGCCGGCTGTGGGACCCCGTCGACGAGGCCCGGCGGGCGTACGCCGGCCACGGCTCGCTGCGCCTGCTGTGCCGGGACGCGAGCACCGCCCGCTGACCCCGGTACGGGACACCGCCTCGCTGTGACACTTCTGTGCGGCCCGGCGCTGATGATCGTGGAGGGCGGAGACACGGGGGACGTGTCGGACCGTGCGGGACGCGCCACGCAGTGGCCATGAACTGGGCACGAACGAGGACGTCTTGGGCCAGGGAGGGGAACCCCGCCGCCCGCAGCCGCGGGACGGGGAACTGGGCGCGGCCGTCGCGCGCGCCCAGGACGGGGACGAGACCGCCTTCGCGACGGCCTACCGGATCGTGCAGCCCGGTCTCCTCGGCTATCTGCGGGGCATCGTCGGCGAGGACGCGGAGGACGTGGCCGCCGACGCCTGGCTGGAGATAGTCCGGGACCTCGGCCGGTTCAAGGGTGACGGCGCGGGCTTTCGCGGCTGGACCGCGACCATCGCCCGCCACCGTGCCCTGGACCATCTGCGCCGCCAGCGGGTACGGCCCCGGGCGGCCGCCCTCGAACAGGACGCGCTGGAGCTGCCGGGCCGGCACGACACCCATGACCAGGCCCTGGAGGCGTTGTCCACCGCACGCGCCCTGGAACTGGTGCGCGGCCTGCCGCGCGAGCAGGCCGAGGCCGTGCTGCTGCGGGTGGTCGTCGGCCTCGACGGCCCGGCCGCCGCGCGCGTCCTAGGCAAGCGACCCGGAGCCGTCCGCACGGCCGCCCACCGCGGACTGAAACGGCTCGCCCGGAACCTGCGCGCCCTAGAGGCGGGCGGCGAGGGTGTGACGGACGAGGGCCCGCGGACGCTGGGTGGGGCGGGATGAACGCCGACGGGAACGGGAACGGGCATGGGTGAACAGCACGGCGGCAACGTGTCCGGCCGCCTCCACGCGCACCCGTATGCGGCTTATTTGGCGGAATCATCCCTTTTCCAGGCGCGGTTCGGTGCCGCCCTGCGCGCCGACGGCGTCGAAGCCGAGGGTGAGCGCCGGGCCGTGGCCGCCTTCCGGGCGGCCCGCGAGGCGGGGGTGCGCCGCCTGCGCACGCGGCGCCGGGACGACTGGCGAACCGGCGTGCCGCGCGGACAGGGGGAGAACGGCGACAAGGCGGACAAGGGGAACGAGGGGGAGGCGTAGCGGCCCAGCCGCTCCGGTCCGCCGAGGCAACGGCCGGGGCCGCCACCCCCCACAGGAGAGGCCCCGGCCGTCGCGCGGACGGGCCGCGCGCGGCCCGTATCTTCTTCAGCGCCGTGGGTGCGTTTTCTGTCACACCCTGACCGGTCCCGCCCCTCACCCTGCGCAGCCCCGGACCCGGTCACGAGTTAGTTGCATCTTCTACGGACATGGACGAGGAGCGCTTTCACGCCGTAACGTGCCTTTCGCGCCGACCAGGACACAGGCGCAAAGGGAGTGCGGTGCTGGGGGACGACGCGGAGCTGACCGCCGCGGTGCGTGCGGCACAGGACGGTGACGAGGCCGCGTTTCGTACGGTGTACCGCACCGTGCATCCACGGCTGCTCGGATACGTCCGCACGCTGGTCGGTGATCCGGACGCCGAGGACGTCGCCTCCGAGGCCTGGTTGCA
Source organism: Streptomyces sp. MMG1121 (assembly GCF_001280015.1). Taxonomy (GTDB): domain Bacteria; phylum Actinomycetota; class Actinomycetes; order Streptomycetales; family Streptomycetaceae; genus Streptomyces. The sequence continues at coordinate 97,935 of NZ_LGDV01000096.1, forward strand.
GATCGCCCGTGACCTGGACCGGTTCAGCGGGGACGCCGACCGGTTCCGCGGCTGGGCCGCCCGGATCGCCCGCAATCGCGCCCTGGACCACATACGGATGCGCGGCCGCCGTCCCGCCATAGGCGGCGACGAGACGGAGCTGACCGGCCGGGCCGCCGAGTCCGACACGGCCGGCGAGGCCATCGAGGCCCTGGCCACCGACAGCGCGCTCTCCCTCATCGCGCGACTCCCGCAGGACCAGGCCGAGGCGGTCGTCCTGCGTGTGGTGGTCGGTCTGGACGCCAAGACCGCCGCCGAGACGCTCGGCAAACGCGCCGGTGCCGTACGCACCGCGGCGCACCGGGGGCTGAAGCGGCTCGCGGAGCTGCTCGGCGATGATGCGGAATCCGTAGGCACGCTCGGCGCGCTCCCACCTCAGAGAGAACCGCGTCGTGGCGCGGTGTCGTCCGCAGCTGTGACGGATTCGCGTGCGCGGACGCAGAAGGACATGTGATGGCCGACGAGCAGGACAAGTGGCTGAACCGTGAGACGGCGGAACGTCTGCTGCGCGGTGAGTCACTGGAAGCCGTCGACGCCCGCGCCCGTGAACAGGCCGAACGCCTTTCCGAGGCGCTCGGCGCGCTGTCCGCGCAGGCGGCTGCGGCCACCGGTGAACTCCCCGGCGAACAGGCCGCCCTCGCCGCGTTCCGCAAGGCCCGCGAAGCCGCCGAGGCAGAGCGGACCGCCGCCGCCCTCACCGCCGACACCCCCGGCCGGCGCTCCGGCGCGGCCGCCCCGCCCGCCGACGCGGGCCTGATCCGCATCGGCAACCCGGCCCGCACGGCCCGTACCGGAATCCCGGTCCGCCGTACCCGCTGGGCCCGGCCGACGCGCCTGGCGCTCGCCGCGGTGGTGACCGCGGGCACGCTCGGCGGGGTCGCCATGGCCGCCGGTGGCGGGGTGCTGCCCACGTTCGGGACCGAGCAGCCCGGCCCCGACGCCTCCGCCGACCGGACCTCCGGGACGCCGCTCGCCTCGGTCTCGCCGTCGGCCCCCACGGGCCCCGGTCCGGGGGGGCCGGGCGGCAGCACGGGCGCGCCCCCGGGCGGCGGCGCCTCCGGCACGGCCACCGGACCGGACAACGGCCCGGGCGGCAGCGCCACTGTGGGCCCGGGGGACCCCGCCGGGGGACCGGGCGGCCGGTGGCGGGACTTCGCCGGGGCCTGCCGGGACATCCGCGACGGCAAGCAACCGGACTCCGGCCGTATGCGCGCGCTGGAGGACCTGGCCGGCGGATCCGCGCGGGTGAGCCGCTACTGCAAGGTGATCCTGACCGCCGTCGACTCGCCGGCCGGCGGGGCGCACGGCGGCAAGGGCGACGGTGGCGACCAGGGAAGAGACCTGGGCAAGGACAAGGGCAAGGGCGACAACACGGGCAAGGGGAACGGCAAAGGCGGTGACGAGGACGGCCAGGGCGGTGACGACGACAGCCACCGTGGCGACGGCGGCCGGCACAGCAAGGGCCGGCTGCACCGCGACGCCGTTCGTCGCGCTCTGCCCTCATCCGTAGCACACCCCCTCTGACCTGCGATTTCGTAAGCGGCGAAAATTTTTCGGCGCGAGGTGTGACGTTTCTGGAGCCCGTGGCGCAGTACAGAGTGAGCCGACTGGTCATCGGCCGTCGCACTGAGCCGGGGTTCCCCCCGTACCCACGGCTCGTGCACTCGGCGCGGGCGGGACACGTTCCCCCGGTCCCGCCCGCGCCCGTATCTCCCTTCCTCACCAGTGGACGACGACCTTGTCGCCCACCCTCACCTGAGCGAACAGCTGCTTGATCGCGCTCTCGTCGCGGACGTTCACACAACCGTGCGAGGCGCCCGCATAGCCGCGCGCCGCGAAGTCGGACGAGTAGTGCACCGCCTGCCCGCCGCTGAAGAACATCGCGTACGGCATCGGCGAGTGGTAGAGCGTGGACGTCCAGGTCCGGGCCTTCCAGAAGATGTGGAAGACACCCTCCCGGGTCGGCGTGTACTGCGCGCCGAACCGCACCGACATGGTCGACACGGTCCGCCCGTCGACCATCCAGCGCAGCGTCCGCGTCGTCTTGTCGATGCACAGCACACGCCCGGTCAGACAGCGCACGTCGGGCGCCCCGGCCGGCTGACCGCCCATCGGATACAGCTCCCAGGTGCCCGGCGTGTGCGTCATCCCGACCAGCAACTGCCAGGTGACGGTGTCCGTCCGCCCGGTCCGCGCCAGCCCGCGCTTGCTCTGGAACCCCTGGACGGCCCGCTCGGTCAGATGGCCGTACGACCCCGTCGGCCCGTCGGACAGCCAGTACAGCTGGCGCAGCCGGGCCTGGAGTTCCCGCACGCCCGGCCCGCTGTCCCCGCGCGACCACAGGACGCGGGGCGCCGGCCTGACGGGCGGGGCCGGGGGCGGGGCCGTCCAGGTGGTGACGGAGCTCCGGCTCGACGGCAGCCGGACATGCACCGGGAGTCCGCGCTTGCCGTCGGTGCCCGCCGGCTGCACGGTGCAGCCGGCGAGGGCGGCGAGGGTGACGCAGGAGACGAGTGCGGCGGTGAGTGAGCCCCTGATCCTCATGCCGGAGATGCTTCCCCGCGTGACCGCCGCCGAACTACGGGGCATGGTGAGGAGGGGCCACAACGTACGGCGGAGGCATCCATGGCGCGTGAGTCGGAGTCCGGTCTGCCGATCGAGCCGGTCTACGGGCCGGCCGACCTGACCGGCTGGGACCCGGTCCGCAGACTGGGCGAACCGGGCGGCTACCCGTTCACCCGCGGGGTCTACCCGACCATGTACACCGGCCGCCCCTGGACCATGCGCCAGTACGCCGGATTCGGCACGGCCGCCGAGTCCAACGCCCGCTACCGGCAGCTGATCGCGCACGGCACCACGGGCCTGTCCGTCGCCTTCGACCTGCCCACCCAGATGGGTCACGACTCCGACGCGCCCCTCGCGCACGGCGAGGTCGGCAAGGTCGGTGTGGCGGTCGACTCGGTCGAGGACATGCGGGTGCTGTTCGACGGCATCCCCCTGGACCGGGTCTCGACGTCCATGACGATCAACGCCCCGGCGGCCCTGCTGCTGCTCCTGTACCAACTGGTGGCGGAGGAACAGGGGATCGGCGCGGACCGGCTGACCGGCACCGTCCAGAACGACGTCCTCAAGGAGTACATCGCGCGCGGGACGTACATCTTCCCGCCGAAGCCGTCGCTGCGCCTGACCGCCGACATCTTCAGGTACTGCACCGCCGAGATCCCGAAGTGGAACACGATCTCGATCTCCGGCTACCACATGGCCGAGGCGGGCGCCTCGCCCGTGCAGGAGATCGCGTTCACGCTCGCCGACGGCATCGAGTACGTCCGTACGGCGGTGGCGGCGGGCATGGACGTCGACGACTTCGCGCCACGGCTGTCCTTCTTCTTCGTGGCCCGTACGACGCTGCTGGAGGAGATCGCCAAGTTCCGCGCGGCGCGCCGGATCTGGGCGCGGGTGATGAGGGAGGAGTTCGGTGCGGAGAACCCCAAGTCGCTGATGCTGCGCTTCCACACCCAGACGGCCGGTGTCCAGCTGACCGCGCAGCAGCCGGAGGTGAACCTCGTCCGGGTCGCCGTCCAGGCGCTGGGCGCGGTCCTCGGCGGGACCCAGTCGCTGCACACCAACTCCTTCGACGAGGCGATCGCGCTGCCGACGGACAAGAGCGCACGGCTGGCGCTGCGCACCCAGCAGGTGCTGGCGTACGAGACGGACGTGACCGCGACGGTCGACCCCTTCGCCGGCTCCTACGCGGTGGAGCGGCTGACGGACGAGGTGGAGGCGGCGGCCGTCGCTCTGATGTGCCGGGTCGAGGACTTCGGGGGCGCGGTGGCGGCGATCGAGCGGGGTTTCCAGAAGGCCGAGATCGAGCGCAACGCGTACCGCATCGCCCAGGAGACCGACTCGGGCGAGCGGGTGGTCGTGGGCGTCAACCGCTTCCGGCTGGACGAGGAGGAGCCCTATACGCCGCTGCGGGTGGACCCGGAGATCGAGGCCCGGCAGACGCGGCGGCTGCAGCGGCTGCGGGCGGAGCGGGACCAGGGGGCGGTGGACTCGGCGCTGGCCGCGCTGAAGAAGGCGGCGGAGGGCACGGACAACGTGCTGTATCCGATGAAGGAGGCGCTGCGGGCCCGGGCCTCGGTGGGAGAGGTGTGCAACGCGCTGCGGGAGGTGTGGGGTCGGTACGTGCCCAGCGACACCTTCTGAGTGTCGTACCCCCGTGCGACACTGCTTCTCATGTTCGGCGTCATCGATCTCCCCACCTATCTGGCAGGGCTCGCCCTGATCGTCCTGCTGCCCGGTCCCAACTCGCTGTACGTGCTGTCCGTCGCCGCACGGCGCGGTGTGCGGGCCGGGTACACCGCCGCCGCGGGCGTGTTCTGCGGGGACACCGTGCTGATGACGCTGTCCGCCGCGGGCGTCGCCTCCCTGCTGAAGGCCAACGCCCTGCTGTTCGGGATCGTGAAGTACGCCGGCGCGGGATATCTCACCTGGCTGGCGATCGGGATGCTGCGGTCCGCCTGGCAGATGTGGCGGACGCGGCAGGAGAAGGCCGTGGAGGAGGCGGCGCCCGCGCGGGTCGCCGAGGAGCGGCCCTTCGGACGGGCCCTCGTCGTCAGCCTCTTCAACCCCAAGGCGATCCTGTTCTTCATCGCCTTCTTCGTGCAGTTCGTCGACCCGGGCTACGCCTACCCGGCCCTCTCCTTCGCCATCCTCGGTGCCTTCGGACAGCTGGCCAGCTTCCTCTACCTCAGCACGCTGATATTCGGTGGAACCCGCCTGGCCGCCGCCTTCCGGCGCCGCAGGCGGCTGTCGGCCACGGCGACTTCGGCGGCGGGCGCGCTGTTCCTCGGCTTCGCCGTGAAGCTGTCGCTGGCCGGTTCGTAGCCGGCCGGCCTCACAGGCCGACCCGGGACAGATAGGCCCGCAGTCCTTCCGTCGTATCGCCGGCCCAGCCCACGTAGCCGTCCGGGCGGATCAGGAAGACACCCGGGCCGTACGACGGCGGTGCCGACGGCAGGACCCGTACCCCGGTCGCGGGCGGGGTGGTGGCGCCCAGCAGCGTCCAGTGCGGCCCCCTGAACGCATCGAAGAGGCGTACGCCGTCGACCGTGCCGTCGGGGGCGCGGTCGCCCGCCCGGAGCGGGCCGGGGTGCGGGCGGCTCTCCTCGGCCAGGGGTGACTCCCGGTATCCGAGGTCGAGTTGGACCGTGGCCTTGCCGCGGCGTACCTCGCCGCGGTGGACGCCGGTCGACAGGTCGAGCATGGCCGCCGCGGTCGCCCGCCGCTCCTCCTCGTAGGTGTCGAGGAGGGATTCCGCGGCGCCGTCCCGGAGCACCGCGGCCAGTTTCCAGCCCAGGTTGTAGGCGTCCTGGACACTGGTGTTCAGGCCCTGGCCGCCGGCCGGGGAGTGGACGTGGGCCGCGTCGCCCGCGAGGAAGACCCGGCCGACCCGGAACCGGTCCGCGAGGGCCGCGCGCGGGCGGAACTCGGACGCCCAGCGCAGCTCGGTGATGTCGTCGGCGCCGAGGTGCGAGTACGCGGCGACCAGCTTGCGGATGCCGTCGAGGGTCAGGTCGGGTTGCGTGCCCTCCGCGAGACGGGCCTGGAGCTGGAAGTACTCCGTCCCGGCCAGCGGGCACAGCACGACGCCGGTGTCGTCGGAGTCCATGAACGCGTGCCAGGAGTCGCGGTCCAGGCCCCGCACCCCTACGTCCGCCACCAGGAACGGCGCCGGGTCGACCGTCTCTCCGGCCATCGCCACGCCCACCGCGCGCCGGACCGCCGAGCGTCCCCCGTCGGCCGCGACGACGTACCGCGCGCGGAGCGTCGTACCGTCGGCGAAGTGCGCGCTCACGCCGTCCGCGTCCTGCTCCAGGCCCGTCAGCTCGCGCCCGAAGGCGACCTCGCCGCCCAGCTCCACCAGCCGCGCGTACAGCACCTCCTGGGTGCGCCACTGGGCGACCATCAGCGGCTCGGTGTACGGCGCGCCCTCGTCGGCCTCGAACGGCTCGAACACCGGCTCCTCGCCGACCCGCTCGCCGTCCTTCCAGGTCGTCCGCGGCGGATACGGCCCGCCCGCCGCGCGGATCGCCGCCAGCACGCCCAGGTCGTCGAAGACCTCCTGGGTGCGCGGCTGGATCCCCTTGCCGCGGGAGCCGGGGAACAGCCGCTCGGACCGCTCCACGACCAGCGCCGCCACCCCGCGCCGCGCGAGGTCGATGCCGAGCGCCAGACCGGTCGGACCCGCACCCACGATCAGAACATCCATCGCATTTTTCCTCTTCTTCCTTAACAGCGTTAAGTGCCGTCGCCGACGAGAATGCCCTTAACGCTGTTAAGCTGTCAAGCGTGAGTACGGAACGAAGGGCGCCCCTGGACCGCGCGAAGGTCGCGGACACCGCGCTGCGGCTGCTGAACGAGACCGGACTGGACGGCCTGACCCTGCGCGGCATCGCCCGCGAGCTGGAGGTGAAGGCGCCCGCGCTCTACTGGCACTTCAAGGACAAACAGGCGCTGCTCGACGAGATGGCGACGCAGATGCAGCGGCGGATGGCCGCCGACGCGGCGCTCGATCCCGCCGACACCTGGCAGGAGCGGCTGACGAAGGTCAACCGAGGACTGCGGGCCGCGCTGCTCGGCTACCGCGACGGCGCCAAGGTCTACAGCGGATCCCGCTTCACGGGCACGGACCACGCCCCCGCCCTGGAGGCGCACCTGCGGCTGCTGACCCAGGCCGGGTTCGCCCTCGCCCAGGCGGTCGACGCGGCCCGGACGGCGAACGCGTACACCATCGGCTTCGTCACCGAGGAACAGGGCGTGCGACCCCTGCCGGGCGAGCGCCGGGAGGGGTTCGACGTCGAGGACCGGGCCCGGCGGCTGGCCGACTTCCCGCTCGCGGCGGCGGCCGGCGAGCTGCTCTTCGACGACTACGACCGCCAGTTCGACGAGGGACTGGCGGTCGTGATCGCGGGGATCGGGGCGCGCTACCGGGTCGGCTGAGCGGCCTCGGCATCGACCGGACGCGGCTTCAGCGCGCGCTTGAGGCGCGGCCCGAACGGCTTCTCGACGAAGCGGTGGATCAGCCACGCCAGCACCAGCATGCCGAGCACCGTCACGGCGAGCGTCGGCCACGGCGGCAGGCCGAGGCCCCGGTGCAGCACCCGGATGACGAACCAGCCCAGGTGCTCATGGACCAGGTAGAACGGGTACGTCAGCGCGCCGGCCGTGACCAGCCAGCGCCAGGAGGCCCAGCGGGTCCAGCCCAGCGCCACGGCGGCGACGGCCGCGTAGGCGACGGTGACGATCGCGATGACGACGTACGGGTTCCGGTGCGGGTGCGGGCCCCACAGACCGTGGGTGGCCTCGCTCTGCGCGAGCAGCCAGGACATCGCGACGATGCCCCACGCGAGCAGGTCGCTGCCGAAGCGGTGGATCAGGTACAGCGCCAGACCGCCGACGAAGAAGGGCGCGTACTCGGGCATGATGATCTGGTTCAGCAGCTCGTTCGAGGACGAGTTGCACAGCACGCCCGCCAGCGTCCAGACGCAGGCGAACAGCACCACCCGGCGGTAGGTCACCCCGCGCAGGACGACGAGCAGCGCGAACAGCACGTAGAAACGGACCTCGACCCAGAGCGTCCAGCACACGCCGAGGACCCGGGTCGCGCCCATCGGCTGCTGGAGCATCGTCAGATTGACCAGGAACTCGTCCAGCCGGACCGCGTGGACCACGGCGGGCAGGGCCAGGGACGCTCCGGTGATCAGGAACAGGGCCACCCAGTAGGCGGGGTAGAGGCGCGCGATCCGGGAGCGGAAGAAGTCGCCGAGGGTGCGGCCCCAGCTGCTCATGCAGATCACGAAACCGCTGATGACGAAGAAGAACTGCACCCCGAAATTGCCGTAGACGGCCGCCCGGGACAGCGTCGGGAAGATATGGGCCGGGCTGCCGTGCCAGGATGCGGAGACCGTGCCTCCGCGTCCGGTGTAGTGGTAGAGGCAGACCATCAGGGCGGCCACGAGCCGCAGGCCGTCCAGAGCCAGCAGACGGCTCCCGCGCCCCCCGGACGAGGCGGGGGCGGCAGCCGTCCGGGATATGAGAGGGCCGGGTGCGGCGGCGAGGCCCGGGGGTGAAGCAGCCATGTGCGGTTTCCTTCCAGAGTCGGTTTCACGGCCGGCCGCCGATGGCTCGCCGGCCGCGTGCGGCCCGCTGCCCGCCCGCTAACCCCGTGCGCCCCGGCGCAGACTGCGGGCCTTGCGCGCCACCCGGCGGACCGTGGCGTTGCGCGGGATGAACGCCAGCTGGGCGGGCACCCCGCCCGGCAGGGCCAGCGAGGTCAGCCGCCGGCGCTTGAAGTAGCGCAGGGTCCGCGCGTTCTGGTGCTTCGCCAGCCAGTGTTCGACCTCCGGGCGCAGCCTCGGCAGGATCTTCGGCTGCATCGCGAAGCCCACCGCGCGCACCAGGGAGCCGAGCGCCTCGACGTCCATGCCCTGGCGCTGTTCCGTGACGGCGGCGCGTTCGCCCAGGTCGGGCAGCAGCGCGTCGACGATGGTGACCGGGATCCGGTTGCTGTTCTCGTACGGCGTCAGCTGCTCCAGCAGCAGTTCGGTGCCGATCCGGGCGACGGGCAGGCCGTAGAGGGCCTTCGCCGTGAGCAGGGCGGTGGAGAAGCAGCCGACGACCAGCGCGGGACGCATCCGCTGGTACAGCACCTCGGCCAGGACCGGGGTGTCGAGCACGGTCAGCTCGACCTTCAGCTTCCGCGCCTCCTGCTCCAGGGAGCGGGTGAAGCTCGCCGGTGCGGACGGGTGCGGCTTGAACACCACCTTGGTGTGCCCGAGCGCGGCCGCGCCCTTCAGCATCCGCACATGCAGGTTCTCCTCCTGTTCGGCGGTGAGGATCTCCAGCGCCGACAGGTACTGGCCCAGCAGCAGCGCCGGCTCCTCGATGGCCGGCAACTCGACGTCCACGGGCGCGAGTTCGGCGAGCACCTTGGTGAAGTCCGCGGTCGGCACCAGCTCGTCGGGCACACCGAACTCGGTGAGCAGCAGCGGCTTCAGGCCCGGCACCAGGTCCAGGTGCAGCACCCGGTCCACCCGGGTGCCGACCAGCGGGTCGATCTTGTTGCGGGTGGGACCGTAGCTCATCAGACCGTCGGCGTAGACCGTCACCGGGGCGCCGGTGAAGATCTGGCCGAGCGCCAGGGAGGGGTTGACCTGGATCGACTCGACGACCAACTCCACGTCGTCCTCGCCCAGTCGCCACTCGTGGCGCAGGAAGCGTTCCCACAGCGGCATGTCGTCCACGCGCGGTGCCCAGCCGCCCGGGTGGAACGGGAAGATCGTCTCGTTGTACGAGATCACGTCGTCGAACCGGTCGCGCAGCTTCTCGAAACCGGGCGCCTCGTCCAGGCCGGGCGTCGTCTCCGGGGTGGCCGCGTTGTTGCAGACCAGCAGGATCCGCCGGTCGGCCGGGCGGAAGCAGCCGGAGTCCAGGGCGGCGGCGAGCGTGGCCGTGCCGTACAGCGTCGACGCCTGGAAGATCTGGGTGGTCACGCGGCGGCTCCCGCGGGGGCGGGCCGGCGGCGCAGCCGGCGCAGCTTGCCGGCGCGCTGGAGGTCCATGGAGTCCAGCGCCTCGTCCAGCACGCCCTGCGGCATGCGCCGCAGGGCCGCGGCACTCATGGATTTCAGTTTTCTCGCCACCGCTGGCTCGAACCTTTCGATGGATCCCAGATGATGGGAAATGATGGCGCAATAGGTACGGACGGCCTTGGGCAACAGTTCGTCCGCCTGCGGGTCCTGGGCGGTTTCCGCGACGACCTGGTCGAACGCGCGAATGAAATCCAGCTGCCGGACATCACCGATCTGGGTGAGCGACGAGGCGACCCCGCGCCGGTAGAACACACCGAGCATGCTCACCGCGGCGAAGGATTCCGCCTCCCGGTGCAGCTTCCAGATCCACGGCCGGTCCTCGGCCGTGCGCAGCCCGTCGGTGAAGTGCAGCAGCCCCTTGTCCAGCAGCCGGCGGTGGTAGACGCCGGCCCACGCGTAGGCGTAGTCCACGGACGTCGACCGGTCGGCGGGCAGGATCGCCTCGCGCGGGTTCAGTACGACGCCCCGCCGCCCGACCGGCACCCGGTGCACCTGGCGCGAGCGTGCGGTGCACTGCACATGGTCGGTGCGGATGAAGTCGCAGCCCAGCTCGTCCATGGCCGAGGCCAGCTGCGGGAAGTAGCCGGGGGCGAGCCAGTCGTCGCCGTCCAGGAAGGTCAGGTACTCGCCGCGCGCCCGGTCGATACCGGTGTTGCGCGCGGTCGCCAGCCCTCCGTTCTGCTCGTGCCGGACGTAGACCGCCCCGGGCAGCTCGCGCTCCGCGCGCGCGAGAATGTCTGGTGTCCCATCGCGGGAACAGTCGTCGACGAGAATGAATTCGAAGTCCTCACGCGCGTTCGCCTTCAGGCTCCTGAGCGTGTCGGGCGCGTATTGCTGCACGTTGTAGAACGGCACGATGACGGAGAGCTTGACCACGTCAGGGACGTTAGGGGGAAGCCCGTCATTCGTCTTGACGCTTTGCTTGATACCGGGTGAACGACACGTGGCGAAGCTGTGAACCGGGCTTTTTCCCGTTGACCTCACGGCCCGATTCGCCATTCGGCGATGTGCTGTTAACCCTTTGTTGCATTCAGGTTGGGCAGAACCTCGGAATGGCTTCCTAGCGTCTTCGACGTGCCAGCAAGTGCTACGAAGTCCCTGCGGGTCGCCGTCCTCGCCGATTCCGACACCCGGTGGAAGTGGGGCGCGCTCACCGCGCAACGCCTCGCCCCCGCCACTGCCGAGATCCGGCTCGACGGCTACCTCCTGCGGGGGCGCGCCACCCCGACAGCCCGTCAGCTGAAGGAGGTGGGCGTCCGGGCGGACTCCCTCCGCGAGGTCACCGGCGTCGAGTTCCTGCGTGCGATGACCGAGCAGTCGTACGACATCCTCGTCCTCGCGCTGGTCGGCGGCGGAGTGCAGGCGATGCTGCACGGGCTGCGCCATGCCTGGGGTTCGGGCGAACGGCCCGTCGTCGTCACCGGCTACGTCGGTGTCGTCTACGAGAAGCTCGCCGACGGGCTGCTGCTGCGGCACGGCGCCGACCTCGTCCTCGCCAACTCCCGCCACGACGCGGACCGGTTCCGGGCCGTGTACGAGGGGGTGGGCGCGGATGCCCGTGCGGTCACCGAGGTCGCGCTGCCCTTCCTCGGCGGGGCGCCGTACACCGGTGAGCACGAGCCGTACACCGTGGTGTTCGCGGCCCAGCCGTCCGTCCCGGACAGCCGCAAGGACCGTACGTACCTGCTGAACCGCCTCATCGAGCACGCCCGCAGGCACCCCGAGCGCGAGGTGCTGCTGAAGCTGCGCTCCAAGCCGGGCGAACACACCACCCACATCGAGGAGCTTCCCTACCAGAAGCTGGTCCAGGGCAAGGACGTGCCCGCCAACTTCCGGCTGGTGTACGGACACATGGGCGAGGTGCTGGACCGCACCGACCTGCTCGTCACCATCAGCTCCACGGCCGCCCTGGAGTCGCTGCACCGCCGGATCCCCACGGTCGTCCTGACCGACCTGGGCGTGCGCGAGGTGCTCGGCAACCACCACTTCACCGGCTCGGGCTGCCTCGCCTCCTGGGACCAGCTCGACGCCGGGCACCGGCCGGCGGCGGACGAGGAGTGGGTGGCCCGGCAGGGGGTGGCGGCCGACGGAACGTACGACACGGCCTTCGACACCGCCCGCGAGCGCATCGCCGGACTGCTCGGCCGGAGCGGGGACCTGGCGCCCCTCGCCCCCTATTACACCCCCGAGACGGCGCCCGGATACCTGCCCGGCATCCTCGCCCGCCACCACCTGGGCCCCGACGGCGCCCCGCTGCCCGGCGCGCCCGCCGCCGACAGGGAACCCGGACCGGTCCGCCAGATAGTGCGTCGCGCCGCCCGCGGTGCCTACCGCCACGGCGTGCAGCGGGTCGCCCCGGTGATCCGGCGGATGGGGGAGCTGTGACCTCGGCGTCCCAAGACCCCCGAGTCTCCCAGGACTCACCAGACTTCCAAGGCTTTCCAGGCTTTCCAGGCCTCCAAGGAGTAGAGCCCATGTCCAACCCGGAAGCGGGCCCAGGCGCGACGGTGCGCCGGGTGCTCGCGGTCATCCCCGCGCGCGGCGGCTCCAAGGGCGTGCCCGCCAAGAACCTCGCCCCCGTCGGCGGTGTCCCGCTGGTGGCGCGCGCGGTGCGCGAGTGCCGGGCGACCCGGCTGGTGACCGACGTCGTCGTCTCCACCGACGACCAGGCCATCGCCGCCGCCGCCCGGGAGGCCGGCGCCGAGGTCGTGCTGCGGCCCGCCGTCATCGCCGGGGACACGGCGACCTCCGAGGCCGCCGTCCTGCACGCCATGGACGCCCACGAGGCGCTGCACGGCGCGGCGGTCGACGTGGTCCTGCTCGTGCAGTGCACCAGCCCGTTCATCATCCGTGAGGACATCGACGGGGTGGCCGGCGCGGTCGCCGAGAACGGCGCGGACACCGCCGTCACCGTCGCGCCCTTCCACGGCTTCGTCTGGCGCGAGGCCGACGCCGAGTCCGAGGGCGGGGTGGGCGTCAACCACGACAAGTCGTTCCGTCCCCGCCGCCAGGACCGTCCCCAGGACTTCCTGGAGACCGGCGCCGCCTACGCGATGGACGCGGCCGGGTTCCGCAAGCACCAGCACCGCTTCTTCGGCCGCACCGAACTCGTGCGCACCGACCCCGCGCGCGTGCTGGAGATCGACGACCCGCACGACCTGGCCCGCGCCCGCGCGCTGGCCCCCCTCTTCGACGCGGACCGCCCGGGTTCGCTGCCGACCGCCGACGACATCGACGCGGTCGTACTGGACTTCGACGGCACCCAGACCGACGACCGGGTGCTGATCGACTCCGATGGACGGGAGTTCGTCTCCGTGCACCGCGGCGACGGACTCGGCATCGCGGCGCTGCGCAGAAGCGGCCTGAAGATGCTGATCCTGTCCACGGAACAGAACCCTGTGGTCGCCGCCCGCGCCCGGAAGCTCAAGCTGCCGGTGCTGCACGGCATCGACCGCAAGGACCTCGCGCTGAAGCAGTGGTGCGAGGAGCAGGGCATCGCGCCGGAGCGCGTGCTCTACGTCGGCAACGACGTCAACGACCTCCCGTGCTTCGCCCTCGTCGGCTGGCCCGTGGCGGTCGCGAGCGCCCACGACGTCGTACGCGGCGCCGCACGCGCGGTCACCACTCTCCCCGGCGGTGACGGCGCGATCCGAGAGATCGCCAGCTGGATCCTCGGCCCCTCTCTCGATTCCCTCCCCAAGTAAGGACATCTCCCTGATGAGCACCAACTCCCGTCTGCGTACGTTCGGTTCGCGCGAGGTCGGCCCCGGCAGGCCCGTCTACATCTGCGGCGAGATCGGCATCAACCACAACGGTGAGCTGGAGAACGCCTTCAAGCTGATCGACGTGGCCGCCGAGGCCGGCTGCGACGCCGTCAAGTTCCAGAAGCGCACCCCGGAGATCTGCACCCCGCGCGACCAGTGGGACATCGAGCGCGACACCCCCTGGGGCCGGATGACCTACATCGACTACCGCCACCGGGTGGAGTTCGGTGAGGACGAGTACCGCCAGATCGACGAGTACTGCAAGAGCAAGAACATCGACTGGTTCGCCTCCCCGTGGGACACCGAGGCCGTCGCCTTCCTGGAGAAGTTCGACGTCCCCGCCCACAAGGTGGCCTCCGCCTCCCTGACCGACGACGAGCTGCTGAAGGCCCTGCGCGGCACGGGCCGCTCGGTCATCCTCTCCACGGGCATGTCCACCCCGCGCCAGATCCGCCACGCGGTCGAGGTCTTGGGCAGCGACAACATCCTGATGTGCCACGCCACCTCCACCTACCCGGCGAAGGCCGAGGAGCTGAACCTCCGCGTGATCAACACGCTGGAGAAGGAGTTCCCGAACGTCCCGATCGGCTACTCCGGCCACGAGACGGGCCTGCAGACCACGCTGGCCGCGGTCGCCCTCGGCGCCACCTTCGTCGAGCGCCACATCACCCTCGACCGCGCGATGTGGGGCTCCGACCAGGCCGCTTCCGTGGAGCCGCAGGGTCTCACGCGTCTCGTCCGCGACATCCGCACCATCGAGGCCTCCCTCGGCGACGGCGTCAAGAAGGTCTACGACTCCGAGATGGGCCCGATGAAGAAGCTGCGCCGCGTCGCCGGTGTGGTGGCCGAGGCGGAGATCGCGGCCGCGGCCGGCGAGCCGGTCACGGTCTGATCCCTGGCCTCTTGAGACCCTTACGTCTCCTACGACGGGACGGTCGTACACCGATGAGCACCTGCGCCGGCCAGCCCGGCCACCCTCCCCGCACGCTCGCTTTCGTGGAGAGCCCGGTCCAGCTGCTGAACGTACTGGAGTGGGCGCATCTGCAGGGCCTGTGCGGCGCGGAGCCGGACCCCCTGCCGTCCGTGCCCGCGCAGGTACGGCGGACGGTGGCCGACGGGCTCCCCCAGGCCGGCGCGCAGCTCACGGTCGTCGTGCTGTCCCCGACCGATCCCATGACCCGGGGCCAGCTGCGCCGTATGGCGGACCTGGCCCGGGACGAGGGGCACAAGGTGCGCTGGGAGGAGGCGCGCGGCGGTACGGCCGCGCCCTTCGCGACGATCGGCGGCCTGGCGGGGCCCCTCCGCCGGGCCGACCGCATCGTCATGGGAGACCCGTTCTCCCGCTACGTACAGCTTCTGCTGACGATCACCCGCGCCCGCGACCTGGTGGTCGTGGACGACGGCACGGCGACGATGGAGTTCGTGGCCCAACTGGCACGCGGCGAGCGCCTGGTCCGCTGGCACCGCAAGGGCGGCCGCCCGGGGCCCAGGGACCTGCTCTTCGCCCCGGTGTCGTCCTCGGCCCGCCGCCGGCTGACGCCGAGCGCGCGCCGAAGGGTGGAGGTCTTCTCCTCGATGCCGGTGACGGAGACGCCGGAGGGCGTGACGGTCACCGTGAACGACTTCTCGTGGACCCGCTCCCGCTTCGGCCCGCCGCGCATCACCAAGGGCGCGGACATGGTCGGCACCTCGCTGGTGGAGACGGGGGTGGTGGACGTCGACCGCTACGTGGAGGCGGTCCGGAACCTGGCGAAGACGCACGGGGCGACCCGCTACTTCGCCCACCGCCGCGAGAGCACGGACAAGCTCCACCGCCTGGCGACGGAGACCGGCCTGGAGATAGTCCGCCCGGACCTGCCCCTGGAACTGATCGCCCGCCGCGGCCCGATCGGGCGTACGATCCTCAGCTTCCCGTCGACGGTCGTCCACACCCTTCCGCTGGCGCTGGCCGGCACGGGGGTGCGGGTCGCGGTGTGCGACATCGACCCCTCCTGGCTCACCCAGAACGCGTCCCCGCGCGCCCAGGGCTTCCTGTCCGGGGTGACGGGCACGGCACGGGACGTGCACCGGCTGGAGGCGGTGGGGCTGGCCTAGCCGGGCGGCTCCGCTCACCGGGCCCCGGCGGCGCACGGCCGGGTGACGGAGCGGAGGCTCGGGTCCGGTTCCTGGACAAGTCGAGCAGGACTGTGGTGGGGCATGGTATCCGTGGAGGGAGAAACAGTGGTTTACCCATCAGAGTCCGCCGCCATGCGTCCGACGGTCAGATTTTCTTCCCCTAACGGGCTGAACTTTTGTTGATCGAGGGGTAGTTGACCAGCCGGGCGTCCTACCCTTCAGAGGGTGAAGCAATTGATGTCCCTAGAGTCCGAGGCCGGCCTCGCGGGGGATGTGCTCCCCGGCGCGCTGAGCGAAGCCCTGCACGCCGAACTCGTCGCCTTCCGCCGCGACTTGCACATGCACCCCGAGCTGGGCAATCAGGAGTTCCGTACGACCGCCGCGATCAAGGAGCGGCTGGAGCAGGCCGGGCTCCGGCCCCGCGTGCTCGCCAAGGGAACCGGACTCGTGTGCGACATCGGGCTCACCGGAGGCGAGCGGCCCGTCGTCCCCCTCCTGGCCCTGCGTGCCGATATCGACGCCCTGCCCATCCCGGACACCAAGACCGACTGCCCGTATCGGTCGACCGTGCCCGACCGGGCGCACGCGTGCGGCCATGACGTGCACACGACCGTGGTGCTGGGGACCGGGCTCGTGCTCGCCGAGTTGCACGCCAATGGCCTGCTGCCGCGACCCGTACGGCTGATCTTCCAGGCCGCCGAGGAGGTACTGCCCGGCGGCGCCATGGACGCGATCGAGGACGGGGCGCTGACCGGGGTGGGCCGGATCCTCGCCGTGCACTGCGACCCCCGGGTCGACGCCGGGCGGATCGGCCTGCGGCACGGGCCGATCACCAGCGCGTGCGACCGGCTGGAGGTCGCCCTGGACGGGCCCGGCGGGCACACCGCCCGGCCGCATCTGACCACCGACCTCGTCACCGCCGCCGCCCGCGTCGCCGTCGACGTGCCCGCGCTGATCGCCCGCCGCGTCGACACCCGGGTCGGGCTGGCGCTGACCTGGGGCCGGATCGAGTCGGGGCACGCCCCGAACGTCGTTCCGCAGCACGCCGAGCTGTCCGGGACCCTGCGTTGCCTGGATCTGGAGGCCTGGCGGCAGGCGCCCGACATCGTGCACGCGGCCATCGACGAGGTCGCCACCCTGCACCGCGCCAAGTCCGAGATCACCTACGTACGCGGGGTGCCCCCCGTCGTCAACGACCGGGACTCCACCGACCTGCTGCGCCGCGCGATGTCGGCCCGGCGCGGCCGGGACTCCGTCGAGTCCACCGAGCAGAGCCTGGGCGGAGAGGACTTCTCCTGGTATCTGGAGCACGTCCCGGGGGCCATGGCCCGGCTCGGCGTCCGCAGGCCGGGCGAGCGCACCGTGCGTGACCTGCACCAGGGCGACTTCGACGCCGACGAGCACGCGATCACGGTCGGCGTGGAGATGTTCACCGCGGCCGCCTTCCTGGACGCGAACGGCGCGGAAAGCTAAGCGGGGCGAAGAGGCGAAGGCGAAGAGGCAAAAGCGAAGAGGCAAAGGTAAGGAGCAAAGGTAAGGAGCGGTCCTCTCGGGGGCCGTTCCCCTGACCGGCGCAACATACGCGTAGGCCATTTGTGCGGCCCCCGCCACAAGGCCGTGCCAGAGGCGAAGATCCCGAGTTCAGATGGTGTTTGCCTCGAATCGATAACGGCTTCGCGAGAGGGTTTTTTGCGACATCTACGCGCGTTACGATGCCGCGAAGCCGACGCCGCCGGGGCGTCTCGGCTGGAGCGCTGGCATGGTGCTCCCATCAAGCGCCGACATGGCGCTCAGGTCAGGTGAAGGAGCCTCCCGTGCGCCGGGTAGCCAAGCTTTCCGCTGCGTGTCTCGCGACCGCGGCACTCGCCGTGACTGCCACCGCGTGTGGCAGCACGTCCTCCGATGAAAACAACAACTCGTCCTCCTCGGGCGGCGGCAAGGGCGTCAAGATCGGTCTCGCCTACGACGTCGGCGGCCGCGGTGACCGCTCCTTCAACGACTCCGCCGCGCGCGGTGCCGACAAGGCCGAGAAGGAGTTCGGCGGTTCCATCAAGGAGCTGACCGCGAAGACCTCGGACACCCCGGCCGACCGTGTGCAGCGCCTCACGGACCTGGCCCAGGCCGGCTACAACCCGATCGTCGCGGTCGGTTACACCTATGCGCCCGCCGTGCAGCAGGTGGCGAAGCAGTTCCCGAAGACCTCCTTCGGCCTCGTCGACTCCGTGGTGAGCGGCAGCAACGTCAACAGCATCACCTTCACGGAGGAGGAAGGCTCCTACCTCGCCGGTGTGGCCGCCGCGCTGAAGACGAAGAAGGACCACGTCGGCTTCATCGGCGGTGTCGACAGCCCGCTGATCAAGAAGTTCGAGGCGGGTTACGTCCAGGGTGTGCACGACACCAACCCGAAGATCAAGGTCGACACCCAGTACCTGAGCCACGGCGCGGACACCTCCGGCTTCTCCAGCCCGGACAAGGGCCAGCAGGCCGCGCAGGGCATGCTGGACAACGGCGCCGACGTGATCTACACGGCCGCCGGCTCCTCCGGCAACGGCGCGATCGAGGCCGTGCACGGCGTCAAGGGCGCCTGGGCCATCGGCGTGGACTCCGACCAGTACAACATCCCGGGTCTCGCCCAGTACAAGAGCTCGATCCTGACCTCGATGGTCAAGAACGTCGACGTCGGTGTCTACGACTTCATCAAGTCCGTCAAGGACGGCAAGCCGCTGAACGGCAACAACGTCTACTCGCTCGCCAAGGGCGGTGTCTCGCTCGCCACGAGCGGCGGCTTCATCAAGGACATCCAGCCCAAGCTGGACGCCGCGAAGAAGAAGATCGTCGACGGCCAGATCAAGGTCAAGACCACCCCGTGACCTGACGGGTCCGGCCGGTCCCGACCGAGGGATCCGGCCGGCCCGTTCGGACTTCGGCTCGGCGAGGGAACGTCGTCCCCGCGACCCCTCGCCGAGCCATAACAATGTGTCAACTCTACGCGTGTAGCGTCGAGTTGCCGCGCTAGCGTCGCCGACGCCTGCCACCTCCCCTACGCAGCCCCTTTCCCCGAGGAGAGTGCGCCATCAACGCGTCCAGCCCTCCCGCTGCCGTCGAACTGCGCGGCATCACCAAGCGTTTCCCCGGCGTCGTCGCCAACCGCGACATCGACATCACCGTCCGCACGGGCACCGTCCATGCCCTGTGCGGTGAGAACGGCGCCGGCAAGTCCACCCTGATGAAGATCCTCTACGGCATGCAGCAGCCGGACGAGGGCACCATCACGGTCAACGGGGAGCAGGTCGTCCTGCACAACCCCGGCGACGCCATCGCCCGCGGCATCGGCATGGTGCACCAGCACTTCATGCTCGCCGACAACCTCACCGTGCTGGAGAACGTCGTCCTCGGCGCGGAGAAGCTGTACGGCATCGGCGGCAAGGCCCGCGCCAAGATCAAGGAGATCTCGGACGCGTACAGCCTGAACGTCCGCCCGGACGTGCTCGTGGAAGAGCTGGGCGTCGCCGACCGCCAGCGCGTGGAGATCCTCAAGGTCCTCTACCGCGGCGCCAAGACGCTGATCCTCGACGAGCCGACGGCCGTGCTCGTGCCGCAGGAGGTCGACGCGCTCTTCGACAACCTGCGTGAGCTGAAGGCCGAGGGCCTCACCGTCATCTTCATCTCCCACAAGCTGGGCGAAGTCCTCTCCGTCGCCGACGAGATCACCGTCATCCGGCGCGGTACGACGGTCGGCACGGCCGAGCCGTCCAGGACCACCCCCAAGCAGCTCGCCGAGATGATGGTCGGCAGCGAACTGCCCACCCCGGAGACCGCGGAGTCCACCGTCACGGACGTCCCGATGCTCAAGATCGACGGTCTGCACCTGGCGCAGACCGACCTCGACGGCATCGAGCGGATCATCCTGGACGAGGTCTCCCTCACCATCCACAAGGGTGAGGTCCTCGGCATCGCCGGCGTGGAGGGCAACGGCCAGTCCGAGCTGGTCGAGGCGATCATGGGGATGCGCGACCCCGACGTCGGCGTGATCACCCTCGACGGCGCCGACATCTCGCACGCCCCCACCCGCCACCGCCGCGAGGCCGGCATCGGCTACATCCCCGAGGACCGTCACCGCCACGGCCTGCTCCTCGAAGCGCCGCTGTGGGAGAACCGCATCCTCGGCCACGTCTCCGAGAAGCCCAACTCCCGCGGCCCCCTGCTCGACATCAAGGCGGCCCGCGCCGACACCGAGCGGATCGTCCAGGCCTACGACGTCCGCACCCCCGGTATCGACGTCACCGCGGCCTCGCTCTCCGGCGGCAACCAGCAGAAGCTGATCGTCGGCCGCGAGATGAGCCACAACCCCAAGCTGCTCATCGCCGCCCACCCCACCCGTGGCGTGGACGTCGGCGCGCAGGCGGCCATCTGGGACTACATCCGCGAGGCCCGCCGCGAAGGCCTGGCCGTGCTGCTGATCTCCGCCGACCTGGACGAGCTGATCGGGCTCTCCGACACCCTGCGGGTGATGTACCGCGGCCGCCTGGTCGCCGACGCCGACCCCGCCACCATCACCCCCGAAGAGCTGGGCTCCGCCATGACGGGTGCGGCCACCGGCCACCTGGAGCACACAGAGGACGACGAGCGATGAACAAGCTGACCTCACGGATCGACAAGGAGCGGCTGCTCCTCGGCATCGCCGCGCCGCTGCTGGCGGTCGTCGCCGCGCTCGTCGTCACCGCCCTGGTGATCCTCTCGACCGGCAAGAACCCCGGCCCCGCCTTCAACGACATGCTGACCTACGGCTTCGCCAGCGACAGCCAGGTCTACATCCTCAACAAGGCGACCACGTACTACCTCGCGGGTGTCTCGGTGGCCATCGGCTTCCGGATGAACCTGTTCAACATCGGTGTCGACGGCCAGTACCGGCTCGCCGGGTTCTTCGCCGCCGTCCTCGGCGGCGCGCTGACCCTGCCCGGCTGGCTCGCGATCCCGCTGATCCTGATCTGCGCCATGGCGACCGGCGCCCTGTGGGCGGGCATCGCCGGCGTCCTCAAGGTGACCCGCGGCGTCAGCGAGGTCATCTCGACGATCATGCTGAACTCGATCGCCACCGCGATCATCGCCTACCTGCTCCAGCCCGGAAAGCTGGCCCAGCTCTATCAGGGCGGCACGGTCGTCGCCACCAAGCCGCTGCCGTCCTCGTCGCACTTCTTCAACATCAACACCGGCGCGTCCGGCGAGCTGTGGGGCTTCATCCTCATCGCCGCCGCCGTCGGCATCGCCTACTGGTTCGTGCTCGGCCGTACCCGGTTCGGCTACGACCTGCGCACCGTCGGCCAGTCCGAGTCCGCCGCGACCGCGAGCGGTGTGTCGGTGAAGAAGATGGTCGTCACCAGCATGATCATCTCGGGTGCGGTGGCCGGTCTGATCGGCATGCCGACCCTGCTCAACGACAGCTACCAGTACAGCAGTGACTTCCCGACCGGCATCGGCTTCACCGGCATCGCCATCGCGCTGCTCGGCCGCAACAACCCGATCGGTATCGCCATCGGCGCCCTGCTGTGGGGCTTCCTGGAGCGCACCACGAACCACCTGGAGTTCCAGGGGTACGACAAGGAGATCCTCGGCGTCATCCAGGGCGTCATCGTCCTGTGTGTCGTCATCGCCTACGAGGTCGTACGCCGCTACGGCCTCAAGCGCCAGCAGCAGAAGGTCGGCGCCGAACTCGCGGCCCAGGCCGCCGCCGCGACGAAGAAGCAGGAGGTGGCGTAATGACTGCCACGATGACCGACACGCCGCCGCCCGCGGCGCCCAAGGCGGCGGGCGCGCCGCAGCGCTCGGGCCGCTCCGTCGGCCAGATCCTCATGATCGTCGCCGGGGCCCTGCTCCTCCTCGCCGCCGTCCGTGTGATCACCGGTTCGCAGGACCTCGACTCCGCCGGACAGGTCAGCGCCGCCCTCAGCCTCGCCGTGCCGATCGGCCTCGCCGGTCTGGCCGGTCTGTGGTCCGAGCGGGCCGGCGTGGTCAACATCGGCCTCGAAGGCATGATGATCCTCGGCACCTTCGGCGCCGGCTGGATCGGCTGGCAGTCCAGCCCCTGGCTCGGCCTGCTGATGGGCATCGCCTTCGGCGCCCTCGGCGGCCTGGTGCACGCCGTCGCCACCGTCACCTTCGGCGTCGACCACATCGTCTCCGGTGTCGCGATCAACCTGCTCGCGCTCGGCGCCACCCAGTACCTCGCCAAGCTGTTCTTCAACAACGGCGCGGCGGTCAACGCGGGCGGCAACCCCAAGCAGTCCCCGCCGGCGGCCGCGCTGCCCGACGTCACCGTGCCCGGCCTCTCCGACGGCCTGCAGTCGATCGAGAACCACCACTGGTTCCTGATCTCCGACCTCGCCGGCATCCTCGGCGGCCTGGTCACCCACCTGTCCGTCATCACGGTCCTGGCCGCGCTGCTGTTCGTCGGCACCTGGTGGCTGCTGTGGCGCACCCCGTTCGGTCTGCGGCTGCGCTCCTGCGGCGAGAACCCGACCGCCGCGGAGTCGCTCGGCGTCAACGTGTACTCGTACAAGTACGTGGCCGTCGCCGTCTCCGGCGGCCTCGCCGGCCTCGGCGGCGCCTTCCTCGCCCTGGTCACCTCGCACACCTACCTGGAGGGCCAGACCGGCGGCCGCGGCTACATCGGCCTCGCGGCGATGATCTTCGGCAACTGGCGGCCGGGCGGCCTGGCGATGGGCGCGGGCCTGTTCGGCTACTCGGACGCGCTCCAGCTGCGCAACGGCGGCGTGACCGTCCACGCGCTGCTCCTCCTCCTGGTCGTGCTGCTCGCGGCGCTGGCCGGGTGGAAGCTGTACAAGAAGGCGATGCGCCAGGGCGTGATCAGCGCCGTCATGGCGGCACTGATCCTGGTCTGGTACCTGCTGACGGACGAGGTCCCGAGCGACTTCGTCGGTGCCACCCCGTACGTCGTCACCCTGCTGGTGCTGTCCCTGTCGGCGCAGCGCCTGCGGATGCCGAAGGCGGACGGCATGCGGTACCGGAAGGGCCAGGGCAAGTGACACGGCAGAGCGCCGAGTTCGACTGGGAGGCGCTGCGGGAGGTGGCGCGGGAGGCGATGTCCCACGCGTACGCCCCCTACTCCGGCTTCCCGGTCGGCGTGGCGGGCCGGGTCGACGACGGCCGCACGGTCACCGGCTGCAATGTGGAGAACGCCTCCTACGGCCTCGGCCTGTGCGCCGAGTGCGGTCTGGTCTCGGATCTGCAGCGCACGGGTGGCGGCCGGCTGACCCACTTCACCTGTGTGAACGGCGAGGGCGCCCTGCTGGTGCCCTGCGGCCGCTGCCGCCAGCTGCTGTACGAGTTCGGCGGCCCGGACCTCCTCCTGGACACCCCGGAGGGCGTCCTGCCCCTCTCCGAGATGCTGCCCCAGGCCTTCGGCCCGGACCATCTCACCAAGTAACGCCGTACGGCCCCCCTGCCCCGCTCGCAGGGGGGCCGTGCACTTCGCAATTCTCCGAAGGGAACGCCATGGCCATGGACGCCATCTCCGTGATCCGCACGAAGCGGGACCGCGGCGAGCTGACCGACGAGCAGATCGACTGGGTCATCGACGCCTACACCCGTGGCGAGGTCGCCGACGAGCAGATGTCCTCGCTCGCGATGGCGATCCTGCTCAACGGCATGAACCGCCGAGAGATCGCCCGCTGGACGGCGGCCATGATCGCCTCGGGCGAGCGCATGGACTTCTCGTCGCTGTCCCGCCCGACGGCGGACAAGCACTCCACGGGCGGTGTGGGCGACAAGATCACCCTGCCGCTGGCGCCGCTCGTGGCCGCGTGCGGTGCGGCGGTCCCGCAGCTCTCGGGCCGGGGCCTCGGCCACACCGGCGGCACCCTGGACAAGCTGGAGTCGATCCCCGGCTGGCGTGCCCTGCTCTCCAACGAGGAGATGCTGTCCGTGCTGGAGGGCACGGGCGCGGTGATCTGCGCGGCGGGCGACGGCCTGGCTCCGGCGGACAAGAAGCTCTACGCACTCCGTGACGTCACCGGCACGGTGGAGGCGATCCCCCTGATCGCCTCGTCCATCATGTCGAAGAAGATCGCGGAGGGCACGGGCTCCCTGGTCCTGGACGTGAAGGTGGGCAGCGGCGCCTTCATGAAGACGATCGAGGACGCCCGCGAACTGGCGTCGACCATGGTCGGCCTCGGTACGGACCACGGGGTGAGGACGGTCGCGCTCCTGACGGACATGTCGACCCCGCTGGGCCTCACGGCCGGCAACGCGCTGGAGGTCCGCGAGTCGGTCGAGGTGCTGGCGGGCGGCGGCCCGGCGGACGTGGTCGAGCTGACGATCGCTCTGGCGCGGGAGATGCTGGACGCGGCGGGCGTCAAGGACGCCGACCCGGCGAAGGCCCTGGCCGACGGCTCGGCGATGGACGTCTGGCGCCGGATGATCGCGGCGCAGGGCGGCGACCCGGACGCGGTCCTGCCCACCTCGCGTGAGCAGCACGTGGTGAAGGCCTCCGCCTCGGGCGTCCTGACCCGCCTCGACGCCTACGACATCGGCATCGCCGCGTGGCGCCTGGGTGCCGGGCGCGCCCGCAAGGAGGACCCGGTGCAGGCGGCGGCGGGCGTCGAGATGCACGCCAAGCCGGGCGACAAGGTGACCGAGGGCCAGCCCCTCCTGACCCTGCACACCGACACCCCGGAGCGCTTCGAGTACGCGCTCCAGGCGGTGGAGGGCTCGTACGACATCGCGGCACCGGGGACGGACTTCACGACGTCGCCGGTGGTGCTGGAGCGGATCGCCTGACCAGGGAGTTCCTCGTTCGAATGAAGGGGATCGGTGGACCTGCACCGGTCCCCTTCGAGATGCTGGGAGCGGTGACGCACCGACAGGAGACCGCCATGAGCGCACTCACCGTGCGCCAGGACCCCGACCAGAACGGGGACGACCTCGTCCCGTACTGGGAGGAGCCGGAACGGCCCATCGCGGAACGCGTCCAGCGACGTCACGACCGGCACAGGCGGGTTCCCCGTCGGCCGGCCCTCACCCCAAGACCGTCGCCACCCCCACCAACACCGGCACCGACACCACCGTCGACAGCAGGATCGACTCGCGTGCCAGCGACTCGGCCACCCGGTACCGGCCGGCGTACGTGAACAGGTTCTGCGCGGCCGGGAGGGCCGAGGTGACCACCACGTCCAGCAGGGGCGCGCCGTGCAGGCCGAAGACGCTCGTCGCCAGAGCCCATGCCACCGCCGGCTGTCCCACCGACTTCAACACGACCGACAGCAGCACCAGTTCACGGTCCCGCCCCCGCCCAGGGGCCGCGCTGCCGTGCAACGACATGCCGAACGTCAGCAGCGCCGCCGGGACGGACATGTTGCCGATCAGGATGAGGGGGTCCAGGACCGGGCCCGGGATGCGCCAGCCCGCCGCCGACACCACGACGCCCGACAGGGAGCCGACCGCTATCGGGTTGCGCAGCGGGGTCAGCAGACGCCGCCACACCGTGCCCTTCCCGCCCGCGCCCGACAGGTCCAGGACCGTCAGCGCGATCGGGGTCACCAGGACCACCTGGAACAGCAACACCGGTGCCACCAGCGACGCGTCGCCCAGGACGTACGCCGCGATCGGGATGCCGAGGTTGCCCGAGTTGACGTAGCCGGAGCACAGGGCGCCGATCGTGGTGCGTCCCACGCCCCAGCGCCGGACCGCGCCGGCCGCCGCGAAGAACCCGGCCACCGCTGCCGTGCTCAGCGCCGTCACCAGCAGGCGAGCGGAGAACAGGACCGACAGGTCGGCCTTCGCCAGGGTCGTGAAGAGGAGCGCGGGGCCCGCCACCGTGAAGGCCAGCCGGGTCAGGACCTCGCCGCCCTGCTCGCCGAGCGTGCCACGCCGGCCGAGTGCGTAACCCACCCCGATGACGACCGCGATCACCGCGAAACCGCTCAGCACCCCCTCCACAGGGCCAAGCCTCTGAGGAGAACGGTGCCCCGGTCAATGTGATCTTCATCGATCTCGGCGGGGTGCGCGATGAGTTCCGCCCGCCCCGCCGGTCTACCGAACGTGGAGGCCAAGGAACCCGCCGTGCTCGTGCTGCCCGGCCCTGTCAGCCGTGACCAGGTGCCAGGGCTGTGCGACGACCTGCGGGCGCTGCTGGCGGCAACCGGTGCCCCGGTCGTCGTATGCGATGCGGGCGGGCTCGGGCCGCCGGGGCTCGCCGTCGTCGACCTGCTGGCGCGGCTGGAGCTGACCGCCCGCCGGGCCGGCGGGCGGATACGGCTGCGGGATCCCGACCCGGCGCTACACGCCCTCCTCGACCTCGTCGGACTCCGCTTCCAGGTGCAGGGGCAGGCCGAAGAGGGGGAACCAGCGCTCGGTGTCGAGGAAGCAGTGGAAACCGGTGATCCGGCCCTCTGAGATCTCCAGGATCTGCACCGCCCAGGGGCTGAACCCGCCCTTCTCCGCGTCCGGCTTGTAGTGCGCGAAGGCCGGCAGGCCGTTGGCCTGCAACGGCAGCAGACGGGAGCAGGCGCAGGAGGCGCCGAGGGTGGTCATGAAGCCGGTGATGTCCGCCGTACCGCGCAGCCACAGGTCGAACGGCGGCATCGTCATGATGGCGTCCTCGTGCAGCAGCGCGGTCAGGGCCGTCATGTCGTAGCCCTCGAAGGCCTTGACGTACCGCTCCAGGAGCTTTTGCTGCTCCTCGTCCAGCGGGTCGGACACCGCGCCCGCCGGGCCCTGGCCGTCCCGCTCGGCGAGTGTCGCGCGGGCCCGCTGGAGTGCGCTGTTGACCGAGGCGACCGTGGTGCCCAGCAACTCGGCGACCTCGCTCGCCTTCCAGGCCAGCACCTCGCGCAGGATCAGCACCGCCCGCTGCTTGGGCGGCAGTTGCTGCAGCGCCGCCATGAACGCGAGCCGGACGGACTCCCTGGCGACGGCCGCCTCCGCCGGGTCCTGCACCTCCGGCAGTACGCGCGCGTCCGGCATCGGCTCCAGCCAGGTGTTCTCCGGGCGGGGGGAGAGCGCCGCCCGGGCCAGCGGGGTCGACTCCGTCAGGTCCATCGGCCTCGCCCGTTTGCTGCCCGCCGTCAGCATGTCCAGGCACACGTTCGTCGCGATCCGGTACAGCCACGAGCGCAGGGACGAGCGGCCCTCGAACTTCTCGTAGCTCCGCCAGGCCCGCACCAGCGTGTCCTGCACCGCGTCCTCGGCCTCGAAGGAGGAGCCGAGCATGCGATAGCAGTACCCCGTCAGCTCGGTCCGGTGCTTCTCCAGTGCGACGTCGAGATCCGCCGTCGCCGTGTTGTCGCCCATCGTCCACCCACCCCTGTGGCCGTCCCTGTGGCGCTCCGTCGCGCCCCAGCACTTCGGAAGCTACCGCAGCCCACTGACAATGGCTCCCCGAGTCCGAAAAAGC
This sequence comes from Streptomyces sp. MMG1121, assembly GCF_001280015.1. GTDB lineage: Bacteria > Actinomycetota > Actinomycetes > Streptomycetales > Streptomycetaceae > Streptomyces. The sequence goes on from NZ_LGDV01000096.1 coordinate 124,915, forward strand.
CCAGCTCAGCCCGGCTCAGACCAATTGCTTCACGGACATGAGCAGATGCCGGTGAACGCTCTTCGCGGTGCCCGGTCCGCCCGGGCCGAGCAGTACCCGCTGGCCCGCTCTCAGCAGCTCCAGGCGCAGTTCAGGGCCCTCGAAGGAGTTCAGCGCGTCGAGCAGATAGGCCGGGTTGAAGGCCACCGAGGCCTCCTCGGCCCCGCGCAGCACGGCCGGCAGCCGCTGCGCCGCCACGTCGTCGCCGTACCCGGCCCGCACCAGCAGCGAGCCCTCGGCGGCCGAGAAGTCCAGCCGCACCGGGCTGTTCCCGTCCGCCACCACGGCCACCCGCCGCACGGCCTCCGCCAGCGCCGCGCACTCCGCCCCGGCCACGGCCGCCCCGGTCAGCTCGAACAGCGACCCGTACCCCGGCAGTCGCCCCTCCAGCCGGTGCAGCACCGCCCGTGTGCCCCCGCCCTCGAACCCGACGGCCCCGGCGCTCTCCGCCCCGGCCGGGTCCAGCAGGATCCGCAGCACCCCGCACCGCCCCAGCGCCCGCGCCACCTCCAGCAGCCGCCGCGCGGGCAGCAGCACCTCCACGGCCCGACCGCCCGGCCCGGCCGGCTGCCACCCGAGCCCGCGCACGGCGTACCGGTACCGGTCGCACGCCGACAGGGTCATCTCCTCGCCGTCGAGCCGCAGTTGGACCCCGGTGAGCACCGGCAGCGTGTCGTCGCGGCCGGCCGCCACCGCCACCTGCCCGACCGCCGTCGCGAACGCGGCCGCGTCCACCTCGCCGTACACCGCCGGGGCCGCGGGCGGCGCCGGATACTCCTCGTACGGCAGCGTCGACAGCCCGAAGCGCGTACCGCCCGCCTCCACCGTGAACCTGTTGCCCTCCAGCGCGCAGCCGACCGTGCCGTCGGGCAGCACCCGGCAGATGTCCAGCAGCCGCCGCCCGAGGACCAGCGCCCGGCCGTCCGCCACCACCTCGGCATCGGTCTCGGCCCGGGCCGCCGTCTCGAAGTCGGACCCCGACACCGAAAGGCGCCCCGCCCGCGCGGTCAGCACCAGCCCGCCCAGCACCGGCACCGGCGTCCGCGCGGGCAGCGCTCGCGCCGCCCAGGCCACCGCCTCCGCCAGCTCCCCGCGCGCGATCCGGAACTCCATACGACAAACCCCCCGCTCGACGGCCCAGTTGACCGGTGGACGCTATCCGCGACCACTGACAACGGGCCCTGAGCAGGGGGTTCGTCGAGGGTTCAGTGCGCCGCGACCGGCTCCCGGCGGGCCGCCACCCGGGCCGCCCGCGAACCGGCGACGGTGATCGTGACGACACCGACGACCGCGAGGAGACCCACCCCGACCGTGCCGCCCCAGCCGTCCGCGTGAAAGGCCATCGAGCCGACCGTGCTGCCGACGCTGGAGCCGATGTAGTACACGGACTGGTAGAGCGCCGCGGCCTGGGCCCGGCCGTGGGTGGCCGTCTTGCTGACCGCCGAGGACGCCACCGCGTGCCCCGCGAAGAAGCCCGCCGTGATCAGCACCAGGCCCAGCAGCACCAGCGGCAGCGAGGGCGCCAGCGAGAGCAGCAGACCGGCCGCCGTCGTCCCGCCCGCCAGGTAGAGCGCGCCCCGGCGGCCGAGGCGGCCCACCAGCCGGCCCGCCGTGGACGCGGACACCGTGCCCACCAGGTAGACCAGGAAGATCGAGCCGATGATGCCCTGCGGCAGCCCGAACGGCGCCTCCGTCAGGCGGTAGCCGATCACCGTGTACACGCCGCCGAACACCGTCATGAACAGCGCGCCGATCGCGTACAGCCGACGCAGCAGCGGGTCCGCGAGGTGCGTGCGGACCGTGCCCAGCAGGACGCGGGGGCGCAGCGAGCCCGCCGTGAAGTGCCGCGGCGCCGGCAGCAGCAGCCGGAAGGCCACCGCGCAGCCGACGGCGATCGCGCCGATCACGCCGACCGAGACCCGCCAGCCCCACTCCTGGGCCACCCAGCCGGTGATCACCCGGCCGCTCATGCCGCCGACGCTGTTGCCCGCGACGAACAGGCCGATCGCCGTGACCAGTGCCTTCGGCCGGACCTCCTCGGCCAGGTAGGCCGTCGCCGAGGCCGGCAGACCGGCCAGTGCCGCGCCCTGCACCGCCCGCAGCACCACCAGCACACCGAGCGACGGCGCGAACGGCACCAGCATGCCGACGCTCACCGCGACGGCCAGCGAGGCCGTCATCACCGTACGGCGGCCGAAGCGCTCCGACAGGGCGCTCATCGGCAGCACGAACAGCGCCAGTCCGCCGGTCGCGGCCGCCACGGTCCAGCTGGCCTCGCTCGCCTCGACCCCGAACTCCCCGGAGATCAGCGGCAGCAGGGCCTGCGTGGAGTACAGGAGCGCGAAGGTGGCGACTCCGGCGAGGAAGAGGGCGAAGCTCATCCGGCGGTAGCCGGGGCCGCCCGGTGTCATACGGGAGTCGGAGTCGGGGGTGTCGGCGACGGGGACGGGCGCGGTGGCGTCCACGGTGGTGGACGCCCCGGTACTGGCGGGAGACATGTCTCGACCGTAGGACGGCCCCTCTCATGCGTCCAATGCATGGAATCGCCATAATCGTTCCCATGGTGCATCAACAGAGGTCACAGGCTCGCCTGTCACCGAACAGTGACACAGAAGACATGTCTGAGATGTCCAAGGTGCTCGCGCCCCGCCTCGCGTACTTCGCCGCCGTGGCCCGCACCGAGCACGTGACCAGGGCCGCCCACGAGCTGAACGTCCCGCAGTCCACGCTCTCGCGCGCGATGGTCCGTCTGGAGCAGGACCTCGGCGTCGACCTGTTCGCCCGGCACGGCCGCACCGTGTCCCTCACGACCGCCGGCCGCACCTTCCTCGCCTCGGCCGAACGCGCGCTCGCCGAGGTCGAGCGGGCCGCCGAGGAGGTCCGCGCCGACGCCGACCCGGCCACCGGCAAGGTCGCCTTCGGCTTCCTGCACACCATGGGCGCCGAGACCGTACCCGGCCTCCTGCACGCCTTCCGCGCCGACCACCCGCGCATCCGCTTCAGCCTGGTCCAGAACCACGGCGAGGCCATGCTGGAGCGCCTGCGCGCGGGCGAGCTGGACCTGTGCCTGACCGCCCCGGTCCCCGACGCCCCCGACCTGGTCGCCCGCCGCCTGGACGAACAGAAACTCCGCCTGGTCGTCCCCGCCGACCACCCCCTGGCCACCCGCAGACGCATCCGCCTGGCCGAGGCCGCCGACGAAACCTTCGTCACCCTGGAACCCGGTTACGGCCTGCGCCGCATCGCCGACGCCCTGTGCCGCGAGGCGGGTTTCCGCCCGAGGGTCGCCTTCGAGGGAGAGGAGGCGGAGACGCTGAGGGGCCTGGTGGCGGCGGGCCTGGGGGTCGCCCTCCTGCCCCCGCCCACGGTTCCGAGGCCGGGAGTCGTGGAACTGACGGTGACCGCCCCCAGGGCGGCCCGCGAAATCGGCGTGGCCTGGCTGGCGGACCGCCCGGACACACCCCCGGTGGCGGCCTTCAAGAAGTTCCTGCTCTCAAGAAGGGGCAACCTCCTGCCGACCTGAACCCCCTACCGCCTCAACGACTTGCCGAACCCCGCAGCCAACGGCATCCGCAGACCGATGGGCGGCGGAGCGGCGAGCGCGTCCTCCACGGGCCGGGACAGCGGCTCCCCGAACAGCGCTCCCATCATGAAATCGAGGGAAAGGCACACCACTTCATCCCGGTGCCCGCGCAACCCGTGTCCGTCGGAATGCACTTCGAACCGGCACACCTCCCGGTTCACCTTCTTCGCCCGCGCCGCGAACCGGAACGACAGCTCGGGATCGGTCCGCTCGTCGTTCGTCCCGTGCGCGATCAGCACGCGTCGCCCCACGAGCTGCCGCACCGGCTCGGCGGGTGCGGCCATGTCGTCCTCCGGGAGCCAAGGAGCGAGTGCCACAACGGAGTTGACGGCCTCGTGTCCGCCCGCCCGCAGCGCCGCCCGGCCGCCCATGTCCAGCCCGACCAGGCACACGGGAACGTCCCCGTACCGCCGTACGACCTCGTCGGCCGCCCACTCGGCGTCCCTCGCCAGATGCGCCTCGCCGCCGTTCCAGCCCCGGTAGCGGTAGCGCACGGTGTGCACGGCCAGCCCCTCGGCGCGGCCCGCGCGGGCGAACGCGCGGCCCAGTGCGCGGACCGCGGCCATCGCCCGTACGGGGGACGGCGGGCGGGCGGACATCTCCTCCCCGCCGGGGAGCAGCAGCACCGCTCCGCTCACCGCCGTCGGCGCCGGGCCGACTGCCTTTCCCAGCCTGGCCGTTCGGACCGGCGTCGCTTGCTGTCCCATGACAGAACAGTGTCAGAAGGGGCGGTGTACGAAACCCGTACGTGCGGTCACCGTTGCGTATCGACGGGAAAGCGCCGGAAAAGTGGTGTGAAAGAGCCGACGCGTTCACCAGGTGCTCTACGCGCGTAGGCGTTAGAGTGCGGAAATGACGAGCCAGACGAGCCAGACCGCATCGACGGGGACCGTAACGGCGAGTGTCCCGGCGCATGTTCCGACGCCGGACCAGATCCGCCGGGCGCCCAAGGTTCTGCTGCACGATCACCTGGACGGCGGTCTCCGCCCCGGGACCGTCGCCGAACTCGCCCAGGAGACCGGGTACGCCGACCTTCCCGAGACCGACCCGGACAAGCTGGGCATCTGGTTCCACGAGGCCGCCGACTCCGGCTCGCTGGAACGGTATCTGGAGACCTTCAAGCACACCGTCGGCGTGATGCAGACCCGGGACGCGCTGATCCGGGTCGCGCGCGAGTGCGCCGAGGACCTCGCCGAGGACGGGGTCGTCTACGCCGAAGTGCGGTACGCGCCCGAGCAGCACCTGGAGAACGGGCTCACCCTGGAGGAGGTGGTCGAGGCCGTCGACGAGGGGTTCCGGCAGGGCGAGCGGCTCGCCCGGGAGAACGGCCGGCGCATCCGGGTCGGTGCCCTGCTGACCGCCATGCGGCACGCGGCCCGCTCGCTGGAGATCGCCGAACTCGCCAACCGGCACCGGGACTCCGGCGTGGTCGGCTTCGACATCGCGGGCGCGGAGGCGGGCTATCCGCCCACCCGGCACCTGGACGCCTTCGAGTACCTCAAGCGCGAGAACAACCACTTCACCATCCACGCCGGCGAGGCCTTCGGGCTGCCGTCCATCTGGCAGGCGCTGCAGTGGTGCGGCGCCGACCGGCTCGGGCACGGGGTGCGGATCATCGACGACATCGAGGTCCGCGAGGACGGCTCGGTGCGGCTCGGCCCGCTGGCGTCGTACGTCCGGGACAAGCGGATCCCGTTGGAGCTGTGCCCCAGCTCCAACCTGCAGACCGGCGCCGCGCCCTCGTACGCCGAGCATCCGATCGGGCTGCTGCGCCGGCTGCACTTCCGGGCCACCGTGAACACCGACAACCGGCTGATGTCGCACACCAGCGTGAGCCGGGAATTCGAGCATCTCGTCGAGGCATTCGGTTACACGCTCGACGATCTGCAGTGGTTCTCCGTCAATGCGATGAAATCAGCGTTCATTCCTTTCGATGAACGGCTTGCGATGATCAATGACGTCATCAAGCCTGGATATGCCGAGCTGAAATCCGAATGGCTGTTCCGGCAGACGGTCTCCACCAGCGGTTCCGTGGATTCACAGGGCTAGTTGGGCCCCCGTCCCGGCCTGGAATGTGGACACGCTTTCACAGGGTGTCCGCATTTCGGTGTTTGCGGCCGGTGGTCCGGCATGTTTACGGTCGTGGACCGCTCAGATCGTTTGTGATCTTCCGTCTCCGCATTCAAGGACGCATTCACCATGAAGCAGTCTGCTGCCAAGACCCTGGGTGTCGCCGCCCTCGGTGCCGCTTTCGCCGCCGCCGGCGCGGGCGCGGCCAACGCGGCCCCGGCCGTCCCGGACGCCACGCAGGCCCTGGGCGCCGTGACCCAGTCGCTGCCGACCGGGAACGCGGGCCAGACGCTGCCGGGTGCCGCCGAGGCGCTGACCCAGGGGCGGGGTGCCATGGGGGCCTCGGTGGCCGCCGCGAAGCCGGCCGTCGCGAAGGCGCTCGCCAAGGACCCGACCGCGCCGGTCGCCGGGCTGCTCGGCGGGATGCCGGTGAGCCACACGGGCCTGCCCACGCACGGTGTGCCGGTGAACGGCATCCCGCTCGGCTGACGGCGACGGTCGTACGACGCCGCTGGGGCGCCCCGGAGTTGTCCGGGGCGCCCCAGCGGCGTTCGTGCGCGCAACGCCTCCGTCCTACCAGGCGGTGCGCGACTTCTCCTCGGACGGCAGCAGGATCCACAGGGCTATGTAGAGCAGGAACTGCGGGCCCGGCAGCAGGCAGGACAGCAGGAAGATCACTCGCATCGTCGTCGCGGAAGTGCCGAAGCGCCGGGCCAGCGCGGCGCACACTCCGCCGATCACGCGGCCGTGGGTGGGGCGGGCAAGGGCGGTCATCTCGGCTCCTGAGTCGTCGTCGGCCCGCTGTCGGGCCGGTGGCCGGGGCCGCCCCGGTGGCGTCCCTCGACCTTCTTCCACGGTACGGAGACGAAGAGGACGAAGCGTCGCTCTACGGGGCGATCCCGACCCTGGGAATCGTCGGGGTACGACCCTGAGGCAGCTCCTCCTGGACGGTGACGGGCCGTTCGCCCCCGGCCCCGGTGTCCTCGCGCGCGTCCCGCCGCCGCAGCCAGGCCCGGCCCGTCGGCACGACCGCCAGGTGGGCCAGGACGACGCCGGCGGTGTTCAGCAGCAGCGAGTCGACGTCCACGACCCGGCCGGGCACGCCGGTCTGGAGCAGCACGATGCCCAGCGAGACCAGGGCGCCCGTCGCGGCCGTACGCAGCAGGGAGGCGAGCGGGGAGACCGCGAGCCTGCCGTGCGCCGTCGGCAGCAGCACACCCAGCGGGGCGAGCAGGGCCAGGCCCTCGCCGATGCGCCGGGCGGCTTCCCGCCCGCCGAGCGCCAGGTCGCCCCGGATGCCGGCCAGGGGGTGCAGATTGGGGGGCGTCACCCAGGGGACGTGCAGAGGGCGCAGCGTCAGCCAGGCGACGAGGGCGAGGTGCGCGACGAGGAGGACACCCCCTGTCACCCGGATGCGGATCGTGGCACTGCCGCCGAAGGAGCCTTGACGCTGCACGACCCCGTAGACGCAGCGCCGGGCCCGATCGGTTCCGCCGTTGTGCGTGCGGCCGTCGATACGGCCCCCGCGCCTCTGGAGGCGCACCCCGCTACCTTTCCGCCACCTCGCTCGACGGCGGCGCGGTGTTGCCCGGACGGTTGCGGACCTCGTCCGTGCAGGCGTAGCGGCGGGGGGAGTCGGGCACGGGGCCGGCCAGGATGACCGAGCCGTCGCCCTCCGTCGCCGCCGAGTCGGAGAGCGTGCACACCAGCTGGGCCAGGGCGTAGGAGGTGAGCCGTGCGGGAGCCGTGCTCAGCCGGAGCATGTCCTCGGGGTCCTTCGGGCCGGGCCCGCTCACGCTCAGGCCGCCCGGCACGTACGTCGTGTAGCCCGCGGAGCGCTCGGCGGCCGAGGGGGACGCCGCGAGCTGGTCCAGCAGGCCCTGTGCCACGATCACCCGGCGCTGGACGTCCGGGGTGCCGTCGGGAACGCGTACCGTCCGGTCGACCGTCACCAGCGACGACGCGCACAGCAGGAAGACCTGCACGGGCACCCCCTGCGCGGACTGCGTGGCCTGGTCGGGTCCGGCCAGCGAGCACGGCACCCGGGAGGGCGCCGCCCCGAAGTCGGTCGGCACCTGAGTGGCCCGGATGCCGCAGCCGGTGAGCAGCAGGCCCAGGAGGGGCAGCGCCAGCAGGCGTCGTACGGTCATGACCCCTCCTTTCCGGGACTGTCGTTCGTGTCGGGCGTGTCGTTGTCCGTGCCCTCGTCGGGCTCCTCGGTCAGCCGCGAGGCGTCCCGCGGCAGCCGCAGGGTGAACACCGCGCCGCCCTCGGGCGAGTTGGCGGCGGTGATCTCGCCGCCGTGGATGTGGGCGTTCTCCATGGCGATGGACAGGCCCAGGCCGCTGCCCTCGGAGCGCGGCCGGGAGGCGCTCGCCTTGTAGAAGCGGTCGAACACGTGCGGCAGGACGTCCTCGGGGATGCCCGGCCCGTGGTCGCGGACCCGGATGACGACATCCTCGTCGGCCAGCCGCACCGACACCCGCACCGGCGACCCGCCGTGTTTGAGCGCGTTGCCGATCAGGTTGGCGAGGATGACGTCCAGCCGGCGCGGGTCGAGGCGGACGTGGACACCGCGCTCGGCGTCCAGCTCGACGGCGTCCAGCCAGGCCCGGGCGTCGATGCAGGCGGTGATCTGGTCGGCGACGTCGACGTCGTCCAGCACCAGCCGGGCGGTGCCCGCGTCGAAGCGGGTGACCTCCATCAGGTTCTCGACCAGGTCGTTCAGCCGTCGTGTCTCGCTCACCACCAGCCGTACGGCCGGCTCGATCATCGGGTCGATGCTCCCGGACTCGAACTCCAGCTCCTCCTCCAGCACCTCCGTCACGGCGGTGATGGCGGTCAGCGGGGTGCGCAGTTCGTGGGACATGTCGGCGACGAAGCGGCGGGAGGCGTCGTCGCGGGCGGCCATGTCGGCGACCCGCTTCTCCAGCGCCTCGGCCGCGTTGTTGAACGTCCGTGACAGATCGGCGAGTTCATCGGTTCCGGACACCCGCAGCCGGGTGTCCAGCCTGCCCTCGCCGAGGCGCCGGGCGGCGACTCCCAGCCGGTGCACCGGCTTCAGCACGGTCGTGGCGGCGGCCTGCGCGAGCAGCGCGGCGCCGATCAGTGCGAGACCGGTGGCGATGCCCAGCGACCAGGCCAGCGAGTTGAGGTCCTTGGCCTCCGGTTCCAGGGTCTTCGCCATGTAGCCGGTCGGACCGCCGCCGATCACCTTCGTACCGGCCACCAGATACGGCGTGCCGTGGTCCACGACCCGCTGCCAGTACAGGTGGTACGGCTCCTTGTTGGCGTCGGTCACCTTCTGCTGCTTGTTCACGGCCGCGCGCAGCGACTTGGGCACGTCCTCCAGCGAGAAGCCGTTGATGCCGCCCGAGTTGCCGTACACCGTCTTGCCGGCGGCGTCCTGGCCGACCAGCAGCACACTGAAGCTCTGGCTGCTGGTCGCCATCTGTCCGGCGGTGCGCTGGAGCTGGTCCTGTGAGGGATGCGCGGGCAGCGCGCCCGCGCGGTTCTGCATCTCCTGCCGGAAGTCGCGCAGCACCGCGTCCTGGGCGCGGGTGAGCACCGCCTCCCGGTTCAGCCAGTAGGCGATGCCCGACGCCGACACCGCGGCCGTCAGGGCCACCAGTGCGAAGACGACGACCAGGCGCAGCCTGAGGCTGGTGAAGCGCAGCCGCGCCAGACTCCTCGTACGCCCCGCGGTCCAGCCGCGCAGCCCCCCTCGGCCGTCCGTCACTGAGGGGTGTCCAGGCGGTAGCCGACGCCACGGACGGTACGAATCAGGGTCGGGGACGACGGCACGTCCTCGACCTTGGCCCGCAGCCGCTGCACACACGCGTCCACCAGGCGCGAGTCACCCAGGTAGTCGTGCTCCCACACCAGCCGCAGCAACTGCTGCCGGGACAGGGCCTGACCGGGCCGCCGGCTCAGCTCCAGCAGCAGCCGCAGCTCGGTCGGGGTCAGCTGGAGGTCCTCGCCGTTCTTCGTCACGGTCATCGCCGAGCGGTCGATGACAAGGCTGCCGAAGGACGCCGAATCGCTGGACTCACGCTCCCCGCGCCGCAGCACGGCCCGGATCCGGGCGTCCAGCACCCGGCCCTGGACGGGTTTGACGACGTAGTCGTCGGCCCCCGACTCCAGGCCGACCACGACATCAATGTCATCACTGCGCGCGGTCAGCAGGATGATCGGCAGCTGGTCGGTGCGCCGGATCCGGCGGCACACCTCGAAGCCGTCGATGCCGGGCAGCATCACGTCCAGCACGATCAGGTCGGGCCGGTGCTCGCGCAGCAGCTTCAGACCGTCCTCACCGCTGGCAGCGGTCGCCACCCGGTGACCCTGGCGCGTCAGAGAGAGCTCCAGGGCCGTGCGGATGGCGTCGTCGTCCTCGATCAGCAACAGGGAAGGCACGGGCTCATTCTGGCCCATGGACCGGGTGTCCTACGACCTGCCCGCACCAGGCCTTCCCTACCGCCACGACATGTGCACTTCCTGTGACGATCCTGGACCGTGCCCCTGTGACAGGTCTGTGACAGTCGGCGGACACGGCCATGAAGTGGCCCCGGCAGTCTTTTGGTCACGGGCAGGCAGCCAGCCGGAGCCGGCCCGGGCAGGACCGAACCACCGGAAGTCCACGACGGGGAGCGCGAGATGAACACGCTGCACAGCATCAGCACCAGCGCAGTGGTCACGCGCCTGCACGACGTGCACCGGGGTTCCGAGAAGTCCGGTGCCGTGAGCGGGCGGGGGTGCGCTCGCGGCACCGGGCGTCAGCACCCGGCGTACATGTCGGTGGTCGACGCCCACACGGGGGAAGGCGGCACGGGGACCGCGGCGGCAGCCGTCATGGGCGCTGTCGGGGCAGCCACGTACAGGGAGGACTCGGGGGAGCAGCGCCGCTCGCTGACGGAGGCGGAGTTCACCGCCTACGTCCAGGAGCGCCGCGCCTCCCTGTACGCCACCGCCTACCATCTGACCGGCGACCGCTTCGAGGCCGAGGACCTGCTGCAGAGCGCGCTGTTCTCGACGTACAAGGCGTGGGACCGGATCAGCGACAAGGCCGCGGTCGGCGGGTACCTCCGCCGCACCATGACCAACCTGCACATCAGCGCCTGGCGGCGCCGCAAGCTCAACGAGTACCCGACCGAGGAACTGCCGGAGACGCCCTCCGACACGGACGCGATGCGCGGCACCGAACTGCGCGCGGTCCTGTGGCAGGCGCTGGCCCGGCTCTCCGAACTCCAGCGCACCATGCTGGTCCTGCGCTACTACGAGGGCCGTACGGACCCGGAGATCGCGGAGATCCTCAACATCAGTGTCGGCACGGTGAAGTCCAGCATCTGGCGCTCGCTGCGCCGGCTGCGCGAGGACGAGGTCCTCAGCTTCGGCCGTGACGAGGAGGACGCCTTCGGCGAGCTGGTCGCCTGAAGGCCGGGGTCACCGGGGGGTGACCCGAGGGGGGAACGGGGGAAACGGGGGGCCACTG